>NC_008392.1 GCF_000203915.1 Burkholderia ambifaria AMMD
AAGCTTCCTCCGCGCTTCTCGCTCCGACGCGAAGACGGCTCCTTGCGGTGTGTTGGCGACGAACCGGACGTGGGCGCGCCCTCAGGCAAGCGTCCTGATGGAATTGCTGATACTGCGCGCGCAATCGATCACCGCAGGCGCCAGCCGCGCTTCCGCGTCCGCCAGCGTCCAGCGGCTCGTCGGCGCGACGACGTGAACCGCGCCGACCGGGCGGCGCTCGCCGTCGAGCACCGCCGCCGCGATGGTCATATCGCCGATAAACAACTCTTCGCGGTTCGACGCATAACCGTTGCGCCGCCCAAGCACAAGACGCCTCCCGATTTCCTCAAGATCCGTGACGGTGTACTGCGTGTGCGTCACGCGGTCGCTGGCCGCCAGCAGCGCGCGTGACTCGTCGTCCGGCAGCGCCGCGAGATAGGCCCGCCCCGACGCCGTGCAGTACATTGGAATACGGCTACCTATGGGCATGTGGATCGGCACGAATTTCATGCACACGAACCGCGCCACGTAGACCATGTCGAGGCCATCCGGCTCGGTCAGATTGGTCGTCTCGCCGATGACATTGGTGAGTTCGGATAGAAACGGGTTGGCGACGTCGATCAGCGTGTCGGCGGCAAGATAGTTGAAACCGATTTGCATCACACGCGGCGCGAGCTGATACCGCTTCGTACGCGGATGCTTTCTCACGTAGCCGAGCTTCTCCAGCGTGTAGATCATGCGCTGCGCAGAGCTTTTGGTAATCGACGTCGCCTCCGCGACTTCCGGCAGCGTCATCGAACGGCGTTGCGCGCTGAACGCGCGCAGCACCGCGATTCCTTTCTCCAGCGACTGATTGAACAGCGCATCCGGCGTCTCATCCGGATCCAAAAAGGCCTTCGGCCGCGCGCCGGACGTCTTGCGTGTCATGGAATTACCCAATTGTTTAGGTGTGACATCGAGACTAGCATATCGCATATCGATATTCAAGTTACGCTAATCGATATTTTTGATTCGAATATCATAGTGAAACCGATGGTTGCCGATATTCCTGTCGGCCCTCGCCAACCCCGTGGAGAGACTCATGTTCCAGTTCGCCAAACGCTTCGCTAGTGTCTTTGCAACAGGATTGCTGCTCGCCGGCGCGCCGGCCTGGGCGGTTGCCGCCACCACCTACGAGGTCGGTTCGACGGCCACCGGCGTGCCGTTCACCTTTCTCGACGTAAAGAGCAATTCGATCCAGGGGCTGCTAGTCGATGCGATCACGGCAACGGGCAAGGCGGCGAGCTTCGATGTGAAGATCGAGCAGACCACGTTCTCGTCGCTGATTCCGTCGCTGACCACCAAAAAGATCGACATCATTTCAGCAGCCATGCTGAAGACGCCGGCGCGCGAACAGGTCGTGGATTTCTCCGATACGGTCTATTCGTATGGCGAGGGCCTGATCGTTCGCGCGGACGACAAACGTCAGTACACGTCCATGGACGATCTCAAGGGCGAGATCGTCGGCGCGCAGGTCGGCACCGCGTTCGTCGACGCCTTGAACAAGAAGGGCATCTTCAAGGAAGTGCGCACTTACGATTCGGTCGCCGACATCATGCGCGACGTCGCATTGGGCCGTATCAAGGCGGGCTTCGGCGATCATCCGATCATTGCCTATCAGCTTCAGCACAATCCGAATCCGCAACTGCGCCTCGTCAGCGGATATCAGCCTTCGGTGAAAGGCCAGTTGTGCTTCGTCGTGCGCAAGGGCGACACGGCCACGCTGGAGCAGTTGAATGCCGGCATCAAGAAGATCAAGGCCGACGGAACGCTTACGCAGATCGTCAAGAAGTGGCAGGTGGAATGACGCCGTTTTCAGAATAAGGACTGCCCGCCATGTTCTTCCAGAACGCCGTTGAATTCCTGCCGATCCTGCTGAAAGGCGCGGTCGTCACGATCGAGATCACTTTCTGCTCGTTCGTCCTGAGCACCGTGCTCGGGTTGCTGCTCGCGCTGATGCGCGTGTCCGACAACCGCGTCCTGTCGAACACGGCCGCAACTTTCATCAACGTGATTCGCGGACTGCCGATCATCGTTCAGCTCTTCTATATCTACTTTGTGCTGCCCGATCTCGGTGTGCAGTTGTCCGCCTTCCAGGCCGGGTTTATCGGCCTCGGTATTGCGTACTCGGTGTATCAGGCGGAGAACTTTCGCGCGGGCATTCAGGCGATCGATCACGGGCAGATCGAAGCGGCGCAGTCCATTGGCATGCGCGGCACGATGATCATGCGGCGCGTGGTGCTGCCGCAAGCGTTCCGGATCGCGCTGCCACCGTACGGCAACACGCTCGTGATGATGCTCAAGGATTCGTCGCTCGCCTCGACGATCACGGTCGCCGAAATGACGCGTGCCGGGCAGCTCATCGCATCGTCCACGTTTCAGAACATGACGGTTTTCACGCTGGTCGCGCTGCTATATCTCGGACTCAGCCTGCCGCTCGTCTATGGATTGCGGCGGCTCGAACGCCGCCTTGGACTGAAGGGAAAACGATGATCAAGGTCGACTCGATTCACAAGCGATTTCACGATCAGCACGTGCTGAAGGGGGTCAGTCTGAATGTGGAACGCGGCCAGGTGGTATGTCTGATCGGTCCATCGGGCTCGGGCAAATCCACGCTATTACGCTGTATCAACGGGCTGGAACGGCATGACGCCGGAGAGATCACCGTCGAGGGTCGCACCGTCGACGCAAAATCGAAACAGATCCACGAACTGCGCGCGCAGGTCGGCATGGTGTTCCAGCGTTTCAATCTGTTTCCGCATCGCACGGCGCTGGAAAACGTGTTCGAGGGTCCCGTGTTCGTGAAGAAGCAAGCGCGCGCTCAGGCACGCGAGCACGCGCGGCATCTGCTCGACAAGGTCGGGCTTGCGCATCGTATGAACGCGCATCCGGCGGAACTGTCGGGCGGACAGCAGCAGCGCGTGGCGATCGCGCGAGCGCTGGCCATGGAGCCCAAAGCGATTCTCTTCGACGAACCCACCTCGGCGCTCGACCCGGAACTGGTCGGCGAAGTGCTCGGCGTGATGCGCCAACTGGCCGACGACGGCATGACGATGATCGTCGTCACGCATGAAATGGCGTTTGCGCGCGAAGTGGCCGACCGTGTGTGTTTTCTTCACGACGGCGCGATCCATGAAGAAGGCAGCGCGGCCGAGTTGTTCGACCGTCCCCGCCATGCCCGCACGCGCGAGTTTCTCGGCAAGATGCCCGCGCTTGCCGAAGCGCCCCGGATTTGAAGACCATCATGAACCTGGCTGAAGTTGAAGTCGCAAAGCCGTTGCCGCCCTCGCTGTGGGCAGCGACGGCGGAACCCGCAGTTGTAACGCCTCGGCTCGATAGCTCGACGGTCGTAGACGTGACGATCGTCGGCGCCGGCTATACCGGGTTGTCGACGGCGTTGCATCTGGCGGAGCAGGGCTTGCGCGTCTGCGTGATCGACGCCAACGAGCCCGGCTGGGGAGCGTCCGGCCGGAATGGCGGCCAGGTTATTCCCGGCCTGAAATACGATCCCGATGAACTCATCCGACGCTACGGTCCGCACGACGGCAACGCGCTCGTGCAAATGGCGGGCGGTGCTGCTGATACGGTTTTCGATCTGGTCGCGCGCCACGGCATTCGCTGCGATGCAACGCGTGCGGGCTGGATTCAGCCGACCCATTCGCACAAGCTGCTGAAGACGCTGTACGCTCGCGCAGGACAGTGGGAAGCGCGTGGCGCGCCGGTCGAGTTGCTCGACCGTGCGCAGGTATCGAAACGGCTCGGCACTGACGCGTTTGTCGGCGGCTGGGTCGATCGGCGCGCAGGCAGCGTGCAACCGCTGAGTTATGCACGCGGCCTTGCGCGCGCGGCGCAAGCGGCGGGCGCTGAGATTCATGGCGGGACTCGCGCCGCGGGCGTCGAGCGCGGCGCGAACGGATGGCGCATTCGCACGGCGCATGGTCCGGTCATCGAGTCGAAACAGGTGCTGCTCGCCACCAACGGCTATACCGACGGACTCTGGCCGCGACTGGCGCAATCGGTGATCGCGGCAAACAGCTTCATTGTCGCGACGAAGCCGCTGGCGGACGATGTCGGCGCAACGATTCTGGCGGGCGGCGAAGTGACTTCCGATTCGCGGCGTCTGCTGCTGTACTTTCGCAAGGATGCGGATGGACGTTTGCTGATGGGCGGGCGTGGACCTTTTCGCGACCCTCGCAGCGCCGGGGATTGGGTGCATCTCGAGCGTGCGGCCCAGTTGATGTTTCCACACATCAAGGACATCGAGTTTGAATTCCGATGGGCTGGTCGCATCGCCATCACACGCAATTTTTTGCCGCACGTGCACGTGCCGGCAGAAGGCATGACTATCGCTCTCGGTTACAACGGACGCGGCATTGCGATGGCGACAACGCTCGGGAAGCATCTGGCCGCTTTAATCGGCGGGACGACGCGCGGATTACCGCTTCCGCCGACGTCGATCGAGCCAGTTCCATTTCACGCGTTGCAGCGGCTCTATATCAGTGCGGGAGTGGCGTGGTATGGACTGCTCGACGCGCTGTCATGAGCGCTCCGATTGATAAACGGCGCGCTGACGCACGTCGTTTGGTGACAGTGCTGGAACTGGCGGCCAATGCCGACGCCTGCCGCGCTTCCCAAGCGACGACGGTGCTCGCTGGAGCCCATTGTCGATGGTTGCCGCGATGGCGATGATACGCACCGAGCTTGCCGGGTCGAGCGTGTTGCCGTCGATGCGCGGGAATGCCTGCAACGCCTGAAGTGCGGTGGGTCTCGTCAAACCAGTGCTACCGAGGCAGGCGATTTGCCCGTCGAGTCTTGTCAGACACGACGCAAGTACCGCTGCACCAGCAATCCCCCCAGCGTCATCAGCCGGCGTGCCGCAACAACCCACGCAACGACTGTTCAGTTTCCGCACACATAACCGCAACCGCACCACGACCGGCGCAGCCCCGCCGGGTGGGAACAAACCCGTATAGCCCCATTTCCCCGCCCCTGCCTACCCTCGCCCGCATGCCGGTCGACACCCAAGTCCCCAACCAACACCCGATCCGGCCGATCCGAATGTCCTCAGGAGCGTAAATGGATAGCAGCATCAGCACCAATACCGCACTATTCAACGCCGACGTCTGGTGCGGCAAGACTTTCAACGGACGCTGGCACGCGAGCCCGCTCTCGGCCGACGTGATCGAACCAGCGACCGGCAACACGCTCGGCCGCATCGGCCTCGCCGACAGCACAGCCATCGCCGACGCGTCGGCCGCCGCGCATCGCGCGCAGCCCGCATGGTTCGGCCTGCCGTACGACGAGCGTGCGGCGGTCCTGCGTCGCGCGGCGGCCGTCGCCGAAACGCACTTCGATGCGATCGTCGACTGGCTCGTCCGCGAAAGCGGCTCGACGCGCGCGAAGGCGTCGTTCGAAACGTCGGTCACGATCAAGGCACTGCACGAAGCGGCCGGGCTGCCGTCACGAGCGGCCGGCGAAGTGCTGCCGTCGGCGGCCGGCCGGCTGTCGCTCGCGCGTCGCCGCCCGCGCGGCGTGGTCGGCGTGATCTCGCCGTTCAATTTCCCGCTGTACCTCGCGATGCGCGCGGTCGCGCCGGCGCTCGCACTCGGCAACGCCGTCGTGCTGAAGCCCGATCCGCGTACCGCCGTGTGCGGCGGCGTCGCGATCGCACGCGTGTTCGAGCTCGCCGGCTTGCCGGCCGGCGTGCTGCACGTGCTGCCCGGCGACGGCGCGGCCGGTGCCGCGCTGGTCGCCGATCCGCATGTCGCGATGATTCAGTTCACCGGCTCCACCGCGGCCGGGCGCAAGGTCGGCGAAGCGGCCGGCCGCCATCTGAAGAAGGTGTCGCTGGAACTCGGCGGCAAGAATTCGCTGATCGTGCTCGACGATGCCGATCTCGACCGCGCGGTCGCGAACACCGCATGGGGCGCGTATCTGCATCAAGGCCAGATCTGCATGGCAACCGGCCGCGTGCTGGTGCAGCGCGCGATTCACGACCGCTTCGTCGCGAAGCTCGTCGAGAAGGCGCAAAGCCTACGTGTCGGCGATCCGGCCACCGGCGACGTCGGCCTCGGCCCGCTGATCAACGCCGCGCAACGCGACCATGCGGCGAGCGTGGTCGACGCGGCTCGTCGCGCCGGCGCACGCGTCGAGACGGGCGGCGGCCATCGCGACCTGTTCTTCGAGCCGACCGTGCTGAGCGGCGTCGCGCCTGGCAATCCGGCGTTCGACGAGGAAATCTTCGGGCCGGTCGCGATCGTCGTGCCGTTCGATACCGACGAAGACGCGATCGCGCTCGCAAACCGCACCGAGTACGGGCTGTCGATGGCGATCCTGTCCGCCGACGTCGGCCGTGCGCTGAGGATCGGCGAGCGGCTGAACACCGGGCTGCTGCACATCAACGACCAGACGGTCAACGACGAAGCGATCAACCCGTTCGGCGGCGTCGGCGCATCGGGCAATGGCTCGAGCATCGGCGGTGCGGCAAACTGGGAAGAATTCACGCAGTGGCAGTGGCTGACGATCAAGGGCGAAGCGCCGCTGTATCCGATTTGACGAGGAAACCGACCATGTATACCGAAAACGATACGCGCGCCGTCACCGCGGCCGTCGCCCGCGCCGCCGGCGCGCCCTTCTCGATCGAGCCGGCCCGGATCCGCGCGCCGCGCGGCGACGAGGTGCTGGTGCGCGTCGTCGCGACGGGCCTGTGCCACACCGACCTGATCGTGCGCGACCAGTACTATCCGGTGCCGCTGCCGGCGGTGCTCGGTCATGAAGGCGCCGGCGTGGTCGAGGCAGTCGGCCCGAACGTGAAGATGCTCGCCGCCGGCGATCACGTCGTGCTGACCTACGGCGCGTGCGGCCATTGCGCGTCGTGCGTCGGCGGTCACGGCGCGTATTGCCGGCAGTTCTTCGCGCTGAACTTCGGGGGTGCCGATGCCGACGGACAGACGGCCCTCCGCGACGCAGCGGGCGAACCGCTGCACGATCATTTCTTCGCGCAGTCGTCGTTCGCGAGCTACGCGCTCGCGCGCGAGAACAACGCGATCAAGGTGCCGAAGGAAGCGCCGCTCGAACTGCTCGGCCCGCTCGGCTGCGGGATCCAGACCGGCGCGGGCGCGGTGATCAATTCGCTCGCGGTACGCACGGGCAGCAGCTTCGCGAGCTTCGGCGCCGGCGCGGTCGGCATGAGCGCCGTGATGGCCGCGCGTATCGCCGGCGCGACGGCGATCATCGCCGTCGACATCGTGCCGTCGCGGCTCGCACTGGCGCTGGAGCTCGGCGCGACGCACGCGATCAACAGCAAGGAAGTCGACGTCGCCGACGCGATCCGCGAGATCACCGGCGGCGGCGTCGACTACGCGCTCGAATCGACGGGGCTGCCGGCCGTGCTGTCGCAAGGGATCGACGCGCTCGGCTCGCGCGGCACGATAGGCGTGGTCGGCGCGCCGAAGCTCGGCACGAAGGCCGAATTCGACGTGAACAGCCTGCTGCTCGGCGGCCACACGATCCGCGGGATCGTCGAAGGCGACAGCGTGCCGCAGACCTTCATTCCGCAACTCGTGCAGCTGCATCTGCAAGGCCGGTTCCCCTTCGACCGGCTGGTGAAGTTCTATCCGCTCGAGCAGATCAACCAGGCCGCCGCGGACAGCAGCAGCGGCATCACGCTCAAACCGATCCTACGGTTGCCGCATTGAGCGCGGGGCACCGCCGGCGGCATCCCGATGCAAATCGGGCAACCCGCTGCGTGCGCCCTTGCACGGCATGAAGATACCCCGCCTCGAGCACCGGGCTATATTACGCATTCGCGCGACACGCCGGCCGGCATGCCCGGCCCGGCCATTCGACCCACATGGAGCGCATGTGTGAATACAGCCCCTGAATCTCCTGCACGGCTGGTCGACCTCGACCGGCTCCGCGCCCGGTTCGCGGCGGGCGAGCCGCTGCCCGAAACTGCTCTGCCGGCCAGCGTCGCGCGCTCGTGGCTGCGTTCGCGCGACGCCGGGCTGCGGCCATGGCAACACGCCCGCTATGAAATGCAGCGCGAGCTCGACGAATCGCGCGCGGACCGGCGGCTCTACCGTTGCGTCGCGCAGGAAATCGAGCCGCTGTGGGCCGCGTTCGGCGGCCGCGAGTGGACGATCTTCTGCGTCAATCCGCGCGGCACGATCGTGCATGCGCGGCGCAGCCCGCAATGCGACGACGCGCTGCTGACGCCGATCGTGGCCGGTCGCCGGATCGTCGAACCGAACATCGGCACGACCGCGCCGAGTTGCGTGATTCACGACGGCGCCGAGGCCGTCGTCGCGGGCGCCCAGCACTATCTCGACGAGTTCTCGCGGGTATTCTGCCTCGCGGTGCCGCTGGTCGGCCTCGACGGTGAAGTGATCGGCGCGCTCGACATCACCGGCATCGGCCGGCGCAACGTCGCGCAGCTGCGCGAGCAGTTCCGGCACGCGGCGCTGTCCGCCGAGCAGCGGCTGTATGCGATGTTGCGCGACTGCCATCTGCTGCAGGTCCAGCACGATCCGCGCTGGCTCGGCACGCCGCTCGCCGGCGTCATCGCGCTCGACGGCGCGGGCCGTGTGCGCGCGGTGAGCCGGCTTGCACGGCAGATGCTCGATCTCGCGCCCGCAGGGCCGGTCGCGCCGTATGACCTCCGGCAACTGTTTCCCGGCGCGACGCCCGCGCAACAGCGTCGTTTGCTGACACCGGCGCGCACGCCGCAGCGAATCGCGCGCGACGATGGTAGCCACGTATGGGTGCGCACGCTGCGCGCGCCGCTCGATCGGGCGACGATGTCGCGCCACGCCGATGTGCTCGAAGACGCCGCCGATGTGTGCACCGCGGCGCCGGCCGCGAGCCCGCAGGCAAGCCTGCACGAACAGTCGCTCGAAGCCATCCGCCGCGCGCTCCGCGAACACGACGGCAATGTGTCGGCGGCCGCGCGGCAACTCGGCATTTCACGCACGACGCTGTACGCGAAGCTCAAGCGGCTCGAAGCTGCGGGGATCGGGACTGACGGGCTGCATTGACGCGGCGTGCAACGTGCGGTGTGCGGTGTGCGGTGTGCGGTGTGCGGTGTGCGGTGTGCGGTGTGCGGTGTGCGGTGTGCAACGTGCAACGTGCGGCGATGAGCATGAAACGATGGCGGCCACGCCATCGCCCTGCCCGATTCCTTGCGAACCCGATCGCCGCCGTCGCATCCCCCGTCGCGAATGGCTTGCTCGGATCGCCGCCGGGTCATCGCGAACCCGCCGCCGCAATCGTCGAGCACGACAGGTCGATGCCGCTATGGCGGCGTGATCGCGATCGCCGGCGCGACGGTGAATCAGCGCGCTACGCCACCGCCCGCCGCTCATGCAGCCGCAACGCGGCCCACGCGATCCCGGCCGAGAAGATCCCGACCACCCCGCCGAACGTGCCGATCCACGGCAGCCCGAACGCGCCGGCGATATGGTTGCCGAGCAGCGCGCCGGCGCCGATCCCGACGTTGTACAGCCCGGAAAAGATCGACACGGCGAGATCGGTCGCCTCGGGCGCCAGCTTCAGCACCCACGCCTGCATCGCGAGACCGAAGCAGACGATCGCGCCGCCCCACACCAGCGTGTGAACGGACAGCGTGACGATGTTCAGCGCGCTCGGGAACAGGATCAGCAGACAGGCCGACAACGCGATGATCGACGCGATCAGGAAATCGGCCGGCCGCTCCGGAAACACGCGGTTGAAGCAGAGCGCGGCCGGCACGCCGGCGACGCCGAACAGGATCAGCACGTAGGTAATCCGGCTGCTGCTCGCATGATTGACGCTCTGCACGAACGGCTCGATGTACGTATACGACGTGAAGTGCGCGGAAATCACCAGCACGGTGATCGCGTACAGCGACACCAGCGCCGGCTTGCGCAGGAACGTGCCGATGCTCGCGAGCGAGCCGGCGCCCTCGCTGTGGAGCGTCGGCAGCGTCATGCGCAGCGCCAGCAACGCGACGGCCGCCGCGCCGCCGATCACGAGGAACGTGACGCGCCAGCCGAGCGCCTCGCCGATCACGCGCCCGAGCGGAATGCCGGCGACCATCGCGGTCGCCGTGCCCATCGCGAGCAGGCCGAGCGCGCGGCTTTTGCGGTCGCTCGGCGCGAGCCGCACGGCCAGCGGAACGGAAATCGACCAGAACACCGCATGCGCGCACGCGATGCCGAGCCGGCCGAGCATCAGCACCGTGAAATTCCACGCGACGCCGGTGAGGACATGGCTACCGATGAACACCAGCAGCGCGCAGCTCAGCAGCTTGCGGCGCTCGACGTGACGCGTGACGAACGTCAGCGGCAGCGACACGACGGCGACGGCCCACGCGTAGATCGTCAGCATCAGGCCGACGGCGGTCGGCTGCATCTGCAGGCTGTCGCCGATCGCGCTCAGCAGCGCGACGGGCACGAATTCGGTGGTATTGAAGATGAAGGCAGTGAGTGCCAGGGCCAGAACGCCCCACCACGACTGTTCGGAACTGACGGCGTCCGGGGTTGCCATACGGGAATTCGACGAAGGTTGGTGGCGCGGGCAGCCGGCCCGGCGCATCGGCGCGATTGTACCAGCGGCGCTTGAAACGCCGCTCCCGGCCGCGATGCGCGAACACGGCGATGACACGGCCGTGCGCCGATAATGTGTCGAATCCGCTTTCCCCGAACGAATCGCCCGAATGCCATCGGGCCAGGAGATTTACATGCGCATTGAAACGTCATTTCTGTTCGATCTCGACGGCACGCTCGTCGACAGCGTCTATCAGCACGTGCTCGCGTGGAAGGAAGCGCTCGATGCCGAGGGCATCGAGCTGTCGGTGTGGCGCATCCACCGCAAGATCGGGATGAGCGGCGGCCTGTTCCTGAACCAGCTGCTGCGCGAGACGGCCGGCGACATCGACGCCGAGCGCGTCGAGCGGCTCGCGCGGCTGCATGCGGCCGCGTACCAGCGGTTGCGCGCGCAGGTCCGGCCGCTGCCGGGTGCGCGCGAGCTGCTGGGCGCGCTGACGAATGCCGGCATTAGCTGGGCGATCGCGACCAGCGGGCGGATGGAAACCGCCGCGATCAATCTGGAGGCGCTCGGCGTCGATCCGGAGAAGAACGTGGTCGTCACGCGCGACCAGGTGAAGTACGCGAAGCCGGATCCCGACCTGTTCCTGACCGCCGCCGCGAAACTGAACGTGCCGATCGAACATACGGTCGTGGTCGGCGACAGCATCTGGGACATGCTCGCCGCGAGCCGCTGCCGGGCGCTTGGCGTCGGGCTGCTGTCGGGCGGTTACGGCAGCGACGAGCTCGAACGCGCGGGCGCGCTGCGCGTGTATGACGATCCGGCGGATCTGCTGTGGCATCTGGATGAGATCGCGGCGCGGCCGTAACGCCTGAATCGTCCGGCCGACCCGCATCGGCCGGGTCTCCGCGATCGCCTTCCCCAGCTTCGTTCCCGTCGGGCACGCGCCTCCATGCCGGACGCGCGTGCGAACACCGTGCCGGTGGAATCAGTCGTCGTCGACGCGCTTGTCGACCAGATAGCGCCCGCGCTCGACGCCCGCCCGCAGCGCCTCGTCCTCGGTCAGCCACTCCGTGCCGGCCGGCTCCGGTACGTACAACTCGATGCGCGCGCCGTCGACATACACCTGCACCTCGTCGTCCCACGCCCCCCGCGCGTTGCGGCGCGCCCATACGCGAATCTCGTGGCCGCGATACGGGTCGCGAACCTGTGCGTCCTGTTGATGCTGCATCCTGGCCCCCTGTACTTATCTGCGATGAAGATGCAAAAAATGCGCGCCGCATGATCGCCGTGCGCGCCGTCGGCCCCGCGCGCACGCGGCGTGCCCGGTATCGGCCGATCCGGCACGGGGCTTGCGTCCCTATTGAGCATCGAACAGGGTATCGAACCGGTATCGACCCGCTCCAGTACGCCAAACAAAAGGAGGCCACGATGATCGGCCATCTCGAACTCCTCGGACGCCTGCTGCTCGCCGCGCTGCTCGGCAGCGTGATCGGACTCGAACGCGAGCGCCTCAACTGGGCCGCCGGCTTGCGCACCCACATGCTGGTATGCGTCGGCTCGGCACTCGTGATGCTCGTCTCCACGTTCGGCTTCGAAGACGTACACGGCCAGAGCGGCGTCGTGCTCGACCCGTCACGGGTCGCCGCGCAGGTGGTATCGGGCATCGGCTTTCTCGGCGCCGGCTCGATCCTGCTGCGCGGCGAAGTCGTGCGCGGGCTGACGACCGCCGCGAGCCTGTGGGCGGTGGCCGGTGTCGGTCTCGCGGTCGGTGGCGGCATGTACGTTGCGTCGCTCGGTGCGACCGTGATCGTCCTCGTGATCCTGGCGGGCGTAAAACCGCTCGAGCGCCGCTTCATCACCCAGCGGCAGCAGCGCACACTGCGGCTCGTCGTCCAGCGCGGCGGCCTGACGCTCGGCAAGCTGCACGACACGCTCGGCACCGACCGCGTGCGCGTGAAGCGATTCATCGTCCAGCAGTCGGACGACGATCCGGACACGGACGACATCTCGGTGTCGTTCTCGCGCACGAGCGGCGCGGAATTTGCGGCGATCTGCGCGGCGCTGCAAAACCTCGCCGGCGTGCGGACCTGTCGCCCCGATACTTCTTCAAGGAGTTTTGCGTGACTCAGACCGACCTGCTCTCCTACCTCGTAACGAGCCAGCTGACGGCGCGCATGCGCGGCGGCGCGTGGATGACGGCCAGCCAGACGGTCGGCGCGCTGCGCGCGTGGCTCGCGTGCCATCACGCCGAATGCGGCTGGCTCGACCGGATCAGGATCGCGGACGCGTCCGCCACGATTGCGCAAGGCATCTACGAGATCGCCTGCGCGTACGGCGATCCGGACAGCGGCGAACGCATCCGGCTCGACGCCGATTCGCCGGAACTGCAGGCGCTACGCGCGCGTTGCGACGTGCTGCTGCAACGCATCGACGGCGACCGGGACGTCGACGCCCGATGATCGTGCCGGCACGCATGACGCGCGCCAGCGTCGCGACGGCGCGCTCCGATGGCGCGACAGCCGACCCGTCGCGCACGGACGAGCCGCTGCGCCACGGGCTGCTCGAGCGCGGGCGCAACTGCGACACGATCCGCCACGCGGACCGCTTCGCGATGCTGGTGGACGGCGACGCGTATTTCGCGACGCTGCGTGCCGCGTTGCTGCGGGCGCGCCATACGGTGTTCATCGTCGGCTGGGACGTCGACAGCCGCATGCACCTGCCGCCTGCCGACCCCGGCGACCGCCTGCCCGACACGCTCGCCGCCTTTCTGCACGCCTTGGCATCATCGCGGCACAACCTGCGCATCTACGTGCTCGCGTGGGACTTCGCGATGATCTACGCACTCGAGCGCGACTGGCCGCCCGTCTATCGCGCCGCGTGGCGCGCGCATCGCGGCATCCGGTTCCGGCTCGACGACACGCATCCGCGCGGCGCATCGCATCACCAGAAGCTCGTCGTGATCGACGACCGGCTCGCGTTCGTCGGCGGGCTTGACCTGACGCGCGCACGCTGGGATACGCCCGCGCACGCGGCGGACGATCCGCGCCGCCGCGACGCGCACGGGATGCCGTACGGGCCGTTTCACGACGTGCAGGCGATGTTCGACGGCGACGCGGCCGCCGCGATCGGTAAGCAGGCGCGCGCGCGCTGGTTCAATGCATGCGGGCGTCCGATCGCGATCCGCGCGCAGCGGCATCTCGATCGTGAGGAAGACGTCGATCCGTGGCCGCCCGATGCGCGCGTCGACCTGCGCGACGTGCGGCTCGGCATTGCCTACACGGCGCCGCGCCACCGCGATCGCGAGCCGGTGCGGCAGGTGTCCGCGCTCGTCGAGGACACGATTCGCGCCGCACGCCGCCACCTGTATATCGAGAACCAGTATTTCACCGCGGCGGTGGTGCGCGAAACGCTGTCCGAGCGGCTCGCCGATCCGGAGGGGCCCGACGTGACGGTCGTCGCACCGCGCGTGCAGAGCGGCTGGCTGCAGGAAGCGACGATGGGCGTGCTGCGCGCGCGGCTGCATGGCACGCTGAAGGCCGCCGACCGCTTCGACCGCTACCGGCTGCTGTATCCGCATGTCGACGGGCTCGGCGACGCATGTGTGAACGTGCACAGCAAGATCGCGATCGCCGACGACGAATGGATCGTGATCGGCAGCGCGAACCTCAATAACCGTTCGATGGTGCTCGACACCGAATGCTGCATCGCGCTCGTCGCGGCCGGCGAGCCGCGCATCCGCACCGCGATTGCCGGCCTGCGCGACCGGCTGCTGGCCGAACATCTCGACACGACACCGGCCGAGATTGCCGCCGCGCTCGCGCATGACGAACGCCCGAATACCGTGCTCGACCGGTTGCGCGACAAGCCCGGCCGCACGCTGCGCACGCTCGAGCCGGTCGTGACGCCGCAACTCGACGCGCTGGTGCCGGTCAGCGCGCGGCTCGACCCCGAGCAGCCGATCGAGCCGGACCGCTTCGTTCGCGAGTTCGTGCCGCGCGAGCAGCACCGCGTGCTGACCGCACGCTTCTTCGTGCTCGGCGCGGCCGTGCTGTTGGTCGCGGCGCTCGCGCTCGCGTGGCGCTTCTCGCCGCTCGGCAAGGAGCTGAACATCGCGTCGCTCGCACGAATGGCCGCTCACGCCGCGCAGCTGCCCGGTGCGCCCGCGCTGCTGCTGGCCGGCTACGTGATCGCGGCGACGCTGTCGGTGCCGATCACGCTGCTGATCACGGTGACAGGCCTGGTGTTCGGCGCATGGCCGGGCTTCGCGTATGCGGCGCTCGGCACGATGGCGGCAGCCGCCACGACGTACGGGATCGGACACTGGCTCGGGCGCGACGCGGTGCGCCGGCTCGCCGGCGCGCGCGCGAACCGGCTCAGCGAACACCTCGGCCGCCGCGGCGTGGTCGCGATGGCCGTGCTGCGGCTGCTGCCGATCGCACCGTTCACGATCGTGAACCTGGTGGCCGGCGCATCGCATATCGGCCTGCGCGACTATCTGGTCGGCACCGCGATCGGGATGCTGCCCGGTATCGTGCTGACCGTCACGTTCGCGCACCAGCTGACCGCCGCGTTCAGCCATCCGGGCCCCGGCGCGTTCGCGTGGCTCGCGGCGATCGGCGCGGTGCTGGTCGGCGTGTCGGTGCTGCTCGTCAGGGTGCTGCGACGATGGCGCTGAGCGTGCAACCGGCCCCGCCGCCGAACATCGTCACGTCCGACGGCCCGCCCCCCGCCGCGCCGGGCGGGCGCGACCTGCGGATCGCGACGTACAACATCCGCGGCGGCTACGGCAAGTGGCACACGCGCGCGGCCCACCGGATCGCGCAGGTGATCCACGAACTCGACGCGGACGTGATCGCGCTGCAGGAAGTGCCGCTCGGCGGCACGCACGCGCCCGACGTGCTCGCGCACCTGCGCGACGCCACCGGCATGCACGCGGTGGCCGGACCGACCATCGACACGCCCGAGCGCCGCTACGGCAACGCCGTGCTGTCGCGCTGCCCGATTCGCGCGGCGCGCACGCTGGACCTGTCGTTTCACCAGCGCGAGCCGCGCGGCGCGCTCGATGCGGACATCGACAGCAGCGCGGGCATGATCCGCGTGGTCGCGACCCATCTGGGGTTGTCGGCGAGCGAGCGCAGCGCGCAGGTGCAGCGGCTGCTCGCCGCGTTCGACACCGGCGCGATGCCGGTGATCCTGATGGGCGACATCAACGAATGGTTCGTGCGCGGCCGCGCGCTGCGGGCGCTCGTCACGCGGTTCCGGCGCGCGCCGGCGCCGCGTACATTCCCGACGCTGTATCCGGTGTTCTCGCTCGACCGGATCTGGATCCATCCCGGCGAGTGGCTCGTCGATGTGAACGTGCATCGCAGCATGCGCGCGCGGCGTGCGTCCGATCACTACCCGCTCGTCGCCCGCATGCGGGCGACGCCGGGCACGCCGCTTGCGCGACGAGCGCCCCACCCTGATGAAACCTGACGGAGCTTGCCGATGCGAACCGACGAACTCGCCGGAACCGCCCTCGATTACTGGTGCGCACGCGCGTTGTGCGCGGATGATGAAGACACGCTGTGCTTCACCGCCGTCGACCCGAAGGTGATCCTGACCGGCGCGTGCGACGCGTTGCGACGCCTCGACGCGCATTTCGCGCCGTCGGCGTCGTGGGCCGATGCGGGCGCGGTGCTCGAGCGCGTGGCCGACCTGCGGATCACGCGGCGCGGCGATGGCGTCGAATGCGACGCCAGCTTCATCGACGGCCCGTCGACCTGCGCGGCACGCGCGCCGGACGTGCGCACGGCGGTGCTGCGCGCGTTCGTGCGGGCGCGCTTCGGCGACGAAGTCGATGCTCCGCCGTCGTTCGCGCACCGGATCGAGAACGGGGCGGCGGTGCGCTATGACCCTGGGGTGCCGATTCCGGAAGCGGACGATGATGCGGCGACGGGAGACAGTTCGGATATTCGGTCGATTCCGCGCATGTGAGGGGGTGTTGCGGGGGGTATCGGCTGCTTGCGGGTTGTCGCGATGATGCCACCGCGTGCGCCGAGTTTTTCATCGGTATCTCGACGCCATTGGCAAAAGTTTCACTCTGCCGCCCTCCCTCCTCGATCACGCGCCTCCGCATAAAAGCGCCGCCACCGCACGCCAGGCTGCAAAAAACGACCATCCAAACCGCCGCGAATCGCGCGTGCGCATTTGCAACCCCGCCCGCATCCCAGCAGGAACACGCATTGCGACAAGCACACCTGTTGCCGATCCGGCCGCCGCCCGCACACGCTACCCATGAACCCCACACCGCCCTTCGCTCCTCACATCTACTTCTGCGACGCCCGCCTCGTCGGCCCGCTCGATGCATGGCCCGACACGTTCCAGCACATCGCCGGCATGGGCTTCGACCACGTGCTGATCGGCGGCTTCTGGGCCGCCAGCGTCGCGGGCTTCCCGCGCCACGTCGCCGATTTTCATCGGCCGGCCGCGACGTTCGCGACGCGCGCCGGCGCGCTCGAGACGTTCTCGCGCCTCGCGCAGCTCGCGCACGGCCACGGGCTGCGCGTGCTGCTCGAAGTGGTGCCGGACCGCATCGCGCGCGACAACCCGCTGCGCACCGAGCATCCGGACTGGTATGTCGAGCGCGCGCACGACGACGCATTGATCGATCCGCGCAGCGCCGCGCATGAAATGGATGTCGCGCATGCCCAGGTCGGCGAAGACGCCGCGCACGACGCGCTGTCCGCGTGGTGGTGCACGCACCTCGCCACGTTCGCGGATGCCGGTGCGTCGGGTTTCCTGATCGACGCGCCGCATCACCTGCCGGCCGCGTGGTGGCCCGGCTGGCGCGCGGCGCTGCGGCGCGCGCGCCCGGACGTCGCGGTGCTGGCTGGCGTGCCCGGCCATGCGCGCGACGCGCTCGCCCAGCTCGAGGCGGCCGGCTTCGATGCAGTGTTCTCGTCGGTACGCTGGTGGGACCTGCATGCGCCGTGGTTCGTCGACGAACACCGGCTGCTGCGGCGCATCGGCTCGCCGATCGCGTTTCCGGACGCGATCGACGGCCCGCGCCTCGCCGACAACTGGAATACCGCGCCGGACGAGACGGTCGCCCGCGCGTACCACCGCGCGTTGTGGACCGCCGCCGCGGTCGGCACCGGCTGGCTCGTGCCGATGGGCTTCGAGCGCGGCGTCACGCTGCCGCTGATGGCGCGCGACGCGGACGCCGCACGCTTCCGCGCCGCGCTGGACGACGCGCGCTTCGACCTGTCCGGCGCGATCGCCGACGCGAATGCATGGCGCCGCGCGACACCGCTCGCGGCCGAGCGCGGCGAAATCGCGCAACTGAGCGCGCCGGGCGCGCGCGCGACGGCGCTGCTGCGCGGCAGCGGCCCGTCGCTCGAACACGACGACACGGCGCTGCTGATCGCGTTGAATCCCGATCTCGATGCGCCGACGCACGTCGATCCCGCGACGATCCTGCCCGGCGTGCCGGGCGGCTTCACGCACGTCTCGCCGCCGAACGGCGCGCGCAAATCCGCGCCCGCCGCGCCCGCCGCGCCGGTCGCGCTGCAAGCCTTCACGCTCGAGCCCGGCGGCTATGCGTTGCTCGACGCGCGGCGCGCGCCGCCCGCGCTCGCTCGCACCGATGCGGCGGGCGAGCGCACCGCGCTGTCGGCCGCGCTCGCGGCCGACCGGATCGCGATCGAGCGCGTCGAGCCGGCGGTCGACGGCGGCCGCTTCGCGATCAAGCGCGTGATCGGCGAAACATTGGTTGTGCACGCATCGATCTTCACGGACGGCCACGCGCATCTCGCGGCCGCGCTGCAGTGGCGAGCGGACGACGAGGACGCATGGCGCGAAGTCCCGTTCGTCGCGGAGCCGAACGATCGCTGGCACGCGTGCATCTCGCTCGACCGGCTCGGCCGCCACGCGTTCCGCGTGATCGCATGGCGCGACGACTGGGCATCGCTCGTCACCGACATCACGAAGAAACGCGCGGCCGGCCAGGACGTGACGCTGGAGCTACGCGAGGCGCAACTGCTGCTCGCGACCGCGTTGAAGCACGCCGATGCGGTCGACCGGCGCGCGCGCACGCGGATGGAACAGCTCACGGCCGAGTTCAACGACGCAGCGCCCGACAAGCGGCTCGAACTGCTCGGCGCGCCCGCGCTCGCCGATGCGTACGCGGCGCTGCGCTACCGGCCGTTCGTCACGCACGACGACGCCGTCTACCCGGTCGACGTCGAACGTCGAGCCGCGCGCTTCTCGAGCTGGTACGAGATGTTCCCGCGCTCGGCGAGCAACGACCCGCACCGGCACGGCACGTTCGACGACGTGATCGCGCAATTGCCGCGGATCCGCGACATGGGTTTCGACGTGCTGTATTTCCCGCCGATCCATCCGATCGGCACGACCGCGCGCAAGGGCCGCAACAACACGCTGACGGCCGGGCCCGACGACGTCGGCAGCCCGTACGCGATCGGCTCGCCCGAAGGCGGCCACACGGCCGTGCATCCGCAGCTCGGCACGCTCGCGTCGTTCCGCACGCTGGTCGACGCCGCGCATGCGCAGGGGCTCGAGATCGCGCTCGATTTCGCGATCCAGTGCTCGCCCGATCATCCGTGGCTCGCCGCGCATCCGGGCTGGTTCGCGTGGCGGCCCGACGGCTCGCTGCGCTATGCGGAGAATCCGCCGAAGCGCTACCAGGACATCGTGAACCCCGATTTCTACGCGCCGGATGCGCTGCCTGACCTGTGGGTCGCGCTGCGCGACGCGGTGCTGTTCTGGGTCGACGCCGGCGTGCGGATCTTCCGCGTCGACAATCCGCACACGAAGCCGCTGCCGTTCTGGGCGTGGATGATCGCGGACGTGCGCGGCAAGCATCCGGACGTGGTGTTCCTGTCGGAGGCGTTCACGCGGCCGGGGATGATGTACCGGCTCGCGAAGGTCGGCTTCTCGCAGTCCTACACGTATTTCACGTGGCGCGAGACGAAGCGCGAATTCATCG
Source organism: Burkholderia ambifaria AMMD (assembly GCF_000203915.1). Lineage (NCBI taxonomy): Bacteria > Pseudomonadati > Pseudomonadota > Betaproteobacteria > Burkholderiales > Burkholderiaceae > Burkholderia > Burkholderia ambifaria. Next base: position 19,535 of record NC_008392.1, read on the forward strand.
ACTACCTGACCGAGTTGACGGCCGGCCCTGCACGCGAGTTCTTCCGGCCGAACTTCTTCGTGAACACGCCCGACATCAATCCGCGCCATCTGCAGAACGCGCCGCGCTCGCAGTTCGTGATCCGCGCGGCGCTGGCCGCGACGCTCGCCGGGTCGTGGGGCCTGTACTCGGGCTTCGAGATCGGTGAATCGGCGCCGCTGCCCGACAGCGAGGAATACGCGGACGCGGAGAAATACGAGCTGCGCGTGCGCGACTGGCGCAAGGCCGCGCACATCGGCGGCGAAATCGCGCGGCTCAATCGCGCGCGGCGCGACCATCCGGCGCTACAGACCCATCTCGGCCTCACCTTCGTCGATGCGGACAACGACCAGGTGCTGGTGTTCGTGAAGGCGACGCCCGCGCACGACAGCGTCGTCGCGGTCGCGATCAGCCTCGACCCGTGGCATCCGCAGGCCGCGAATTTCACGCTCGATGCGGCGCTGTGGCGCGGCTTCGGGCTCGTCGACGGCGAACCGCTCGACGCGCTCGAACAGGACGCCGCGCATGCCGAAACCTGGCGCGGGCATCGCCAGTACGTATCGCTCGACCCGCACGTTCGGCCGTATGCGATCTGGCGGCTCGCGCCGTCTCCCGGCGCCGCGCGAGCGGCGGCGCCCGACCCGGCCGATGCCCGGGGCCATTCCGGAGCACACGGATGATGAAACGCGAAGATCCCCTCGACGACGTGCGTCGCGCGCAATTCCCGTCCCTCGCACCGGCCGGCACGCCGCGCCGGCGCCGTTCACGGCGCCGCGCGCCCGCGCTCTGCGCGGACGATCCGCTGTGGTACAAGGACGCGATCATCTACCAGGTACACGTGAAGTCGTTCTACGACTCGAACAACGACGGGATCGGCGACTTCCCGGGCCTGATCATGAAGCTCGACTACATCGCCGAGCTCGGCGTCGACACGATCTGGCTGCTGCCGTTCTATCCGTCGCCGCGCCGCGACGACGGCTACGACATCGCCGACTACCGCGACGTGCATCCCGACTACGGCACGCTCGCCGACGTGCGGCGCTTCATTCGCGAAGCGCACGCGCGCGGCATCCGCGTGATCACCGAGCTGGTGATCAACCACACGTCGGACCAGCATCCGTGGTTCCAGCGCGCGCGGCGCGCGAAGCCCGGCTCGATGCATCGCGACTACTACGTGTGGTCCGACACCGACACGAAATACGCGGGCACGCGGATCATCTTTCTGGATACCGAAACATCGAACTGGACGCACGACCCGATCGCCGGCCAGTACTACTGGCACCGCTTCTACTCGCACCAGCCGGACCTGAACTTCGACAACCCGGCCGTCGTGCGCGAGGTGATCCAGGTGATGCGCTTCTGGCTCGATCTCGGCATCGACGGGCTGCGGCTCGACGCGGTGCCGTACCTGGTCGAGCGCGAAGGCACCAACAACGAGAACCTGCCGGAAACGCATGCGATCCTGAAGCGGATCCGCGCGACGATCGACGCCGAGTATCCGAACCGGATGCTGCTCGCGGAAGCGAACCAGTGGCCGGAGGACGTGCAGGAATACTTCGGCGAGGAGAACGAATGCCACATGGCGTTCCACTTTCCGCTGATGCCGCGCATCTACATGTCGATCGCGAGCGAGGACCGCTTCCCGATCATCGACATCATGCGGCAGACGCCGGCGCTCGCGCCAAGCAATCAGTGGGCCGTGTTCCTGCGCAATCACGACGAGCTGACGCTCGAGATGGTGACCGACTCGGAGCGCGACCTGCTGTGGCAGACCTACGCGAGCGATCGCCGCGCGCGGATCAACCTCGGGATCCGGCGCCGCCTCGCGCCGCTGATGGAACGCGACCGGCGCCGCATCGAGCTGATCAACTCGCTTCTGCTGTCGATGCCCGGCACGCCGGTGATCTACTACGGCGACGAACTCGGCATGGGCGACAACATCCACCTCGGCGACCGCGACGGCGTGCGCACGCCGATGCAATGGTCGTCCGACCGCAACGGCGGTTTCTCGCGCGCGGACCCGGAACTGCTGGTGCTGCCGCCCGTGATGGGCGCGCTGTACGGCTATGACGCGGTCAACGTCGAGGCGCAGACGCGCGACCCGCATTCGCTGCTGAACTGGACCCGCCGGATCCTGTCGACGCGCCGCGCGACGCAGTCGTTCGGCCGCGGCACGATCCGCTTCCTGCGTCCGGACAACCGCAAGGTGCTCGCGTATCTGCGCGAACTCGAAGGCCACGAGACAGTGCTGTGCGTCGCGAACCTGTCGCGCGCGTCGCAGGCGGTCGAGCTCGACCTGTCCGAATTCGCGGGCCGCGTGCCGATCGAGATGACGTCGGACTCGGCGTTTCCGCCGATCGGGCAGCTCACGTACCTGCTGACCTTTCCGCCGTACGGGTTCCTGTGGTTCGTGCTATCCGAGCACGGCCGCGAGCCGTCGTGGCGACAGCCGCACGCGGAGCCGCTGCCCGAATACGTGACGATCGTGATGCGGCGCGGCGACGCGCGACCCGACGTCGGGCAACTGCACACGCTCGCGCACGATGCGCTCGCGTCGTGGCTCACGCGGCGGCGCTGGTTTGCATCGAAGGACCGCAAGATCGGCGACGCATGGCTGAACGTCGTCACGCCGATGCCGGACGAACCGTTCCAGTACGCGGAGGCTTGGGTGTCCGCGAGCGACGGCGGCGTCGAGCGCTATGTCGTGCCGCTTGCCACCGCGTGGGGCGGCGAGACCTCGCATCCGCTGTTCACGCAGCTCGCGCTCGCCCGCGTGCGGCGCGGCCATACGGTCGGCTACCTGACCGACGCGTTCGCGCTGCCGGCATTCGCGCGCGGGATGCTGCGCAAGCTGCGCGACGGCGCGACGGTGCCGACGTCCGACGGCGGCCGGCTCGACTTCCTGCCCGAGCACGCGCTGGCCGGCCTCGATCCCGGCGATGAGGCCGAAGTGCGCTGGCTCGCGGCCGAGCAGAGCAACAGCTCGCTCGTGATCGGCGACGCGATCGTGCTGAAGCTGGTGCGCAAGGTCGCGCACGGCGTTCATCCGGAAGCGGAGATGAGCCGGCACCTGACGCGAATCGGCTATGCGAACACCGCGACGCTCGCGGGCGAAGTCGTGCACGTCGATCCGGACGGCACGCCGCATACGGTCGCGATCCTGCAGCGCTACGTCGACAACCAGGGCGACGCGTGGACGCGTTCGTTCGACTTCCTGCGGCGCGCGATCGACGAGCTCGCGCTGCCGGCCGCGGGCGACGGCGACGCGGCCGAAGTCGACGACGAACCCGATGCGCTGCTCGGCTACGCGGCGTTCGCAGGCATCATCGGCACGCGGCTCGGCCAGTTGCACGTCGCGCTCGCGCAACCGTCCGACGATCCCGCGTTCGCGCCCGAAGCCGCGACGCCCGAGCACGTCGACGGCTGGTGCGTGGATGCGATCGCGTCGTTCGAGCGCGCGCTCGACGTGCTGCGCACGCAGCTCGACAAGCTCGATCCGGTCAACCGCGCGGCGGCGGACACGCTGCTCGCGTCGCGCGACGCGGCCGTGCAGGCCATCGGCGAACTCGTGCCGCGCACGCTCGATGCGCAATGCACGCGCGTTCACGGCGATTTCCATCTCGGCCAGGTGCTCGACGTGCAAGGCGACGCGCTGCTGATCGACTTCGAAGGCGAGCCGGCGCGCGCGCTCGACCGGCGCCGCGCGAAATCGCATCCGCTGCGCGACGTGGCCGGCCTGCTGCGTTCGCTGTCGTACGTGAGCGCCACCGCGCAGTTCGCGATCGAGAAGGCGCCGCCGCAGACGGCCGGCCGCAAGCGCGCGCTGTTCGACCGCTTCGGACAGGCCGCCGCCGACCGCTTCGTCGAATGCTATCGCGCGGCCGCCGATCAGGCGCCCGAGCGCTTCGTCGACCCGCGTTACGCGGACCGCCTGCTCGCGCTGTTCCTGATCGACAAGGCGTCGTACGAGCTGTGCTACGAAGCCGCGAACCGCCCGGACTGGCTCGGCGTGCCGGTCGGCGGACTCGCCGCGCTGATCGAACGCCTGCTCGCGACCGACCGCGCGCCCGACCACGGAGGCAACCGATGACCGACATGCTGTTCGACCGCACCGACATCGACGCGCTGCTCGCCGGCCGCCATCCGGACCCGTTCGCGTGTCTCGGCCCGCACACGGACGCCGGCCGGGTCGTCGTGCGCGCGCTGCTTCCCGGTGCGCAGCGCGTGCGCGCGGTGACGCCCGACGGCGACGAACTCGGCGCGCTCGCATGCGTCGACGACGCCGGCTGCTTCGCGGGCACGCTCGCGCACGACGGCCGCTACCGGCTGGCCATCGACTGGCCGGACACACGCCAGATCACCGACGACGCGTATGCGTTCGGCACGCTGCTCGACGAGGCCGCGCTCGCGCGTTTCGCGGCCGGCGACCCGGCCGCCGTGCTCGACTGCCTGGGCGCGACGCCCACGCGCGTCGACGGCGTCGACGGCGTGCGCTTCGCGGTGTGGGCGCCGAACGCGCAGCGCGTATCGGTCGTCGGCGACTTCAACATGTGGGACGGCCGCCGGCATCCGATGCGGTTGCGCCGGCCGTGGGGCGTGTGGGAGCTGTTCGTGCCGGGCATCGGCGCCGGCGAACACTACAAGTACGAGCTGCGCGCGGCCGACGGACACGTGCTGCCGCACAAGGCCGACCCGTGCGCGCGCGCGACCGAAGCACCGCCGCGCACCGCGTCCGTGGTCGCCGACACCGCGGCGCTCGACGCGTTCGCGTGGCACGACGACGGCTGGCTGCACGCGCGGCCGCCCGCGGACCAGCGCTTTCGCATGCCATGGTCGATCTACGAGGTACATGCGGAATCGTGGCAGCGCGTGCCCGAGGATATGGATCGCAGCGCGAACTGGGACGAACTCGCCGAGCGGCTGATCCCGTACGTGCGCGGCATGGGCTTCACGCACGTCGAATTCATGCCGATTTCCGAATACCCGTTCGGCGGTTCGTGGGGCTATCAACCACTTGCGCAGTTCGCGCCGTCGGCGCGCTTCGGGCCCGTGGACGGCTTCGCGCGCTTCGTCGACCGCGCGCACGCGGCCGGCATCGGCGTGATCGTCGACTGGGTGCCCGCGCACTTCCCGAACGACGCGCACGGCCTCGCGCAATTCGACGGCAGCGCGCTGTACGAACACGCCGATCCGCGCGAAGGCATGCACCCGGACTGGAACACCTGCGTGTTCAACCTCGGACGCAACGAGGTCAGCGCATTCCTCATCGCGTCGGCGCTCGCGTGGGCGCGCCGCTATCACGTCGACGGGATCCGCGTCGACGCGGTCGCGTCGATGCTGTACCGCGACTATTCGCGCAACGAAGGCGAATGGGTGCCGAACATCCACGGCGGGCGCGAGAATCTCGAATCCGTCGCGTTCCTGCGCGCGCTCAACGACACGCTGCACGGTACGCTCGCGCCGCCGGGCGTCGTCACCTTCGCGGAGGAATCGACCGCGTGGCCGGGCGTCACGGCGTCGACCGGCGACGGCGGGCTCGGCTTCGACTTCAAATGGAACATGGGGTGGATGCACGACACGCTGTCGTATGTGCGCGAGGATCCGATCCATCGCCGCTATCACCACGACCGGATGACGTTCGGGCTCGTCTATGCGTTCTCCGAACGATTCGTGCTGCCGCTGTCGCACGACGAGGTCGTGCACGGCAAGGGCTCGCTCGCCGTGAAGATGCCGGGCGACGCGTGGCAGCGGCTCGCGACGCTGCGCGCGTACTTCGGCTTCATGTGGGCGCATCCGGGCAAGAAGCTGCTGTTCATGGGCAGCGAATTCGCGCAATGGGCAGAGTTCGCGCACGATGCGACGCCGCACTGGGATCTGCTCGACGCACCCGCGCATCGCGGCGTGCAGCGGCTCGTGCGCGACCTGAACCGCACCTACGCGGCCGAGCCGGCGCTGCACGCGCTCGACTGTCACGCGTCCGGCTTTTTCTGGCTGATCGGCGACGATCGCGACAACAGCGTATTCGCGTTCGCGCGCCGCGACGATAGCGGGCGCCTCGTCGTCGCGATCTGCAACTTCACGCCGGTGCCGCGCCCCGGCTATCGCATCGGGCTGCCCGCGCCCGGGCACTGGCGCGAACTGATGAACACCGATGCCGCCGTGTACGGCGGCACGAATGCCGGCAACGACGGCGCCGTGTGGACGGAAGACGTGCCCTCGCACGGCCAGTCGTGGTCGGCGACCTTGCGCCTGCCCCCGCTCGCGACCCTATGGCTGAGCCCGGCCTGACGCCCGGCGCCCTCGACACGGAGACCATCCCCCCATGCCGACCGCCCTGCCTTCCCGTCTCGAACCCGGCCGCTGCTATCCGCTCGGCGCCACGTGGGACGGCCTTGGCACCAACTTCGCGGTATTTTCCGCGCACGCGCACCGTATCCAGCTGTGCGTGTTCGACCCGACCGGCCGCAAGGAGCTCGCGCGCCTCGACCTGCCCGAATGCACCGACGAGGTGTGGCACGGCTACCTGCCGAACGCGCATCCGGGCACCGTATACGGCTTTCGCGCGGATGGTCCGTACCAGCCGCAGCACGGCCATCGCTTCAACCCGACCAAGCTGTTGCTCGACCCGTACGCGCGCAAGCTGGTCGGCCAGTTCCGCTGGTCCGACGCGCTGTTCGGCTATCGCGTGCATTCGAATCGCGCGGACCTGTCGATGGACCGCCGCGACTCGGCGCCCGCGATGCCGAAGGCCGTGGTCGTCGACGAGGCGTTCGACTGGCGCAACGACCGGCGCCCGGACGTGCCGTGGCGCAGCACCGTGATCTACGAGACGCACGTGCGCGGCGCGTCGATGCGCCGCGCCGGGCTGCGCGTGCCGGAGCGTGGCACGTTCGCGTCGCTGTCGCATCCGGCGTTCATCGATCATCTGCTGTCGATCGGCGTGACGACGATCGAATTGCTGCCGGTGCACGCGTTCCTGCAGCAGCGGGCGCTGGTGAACCGCGGGCTGCGCAATTACTGGGGCTACGACACGGCCGCGTTCTTCGCGCCGGAGCCGTCGTACCTGACGACGCGGCGGCTTGACGAAATGCGCATCGCGATCCGCCAGCTGCACGCGGCCGGCATCGAGGTCGTGCTCGACGTCGTCTACAACCACACGTGTGAAGGCAACGAGCTCGGCCCGACGCTGTCGTGGCGCGGCCTCGACAACGCGAGCTACTACCGGCTGCGGCAGGACGACCGGCGTTACCACGTCGACGAGACCGGCTGCGGCAACACGCTGAACCTGTCGCATCCGCGCGTCGTGCAGATGGTGATGGATTCGCTGCGCTACTGGGCCACCGCGTTCAACATCGACGGCTTTCGGTTCGATCTCGGCGTGACGCTCGGCCGCGAGGATCACGGCTTCGAGCCGGGCGCGGGGTTTTTCGACGCGTTGCGGCAGGATCCGGTGCTCGCGCAGCGCAAGCTGATCACCGAACCGTGGGATCTCGGCCTCGGCGGCTATCAGCTGGGCCGTCATCCGCCCGGCTTCGCCGAATGGAACGACCGCTTTCGCGACACGGTGCGGCGGTTCTGGCGCGGCGATGCGGGCCAGCGTCCGGAGCTCGCCGCGCGGCTCGCGGGCTCGGCCGACCTGTTCAACCATCAAAGGCGCCGAACCTGGGCGTCGGTCAATTTCGTGACCGCGCACGACGGCTTCACGCTCGCCGATCTGGTGTCGTATGCGCACAAGCACAACGAGGCCAACGGCGAGGACGACCGCGACGGCCGCGACGACAACTGCAGCGCGAACTGGGGCGTCGAAGGCGCCACCGACGATGCGTCGATTCTCGACCTGCGCGCGCGCGTCGCGCGCTCGATGCTCGCGACGCTGTTTACCGCGCTCGGCACGCCGATGATCGTCGCCGGCGACGAATTCGGCCGGACGCAGCACGGCAACAACAACGCGTATTGCCAGGATAACGAAATATCGTGGCTCGACTGGGACCTCGCGCACAGCGAGGAAGGCGTCCAGATGATCCGTTTCGTGTCGCGGCTCGCCGCGCTGCGGCGCATGTACCCGGTGATGTCGGCGCCGCGCTATCCGTCCGGCGACCGCGACGGCGCGCCGGGCATGCGCGAGATCGGCTGGTTCGACGAACACGGGCTCGAACTGAGCGTGCCCGCGTGGGAGGACGGCGAAGGCCGCGCGCTGACGATGCGGCGCGTCGGCACCGGCCGCACCGGGCGCACCGAGGCGTTGCTCGTGATCCTGAACGCATCGGCCGGCACCATCAAGTTCAAGCCGCCCGCACCGGTGCTCGACTATCGCGTGCTGCTCGACACCGCGACGCCCGACTCCGGCCCGCGCTCGTGGCCGGAGGCCGGCCTCGAGGTCGCCGCGCACACGGCCGTGATCGCGGTCGCGGCCGTGCCACCCGACCTGCCCTCGTGAGGAACCGCCATGTCGTCACGTACCGCCCATCCATCCGGCACGCACGCGTTCGCGTCGTCGTTCGGCGCGACCTGCGTCGACGCGCAGCACACCCGCTTCCGGCTGTGGGCGCCCGCGAGCCGCACGGCCGCGGTCGAACTGCACGGCGACGAGCGCATCGCGATGCAGGCCGCCGGCGACGGCTGGTTCGAGGTCGTCGCGCGCTGCGGCGCCGGCACGCTGTATCGCTTTCTGCTCGATGATGGCCTCGCGGTGCCCGATCCCGCGTCGCGCTTCCAGCCGTCCGACGTGCACGGCCCGAGCCAGGTCGTCGATCCAGCCGCGTACCGCTGGCGCAACGACACGTGGCGTGGCCGGCCCTGGCACGAGACGGTGCTGTACGAGCTGCACGTCGGTGCCTGCGGCGGCTATGCGAGCGTCGAGCGGCGCCTGTCCGACATCGCCGCGCTCGGCGTGACCGCGCTCGAGCTGATGCCCGTCAACGCGTTCCCCGGTGCACGCAACTGGGGCTACGACGGCGTGCTGCCGTTCGCGCCCGCTGCGTCATACGGCCGGCCCGAGGAGCTGAAGGCGCTCGTCGATGCCGCGCACGGGCTCGGACTGCAGGTGTTTCTCGACGTCGTGTACAACCACTTCGGCCCCGACGGCAACCTGCTGCCGCGCTATGCGCCTGAATTTTTCCGGGCCGACCGGCAGACCGCTTGGGGCCCGGCGATCGATTTCTCGCGCGCGCAGACGAGCGCGTTCTTCATCGACAACGCGCTGTACTGGCTCGACGAATTCCGTTTCGACGGCCTGCGCATCGACGCCGCCCATGCGATCGACGACGATGCATGGCTGCGCGAGCTGGCCCGGCGCGTGCGCACGCATTTCGGCGATGCGCGCCACGTGCATCTGGTGCTCGAGAACGAACGCAATACCGCGAGCCTGCTCGGGCCCAACGGCTTCGATGCGCAGTGGAACGACGACTTCCACAACAGCGCGCACGTGCTGCTGACCGGCGAGCACGAAGGCTACTACCGCGCGTACGCCGACGCGCCGCTGCGCCGTCTCGCGCGCACGCTCGGCGAAGGCTTCGCGTATCAGGGCGAGCCGTCGCCGCTGCATGGCGGTGCGCCGCGCGGCGAGCCGAGCGCGCACCTGCCGCCGACCGCGTTCGTCACGTTCCTGCAGAACCACGACCAGATCGGCAACCGCGCGTTCGGCGAACGGCTGCGCGCGCTCGCGAACGACGACGCGGTGCGCGCCGCGACCGCGTTGATGCTGCTCGCGCCGCAGATTCCGCTGCTGTTCATGGGCGAGGAAGACGGCAGCACGCAGCCGTTCCAGTTCTTCACCGACTATCGCGGCGAGCTCGCCGATGCGGTGCGCGAAGGCCGTCGCCGCGAGTTCGCCGCGTTTTCCGCGTTCGCCGATCCCGCGCATCGCGATGCGATTCCCGATCCGAACGATGTCGCCACGTTCGTGCGCTCGTCGCCGGCCCACGCGGACGACGATGCGTGGCCCGATGCCGACGCATGGCGGCACTTCTATCGCAGCGCGCTGACGGTGCGCGCGGCGCTGGTGACGCCGCACCTGCCCGGCGCGCGCGCGCTCGGCGTCGAGCTGCTGGCGGGTCACGTTAGCCCCGACGCGGAGGCGCTCGTCGCGCGCTGGCGGCTCGGCGACGGCAGCACGCTGACGATCGCGTTCAATCCCGGCTCGCACGACGCGGTGCTGCCCGCGCTGCCGGTCGGCAAGATCGTGTTCGAGACGCCGCCCCGCGCGCGCGACCGGCTCGCCGACCAGCGGCTGCCGCCTCGTACCTGCATCGCGTGGCGCGACGGCGCGGTCAACCACGATGCGCTGAAACACCGCGCGAACGGGCACACGCGACCATGACGACCGACGTACCGATCGCCGAACTCGCGCGCGCGGCCGGGCTCGAACCCGACTGGATCGACGCGGGCGGCGTCGCGCGGCGCGTGACCGACGATTCGCTCGTCGCGCTCGTCGATGCGCTCGGCTGGCCCTGCGGCACGCCGATCGAGCGGGTCGACAGCGCGGCGGCCCTCGTCGATGCGCACGACGCCGCGCCGCCGGTCGTGACGGGCGACGCGGGCGTGCCGCTGACGCTGCCGCGCAGCGTCGCGCCGCGCGGCGCGCGCTGGCGGATCACGCTGGAATCGGGCGAGCACGTCGACGGGCGCGTGGCCGGCGCGGGCGAATACGGCAGGCTGCCGCCGCTCGCGCAGCCCGGCTATCACACGCTCGACATCGGCGAGCACCGCATCGGGCTCGCGATCGCGCCGCCGCGCGCGCGGCCGTTCGCCGCTGGCGACGGCCTGCCGGATGCGCAGCGCCGCTGGGGCATCTCGGCCCAGCTCTACAGCCTGCGGCGCGCGGGCGACGACGGTGCGGGCGACTACACCGCACTCGCGCGCCTCGCCGCGCAGGCCGCGCGGCACGGGGCCGATGCGGTCGCGATCAGCCCGACGCATGCCGGCTATCCGGCGCTGCCCGAGCACAACAGCCCGTATTCGCCGTCGTCGCGGCGCTGGCACAACGTCGCGTATCTCGACTGCGATGCCGTACCAGGCGCCGATGTCGTGCGGCGCACGAACGGCGCGGCGGCGGACGTCGCATCCGCACCGGATACGCCGCTGATCGACTGGCCGCAGGTGCTGCCACAGAAACTGCGACGCCTGCGCGCGTGCTTCGATGCGTGGCGTGCGAACGGCGAACCTGCGCGCGACGCGTTCGAGCAGTTTCGCGCGGCGGGCGGTGCGGCACTCGACGCGCATGCGCGCTTCGACGCGCTGCAGGCGTTCTGCATCGAACACGGGATTGGCGCGGACTGGCGGCACTGGCCCGCGCAATGGCGGATGCCGGCCACCGCCGAGGTCGACGCATTCGCGCACGCGCATGCCGACGCGATTGCGTTCCATACGTTCCTGCAATGGTGCGCGTCGCGCGCGCTCGGCGACGCGCAGCAGGCGGCGCGCGATGCCGGGATGGCGGTCGGGCTGATCGCCGACCTCGCGGTCGGATCCGATCGCGCGGGCAGCGACGCGTGGGCGCACGGCACGACGCTGTTGCGCGGCGTGTCGGTCGGCGCACCACCCGACCTGTTCAATGCGGACGGCCAGGCGTGGGGCGTGACGACGTGGACACCGGCCGCGCTGCGCGCGAACGGCTTCACGCCGTTCCTCGACCTGTTGCGCGCGGCCTTCGCCCATGCCGGCGGGATTCGCATCGATCATGTGCTCGGCTTCGCGCGGATGTGGATCGTGCCGGAAGGCGGATCGGCGCGCGACGGCGCGTACCTGCGTTATCCGCTCGACGATCTGGTGCGGCTCGTCGCGCTGGAGGCCGCGCGGCACCGGGCGGTGGCGATCGGCGAGGATCTGGGCACGGTGCCGGCGGGTTTTCGCGAGCGGCTCGGCGCGCAGGGCATCGCCGGAATGCGCGTGCTGTGGTTCGAACGTGACGCGGATCGCGCATTTCGACCGCCGTCGGCGTGGGATCGCGACACGATCGCGATGACGTCGACGCATGACCTGCCGACCGTGGCCGGCTGGTGGCGGGGTATCGATCTCGAATGGCGGCGGGTGGCGGCCGAGGCCGCTGCGGCGCCGACCAAGCCGCACCCTGCCGGTGACGACGTCGGCCGCGCCGCGGCCGCGCACGACACCGGCCACGACGCACGGATCGATCCGGTCCTGCGTGGCGATGCGCCCGCCGCGGATGACGGCCACGACGCGCCGCCCCCCGCTTCTTTCGACCTCCGCGCCGCCCAGGACGAGCGCACCACCGACCGCGCGGCGTTGTGGCGCGCGTTGCAGCACGCGGGCTGCGCACCGGCCGGCGATCCGATTCCGTCCGCCGACACGCCGCCCGTCGGCGCAGTGCTCGCATACGTCGCGCGCAGCCCGTCGCCGCTCGCGATCGTGCCGCTCGAGGATCTGCTCGCGCTCGACGAGCAACCGAATCTCCCCGGCCCGCCGTGCGGTCATCCGAACTGGCTGCGCCGGCTGCCGCGCGCGGTCGACGCGCTGTTAGACGCCGACGCGCGCACCCGCATTACGGCGATCGAGCACGCGCGCCGAGCGCCGGAGGACGACGCATGACGCCGCGCGCGACCTTGCGATTGCAGTTGCACGCGGGCTTCACGTTCGACGACGCAGCCGCCCACGCCGACTATTTCGCGCGCCTCGGCGTGAGCCATCTGTACCTGTCGCCGATCACGACGGCCGAGCCCGGTTCGCTGCACGGCTACGATACCGTCGACCATCGCGCGATCAGCACGGAGCTCGGCGGCGAGGCCGGCTTCCGGCGCCTGGTCGACGCGCTGCGTGCGCGCGGCCTCGGCGTGATCGTCGACATCGTGCCGAATCACATGGGCGTGGGCGGCGTGTCGAACGGCTGGTGGAACGACGTGCTCGAATGGGGACGGGCGAGCCCGTACGCACGCTACTTCGACATCGACTGGCACCCGCCCGATGCGGCGCTCGACGGCAAGGTGCTGCTGCCCTGCCTCGGCGTGCCCTACGGCGACGCGCTCGCGTCCGGCGACATCACGCTCGGCGCCGATCCATCGGCCGGGCGCTTCTTCATTGCGTGCCCGGGCAGGCGGCTGCCGGTCGCCATCGCGACCTACGCGGAAATCCTGCGCATCGCGAACCGCGCGGACCTGAACGCGCTCGCCGAACGTTTCGCCACCGCGTCGGCGCGCGGCGGCCCGCGTGTCGCGGCCGCGCACGCGGCGCTGCGCGACTACGCCGCCGCTCAGGGCCCGCATGCGTTCGACGCGATATTGCGCGGCGCCGACCCGCGCCGCGCACGCTCGCGCGCGTGCCTGCACCGATTGCTCGAACGCCAGCACTACCGGCTCGCGTGGTGGCGCACGGCCGCCGACGAGCTGAACTGGCGGCGCTTCTTCGACATCGCGACGCTCGCGGCCGTGCGCGTCGAGGACGACGCGGTGTTCGACGCGGTGCACGCGCTGCCGTTGGGCCTCCATGCGGCCGGCTACATCGACGGCCTGCGCGTCGATCACGTCGACGGCCTCGCCGATCCGCGCGCGTATTGCCGGCGCTTGCATGCGCGGCTCGCCGCGCAGCGCGACGAGCGCCCGTATGTCGTCGTCGAGAAGATCCTCGCGCCGGGCGAGACGCTGCGCGACGACTGGCGCGTCGACGGCACGACCGGCTACGACTTCATGAACGACGTCGCCGCGCTGCTGCACGATCCGGCCGGCGCCGCGCCGCTCGCCGCGCACTGGGCGGCCGTGTCGGGGTCCGCGCGCTCGTTCGCGCAGGAAGCGGTGGCCGGCAAGCGGCGCGTGCTGAAGCGCCAGCTCGCCGGCGAACACGCGCGCGTCGCGCGAGCCCTGCATCGCATCGCGCGTGCGGCGCCCGCGACGCGCGACGTCAGCCAGATCGCGATCCACCGCGTGCTCGGCGAACTAGCTGTGCACCTGCCCGTGTACCGGATGTACCCCACGCCCGGCGACGAGCCCACCGGCGCCGATGGCCGCGTGCTGGCGCTCGCGTACGACGCGGCATGCGCCGCAGTCGACCCGTCCGATCGTTACGCGCTCGATCGCGTCGCCGGCTGGCTCGGGCTGCCGGGCATGCGCGTGCCGCGCGCGGATGCCGCGCTGCTGCACGCGGCGCGCGTCGCGTTCGCGCAGCTCACCGCGCCGCTCGCCGCGAAGGGCGTCGAGGACACGGCCAACTACCGGTACGGACGGTTGCTGTCGCGCAACGAGGTCGGCGCCGATGCGGGCGACTTCAGCCTGTCGCGCGGCGCGTTCCATGCGCGCAACCGGCGTCGCGCGCGCACCGTTCCTCATACGCTCGTCGCGACCGCGACGCATGATCACAAGCGCGGCGAGGATGCGCGTATGCGGCTCGCGGTGCTCAGCGAAATGCCGGACGCGTGGCGCGCGGTGTCGCTCGACTGGTCCGCGCTGAACCAGCCGCACCGCGGCGGCGCGCATCGCGATCTCGCGTGGGCGCCGGGACCGGCCGCGGAAGCGATGCTGTACCAGACGCTGGTCGGCTGCTGGCCACCGGGGCTTGCGCCCGACGATGCGACCGCGCTTGCCGCGCTGGCGGAGCGCGTGGTGCGCTGGCAGACGAAGGCTTTGCGCGAAGGAAAGCAGCAGACGGACTGGCTCGCGCCGGACGCCGACTACGAGCGCGCGTGCGAGCAGTTCGTGCGCGCGATCCTGACGCCGCGCGGCGCGGGCGATTTCGTGCACCGGCTGCATGCGTTCGTCGCGCGGATCGCGCCGGCCGGTGTGGTCAATAGTCTCGCGCAGGCGGCGCTGAGAATGGCGTCGCCGGGCGTGCCCGATCTGTACCAGGGGACCGAGTCATGGGATCACTCGCTCGTCGATCCGGACAACCGGCGCGACGTGCCGTTTGCCGCGCTCGCAGCCGAACGGGTCGATGAGCCGGTCGCCGCGTATCTGCGGCACTGGCCCGATGCGCGCGTGAAGCGCGCGCTCGTCGAGCGGATGCTCGCGCTGCGCGCACGCTGGCCCGCGACGTTCGCGGATGGCGCCTATGTGCCGCTGCGCGTGCGCGGCCGGCTCGGCCGGCATGCGGTGGCGTTCGCCCGGCGCGACGAAAGCGCAACGATCGTGGTGATCGTCACGCGGCTCGCGTGCGGCTGGCTGGGCGAAGCGCCGGAATTGCCGCGCGTCGAGCCTCGTGAATGGGGGGATACGGTCGTGGTGCTGCCGCGGGGCGCCGGCGAGCGGTGGATCGACTGGTTGAATGACGGCAGCGAAGTCGAGACGCCGGACGGCACGATGCGGCTCGCTCGCTGTCTGGCGGCGTTGCCGGTTGCGGTGCTGGTGGCAGTCGATTCAAAGCGTCGCGAGCTGTAGTCGGTTTCGTGCAAAGGCGGGTGGCGCCCGGAGGTCAACCTACACACACGGCGGTCCCACCTACCCGCTCAACACGCCAATAACATCGCGGTGGCCGTCTGCGGGCACACACCACGAAACTGGCTGGATGCCAGCAACGGCCCCGGTACATCCCCACGGGCAACCGGCACGAAACCAAAGCCGGTGAAATAGTCCTCCGCGGTCGTCGTCAGCAGTCCGATAGACCGGACCGAGCGTGCTCGACACGTCGCGATCAGCCGTTCCACGATCGCGCTACCGAAGCCTTTTCCGTGCGCGTGCGATACGACGGCAACCGACCGGATCAACGCAAAGTCTTCGTGGTATTCGATACCGCCGCATCCGATCACGTCGAGCAGATCGGCAAGCACGATGAAGTTTCCCAGATGCTCCGCGACGCCGGCCGTCGGCAGGTTCGACGCGCGCAGCAATGCCTCGATCGAGGCAAGGTCGGATAACGCTGCCGAGCGAAATTGCATGACATCGACTCCCGATTGGATTGACAGCACGTTGCGCGTCAGATCCCGCGCTGATTCACCCGCTTCGACAATTCCTCCGCGCTTTCCTTGCGCTCGCTGTACCGGTCGACCAGATACGGGCCGATATCACGCGTCAGCAGCGTGAACTTGACCAGTTCCTCCAGCACGTCGACGACCCGATCGTAATAGGCCGACGGCTTCATCCGCCCCGCTTCGTCGAATTCCATGAACGCCTTGGCCACCGACGACTGGTTCGGGATCGTCAGCATGCGCATCCAGCGCCCCAGCACGCGCATCTGGTTCACCGCGTTGAACGACTGCGAGCCGCCGCTCACCTGCATCACCGCGAGCGTCTTGCCTTGCGTCGGCCGCACGGCGCCGACCGACAGCGGAATCCAGTCGATCTGCGACTTCATGATGCCCGTCATCGCGCCGTGTCGTTCCGGCGAGCACCACACCATCCCTTCCGACCACATCACGAGTTCGCGAAGTTCGACGACTTTCGGATGGCTCTCCGGCGCATCGTCGGGCAGCGGCAGGCCGCTCGGATTGAACACGCGCACCTCCGCGCCCATCGCGGTGAGCAGGCGCTCGGCTTCCTCGACCAGCAGGCGGCTGAACGAACGTTCGCGCAGTGAACCGTACAGCAGCAGGAAACGCGGCGGATGGGTGGACGGCGACGCCGGCCGCAAGCGGCTCGCGTCCGGCACCTGGAACAAAGCGGGATCGAGTTGCGGCAGGTCGGTCAGTCGGTCGGTCATGGAGGGATTCCTGGGTTGGCTCACACGCGCTCGTACCAGCCCTTCGACCGGTTCACGATGCGCACCACCAGCAGCATGACCGGCACCTCGATCAACACGCCGACGACGGTCGCGAGCGCCGCCCCGGAGTGAAAACCGAACAGGCTGATCGCGGCCGCGACGGCGAGCTCGAAGAAATTGGATGCGCCGATCAGTGCGGACGGACACGCGACGTTGTGCTTCTCGCCCACCGCGCGGTTGAGCCAGTACGCGAGCGCCGCGTTGAAGAACACCTGGATCAGGATCGGCACCGCGAGCAACGCGATCACCAGCGGCTGCTTGAGGATCGCTTCGCCCTGGAACGCGAACAGCAGCACGAGGGTGGCCAGCAGCGCGGCGATCGACCACGGGCCGATCCGCGCCATCGCGGCGTCGAACGCGGCCTGCCCGTTTCTCAGCAGCCGCTTGCGCCAAAGCTGCGCGAGGATCACCGGAATCACGATGTAGAGCACCACCGACGTGAGCAGCGTCGCCCACGGCACGGTAATCGCAGACATCCCGAGCAGCAGCCCGACCAGCGGCGCGAACGCGATCACCATGATGCTGTCGTTGAGCGCGACCTGCGACAACGTAAACAACGGATCGCCGCCCGTGAGCCGGCTCCACACGAACACCATCGCCGTGCACGGCGCGGCGGCCAGCAGGATCAGGCCGGCGATGTAGCTGTCGAGCTGGTCCGCCGGCAGCATCGGCGCGAACAACTGCCGGATGAACAGCCAGCCGAGGAACGCCATCGAGAACGGCTTGACGAGCCAGTTCACCGCGAGCGTGACGCCGATTCCCTTCACATGCCGGCGCACTTCATGCAGCGCGCCGAAGTCAACCTTCACGAGCATCGGCACGATCATCACCCAGATCAGCAGCCCGACCGGCAGGTTGACCTGCGCATACTCGATGCGGCCGATCCGCTGGAACAGGCCGGGCAGCAGCTGGCCGAGCGCGATGCCGGCGACGATGCACAGCGCGACCCAGAGCGTCAGGTAGCGTTCGAAGAAGTTGATCGCGGGCTTGACAGCGGCGTTGCGAGGCGGGACGACGTTGGACGTGTTCATCGGACGTGGCTCGGGATGGAGGAAGGCACGCGGCATGCAGGTTCGTGCATGCCGCCGCGCGAGCGCTCAGTTTTGCGCGATGGCGGTCAATGCCGCCTGGAGTTCGGCGTTGCTCATGCGTTCGAGCGGCAGCGCCAGCAGTTGCAGCATCCGGTAGCCGAGCGCCTCGCGCGTCAGTTCGAACGCGAGCTGCTTGCCCGCATCGCCGCCCGTCGCGTTCGACGGATCGGCGTAGCCCCAATGCACTTTCACCGGGCTGCCGGGCCAGTACGGGCAAGCCTCCGCTGCCGCGCTGTCGCATACGGTGATGACGATGCGCATTTCCGGCGCGCCGTCGCCGACGAATTCGTCCCAGCTCTTGCTGCGGTATCCGCTGACGTCGACGCCGGCGCGCGTCAGCGCGTCCAGCGCGAACGGATTGAGCCGGCCGCTCGGCGCACTCCCGGCGCTGTACGCGCGCACGTCGCGGCCGAGCTTCGCGGCCCAGTGATTGAGCATGCCCTCGGCGAGCACGCTGCGCGCGGAGTTGTGAGTACAAAGGATCAGGACGTTGGTGGTCATCGGCGTCGCCGTGAAGGTGGGCTTACGTTGGGTCGGGGCAGGCGGCCGAACAGGCGGAGACGGGCGAGCACGGATTACCGCCGCAGCAGTTCTCGGTGAGGTAGCCGACGAGGCCGTTCATCGTCGCGAAGTTCGCGCAATAGAACACGAAGCGGCCTTCCTGGCGGCTCGTGACGAGCTGCGCGTGGGCCAGTTCCTTCAGATGAAACGACAGCGACGACGGCGGCACGTCGAGCAGCGTCGCGATTTGTCCGGCCGCCAGGCCCGACGGGCCGGCCTGCACGAGCGCGCGGAAGACGGCGAGGCGGGATTCGTGCGCGAGCGCGGAGAGCGCGGCGATGGTCTGGTTCGTTTCCATGTTTCGATAATACTCGAAATGTGGAAACGAGGGAACTTCTGCATCGCAAAAAAGCCTGCCGTGCCAGAACCGGGCGGTTGAGCCACCGGCACCGCCCGGCCCCCGTTACATCATCACGACCATTCTTCCGGCGGCATCTCCCCGCTGTCGTCCTCCCAAAGCGGCTTGCCCGTCGCGTCATTCCCGCCCGTCGTCACCGGCCCGTTGTCGCTCCTGCGCTCGCTGCGCCGAGTGGACTCACGCGACGTCGCCGCGCGCACTCGCGCCCGCGTGCGGGTCGGTGCCACGGTCCGCTGCTCGCCGCCGCGGCGCTCGCCGGTCGAAGCCGCGTCGTTGCTCTGTCGTCTATTCGAATCCGAATTCATATTTGCCCTCCTGAGTCATCGAAGAAAAGAAGAAACCATCGTCCGGGCGCCGCAATTTCGGTGCCGCGCGTCGGGCAAGCGCCTTGCTCTTCCTTGCTATCCGTTTCGTACCCCATCCGGAGGTGACCATGCCGACCGATCGCAGCACGCCCGCCACCCGCCATCGCCTCGGCGGATGGATGGCCAGCGAGGAAGCGCACATGGCCGCGTATCGTGAAAAAATTGCGGGCGAAGCGCGCGCGCATGCCGGCGAACGGCTGCGCACGCCGGCCGTGCAGGAACTCGCGCGGCTGTTCGACGACAATGCCGTGCTGCGCATGAGCCTCACGCGCGCGATCGACGAGGCGCTCGAATCGGGCCGTAAGCTCGGCTACGCGTCGATCGGCGAGTTGATGACCGTGATCGACCACCTGATGACCTACACGCCGCCGTTCAGCGAATCCAGTCTGATCGTGTGCCCGCTGAACGCATTCCTCGACTGGCCGATGTGCATGCCGTCGGGCCACGCGGTGTTTCGCGACGCGGCGGTCAATGCGCACCTGAAGCAGGTGCTGAACGTCTGGTGCGACTTCCTCGGCGGCCCGCATTCGTGCACGCATCTCGACACGTCGGCGCCCGACGGCTGGTTCTGCGACGAAGCGCGCGAGCGGCTGGGCCTGTCGCAGTTCCAGTATCAGGAAGATCAGCCGCACTGGGGCTTCGCTTCGTGGAACGACTTCTTCACGCGCCGGTTTCGCGCGGATGCGCGGCCTGTCACGGCGCCGGGCGATCCGCACGTGATCGTCAGCGCGTGCGAGGCCCAGCCGTATCACGCCGAGTCCAACCTGAAAATCCGCGACAAGTTCTGGATCAAGGGGCAGCCGTATTCGCTGCGCGACATCTTCACGCCGGCGCGGCTGCCGCTCGCCGAACGCTTCGTCGGCGGCGACCTCTATCAGGCGTATCTGAGCGCGTACAACTATCACCGCTGGCACGCGCCGGTGCGTGGCACCGTCACGCATGCGTACCGCGTCGACGGCACCTACTATTCGGTCGCGGAAGCCGAAGGTCCCGATCCGGCCGGACTCAACGACTCGCAGGGCTACATGACGGCGGTGGCCGCGCGCGCGGTGATCGCGATCGATTGCGACGATCCGGGGATCGGCACCGTGGTGGGCGTGTTCGTCGGGATGGGCGACGTGTCGTCGTGCGTGATCGAGGTCATGCCGGGGCAGCGCATCGACAAGGGCGAGGAGATCGGCTATTTCCAGTACGGCGGCTCGACCTACTGCCTGCTGTTCGAACCCGGCGTGATCGACCACTTCGTGCACGCGCCGCCGTTCGACGACGATACGCCCGTCGTGCAGGTCAACGCGCCGGTCGCGATCGCGCGCTGAACGGCGTGCCGGCCCGCGTCGGTGTTGGCGCGCGATGGCGCGATCGCGTTACGCGATTGCCTCACGCATCGGTGCCGCCGTGCCGTTGCATGCACTGCACGATCGACAGGCCGTCAGCGGTCAACGCGGGACGGCTCGCGCCCGACGCGTCGCGACGTATCTCGATCAGTTGTTGTTCGACCAGCGCGACGACGTCGTCGCGGTCGCTCTGAATCTGTTCCGGCGCGCGGTGCACCAGGAACAGCGCGGCAAATTCATGGGCTGTCAGCATGTTCGTCTCCCCCGTGTCCAGCTTCGTGCGAGGCGGCAGGGCACCGCGTCGGCGCGGGCGCGCATCGGGCGCCTACATCGAAAGCTACATGCAGGGAGCGTGCCAGTATGTGAGACGCAGTCGCGCCGCGCGCGGCCTGCGCGCGGCGCGATGTGTCCCTGCGAACCGCGTGACGGCCGCTGCAAAGTTTTCAACCGCGTGTAACGGAGCGGCAACGCCGGCGCGACGGCGAGCCCGATACGGCGTGCGCGCGACCTGGCCCCCGGTGACTTACGATTTCCGCGAGCGGGCCATGCCGGCGCGGGCCGTATTGCCCGCCGCCTTGTCCTGCACGCGGAAGTAGCCGCTGTGCAGCTCGGTGCCGCCCTTGCCGTCGGCGAGCACTTCCGCGCACGCGGCTTCGATGCGTGCACGGCCGCGTTCGAACGCTTCGCGCAGGTCGGCTTCGAGCGCGGAGCGCGCGCCGAAATGATCCTCGAGCGCCTCGACCGTGATCGCGCAGATCTGCGGCTTCCCGTCGAACTCGACGACGAAGCGCATCTGCATCACCGCGCCGTCGAACTCCGGCGGCGCGTCGGTCAGTCTCGCGCGGTGAACGGATTCGGTCGGCATCGCTCACGCTCCTCGCGACGCGAGGGACTGCACCAGCGCGCCGTTGAATGCAGGCAGGTCGTCGGGCTTGCGGCTCGTGATCAGGTTGCCGTCACGCACCACCTCCTCGTCGACCCACTTGCCGCCCGCGTTGCGGATGTCGTCCTGCAGGCTCGGCCAGCTCGTCATCGTGCGGCCTTCCACCAGCCCCGACGACACGAGCAGCCAGCCGCCATGGCAGATCGCCGCGATCGGCTTGCCCGCGCCGACGGCCGCGGTCACGAACTCGCGCGCGGCCGGCAGCATCCGGATCGCGTCGCCGTTGACGACGCCGCCCGGCAGCACCACCGCGTCGTAATCGCCGATGCGCGCATCGTCGAACGTATGGTCGACCTTCACGCGATCGCCCTTGTCGACGTGCCTGAACCCCTGGATCTCGCCGGGCTTCTGCGAGATCACGTCGACCTGCGCGCCTTCCGCCTTCAGCGCGCGCTGCGGCTCGACGAGCTCGGCTTCCTCGAAGCCGTCGACCGCGAGTATCGCTACCTTGCAATGGTCCAGCTTGCCTGTCATGGAATGCTCCCTGTTGTGTTGCGGAACCGGTCGTGCCATGCCCGTCGCGAAGCAAGCGGCGTGCCGCGGCCTCGTCGAGGCAAATCGTACGAGCCGATTTCGACAGGGCACGACCCCGGTAGCGGCCAACGATGGCTCGTAGGTATGCCGCCGCGTGGTGCGCGTGGTGCGCCGCACGTCGGGCGGCGCGGCGCCTGCAAAGATTTCAACGGAATATGTAACGCGACTGCGCGCGCCGCGCTCATTGCAGGTGACGCGCGGCGTCGAGCATCGCGTCGGTCAGCTCGACCGTCACCGTCAGGTCCTCGGTGGCGTCCGACAGTGATTCGAGCGTGGCCTGCACGCTGTCGTGCAGCATCGCGTGCACGCGCATCCGCGCGCCGTCGTCGAGGTCCGCGTAGCGGGCCATCGTGTCGCAGTCGAGCGCAAGCACGACCGCGTGCCGCGCGATGCCCTGCGGTGCATGGGGCGCGAGCGCCCACGCCGCGTGGAACGTGATCCTGCCGGTCTCGACGTCGAGATTCACCGCCGTATCGAGTTCGTCGCTATCGACGTCGTCGGTATCGAGGTCGCTTGCGTCGAACGTAGTTCGGTAATTCGATTGCATGATGTTCTCCTGCGTGGTGGCGGCGTGACGGCCGCGAGGCCGCCGGCCGCCATCGCGCCGCGCCGGCTGTGCCGGCACGACACGGGAAACGTCAATAACCGCTGGAACCCGCGCCGCCGGTGCCGCCCGCGCCACCACCGCCTGCGCCTGCGCCACCGCCGCCTGCGCTGCCGCCGGCCGCGCCGCCGCCGCCCGTGCTGCCGCTACCGCCGGTTCCGGCCCCGCTCGGGCCGCCCGGCTTGGGCCGTACCTGCGGGCGCACGTGCGAGCGGGTGCCGCGCGGCTCCTGCATGCGGGTCGCCGGCGGCGGCGCAGCGGTATTGCCGTTGGTCATGCTGCCCGTTCCCTGCGCCGACGTGTCGTCCGGCGGCGACAGGATGGGCGCGCCGGTGCCCTCACCGGGGCGTTGCGAATTCTGTGCCCACGCGGCCGGCGCCGCGGCGATGAGCGCGACGGCCGCGCATGCGGCGATCCGGCGCGCGGCAGCGTTCGATTCGGATGCTGGTTTCATGGAGCGTTCTCCGTCAATGGAATCGCTGGTCGTGGAATGTCTGTCCTGCCCCTGCGATTCAGCAAGGCCCGTGCCGGTCAGCGGGCGCGGCACGCGGCTTGCGGCCCCGTCACCCGTCATCCCGAACCCGTACGGAGCCCCGCCATGCCTTCAGCTTCCGCTTCCCATCCGCACGGTAAACGCGCGACCCGCCGTCCGGGACGCACCCGCGGCCACGCTTCGCATCCGCGCAAGCGCTGGTCCGCGGACGTCATGCAAAAGAGCGACGCGCTCGACATCGAGCCCGACATCTTCAAGTCGGACGATCCGGGCGAGATCGCCGCTTCGCTCAAGCGCTCGGCCGAACATAGCCGCCGTCGCAAGGCCACACCGTTCCAGTCGGCGATGTCGATGCTGAACTTCTACGTGAATCGCGCCGGCCGCACGCTGCCGAAAACGCGCCGCACGACGCTCGAACGCGCAAAGCGCAAATTGCGCGAGGCGTTCGGGCGCAAGCCGTGACGGCCCCCGCCTGCCTCGTATCGAAACATTCAGCTTCCTCGCATGCATGAAACGCTGTGGTATCTGATCATCGGCGCGGTGCTGATGGGCATGGGTGTCGCGACGTCGGCGCTGCGCCGTCTGCCGTGCAGCACCGCGATGATCTATCTCGTGCTCGGCGTCGCGCTCGGTCCGTCCGGCGTCGGGCTTCTGCACCTCGATATCGAACGCGACGCGCGGCTGCTGCGCGAGATCGTCGAGGTCGCGCTGCTGGTGTCGCTGTTCGCGATCGGGCTGCGGCTGCGCGTGCCGCTGTCCGACAAGCTGTGGCTCGTGCCATGCCGGCTCGGCCTGCTCGCGATGATCGTCACCGTGCCGCTGCTCGCCGGCTGCGCGGTGCTGACGCTCGGCCTCGGCTGGGGCCCCGCGCTGCTGCTCGCGGCGATCCTCGCGCCGACCGACCCGGTGCTCGCGCACGACGTGCAGGTGCACGATCCCGGCGACCGCGATCTGGTGCGCTTCGCGCTGTCCGGCGAAGGCGGGATGAACGACGGGATCGCGCTGCCGTTCGCGCTCGCGGGCCTCGCGCTGTGCGGCGTGCCCGATACGCCGCACGGGCCGCCGCCGTTGTCCGGCACGTTCGCGCTGGCCGTGCTGTGGGGCATCGGCGGCGCTGCCGCGATCGGCGGCCTGCTCGGCGCGGCCACGACCAAGGCGATCGGCCGGCTGCGCACCCGCTATGCGCAGGCGCTCGGCTTCGAAGGCTTCTTCGCGCTCGCGCTGATCGTGCTGTCGTTCGGCGCCGCGCAGTTCGCGCATACGTTCGGCTTCATCGCGACGTTCGCCGCGGGCGTCGCGATGCGCCGCGTCGAGCATCGAGCCAGCGGCGATCGCCCGCCGCGCGAGGTGATCGGCCAGGTCGATTCGGAAGACGTGAGCGCGACCGAGAAACATCCGGAGAAAGTCCACGCGTTCATGGCCGAATCGGTGCTCGATTTCACGATCGAGCTCGAGCGGATCGCCGAGGCGCTCGTGATGACGATGATCGGCAGCGTACTCGGCACGCTGTCGGCTCCGCTCGTCACGTGGGGCGCGGTTGCGCTGGCGCTGGTGCTGTTCGTCGCCGTGCGGCCGTTCGCGGTGCTGCTGACGCTCACCGGCTCACACGCGACGCTTGCGCAGCGGCGGCTGATGGCCTGGTTCGGGATACGCGGAATCGGTTCGTTCTACTACCTTCTGTTCGCGCTCGAGCACGGGCCATCCAGCACGGTGCGGCCGCTCGCGGCGCCGGTGCTTGCCGTCGTGGTGGCGTCGGTGATCGCGCACGGGATCTCCGCGACGCCGCTGATGGATTGGTATTACCGTCTGCAGCACCGGCGCGGACCCTGATTGCGTCACGACGTGCCGAGCCGCGCGCGCATTTGTGCGGTGATTCGCTGGCGCGTGTCGTCATAGCCGTCCCACGGATCGCGCTTCAGTCGATCGAGGCGCTCGTGCAGCGTGTCGATCGTCCATTGCGCGCCGCCCGTCGTGTCGGGCACCTCGTCCCAGCGCAGCGGCACCGACACGCCGAGCCCGGGCCGCGCGCGCACCGAATACGCGGCGATCGTGCTCGCGCCGCGGCCGTTGCGCAGGTAGTCGATGAAGATCTTGCCGCGCCGGTGCTTCGGGCCCATCGTCGCGGTGAAGCGATCGGGCAACGCACCCGCGACATGCTGCGCGACCGCGCGCGAGAAATCCTTCACTTCGTCCCATCCCATGTGCCGCGTGATCGGCACGACGACGTGCAGCCCCTTGCCGCCGCTCGTCTTGCAGAACGAGATGAGGCCGAGTTCGTCGAGCAGCCCGCGCACGAGCTGCGCGGCGTCGATCATCGCGCTCCACGGCAGCGCCGGATCGGGATCGAGGTCGAACACGATCCGGTCGGGCCGCTCGATGTTCGACGCGTGCGCATTCCACGTATGCAGCTCGATCGTGCCCATTTGCGCGGCACCGAGCAGCGCATCGACGCTGTCGAGCGACAGCAGCGGGCCATGGCCCGGATCGAGCCCTTCGTGTTGCGTGACGAACGGGATCTCGCGGCGCTCCGCGTGCTTCTGGAAGAACAGCTCGCCCGAGATGTCGCCCGGTGCGCGCACGAGCGACACAGGGCGACCCTTCAGGTCCCGCAGCAGCCACGGCGCGACCCATTGCCAGTAGCGCGCGAGATCGATCTTGCGCGTGCCGCTGTGCGAGTCGATCACGCGCTCCGGATGGCTGATGCGCACGCGGCCGAGCTGGTCGGGGCCGGTATCGTCGGCCTCGGCGCGACGGGAGCCGCGGGAACGTGCGGGGTGTTTGCCATCGCTTGCGTCGCTCGTGTCGCGCTCCGCGCGCGCCGCGCCCTTGGGTTTGTGCCTTTCGTGCCGCGTGGTTTGACGCTGTTCCATCTGCACCTCCGTTTCCGTATGCTTCGGCACCTCGCGGACGATCCGTGCCGCCGGCTTGTCCTCGCGCAGCGCGATGAACGCGGCCTGCCGCACGATGCCGTCGCCGGTCCATTCCGCGAATTCGCATTCGGCGACGAGCACCGGCTCGATCCAGTGCACGGGCGTGCGCGAGCGTTCGCGCGGCGGCGGATCGAACGGCATCGTGTCGCGTTCGTGCTTGCGCAGGATGGGGGTAAGCCGGTCGAGCATCCGCGTGTCGAAGCCGGTGCCGACGCGGCCGACGTAGCGCAACGGCCCCGGCCCGCGCCGCCGCTTGCCGTCCGCGGCCGGTTCGTGCACGCCGAGCAGCAGCGCGCCGAAGCCGTGCCGGCTGCCCGACGGCTCGGTATAGCCGCCGATCACGAACTCCTGCCGGCGCCGGCACTTGAGCTTGATCCACGCGGGCGAGCGTCCGGCGCGATAGCGCGACTCGGCGCGCTTGCCGATCAGCCCTTCGAGGCCGGTGTCGCATGCGCTCGCGATCAGCGATGCGACGTCGTTGCCGAGATCGGGCGAAAAGCGCAGCCGCGTGGGGTCGCTGTCGGCGAACAAGGGTTCGAGCAACGCGCGGCGCGCGGTGAGCGGCGCGTCGCGCAGGTCGTAACCGTCGAGATAAGGCAGGTCGAACACGAACAGCGTGATCTCGTCCGAATGCCCGCCGCCGAATGCGTTCTGCAACGCCTGGAAATCGGGCAGGCCGTTCTTGCCGAGCACGACGGCCTCGCCGTCGAGCCACGCGGCGTCGACGTCGAGCGCCGCGAGCGCATCGCGTTGCGCGCGCAGCTTCGCGGTCCAGTCGCGGCCTTCGCGCGTCATCAGCTTCACATGCCGGCGCGCGCCCTTGCCGGAAATGCGCGCAAGGATCCGGTAGCCGTCGAACTTCAGTTCATAGCACCAGTCGCCCTGCGTCGGCGGACCGTCGACCAGCGTCGCGAGTTGCGGCGCGACGTGCTCGGGCAGCGGCGCGCGCACCGCGCCTTCGATCCGGGAAGGGTCGATGGGCGTGCCGGCGTGGCCGTCGTGCCGGTGGTCGTCATGCCGCGCCGCGGATGTGCCGGACTTCTCGCGCTGCCCGCTTCGCGACCCGCGCGCCGAGCCGTTCTTCGCGTCCGCCCGCGCCGACGCCGCGCCGTCGTGCACACTGCCCGGCCGCTCGCCGACGACGTCGAATTCGTCCATGCTGCGCGCGTCGTCGTCGCGCTCCTTGATCAGCAGCCACTGCTCCTGCCGCCCCTCCTGCCGCCCGCTGCGCACGAGCGCCCAGCCGCCGTGCAGCTTTTCGCCATCGAGCCGGAACGTCAGCTTGCCCGCGCGATAGCCTTCGCGTGCCTGCGCAACCCCGCCATCGGGCGTCCACGTGCCTTCGTCCCATACGACGACCGAGCCCGCGCCGTAATGGCCCTCCGGAATCTGGCCTTCGAACGACGCGTATTCGAGCGGATGGTCCTCGACGTGCACCGCGAGGCGCTTCACCGACGGATCGAAGCTCGGCCCCTTCGGCACGGCCCACGACTTCAGCGTGCCATCGAGTTCGAGCCGAAAGTCGTAGTGCAGTCGCCGCGCGTGGTGCTCCTGGATCACGAAGCGCAGCGGGTGAGTGCCCCGTGCGCTCGCGCGCGCGGCGGGCTTCGCACCGGCCTTCGCATGATGCCCGTGCGCGCCTTCGGGTTCCGGCGTCGCGCCGAAGTGGCGCTTGCGCCGATACGGATCGAGCTTGCCGGCCATCGCATCACCTCGCGTCGTGCGGCATCATGCGGCGTGCTTGCCGCGCACGGCGGTTTTCTTCGCCGCATGTGCGCCCGTCGCCGCGCGTTTCGCGGCCGGCCGCTTCGCCGGACTCTTCACGGCCGCGCCTTTCGACGCGGATTTCGCAGCCGCCTTGCGACGCGCGCCGGCAGGCGACGACGTCTCGGCCTCCTCTTCCGCGCGTTCGTCGCGCAGGTCCGATGCGCGCGCGCCACCGCCGCCCTTCAGGCTGCGCTTGAGCAGCTCGGTGAGGTCGACCACGTTGGTCGCGGCACGGCCCGTCTGCGCCGGCCGGTCCTCGATTTCCTCGATCTTGCCCGAGCGCACCTTGCGCTCGACCAGTTCGAGGATGTCGTCGCGGAACGTGTCGTGATACTCGTCGGGCGTCCACTTGCCCGCCATGTCGTCGATCAGCTTCTTCGCCATCGTCAGCTCGCGCGCGGTCACGCCCGCGTGCTTTGCGTCGTCCGTCGGCACCGACAGTTCGTCGAGCGGGCGCAGTTCCTCCTGCCAGCGCAACGTGTCGAGCGCGAGCAGCGGCCCGACCGGAATCAGCGCGCCGAGATGCTGGCGGTCGCGCATCACGACGAGCGCGATGCCGATCTTGCCGCTGTCCTTCAGTGCCTCGCGCAGCAGCGCATAGACCTTCTCGCCCTTGCGGTCCGGCACGAGGTAGTACGGCGTGTCGAGATACAGGAACGACACCGCGTCCGCGTCGACGAACGTGAGAATGTCGACCGTCTGCGTCGATTCGGGGTTCGCCGCGCGAATCTCTTCATCGGTCAGTACAACGTAGCGCTCCTTCTCGTACTCGTAGCCGCGCACGATGTCCTCGCGCGTGACCTCCTTGCCGGTGCGCTTGTTGATCTGCCGATAGCCGACCGGATCCATCGAGCGCTTGTCGAGCAGCCGGAACGACGGCTTCACGGTGCGTGTCGCCGGGAACAGCTGCACGGGCACGTGAACGAGCCCGAAACTGATCGCGCCTTTCCATATCATCCGCGGTGCCATGCCTGTCCTCCTTGCCGCACCCGCGCCCGCCCCCGAAGGGGCAGGCGCCGTGCGACGCTATGCCGGCAGCTCGGCCGCCTGCTGCTCGCGCGACCAGACCCGATGCCGGCCGATCTCGTCCGAAAACGTGCGCAGCAACGCGTCGAGATCGGCCGCTTGCGCGACGCACACGCCTTCGGCCGGATCCGGCAGATGCGCGGCGCTCAGCAACTGACGCCCGGAGCCGACCGCCGCGATCGGCTTCAGGTGCTTGAACGCCTCGCGCACGAAGTGCCGCGCGTCGGCACTGTGCGCGAGATTTCGGCCATCGCCGTCGCCGCCGCACACGAACACCGCGTCGAACATCACCGACGGCATCCCGGCGAGCGTCGCCTGCGGCACGATGCTGCCGATCGGCGCGAGGGTCGGCGCGACGATCGTCGGCACCGCGCCCGCGGCCGTCAGCGCGCCGCGCACCTGCTCGACGAGCGTCTGGCTCACGCCGGGCGTCGCGATCAGCGCGATCTTGCGCGA
The DNA here is from genome assembly GCF_000203915.1 of Burkholderia ambifaria AMMD. Classification (NCBI taxonomy): domain Bacteria; kingdom Pseudomonadati; phylum Pseudomonadota; class Betaproteobacteria; order Burkholderiales; family Burkholderiaceae; genus Burkholderia; species Burkholderia ambifaria. Next base: position 48,650 of record NC_008392.1, read on the forward strand.
GCGCATACCGGGCTTCGAGCGGCCTATCAGGCTCAACGACGGCGCGCGCTGCTTGACTGCCGGCGTCGTGGCCGTTTGCGGCGCCGGCAGCCCGAGCCGTTCGGCGACCTGCGCGGCCAGCCCCGCGTCGAATCGCGCGATGATCTCGTTGACCACGCGCTCGCGAATCTCCGGCTTCGTCACCTTGCCGAGCTCGAAGCAGTACGCGTCGCGGATATGCCGCTGCTCGATCTCGGTCATGCTCTGGTAGAACAGCGCCGGCTGCGAGAAATGATCGGCGAACGTTTCGCTGCGCACGCGCACCTTGTCGCCTTCGAGCGGTTCGTGCACCGTCTCGAAGCCGCCGCCGGACGGCGCGGGCGGCGTCTCGCGCGGCCAGCCGCCGTTCAGCGAATTCGGTTCGTACGACGCCTGCCCGACCGCGATCGTCTGCCGGTGCATCGCATCGCGCTGGTTGTTCGCGAACGGGCACACCGGCCGGTTGATCGGAATCTCGTGAAAGTTCGGGCCGCCGAGCCGGCTCAGCTGCGTGTCGGTGTACGAGAACAGGCGCCCCTGCAACAGCGGATCGTTCGTGAAGTCGATGCCGGGCACCACGTGCCCCGGGTGAAACGCGACCTGCTCGGTCTCCGCGAAGAAGTTGTCCGGGTTGCGGTTCAGCGTCATGCGGCCGATCGGGCGCACCGGCACGAGTTCCTCCGGCACCAGCTTGGTCGGGTCGAGCAGATCGAAATCGAACTTGTTCGCGTCGGCGGGATCGATCAGCTGCACGCCGAGCTCGAACTCCGGATAGTCGCCGCGCTCGATCGCCATCCACAGGTCGCGCCGGTTGAAATCGGGGTCGTGGCCGGCGATGCGCTGCGCTTCGTCCCACAGCAGCGAATACGCGCCGCTCACGGGCCGCCAGTGGAACTTCACGAAATGCTCGGCGCCGGCCGCGTTCACGAAGCGGAACGTGTGCACGCCGAAGCCGTCCATCGCGCGGAAGCTCGCAGGCAGCGCGCGGTCGGACATCAGCCACAGCACCGTATGCGTGGTTTCGGGCACGAGGGATACGAAATCCCAGAACGTGTCGTGCGCGGACGCACCGGTCGGCATCTCGTTCGGCGCCTCGGGCTTCACCGCGTGCACGAAGTCGGGAAACTTGATCGCGTCCTGGATGAAGAACACCGGCATGTTGTTGCCGACCAGGTCGTAGTTGCCCTCTTCGGTATAGAACTTCACCGCGAAGCCGCGCACGTCGCGCACCGTGTCGGCCGAGCCGCGCGGGCCCTGCACGGTGGAAAAGCGCACGTACACCGGCGTTTCGGCGGCCGGGTCCTGCAGGAACGCGGCCTTCGTGTAGTCGGCCATCGGCTCGTAGACGCGAAACACGCCGTGCGCGGCCGAGCCGCGCGCGTGCACGACCCGTTCGGGAATCCGTTCGTGATCGAAGTGCGTGATCTTCTCGCGCATGATGAAGTCTTCGAGCAGCGACGGGCCGCGCGCACCGCCGCGCAGCGTGTTCTGGTTGTCGGCGATGCGCACGCCCTGGTTGGTGCGCAGCGCCTCGCCGTCGGGCCGCAGCCGATTCTCGTCGAGCTGGCGCGACTTCGCGCTGTCGGGTTGCGGCGGATTGGGCGTCGGATTGCCGGATTGCGGGGGATTGGTCATGCGCGCGTCCTCTCGTATCGGTTCGGTTGCGGTTCTGTGAAGAGCGGCGTGTACGGGCGCGTAGCGGCGCACACGGCTGCCGGCACGTAAAACGGGCGAGCCGCGCGGCGTATGCCGCGGCGGCCCGCCTGCGGTGTCGCTGCAGGCTGCGGCGCCTGCGTCAGGGCGCGCGCAACGCGCTGTCGAGCTCGTCGCGCGTCACGTCGAGCGCGACGTTGCATTCGATCTCGGCGTCCTCGACACGCGGCTTTTGTTCGTCCACCGCGCGCCGCGCGAGGTCGCACAGCCGGGTGCGCACGCGCAGCCGGTCGTCCGCGCCGAGCGACGCATAGCGCGTGAGCACGTCGGGATCGAAGCGCAGGTCGACCACGCAGCGCCATTGACGCGCGTTTTCATCGGCCGGCACCCGCACCCATGACACCTGAATCGTGAGCCGGCCCGATGCGTCGTCGGTATGCACGACGAGGGTCGACTCCGATGGAAAGCCGTTCGCGAGCGCAGTCTCGAGTTCCGCGATGCGCTGCGAACGGTCGGGGGTGGCCGTCATCGGCGTACGACACCCAGCAGCAACGTGACCAGGAAGATCACGACGAAGATGTAGAACAGGATCTTCGCGATCTCGGCCGCACCGGCCGCGATGCCGCCGAAGCCGAACACGGCCGCGATGATCGCGATGACGAAGAAGATGATGGCATATCTCAGCATGAATTCCTCCTGGAGTCCTGAAGAACGACGATCGTCGGCGCGGGTCGCCGTCGATCAATGCTTGTGCTTGGGTTTGCCGTGCGCCGGCGTCGAAGCCATTTTCTCGAGCTCCTTCTCGCTCATCGACTTGGCCATCGACTTCGACGGCGCCTTCAGATCCTTCATTTTCGTGTCACCGCGCTTGGCCGACAGGGCGGCCCCCGCCGCGCGCTGCTGGGCCTGGGATTTGGCTGGCATGATTTCCTCCTTTCGGTGGCGCGCGCGACGGTCGCAATTCGCGGGCCGCGCGCGGTTTGGACGGTATCGTCAGGCGGCGTCGCGCCGACGCAATTCGGCCGGCGGGATCTTCATGGCCTGGCGATACTTGGTCACCGTACGACGAGCAAGAAGGATGCCGCGCCCCGCGAGGTTCTGCGCGAGCGCGACATCGGACAGCGGGTCGGTATGGCGCTCGGCCGCGATCATGTCGCGGATCAGCACCTTCGCGGCCGACGCCGAGCACACGCCCTTGCCGGCCGCTTCCAGTTTGCGCGGGAAGAAGTGCTTGAACTCGAACGTGCCGTGCGGCGTGGCCATGTACTTGTTGCCCGTCGCACGCGACACCGTCGATTCGTGCAGATCGAGCTCTTCCGCTATGTCGCGCAGCACGAGCGGCTTCATCGCGATCTCGCCGTAGCGGAAGAAGTCACGCTGCCGCGCGACGATGCATTCGCCGACGCGCTGGATCGTGTCGAAGCGCTTCTGCACGTTGCGGATCAGCCAGCGCGCTTCCTGCAATTGCTGGCCGAGCGGCGAATCGCGCTCGCCGCTCGACTGCGCGAACAGCGTCGCATAGCGTTCATGCAGCCGCGCGCGCGGCAGCACGGCCGGGTTGATCGTCACGATCCATTCGTCGCGCACCTGGCGCACGATCACGTCGGGCACCACATAGTCGCCGCGCGTGCTGCCGTAGTGATTGCCGGGGCGCGGATCGAGCCCGCGCACCAGTAAGCACGCGGCCTGCATCGTCGCCTGGCTGCAGCCGACGCGCCGCTGAATCTCGGCGGTCTCGCGCCGCGCGAGCCGTTCGAGATGTTCGCGCGCGATCACCTTCGCTTCCGCGAGCGCCGGCGTGCCGGCGGGAATCGCGTCGAGCTGCAGCAGCAGGCATTCGGACAGCGAGCGTGCTGCGATCCCCGGGCGGTCGAGCATCTGCACGAGCCGCAACGCAACCCCGAGATCCTGTTCCGACAGCAGCAGCGCGGGATCGGCCGCGACCAGCAGCTCGGACAGCTCCTGACGCAGGTAGCCGTCCTCGTCGAGCGCGTCGATCACGATGCGCGCGGCCTCGCGATCGCGCCGGTTCAGCGGATAGAGACGCAGCGCGTCGTGCAGTTGCTGGTGCAGCGACGGCTCGGCGGCCATCCATTCGCCGGGCGACAGGTCGCTGACGTCGTCGCCCTGCCGGCCCGTGGTGCGCGGCGCCGGCGCGGCCGTGTACGACACGTCGCCGTCCGGCGGCCGCACGTCATCGCCATCGGGCACGGGCTCGGGCGCTGCGGCTTCTGCCGGATGGTCTGGCGCGTCGGTCTCGGCGACGGCTTCGTCGTCACCCTGGCCATCTTCGAGAAACGGATTCGAGTCGAGCGCCTGCCGCAATTCCTGCTGGAATTCGAGCGAAGACAGCTGCAGCAGACGCAGCGATTGCTGCAGCCTCGGTGTGAGTGCCAGATGCTGTCGCATCTGGAGCGCAAGCGTGACGGACATCGATGCCCCTCCTGACTGTGTGCGAAATTCACGTGCAGGGATTCATGCACCTTTCATGCCAGGGCGGCGAACCGCCGTCTGGCAAGGCTTTCGCCGCTTCGCACCACATGATCCGGGCGCTTCGGAGCCGCTTTTTTACAAGCGCCGGGAAGTTAGGGGGCACGAAATTCGCGCAGGGCGCGCGCGGGGCGGAATGTGTATGGATGGACCTCGCGCCCTTCGGCGTTTCGTTGCTTCGTTGCTTCGTTGCTTCGTTGCTTCGTTGCTTCGTTGCTTCGTTGCTTCGTTGCTTCGTTGCTTCGTCGCTTCGTTGCTTCGTCGCTTCGTCGCTTCGTCGCTTCGTCGCTTCGTCGCTTCGTTGCTGCGTTGCTTCGGTGCTTCGTCGCTTCGGCGGCGGCCCGGCGATGCGTACCGCGTCAGGTCAGTACTGCATCAGCGGCGGTGTGCCCGGCAGCGGCCGGTCGCCCTCCACGCCGTTCGGCCCCGGCTGCGGCACGTCGACCGCCGCGCCGCCGGTCGCGCCCGGGGGCATCGTGTTGTGCGGCGACGGACGCGTGTCGTAGCGGGTATTCGCGTCCGGCATGGTCGTGGTCGGCGACGCGCCATGCGCGCCCGGCGGCGCCGGCGGTGCGCCGCGCGGGCCATAGGTTTGCGGTTGCGTGCATGCGCCCAGCGCGCACGCGGCGGCGAACGCACATGCGCCTACGCGTATCGTCTGGATCGGCTTCATCGGAATCCTCCGTGGAATCGGCGGCCCTGGCCGGCCATCGCGGCACGGCTCAGAGCCGGTTGAAATGGAAATCGCCCGCATACGCGGTCGGCGCGCGACGCGCCATCATCGTGTCGAATTCGGCCGCGACGCGCGTCAGTGCGCCGCGTTGGCGGTCGGTGCCGGCCCGTTCGAGCGCCGCGAACGCGTCGGCGTCGAAGGTGACGGTCAGCGACGCCGGATGGCCGTCGACGCGAAAGCCGAAATGCAGTGCGCCGGACGGCTGCTCCTCGACATGGAACGGCATCGCGCGCGCCTCGAAATGGCGGCCGAGGGTCTCGGCCATGTCGCGCAGCATGCCGGGTTTCACGCTGATGCTCATCGTGGGCCCTCCATGGATGGGGTGAACGCGGCCGGCGGCACGCGCGTCGGCAGCGCGTGAACCGGCGGCTCCCGGGTCGGCGGCTCGCGTTCCGGCGGCGGGTGCACCGGCGGGTCGCCCTCGGGATCGTGAAACGGTTCCGGCGTGCCGGGCGGCACGATATCCGGCTCGGGCGGCTCGGGCTCCGGCGTGATGCCGGGCGGCGGCGGCTCGGGCCGGTGCAACGACTGGGCGGGGTGTCGATTCATGGGCATTCGATCGTGTCGCTCCTCAACGGCCCGGACCGGTGATGCGCGGGCGCACGCCGCTCGAGGGTCTACGCACTCGTGATCCGCAAGCCGCATGCCGGGCGGGGCGTTCGCGTGGTGTCCGCGAGCCTGCATGCCGTCCACGTGCCGTCCGCGTGCCGGGCGGCTGCCACCGCGTGCCCGCTGCGCGCCGTCCACGTGCCGTCCGCGTGCCGGCCGTGTGCCATCTGCGCGCCGTCCACGTGTCCTCTGCCTGCCCTCTGCATACCCTCTGCATACCCTCTGCGTCCCGGCCGCGTGCCCGCTGCGTACCCTCTGCGTCCCGGCCGCGTGCCCGCTGCGTGCCATCTGCGTCCCGGCCGCGTACCCCCCGCGTGCCGTCCAGTCCGGCACCGTCCGCCCGGGCGCGCATGCCGCCCCAGACCGCGCCGTGCATTCGCTACACCGCGCGCTGCAATTCTTTCAAGAGAGTCGCTACGCTTCGTATGCGGCCATCACGAGCCACAGCTCGCGGCCGTCGTCGCGCACCCGCGCGGCGAGCGCATACGGATCGTGCGGGTCGCACGCGCGCTGCAGGGCCAACCGCGCCGGCTCAGTCGAGCCGAACGTCTCGTCGCCGAGCGGCCGCACGTCGGCCTTGCCTTCGAACATCCTGCGATCGGGCCGGTAGATCAGCGGCTCGTGTTTCCACGTGCTGAAATGGCTCTTCACCGAATCGAACCCGCCGCCGCATACGTTGACTTCATAGCGCACCCCTGGTCGCTGTTTGGGATTGGTCATCGTGCCTCCTGTGCGTGTGTGCATGTGCGGCATATCGGGCCGCGCGCGCGTCGTCGCCGCCCAAGCGGCAAATCGCGTGCCGCATCCCGCCGCGGGCACGGCCGTTGCGCTGAATGGTTCATCGTCACCGACACGGAGGCTTGCCATGAAGGATTCGACCCGGTCCGGCCGCGACGCGCCGGCGCACGAGCAACCCGACACGTCGCCGCCGCTGAAGCATCAGGATCAGACGAAAACGCGCCACTCCGAGCGGCACATCGACAAGCAGCTCGAGGACACGTTTCCCGCCAGCGATCCGCCCGCGACCGGCGGCGTCACGCGCATCGAACCCGACACGCCGCCGGGCACGCATGACGACGGCCCATGGCAAGACCCGGCCAAACGTCGCGACAAATGACGGATGACGGCCGGGAAGGTGCGGTGGCCGCGCGCGTCGCGGCACGCCGCTTGCTGAATCGAATGGCCCCGCTTCAACCTGGAAGGAGGACCTGATGCATCGCGTCAACGAAATCATGTCGCAGGACGTCGTGCATATCGCGCCGACCGACTCGATCCGCCACGCCGCGCAACTGATGGAGCGCTACGACATCGGCGCGCTGCCCGTGTGCGACAACAACCGGCTGGTCGGGATGGTCACGGACCGCGACCTCACGGTGCGCGCGATCTCGGTCGGCAAGCCACCGGAAACGCGGATTCATGAAGTCGCGTCGGGCCCGATCGAATGGTGTTTCGAGGACGATCCGCTGGACGAAATCCAGCATTACATGGCGGACGCGCAGTTGCGCCGCCTGCCGGTCGTGGATCACGACCAGCGTCTGGTCGGCATGCTGTCGCTCGCGGACATCGCGACGCGCACGGCCGGCCCGATACGTGACGAAGTCGCGAACACGCTCGAAGGCGTGTCGCAACCGAAGCGGACGTGACGGGGCGATCCTCGCCTCGCCCGATAACCCGCGCGACCCGGAGGGCCCATCCCGGGCACGGTCGCGCCCCATGCAGCCAGGAGGACAACCATGCAGACTCCCGATCAAGGACGGACCCGCATCATCGGCAAGGGCGCCGCGACGGCGGAGGGCCCCGGCCCGGACGTGATGGCGGCCGACACGCTGGAAGGCGACAAGGTCTATACGACCGATGGCGACGACGTCGGCAAGATCAAGGACATCATGCTCGACGTGCGCTCGGGCCGCATCGCGTATGCGGTGCTCTCGAGCGGCGGCCTGCTCGGCATCGGCGACAAGCTGCTCGCGATTCCATGGAGCGCGCTGACGCTCGATACCGAACGCAAATGCTTCCTGCTGTCGGTGTCGTCAGAGCGGATCAAGAACGCACCGGGCTTCGACAAGGATCACTGGCCGGCGATGGCCGACCCGCAATGGGCCGGGCCGCTGCACGAGTACTACGGCAGCACGCCGTACTGGAGCGCCGGCGATGAGCTCGGGCTGACCGATCCGACCGAAGACCTCAACGATCCGCGTACGCGCGGCACGCATTAAAACGGCTTACGATTTGCCGGTGAGTTAGCCGACGGAGCCCCGCTCGATGCGGGGCTTTTTTTGTGCGTTTCTCGAGCTTTTTCGCTGAATTGCGCTGACGGCCGGAGCCAACCAACTCCGCCATTCATTGATAACCAAACAACATCAATCCTTCCAAAAATCGCACTTATCGTTTCCCCGTCTCCGGGCGAACATGGCGAAAACGACAATCAACCGCTCCCCGCGCATTTTCCCGATTCACTGGAGACACCCAGATGCACCCCTCGCCCAGCCTTCCGACCGGACGTTCGAAGGCCGCCGCGGTATTCCGCGTAACGGCCGGCAACTTCCTCGAGCAGTTCGACTTCTTCCTGTTCGGCTTCTACGCCACCCAGATCGCGGCCGTGTTCTTTCCCGCCGCGAGCGAGTTCGCGTCCCTGATGATGACGTTCGCCGTGTTCGGCGCCGGCTTCCTGATGCGGCCGCTGGGTGCGATCGTGCTGGGCGCGTACATCGACGATGTCGGCCGCCGCAAGGGCCTCATCGTCACGCTGGCGATCATGGCGAGCGGCACCATCCTGATCGCGTTCGTGCCGGGCTACGCGACGATCGGCCTGCTCGCGCCGGCACTCGTGCTGCTCGGGCGCCTGTTGCAGGGCTTTTCGGCGGGAGCCGAGCTGGGCGGCGTGTCGGTCTATCTGGCCGAGATGGCCACGCCCGGCCGCAAGGGCTTCTTCACGAGCTGGCAGTCCGCCAGCCAGCAGGTCGCGATCGTCGTCGCGGCGGCTCTCGGCTTCGCGCTCAATCACTGGCTCAGCGCGTCAGCCATCGCCGCCTGGGGCTGGCGCGTGCCGTTCTTCGTCGGCTGCATGATCGTGCCGTTCATCTTCATGCTGCGCCGCAAACTGGAGGAAACGCAGGAGTTCAAGGCACGCCGGCATCGCCCGAGCATGAAGGAAGTCTTCACCACGCTGATGCAGAACTGGCGCGTCGTGGTCGCCGGCATGATGCTGGTCGCGATGACCACGACCAGCTTCTATCTGATCACGGTCTATGCACCGACCTTCGGCAAGACCGTCTTGCACCTGAGCACCGCCGACAGCCTGCTCGTCACGCTGTGCGTCGGCCTGTCGAACTTCGTCTGGCTGCCGATCGGCGGCGCGCTGTCCGATCGCATCGGCCGCCGGCCGCTGCTCGTCGGCATGACGGTGCTCGCGATCGCGACCGCCTATCCCGCGCTGTCGCTGCTCGCTCATGCGCCGTCGTTCGTCAACATGCTGCTCGTGCTGCTGTGGCTGTCGTTCATGTACGGGATCTACAACGGCGCGATGGTCGTCGCGCTCACGGAAGTGATGCCGGTGGAAGTGCGCGTTGCAGGCTTCTCGCTCGCCTACAGCCTCGCGACGGCCGTGTTCGGCGGCTTCACGCCCGCCATCTCGACCGCGCTCATCCACATGACCGGCGACAAGGCCGCACCGGGCTACTGGATGAGCCTTGCCGCGGCGTGCGCGCTGCTTGCGACGTTCGCGCTCTATCGCCGGCACGCGGCGACGCTCACGCCCGCGCACTGACGCGTGATGCCGAACGACCTGCCCCGACTTCGTACGACCCGGACCATGACAACGACCATGACGATGAAAAACCTGCTTCTGAAACTGTGCGCGACCGCGCTCGTCGCCACCACCGCGGTGAGCGCGAACGTGCAGGCCGCCGACCTGCACGTGATGAGCTCGGGCGGCTTCACGGCCGCCTACAAGCTGCTCGGCCCGCAGTTCGCGTCCGGCACGGGCAACACGCTCGCCACCGCGCTCGGCCCGTCGATGGGTAAGTCGCCCGAAGCGATTCCGAACCGGCTCGCGCGCGGCGAGCCCGCCGACGCGGTGATCATGGTCGGCTACGCGCTCGACGATCTGATCAAGCAAGGCAAGGTGATCGCCGGATCGCGCGTCGAGCTGGCCGATTCGCGCATCGGCATGGTCGTGCGCGACGGCGCGGCGAAACCCGACATCAGCTCGCCCGACGCGCTGAAGCAGGTGCTGCTGCACGCGAAGTCGATCGCCTATTCGGACAGCGCGAGCGGCGTGTACATCGAGCGGGAACTGTTCAAGAAGCTCGGCATCGAGGATCAGGTGAAAGCGAAGGCGAAGATGGTCCCGCGGATTCCGGTTGCGTCCGTGGTCGCGAACGGCGACTACGAAATCGGCTTCCAGCAGGTCAGCGAACTGCTGCCGGTTAAAGGCGCGACCTTCGTCGGCAAGATTCCCGAATCGCTGCAGTCGGTCACGCGTTTCGCCGCCGGCATCCCCGTCGGCGCGCAACATCCGAAGGAAGCGAAGGCGCTGCTCGACTATCTCGCGTCGCCCGACGTGCAGTCGGAAGTGAAATCGACCGGGCTGGATTCCGTCTCCGCACACTGAGCCCGCACCAAAGGGAAGGCGTGCGTCAGACCGCCTTCCCGTCACGCGCGGTATCGGCGTCGGCATCGTCGGCGCCGTTCGGGCCCGCGTGCCCGGCCGCGCTCAGCATCCGCGCAAGACGCGCGCGATCGCACGCCCCTTCCCACGTCGACACGAAGATCACCGCACACGCGTTGCTGATCACGCTCGTCAGCGCACGCGCCTCCGACATGAAGCGATCGATGCCCACCAATAGCGCGACGCCGGCCACGGGCAGATCGGGCATCACGGCGAGCGTCGCGACGAGCGCGACGAGTCCGCTGCCGGACACGCCTGCCGCGCCCTTCGACGTCAACAGCATCACGGCCAGCATCGCCGCGATTTGCGGCGCGGAAAGCGGCACGTCGCACGCCTGCGCGATGAACAGCGCCGCGAGCGTCAGGTAGATCGCGGTGCCGTCCAGGTTGAACGAGTAGCCGGCCGGCAGCACGAGGCCGACCACGCCCTTGTCGCAACCGAGCGACTCCAGCTTGACGATCAGCCGCGGCAACACCGGCTCCGTGGACGACGTCGCGAGCACGATCAGCAACTCCTCGCGCAGGTAGCGCAACAGCCGCCACAACGCGAAGCCGTGCAGCCGCGCGAGCGGCGCGAGCACCAGCGCGACGAACAGCACGCAGGCCACGTAGAACGCCACCATCAGCCGCGCGAGCGAGCCGACCGAACCGATGCCGAAGCGTCCCACCGTGAACGCCATCGCGCCGAATGCGCCGAGCGGCGCGAGCCGCATGACCATCGCGAGCACGCGGAAGACGACCTGCGCGACGCCGTCGATCAGCGCGAGCACGGGCCGACCGGCCTGCGGATACGCATTCAGCGAAAAACCGAACAGCAGCGACAGCAGCAGCACGGGCAGCACCTCGCCCTTCTGGAACGCGCCGAGCATCGTATCGGGGATCACGCTCAACGCGAATTCGACGAGCCCGTGCGGTTGCGCGTGCGGTGCATATTGCGCGAGGATGCTCGCGTCGAGATGGCGGACGTCGACGTGCATGCCGGCGCCGGGCCGCAGCACGAACGCGGTGACGAGGCCGAACGCGAGCGCGACGGCGGTCAGCAGATAGAACAGCACCAGCGCGCGGACGATCGTGCGCCCGATGGCTTTGCCGTTCGCCAGCGACGTGATGCCGGAGACGATCGTGCAGAACACGATCGGCGCGATCATCATCCGCACGAGGCCGACGAATGCATCGCTGAGCGGCTTGAGCATCGCGCCCACCGACGGCCAGAAGTGCCCGACGCCCACGCCGAGCACCATCGCGAGCAGAACCTGCACGTAGAGCGAACGAAGCGGTCTTGCCCACCTCACGATGCTGTCTTCCTCGATGTTCCTGTTGTATTCATCGGATATTTTGTATTCGTCACGTCGATCCGTCGCTGCGTGCGGCGCCGGTGCCGGCGCCCGCACGTTTGGCGTCGACGATCGCGCGGTGAAACTCCTCCGCGGCCGGCGTCAGCGGGCGCCCGCGCCGTTTCACGATGCCGACCCGGCGCTTCACCACAGGTTCGACGAGCGGCACGCTCGTGAGCAGCGGATGGTCGTGTCCGGGCATCGCCATCGACGGCACCGCGGCCACGCCGAGGCCGGCTTCGACCAAGCCGAGCAGCGTCGTCACGTGGCGCGTCTCGCATACGCTCGGCGCACGCGGCGCGACGGTCGTCAGCGCCTGGTCGAGCAACAGGCGGTTGCCGGACGTCTTGTCCACCGACACATACTCGTACTCGTAAAGCTCGTTCCAGGTCACGCGCTTCTTGCGCGCGAGCGGATGGTCGCGCCGGCACGCGGCGACGAAGCGCTCCTGCAGCAGCAGCTTGAAGTCGATCTCGGGCTCCTGGCTGCCCATGAAGCTCACGCCGAAATCGGCCTCGCCGCTGATCACGGCGCTCAACACCTCGTTCGCGCCGGCATCCAGCAGCTTGACGCGGATGCGCGGAAAGCGGCGATGATAGCTCGCGATCACGTTGGGCAAGAAGTAGTACGCCACCGACGGCACGCACGCGATGGTCACATGACCGAGGCGGCTCGACGACACGTCGCGGATGCCGAGCAGCGCGACGTCGAGATCGTCCAGCAGTTGCTCGGCGCTCGGCGCGAACACGCGCCCGACGGTGGTCAGCGTGACGCTGCGCGTGGTGCGCTCGAACAGGCGCACGCCGAGCGCTTCCTCGAGTTTGTCGATCCGCCGACTCAACGCGGGTTGCGAAATGCTGATCGCGTCGGCGGCCTTCCGGAAGCTGCCCAGCTCCACCACCGCGCGAAACGCCTGCAAGTCGGTCAGATCGAAGTTGATTCCCACGGGCCGTCTCCCCATCTCAGTTGCCGCGTATTGTGCATGATCCGGGCAAAACCGACCCACACCATCCCGCTATGCGCGATGCCGCAACGCATCGATCACGATCGAGAATGCGCGCGAGGCTTGGCGGCGGCTCGGATAGTACGCGTGATAGCCGGGAAACACCGGGCACCAGTCCGGCATCACGATCCGCAGCTGCCCGCTGCGCACGTGGTCGAGCACGATGTCCTCGGTGACGAACGCAATGCCGAATCCGTCGAGCGCCGCCTGGACCATATGCGGCTGCGTATTGCACGTGATGCGGCCGCTCACGCGCGCCTGGATCTCGTTCCTGCCCTTCTTCAGCTCCCACGCATAGATGCCCTTCGCGGTCGCGAGCCGCAGCGTCACGCAGTCGTGATCGAGCAGGTCCTGCGGCGTCTTTGGCGGCTTGCGGCCGTCGAGATACGCCGGCGACGCGACCATCGTCATCCGGATGTCCGGGCTGATGCGCACCGCGATCATGTCCTTCGCGACCTGGTCGCCGTAGCGCACGCCGATGTCGTAGCGCTCCTCGACGATGTTCGCCAGCCCGTAGTCGACCGACAGCTCGACGCGGATGTCGGGGTAATCGGGCAGCACGCGCCTGAGCTTCGGCCAGATGATCGTGTCGATCGGATGCTCGGTGGCCGTGATCCGCACGACGCCGGCCGGCTTGTCGCGGAAATCGGCCACCGCGGCGAGCTTCATCTCGATCTCGTCGATGCGCGGCGCGACGGCCTGAAACAGTTCCTCGCCCGCTTCGGTCGTCGACACGCTGCGCGTCGTGCGCGTCAGCAGCCGCACGCCGAGGCGCGTCTCGAGATCGCGGACCGTCTGGCTCAGCGCCGATTGCGACACGCCGAGCCGAGCCGCCGCGCGCGTGAAGCTCCGGTCGCGCGCCACGGCCAGAAACACGAGCAGATCGTTGAGGTTTTCGCGCGGCATGTCGGGCGGCTCCTGTCGAAACGGACGCCCATCCTAGCACCGACACCGGCCCGTGCCGCCCGCCGCGGCCTCGGTCGATTCATCGGCGCAGCTTATAAGTCCAAGCGTGCCGCGCTACTTAATCGATCGGGCGCGGGCCGATAGACTGCGAAGCGTTCAGGCTCCCGTGCGGCCGCTGCCGGCTTCGGGAAGCTTCCACGCATTCTTCCCGGAGTCCATCCCATGAAATCCCTTCTTCGTCTCTTCGTCGCCGCGCTTGCCGTTTCCGCTCCGTTGCTCGCCCATGCGCAGGGCCTGACGCGCGAGCAGGTGCGCGAGGACATGATTCGCTACGAAGCCGCCGGCTTCAATCCGGCGCGCGCCAATCCGCGCACGTGGGTCGACGATGCGCGGGTGGCGTCCACTCGCGTGATGGCGGCGCGCGATACCGACGGCCGCACGTCGTTGGCCGATCGCGGCACGGCGGTCGTCGCGCATTGCGACTGACGCGCCCATCGCCGACGCCACCGATCCGCACTCTTCCCGATTCCACGATGCAAGCCGTTTCCCCTTCCGATCGCGGGCCCGCGCCCGTTCGCGCCGCCGCGTGGGGCGCCGTCCTCGCGATGGCGCTCGGCGCGTTCGCGCTCGTCGCATCCGAATTCATGCCGGTCAGCCTGCTGACGCCGATCGCGCACGATCTGCGGATCAGCGAAGGACAGGCGGGCCAGGCGATCTCCGTATCGGGCGCGTTCGCGCTGCTCACGAGCCTGTTCATCTCGTCGCTGGCCGGCCGGCGCGACCGCAAGCGGGTGCTGCTGTCGCTGACGCTGCTGATGATCGTGTCCGGCACGGTCGTCGCATTCGCGCCGAACTATCTGGCGTTCATTGCGGGGCGCGCGCTGATCGGCGTCGCCATCGGCGGGTTCTGGTCGATGTCGGCGGCCACCGCGATGCGCCTCGTGCCGGACCGGCAGGTGCCGCGCGCGCTGGCGATCGTGAATGGCGGCAACGCGCTGGCCACCGTCGTCGCCGCGCCGCTCGGCAGCTTCCTCGGCGGCATCGTCGGCTGGCGATGGGCGTTCTTCTGCGTCGTGCCGGTCGCCGCGATCGCGTTCGGCTGGAAGCTCGCGAGCCTGCCGCGCATGCACGCCACGCACGGCAGCGCCTCGCCCGGCCGCGCGTTCGCGCTGCTGGCGAGCGCGCCGGTCGCGCTCGGCATGACGGCGGTCAGCGTCTTTTTCATGGGGCAGTTCACGCTGTTCACGTACTTGCGGCCGTTCCTCGAAGCCGTGACGCACGCGGGCGCCGCCGGGTTGTCGGTGCTGCTGCTCGTGATCGGCGTCGCGGGGTTCGCGGGGACGATCCTGATCGGCACATTCCTGCAACGCGGGCTGTACCGGACGTTGATCGTCATCCCCGGCCTGATGGCGGCGGTCGCCATCGCGCTGATCGCGTTCGGCCACTCGATCGGCGCGACCGCCGCGCTGCTGGCGGTCTGGGGGCTGCTCGGCACCGCGGCGCCCGTCGGTTGGTGGACGTGGCTGGCCCGTGCGCTGCCGCGCGACGCGGAAGCCGGCGGCGGCCTGATGGTGGCGGTCGTGCAGCTCGCGATCGCGCTCGGTGCGACGGCCGGCGGCGTGCTGTTCGACCTGCACGGTTATCGCGCGACGTTCGGGCTGAGCGCGGGCCTGCTCGTTGCCGCCGGCGTACTCGCCGCGCTGGCGGCGCGGGCCGCGTTGCGCGCCGAGGCCGCCGGCCCCGCGTGACGGGCCCAGCGCGCCGTCGCGGGCCGCGCTGCGCGCCGAGGCCGCCGCCCGCACGTGACGGCCGCAGCCGGCCGTCGCGGTTTTTTTACACACCCCGTGTAACGCCCGCGTCCTGCCGCGCGCCGCCGTAGGCGGCGTCCAGATAACGCAGCAGCCGGTGCGGCGTCAGCGGCTTCGCACAATGCGCGTCGAAGCCGGCTTCGCGCGCACGCTCGCGATCGCTCTGCGACGCGAATGCGGTGCATGCGATAAGCAGCATGTCGGCGGTGTGCGGGTCGCCGCGCAGCCGCTTCGCGAGTTGCAGGCCGTCGAGGCCCGGCATCGCGATGTCCAGCACGATCGCGAACGGCTGCCAGTCGCGCGCGAGATCACAGACGGCGAACGGATCGTCCGCGACGCGGCATTCGAAGCCGCGCGCCTGGAGCAGCAATCGCAGCGCATCGGCCGCGTCGCGATAGTCGTCGACGACCAGCACGCGGCGCAGCCGGCGCGGCACGCTATCGGATGGGCGCCACAGCAGCACGTCGTCGGCGGCCGGATCGTCGCCGGAGAGGATTTGCATCGCGTTTCTCCCTGTGATCGGACACGGCCCCGGCGCAAACTGCGCGCCCATATTGGCGCGATCGCCTGCACGGGGCATGCCGGTTGCTGCAAATGGTCGAAATCGTCGATATGGGAGCCGTCGATGCGCGCACCGCCGCTGTTCCGACCCGGTAGGAACTTCAATCCGCCTGCAGCCCGCCGGCCAACGCACCGTGACACAGGTGCGGCGCCGGCCTGCGCGGGAGGCCGCGCATGACGCGCCACGCGCCCGCGAAGCCCGCCGCGCCCCACGACCAAGCGCCGGCCACGCTCGACGCGTGCCGTCGCTGCGGGCTATGGGAACACGCGACGCAGCCGGTGCCCGGCGCGGGGCCCACGGACGCGCGCATCATGCTGGTCGGCGAGCAGCCGGGTGACCAGGAAGACCGCACGGGCATCCCGTTCGTCGGCGCGGCGGGCCGCATGCTCGACCGCGCGCTCGACGAAGCGGGCATCGAGCGCGCGAGCGTGTACGTGACCAATGCGGTCAAGCACTTCAAGTGGGAGCCGCGCGGCAAGCGGCGAATGCACAAGACGCCCGCGCAGCGCGAGGTCGCCGCGTGCCATTACTGGCTCGAGCGCGAGCTCGCCGCGCTGGGCCCGCGCGTGATCGTCGCGCTCGGCGCTACGGCGCTGCGGGCCGTGCTGCAGGACAACAACGCGACGCTGGAGCGCACGCGCCAGCCCGTGCGCTCGCCCGACGGCTGTCTCGTCGTCGCGACCTATCACCCGTCCTACGTGCTGCGCACGCGCGGCGCCGATTCGCGCGAGCAGGCTTACCGGACGCTCGTCGACGCGCTGCGCACCGCGTCGCGCCTCGCGCGCGGCAGCGGCGGCACGCACGGCGCTCGGGGAGACGCCGAATGAACGATCTGCGCGGCGACGACGCGTCGCGCGAGGCCGGTGCTGGCGCTGGTCCTGGTGCTGGTCCTGGTGCTGGTGCTGGTGCGGGTGCGGGTGCGGGTGCGGGTGCGGGTGCGGGTGCGGGTGCCGCTGCCGGTGCCGCTGCCGGTGCCGGTGCCGATGCTGGCGCCGGTGCCAATGCTGGTGCCGCTGCCGATGCTGGTACCGCTGCCGATGCTGGTGCCGCTGCCGATGCTGGTACCGCTGCCGATGCTGGTACCGCTGCCGGTACCGCCGCCGCTGCCCCTGCCGCCCCCGCCGCGAAGCCCTGGTACCGCCGGCTCGGCCCCGGCCTGCTCGCGGGCGCGTCCGACGCCGACCCGAGCAACATCGCGGTCTATGCGCAGGCCGGCAGCCAGTTCGGCTTCCACATGCTGTGGATGACCATCGTCGCGCTGCCGATGATGGTGGCCGTGCAGCTCGCGTCGGCGTTCATCGGACGCACCAATCGCGAAGGCCTCGTCGCGGGCATCCGCAAGCAGTTCTCCGACCGGCTCGCCAAAGGGCTGATCGTGATGATCGTGATCGTCAACGTGATCAACGTCGGCGCTGATCTCGCCGCGATGGGCGACGCGACCGCGCTCGTCGCCGGCGGGCGCAGCTACTGGTATGCGCCCGTCTACGGCCTCGGGTCGCTCGCGCTGCAGGTGCTGCTGTCCTACGAGCGCTACGCGCGCTGGCTGAAATGGATGACGCTCGGCCTGCTCGCGTACGTGCTCGAACTCGGCTTCGTGCACATCGAATGGCGCAACCTGCTGCACGCGCTCGTGCTGCCGCATGTCGCGTTCACGCACGAATACGCGACGACCGCGGTCGCGGTGCTCGGCACGACGCTGAGCCCGTACCTGTTCGTGTGGCAGGCCGCGCTCGAAGTGGAGGAAACCCAGGCCGAGCGCCGCAACGGCGACACCGCGTGCGCGCCCGGCGCGCGCCGCGAAACCGAACGGCGCATCACGTTCGATACCTGGACCGGGATGATCGTGACCAACGCGGTGTCGTTCTGCATCATGGTGATCGGCGCGGCGGTGTTCTTCACACACGGCAAGCACGACATCGGCTCCACCGCGCAGGCCGCCGAGGCGCTGCGCCCGATCGCCGGCGAAGCGGCGTTCCTCGTGTTCGCGTTCGGCATCGTCGGCTGCGGGCTGCTCGCGATCCCCGCATTCGCGGGCAGCGCCGCGTACGGCTGCGCGGAGGCCTGGCGGTTCCGCGAAGGCCTGAACGAGCCGGTGCGGCGCGCGCCCGCGTTCTACTCGGTGCTGGCGGCTTGCGTGCTCGTCGGCATCGCGATCTGTTTCAGTCCGGTCAATCCGATCAAGGCGCTGTACTGGAGCGCGGTGCTCAACGGCATCGCGGCGGTGCCGATGCTCGTGCTGGTGATGCTGCTGTCGCAGCGGCGCGACGCGGCCGGGCAGCCGGGCAGCGGGATCGTGTCGAAACTGTTCGGATGGCTCGCAGTCACGCTGATGGTGGCGTCGGTGGTCCTGATGACCGTGGACATGCTGAGCTGAGCTGAACTGAGCCGAGCGTGACGATGCGATTGGATTCGGTTGCGTGCGCAACCATTGAAGCGGAAACGGGAAAGTGAGAACACAGAGAAAAAAAGCCGGCCAACCGGGCGGCCGCACGTGCGGCACAGCCCGGTTGCCGGCCCCGCGCGGTTACATCATCTTGCCGCGCGAACGTTCGGCACGCGCCGCATCGGCCGCCGATTCCACCTTCTTCACTTCCTCCGGCGGCGGCAGCACGGCCTTGAAGCCCATCGACTCGATCCACATCTCGCGCGCCCAGCCGCGGGTGTGATACAGGTGATGGTCCTCGTCGGCCTCGACCTCGTCGTGCGCGGCCTTCAGCGCCTTCGCCGCGTCGCTGTCACGCAACTGGTCAGCCGCATAGCCGATCAGCTCCCAATTCAGGTGATCCTTGGTTTCGGCGAGCACCACGCATTCGGCCGCGACGACCTGCGCGACCGCTGGATCGGCCTGCTTCTTCGCCTGCTCGATCACCTGGACCAGCGACTTGCCGGTCGCCGCCACCGCGGCACGCCCCGGCGACTGCGTGTCCGGATCGAGACCGAGCGTTTCGAACAGCTTGCGCAGCACCTCCTGGTGATGCATCGTCTCGCGGTGGTACTTCTCCCATTCCTTGTGCAGGTCCGCGTCGGTCGCGCACTTGATCGCGGCCTCGTAGATCTTCGCCCCGCCAAGCTCGGTCTCGTATGCCTGACAGAGCAGTTCGAGGATGCCTTCGTGCTTCGATTGCCGTTGGGCCATGACTGCTTCTCCGAAAATGCGGGCCGCCCACGCGGCCCTGGGGTTGAACCGGGCGCGCGTTACTGCGCGCCCACCTTGCGTTGGAGCGCCTCCGCCATGCTCAGGTGATGCTTGAGCGTCGGCAGCGTGGCTTTCGCGAATGCGCGCAGCTGCGCGTCCTTGCCGTCGCGCGCCTCGCCTTCGAACAGCGCGACCGCCTTGCGGTGCGCGTCGGGGCCGGCCGCCGCGACATACGCGGTGTCGAAGTCGTGGCCGCTCTTGCCGCGCAGCGCCTCGACGTCCGGATCCGAGATCTGCTCGACCTGCGGCTTCATGCCCTTGCGCGCGGCGATCTGGGTGAGCTTCGCGTTCGCCTTGCTGTGATCGGCCACCATGCGTTTCGCGAATGCGCGCACGTCGGCCGACTGCGCCTGCTTCAACGCGAGCTGGCTCGCCTGCACCTCGGCCTTGCCGGCCATCGCGGCCTTGTCGATGAATTCCGCGTCGCCGCCCTGCGGCGCCTTCGCCATGCCGGCGTCGCCCGTGGCGGCGCCCGACGACGGGTTGATCACGCCGCCCGGCACATGCGAATTCGATGCGGGCGGCTCGCTCGGCATCTGTGCGTGCGCGAGTCCCGACACGGCGAGCACGCCCGCGGCGAGCGCCGCGATCGTCCAGTTGGGTTGCTTCATGCGCTTTCTCCTTGTGTGGGGGGAGCCGTCAGCCGCCGACGATCGAGCCGCCGTTCGGATGCAATGTCTGTCCGGTCATGTAGCTCGCGCCTTCCGATGCGAGCAGCACGTAGCAGCCGATCAGCTCGTCGGGCTGCCCCGGCCGCTTCAGCGGCACGTTCGAGCCGAACTTCGCGACTTCGTCGGCGCTGAAGGTCGACGGGATCAGCGGCGTCCAGATCGGCCCCGGCGCGACGGCGTTCACGCGAATGTCGCGCTCGGCCAATTCGATCGATAGCGAACGCGTGAACGCGACGATCGCGCCCTTGGTCGCCGAGTAGTCGAGCAGCTTCGGGCTGCCGTGATACGCGGTGACCGACGCGGTGTTGACGATGCGTCCACCGGGCTTCATGTGCTGAAGCGCCGCCTGCGTGCAGAAGATCATCCCGTACACGTTGGTGCGGAACGTGCGCTCGAGCTGTTCCTCCGTCACGTCCTCGATACCGGGTTGCGGATGCTGTTCGCCCGCGTTGTTCACGAGCACGTCGAGCCGGCCGAGCTTTTCGACGGTGCGCGCCACGGCGTCGCGCGCCTGGCGGCGCTCGCCGATGTCGCAGGCGATCGCCTCGCAGCGCCGGCCCGCCTGCTCGATCAGTTGCTTGGTATGCGCGGCATCGTCCGATTCGTTCAGGTAGACGATCGCGACGTCCGCGCCCTCCTTCGCGAAACCGATCGCGACCGCGCGGCCGATGCCGCTGTCGCCGCCGGTCACGAGCGCGACCTTGCCGGCCAGCTTGCCGCTGCCGACGTAATCGGCCGCTTCGTCGCGCGGCTTCGGATGCATGTCCCGCTCGCTGCCCGGCTGCTGCGTCTGCTTCTGGGGCGGCGGGGTCTTTGCCGTGGTCATGGGTTCCTCCTTGAACGGGTGTCGGCGACACGTGTCGCAATCGGCGTGCCACGTCCGGCACGCCGGCCCGGGCAGGGTGACAGGGCCCGAGCGTCACACCGCATTGCAAGCACGTGCAGAAACGACCTGCTCAATGCGGCGCGCCCTGCGTGGTGCCGTCCGGCCGGCGCACCGGATCGAAGTCGCGCCACTGGCCGTCCTGCCAGTCGCCTTCGACGCGCTCGATCGATTGCGCGCCGGTCGCGCGCAGCACGTCTTCGGCGGCGGCGGCGGTCGTCGCCGTCACGCGCGCGGCCAGGATCACGCCGGTTTCGGTGTGCGCGAGCGTGCCCTTGCCTTCGGCCTGCTGGCCGCGCATCCGGCCGAGCGCGCCGCCGAACGCGCCGAGATACGCGCCGGCGAGTGCGCCCGCGGCCGGCACGAACCAGTAGTGCACGCCGATCGCATAGACGATCATCCCGACGACCGCGCCGATCGCCAGCCCGCGCAGCGCGCCGACCATCGCGCCGCGCCCGCCCGGCTTCGCGGCCGTATCGGCATACACGTCGCCGCCGATCGGAAAGCGCGCGTGCTGGCCGCCCGGGTTCAGGAAGAAGATCGACACGTCGTCCGGGCCGAACGCGCGCTCGTACAGGTGGCGCGCCCCACCTTCCGCTTCATCGAACGTCGTGAAGCGGCCTGCGACGATCATCGCCATGCTCATGCTCCTCCTCGTCACGGTGACGGTGTGGGTAACGGTGCTGGTGACGCGCCGTGCACGCGACGGCGCGCACGGCGTAACGCGGCAGCGCTCACATCAGCCGCCCGAGTTCCTTCGAGACCGACGCGGGCGTGCCGTATTCGCGATCGGGGATCTTTCGCAGCATGTCGAGCACGCCCGGATCCGCGTTCGAGCGTTCCGCGCACTCGACGATGTCCGACTTGCTCGCCGGATAGTCCATCCCCTTCAGCGCCTTCTGCACGTCGACGGGGCTGGGCGCCTTGCCGTGCCCCGTCTGATGGCCGCCCTTGTCGTGGTCCTGCTGCACCCGCTCGCCTTCGTGCGCGCGCGAGTGGCTGTACTCGTGGCCCGTATGTTGTCGGGATGACATGAAAACCTCCTTCAGATGAAATAACGGAAAGGCGCGCGATCAGGTCGGCGCGCGGCGCGCGCGCGCCAATGCGGCAACCGCCAGCGCCGCCGCGCCCAGCGCGATCGCGCCGGCCACCTTCGGCCGCTGCACCACCGCGTTGTACGCGCAGCCGCGCAGCACGTGGCCCTCCATCCCTTCGCGCTCGTGCAACACGTGGCGCGACTCGTACAGCGCGTTGTCGTCACGCGGGCGCGCCGGGCGCACCGTGCGCTGGCCGCGCGAGAACAGCGTGGCCGCGACGCGATCGAACAGCCGCGGCGCGTGGTACGCGCTGGCCGACGTAAACTTCGCGGCGCCGCCGACGAACAGCGTGCGGCGCGGATGCGCGGCCGCGTACAGGATCGCGTCGGCGACGAGCTCCGGGTCGTAGATCGGCGGCGGCAGCTTCGCCTCGACGTTCATGTAGTTCTTCGCGTGCATCACGAACATCGTGTCGATCGCGGCCGGCTTGATCAGCGTGACGGACACCGGCAGGTGATCCGACTCCAGCTCGAGCCGCAGCGAATCGGTGAAGCCCTTCACCGCGTGCTTCGATGCGGTGTACGCGCTTTGCAGCGGCAGCGGCGCGTCGGATGCCTCGCTGCCCATGTTGATGATCGCGCCGCCGTGGAAATCGTTCTTGCGGCGGAAATGATCCGAAGCGACGAGCGAGCCATGCACGACGCCCCAGTAGTTGGTGTCGAACAGCCGGCGCTGATCCTCGAGCGGCACCGCGGCCGCCGTGCCGAAGATCGACACGCCCGCGTTGTTGACCCACGTGTCGAAGCCGCCATAGGTATCGGCCGCCTTCGCGGCCGCGCGCTGCAGATCCTCGACATTGCCGACGTCGCCGGCGACCGGCACCGCGAGGCCGCCATGCTGGCGAATTTCCTCGCACAGCGTGTTCAGCGCGTCCTCGTTGCGCGCGAACAGCACCAGCTTCGCCCCGCGCCGTGCCGCCTTGCGCGCGGTGACGAGGCCGATGCCGCTGGTGGCGCCCGTGATCACGATCGTCTGCTCGCCGACCGGTTTGAGCATGCACTTCATCAGTGGACTCCTTTCACGGGGCCGCGGTTATTTCGGGCGGATGGTCAACTGGTCGCGCACGTCCTGCACGCCCTCGATCTGCTTGACGACACTCACCGCCTGCGTGCGCTGCTGTTCGTCCGGCACGCTGCCGGTGAGCATCACGATGCCGTGACGCGTCTTCACGTGAATGTCGCCGGCCGACAGGCCGCTCGTGCCGACCAGTTCGGCCTTGGCCTTGGTCGTGATGGTCGCGTCGCGGATCTTCGCGCCGGTGCTCGTATGCGTCGACGACGACATGGATGACGATGCGCCGTCGTCGCCGGCGGCGAACACGTTCGGCGCGACGGCCGTGCACGCGACGGCCGCGGCGATCGCGACCGCCATGCCGAGGCGCGTCGCGGGACGACGGCGAAAGCGCGGTGCGCGGGCTTGCAGCGGGAATACCTTCATCGTGACCTCCTTTCGTGGGGCCGGCATGGCCGGCGGGTATCGACACGGCGCAAATCGCGTGCCGCGCGCTGTCCGCCGGATGGGCGTGCGACACGCCGATCAGACGCCCTTTCATCCAACGCGTTGTAATTTTTTCGGCGCACCGATGGGGGGTTTCGCCCGCAAAACCCCGGGCATGCCGATTGCCGAATCGGGACGCAACGGGGCCCGTCGGGCGCGGCCTCGACCACCGGAGCAACACCATGCAGAGAATTGCGTTGATCAGTGAACATGCGTCGCCGCTGGGGGTGATCGGCGGCGTGGATGCGGGCGGACAGAACATCTACGTCGCGAACGTCGCGAAGCAACTGGCCGAGCGCGGCCTCGACGTCGATGTCTACACGCGTTGCGACAATGCGCACCTGCCCGAAGTCGTGGAGATCGGCCCGCGCATGCGCGTGATCCACGTGCCGGCCGGCCCGCCGGTCGACGTGCCGAAGGAGCGGCTGCTGCCGTACATGGGGGCATTCGCCGACTACATGATCGCGCGCATGCGGCGCGAAGCCGATCCTGTCGACGTGATGCACGCGAACTTCTTCATGTCGGGCGAGGCCGCGCTGCGTGTGAAGAAGCGCCTCGGCATTCCGCTCGTCACGACGTTCCATGCGCTCGGGCGCGTGCGGCGGTTGCATCAGGGCGCGGCCGACGGCTTTCCCGATGAACGCTTCGCGATCGAGGACACACTCGCGCGCCGCTCCGACCGGTTGATCGCCGAATGCCCGCAGGACGCGCTGGATCTGACGACCCACTATCACGCGGACGCCGCGCGCATCGAGATCGTGCCGTGCGGGTTCGATGCGCGCGAATTCCGGCCGGTGCCGCGCGCCGACGCGCGCGCGCAGCTCGGCTGGCCGCAGCACGCGTTCGTCGTGCTGCAGCTCGGGCGGCTCGTGCCGCGCAAGGGGATCGACACCGTGATCGACGCGCTGGCGCGCATGCCGCGCGACCCGCAGCGCCCGACGCGGCTCTATATCGTCGGCGGAAGCCACGCGACGCCCGATCCGGCCCGCGATCCGGAACTCGCGCGGCTCGCCGCACTCGCGCACGACACCGGCATCGCGGAGCGTGTGATCTTCGTCGGCCGGCGCGAGCGCGACGTGCTGCACCTGTACTACAGCGCGGCCGACGTGTTCGTGACGACGCCGTGGTACGAGCCGTTCGGCATCACGCCGGTCGAGGCGATGGCCTGCGCGGCGCCGGTGATCGGCAGCGACGTCGGCGGCATCCGCACCACGGTGGACGACGGCGTGACCGGCTACCTGGTGCCGCCGCGCGATCCGGCCGCGCTCGCCCAGCGGCTCGTGCAACTGCGCGCGCGCCCCGACCTGTGCGACGCGCTCGGCCGCGCCGGCTATCTGCGCGCGCACCGCTTCTATACGTGGCGCGGCGTGGCCGATCGCCTCGTCGACATCTACCGCGACGTCGCGCATCCGCAGCGCGCCGGCACCGCGGCCAGCAGCCGGCGCACCCCCGTCGCCGCCACGCCGGCCGTACTCGCGAACCGCAAGGAGAATGCATGATGAAGGGCTATGATCGCAAACGCGTACTCGTCACCGGCGGCGCCGGCTTTCTCGGTTCGCATCTGTGCGAACGCCTCGTGACGTCCGGGCACGACGTGCTGTGCGTCGACAATTTCTATACGGGGACGAAGGACAACATCGCGCACCTGCTCGACGCGCCGAACTTCGAGCTGATGCGCCACGACGTGACGTTTCCGCTGTACGTCGAGGTCGACGAGATCTACAACCTCGCGTGCCCCGCGTCGCCGGTGCACTACCAGCGCGACCCGGTGCAGACGACCAAGACCAGCGTGCACGGCGCGATCAACCTGCTCGGCCTCGCGAAGCGCGTGAAGGCGCGCATCCTGCAGGCGTCGACCAGCGAGGTGTACGGCGACCCCGACGTGCACCCGCAGGACGAGCACTACTGCGGCCGCGTCAACCCGATCGGCGTGCGCGCGTGCTACGACGAAGGCAAGCGCTGCGCGGAAACGCTGTTCATGGACTATCACCGGCAGTACGGCGTCGACGTGCGGATCGCGCGCATCTTCAATACGTACGGGCCGCGCATGCATCCGGCCGACGGGCGCGTCGTGTCGAACTTCATCACGCAGGCGCTGGCCGGCGAGCCGCTGACCGTCTACGGCGACGGCAGGCAGACGCGCTCGTTCTGCTATGTCGACGACATGGTCGACGCGCTGATCCGTCTGATGAACGAGCCCGGCGACGCGTGCGAACCGGTGAACCTCGGCAGCGACGACGAGATCGCGATGATCGATATCGCGCGCGAGGTCGTGAGGATCGTCGGCGCGACGGTCCCAATCGAGTTCCGCCCGCTGCCGTCCGACGATCCGCGCCAGCGGCGGCCCGATCTCGAGGTCGCGCACCGGCGCCTCGGCTGGCGCGCGACGACGCCGCTCGCGACCGGGCTCGCGCATACCGCGCGGTATTTCATCCATCGGCAGGCGATGCATCACGAGCCGGGCGACCTGGTGCGCAGCACGCAGATCGCGTCGCACATGCTCGCGCAGATCAGCACGCAGAACCGGCCGGCGGCGGCGACCTGAGGATCGATACGATGAGTTGAACCGACGTTACCGCTCGCGCTGCGTCACGTCCGCGATCTTGTGCGCCAGTTCCCGCACGTCGACCGGCTTGCACAGAAAGCCGTCGAACCCCGCTTCGAGCGCGCGCCGCTCGTCGGCGGGGCCCGCGTGCGCCGTGACGGCCAGCACGCGCAGGTCGCGCGGCGTCGCGCCGTGCGCATGGCCGTGCCGCAACGCGTCGAGCAGCCAGAAGCCGTCGCCGTCGGGCATCGCGAGATCGGACAGCACGACGGTTGGCTGAATGTTGGCGACCACCGCGAGCGCTTCGCGGCCCGACGACGCGATCGACACCGCCGCGCCGAGCGTCGTCAGCGCGGCCGTCAGGCTCGCGCGCGTGGTCGCGTCGTCGTCGACGATCAGGATGCGCTGCGCATCGAGCATCAGCCGGTCGCGCCGGCCATCGGCCTGCGCGATGCCCCACGCCATCGCGCCGGTCGGCTGCCAGCCGGCTGGCAGCGTCACCGTGAAGGTCGCGCCGCGATTGCGGCCCGCGCTTTCGACCCGCACCTGGCCGCCGTGCAGCCCGGCGATGTGGCGCACGATCGACAGGCCGAGCCCGAGCCCGCGCCGCGGCGACGCGGGCGAATCGTCCGCGCGGCGGAACATGTCGAATACATGGGGAATGAACGCGGGCGGAATGCCCTGCCCGGTGTCCGCGACGACCAGCACCGCGTGCGCGTCGTCACGCGACAGCGTGACCGTCACCGCGCCACCGCCCGGCGTGAATTTCAGCGCGTTCGACACGAGGTTCGCGAGCATCTGCCGCAGGCGTTCCGCGTCGCCCGACACCACGCACGCGCTCGCCGCACACTCGAATTCGAGCACGATGCCGGCCGACGACGCGGCCGTCTGGAACGCACCGACCGTATCGGAGAAGAGCCGCACCACGTCGACCGGCATCGGATCGATCCGCAACTTGCCGGTCGCGAGCGACGACGCATCGAGGATGTCGCCCACCATGCGCGTCAGCGAACGCGCGCTGCGGTCGATCGCATCGATCGCCTGCTGCTCGAGCGCATCGTCGCGCGTATTGCGCAGCACCTCGATCCAGCCGTAGATCACGTTCAGCGGCGTGCGCAGTTCGTGCGACACGGTCGCAAGCAATTCGTCCTTCAGACGATTCGACGTATCGGCCCGGTCGCGCGCGTCGCGTGCGCCTTGCAACGAGCGTTGCGTGCGCAAGTCGCGCCGGCGCTGCGCGCCCGTTTCGCGCAGCGTCAGCGACAGCGCGACGCAGTTGCGCGCGTCGCCGCGCACCGGGCCCGCGGACACCGTTGCGCGAAAACGCCGGCCGTCGCGGCGCACGCACAGCAATTCGAGCGGGCCGACCGCTTCGCGCATCGCGTCGAACGAATCGGCGAGCGGGTTGCGCCGCAGCCAGCGCATCGCGACCAGCGTTTCGAGCGGGCGCCCGCGCGCGTCGGCTTCGTCATACCCGAAGATCCGCTGCGCGGCCGGGTTCCAGCTGACGATGCGGCCCTCGCGGTCGATCCCGACGATCGCGTCCGGCGACGCATCGACCACCGCGCGCTGCAGGCGCGACACCTCCGCCAACGCGCGCTCCGTGCCCGCATCGCGCAGCAACAGCACCGCGCCGTCGAGGCTGCCGTGCGCGTCGACGATCGGCGACGCGGCCTCGACGATCGGTACCGGCGGGCTGCCGTCGGCGCCGTGCAGCCAGTGCCGGTCGGACAGCGCATGCGCGCCGGCGAGCGCGCGCTCGAGCGGCGTCGGCTGCACGGGCCGGTCGTCGCGGTCGAACACGTGCAGCACGTCGCGCACAGGGCGGCCCGTCGCATCCTCGAGCGCGCCGCCGGCCAGCGCGATCGCCGCCGCGTTCACGTAGGTTATGCGGCCTTGCGCATCGGTCGCGATCACGCCGTCCGGCAACGCCTGCAGCACGGCGTCGAGCTGCCGCCGCGCGGCGGCCTCGTTCTGGTATGCCAGACGGTTCGTGACCCGCGCGTGCCGCAGCCTCGCCGCGATCGCACACACCAGCACGCCGACCAGCATGAAGATGCCGAGCCGCACGAGGCGGTCGGGCAGCGGCCCGGTATACGCGGATGCATCGGACAGGAACAGCGTCCAGACCAGCAGCCCGCTGAGCACGGTCGACAGGATTCCGAACAGGAACGACGTCGCCCACGCGGCGCCGGCGAGCAACGGGTAATACAGGATCAGCGGCAGGTTCACGCCGCCAAAACGGATCGCCAGCGTTTGCAGCACGGTCGCGGTCGCGACGAGCATTACGGCGGTTGCGTAATTTCCGGCTTGGGGCCGTGCAATTTCACTCATCGGACACGCTCCTGCCGGAAGCTCGACGGCACCCGGCAACGGGCGAACACATGGGCATGCCGCATGCTTGTTCGCATGCCCGCCGGCCGGCTCCGTCCGCTCGGCCGTTCGCACTCGATATCAGGGAGACTTTGACAAACATGACCGCTCCGACACGCTGGCTCGTCATCTCGCCGCATCTCGACGATGCCGTCTTCAGTTGCGGGCAGTTGCTCGCGCAGGCGCCGGGCTCGGTAGTCGTCACGGTCTTCGCCGGGATTCCCGCGCGCGGATCGGACGCGCCGCCGTGGGATCGCCGGGCCGGCTTTCGCACCGCCGACGAAGCGGTGCGCAGCCGCCGCGACGAAGACCGCCGTGCGCTCGCGATGCTGGGCGCGCAGCCGGTATGGCTCGACTTCCTCGACGATCAGTACGGCACGCGGGCCGCATCGACGGCGATCGCCGCGCGCCTCGCCGACACGATCGACGCCCACCCGGGCTTCGGCGTGCTCGCGCCGGCCGGCCTGTTTCACCGCGATCACATCCAGGTGCAGCAGGCCGTGCTGACGCTGCTGCGCGAGAACAGCCGCGCGGGCGACGCGGCGCGCGTCTGGCGCTTCTACGAGGATGTGCCGTATCGGCGGATCGACGGCTTGATGGCGAAGCGCGTGATCGACTGGCGCGAGCACGGCTGGATCGGTCACCCGGTCGGGCCGCCAGTCGGCAACCGCACCGACGGCGCGGCAGCGAAGGCCGCCGCCGTGGACGCGTATGCGAGCCAGATTGCGCTGTTCGAGCCTCATATGCGCGCCGATCTCCGTGAACCCGAAACGTACTGGCGGCTCGAATGCGACAACGTGTCCGCGTAACGCCGCCGCGGGTCGCGCTGCCGCCGCGCGAAGCGCGCGTGACCGCGGTCGTGCTGACCTACCGGCGCGCCGATGAACTCGCGCGCACGCTCGCGCGGCTGTCCGACTTGCCGGACCGGCCCGCGATCGTCGTCGTCGACAACGGCTCGGACGACGATACCGCCGCGCTCGTGCGCAACCGCTTCCCGCACGTGGCGCTCGTGCATGCGCCGGCCAATCTCGGCGCGGCCGGCCGCAATCTCGGCGTGGCCGTCGCGCGCACGCGCCACGTCGCGTTCTGCGACGACGACACGTGGTGGGCGCCCGGCTCGCTCGCCGAAGCCGCGAACCTGCTCGATGCGTATCCGCACGTCGCGGCCGTCACCGCGCGCGTGCTGGTCGGCCCGGAACAGCGCGAAGACCCGACCTGCCGGCTGATGGCCGACAGCCCGATCGAGGCGAACGTCGCGCTGCCGGGGCGCCCGATCCTCGGGTTGCTGGCCGGCGCGACCGCATTCCGGCGCGACGCGTTCATGAAGGCAGGCGGCTATCATCCGCGCTACTTCCTCGGCGGCGAGGAAGCGCTGCTCGCGCTCGACTTGTATCGCGCAGGCGCGTGGCTCGTGTATGCACCGCACCTGACGGTTCATCATTACCCTTCGAAGCAGCGCGACGTGCACGCGCGCGCGAGCGTGTCGACCCGCAACGCGGTATGGACCGCATGGCTGCGATGGCCGGCCGGCGCCGCGCTCGCGCATACGCTGCGCATGCTGCCGCGCCTGTGGCGGGACCGCGGCATCACGCATGCGCTCGCCGGGCTGCCGTGGATCCTGCGCGAGCGGCATGCGATTCCGCCGGAGGTCGAGCGCATGCGCCGCCGCGTGGACGACGCCGAGCGCCGCCGCACACGCGCACGCGCATGAGCGCAGCGCGCGGCGCATCAGGAGTCCGGCTTTTCCGTTTCGTCTTCCAGTTGCGCGAGCCGGTTGTAAATCGTTTTCAGGCTGACGTCGAGCACTTCGGCGGCCTGCGCCTTCACGCCGCCGCATTGCGCGATCGTGCCGAGGATGAGCTTGCGGTCGACTTCCTCGAGCGGCGTGCCGAACGGCACCGTCACGCGATCTTCGTGCGACTCGACCATGCTCGACAGTTCGTCCATGATCGGCGGCGGCAGCGTGTCGATCACGTCGGCGTCGCTGAAGATGCTCGCGCGCTGCACGAAGTTGCGCAGCTCGCGCACGTTGCCGGGCCACGCGTACGACTTCAATGCCTCGCGCGCGGCCGGCGCGAAGCGCAGGTTGCGGCCGCTTTCCTCGTTGTAGCGTTGCAGGAACGCGTCGGCGAGCATCGGGATGTCGTCGCCGCGCTCCCTGAGCGACGGCAGCGGGATCGGAAACACGTTGATCCGGTGATACAGGTCGGGCCGCAGCTTGCCGTCCGCCATCGCGGCTTCCGGATCGCGGTTGGTCGCGGCGACAATGCGCACGTCGACGTCGATCTCGCGCGTCGAGCCGAGCCGTGTGAGCCGCCCGGTTTCGAGCACGCGCAGCAGCTTGACCTGCGATTCGACCGGCATCTCGGTGATTTCATCCAGGAACAGCGTGCCGCCGTCCGCGCGCTCGAAGAAGCCCTTGTGCTGCCGCTCCGCGCCGGTGAAGCTGCCGCGGTCGTGGCCGAACATTTCGCTCTCCACCAGGTTCGCGGCGATCGCGCCGCAGTTCACCGCGAGGAACGGGCCACGGCGGCGCAGGCTCAGGTCGTGCACGGTTTGCGCGGCCAGCTCCTTGCCGGTGCCCGATTCGCCGGTGAGCAGCACCGACGCTTCGGTGCGCGCGACGCGGCCGATCGCGTCGTAGACGGCCTGCATCGCCGGCGAGCTGCCGAGCATCCGGCCGAAGCGGCCGAGGCGCTGCAGCTCGGAGCGCAGCTCGGCGATTTCCTCATGCAGCGCGGTGGTGCGCGGCACGCGCGCGAAGATGCTGTTCAGCCGCTGCATGTTGAGCGGCTTCACCAGATAGTCGGACGCGCCGCGCCGCAACGCGTCGATTGCGGTTTCGAGACTCGCGTGACCGGTGGTCAGCACCATTTCGCAATGCCCGCGCTTGGGCAATGCGTCGAACAGATCCATTCCGTTGCCGTCTGGCAGCACCAGGTCGCACAGCACCAGATCGGGGGTATTCGTCGAGACGAGCGTGCGCGCTTCTTCGAGCGTCGCGGCCGTGTCGCATGCAAGCTGCTGCGACTGCGCAAGGGCCGCGAGCATCGCGCGCGTATCGGCGTCGTCTTCGACAATCAGGACATAAGGCATCGAAGCTCCTTGTGATGCGGCCGGCTCGAACATCGGCCGAAACCGCGGCGGGCATGCGATGCGGGGTACGACGCCGGGGCTCCGGCAAGACGATCGCACCGCATACGAACAAGCAGACAAGTTGTCCTGCCATGACAAACGACTGTTTAGCAGTATAGAAGAGGCGTGTGATGCATTCGCCGCTCATCGAATAAATCTATCCGCCGGCGCCGATCGCATTGCCAGATTCAATCTGCGGGCGCACGTATAAGCGGTATGCTTTCTACGTGAAAAGCGGCGTATACCACGTCATTTTTTCACCTTGTCTCGGCGGCTTCGGTCAAAACTTCCCAATGCGATAACAACACCCATGTCGAAATCCGACGATGACGGCACGCGGCTGTTCGGCCGTTCGCGAACCATCCAGGACTTGCTGCTGAAAATTTCGCGCGTCGCCGCGACGCGCGTGAGTGTGCTCGTGGTCGGCGAAAGCGGTGCCGGCAAGGACATCGTCGCGCGGCTGATCCACGACATGAGCCCGCGGCGGCGCGGCCCGTTCGTGCCCGTCAATTGCGGTGCGATTCCGAAAGACATCGCAGAGTCCCATTTGTTCGGACATGAAAAAGGCAGCTTCACCGGCGCGGTTGCACAACATGTGGGCATGTTCGAAGCCGCGCGCGGCGGCACGCTGTTTCTCGACGAAATCGCGGAAATGCCCGCGGAATTGCAGGTGAAACTACTGCGCACGCTCGAATCGAACACGATCGTGCGGGTTGGCGGCCACGAAGCGATTCCGCTCGACGTGCGGATCGTCGCGGCCACCCATCACGATCCGGTCGAGGCCGTGCGCAGCGGCCGGCTGCGCGAGGATCTGTTCTACCGGATCGCGACGATCGCGCTGCACGTACCCGCGCTGCGACAGCGCGAGGACGACGTCGGCGACATCGCGCTGCAGATCGTCGAGCGGCTGAACGCGCGGCACCGCACGCGCAAGCGCCTGTCGATGCAGGCGATGAAGGCGCTGCGCGCATACACGTGGCCGGGCAACGTGCGCGAGTTGCGCAACGCGCTGGAGCGTGCGTTCATCCTCGCGGACGACCAGATCGAACTGCAGCTTCCGCGCCGCCTGCCGCCGCGCGAGGAAGTGCGTCACAACGCGATGACGCTGCATATCGGCACGACGCTCGCGCATACGCAGCAGCGCTTCATCGTCGCGTCGCTGCGTCACTTCAACGGCGACAAGCCGCGCACCGCGAAGGCGCTCGGCATCAGCCTGAAGACGCTGTACAACCGCCTCGCGCTGCTGCCCGAACACGAGCGCAACGCGACGAACGGCACCGGCGCGTCGACGTCGGGCGCGAGTAGCGCCAATGGCACCAGCGGCAGCAGCACCAGCAGCGCCGCGAGCGTGCCCTCGCCGGCGAGCCCGTCGAGCGCCTAAGCGCACCCGCTTCAACGGCTGCATCGCGTCGATCACGGCCCCGCTCACACTACGACGCAACGTCGCGCAATGCGTTGTCCCAGTCGCGCGCGAAGCGCTCGATGCCGAACCGCTCGCACGCGTCGCGCTTCGCCGCCGCGCCCCACTCGCGCGCGAGTTCCGGATCGCGGATCAGCATGCGCATCGCGTCGATCAGCACGTCGGGCCGCGTATCGGCGACACCATTCGAACCTGTCTTCACGAGCTGCGCCATCTCGGTCGTCGCGAGCGCGACGATCGGCAGCCCGATCATCATCGCCTCGATCACCGCGAGCCCGAGGCTCGTGTAGCGGATCGGATTGAAGAAGAACCGGTAGTGCGACAGGAACTGCGGCAGCGCCGGGTTCGGCACTTCCCCGATGCCGCCGAGGTCGGTCGAGCCCATCCCGACCAGATCGAGCGGTACGCTGTGGCGCACGACCTCGAACAGGTCCGCGCCGAGCCGCCGCCCGCGCCGCGCGAGGTTGTTCACGACCGTCACGCCCTTCGGCAGCGTGCCGCGATACTCGATGCCGTCGGGCAGCAGCACGCCATGCTCGATCACGCGCGTCGGCGTGACACCGTTGTCCCACATCAGCGCGTTGAACGGCGTCACGTGCACCAGCAACATGTTCGGGTCCTGCACCGGATGCAGCGTGTCGGTCGGATGCTCGCGCGGCGGATCGTGCTCGACGAACAGCGCGGGCAATGCCCGCTGCGCATCGCTCAGCAATCGCAGCCGGTCTTGCTCGTAGTGCCGGTGATGCTGGTACAGCACGCAGTCGAACTCGGTGTCGCGCACGCATTCGACGCTCACCTCGTGCACGTTGTCGCCCCACGGCAGATGCCCGACCCGACCCGCATAGCCGGGCGGATGCTGCGGCTTCGTCACGAGGTAGAAATCGTGCGGTGCCTGCGACAGGTAATACAGATAGTTGCCATGCACGTGCCAGGTGAGCACGCGCAACCGCTTACGTGACATGACGTCTCTCCTCCGCGAGCAGTTCGCCCGCCCGTTCCATCACGTCGTCGACGCCGATCGCGCTCGCGCATTCGTGCCCGTACGGGCAGGTGTCGAACATGCACGGCCGGCAAGCCGGGTAGTTCGCGATCACGCGATGACGGTCGGCATCGAGCGGCGCCCAGCGCGCCGTATCGCTGCCGCAGGCGACGACGATGCTCGGCGTACCGAGCGCCGCCGCGACATGCGACACGCCCGTGTCGTTGCACAGCAGCAGCCGCGCGCGACCGATCAGCGCGGCCAGCGCGCCGAGCGGCGTGCGTCCGCACAGGTTCACGCACGGTCGCCCGATCTGCTCGGCGAATGCGGCGGCCAGCGCGATTTCCGCGCGCGTGCCGGTCAGCACGATCTGCCAGCCTTCGGACGCGAGCTGCCGCGCGGCGCTCGCGAAACGCTCGACCGGCCAGCGCCGCGACGCCATCCGCGCGCCCGGATGGACGATCACGTAGCGGCCCGGATCGAGCGCGTGTTCTTCGCACAGCACATGCCAGAGCGCGTAGTCGAGGCCGCCGAGCGGGAATTCGAGGTAGTCGCCCCAGTCCGGATAGCCGAGCTTGCGCGTGAGCGACAGGCAGTGCGTGACCTCGGGCTCGCCGTCACGCCAGGGCACCTGACAGTCGAGCGCGGTCGTGCCGCCGTCGGCCGGCACGAAGCCGGCGGTGCGCGTTGCGCCGAGCGACGCGACGATCGCGTTGGTCTGCGCGCCGCTGCCGTGCAGCTGGATCGCGAGATCGAAGTCGCGCGCACGGCATTCCGCGACGAACGCCTCGCGCGCGGCTGCGTCGGCTTCCGGCTGCTCGCCGAGGCCCGGCGCGCCCGGAAACGCGATGAAGTTGTCGATGTAGTCGGAGAAGCGCGACGCGAATTCGCGCGCCCACGGCAACCCGATCAGCGTGATGCGCGCATCCGGTTCGCCGCGCCGCAGCGCGCGCAACGCCGGCACCGCGCACAGCATGTCGCCGAGCTGCAGCGCGCGAAATACCGCGATGCGGGTCGGGCCGGACGATGAAGCGGAATCGAACATCATAGGAAGAACACCCGGAAGTGAAGCGCGCCGCGCATGCGCCAGTACAGCGACACGGGCGGAATCGCGATCGACGTGACGATCATCTCGGCGACATGCGACGGCGTGAGCCGCGTGCCGCGCAGCCGCTTCGCGCAGAATGCGGCGGTGATTACGGCCCACGCGAGCGCGCACGCGATGCCCGCCGTGCGCCAGCCGGCCGCGAAACAGCCGATCGCGCCGAGCGCGAACAGCACGGCCGCGTAGTAGTTCCACGGCGGCATCGGCCGGATATGACGCCGGTAGGTCGTGCGATGCTTCTTGTACAGCAGCGCGTCGAAATACACCTTCGACTGCTGGCCGATGCTCGCGCCCCAGCGCGCGGGGCGCACCGGATGCACGATCCGCGCGGCGTCGACCTCGACGATCGGCCCCGCATGCTCGCGCAGCGCGAACATCAGGTCGGCGTCCTCGCGCCACGCGCGCGTGAAGCGTTCGTCGAAACCGCCGACGCGTTCGAGCGCCGCGCGCCGCACGAAGCAGTTCGCGGTCGCGAACTCCGCGTGCGCAAGGCCGGCCGCGTCGCGTTCGTAGTCGGTCGGACGCGGCCGCAGCGGCACGTCGATGCGCCCGGCCGCCGCGGCCGCCGACGGCTCGGCCTGCAGCGCGGCCGCGCCGTGGCGCAGCCAGGTCCGATCGGGAATCGTGTCGTCGTCGGTGAACGCGATCAGCGCGCCGCGCGCGCCGCGCCAGCCGACATTGCGCGCGCCGGCCGGGCCCTGCGTATCGGGCGCGGTCATGTAGCGGATTATCGGCACGTCGGCCACGCGCGTGCGGCACGCGTCGACGACGGCCCGCGCGCTGCCGGCCGGATCGTCGTCGACGACGACGATCTCGTAGGTCGTGGGATCGAACACCTGCACGCACAGCGCGTCGAGGCAGCGCTCGAGCAGGTCGGGCCGCCGGTAGGTCGGCACGACGACCGACACGACCGGCGGCAGTTGCGTGGCGCGCATGTTCATCTCGGCTTCTCCAGCAGGAACGAACCGATCACGAGCGCGTCGAGCGGCGACGTCCAGAAGCATTCGATCGCGTCGCGCGGCGAACAGACGATCGGCTCGCCGCGCGTGTTGAACGACGTGTTGACGAGCACCGGCACGCCGGTGAGCGCGTCGAACTCGGACAATAGCGCGTGCAGCAGCGGATGCTGCTGTTCGTCGACGGTCTGCACGCGCGCGGTGCCGTCGATGTGGCGCACCGCCGGAATCTTCGCTTCCGCGCCGGGCGCGACGTCGTACACGAACAGCATGAACGGCGCGCGCAGCGGCGTGCGTCGCCCGCCGATGAACCACTGATGCGCACGGCTTTCCAGCACGACCGGCGCGACCGGCCGGAAGTCCTCGCGATCCTTGATCCGGTTCAGCTTGCGCTGCATGTCCGGATCGATCGGCGAAGCGAGGATCGAACGGGCACCGAGCGCGCGCGGCCCGAACTCCATGCGGCCCTGGAACCAGCCGATCACGCGGTTCGCCGCGAGCAGCGCGGCCGTCTGCGCGGCGACGTCGGCGAGCCGCCGGTACGGCAGCTGCGCCTCCTTCAGGAACGCCTCGATCGCGTCGTCGCTGTACGACGGTCCGAGATACGCATGGTCCATCCGCCAGTCGCCGCGCATCCCGCGCATCCGGAAGTCGGTCCACAACGCGGCGCCGAGCGCGGTGCCCGCGTCGCCGGCGGCCGGCTGCACCCATACGTCGTCGAACGGCCCGCGATCGCGGATCTTCGCGTTCATCACGCAGTTCAGCGCGACGCCGCCCGCCATCGCGAGCTGCTTCTCGCCGCTCTCGGCGGCGAGCCAGTCGACCGCCTGCAACACCGTTTCCTCGAGCACCACCTGCAGCGCGTGCGCGATGTCGCAGTGATGCGGCTCGATCGGGCCGCCGCGCTCGCGCGGCGCGCCGAATCGCGCGGCCAGATCGGCTTCGACGACCTCGTAGCGGCCTTCGCCGTTGTAGCTCACCAGCCTGCGCATCTCGTCGGCGAGCACCGGCTTGCCGTACGACGCGAGCGCCATCACCTTGTACTCGTCGGACGAATGCAGGAAGCCGAGGTAGCGCGTCACGTGCTCGTACAGCAGGCCGAGCGAGTGCGGCAGGTTGATCTGCCCGAGCCGCCGGTAAGCCTGGCCGTCGAATACGCCGTAACTCGTGGTCGCGCGTTCGCCGCGCCCGTCGAGCGTCATCACCGCGCAGTGGTCGTACGGCGCGGCGAGAAACGCGCTCGCCTCATGCGCGAGATGGTGCTCGATGAAGTGCCAGCGAAACGGCCCGTCGTGCGCGACGCCGCGAAAGCGCCGCTGCAGGTGATGCGGCGCGCCGCCCGCGAGCTGGCGCGGCGCGTTCACGATCGACGACAGGAACAGCGGATGCCACGGCGACGCGCCATCGGCACGCGGCGCGTGCGCGGACGGCGCCAGCGGCAGCGTCAGCTCGGGCGTGTTGCCGTGCCGATCGAGTTCGAGCCACGGATCGTACGAATACGCGACATGGTCGACCTCGGCCAGCGTGATGTCGGCTTCCGCGAGACAGTAGTCGATCGCGTGATACGGCAGCTCCCACGTCGAAAACGGCACCGGCCGCTTCGCGTGCTTCACGTGCGTGAAGCGTTCCTCCTCGGCGGCGGCGAGCACGACGCCGTCGCGCACGAGGCACGCGGCGCTGTCGTGGAAAGCGGCGTTGATGCCGAGCGTGTAAGTGGAGTCGGGCATGCGTCAGCTCCTGGTGATGACGTGCGCGAAGGGAATCACGTTCGATGCGTTCGCGGCGACCGGCTCGACGCCGCGGACGGCGGCGCGCGCGGCCGCGCGTTGCGCATGGCGCTCGCTGCCGCGCAGCAGCGCGTGCGTCGCCGCGACGACGTCGTCGACGCTCACGCCGAGCAGGCACGGATGCCCCGGCTGGTTGCATACGCTGCGATAGCAGTTGCGACACGGCACATCGACGTTCAACGCGCGATGCGGCACACGCCACGGCGTGTGCTGGGGGTTGGTCAGTGCGTACAGATCGACGACCGGCGTGCCGAGCGCGGCCGCGAGATGCACGGGGCCGCTGTTGTTCGACAGCAGCAGGTCGGCCGTCTCGATCAGCGCGCCGAGCTCGCCGAGCGGCAGCGCGCCGGCGAGCGGCACCGCGCGCGGCCCCGCGCGTTCGCACACGGCCTCGACGAGCGGCCGCTCGTCCGCGCTGCCCGTCACCGCGATCCCGTCGAACAGCGGCGCGAGCCGCGCGGCCGCGGCGCCGAAGCGCTCGGCCGGCCAGCGCCGCGACGCCGCGCTCGCGCCGGGATGCACGACGAGCCAGCGCGCGCGCGCCGAGCCCGGCCGGCGCGGGCCGCCGATGCGCTCCAGCGCGGCGCGCAGCCGGGCGTGCAGCGCATCGCGCGCCGCGTCGCCGGGCTCGAACGCCATCCGCCAGTCGGAGGTCTTCGCGCCGATCGAGCGCACCAGCGCGAGCTGGCGCGCGACCTCGTGGCGCACGAACGATTCCGGCTCGAGTTCCGGCACGCGGTCGGTCAATAGTTCATACGGATTCTCGCGACAATGCGCGAGCCGTAGTGGGATGCCCGCGAGCCAGCACATCATCGCGGCCGGCAGCGGGCTCTGGCTATACACGGTGAAGATCACGGCCGCGTCGAAGTGGCCGGCCAACAGCCGGTCGATCATGTCGAGATCGACGACCGGATCGCCGCGGGCCTCCGGATGCTTGACCCAGGGCGCGTCATACGTCCACACGTCGTCGACCATCGGCAGATGCGGCGCGAGCGCGGCGCCGGTGCGCGAAGTCAGCAGCGTGAGCCGGCGGCCCTGCCCGCTCTCCTTCAGCGCGCGCAGCGCGGGCGTCGTCATCAGCACGTCGCCGAGGCTGTCGAGCCGCACGCACAGGATCCGGCGTGCACGATCCCACGCCGCGCTCATCGCCGCACCCACGAGCCGTGACGGCGCACGGCCTCGCGCACGACGATGTCGGCGGCGAGGTCGAGACGGGTGACCACGTGGAGCGGCGTGCGCGTGGCGTCGATCCGCCATTCGGTCTCGTTGCCGCAGTCGACCAGGATCGTGCCGCAGCGTGCGGCGCGGCCGGCCTCGACGTCATCGAGGATGTCGCCGATCATCCAGCTCCATTCGGCGACCGCGCCGAGCGTCGCGAGCGCACGGCGCAACATGCCGGGGCGCGGCTTGCGGCAAATGCAGTCGCAGGTGTAGCGCGGCACGCTGCCCGCCGGGTGATGCGGGCAGTAAAAAAAGTCCGCCAGCACCGCGCCGTTCGCTTCGAACAGTTCGGCGAGACGCTGGCGGACCGCGCCAAGCTCACGTTCGGTAAAGCGGCCGAGCGCGACGCCCGGCTGGTTCGACACGACCGCGATCGGCATGCCGGTCTCGCCGAGCGTGCGCAGCGCGCGCGCCGCGCCCGGCGCGAGTTTCATCCGCGCGGGATCGACGTTGTACGGCACGTTCTCGAGCAGCGTGCCGTCCTTGTCGAGCAGCACGGCGCCCGGCAGCCGCCGTTCGCGCTTCAGGGCCATGACGTCTCCTTCATCGGCAGCACCATCAGCTCCGGCACGACGGTGCCCGGCGGCTGCGTCAGCACGAACCGCACGGCGGCCGCGAC
Organism: Burkholderia ambifaria AMMD; assembly: GCF_000203915.1. NCBI lineage: Bacteria > Pseudomonadati > Pseudomonadota > Betaproteobacteria > Burkholderiales > Burkholderiaceae > Burkholderia > Burkholderia ambifaria. Next base: position 87,918 of record NC_008392.1, read on the forward strand.
GTGCTCCGGCGGCTGCAGCGTGTCCTCGTCGATGTCGGGGAAGCGGTCGAGCAGGAACGGCGTGCGCATCCCGCCCGCGACGATCGCCGACACGCTCACGCCGGCCGGTCGCAACTCCGCATGCAGCGCATGCGACAGCCCGAGCAGCCCCCACTTCGTCGCGTGATACGCGGACGCATTCGGCCACGCGCGCTTCGATGCTGTCGACGCGATGTTGACGATATGGCCGCTGCCGCGCGCCTTCATCATCGGCACCGCCGCGTGGCACATCAGATACGGGCCGAACAGGTTCGTCATCATCACCTGCTGCCACGCCGACACGCTCACGTCGTCGATCGGCGCGGTCACGTCGATCGCCGCGTTGTTGACGATCACGTCGAGATCGCCGAGCGCCTCGCGCGCGTCGTGTACCACCTGCAGCACCGACGCTTCGTCGCGCACGTCGAGTGGCCGTCCGACCGCCTGGCCGCCATGCCGCTCGAGTCGTTGCGCGACGGCCGCCGCGCGGTCGCCGTCGAGATCGGCGACGATCACGTGCGCGCCGTGTTGCGCCAGCTCCTCGCAGATGGCCTCGCCGAGGCCGCGGCCGCCGCCCGTCACGAGCGCGGTGCGTCCGGCAAGAGATTGGCGGGCGGGATCGTGAGTCGCGTTCACATGCACCTCCTGTATGCGTCCGAAGAATCGTCAGAATCGTGGCCGTGACACTTGTCGCGACAAGCGTCGGTACAGGGGTACAGCGAGAAGCATGCCCGTGGGCGCGCGCCCGTGCCGTGTCGGCGGGCGGCGCGCGGTCGCTGGCTTTTTTATAACGGGCTGTAAAAACGTGCCCGCGCGCCCGGGCTCAGATCGCGAGCGCGTCCGGCGTCGCCTGCGCGCGGTGCTTCGCGACCGCGCGCAGGCAATGCGCGATGCAGCCCGCGAACGCCTCGTCGAACCACGGTTGTGCGCCCGACACGCCGACCACGATCCCGTGCTGCGCGACACCGCCCCACAGGTTGGTGTCGCCCGCGCGCAGCCGGTACGGCTCCAGCGCCTGCACGACGTGGCCGTCGCGGCCGGTTTCCCACGACAGCCGCGCCTTCGCGCGTGCGTAGGCGCGATAGTCGGCATCCCAGTCCTTCGGGTCGGGCAGCGAGAACTCGTAGAGGATAGCGTCCTCGAATGTAGCGTCGCGCGGCCCCAGCGCCGGATCCATGATCACGATGTGCAGACAGCCGCTGTCGCCGACGAAGTCGCTCTGCAACGCGGCCGACAACGTCGGCAGCAGCAGCTCGACGGCCGCGACCGCGGCCTGGCGATCGGCGAACGCGCTACCGCCGCGGCGCTGGGTCAGGGTTTCGGGGGGCGTCGGATTCAGAAGGTTCGGCATGGAGTTCTCCGGAGGAAAACGCGAGCGCGCGCAGCGCCGCGATCAGGTCGTCCGCCGCGGCGGGCTTGGTCAGGTAAGCATGGAAACCCGCTTCGACCGCGCGGGTGCGGTCGCGTTCGCGCGCGTGGCCGGACAACGCGAGCGCCTCGAGCGGCGCGCGGCCGTCGCGCGGGCGTTCGGCATCGAGCTGGCGGACCCGGCGCATCACCGTGTAGCCGTCCTCCTCGTCGTCGCCGAGGTCGATGTCGCACACGAGCAGCGCCGGCCAGTCCGCGCGGCGCGCGTGCCACAGGTCGTCGAGCAGCGCCTGTCCGGACGCGAACGCGCGCACGTCCGCCCCGGCAAACTTCAGCAGCGCGGTGAGCGCCTCGCGCGCTTCGTCGTGATCGTCGACGCAGGCGATGCGCACGCCGTCGAGCGGTTTCGTCGGCACGGTTGCGCCGGCGCCGGCCGCCTGTAGCGATGCCGGCGCCACCGCGCACATCGGTAGCGACAGGTGCAACGTCACGCCGTGGTCGTCGCGCTCGCGCACGACGTAGCCGCCGGCGTCCTCGATCGTGTCCTGCAGCCGTTCGAGATCGAGCAGCGACAACTCCGGCGCCTCGACGCCCGCGCAGGTGATCGTGATGCGCGCTTCCGGGTCGTGGCGCGCGGTGCGCACCTCGACCTGCCCGCCGCCGCTCGCGTCGATCCCGCCGCGGCACAGCTCCCACACGAAGCGGCGCAGCGCGGCCGGATCCGCCTTCACGACGAGATCCTCGTTCGACAGTTCGCGAAATACCGGCACGCCGCGCCGGGCGGCCGCCTCCGCCAGCGAGTCGAGCACGTGCGCGACGAGCGGATTGATGCGCACCGGCTGCCGCGCGAATTTCGCTTCGGTGCGCTCCAGCTCGCGCTGCTTCGCCTGCAGCGACCACATCTGCGCATACACGCCGTCGCTCGCCAGCAGCTCGTCGTGCGTGCCCTGCTCGACGAGCCGGCCGTGCTCCATCACGAGGATCCGGTCGGCATCGACGATCGTCGACAGCCGGTGCGCGATGATCAGGCTCGTGCGGTGCCGCGCGACGCGCATCAGTTCCTGCTGGATCGCGCGCTCCGAGCGCGTGTCGAGCGCCGACGTCGCCTCGTCGAACACGACGATCGGCGGCGCCTTCAGCAGCGCACGCGCGATCGCGACGCGCTGCCGCTCGCCGCCCGACAGCCGCACGCCGCGCTCGCCGACGCGCGTGTCGTACGCATCGGGCAGCCGCTCGATGAACGTGTCGAGCTGCGCGCCGCGCGCAGCGGCGATCACGTCGCCGCGCGTCGCGTCGCGCCTGCCGTACGCGATGTTGTAGGCCAGCGTGTCGTTGAACAGGATCGTGTCCTGCGGAACGATGCCGAGCGCATCGCGCAGGCTGCGCTCGGTCACGAGCCGCAGGTCCTGCCCGTCGATCCGGATCGTGCCGGCATCGGGCTGGTACAGCCGGAACAGCAGCCGCGCGAGCGTCGACTTCCCCGAGCCGCTGCCGCCGACCACCGCGATCGATTGCCCCGGCTCGATGCGAAACGATACGTCCCACAGAATCTGCCGGCTCGGCTCGTAGCTGAAGTCGACATGCTCGAACTCGATCGCGCCGCCGCGCACCGCGAGCGGCTGCGCGCCGGGCGCATCGCCGTCCTCGCCCGGCAGGCCGCGCGCATCGAGCAGCCCGAACAGGCGCTCGATGTTGGTCATCGCGTCGTTCGCCTCGCGGAACACGAAGCCGAGCGCGTTCAGCGGCAGGCTGATCTGGATGATGTACGCGTTGATCAGCACGAGATCACCGACCGTCATCGCGCCGCGCGCGACATACTGGCCAGCGAGCAGCATCACCGCCGCGATGCCCGCGCCGATGCACGCGCTCTGCCCGATATGCAGCGTCGACAGCGCGTACTGGTTCTCGACGCCGGCCTCGCGCCAGTCGTCGAGCACGCGTTCGAGCCGGCTGCGCTCGACGTCCTCGCGCGCGAAGTACTTGACGGTATCGACGTTGAGCAGGCTGTCGACCACGCGCGAGTTCGATTCGGCCTCGAGCGCGTTCACGCGGCGCTGGTAGCGCGTGCGCCGGCGGGTGAACACGGTCGTATACGCCGCGTAGACCGCGAACGTGACGAGGATGATCGCGGTGAAGCCGCCGCCGTACTTGCTGATCACGATCACCAGCACCGAACCGATCTCGATCGCGGTCGGCACGATCGTGAACACCGCGACGCCGAGCAGATACGCGATGCCGACCGTGCCTTTCTCGAGATCGCGCACGACCATGCCGGTCTCGCGCTGCGAATGAAAGCGCGCGCCGAGCCGGTGCAGATGGCCGAACGTGCGCACGGTAAACGACGCGACCGTGTGCTGCGTGACCTGCACGAAGGTCATGTCGCGCACTTCGTTCAGCGCGTTCGCCGCGAAGCGCACGACCGCATACGCAAACAGCAGCAGCACCGGCAGCGCGATCGGCTGGCCGGCCGCGCGGCCGAATCCGTCGACGATATCCTTCAGCAGCAGCGGCACCGATACGGCCGCCGCCTTCGCGAGCACCAGCAGCACGATCGCGGCGAACACGCGCGTGCGGTAATGCCGGATCGCGCGCCACAGCTCGAGCGCGATGCGCATACGCAAACCGCGCACGTCGTGGTCGCGGTTGTCGCGGGAATCGCGGCGGTCATGGCGCGCGCCGTTGCCGCGTGGGTCGCGGCCGTCGCGCGCCAGCTCGTCGGTGCCGGCCGTCATGCGCGCGAGGCCTGGGTCCGTGGTCGGGTCGTCCCGCGCATCGGCCGTCAATGGTGCGATTCGCGGTCGCGGCCGGTGCCGCTGCCCGGTTCGGGGTCGCGCACGGCGGGCTGCGTCGGCGTGACGGTGCGTTGGGACGGATGCAGCACCGTGCCCGGTTGGTGTTCATCGTCGTTGCGGCGCACCCGCACGCGGTTCTCGACGTCGCGCACGCACATGCAGCCGTCGGCGATGTCCTCGATGTCGTGCTTCATCCAGCGCGACGGCACGGTGCCGTCCAGTTCGACGCGGCCGTCGCGCACTTGCACGGTGACGTCGCTCACGTCGATGTCGAGCGCGTGCGCGAGCCGCTCGCAGACGTCCTCGCGAATGCGCTCGTCCGAGCGCGTATAGCCTTTCGGGCCACGGCGCTGGCGCATGGCCTCGCGTTGCGCCTCGGTACGGCGCGGATCGTATGGATCGCGCGGATCATGGTCGCGCTCGCCGCCGTACCCGCCCAGCCGGTAATGCTCGCGGAACCCCGGCTGATCGCCGCCATACCGGCCTTCGCGCCCTTCGCGGCCTTCCCGCCCCTCCCCACCTTCCATGCGACGACCGCGGCTGCCGTAGCCGCGCTCGGCTTCCCACTCCGGATCGCGCGACCCGCCCGGCGCGTCGCGCCAGTCGCCGACGTCGCCCGGACGCCGCTCGGCCGACGTGCGCGCCGAGCGTTCGCTCCATTCGCTGCCCCAGTCTTCCGGGCCGACGTTCTCGCTCGCGAAGCGCCGGTACGCGGATTCATAGTCGGCGTCGTGCCGCCGGGTTTCGTCGCCGCGAAAGTCGCGCTCGCCGCCCCGGTACGCACGTTCGCCGCGTTCCTGCCAGTCGGGCGGCCCGCTGCGTTCGGCTTGCCGTCCCGGATATCGTCGTTGCATCGTGTCCTCCTTGCGCGCCCCAGTGCCGCGCACGGCTCCATGCCACAGCGCGGCGCGCGTCGTTCGGTCGGTTGCAAATCGCGTGCCGCGTTCGTGGCAAGGCCCGACACGGCGACGCGGGTTGGTGACTCGACGCGGCTCGTCGGTTTACGCCGCCCCCGGCTTCTCCGTGTTCTTGAGCGAGCTCCGGTCAAACGCCGGTGGCCGGCCCCGGCTGCCGCCCCTATCTGCAACGCGATTGCAGTTTTTGCGCGGAACCGCGCCGTATCGGGCCCTATGCGCCACCGGTGCCCGGGCCTGTCGGCTCGTCCGGGTCCTCAAGGCCGCCGGCCTCATCGAATCGTTCGGTGCGGTCCGGCTCGATATCCGCGGCGTCCTCGAGCCCCGCATCGCCGTCCGCGGATGCGCGTTCGCCGGTGCCCGCCCGGTCCGTATCGCTGTCGAGCGCCGCGTCGCCGCGCTCCAGCGCGTGCTCGTCGAGCGGCGAATCGATATCGAACGGATGGCGCCGCGCGCCGGCCGTATCGCTGCCGCTGTCGGACGAGTCGCTCGGCCCCAGCGCGCGGCCGTCGCGCCCGCGCGACGCGTTCTCGTCGTCCGGGCCGACCGGCTCGTTGTCGGGATTCAGTGTACTGTTCATGTCGATGTCCTCGTGTTCCGCCGGGCCGCAGGACCGCCTGCGTGCCCGATGCGCCCGTGTAGCGCGGGTCGGACCACGACGCAATCGGCATGCCGCGTCTGTGGCGATCGGGCGGCCGGCAGCCCGATCGGCCGCGTCATTCAATACGCGGCATGCACAATGCGCACCCATTGATCAGGTGAATCGGGTTCCCGTATGCTTTCGAGCGACTCAATCCGGTTCGAATCGCCGCCGCCGGTCCCGCCACGCGCGGCCGGGTTGGCCCGAGGCCACCCTCATTACACTCAGGTTCGATGAACAAAGACGACGCCATTTCCGAATTGCCTCCGCCGCTCGGCCCCGCCGATGCACGCGATCTGCTGCATCGCTTCGCCGAGTTCCGCTTCGAAACCGTCGTCGGTGCAATCACCGACTACGCGGTGTTCATGCTCGATCCGCAAGGCAACGTCGCGACCTGGAACGCGGGCGCGGAGCGCATCAAGGGCTATCGCACCACCGAGATCATCGGCCACCATTTCTCGCGCTTCTATCCGGCCGACGCGGTCGCCGCGGGCCGGCCGGCGCTCGGGCTCCGCGAAGCGAGCGTGCACGGCCGTTTCGAGGACGAAGGCTGGCGCGTGCGGAAAGACGGTTCGCTGTTCTGGGCCAGCGTGACGATCACGGCCGTGCGCGATCATGGGGGCCAGCTGGCCGGCTTCATCAAGATCACGCGCGACATGACCGAGCGCAAGCGGCTCGCCGAACTGGAAATGTCGACGCACCGGCTCAGCGTGTTCATCGCGATGCTCGCGCACGAACTGCGCAACCATCTCGCGCCGCTGCGCCACTCCGTCAGCGTGCTGCAAACGCTGCCCGATCCGGCGCCGATGCTCGCGCAATGCCGCGACGCGGTGCACCGTCAGGTCGGACAACTGACGCGGCTCGTCGACGATCTGCTCGACGTCGGGCGCATCACGGCCGGCAAGGTCGAGCTGGACAACGCGCCGGTGACCGTGCGCGACGTCGTGTGCCGCGGCGTGGAGAGCATCCAGCCGAAGCTGGCCGCGCGCCAGCAGCATCTTCGCGTCGAACTGCCGCCCGAGCCGGTGGTGGTGCGCGGCGACGCCGCGCGGCTCGTGCAGGTGCTGCACAACCTGCTCGACAACGCGTCCAAGTTCTCGCCGCCCGGCGCGCGCATCGACGTCTCCGCCGACCGCGAGGGCTCGACCGTCGCGATTCGCGTGACCGATCACGGCGTCGGCATCGCGGCGGGTTCGCTCGAGACGATCTTCGACCTGTTCGACCAGGACGGCGTGCCGGGCCGGCGCCCGTCCGACGGCTTCGGGCTGGGCCTCGCGATCTGCCGGTCGTTCATCGAGCTGCATGGCGGCAGGATTTCCGCGGAAAGCGAAGGCCCCGGCCACGGAGCGACGTTCACGGTACGGTTGCCCGTCGAGCACCACGTGGAAACGGCACGGACGGAAGCGCCCGCGCCGCGCGCCGGGAAGCCGGCCGCCGCGCCGCTGAACATCGTCGTCGTCGACGACAACCGCGACTCGGCCGACACGCTCGCCGTGCTGCTGCAGTTGAAGGGGCACGTGCCGCGCGTCGCGTACAACGCGAGCGATGCGCTCGCGCTCGTGCGCGAAGCCGTTCCGCATCTGATGCTGATCGACCTGTCGATGCCCGACGTCGACGGCTACACGCTGCTGCACGAACTGCGCGCGATCGACACGCCGGGCGGCATGATCTGTGTCGCGCTGTCCGGTCATGCCAGCTCATCGGATCTCGCGCGCACGGCGCGCGAGGGCTTCGACGATCACCTCGTGAAACCCCTCGAGATGGCCGTGCTCGACGCGCTGCTGCAGCGTGTCGCGCGCACGGTGCATGGCACGCCATGACCGTGTGCGCGATCGCTTACGGCAGCGCTCACGCCTTCGCTCGAACCGTCGAGCAGGCGTGCGCTTAGGCCCTGCTCAAGCCATCGCGCGGCACATCGCCGCGCATGCGTCGCACGCCAGCGCGCAGCGCCGGCAATGTTCGTGCAGATGCCGCAGGCATTCGACCGCGCACAGCTCGCATACCTGCGCGCATAGCGCACACACGCGCGGCGCGACCACGCTGCCGCGCGCCATCACGCCCGACGCGAAGCGGCACAGCTGCGCGCATTCGATGTCCAGCGCGATGCAGTCGGCCAGCTTGTGTGCGTCGGGCTCCGCCAGGCACGCGGCCATGCACGCGTCACAGGCATGCGCGCACGCGTCGCACGCGGCCATGCAGTTGTCGTAGCGAGTATTCGTTTCGCTCATCGCAGTGCTCCTCGTTCCAGTGGGATCGTCATGGCGTCAGCTTCACTTTCATCCAGCCGGGCTCGCGCACATCGAACGCGCGGTACGCATCGATCGCGTTCGTCAGCGGCTCGCAGCGCGTGAGCACCGACACCGGGTCGAACGCGCCGCTGCGCACCAGCTCGATCAGGTGCGGCGTGATGGTCCGGTGATTGCAATTGCCCATCTTGATCGTCAGGTTCCGGTTCATCGCCTCGCCGATCGGAAACACGCGCGCCTGCGGCGGATACACGCCGATCACCGCGACCGTGCCGGCCTTCGCGACCGCGCGCACCGCCCATTGCAGCACCTGCGACGGCCCGTCGCCCGGCGTCCAGTAGCGGCCGTCCGGCTTGCGGCGCGGCGCGACGGCGTCGACTTCCGCATCGAACGCGCGCGCCGCGTCGCGATCGGCCGCGGCCGGCCCGTGCGTCGCGCGCATCGCGTCGACGCCCACCGCGTCGATCACGCGATCGACGCCGATCCCGCCGGTGAGACGCAGCACCGTGTCGACCGGGTCTTCCTCGGAGAAGTCGATCGTTTCCGCGCCTTGCGCGCATGCCATGTCGAGGCGCGACGCGATGCGGTCGATCGCGATCACGCGTCCCGCGCCCAGCAGCTTCGCGCTCGCGATCGCGAACTGGCCGACCGGCCCCGCGCCGAACACGGCCACCGTGTCGCCCGGCTTCACCTCCGCGAGCTGCGCGCCGAAATAGCCGGTCGGGAAAATATCGGACATCAGGATCGCGCGGTCGTCGTCGATCGCGTCGGGCAGCCGGATCAGGCTCGCGTTCGCAAGCGGCGTGCGCGCGTATTCGGCCTGCAGCCCGTCGAACGGGCCGGTGTCCGCCGGGCCGCCGAAGAACGCGGTGCCCGCGCGCGGGCCGCCCGGATTCGCGACGTCGCATTGCGCGGTGTAGCCCGCGCGGCAGTACGCGCAGCTGCCGCACGCGATCGTCGACGGAATCAGCACGCGATCGCCACGCTTGAGGTTGCGCACGTCGCGCCCGACCGTCTCGACGATGCCGACGCCCTCATGGCCGAGGATCGTGCCCGGCTTCATTCCGCCGAGCGTGCCACGCACTATGTGCAGGTCGGTGCCGCAGATCGCGCTGGCGGTCAGGCGCACGACCGCGTCGGTCGGTTGCGAGACTTCCGGGTCGGGTACCGTATCGATGCGAATGTCGCCGATGCCGTGAAATACCACTGCTTTCATGTCAGGCCCTCCTTGTCGAAAGCGGGAACGGTGAAGTCACCGTCGCGCTTTCGAGCAAGGCGCGCGCCTGTCGGGGCGTGCTGGGGTTGTCGTGCTTGTCGTGCTTGTCGCGTGCGCGGTTGGTCGGCCTGAGGTCGCGGGTTCAGCCGCCGCGCGGCGCAGTCAATGCGCGACAAACGCGACCATCAGCGTGACCCTGCGGCGCCCTGCTGCTCCAGCGCCTCTTCCGCCTTCAGGCAGTCGAGATCGCGGCCGATCGTCGCGACCGCGAGCCGCTTGTCGCCGCGCCAGTACGTCACCGAGCCGTCGTGCGCGCGCAGGTCGCCGTCGATCTCGACGCGGTCCCATTGCTCCGCATGTCCCACATAGCGGACAGTCAGATCGTAGTGCTGGGTCCAGAAGAACGGCACCGCGTCGAACGGCCGCTGCTGGCCGAGCATGTTGCGCGCCGCGGCGATGCCCTGCCGCTCCGCGACGACCCAGTGCTCGACGCGAATGCGCTCGCCCGTCAACGGATCGGGCCAGCGCGCGATGTCGCCGGCCGCGTAGATGTCCGGTGCGCTCGTCTGCAGGAATCGGTCGACCGTCACGCCGCGATCGACGGCCAGCCCCGCGTCCTGCGCGAGCGTCACGTCCGGATGCACGCCGATGCCGACCACCACGACGTCGGCCGGCAGCCCGTCGCCGTTCGACAGCATCACGTCATCCGGCGTGATCTGTGCGGGCGTCACGCCGAGATGGAACGTCACGCCGTGCGACTCGTGCAGCGCGCGGAGCGTGTCGCCGAGCGCGTCGCCGAGCACGCGCGCCATCGGATGCGCATCGGGCGCGACCACCTGCACGACGAGCCCGCGCGTGCGCAGCGCGGCGGCCGCCTCGAGGCCGATGAAGCTCGCGCCGACCACGACGCAGCGTTGCGCATTCTTGAGCGTGCCAATCAGTGCATCGCAATCGGCGCGCGAGCGCAGCACACGCACGTGCGGCAGCTCGGCGCCCGGCACGGTCAACCGGTTCGGCTCGGCGCCCGTCGCGAGCAGCAGCGCGCCGTAGCCGACGCGGCTGCCGTCCGCGAGTTCGACCGCGTGCGCCGCGGGATCGATCCGCGTAACGCGCGTGCCACAGCGCACGTCGATGCGCTGCTCGGTATAGAACGACGCGCCACGCAGCGGCAGCCAGTCGGCTTCGGCCGTGCCGGCCAGATAATCCTTCGACAGGTTCGGCCGATCGTACGGCGGCTCGCTGTCCGCGCTCAGCAGCGTGATCGCGTGCGGATAGCCTTCCCGCCGCAGCGTCACGGCCGCCGCGATCGCGGCCGCGCCGCCGCCGACGATCACCACCGATTCGGGCAGCCCGGCCGTTTTCAGCGCGGGCGGCGACGCGGCAGGCTGTGCATCGAGCACGACCGCGCGGCCATCGCGACGCTCGACGCGCCAGCACGTCAGCCCGTCGAGCGCCGGCGCGCGCAGCATTGCGCCGGTGCGCAGACAGAACGCCGCGTGATGCCACGGGCAGCGGATCGTGTCGCCGACGAGCAGCCCGTCGGCCAGCGGCGCGCCGTAGTGCGGGCATTGCCCGGTGACGGCAAACAGTTCGTCGGCGCGGCGCACCAGCAGCACCGTTGCGTCGCCGACCCGGCCTTCGATCATCGCGCCGTCGGCGATGTCGTCGAGCGCGATGCCCTGCGCGAGATCGGGACGTGAAGACGAGGCGTCACTTGCGGACATGGCATGGCTCCCGGGAGGTGGGGTAACGGTCCCATTATCGGCGTCCTTCCTGAAAAGAACAGGGACGGACGACCCCGCAGCGCATGCAAACGCGGAATGTAGCTCGTATGCGATCCGCGGCCGGCGCACAACGTCATCCACGTTGCGGCGCAACACGCGGGTGCGCATGCGCGGGGCGCGGCGACGCGCGCAATCCGCATGCCACGCCCTTCTTCATCCCGTCACGCGAAGCGACGTGATGGCGCTGTGGGACGTGACCCGACATGACTTCGCGTGATGCGCCTGGCGCGCCGTCAATCCATGCAGCCCACCGCGAGCTTACCGACCGTGACGATCGCCCGCTCGATCTCCGGCGACCACGGGCTGCTGTAGTTCAGCCGGATGAAATTGCGGTAGGTGTCCGCGATCGAGAACATGTAGCCGGGCCCGATCGTGATGCCCTGCTCCAGCGCGAGCTGGTACAGGCGCATCGCGTCGACCTGTGCCGGCAGCTCGACCCACAGCACGTACCCGCCCGCCGGGCTCGAGATGCGCGTACCTTCCGGAAAGAACCGCGACACCATCGCGCGCATCAGGTTCGCCTGCTGCGCATATGCCTTGCGAATCCGCCGCAGATGATGCTCGTAGCCGTCTCGCTCGAGAAACTCGGCGATCGCGAGTTGCGGCAGCGACGGCGTCGCCAGCGTGTTCAGGAACTTCAGCTTCTCGACCTGTTCGCGATAGCGGCCCGGCAATGCCCAGCCGATCCGGTAGGCGGCCGTCAGGCTCTTCGAGAACGATGCGCAATGCAGCACGATCCCGGTGCGGTCGAACGCCTTCAGCGCGCTCGGATGGGCATTGCCGAAATACAATTCGTTGTACACGCCGTTCTCGATGATCGGCATGTCGGCTTTCGTTGCGTATTCAACCAGTTCGCGCTTGCGCTCGTCGGGCATCTGAAAGCCGAGCGGGTTCTGGAAATTCGGCATCACCATGCACGCGGCGATCGGCTGCGACTTTGCAATGGCCGCCAGCGCCGCGATGTCGATCCCGTACTCCGGGTGCGTCGCGACCTCGATCGCCTTCATCCCCATCCGTTCGATCGCGTGCAGCATCGCGTAGAACGTCGGCGACTCCACCGCGATCGTGTCACCCGGTTTTGCAACCGCCTGCAGGCACAGATTGATCGCCTCAGTCGCGCCGACCGTCACGATGATCTCGTTCGGATCGACCGACATCCCGTTTTCCAGGTAGCGTCGCGCGATCTGCCGGATCAGCCGCGGATGGCCCGGCGGCAGCCCGTCCGTCACGCCCCACAACGACTTGTCGCGGCCGGCTGCATAGGCGTAGCGGTTCAGTTTCTCGAACGGAAACAGGCTCGGGTCCGGATACGGCGAACCCAGCGGCACCGCGTCGTCGGTGCCGATCGCGCGCAGCGTCGACAGCACGAGCCGGCTCATGTCGACCGACGACGAGATCGCGATCGGCTTCGACGGCCGCAGCTCGCGCACCGGCGCGTGGTTGTCGTCGCGACGCAGGTTCACGAAGTAACCCGACTGCGGGCGGCTCTCCAGCAGCCCGCGGCTTTCGAGCAGCAGATATGCATGCAGCACGGTCGTGATGCTGATCCGGTGCTGCTGGCTCGCCTGCCGTACCGACGGCACACGATCGCCATGTCGATACACGCGTTGCCGGATGAGTCTCTCTATGTCGTTCGCGAATTTCTCGTAGAGCTTCATCCGCCTCGCCCCGCCAGCGGTGAACCGGCCCGCGACGCGTGTGCGCGCGTGCCGCGCCGATGCGCGAAGCCGGATAGCCGTGCCCGCTGGCGGGCGTTCTGGTGCGAGCGTCGGCCGTTACCGAAATTGAAGGCGGGTAGCAATGCGAAATCCATCATGACGAGGATCGGCATCCTACTGCGTCAATTCGGCGAATGTAAGTGACAGTTTGACGGCCAAATGTCAAATTGTGCGGGTGTGGTGAACAGATGGGAAGACCGTGGCACGCAGCCGCGTGTCGTGTCACCGTACCGCCGCGCACATGCGGTCGTGACGCGAAACGCGCACGATGCGATTCGCGTGGCGACGTTCGAGCGGGACGTCGTGCGCACCGACGCTCGGTATAGCTGATTGTCTAAGTCCCTAAGTCCCTAAGTCCCTAAGTCCCTAAGTCCCTAAGTCCCTAAGTCCCTAAGTCCCGCGCACGCGCGATGCCGGTTCGTGCGTCACGATGCGCGGTGCCGCTCGAACGCGCAGGGGCCGTCGATGCGATCCGCGCCGGGCCGAACGTCGGCCTTCATGCGGTTCTAACGCCGCGAACCGGACCTAGCCGATCACGTGGCGCACGACTTTCCCGCCAAATCCCGTCACGATGTTGTCGACCGAGAACGGTGTCGCCTCGTCCGCCTCGACGATGACCGCGACGCTGCCCGGTGCGAGCCGTGTCGCGACCGATTCGACGAACTGCCCGTCGAGCAGCGCATTGCCGGCTGCGTCCGCGACGATGCCGGCCCCCGCGCCGGCCGCCATGCCGGCGATCGCGCCGAGCGGCCCGGCGAGCATCCCGAGCAGCCCGCCCGCGATCGCGCCGATCACGCCGCCCTTGAACGACCGCGACTCGGCGTCGAGCACGGCGAGCTTGCCGTTCGCGTCCTTTTCGACGACGACGCCATTGTCGACGTGAAATCCTTCGTGTTTCTCCGACAGCGCCTCGAAATCGTTCGCGGCCCGACGGGCCGTGTCGACGCTGCCGAATACGGCGACGATCAGTTGCTTGGTCATGCGACACCTCTCGGGTTGATGAGCGACGCGAGCGCCGCCAGTCGACGGACATCCGCGGATGGGTCGGACCGGCCGCGCGTTGCGTGTCGGGATCCGTGGGTGCGATACGCGCGCGTGCCGCTGCATCGCGAACACGAGCGGCACGAGCGGCGCGGGCCGCACGTTACCGGCGCGTATGCGCGTCCTCCTCGACATCGTCGACTTCCGCCGGAAAGCGATGCTGACCGAAGCTCAGGATCAGCACGCCCACCGCGAGCAGCACGATCCCGCACGTGGTCATCAGCATCCGCTCCGGGCCGTCGGTCGCGCCGCGGAGGATCAGATCGCGCGCGAGCGACGTCATCGCGATGAACAACGGAAAGCGCACCGGCAGCCGGCCGAGCCGCAGATAGCGCACGTTCATCGCGAGCACTTCCAGGTACAGGAACATCAGCAGCAGGTCGGTGAGCGACACCTCGCCCGCGAGCACGACCTTCCACGCTTCCTGGGTCATCGCGAACGCGGTCGCCAGACCGATCACGATCAGGCCGGCCAGCTCGGCCGCATGGAGGAAGTGGCCGAAGCGGCGGCGGATGCGCTCGGCGGCCGTATCGGCGGAAGCAGTGGACGTGTTCAAGGCGATGACCGTTGCAATGAGGTAGGTGCCGCGCTCGACGCCCCGTCGACGCCGTGCTCAACCCCCGCGACAAAAATTCTCAGCGCTTCCAGCAGGTTCGTCATGAGGGCCCTCGTCGGCAGGTGGAGCGAACCCAATCTACTGCACGTGTCGCGCCCGCTCAAGAGCACAGCGGCGCGCGCTTCAGGAGTACAGCTGCACGCATGCGTTGCAAAATCGAACGCCGATCAACCGATTCGAATGACAGATCGTCGATACGTGTTCCAAAGACCCGCCGAAGCTGCTAGATTGCAGGCTCGACGACGTTACGCGGTGCGGCGAGGTCACGCCCCGGGCGAACGCGCGGCCATCCTGCCTGCCTTCCCTTTCGCGCCCGGACGGCAGGCCGCCGCCGCTGCGGCCCGTTGCGCGATGCCCGCGCAACGTCCTTCATCCGCATGTCACAAAGAGAACAGTCGCATGACACAGTCCACCCGCTCGTCTTCGCGCGCCGCGGCAGCCGCGGCCCGTCCGTCCCGACATGACTGACCGGCAGGCCGCGATGCAAACCCGTCCCCCGCTTTCCCAGGCCGTTCACGAGCCGATCACGCGCAGCGCGATCTTCCTCGTCGCCACCGTCAACCCCGGCGCCGAGCGCGCCGACACGATCCGCGCGTGGTGCGGCGACATCGCCGCGCTCGTGCGCTCGGTCGGCAAGCGCGTGCCGGGCGGCAACCTGTCCTGCGTATGCGGCTTCGGCTCCGACGCATGGGACGCGCTGTTCGGCGATCCGCGTCCCGCGTCGCTGCATCCGTTCCGCGAATTCGGCGCCGGCCAGCGCGTCGCGATCGCGACGCCGGGCGACATCCTGCTGCACATTCGTGCCGACGCGATGGACCTGTGCTTCGAACTCGCGACCCAGTTGCTCGCCGCGCTCGGCGACGCGGTCACGGTCGTCGACGAGGTGCATGGCTTTCGCAACTTCGACCAGCGCGCGATGATCGGCTTCGTCGACGGCACCGAGAACCCGGAAGGCCGCGACGCGGTCGACTTCACGGTGATCGGCGACGAGGACGCCGAGTTCGCGGGCGGCAGCTACGTGCTCGTGCAGAAGTACCTGCACGACATGGCCGGCTGGAACGCGCTCTCGGTCGAGACGCAGGAGCGCATCATCGGCCGCACCAAGCTGTCCGACATCGAGCTCGCGCCGGACGTGAAGCCGTCGTGCTCGCACAGCTCGCTGACCACGCTTGACGAAAACGGCCAGGAAGTGAAGATCCTGCGCGACAACATGCCGTTCGGGCGCCCCGGTTCCGGCGAATTCGGCACCTATTTCATCGGCTACGCGCGTTCGCCTGCGCCGATCGAGCAGATGCTCGAGAACATGTTCGTCGGCCGCCCGCCCGGCAACTACGACCGGCTGCTCGACTTCAGCCGCGCGGTCACCGGCTCGCTGTTCTTCGTGCCGTCGGCCGACCTGCTCGAAGCGCTCGCCGATCGCGCCGCACCGGCCGACACCGACGCCGCGCAGCCCGCACCCTCATCGCCCGAGCCGCGTCGTGACGGCTCGCTGAATATCGGATCGCTGAAAGGAGTCAAAGCCTATGAATAACCTGCACCGCGAACTCGCGCCGATTGCCTCGTCCGCGTGGGCGCAGATCGAGGAAGAAGTCGCCCGCACGTTCAAGCGCTCGGTGGCCGGGCGCCGCGTGGTCGACGTCGAAGGCCCGGCGGGCCCGGGGCTGTCGGCCGTCGGCACCGGGCATCTGCGCGACGTCACCGCGCCGCGCGAACAGGTGAGCGCGCGGCTGCGCGAGGTCCGCAACGTCGTCGAGCTGACGGTGCCGTTCGAGCTGAGCCGCGACGCGATCGACAGCGTCGAGCGCGGCGCGCGCGACGCCGACTGGCAGCCGGCGAAGGACGCCGCGCAGCGCCTCGCGTTCGCGGAAGACGGCGCGATCTTCGACGGCTATCTGGCCGCGGACATCGTCGGCATCCGCGAAGGCACGTCGAACCGCAAGCTCATACTGCCGACCGACGTCAGCGCGTACCCGGACGCGATCAGCGACGCGCTGGAAGCGCTGCGGCTCGCCGGCGTCGACGGCCCGTACACGGTCGTGCTCGGCTCGGACGCCTACACGGCGCTCAGCGAAGCGCGCGACCAGGGCTACCCGGTGCTCGGCCACATCAAGCGCATCGTCAGCGGCGAGATCGTGTGGGCGCCGGCGATCAGCGGCGGCTGCGTGCTGTCCACCCGCGGCGGCGACTACGAGCTGCACCTCGGCGAAGACGTGTCGATCGGCTATACCAGCCATACCGACAAGGTCGTCCGCCTGTACCTGCGCGAAACGTTCACGTTCCTGATGCTGACGAGCGAGGCATCGGTGGCCGTGGCGCCGCAGGCCAGCACGGCGGCCTGACGGCCTGCCCGCGCGCGATGCCCGCCGGGCGTCGCGCACACCGGCCGCGTTGCCGGCCGCACGTTCGTCGCCGGCTGAACCCTCCTGCATGGAGCGTGACATGAGCGATTCGAATCAAGCATTGCAGTCGTTGCAAGCATCGGTCGACAGCCTGAAGCAAACCGTCGACGCGAACGCGAGCCGCCAGGCCGCCGACACCACCGCCCTGTTCACCGTGGTGTCGCTGATGCTGGCCGAACTGTCGCCCGATACCCGCAACCTGATCGAGGATTCGTTCACCGTCTGGGCCAATGGTCTGCAGGATGCGGCACTGTCGACCGACGTGAAGCAGATTGCCCGGCAGCGCCTCGCGATGAAACTCTCCGACTGACGCCGGTTCGCCACGGTTGCGCCTGATCCGGCCCGCACCGTGCAACCCGCCCGCTTCGCCATCGGCCCCGCGCCATGCACTGGTTGCGGGGCGTGCGCGGCCCGGCGTAACCCGCCCGCTTCCCTCACCGCCGCGCATGCGCCGCGTTTCACCGCGTGCGGCCCCTTCCCGTTTGCGCCTGCCGGCGCCCTGCGCGCCGATGTCGCACCGCGCTTCGCGCGCGTCGCGCGCCGCGCCGTTTCCGGATTCCGCGCGCCGCACCCGCATGCGCACTCGTCTGTACTCCTTGCACCGGGCGCACGCGTGCATGTGAGGGTGCAATTCCCGGCCGGGCCGGTGCGGAACTGTGTCTTGGAGGCGTTCGGCCAATTCGCTATTTTGAACGCAGTCGAAGTGATGCCGCGGGCTGAGCGACGCACCGGTGTTGCCGTGCCGTCGCGCATCGGGATTTCCCTTTCGATCCACGTTCATTGACAGGAGCCAGACCACCATGCCCGCACTTTGCGATATCTGTCACGCCCGGCCCGCCGTCGCGCGCGCCACCGTGATGCAGGACGGCGAGCGCAAGACGATCTCGATCTGCGACTACCACTTCCGTCAGCTGATGCGGCATCAGAGCATGCTGAACCCGTTCGATTCGTTGCTGGGTGGTGGTGGCTCCTCGCTGTTCGGCGAAAGCGGCGACACGTCGCCGCTGGCCGCCGAGATTCCGCGCGAATCGGTCGACCCGACCGACGCGTTCAGCGAGCAGACGCTCGAACTGCTGCAGCATGCGGCCGAGAAGGCGCACGAACTGCGCCGCAGCGAGCTCGACACCGAACACCTGCTGTACGCGCTCGCCGATACCGACGTGTGCGCGGCGCTGCTGAAGGAACTGAAGCTGTCGCCGCAGGACCTGAAGGCCTACATCGACGAGCATGCGCACACCGGCACGGCGGCCGCGGACGCGTCGCTCGACCGGCTGTCGATCTCGCCGCGCGTGAAGAAGGCCGTGCAGTACGCATTCCAGGCGTCACGCGATCTCGGTCACTCGTACATCGGCCCCGAGCACCTGCTGATCGGTCTCGCGGCGGTGCCGGACAGCATCGCCGGCACGCTGCTGAAGAAATACGGCGTGACGCCGGAAGCGTTGCGCCAGAAGGTCGTGAAGGTCGTCGGCAAGGGCGCGGAAGACGGCCGCGTCGACGCGCCGACCGGCACGCCGAATCTCGACAAGTTCGGCCGCGACCTCACCGCGATCGCGCGCCAGGGCAAGCTCGACCCGGTGCTCGGCCGTGCGCAGGAAATCGAGAGCACGATCGAAGTGCTCGCGCGCCGCAAGAAGAACAACCCGGTGCTGATCGGCGAGCCCGGTGTCGGCAAGACCGCGATCGTCGAAGGCCTCGCGCAGCGGATCGTCAACGGCGACGTGCCCGAAGTGCTGCGCGGCAAGCGGCTCGTCGAGGTCAACATCAACTCGATGGTGGCCGGCGCGAAATATCGCGGCGAATTCGAGGAACGTGCGAAGCAGTTGATCGACGAAGTGACGGCCAAGCATGACGAGCTGATTCTCTTCATCGACGAGCTGCATACGATCGTGGGCGCGGGCCAGGGCGGCGGCGAAGGCGGGCTCGATATCGCGAACGTGCTGAAGCCGGCGCTCGCGCGCGGCGAACTGAGCCTGATCGGCGCGACCACGCTCAACGAATACCAGAAGCACATCGAGAAGGACGCGGCGCTCGAACGGCGCTTCCAGCCCGTGTTCGTGCCGGAGCCGAGCGTCGAGCAGACGATCGTGATCCTGCGCGGGCTGCGCGACAGCCTCGAGGCGCACCACCAGGTCACGTTCGCCGACGACGCGTTCGTCGCGGCCGCCGAGTTCGCCGACCGCTACATCACCGCGCGCTTCCTGCCCGACAAGGCGATCGACCTGATCGACCAGGCCGCCGCGCGCGTGCGGATCGGCGCGACGTCGCGCCCCGCCGACATCCAGGAAGACGAAGCGCAGATCGTGCAGCTCAAGCGCGAGCAGGACTACGCAACGTCGCGCAAGCGCTTCGACCAGGCGAAGCAGTTCGACGAGCAGATCAACGCGAAGCAGAAGTCGCTCGACGAAAAAATGGAGGCGTGGCAGCGCAAGACCGGTTCCGAGACGCTGGAAGTGACCGTCGAATCGGTCGCCGAGGTCGTGTCGCGGCTGACGGGCATTCCGGTGTCCGAGCTCACGCAGGAAGAGCGCCAGAAGCTGCTGAAGATGGAAGAGCAACTGCGCGAACGCGTGATCGGCCAGAGCGATGCGGTGGTCGCCGTGAGCGACGCCGTGCGGCTGTCGCGCGCCGGGCTCGGCCAGTCGCACCGGCCGATCGCGACGTTCCTGTTCCTCGGGCCCACCGGCGTCGGCAAGACCGAGCTCGCGAAGGCGCTGGCCGAGACCGTGTTCGGCGACGAGCAGTCGATCATCCGCATCGACATGTCCGAGTACATGGAACGGCACGCGGTCGCGCGGCTGATCGGCGCGCCGCCCGGCTACGTCGGCTACGACGAAGGCGGCCAGCTCACCGAGCGCGTGCGGCGCCGCCCGTACAGCGTGATCCTGCTCGACGAGATCGAGAAGGCGCATCCGGACGTTTACAACGTGCTGCTGCAGGTGTTCGACGACGGCCGCCTGACCGACGGCAAGGGCCGCGTGGTCGACTTCAGCAACACGATCATCATCGCGACGAGCAACCTCGGCGCCGCGATCATCATGGACAACCTCACGCAGCCGGAGGCCGCGCGCAAGACCGACAAGGCGATCCGCGAGCAGCTGATGCAGGTGCTGAAGGGCCATTTCCGCCCCGAGTTCCTGAACCGGATCGACGAGGTGATCGTGTTCCATGCGCTGTCGAAGGAGAACATCCGCTCGATCGTGCAGATCCAGCTCGACCGCGTGGTGCGCACCGCCGCCGCGCAGGACATCACGCTCGTGATGGGCGACGCGCTCGTCGACCACCTGACCGAAGCCGGCTATCAACCGGAATTCGGCGCGCGCGAGCTGAAGCGGCAGGTGCGCCAGATCATCGAGACGAAGCTCGCGAAGGAGATCCTCGCCGACAAGCTGCAGTCCGGCGATCGCGTCGAAGTCGATTACGACAAGGCGAGCGACGCGGTGACGTTCAACAAGCTCGCGCGGCCCGACGCCAAGGACGTCAAGGACACCAAGGACGCGGCCAGGAACGCCGACGGCAAGGCGCGGCCGAACGGCAAGGCGGCGAAGGCGGAATCCGATGCAAAGGATGACGAAGCAAAGGACGATACGCCTGCACCCGCTCCTGTGCTCGCAGCGAAGCCATCCGGCAAGAAGTCGTCCGGTGCGAAGAAGGACGCGCAGTAATAACACGCGGGCCCGCATGCACGGGCCCGCTTGCCCCCACGCCGCGACGCGGCGCAACCCGAGCCGGCCCGCAGCGGGCCTGCTGATGGAGATTCACATGACAAATCGACGCGAAGTGCCAGGCATCAGGAAGTACGATGGGCCCGCCGGCGGTTGGGGCGCGCTTCGCGCGACAGCCGATGCCGTGCGCACGCAGATGGAAACCATCGAGGCGCCGATCGTGCTGATGCGGACCAACCAGCCCGACGGTTTCGACTGTCCCGGCTGCGCGTGGCCCGACAAGGAACACAAGTCGACGTTCCAGTTCTGCGAGAACGGCGCGAAGGCCGTCACGTGGGAAGCGACCACCAAGCGCGTGACGCCCGAGTTCTTCGCGGCGAACCCCGTATCGTCGCTGCTGCGGATGTCCGACTACGAGCTGGAGAACATGGGCCGGCTCACGCATCCGCTCGTCTACGATCGTGCGACCGACACGTTCCGCGCGGTCGAATGGGACGATGCGTTCGCGCGCATCGGCGAGGTGCTGCGCGCGCTGCCGCCCGAGCAGGTCGAGTTCTACACGTCGGGCCGCGCGTCGAACGAAGCCGCCTACCTGTATCAACTGTTCGCGCGCGAGCTCGGCACCAACAACTTCCCCGACTGCTCGAACATGTGCCACGAGCCGACCAGCGTCGGCCTGCCGCAGTCGATCGGGATCGGCAAAGGCACGGTGTCGCTCGAGGATTTCGACCACTGCGAGCTGATCATCTCGATCGGCCACAACCCCGGCACCAACCACCCGCGGATGATGGGCACGCTGCACGAGTGCGCGCGCCGCAACGTGCCGATCATCGTGTTCAATCCGCTGCGCGAGCGCGCGCTCGAACGCTTCGCGGATCCGCAGGACATGATCGAGATGGCGTCGTTCGGCTCGACGCGCATCGCGTCGACGTACTACCAGGTCGACGCGGGCGGCGACGCGGCCGCGCTGAAGGGCATCATGAAGGCGCTGCTGCAGCTCGAGGCCGAGCGCGGCGACGTGCTCGACAAGGATTTCATCGCGCAGCACACGAGCGGCTTCGACGCGTTCAGTGCCGACCTGGAGGCCACGTCGTGGGACGACATCGAGCGCGCGAGCGGCTTGAGCCAGGCGCAGCTCGAACAGGTCGCGCTCGCGTATGCGAAGTCGAACGCGACGATCGTCACGTACGGGATGGGCGTCACGCAGCACAACAAGGGCACCGCCACCGTGCGCCTGATCGCCGACCTGCTGCTGATGCGCGGCAACATCGGTAAGCCCGGCGCGGGCGTGTGCCCGCTGCGCGGCCACTCGAACGTGCAAGGTAACCGCACGGTCGGCATCACCGAGAAGCCGTCGGCCGAGTTCCTGCAGAAGATCGAGGACGTGTGCGGCTTCAAGCCGCCCGCGCAGCACGGACACGATGCCGTGCAGGCGATGCAGGCGATGATCGACGGCCAGGCCAAGGCGCTGCTGTGCTTGGGCGGCAACTTCGCGGTCGCGCTGCCCGATCCCGAGCAGTCGTTCCCCGCGATGGCGAAGCTCGATCTCAGCGTGCATCTCGGCACGAAGCTGAACCGCTCGCACCTGCTCGTCGCGAAGGAGACCTACATCCTGCCCGTGCTCGGCCGCACCGAGCTCGACATGCAGGCGAGCGGCCGGCAGTCGATCACCGTCGAGGATTCGATGTCGATGGTCCACGCGTCGGCCGGCAAGCTGAAGCCGGCGTCGGACCAACTGCGCTCCGAGCCCGCGATCGTCGCCGGAATCGCCCACGCGACGCTGCCGGCCAGCAAGGTCGCGTGGCTCGACCTGATCGCCGACTACGACCGCATCCGCGACCTGATCGACCGCACGGTGGCCGGCTTCGAGGCGTTCAACGAGCGCATCCGCACGCCGGGCGGCTTCCGCCTGCCGCTGCCGCCGACCGAGCGCGTATGGCCCACGGCCACCGGCAAGGCGATGTTCTCGATCTACAAGGGCGTGAAGGAAGACGCGGACGTGCTCGGCGCCGAGCAGGTGCTGCGGCTGATCACGCTGCGCAGCCACGATCAGTACAACACGACGATCTATGGGCTCGACGACCGCTATCGCGGCGTGTTCGGCCGACGCGACGTGCTGTTCATGAACGCGGCGGACCTCGCGAAGTACGGGCTCGAACACGGCGACCTCGTCGACATCGAGACGGCCACCGCGTCGGGCCGCACGCTGCGCCTCGAGAAGATCACCGCGATCGAGTACGACATCGCGCCGGGATCGGTCGGCGCGTATTACCCGGAAGCGAACGTGCTCGTGCCGCTCGACTACATCGACAAGGAAAGCGGCACGCCGTCGTACAAGTCGGTGCCGGTGCGCGTCGCACGCTCGGCGGTCGTCTGACCCGCGGGTAAGCAGGCTGGCGACGCACGGCTCGATAGGACACGCCCGCGCATCGCCCCACCCTCTCCTCTCGCGGCCGCCGCATCGCTATCGATGCGGCGGCCGTTTTCGTTGATCGCGTCGCACGACGATCCGCTTACCGCGCCGCCGACGACGGCAGCTGCGCGCCCGTCTGCCGGCGCCGGTACGCGCTGTCGCGCGTCGCGAGCCAGTAGTACAGCGGCGACGTCAGCACCAGCCCGACGAGCCAAGACAGGTCGGCGCCGCCGAGATGCGCGGGAATCGGCCCCGCATACATCGGCGTGTTCATGAACGGAATCTGCACGGCGATCCCGATCGCATACGCGAGCAGCGCCTGCGGATTGAAGCGGCCGTACACGCCGCCGTCCGCCATGAAGATCGACTGGATGTCGTACTTGCCCTTGTGGATCACGTAGAAGTCGATCAGGTTGATCGCCGTCCACGGCACCAGCACGACGAGCAGCGCGAGCACGAGATCGACGAGATTGCCGACGAAGTTGGTCGACGCGCCGATCGCCGCATAGCAGCACGCGACGAAGATCACCACCGACACCACCGCGCGCGTCTTCGCGGTCGGAATCCATCGGTATGCGAAGGTCTGCACCGACGTGATGACCGCGAGCACCGCGCCGTACAGGTTCAGCGCGTTGTGGCTGATCACGCTCAGCAGGAACAGCAGCAGCATCAGCGGGCCGAGCGGGCCCGTCGCCTGCTTGACCGCGTCCATCGTGTCCGGGCCGGCCGGCACCGCGAGCACCGCGACCGCCCCGAAGATGAACGCGAGCGTCGAGCCGATCGTGCAGCCGAGATAGGTCGCCCAGAACGTCGACGCGACGCCGACGTCTTCCGGCAAGTAGCGCGAATAGTCCGACACGTACGGCGCGAACGCGATCTGCCACAGCGCGGACAGCGACACCGTGGCGAGCCACCCGGCGAAGTCGAAGCCGCCGCGCGTGAGGAAATCGGTAGTGTTTACGTTCGACAGGATCATCCAGAAGCCGACGAGAATGCCGATGCCGAGCACCCACGTGCCGATCCGGTTCAGGATGTGGATGAACCGGTAGCCGACGATCCCGATCAGCCCCGAGCCCACTGCGCCGATCACGATGCCCACGGGCACCGGCACCGACGACGCGATGCCGTGCACCGACTTGCCGGCCAGCACGATGTTCGATGCGAAGAAGCCGACGTACATCACCGCCGCGATCACCGTGACGAGCAGCGCGCCCCACGAGCCGAACTGCGCGCGGCTCTGGATCATCTGCGGAATGCCCATCTGCGGCCCCTGCGCCGAATGCAGCGCCATCAGCACGCCGCCGACCGCCTGGCCGACGACGATCGCGACGATCCCCCACATCAGGTTCAGGTGAAAGATCTGCACGCCGAGCGCGCCGGTCACGATCGGCAGCGGCGCGATGTTGCCGCCGAACCAGAGCGTGAACAGGTCGCGCACCTTGCCGTGGCGGTCTGCGGGCGGCACGTAGCCGATCGTGTGTTTCTCTATCATGGGGGACGCGTTGCGATCCGCGGTCGTCATGGCTAAGTCTCCTGTCCTGCGCGGCGAGGCGCGCGTGCCGTTTCCGCCGGCGCGCGACGATGCGCGCGCCTGCAATCGGGTCCGGATACGCGGGCAACGGTGTGCCGCATGCGGGCGGAGGCGGATGACCTGCCCCGCCGGCGCATGCGCGCTTTTGTCGCGATCCGGATTGCAGACGATGGTGCGCCACGCATGCGGCGACCGGAAAATACTAAAAATATTTTCGGGACATACGAAAAAGCTCTGCAGCGGAAATTCCGGCGCCGGGCGTCTTCGGGTAAGGTGCTACGCAAAACAGCGGACAGAACACGCCCCGCGGCGGCACGCGCGCGGGGCAGGCATCAGAGGTGCTCGTGGCTCACTACACTTTGCGGCAACTGAAATATTTCGTGACGACGGTGGAATCCGGCAGCGTCGCCGAGGCGTCGCGCCAGCTCTTCATCGCGCAGCCGTCGATCTCCAGCGCGATCAAGGGGCTCGAGGAAAGCTTCGGCGTGAAGCTGTTCATCCGCCACCACGCGCAGGGCGTGTCGCTCACGCCGAGCGGCACGCGTTTCTACCGGAAGGCGCAGGAGCTGCTGCGCATCGCGCACGAGTTCGAGCAGAACGCGCTCGCCGACAACGACGTGATCAGCGGGCAGATCGATATCGGCTGCTTCGAGACCGTCGCGCCGCTCTACCTGCCGCAGTTGATCGCGGGCTTTCGCGAACGCTATCCGGGCGTCAACATCAGGCTGCGCGACGGCGACCAGCAAGAACTCGTGCAGGGCCTGACGGCCGGCACCTTCGATCTCGCGTTCCTCTACGACCACGACCTCGACGGCACGATCGAGACCGAGCCGCTGATGCCAGCGCAGCAGCCGTACGTGCTGCTGCCGGAGAACCACCGGTTCGCGGGCCAGTCGCACGTATCGCTGCACGAGCTCAGCGTCGAGCCGATGATCCTGCTCGACGTGCTGCCGAGCCGCACGTATTTCGTCAGCCTGTTTCACGCGCTCGGGCTCACGCCGAACATCGTGTTCGCTTCGCCCTCGATCGAGATGGTGCGCGGGATGGTCGGCCAGGGGTTCGGCTTCTCGCTGCTCGTCACGCGCCCGCATTCCGAATACACGTACGACGGCCGGCGCGTCGTGACGATCGGCCTGAGCGAAACGGTGAGTCCGTCGGGGCTCGTGAGTGCGCGGCTGAAGCGCGGGCAGCTCACGAAGCAGGCGCAGTCGTTCGTCGAGTTCTGCCGCGAGCGGCTTGCGCAGATCGTCGCGGAATCGGCGCGATAGCAACGAAGGAACCGCACGCGCCGCCGAACGGCCGCGTGCGGCATGCTGGACCGCCCAATCAACTGGCCGAAGCGAGATACGTCGCGAGACGGCCGAGCATCGCGTCGCATCCGTGCAGTTGTTCGAGCGTGACGAACTCGTCGGGCTTGTGCCCCTGGTCCATGCTGCCCGGCCCGCACACCACCGTCGGAATGCCGGCCTGCCCGAACAGCCCGGCCTCGGTGCCGAATGCGACGGTGCCGAACGCGTCGGAACCGCTCAGCATCGCGAGCAGCCGCGCGGCTTCGCTGTCCGGCGAAGTGGCGAGCCCCGGATACGCGCCGAGCGGCTGCAGACGGATGTCGGTATCGGGCTGCACCGCGCGCATCGTCGGCAACAGTTCGGATTCCGCATAATCCTGCAGCTTCCTCGGCACGTCGTGCGCATCGAACGCGGGCAGCGCCCGCACCTCGAAATCGAACTCGCATTCGGCCGGCACGATATTCAGCGCGCGGCCGCCCTTGATCAATCCGGTCTGCACGGTCGAGAACGGCGGATCGAAGCGGCTGTCGTGATGCTCCGGCCGCGCGAGCGACGCGCCGATCTCGCCGAGCCGGCCGATCAGCTTCGCCGCGTAGTCGATCGCGTTGACGCCGAGCGGCGCGTACGCCGAGTGGCACGCGGCGCCCTTCACGTGGCAGCGCATCGCGAGCTTGCCCTTGTGACCGAGCACCGGTTTCAGTTCGGTCGGCTCGCCGATCAGGCACAGGCGCGGCCGGTGCTCGCGCGTCGCCAGTGCGTCGAGCATCGGCCGCACGCCCAGACAACCGACTTCCTCGTCGTACGAGAACGCGAGGTGCACGGGCAGGTTCAACGGCCGTGACACGAATGCCGGCACGGCCGCGAGCACCGACGCGATGAAGCCTTTCATGTCGGCCGTGCCGCGCCCGTACAGCCGGCCGTCGCGCTCGGTCAGCCGGAATGGCTCGACCGTCCACGCCTGTCCGTCGACCGGCACCACGTCGGTATGGCCCGACAGCGCGATGCCGCCGCGATCGCGCGGCCCGATCGTCGCGTACAGGCTCGCCTTCGTGCGCTCCGCGTTGTAGAACAGCTCGCTCGAAACACCGAAGCCGTCGAGGTAGTCGCGGATGAAATCGATCATCGCGAGGTTCGAATCGCGGCTGACCGTCGCGAAGCCGATCAGCCGCGCGAGCAATGCGCGGCTCGACGTGTCACTCATCGCCGGGCACTCCGTAGCTCGGCGCGGCGGTCGGGTTCAGCGCGCGCGTCTGGTAATCCTGCATCTGCGGGCGATAGGCCTGCCACAGTGTGTCCAGCTGCCCGATCGGATCGGCGTCGGCCCAGTCGACGCGCAGGTCGACGATCGGCCAGGTCACGTCGCCGGCCACCTTCAGCGCGGCCGAATGCACCGGCCCCGCCTCGCCGCCCGCCGCCATCGCCGCGTGCATCGCGGCCAGCAGGCGATCGGCCAGCAGCCCGGGCGCCTGCTCGAACGCGCGCGCCATCGCCTCGATCACGGCCGGCGCGGACAGCAGATTGCCGGCTGCCACGCATTGCTCGCCCCGCACCGCATGGTGCGTGCCGAGCGCCTCCTTTCCGGTGAAGCACGCCGTCTGCCCTTGCCCGTCGATCACCGTGACCTGCCGGTACTGGCTCCAGCCGTTCGCGCTGAGCGCGCGGTCGAGCGCGGCGGCGGGCGCGAGCTGCTGGTGCTCGATCAGGTCGAGAATCTGCGGGCCGAGCGCCGGCAGCGTGATGTTCTGCGTCGCGACCGCGCCGACGCCCGCCCGCACCCACGGGCAGCGCGCCCCCACCGCGATGCTCGACGAGCTGATCGCGATTCCGAGCTGGCCCGTTTCCGGGCAGCGCCCGACGATGGAGAAAGTCATGTCGCCTCCTATGCGCGGTTCGGCTGCCAGTTGTCCGGGATCACCGCGATCACGTCGATCTCCATCAGCCACTGCGGCTGGCCGAGCGCCGAGACGACGAGCCCCGTCGAGATCGGATAGACGCCCTTCAGCCACTTACCGACTTCCTGGTACACCGGCTCGCGATAGCGCGGGTCGATCAGGTAGGTCGTCGTCTTCACGATATGCGTGATGTCGCTGCCGGCTTCCTCGAGCAGTTGCTTCACGTTCTTCATCGCCTGCTCGGCCTGGGCGCGCGGATCGCCGAGGCCGACCAGGTTGCCGTCAAAATCGGTGCCGACCTGGCCGCGCACGTAGACGGTGTTGCCGGCGCGCACAGCCTGGCACAGGTCGTTGTCGAGCGTCTGATTCGGGTAGGTATCCTTCGTATTGAACATGCGGATACGGGTATGGGTAGGCTGGCTCATCGAGGTCCTTCGAAGGTCGGTGTGTGCACCCGTCGCGCGGGAAACGGTCACGATCGCGGTGCGGCGGGTGCTGATGGGTGTTCGTGGGTGCGGGTCGCAGCGAGGATGCCGAATCCGTATCAGCCGATCGCGTCGACCAGCGGGCGGGCATCGGCCTGCGCGGTGCGTGCCGTGTCGCCGTGCCCGGTGCGCGTTTGCGCGCGGCGTTGCGACGCGTCGTGATAGTCGAGGTACTTGCGCTGCGTGACGATGTGGTCGGCGATGTGTTTCGCGTCGTGCCACACGCCCCAGATGAAGCTGGAGCCGCGTCGCGACAGCCACGGCAGGCCGAGGAAATAGATGCCCGGCTCCTTCGACACGCCGCGCTGGTGCTGCGGCTTGCCGTTCGCGGCGAACGCGTCGACGTTCAGCCAGCTGTAGTCGAGCGCGTAGCCCGTCGCCCAGACGATCGACGTGACGCCTGCGGCGGCCAGGTCGAGTGCGAGGATCGGCTGCGTGACGCAGTCCGGATTCGGCAGGATGCGGCGTGCTTCCGGTTCCTCGGGCAGGTCGAGGCCGTTGCGCGCCGCATAGGCGTCGGCCGCGTCGAGCAGCGACAGGTAGTTCTCGTCACCGCGAGCGAGATTGCTCGCGAGATCGCTTTCGAACGTCGCGACGCCGCCGTCGAATGCCTTCGTCAGCCCCACGAGCGTCACGCCCTGGTGCGCGAGGGCGCGGAAATCGACCGTGTGGCCGCCGCGCGCGCCGCTCACCGCGATCGTCACGTGTTCGCGGCCGGGCGTCGCGACTTCCTTGTCCCATTCGCCGAGCACGCCGAGCCACCAGCAGAAGTCGCGGCCGCGATAGGCGCGCGGCGGACGATCGTGCGGGCCGACCGACAGGTAGACCTGCCGGCCCGCGCGCTGCAGTTCGTCGGCGATCTGCACGCCCGACGAACCCGCGCCGACCACCAGCACCGCGCCGTCCGGCAATTGCGCCGGGTTGCGATAGTCGGCGGAATGGATCTGCACGAGGCCGGCATCGTCCGGCGCGATCGGCGGAATGACAGGACGCTGGAACGGCCCCGTCGCGACGACCACGCGGTTCGCCTCGATCGTGCCGTCCGACGTTTCGACGATGAAGCCCGGCTTGCCTGTGTTGCGCACGACGTTTTTCACTTCGACGCCGGTGCGGATCGGCGCGCTGAACTTGCGCGCGTAGGCTTCGAAGTAGTCGGCGACCTGGTCTTTCGTTGCGAACGCATCGGGATCGAGGCCATCGAATTCGAGCCCCGGAAAGCGGTCGTGCCACGCGGGGCCGTTCGCGACCAGCGAATCCCAGCGCCCGGTGCGCCAGCGCTCGGCGATGCGGTCGCGCTCCAGCACGAGATGCGGCACGCCGAGCTTGCCCAGGTGCTCGCTCATGGCCACGCCGGCCTGGCCGGCACCGACGACCAGCGTATCGATTGAGGTTGTTTCCACTGCCACGGCTGTCTCCTTGAAGTGCGGCTCGCTGCGATGCTCGGGTCGTCGCGCGAGGGGGAATGGAGACATTCTGCTGACAGGCTGCCTAAGGCGAAACGATCATTTTTGTCGTTGTTGACGAGAAAAAAGCTGGGGGTGGTGAGGCGGGGTTGGAATGACGAGCGAACAGCCTCCGGGGGCGCGTGTGTCCGAAGTGGCCTCGCGCCTCTATGATCTTGTGCTTTTGCATGATTACTTGATCAACTGCATCCCTGCGACCTTCGACGCTGTCACATCGAAAGTAGCCGTGTACTCGCTGCCGGCTACATGCCCTGAACGCTCGATCAGGCAGTCCGCGAAATCCGCCTTCGCGGATGCAGCGAAAACGCGAAGTGCCTTTCGCACCGTGTCCGCGCCTTCAACCATCAACTCCTTGGTGCCGATCATCGAGTCGATGATGTCCTTCATCTGCTCTCGCTCAACGCCGTAGCAGCGCCCGAGCACCCAAACGACCTCGACCAATGCGACCTGCGAAACGTACCCCGGCGATTCGGCCGACAGGGACTCCATCAATGCCGTCGCCTTCTTCGACTGAACGACGTCGTCCTGGGCAAAGTAGCGGACCAGCACGTTCGTATCCAGTCCGATCATCGCGCGGATGCTCCCTGCTCGGCGATGGCCCGATTCATGTCTTCGATCGACACCGGTTTGGCGGGCTTCTTCACGATGCCCTTGAGCGACGCGAGCGAACGCGTGGCCGGGTAGATCTCATACCGGCCGGTCGTCTCGTTGAAACTGAATTCAATCCGGTCTCCCGACGCAAGGCCAAGCTGATTGCGGACGTCCACAGGGATCGTGACCTGGCCCTTGGAAGTGATAGTTGCTGCTGTCATGGTGATTCCTCCGATATTCCTTACTTTAAGGTAAGGCGAACCGAAAAGCAAGGATGGTGCATGTCCCGCGGATGGGGAAGGCATCACGCTGTGCGACATTGGCGTGGCTGTACCACTGATTGAACGTCGCGGCCCGAGGATGGTTCTCTGTCATGCTGGCCTGCCAGATGCCCCGTCACCGGGCACGCGCGTGTGCCCCGGAGGCACTGTGACGTGCGGCTTCTCCGGCAACATGTAGCCATCGGGCACATGCGCACGACCGGTACGCAGCGAGACCGGATGCATGGCGGGTTTGGAAGGCGGCACGGGCACCGATATCACAGCCTTAGCCGCATCGATCAACGTCTTCTTGTCGCCATTCCACTTCGGCAGTCTGGCCGGCGGCAGCGGCAATACCTTGTCCAGGTTCGGCAGACGAAGGTCCGGATCGCGCTCGAGACGGTCGGCGAGAATGATGTAGCGCTCGGCACGGGCGCGATCCTTTGCGTTACCGGCCACCGGATCACCATCATCGAACGCGCCGAACAAATACGCTGCACTCCTAGCGCTGCCGTACTTCACCCCGTCATGCAGAATTCTGAGGGCGCGTTCGCTGTCTTCGCCTAGCGACTTGTCGGACCCAACGAGTGTTGTCCCGAGCGCATACGCTGCATCTCCATTCCCCTGCGCAAATCCACACTCGAGCATCTGAAGCGCAATCTTGCGATTACCCCAGAATCCCGCTTTGGGATCGTCATACACGGCATCCATCTTGCCGCCCAGATATGCCATCGCATTCGGGTTGCCCATATCGGCAGCAAGTTGCCGGAACCCATACGCGCGGCTCGCGTCCTGCTTCACGCCCGTCCCGTTCATGTAATACGTGCCCATCAGGTCATAGGCCGCAGGTACGCCGAGTTTCATTGCCTGCTCGACAATCTGCACGGCACGTTCCGAATCTCGATCCACGCCATCGCCCTGAGCGTACGCATTCGCCAGATTCAACATCGCCTTCCAGTGCTTGCGCTCGGCGGCCTTCGTCCATAGATCGACAGCGCCCTTGTAGTCGCGCTGGTTCGGCCACAGCAGCGAACTGGTGAGCGCCATCGCTTGCCGGTTCCATCGATCCGCGTCCTGATCGGTCGGCGGAACGACGTCGGCTTCATGCTTGCACTCGAATGCGGCGCGATGAGGGTTGAAGGCAGTCAGCGACATGTTGCGGGGCAGCGCATCGTTGCGCGAGCAGGCCGCACACCCGACGAGCAGAAAAACGCAAGCCCATCGGATCAAGCCGATACGGTCGCCGGCGATCGGATGCAATTGAGTTCGCACGATATCGAATACCTGAAAAATGAACGGACTGCTGGCGTGCGCACCAGGGATGCGGATACAAAAGCCCGGACGGCAAGCCCTTGTTCCGGGTAATTTCACCGCCCCTCGGCAATGGCGCCGAACCGAAAAAGCACCTCGCCAACGCTGCGCCGATTTTAGGCGATGACCCTTGATCCGACCATCACGCGACAATTGTTGACTGTCCTCCCGCGCCCGAACTGGTACGATGCGCGTCGCGTCTGCGATGCGCCCAGGGACGCCTGATCGTTCCCTTTTTCGATCCCCCGCGCGCGCCTCTTGCCGCGCCGAATCGCAGGCCCGGCCTCTCGTTGAACCCCGTAGCATCTCGGCGCCGCCCCACCCGGCGCCGTTGCAGCAACCGTTGGAGTGGCGCACGTCGCGCCTGCAAGCATGAAGAAACTGAAGCAGCACATCATGACCCTGAGCGGCAAAGACCGAACGCCGATGGTACGCGCAGGCGCGCTGCTGTTGATGGCCGGCCTGCTGTACCTGCTGTGGCCATCCGCCGAAACCGCCTACCTCGCGATGGAGTCGGTGATCCGCTGACGCGCACGGCGACCCGGGCCCTGCGCTATACTCGCGCCATGGAAATCAAACCTGCCTCGCCGAACGTGCATCGCTGGTGGCGCGCCTGACCCAGGCGGCCCGTTTCCTTTTGCATGTCCCGAACGTGATGCCGCCAGCCATGGCGGCATTGTCGTTTCTGCGCCTACGTCATGGCTGGTGGCTTCGATAACCCGGAGCCAACCCGTACCATGACGCACCCGACCCGTCCGACCATCCTCACCGGCGACCGCACGACCGGCCCGCTGCATCTCGGCCACTACATCGGCTCGCTGCGCGCGCGCGTGCAGATGCAGCACGAGGCGACGCAGTTCCTGCTGCTCGCCGACACGCAGGCGCTGACCGACAACATGGGCCGCCGCCAGCGCGTCACCGAGAACGTGATCGAGGTCGCGCTCGACTACCTGGCCGTCGGCATCGACCCGGCGATCTCGACGATCGTCGTCCAGTCGCAGGTGCCCGAGCTCGCCGAGCTGTCGCAATACCTGCTGAACCTCGTCACGGTCGCGCGCCTCGAGCGCAACCCGACCATCAAGGAAGAGATCCGCCTGCGCGGCTTCGAGCGCGACATCCCGGCCGGCTTCCTGACCTACCCCGTCAGCCAGGCCGCCGACATCACCGCGTTCAAGGCGACGCACGTGCCCGTCGGCGACGACCAGTTGCCGATGATCGAGCAAACCAACGAACTCGTGCGCCGCTTCAACGCAACGGTCGACAAGCCGGTGCTGGTCGAATGCGAGGCCGTGCTCTCGGCGGTCACGCGGCTGCCCGGCATCGACGGCAAGGCGAAGATGAGCAAGTCGCTCGGCAACGCGATCACGCTCGGCTCGACGCCCGACGAGATCGCGCAGGCCGTGAAGGACATGTACACCGACCCGAACCACCTGCGCGTCAGCGACCCCGGCCAGGTCGAGGGCAACGTCGTGTTCACGTTCCTCGACGCATTCGAACCCGACGTGTCGAAGGTCGACGAACTGAAGGCGCACTATCGCCGCGGCGGCCTCGGCGACAGCGTCGTGAAGCGCGTGCTGAACGAGCGGCTGCAGGCGCTGATCGAGCCGATCCGTGCGCGTCGCCGCGAATTCGAGGCGGACAAGGCCGAGGTGATGGCGATCCTGAAGCGCGGCACGCTGCATGCGCGCGAGGTGGCCGGCGCGACGCTGGCGGAGGTGAAAGGCGCGATGGGGCTCACGTATTTCGATTGAGCGGTGACGGCGGCGGGCATCGCCGTCGTGCGACATGTGCTTCCAAAACGAGCGCCGGCACGGGACGCGACCGGCGACAATTTGAAACATTTTGCGCCGGCCGTCCTTTCAACGAGAATGGCCGATTTCGCTGGCACCACAGTGCCGTTCGCGCGCCACCATGCAGCACGCGTCAGCGATCCTGTCGCTCTCGGGCGGCTCGTGTCCCGGCGCCCACGCCACAGGGAGCGTTCCTGCGAAATTGACCCGCAAAGAGGACTTCATTAACTTGAGCCGCCATCGATAACTACGGCGAACGGGGGCGTTACAGCACGTGCGGTTCGCTTCGCCGGCATTCCGAGGGCGCCAAATGAATACCTATCGCTACCAGGACCAGCACAACCTGAGTCCGATCGAACTGTTCTTCCTGATTGCCGTAGATGAAACCAGCAAACAAGCAGGTATAGACGATCTGGAAGCAATTATCCTGATTCTGTCTGGTCTACCGATTCTTCCCACCCGAGCCAAGCCGCTCGGCGCGACTCAAGGTACATCCGTTGCATCAGTCATGTCCCGGTCGATATTTCGGTATGAATTCAGGCACAAGGTATTACCGACCGTCACATTGAATAGCATCAAGCGGTTGCGGATAATTCTGACACACCGACTTGCGGTGTTTGTGGGACGGACAATACCTGGAGTCGGTTGGGTGCTGCTTGCCAAGGACACCTTCCATATTGTCCGGAACACCGTTTACCAGTACAACCAGATCGCGAAACCGGAGGACAGGATTCTGTAATGGACGACCGCCACATTTGGGAAGCGCTGGAAGCATTCGTGCGCCAGGAAGCTGCGGTATCGAGCAAGCGCCAGATTACCGTGGACACGTCGCTCACCGACGATCTCGGACAAACCGGAGACGACGCCGACATCTTCATGGAGCGATTCTTCGCCCGTTTCGAGGTCGAACGTGGCGACTACGATTTCGGGCGTTACTTCCTGATGGAAGGCGAGGGGTTCCTGTATCACGTGGTCCGCAAGTTCATCCTCAGGAAACCCCATACGTTCAAACGTGACGCATTGACCGTCGGCATGCTGTGCAAGGCGGTATCGCTAGGCGTGTGGGACTCGGCGGCGATCAAAAGCTGATACGCCCGCACCGTCATCGACAAATGCACGACCGATCTCGATTCGTTCGCGCGCCGCTTACGTAATCTGGTACGTCGACGCCGGCACGAATTCCTCCGGCATCGCGCGATCCCCAAGCTCCAGCACCGACCGTTCGATCGTGCGCGCCATCGCGTCGAGCGCCAGCGCGTTCGGCGCGAGCCCGAACGGCTCGGCCACCTCGTTCGCGATCGCTTCGAGCGCGATCAGCGTGTACGAAATGAATACGCAGATCAGCGGCGTGAAGAACTCCGTCGAATCGACGAGACCGAACGGCAGCAGCACACAGTAAGCATAGACAGTGCGATGCAGCAGCACGCTGTATGAAAACGGAATCGGCGTGGTGAGGATCCGCTCGCAGCCGCCCACCGCCCGGCCCAGCTCGACCAGTTGCGCATCGAACATCCAGCACGTCGTGTCGCCGCCAGGCGCGCGGCCCAGCGCCCGGACGATCCCGCCGCGCAGTTCATCGAGAATCGCGACGGGCTGGTAGCACTTGTGCGCGAACGCGGCGGCACGCTCGGCGCCGAGGATGCGTTGCAGGTCCTGCGTCGCATCGGTATGACGCAGCTGATGTTTCAGCGCATACGTGAACGCGATCAGCAGATCGGCGAGCCGGTTGCGCTCCGCGTCGCCGACGCTGTCGGGCAGGTAGCGGTGCAATTGCGACGTGACGGTGCGCGCCGCGATCAGCAGGTTGCCCCACAGAAGCCGCGCCTCCTTGAAGCGCTCGAAGCTCGCGTTGTTGCGAAACGCGAGGAAGATCGCGAGCGCGAGCCCGAACAGCGTGAACGGCGCGGTGTTCAGCGGAATCTTCTCGCCGAAGATGCGCCCGTTCGTGAAGACCGCCAGCGTGCTGACGATTGCCATGAACACGAGTTGCGGAATGATCGACTGCAGCACGGAGCCGTTCCATACGAACAGCATCCTGAGCCAGTTTTGTCGTGGTCTGACGATCATGGTGTGGTCTCGACTGCCAGGGAAATACGTGATGCCGGCGCCCGATGTGCGACGGCCCGCGCGTGGCGGGCCGCTATCGGAGCGATACCGGGTGCATCGCTCAGTGATAGCCGATGTCGCCCTCGCGCACCTTGCCGCGGAACACGCGGTACTGCAGCGCGTTGTACACGAGAATGACCGGCAGCACGATCACCGTGCCGATGAGCGCGAACAGCTGGCTCGAATGGCTCGACGACGCCTCCCAGATCGTCAGCGACGGCGGCACGATGTTCGGCCAGATGCTGATCACGAGCCCGGTGTAGCCGAGGAACACGAGCGCGAGCGTCAGCAGGAACGGCGTCGCCTCGTGCTGGCGCTTCACTGTATGAAAGATGCCCCACACGCACGCGGCGACGAGGATCGGCACCGGCAGGAACCAGCCGAGGTAGCCGCTGCCGAACCAGCGGTGCGCGACCGCCGGCAGCCCGATCACGGTCCACAGGCTGACCACGCCCATCACGGCGAGCAGCACGCCCGCGAGCGGCTTCATCAGCACACGCATCTTGCGCTGCAGTTCGCCATCGACTTTCAGGATCAGCCAGCCGCAGCCGAGCGTCGCATAGGTGACGAGCACGCCGATCCCGCAGAACAGGCTGAACGGCGACAGCCAGTCGAACGGCCCGCCTGCGAACTGGTGGTCCACGATCCGGATGCCCTGCAGCAGCGAACCGAGCACGATCCCCTGGCAGAACGCGGCAAGCGCGGAACCGCCGATGAACGCGAGATCCCACAGGTGCTGCGTGCGGTTCGCCTTCGCGCGCAACTCGAACGCGGCGCCGCGGAAGATCAGCCCGACCACCATCAGGATCAGCGGCAGGTAGTTCGCCGGCAGCAACGTCGAGTAGACGACCGGGAACGCGCCGTACAGGCCCGCGCCGCCGAGCACGAGAAAGGTCTCGTTGCCGTCCCACACCGGCGCGACGGTGTCGAGCATCACCTGCCGCTCGGCCTTCGCATCGAAGAACGGAAACAGCAGCCCGATGCCGAGATCGAAGCCGTCCAGCATCACGTAGATGAACACGCCGAGGCCGATGATCGCGGCCCACACGACAGGAAGATCGATCTGCATGGCTTACTCCGCTTCGTTGACGTTCAGCGGCGTGGACAGCGCGCTCTTGCGCAGCCCCGGATGCCGGTGCAGCTCGATATACCCGGCGTGTGCGGCCGGCCCGCGCTTCATCAGGTTCAACATGTAATAGATCCCCGTTCCGAATACCAGGAAATACACGACCACGAAGACCAGCAGCGACACGCCGACCTGCTGCGCGGTAAGCGGGGAGACCGAATCGACGGTGCGCAGCACGCCGTACACGGTCCACGGCTGCCGCCCGACCTCGGTCGTGATCCAGCCGGCCAGCAGCGCGATGATGCCCGACGGCCCCATGCACACGACGAACCACTGGAACCAGCGGGTTTCATACAGGCGCCCGCCCTTTCTCAGCAGCAGCCCGAGCAGCGCGGTGAGCAGCATCAGCATCCCGAGGCCGGCCATGATCCGGAACGTCCAGAAAATGATCGGCGAATACGGGCGGTCCTGCGGCGCGAATTCCTTCAGCCCGCGGATCTCGCCGTCCCAGCTGTGCGTGAGGATCAGGCTGCCGAGGTGCGGCACCTGGATCGCATAGCGCGTCGTTTCTGCCTGCATGTCGGGCAGGCCGACAAGATTCAGCGCGGTGCCGCCCTTCTCCGTTTCCCACAGCCCCTCGATCGCCGCGATCTTCGCCGGCTGGTATTCGCGCGTGTTCAGCCCGTGCGCGTCGCCGACGACGATCTGAATCGGCGCGAGCAGCAGCAGCATCCATAGCGCCATCGAGAAGCTGCGCTTCACGGGCTCGTCGCGACGCCCCTTGAGCAGATGCCACGCGCCGCACGCGGCAACGATGAAGCCCGCGACGATGAACGCCGCGATCGTCATGTGCACGAGGCGATACGGGAACGACGGGTTGAAGATGATCTTGAACCAGTCGACCGGCACGACGAGGCCGTTCTCGATCTTGTAGCCCTGCGGCGTCTGCATGAAGCTGTTCGACGCGAGAATCCAGAACGTCGAGATCAGCGTGCCGACCGCGACCATCAGCGTCGCGAAGAAGTGCGCGCGCGGGCTGACGCGCTGCCAGCCGAACAGCATCACGCCGAGGAAGCCGGCTTCGAGGAAGAAGGCCGTCAGGACTTCGTAAGTGAGCAGCGGGCCGGTGATGTTGCCCGCGACGCGCGAGAAGCCCGCCCAGTTCGTGCCGAACTCGTAGGCCATCACGACGCCGGAGACGACGCCCATCCCGAAGCCGATCGCGAAGATCTTCGACCAGAACTGGAACATCGATTTATAGGCGGCGTCGCCGGTGACGAGATAGCGCCATTCCAGCACCGCCAGAAAGCTCGCCATGCCGATGCTGATCGCCGGAAACACAATGTGGAACGACACCGTGAACGCGAATTGCAATCGTGCGAGATGGAACGCATCGAAGATTTCCATGACCGTAATTTGCTCGTGGTTGTGAGGACGTCAGCTCGAAGCAGGAAATCGCGCGACGGCTTCGCGACGGCACGCGCCAACCTGGAACGGATCGCGGTGCACGGCAACGAAGCGTGAATGACGATATCGCGTTTCGGACGATACTCGCAATCGCGCGAACGTGCGCTGAAACTGTGCTTTCCCCCGGTCCAAAGATGTGTGTACGGAAAACCCGTTTCGGGGCCGGGCGGCCGTCAGCTGTACTGCTTTGCGCACCGCGACGCTGTGCATTCGCGCCCGGGCCGAACGCCCGTACCATCGGCTGGAAGCCTGCCCGTGGCGAGCCGGCGCGACGCCGTGCACCGCCCTTTGCAGAATCCGTTTCCGTCGCCCGGCGCCCGCGCCGGCCGATTCCCGATTCCCCCCTGGAGAAACCCGCATGGAGCCCAGCGACCGCCCCGACGATCCGGCCGGCAGCCGCGCGTGTCATGTGACGCGTCACCGTGCCGGCGACGCGCTGGGCGCCGTCGATCGCGTCGTCGACGAGACGCCGGTTGCCCTCGTGTTCAACGGCATCGCGCACACGGTGATGATGGCGACGCCGATCGACCTCGACGCGTTCGGCCTCGGCTTCGCGCTGAGTGAAGGGATCGTCGAGCGCGCGTCCGATGTCTTCGACATCGAAACCGAATGCCGGCCCGGCAGCGCCGAAGTGCGGCTCACCGTGTCGCAGCAGGCGTTCATGGCGCTGAAGGTGCACCGGCGCGCGCTGGCCGGCCGCACCGGCTGCGGCATCTGCGGGATCGAAAGCATCGCGCAGCTCGACCTGCATCCGCCCCGCATCGCGGCCGCGGGCGCGGCGGCCGGCATCGGCGCCGACGCCGTCGCTCGCGCCGCCCGCGCGTTGCCGACGCGGCAGCCGCTGATGCGCGCGACCGGCGGCATCCATGCGGCCGCGTGGTGCGAGCGCGACGGCACCGTGCTGGAAGTCTTCGAGGACGTCGGCCGCCACAATGCGCTCGACAAGCTGATCGGCCGGCTCGCGCGGCGCCGCGCCGACCTGCGTGCGGGCTTCGTGTTCCTGTCGAGCCGCGCAAGCTACGAGCTCGTGCGCAAGGCGGCACGCGTCGGCATCCCGATGATCGCGACGATCTCCGCGCCGACGTCGCTCGCGATCGACGTCGCCCGCGAGGCCGGCGTGCGGCTGCTCGGCTTCTGCCGCAACGACGGCTTCGTCGAATACGTGTCGCCCGACGCGCTCCCGTTACCCGAACCCACGCGTGCGCAACCGCATGCGCTCACCGCTCGATGACACCCCTGACCGATTTCGATACCGCCCAACGGCATTTCGCCGGCGCGTTCGCACCGCCGCCTGCGGCCGTCTCCATTCCGGTCGCGCAAGCGGCCGGCCACGTGCTCGCCACGCCGCTCGCCGCCGTGCTCGACCAGCCGCCCGCCGACCAGAGCGCGATGGACGGCTACGCGCTCCGGCACGCGGACCTCGCGCACGGCGAGCCGTTGCGCGTCGCGCAGCGCTGCTATGCGGGCGACGCGCCGTCGCCGCTGGCCCCGCGCACGGCCGCGCGGATCTTCACCGGCAGCCTGATTCCGCCCGGCGCCGACACCGTCGTGATGCAGGAGCACGCGCACGAGCAGGACGGCTGGGTCGCGTTCGACGCGCCGCAGCGCGCCGGATCGCATATCCGCCGCCGCGGCGAGGAAGTGCGCGCGGGCGACCTGCTGATGCCGGCCGGCGTCCGGCTCGGCGCGATGCACGTCGGCGTCGCGGCCGCGCAGGGTTGCGCGCACATCGATGTGCGGCCGCCGCTGCGGGTCGGCATCCTCACGACCGGCGACGAGCTCGTCCCGTGCGGCCAGCCACGCGCGCCGCAGCAGATCTACAACAGCAACGCGCCGATGCTCGCCGCGCTGGTGGCGGGAACCGGTGCCATCGTCGCGGCGAGCGAGCATGCCGCCGACACCGCGGCCGCCGTCGATCAGGCGCTGCGCACGATGGCCGCGCGCTGCGATGTGGTCGTCTGCGTCGGCGGCGCATCGGTCGGCGACAAGGACCTGCTGCGCCCCGCGCTGACCGCGCTCGGCGCGGCGTTCGTGGTCTCCGGCGTGCGGATGAAACCCGGCAAGCCCGTCGCGCTCGCGCGCCTCGACGAACGGCCCGTCGTGCTGCTGCCGGGCAATCCGGGCG
Organism: Burkholderia ambifaria AMMD; assembly: GCF_000203915.1. Lineage (NCBI taxonomy): Bacteria > Pseudomonadati > Pseudomonadota > Betaproteobacteria > Burkholderiales > Burkholderiaceae > Burkholderia > Burkholderia ambifaria. The sequence continues at coordinate 128,121 of NC_008392.1, forward strand.
CCGCGATGACCGCGTTCGCGCTGTTCGTCGCGCCGCTGATCCGGCGCCTGGAGGGGCGCGACGATTGCGTGCCGGCCGTGCCGTCGCTGCCGATCGATATCGACGTCGAGCCGGATGCGCAGCGCGAACGCTTCGTGCGCGTGCGCCGCACCATCGACGCCCACGGCGCACCCGTGCTCGACACGCTGCGGCAGCAAGGCGCCGGCACGCTGCAATCGCTCGTGCAGGCGACGGGACTCGCGCGGCTGCCTGCCGGTCGACGCATCGCGCGCGGCGACGCGGTGCCGTATTACGATTTCGCACACTGGCTCGCGTGAACATGAGCATGAGCATGCATGCGATGCCCGCCTTTCGTGCATGCAGGATCGCGAACTGTATTCCTGCATTTCGGGCGGGATTGTGCCTCTGCCGGAAAAGTCCGGCGGACTATCCTCACGATGACGCTCGTCACGACCTGTGCGCCGATACGTCGGCGCATACGCGGCCGCTCGGCGACGCCGTTCCGCTCACTTCATGCAGGCCGACGAACCGATCGTGAATGCCATCGTTTCCGCGCCGGCCGCCGCCGCCTCCGGCGGCGCATCGCCCGGCGCCTTCTCCCGCCCGCTCGACACGCTCGCGCGGCCGCTGCGCGATCTGCGGCTGTCCGTCATCGACCAGTGCAATTTCCGCTGCGGCTACTGCATGCCGCGCGACAGCTTCGGGCCCGACTATGCGTTCATGCCGTCGTCCGAGCGGCTGTCGTTCGCGCAACTCGAGAAGATCGCCCGCGCGTTCATCTCGCTCGGCGTCGAAAAGATCCGACTCACCGGCGGCGAGCCGCTGCTGCGCCGCAACCTCGAGGCGCTGATCGAACGGCTCGCGACCCTGACCACTCTCGACGGCAAACCCGTCGAAATCGCGCTGACGACCAACGGTTCGCTGCTCGCCGCCAAGGCACGCTCGCTGCGCGATGCGGGCCTGTCGCGCGTGACGGTGAGCCTCGACGCGATCGACGATGCCGTGTTCCGCCGGATGAGCGATGCCGATGTGCCCGTCGCGCGCGTGCTGGCCGGCATCGAGGCCGCGCAGGCGGCCGGGCTCGCGCCGGTGAAGGTCAACGCGGTGATCGAGCGCGGCGTGAACGACGACCAGATCCTGCCGCTCGTGCGTCACTTCCGGCATAGCGGCGTGGCCGTGCGCTTCATCGAATACATGGACGTCGGCGGCGCGAGCGCGTGGTCCGGCGACAAGGTCGTGCCGGCCACGCGGATGCGCGAGCTGATCGAAGCAAGCTATCCGCTCGTGCTCGTCGGCGAACCCGGGCACGACGCCACCGCGATCCGCTGCCGGCACATCGACGGCGCGGGCGAGGTCGGCTTCATCGCGAGCGTGTCGCATCCGTTCTGCGGCACGTGCTCGCGCGCCCGCGTGTCGGCCGACGGCCAGCTCTATACGTGCCTGTTCGCCACGCAGGGCACCGACCTGCGGCCGTGGCTCGACGACAACGCATCGACCGGCCAGCTCGCCGACGCCGTGCGCGCGCGCTGGATGCAGCGCGACGATCGCTATTCCGAGCGGCGCGCGACGCTTGCGGCGCGGCCGTCGGGCAAGACCTATCCGACCGTGCGCATGTCGCTCGTCGGCGGCTGACGGCTGCCGCGCGAAGCGGCGCGCACCGCTTACAGGAGAACCCCGTCATGACGAGTTTCACCGAATCCCGTGGCGCGCCACCCGACGATCCGTCGCGTGACGACAGCCATCCCGAGCCAGCCGCGCTGCACACCGAACCGCCGCCGGCGATTGCCGCCGGCTTCGAGGTGCGGGTGCAATACGCGGCGATCGACGCCGGCGCAGAGATCGCGCCGATCATTCGCAATCCGAATGTTGGCGCGGTCGTGAATTTCCTCGGCGTCGTGCGCAACGAAGGCGACGTCGACGACGTGATCGCGCTCGAAGTCGAGCACTATCCGACGATGACCGAGCAGGCGCTATGGAGCATCGTCGAGGAAGCCGGCGCACGCTGGCAGCTCGAAGCGGTCAGGATCGTGCATCGCGTCGGGCGGATTCCGCTCGGCCAGCCGGTCGTGATCGTCGTGGTCGCCGCCGCGCATCGCGCATCGGCGTTCGATGCGTGCGAGTTCATCATGGACTTCGTGAAGACGCACGCGCCGTTCTGGAAGAAGGAGATCCGGCACGACGGCGTGTCCGGCTGGGTCGAGCCGAAGGCGCATGACGACCAGGCGATGCGGCGATGGGGATGAACGTGCCGGCCATGCCTTTTCCGATTTCGACGATTTCGCCGATTTCACTGATTTCGCCCGGGACATCGCCATGAAACTGACGATCAAATACTTTGCGAGCATTCGCGAACAGTTGCATACCGACGAGGAAGTCGTCGAGATCGATGCGGACGAGCTCACCGTCGACGCGCTGCGCCGCACGCTCGCCGCACGCGACGCGCGTAGCGGAGAAGCGCTGCGAATGGATCGGCCGGTGCGGGCGGCCGTGAATCTCGAGATGGTGACGGGCGGGTTCGTCGTGCGCGAGGATAGCGAGGTGGCGTTCTTTCCGCCGGTGACGGGCGGATGATCCGTTCGCATCGAGCGGCGATCGTCGCTCGGCCGATCGTCACCGCGCGATGCGAAACCGATCGCTAATCGAGTCCGCGAAGAAAGTCCGGAACCGGATGATCGATCGAAGCGAGATAACCCGCCATCGCGCCGGCCACTTTCCGCACAGCTGGACGCGCGGTCATCCGTTCGCGCCACGCGAGCAGGTTCGGCGTCTCGGCCGTCATCGGCGCGCCCTTGCGCGCACCGAACAACTGCGCCATATAGAACGCGATGTCCGCATAGGAATAGGTTTCAGCCAGATATTCCCGGTCCGCCAGCACGCTTTCCATGCGCCGATAGTATTGCCGCGCTGCGTCGCGCGCGGCCTGCGCGTCGGGATGCTCAGGCGTTGCTTCGAGACCCATCAGCCGGATGACGTGCGGAAAATAGATCTCGTCGCTGCAATGCTCCAGCTGACGCGCAACGGCGCGCGCCTTCGGCTGCACCGGCCATAACGCGGGATCGGGCTTCAGGTCCTCGAGATATTCGAAGATCTGCGTGGAATCGAAAATCTCCAGCTCGCCGTCGATCAGCACCGGCACCTGACGCTTCGGGTTGGTGCGCAGGACGTCCGGATGCTTCGGGTCGTAGCCGCGCTGCTGGCTGAACGGCGCCAGCACACGCTCGAACGCGATGCCCTTCTCGTGCGCCGCGATCTCGACCTTCGCGCCGAACATGCTCAGCGGACCGGTGATGATTTTCATCTGTCGCTCCTCCATGGGTTTTCACGTCGTGACGGTCACGGTGATGCTTCCTGCGGGTCGGCGCCATTCATTCGGCGAGACGCCAGCGCATCTTCGGTGAGACTCACGCCGAAGCGTCGCGTAAGAGCCTTCGTCAACGCGTCGGCGCTGCCGTGACCATGCCGGCGGCTGATATCGTGCATCGATTTTTCATCCAGCGCGAGCGATCGGCGAACGGTCGGGGAGATCGTATTCGCATCTTCGAGCGACCGCTACCGATCTGACACGACGCCCAGCACCGGTTCAGTGCACTGAACGATGCGCCAAACGTGGAAGCCGCAGCCTTGCGCAGATGCAAGTGGGGACCGACTCCGCGTCTGCCCCGGAATGAATGCCTTCGCGGTTCGCGGCCCGCTCGGCTTCCGCTCAACCGCCGCTCGCCGCGACCCGCCAACGGGAAGCCTCAAACCCCAACTCTTATATAAGACATAAGACATTTGACGCCTGACCCGATTGCGATTAGAATCCCGTCGAAAGCAGTGAAGCAGTGTCCGGAACAGCAGCCTCGGCGTGCCTGGAAAGCCCTTCCCCTGAAACGCAATCTCAGCAGGTCCCCCCATGCTTGAAAACTTTCGTGCTCACGTGGCCGCCCGCGCCGCGCTCGGTATCCCCCCTCTGCCGCTGACGGCCCAGCAAACCGCCGAGCTGGTGGAACTGCTGGCGAACCCGCCCGCAGGCGAAGAGCAGACGCTGCTCGACCTGATCACCTACCGCGTCCCCGCCGGCGTCGACGAAGCCGCCCGCGTGAAGGCCGGCTTCCTGGCCGCCGTCGCGAAGGGCGAGACGGCCTGCCCGCTGATCTCGCGCGAGCGCGCGACCGAACTGCTCGGCACGATGCTCGGCGGCTACAACATCCAGCCGCTGATCGAGCTGCTGTCGGACGACGCCGTCGCGGCCGTCGCGGCCGACGCGCTGAAGAAAACCCTGCTGATGTTCGACCAGTTCCATGACGTGAAGGAACTCGCCGACAAGGGCAACGCCCACGCGAAGGCCGTGCTGCAGAGCTGGGCCGACGCCGAATGGTTCACGAGCCGTCCGGAAGTGCCGGAAAGCCTGACCATCACCGTGTTCAAGGTCACGGGCGAAACCAACACCGACGACCTGTCGCCGGCGCCGGACGCCACCACCCGCCCGGACATCCCGATGCACGCGCTCGCGATGCTGAAGAACGCGCGCCCCGGCATCACGCCGGAAGAAGACGGCAAGCGCGGCCCGGTCAAGTTCATCGAATCGCTGAAGGAAAAGGGTCATCTGGTCGCCTACGTCGGCGACGTGGTCGGCACCGGCTCCTCGCGCAAGTCGGCCACCAACTCGGTGCTGTGGTTCACCGGCGAAGACATCCCGTTCGTCCCGAACAAGCGTTTCGGCGGCGTGTGCCTCGGCGGCAAGATCGCCCCGATCTTCTACAACACGATGGAAGACGCCGGCGCGCTGCCGATCGAACTCGACGTGTCGCAGATGGAAATGGGCGACGTGGTCGAACTGCGCCCGTACGAAGGCAAGGCGCTGAAGGACGGCAACGTGATCGCCGAATTCCAGGTCAAGTCCGACGTGCTGTTCGACGAAGTGCGCGCCGGCGGCCGCATTCCGCTGATCATCGGCCGCGGCCTGACCGCGAAGGCGCGTGAAGCGCTGGGCCTCGCGCCGTCGACGCTGTTCCGCCTGCCGCACCAGCCGGCCGACAGCGGCAAGGGCTTCTCGCTCGCGCAGAAGATGGTCGGCCGCGCATGCGGTCTGCCGGAAGGCCAGGGCGTGCGTCCGGGAACGTACTGCGAACCGAAGATGACCTCGGTCGGCTCGCAGGACACCACGGGCCCGATGACCCGCGACGAACTGAAGGATCTGGCGTGCCTCGGCTTCTCGGCCGACCTCGTGATGCAGTCGTTCTGCCACACCGCCGCCTATCCGAAGCCGGTGGACGTGAAGACGCACCAGACGCTGCCGAACTTCATCAGCACGCGTGGCGGCATCGCGCTGCGCCCGGGCGACGGCGTGATCCACTCGTGGCTGAACCGCATGCTGCTGCCCGACACCGTCGGCACCGGCGGCGACTCGCACACGCGCTTCCCGATCGGCATCAGCTTCCCGGCAGGCTCGGGCCTGGTCGCGTTCGCGGCCGCCACCGGCACGATGCCGCTGGACATGCCGGAATCGGTGCTGGTCCGCTTCAAGGGCAAGATGCAGCCGGGCGTCACGCTGCGTGACCTGGTCAACGCGATTCCGCTGTACGCGATCAAGCAGGGCATGCTGACGGTCGCCAAGCAAGGCAAGAAGAACATCTTCTCGGGCCGCATTCTCGAGATCGAAGGCCTGCCCGACCTGAAGGTCGAGCAAGCGTTCGAGCTGTCGGATGCGTCGGCCGAGCGTTCGGCGGCCGGTTGCTCGGTGCACCTGAACAAGGAACCGATCATCGAATACCTGAACAGCAACATCACGCTGCTCAAGTGGATGATCGCGCAGGGCTATCAGGATCCGCGCAGCCTGCAGCGCCGTATCGCGGCGATGGAGCAGTGGCTGGCCGACCCGCAACTGCTGTCGCCGGATGCCGACGCCGAATACGCGGCCGTCATCGAGATCGACCTGGCCGACATCCACGAGCCGATCGTTGCGTGCCCGAACGACCCGGACGACGTGAAGACGCTGTCCGACGTCGCAGGCGCCAAGATCGACGAAGTGTTCATCGGCTCGTGCATGACCAACATCGGTCACTTCCGTGCCGCGTCGAAGCTGCTGGAAGGCAAGCGCGACATCCCGGTCAAGCTGTGGGTCGCCCCGCCGACCAAGATGGACCAGAAGCAGTTGACGGAAGAAGGTCACTACGGCGTGTTCGGCACGGCCGGCGCCCGCACCGAAATGCCGGGCTGCTCGCTGTGCATGGGCAACCAGGCACAGGTGCGCGAAGGCGCGACGGTGATGTCGACGTCGACCCGCAACTTCCCGAACCGCCTGGGCAAGAACACGAACGTGTACCTCGGCTCGGCGGAACTGGCGGCGATCTGTTCGCGTCTGGGCCGGATCCCGACCAAGGAAGAGTACATGGCCGACATGGGCGTGCTCACCGCGGACGGCGACAAGATCTACAAGTACATGAACTTCGACCAGATCGAAGACTTCAAGGAAGTCGCCGACACCGTGCAGATCTAAGCATGCGGTCGAGCTGCGGCGGGTTGTGCCCGCCGTAGCGACACGCAATGGCGCCGCGGGCTGAATGCCTGCGGCGCCATTTTTTTTGAAGGTCGCCGACGTCGTGCAGCGACTCGGCTCACGCGTCAGGCCATCGTCCTCAGCCAGTCGAGCAGCGCCGACTGCGCACTTCCGTCCTTCACCGGCTCCGGCGTCAGCAGGCAATAGTGCGAGCCGTCTTGGACGAAACCCATCGGCGCGACCAGCACCTCGCTTTCGAGATCGTCGCGAACGAGATGCCACGGACCGATCGCAACACCCAGCCCCGCGACGGCCGCCTGAAGGCTGAAATAGAAATGGTCGAACATCTGGCCGCGCCCGCTGCCCGCCGGTTGATGCGCGGCCGCCGCCCATTCCTTCCATGCGTCCGGCCGCGTGCGCGTATGCAGTCGCGGCGCGCCCCGCTTCAACGCGCGGTCATCGCGTCCGCCGGAAAACCACGTATCGACGCGATCCGGCCGGCACACCGGCCCCACCCTTTCCGTAAACAGTCGCTCGGCGTGATACCCCGCAGGCCACGCAAAATCGTTGCGGCGGATCGCGATATCGATGCCGTGATCGAACGAGAACGGGCCGCCCGCCGCGGCGAGATGGATATCGACGCGCGGGTAGGTCGCCTGGAAGTCCGGCCAGCGCGGAATCAGCCAGCGCATCAGCAGCGTGGGTTCGCACGACAGCACCCAACGCTGCGCACGGGCCGCGTCGGTCCGTAACTCATGCGCGGCCTGCCTCATCAGATGCAGGCCGTCATGGACGGCCTGCGCCAGCTTGCGGCCCGCGTCGGTCAGGAACACGCGACGACTGCGCCGCTCGAACAACGCCACACCCAGGTCGTCTTCGAGCAGACGCACCGCGCGACTGACGGCGCCGTGCGTCAAATGCAGTTCGTCGGCGGCACGGCTGAAATGCTCGTGGCGCGCCGCCGCCTCGAAGCAGCGCAGCGCCATCAGCGACGGCAGCGCGGCACGGACGTTCTGTGATCCAAACTCACCATCGTGGTCAGAAATCATCGCTTTTCCCGGCGAATCGTGATCCCTAATATTGGCGCATCACGAAGAAAACCGAAAGGACGATGCAATGACGGAATGGATAGTCGTAGTCACTATCACTGTGCTGGCCGTGATCAGCCCGGGGCCGGATTTCGCGATGGTCACGCGCAACAGCCTGATGCTGTCGCGCCGTTCGGGCTTGCTCACCGCATGGGGGATCGCGCTCGGCGTGACGGTTCATGTGAGCTATACGCTGCTCGGCGTGGGCCTGCTGGTCCGCCAATCGCTGTGGCTCTTCAACGCCGTCAAGCTCGTCGGCGCGATCTATCTGATCTACCTCGGCGTGAGGATGCTCGCGGCGAAGCCCGCCGACGGTCGGCCCACGACGCAGGTCGCGCCGCTGTCCGATCGGGCGGCGCTGCGCACCGGCTTCCTGACCAACGCGCTGAATCCGAAAACCACCGTGTTCATCGTCAGCCTGTTCATGCAGGCCGTCCGGCCCGACACGCCGTTGCACGTGCAGATCGGCTATGGGCTGTTCGTCGCGCTGGCGCACGCGGGCTGGTTCAGTCTGGTCGCGGTCTGCTTCTCCGCCGATGCTGTCCGCGATCGTTTGTTGTCGTTACGTCACTGGATCGACCGCACCTTCGGTGTTCTGCTCGTCGGCTTCGGGATCATGCTGGCCGTTGCGCGCGGCGGACGTTGAGCGGCACGCAATCGACTTGATCGATGCGCGCGGCTGCCTCGGGTCATGCCTTCCATAAAATGTGGATTTTTAGTCTACTCTGGACATTCTGTTTTGAAAGGCAGATACTTGGCAGGATCGCTTTCCAGGCCAACCGGACAAAGGAACGACCATGAAGATCAAGGAATTCGGCGTCGAACGCTGGATGGATCTGTACGAGAACCGCTGTACGTACAACCTCGCGGAAACGTGCGTCGAATCGCTGACCGTCGATCAGCTGCTGACGATGACCGGCAGGCAGGACACGCTGCTCGACGCGCTGCGGCCGATGAAGCTCACGTATGGCGCGATCGAAGGCACGCTGCGCCTGCGCGAAGCGATCGCGTCGACCTACGCGCGCCAGTCGGCCGCGAACGTGATCGTCACGCACGGCGCGATCGGCGGCAACGCACTCATCTACGAAACGCTGGTCGAGCCGGGCGATACGGTCGTGTCGGTGTTGCCGACCTACCAGCAGCACTACTCGATTCCGGAAAGCTACGGCGCGAACGTGAAGGTGCTGAAGCTGCGCGAGGAAAACGCGTTCCTGCCCGATCTCGACGCACTCGCATCCCTCGTCGACGACAAGACGCGCCTGATCGCGATCAACAACCCGAACAATCCGACCGGCTCGCTGATGGACGAAGCGCTGCTCGGCAAGATCGTCGAGATCGCGAAACGCTGCGGCGCGTACGTGCTGTGCGACGAGGTCTATCGCGGCACCGACCAGGCCGGCAGCGGCTACAGCGCATCGATCGCCGACCTGTACGAACGCGGAATCAGCACGGCGAGCATGTCGAAGACGTACTCGCTCGCCGGGCTGCGTCTCGGCTGGATCGCCGGGCCGGTCGAGCTGATCCACGCGGTGAGCGTCCATCGCGACTACAACACGATCAGCGTCGGGATGATCGACGACTATCTCGCGACGCTCGCGCTCGAGCACCGCGACGTGATCCTGAAGCGCAGTCACGACATCGTGCGCACCAACCTCGCGATTCTCGATGCATGGGTCGAACGCGAGCCGGCGATTTCCTGGGTCAAGCCGAAGTCGGGCACGACGGCGCTGCTCAAGTATGCGTTCGACATGCCGTCGCGCGCGTTCTGCACGGAGCTGATCGAGGCAACCGGCGTGATGTTCACGCCGGGCAGCGCGCTCGACATGGAAGGCTATGTGCGGATCGGTTACGCCAACAGCCGGACGGTGCTCGAGCAAGGGCTCGCGCGCGTGTCGGAGTATTTACGCGCGAAAGCCGGCTGAGCGAAGGCGGTGCGTGCGACGCGCACCGCCCTTCGCTTCACGACTGCATGCACGATACCGCGAGCTTCCCGACCGCGATCACCGCCTGCTCGATCTCCGGCGACCACGGGCTGCTGTAGTTCAGCCGGATGAAGTTCCGGTAGTTGTCCGTGATCGAGAACATGTAGCCGGGCCCGATCGTGATGCCCTGCTCCAGCGCGAGCTGGTACAGGCGCATCGCGTCGACCTGTGCCGGCAGCTCGACCCACAGCACATATCCACCCGCCGGGCTCGAAATACGCGAGCCTTCCGGGAAGAACCGCGACACCATCGCGCGCATCAGGTTCGCCTGCTGCGCATACGCCTTGCGCAAGCGCCGCAGATGATGCTCGTAGCCGTCGCGCTCGAGAAACTCGGCGATCGCGAGCTGCGGCAGCGACGGCGTCGCCAGCGTGTTCAGGAACTTCAGCTTCTCGACCTGATCCCGATAGCGCCCCGGCAACGCCCAGCCGATCCGGTAGGCGGCCGTCAGGCTCTTCGAGAACGATGAGCAGTGCAACACGATCCCGGTGCGGTCGTAGGACTTCAGCGCGCTCGGATGCGACTCGCCGAAATACAGTTCGTTGTACACACCATTCTCGATGATCGGCATGTCGGCTTTCGTTGCGAATTCAACCAGTTCGCGCTTGCGCTCGTCGGGCATCTGGAAGCCGAGCGGGTTCTGGAAATTCGGCATCACCATGCACGCGGCGATCGGCTGCGACTTTGCAATGGCCGCCAGCGCCGCGATGTCGATCCCGTACTCCGGGTGCGTCGCGACCTCGATCGCCTTCATCCCCATCCGCTCGATCGCGTGCAGCATCGCGTAGAACGTCGGCGACTCCACAGCGATCGTGTCGCCCGGTTTCGCAACCGCCTGCAGGCACAGATTGATCGCCTCAGTCGCGCCGACCGTCACGATGATCTCGTTCGGATCGACCGACATCCCGTTTTCCAGATAGCGTCGCGCGATCTGCCGGATCAGGCGCGGATGGCCGGGCGGCAGCCCGTCCGTCACGCCCCACAGCGACTTGTCGCGGCCGGCTGCATACGCATAGCGGTTCAGTTTCTCGAACGGAAACAGGCTCGGGTCCGGATACGGCGAGCCGAGCGGGACGGCGTCGTCGGTGCCGATCGAGCGCAGTGTCGACAGCACGAGCCGGCTCATGTCGACCGACGACGAGATCGCGATCGGCTTCGACGGCCGCAGCTCACGCACCGGCGCGTGGTTGTCGTCACGACGCAGGTTCACGAAATAGCCCGACTGCGGCCGGCTTTCCAGCAGCCCGCGGCTTTCGAGCAGCAGATATGCATGCAGCACGGTCGTGATGCTGATCCGGTGCTGCTGGCTCGCCTGCCGTACCGACGGAATCCGGTCGCCGTGCCGGTACACGCCCTGGCGAATCAGGCGCTCGATGTCGTCCGCGAGTTTTTCGTAGAGCTTCATCGCGCGCTCCCCGCCGGCCTGCGCATGCGCGCCGCCGTCCCGTGCGCGTCCGATACGCGCGTGTTCTGCCCGCCGACCGGGCTGTCGTTCTGCCTGATTGCTCCCTCCGGTTTTGCCTTTTCCATCGCAGTGGCTCGCTTTTGAAAATGCGCCGGGAGGTTCCGTTACAACGGGATCCGCGGCACTGTGCACTTGATGGATGAATCTTAAGAGCAGAACAGTTGGTGGCGGGTACACACATCGAACACGGGAACAAGAGTACAGTTCGGGGCGCATCGCGCAGCGCGGGGCAACTGTACGTCTTATGAAATGGCCGAATGGCCGGAGAACTCGCGCGGGGCGCGGCCGGATTGCCCGGCACGCCCGCCGCGCGGGCGTTCGTCGGCTATCGCAATTGGGGTGCAATACTGTGCGCCCGCTCGGTTTCATTGCCGGAGTCAGACCATGCACTATCCAATCGACCAGACAGCCAGGCCGGGCGACGGAGCCCGCGCCGCCGGGCAAGTACCGAAATGGCGCCAGAACGAAACGACCGACCCATCGGAAAACGCATGACTGATCGCCCCCTCGTTGCGCTGCTGGTCGCACGGCTGACCGGCTCGGCCGACCATCCGCGCTTCACCGGCACGCCGATCGACCTGTCGGCGCTCGATGCGCGGGCGCTCGGCGCGATCTGGCCGGCATTGCGTCGCGTCGAGCACGAGCTCATGCAGCGCGAGCACGCGTACGACGACCCGCGCGCCGAATTCGCGCGCTGGCTGTGCCGGCAGATCGATGCGCTCGGCCTCGCGCCGCTCGTCGACGCCGATGCGGCGCTCGAGCTGTTCCGCGACATTCAGGCCGGTGAATGGAAGCGTGCGCTGGAGGATCTGCCCTGCCTGGACGCGCTGCCGTCGCCCGCGCTGCAGGCCGAACTCGCCCGCATCGTCGCCGAACCGGAGGAAGGCAGGCTGCGCGCGGTGTCCGCGTACGGCGCGTATGCGCTCGACTGGTTCGCCGGCCGCCGCGACTTCTCCGCGCGACGCGACGCGTATGCGCAAGCGCTGGCGGACTCGCCGTTTCGCGTGCGCGAACTGGACGTGCTGCCCGAGCTCGGCCCGGCCGCGCTGCTCGCGCTGGCCGCGACGAACGACGGCTATTTCGCGCCGAAGCGGCTGTGGATCGACTACAGCGATCCGGCCGTCACACTCGCGCAAGACGCCGCGTATGTCGCATTCGCGCGCGACGCGCTGACCGACGCCGCGGGGCAGGTCGCGGCGCTTCATGCCGGCGCCGTGCCGTACGAGGCCGACCGCGCATTCACGACCGACGACGCGCAGGTCGTCGCGCGCGCCGCGCGCGTGGCCGCGTATCGCGACGAAGCCTGGCTGCGCCCGCTGATCGGGCCGCTGCTGACCGGCGTGTGCGTCGCGCCGACCGCCGCGAGGACCGCGCCGTCGCAATCGCTCGCGATCGCCCTCGGCCATGCGGTCGAGACGATCCCGACGCCCGAGAGCGTGCGCGCGCTGCGCGACGCGCTGGCCGTCGTGCGTCATGCGGGCGTGCAGAAGAAGCTTGCGCGCAACCTGAAACCGGCCGAACGCGCGCTCGGCGAGCGGCCGCACACCGCGCTGCGGATGACGCTCGACGCGAAGCCCGACAAGAAGCAGCTCGCGATGCTCGCCGCATGCATGGAAGCCGGCTTCTGGCAGCCGATGTCGCTCGGCCACGCCGAATGGCGCGAGCGGCTTGTCGATGCGCCGGCCGGCGCCGCGTTCTCCGCGCGGATGATCTGGCAGGCACGCAGCCGCGATGGCGCGACGCAGTCGTTCATGCCCGATATCGCGGCGGGCAAGGTCGTGCCGCGCGACGCGGCCGGCCACGCATGCGACATCGCGGCCGACAGCGACATCCGGCTCTGGCACCCGCTGCTGGCCGACGCGGACGAGCGGCTCGCGTGGCAGCGCGCGATCGTCGGCCGCGCGCTGCGGCAACCGATTCGGCAAGCTTTCCGCGAGTATTACGTGCCGGCCGATGACGACGCGTCGGCCAGCGACTGCGCGATGTTCGAAGGTCACGTGCTGTCGAGCCGGCCGCTGCTCGGCGTCGCGCGCCGCGAAGGCTGGTCGATCCGCGCGTACGACGACGGGCTCGCGCGCGAATTCGGCGACGTGCGCGCCACCTTTATCGTCGATGCGCGGCTCTATCCCGGTTCGGAAGGCCACGGCACGTCGCGCCGGCTGTACGTCGAGCGCCGGCACGAACGGCGCTGGGCGCCGGTGCCGATCGGCGAGATCGACCGCGTCGTCTTCTCCGAAATTGCGCGCGCGGTCGATCTGCTCGTCAGCGTGGCCGCGTTCGCGCTCGACGACGACGCAACGCGCGCGGCTGCCGCGGCGCTCACGACGGACCCGGTCCGCCAGCACGCGCTCGACACGGAACGCCGGCACCGCCTGAACCGGTTGTCGGATCTTCCATTGGGCGTGATGGCGCGCCATCGCCGGCACGTGCTGTCGCTCGTGTTCGCCGAACCGGTTGCGCAAGGGAGGATCACGATCGACGAACGCCATGTGCGCGTCGGCGCGTGGGCGGTGCATTGCGCGACCGGACGTGTGACGCGTGACGGCGAGCCCGTCGAACCCGCGATCGAGCCGCCGCCGGCGCCGCTGCGCGCGGTGCCGTGGCTGCCTTACGACGAAGCGCTGTTGCAGCGGATCGTCGACGTCGTCGCGGGGTTGTTGGGCTGAACCGGAAAATGAGCATGACCGTCGATATTCACTTCTCTACGCGTGGAGACACGTCGACTCATTTCCGGCACCTCTCTATTCATTCGGCATATACCGGTCGGAAGGCTATGATAATGTTTTGCTTTGATTTTCTTCGCGCGCCGTCACGATATGCCTGCCTATATCAAACCAAGATGGTTACGGGATCTGCTACGTTTCCTCCCGCTGAAAAGCCAGTTCGTGCTATCGGGAAATGTGCGCGATTTACAGGCCGGTGAGGTTGCCCCTGAAGTTGTGACGGCGCAGTCGCTGGTAAGTACGCTCGGCGACAATCTCCGGGAAACGGGCTATGCGCAGTTGGTCGTCTGGAATCCGATTTCAGGCTTCACGGTGCCCGATAGCCGGGTGCCGCCAGCGGAGCCTGCCGATGAAACCCTACGACGTCTCGGCCTGACGCCTATGGATGGCACGGCGCCGGGCGGCATCGATGCGCTCACTGCATGCCTTGAACGCCTGTCTACACTACCCGGTCCGCCGATTGCCCTCGTCGTCGATTTTGCTTCTCGGTTGGCAATTCGCGCGGAATCGCTGAACCCGGCCGAACACACACTTTTCACGCGTGCATTGGTACTGGCGCATATGGCTGCGCCACGCCCCGCGGGAGAATTGCGACGTCCGTTTTTTAATACCGTGATCTGGATCGTCGACAAGGAAGGCGACCTGCCAGACTGGTTGCTGATCGACAATCCGCGCATACGGCATATTCCCGTGTCGAAACCCGATAGTGCCGCACGTCGGGCGTTGGCCGGCGCGTTGCTGCGTGGCGTACCCGGTGCGCATGCCGCCACACCGGACAGTCTTGCCAAGGCGGAATCCGCATTCGTCGACGGTTCCGAGGGATTGCTGCTCGCCGACATGAATGCGATCGCCACGCTCGCCCGCGTCGAGCAGGTTCCTATTGAGAAAATTGCCGATGCCGTGCGGCGTTATAAGGTCGGCGTCACCGAGGATCCTTGGCAGCAGATCGACCGCGACAAGATCCGTTACGCCGACGCTTTCATTCGCCGGCGCGTCAAAGGGCAAGCGCACGCAGTCACGCACATGCTCGACCTCGTCAAGCGCGCCATGACAGGCGTAGGTTCTCAGCGGAAAGGAAACCGGCCGCGTGGTGTCGCATTTCTCGCCGGCCCGACCGGTGTCGGAAAAACCGAACTTGCCAAGACAATCACGAGCCTGTTGTTCGGTGACGAAAGTGCCTACATCCGCTTCGACATGTCGGAATTCAGCGCGGAACACGCCGACCAGCGGCTCATCGGCGCGCCGCCCGGCTACGTTGGCTACGACGTCGGCGGAGAATTGACGAATGCAATTCGCGAACGCCCGTTCAGCGTAGTGCTCTTCGACGAAATCGAAAAAGCGCATCCGCGCATTCTCGACAAGTTTCTGCAAATTCTGGATGACGGCGTGCTGACGTCGGGGCGCGGCGACCGCGTGTACTTTTCCGAAGCGTTGATCGTTTTCACGTCGAACCTCGGCATTTACCGCCAGGACGAATCGGGTCAGCGGGTGGCGAATATCCAGCCAGGAAACGACTTTGCGGAAATCCAGAAAAAAGTACTCGGGGAAATCCAGCGGCATTTCAAGCTGGTTCTGAACCGACCCGAAATCCTGAACCGCATCGGCGAGAATATCATCGTCTTTGACTTCATCCGCGAGGATGTCGCGACGGATATCTTCGAGCAGATGGTCAATGCCGTGCTCGAAGACGTCGCCTCCCAGGGCATCGCCGTCGACCTGGACACCGGTTCCAAGGCAGCGCTTCAGGCGAGATGTCTCGGCGATCTATCCAATGGTGGCCGCGGCATCCGAAACCAGATCGAAGCGCATCTGCTCAACCCATTGGCACGCGGCCTGTTCGATCAAGATGCGAACGCCGGCGATCAATTCGTCATCTCGGGCATCGACTCGGATGCGTTCCATTTGCAAAAGCGCTAGGCCATGGACATCCGCATTTCACGCCTGCACTTTCCCGTGACGACGCTCGGGCCGGGGCAGCGGATCGGCATCTGGTTTCAGGGTTGCACAATCCGATGCCAGGGCTGCATATCGATGGATACTTGGGCAAACGCCGGAGGCGAAACCACCGTAGACGCCATATTGGCGCAGGTCCGGACCTGGTTGCCTGAATCCACCGGCATTACGATCTCGGGTGGAGAGCCGTTCGATCAGTCCGATGCGCTCATTGCGCTCCTGCATGGCCTGCGGCCGCTACCGACAGGCGACATCCTCGTCTACAGCGGCTACACGATCGAATCCTTGTCCAATACCCTGGCCCGAGCCGAGGGCCTGATCGATGCGCTGATCTCCGATCCGCTCGACATCGACGCCCCGCAGACACTCCCGCTGCGCGGCAGCGACAATCAGCGATTGCACTGCCTTACGGCACTCGGCCACGCGCGTTTTGCACAGTACGAACACCAGCCCCGGAACGACGGCAAGGCACTGGACGTAATGTTCGACGAGGATGGTAGCGTCTGGTTCGCGGGGATACCGGGCCGTGACGACTTTCAACGATTGAGAGACCTATTGACCGATCAGGGCCATCACGTCCGGATCAGTGCCGACAAGGCAAGAAATAGATAAGACAGGAAATGTCAGCCATGATGCGTTTTTGTCCGAATTGTCGAACCGAGCGGTCGGTCGACGAGTGGTTCTGTGCTGGCACGGTCGGCGATGCTATTTGCAACTGGGACTTGTCCGGCGTACTGATCCGGGCGACCGGCTGGCGCCCCCAGGATGTGATTACGGTCGAGACCGTCAATCAGCAAGCGGATTCAGGCGCATCGGGAGTCAGTGGGCAGACCTCATTGTCGTGCGCGAACGGCCACCCGATGAACGACGGCGACCTCATGTGCCTCGAATGTGGCGCGGATCCGGCCGTGCCAGCCGACGCGCAGCAGCTCGGCGTCGGCGGTGAGGCTTCCGCAGATCACTCGACGGAGGACTCGTCGCGGGTGCCTCTCGAAGAAACGCGGATCGACGGCTGGCGACTATTGCGCCAGATTTCCAGCACGGACGGCGTGCGCGAACGCTACGTGGCCCAGCAGGACGAGAACGGCAGGCAGGCAATCCTGACGCTTTATCGACCAGGCGCCGAACCTGACCCGGCTGTCTACGATGTGGTTCGCCGCCTACCTCGCGAGCACGTGCCGGACATCATCGCTACCGGACGGTGGGATCAACGTGCTTACGAAGTCGCCGAGGAGATGAGCGGCGGGACGCTGGCGGATCTCGGCATAGCCGTACGCGATATCGCGACGATCCGCCATGTGATCGATGAACTTGGTCAGGCCCTGCAGGCGTTTTCGGACGTGGGTCTTCGGCATCGGGACCTGCGGCCCGGAACGCTGCTTGTGCGCAGTCGCGACCCCCTGGACCTCGTCATCAGCGGTTTCGGTTCGGCACGACTGTCCGAATTCGATCTCGATATCGTCTCACCGCTCGAA
The DNA here is from genome assembly GCF_000203915.1 of Burkholderia ambifaria AMMD. Lineage (NCBI taxonomy): Bacteria > Pseudomonadati > Pseudomonadota > Betaproteobacteria > Burkholderiales > Burkholderiaceae > Burkholderia > Burkholderia ambifaria. The sequence goes on from NC_008392.1 coordinate 145,288, forward strand.
ACGACGCGCTATATGGCGCCCGAGGCCATTGCAGGCGGTGTTGCCGCGGCGTCCGACTGGTGGAGCCTCGGTATGATCCTGCTCGAGCAGCTGACCGACGGCCGCTGCTTCGAGGGCATCAACCCGCGCGCGTTTCTGATTCACGTGCTGGCCAACGGCGTCACGCTGCCGGACGATCTGGATCCGTCGCTTCACCTCCTGCTGCGCGGCCTGCTGGCGCGTGATCGGCATCAACGCTGGCAATGGCCACAAGTCAGAGCCTGGCTGGACGGCAAACCGGTAGATGCACCTTCGGTAGCGCCTGTAGATTCCGATAACGACGAAGGTGCCAGCATCGCATTGGGCGCTCGGCTATATCGCAAGCCGGCGGTCTTCGCGCTGGCCGCTGCCGAGCGCGAGAATTGGGAAGCGGCACGCGACCATCTGAATCGCGGCGTTGTCTTGACATGGGCTGAACAAGCCGGTGTCGGTGCGAAAGCGCTGGCTGGCCTGCGTCAGGTTGCTCAACTCGACGGCGTTGATGACGATTGCCGCCTGATGATCGCGCTCAAGCTGTTGAATCCCGACATGCCGCTTATTCTGCGCGGCGATATTGTCACGCCCGGTTGGTTGCTGCAAAACCCGTTGGAGGGTTACGACCTGGTGACCGGGCCGGTGCCAACATTTCTGGAGCGACTGGGCACCGAAAGCTGGCTGTCCAGGCTACGCTCTCGAGCCGATGAAGTGCGACACCGGGCCGCGCATCTTGGCATCGAACTGGACGAGGACATGGTGCGCGTCGCGCTGCTTTCCACCTCGCGCGCCCAATTGGCCGCGCAATGGGAAGAGCGACGCCTTTTGTTGCCGGATTCCGATCATCACGGCCTGCTGTCGCTGTCGGAACGCCGAGTCCTGAGCGAAGAAGACCTTATCGTTCTGTTGAGCGCGGCAATTTCACAGTTTCGTTCGGTCGACGAGATCCTCGAACAAGCGGCAGTCATCGCAGAGCGAGAACAAATTTTGGTCTTTGACCGCGAGGCGGCCCGGTCCGCGCTTGCGCTTCCGCGCGTCGAGCTGTTCCACTCTGTCGATGACCGAATCGCAGGATTCGCGCGTACTGGAAATCAGGCGGTCGATGAATGGGCAGAGCAGTTCCGATTAGAACGTCGCTTGCCGCTGCACGAAGTGGTCGTTCTGTTGTCCGTTCCCGTCGAGCAGTGGCTGGAACCGCAGAAGCAGCAATACGTGTCGCAGATTCTCGACTTCTTCGAGAAAAAAGTCGCCACAACCGTGTTGCGTGGTCCGTTGGTACGGATGACCATCGGCAAAACCACGGGACGGGTCGATCTTCACGAACTGAACGGCGAGCGATTCGCCAGCACCGCGCTGCTCGACCATCTGCTCCAACGCAATGTACAGACGGTATCGGTGGACCCAGCCGTGTTCGGTACAAGCGGAACGCTAGAAGGCCGCTTGAACACGCTGTACCGGCAGACTTCGCTCTACAAGCGGGATACCGGCATCGACGGCCTCTATCTGGGCTTCCCGTTCCTGCTTTACAAGGATCATCGCGGCACGACGCGCCCTCGCATCGCCCCCGTCCTTTTGTGGCCCGTCAAATTGCTGATGGAGCTCGGCACGCGAGGCCAGGTCGCGATGGCTTTTGACGGCGAGCGCGAGGAGGTTCGCCTGAATCCGGCGCTCGAGGGCTTGCTGGGGCGCGAGGCCGCCAAGGCATGGCGTGTCGCAGCCGACGAGGTGCTCGGACGTTCCGCGTTGAAAGCGGCCGACGTGGTCGATGCCTTCGGCCTGCTGGCCGACGTGGAAAGTCGGAAACTCGGCGCACTGCCGTCGCCGACTCTCGACATGCCCGTCGGCGCGACGCGCCTCGCCTGCGCCGGTGTGCTCTTTCACGTCGACTTCGCCGGCCAGGCCATTGGCGAGGATCTGCGTCAGCTCAAGCAATTGTCGCCTTCCGGCACGGCGCTCGAATCGATGCTTCGGCTCAAGGACAAATCCGCCTACGATGCATCCGACGCAGTCTCGACCGAACTCGACCGATTCCTCACGGTGGCAAGCGATCCATCGCAAGAAGCCGCCATCCTGCAGGCGCGTCAGGGGCCCGGACTGCTGGTCGAAGGGCCGCCCGGTACCGGCAAGAGCCAGACAATTGTCAACATGGTCGCCGACGCAATCGGGCAAGGCCGAAGCTTGCTGATAGTCTGCCAGAAGCATGCCGCGCTGGACGTCGTTCGTAAGCGGCTGGTCGCCGAAGGGCTGGGCGATCGCATCGTGATGCTCAACGACGTCAACAAGGACCGCGAGCCAACGATCCGCGCCGTCCGCGAGCAACTGGATGCGATCTTCCGCGGCACCGTGTTCGATCAAGGATTGATACGCCAGCGTGAACGCATGGCCGCGAGAATCGAGGCCCTTGAGGGCGAACTTGATCGTCAGCATGCGGCGCTGCATCGCATCGACGAATCAACCGGCCTTAGCTATCGGGCGCTGCTCGGCGAACTGATCCGGCTCGAAGCCGGTACACCGCCTATCAGCGTGCCGCAATTGCGTACACGGCTTGCCACGCTGGATATTTCGACACTGACAACACTAGAAGAACACTGTGCTCCGCTAGCACGATACTGGTTACCGTCGAAGTTCGAAGGCAGTGCACTCGCGCAATTGAAACCGTTTGCGACGGATACCGCCACGCTCGAAGCGTTCAATGCGATCTTCGCGGATTTCCGCGAGGCGGAGCGCCTGCGAATCGAGACGCTCACTGCGCATCCCGCGCGATTCGATGTCGACGATCCCGCCCCATATCGGGCCTGGCTCGATGCCAACGCCAGCCGCCTTGTCGCGCTGGACGATACACAACGCAAACGGCTTGCGCAATGGTTGTCGCTATTTCGTCCGGCCGACCATGCCGACGCGCAAGGCCATCGGTATTACACGGCGCTCGGCGGCCTGCATCGCGATCTGTTGGCCGTTGAGACCAGCGGCTTCGATGCCGTGCTATCGGCAGCCGTCGCGCGCTTGCCCGATCCAGAGCTCCGCAAGCTCGAGGCCCAGGCGACGTTGGCGACTCGCGCCCCGTCTCTGATGCGCCGCCTTAACCCGATCACTTATCTGCGGCGTGGTCGCTTGATGAAGTTCGTCACCCACTGCGGCGCGCCCGCGACAGACGAGACGCTCCGGAAGCTGCTCGCTGCTGCCCGGCTCGAAAAGGCCTGGAGGCCGATGCGCGACACATTGAACACGATCAGCCGGGCATTGAATCTCGAGACGGTCGAGCCCACCTGTGGGCGGGCACTCGCCGATGCCTGCCTGACCCGCCTGCGCCAGTTCGAGGAAATTCGCGAACTCGCGCAGCATCTTGCGATCGCGCCACGCGGCGACGAGTTCGACTCGGCCGTGATGACCGGAGATCGAGCACCCGTCAAACAGTTACTCGACGGTTTCGAGACCGCGTTTGTACGGCACAACGCGCGCCAGCACAGTCTTCGGGCGCTGAGCCCCCTCGATGAGTGGCTTTCGGCAGAACTCTTCACCGCCTGTCGGCAGGCAATTGCCGACAACATCAATCATCAGGCGCCGCTGAACCGGATCGGCGATGCGCTGCCGACCTTGGCCGCCTATCAGCAATTCCGAACCCGAGCACGGCACCTTACCGCCGAGGCGCTCGACGTGTTTGCCACCGTGCGCGACCACGAAGACTCGCTGATGCGCGTGCCGCCTGAACACCTCGACGACGCGGTGCGGCGCATGATCAACCGCGAGGCGCGGCTCGGATGGAAGCGTCGCATGGAGCAGGACAATCCTGAGTTGTTGCTCGACCATAGCGAAACGACCGCAAAGATCGACGCACTCGCGGCTGCCGACGAGGAAATGCGTCGTCTGAACCGCGAGATGCTTCGCAACGGTATAGACCACGGCAGACTGGGTTCAGCGCGTGATTGGGAAGACGTGACGCGTTTGACCGGTCGCCGCTCCCGGCGTCTGCGCGAATTCATCGAACTCGGTACGGAGCTTGGCCTGATGGCGCTGCGGCCGGTCTGGTTGATGAATCCCGATGTCGCCAGCCGCGTACTGCCGCTGAAATCAGGGTTGTTCGATTCCGTCGTCTATGACGAAGCGTCTCAGATGCCAGTGGAATACGCGATTCCGACGCTGTTCCGCGGCAACTTGTCGATCGTCAGCGGCGACGAGAAACAAATGCCGCCGACGGCGTTCTTTTCGAGCCGAACGGATAGCGACGAAACGGAAATCTTCGACGGCGAGCAACCCGACGAGGCGGCGACGGAAGACGAACGCGAGCGCTTCGAGGACACCTGGAACCGACGTGAAATCAAGGACTGCCCCGACCTGCTGCAACTGGCACGGAGCGCGCTGCCCGTGTCGACGCTGCAGATTCACTATCGTTCGGCATATCGAGAGCTGATCGGCTATTCAAACGCAGCGTTCTACGAGAACAACCTCAGCGTGCCCGTCCGTCATCCGGATGCCACGGTGCGCGAGGTGAAGCCGCTCGAACTCGTCCAGGTGAATGGTCTTTACGAACAGCAGACCAACAGCGAAGAAGCGGATCGCGTGGTCGCGCATCTGGCGCAACTATGGCAGCAGCCCTACGCACAGCGCCCCTCCGTCGGCGTGGTCACATTCAACCGCAAGCAAGCTGACCTCATCCTGGAGCGCCTGGAGCAGCGCGCGGAAGTGGATGAGGCATTCCGCGATGCCTACCGTGAGGAACTCGACCGAACCGATCGTGGCGAGGATATGGCCGTATTCGTGAAGAACGTCGAGAATGTCCAAGGAGACGAACGCGACATCATCATCTTTTCCACGACCTTCGGGCGAAACGGCCAGGGAACCTTTCGACGCATGTTTGGCGTGCTTGGCCAGAGCGGAGGCGAGCGTCGTCTCAATGTGGCAGTGACGCGTGCCCGCCATAAAGTCGTGCTCATCACGTCGATGCCCATCCGCGAGATCTCCGACATGCTCACGACGCAGCGCAAGCCGGCGATTCCGCGCGATTACCTTCAGGGTTATATGGAATACGCACGTGCGATGTCGAACGGTGAACTGCCCGCCGGCCGTGCATTGCTTGGCCGCATGAGTAGCGAACGGGCGCATGCGAAGTTGCGGCAGACGGGTGTCGTCGACGGATTCGCGGAAGATGTGCTTGCTTATCTGCAGGATCTCGGTCTGTCACCGGTGCCAGCACAGGAAGGCGATGCTTTCGGGCTTGATTTTGCGATTGCAAACCCGGAAACCGGTCTTTACGCGATCGGCATCGAGTGCGATGCGCCGCGTCACCCCTTGCTCGAACATGCGCGAGCCCGGGAAATCTGGCGGCCGTCCGTGCTGGGACGAGCCATTCCAAAACTGCATCGCGTTTCGTCACAAGCCTGGTTCCACGAACCGGAGACAGAGAAGGCACGCTTGAAAGCGGCCGTAGAACTGGCCCTGAGTCAGGAGGTGACGGCATGAGTGGCCCGAAAGTGGTCCGGATCGTGACGCGCGAAGAAATCGTCGCGATCTGCGAGGGACATCTGCAGCGCCTTGACCAAGCCATCGCCACATGGATTGCAGAAGGCCGACGTACCGGCAAGCTGTCGGACGAAGAGATCGCGGCGACCCGGGCTCGCCGTGAAGTGTTGGCCGCCTTGATCGCCACCGACGCGTTCATGGATTTGCAGAAGAAAGTACCCGACGAGATTGCTTTCCTGAAGGCGGATGTCGCCCGGCGTCAACAGGCGGCGGTAGACCAGGCCGAGCAGGCAGCGAAACGCCGACGGCAAGGACGGCACAGCGCGACGGCATTGCTCGGCGCATTGGTAGCGAAAGGCATCGAGATACCGGCTGAACTCCATAGGCAACTTGATCGCCTGCGCTCGGGTGACATACTCGAAAATGCTGATGTCTTGCTAGCGCAAGGGTTCGCCCTTCTAACGCCCGCTGTGGGACGAACACTCAATGATGCGCAACAGGCGCTAGCGAATCGCCTGATGCCGGCTGAAGCGTCGGCAGACTTCCAGACCTGGAAAGCAGCGCAACTGGTTGCGTCCCGTGATCCGTCGATCGACCGTCTCGATCGACGGATTGGAGAAGCCCGTGTATTCCTGGAACCACAAGAAGTTGCCGGGTTCTCGTCGAGATTGGATGCGCTTGAAGACGAAGTGAGCGACGCGCGAAAAAACCTGCTGCTCGACAGCCTGATCCTCGACCTGTCGAGTGCAATCGAGGCAGCCCGCGCACGTCGCGCGGCAATCGCTGCACTGGAAGAGCTGACGGCAGAGATTCAGGCGTGCGACACGGCAGATACGGCGATTTTTGTCGAACGCGCTCGACAATGCGAGATTGCCACCTCGCCTGACGTCGTGACCGAGCTGATCCAAACTGGGCAGAACCTGATCGCGCGGGTGCGGCAGCAACAAGCAGCGGAGGCTCGGCGCAACGCAGTCCTGAGCGGCTTGGCTCGACTCGGCTATGAGGTGCATGAGGGCATGACGACCGCCTGGGCGAAGGACGGCCGCGTCGTTGTCAAGAAAGCGTCCCTGCCGGGTTATGGTGTCGAAGTCGGCGGTCAGGCTCAAGCCGGCCGCCTGCAGGTCCGGGCCGTATCCCTCGTCGCAAATCGCGATGTCGCCCGCGACAAGGATGTCGAAACGCTCTGGTGTGGCGAGTTCGGCCGGTTGCAGGCGTTGTTGGCACAACATGGCGACGACTTGCTGATAGAGCGTGCGATGGGTGTTGGTGAGGTACCGCTGAAGGTTGTTTCCGAAATGGACCATGCTTCCGGCACTGAAGCAGCCAAACGCACACTGGGGTAAGCCGGTGATGGAGAAAGTCTTCCGAACGCGGCGTATGCCGCGCGCGGGTGTTGTCGGTGACGGAGTGAATCTATTTGCCGTCCCCAGGAAGCAAAGGCTTCGAACCTAGCGAACCCACGAACTGGCCGATTCTCTCGCCGTATGCGCGACGCAAGCAATCAAGGTTCTGGCCACATTGATGCCGAGTAGCGAACCAGTCTGACTCGGATTGCCGGAGAGACTCTGGATCCGAGACGGTTTGCAATGCAGCCACATACAACTGAGCCAACCTCCGGTCCATTGCTGCCAAACCTGGGTCATGACAGATCGCCGCTTCATCAGCGTGTGATGCTTGCGAGCAGTCGAAACTGGTCGCGAAAGTATGCGTTTGCAAGACATGATCAGCCGGCGCTTCGGAGGCTCCGCCGCTTTGTTCAGATATTTCGAATGCCGAGCGCTCGGAATCGGACATACCGGATGCTGATTGGACCGCTGCATGCGCCGCCGACAGAGAATTGTCGTTCGCCGGTCGAACGGTATCGACAGAGGGAAGATCCGCGGCTGCCCGAGCTTCGTGAGTCACTTCGTTTCGAGTCGGTTGCGTATCTGAATCCGATATGCGGTTAATCAATAACCCAAATGAAAATAAACCGATACCACACAACAAAATCTTACCTGACCGGACAAAATTCCTAGCATCCGGCTCATTATTCTTATAGCCAGTCTTGAATCTCCGATCGACCTTACGGGTATCTATAAAGCCGCCGATCCCGATCAGTGATGCAAGCACCCCCATACCAACCAGGCCATTACCTATTATTGCCATATTGTTTCCCCGATGCGAATTTCGTGATGTATTTTCTCAACGTGACCTTCCGGGCGCATCCAGAGCAATTTGATCAGAACCGTACTGGCCCTCTCAAGTATTACCGACCATTGCTGTACGTCGCCCTTTAGCTACCCTTCGTTCGATCACGATGGAATTTTATTCCACATTCATTCGGAAATTAGCAAGGCGAACTTCCGTCGAATCCTCAGATTCTACGTAGTCACACCAAAAAACGGGCAGCGCGCGGGCTATCTGGTGATATCCGGATAGTGCGAATAATCGCCCCCCGTCAGGCCGTCGGAAAAAATTGTTTTGAATTGTGTCTGCAACTCACGCCCGAGCAGCCTTCCACTCACTCCAGCTGCGTGGGTGCCGTCCACAAAGCTGTCCGCTCGCTGCGCTCCATCGCGCATTCGCGCCGCCCTACCGCGCCGCCTGCTGCCGCTGCACCTCCTGCGCTTTCATCCGCAGATACGCGGCCCGCTCGACTTCGTGCAGTTGCTGCGGATACTGCTCGGTGGCGTCGAACCAGCGCGCGAGGCGCTGGTCGAGCGGTTTGTCGAGCGTCGCCAGATACGTGTCGATCGCGAGGTAGTAGCGCATCGTGTTGCGCTCCAGCAATCCGCGCACGCCGCCGATATATTGCGGCTGCGCGGCCGATGCGCCGCTCGCGAGCGTGAAGCCGACCTTGTCGCTGCCGGCCGTCGCGAGGTAGGTCTTCATCGCCATGCGGCCGACCGTGCCGAAGCCGTACGAATACGTGAGGTGCAGGAACGTGCGCGACGCGCCGATCGGCACGGCCTCCAGCGCGATCCGGTAGTCCTTCGTGCCCATCGGGCCGCTGTCGGCGGTCAGGTCGACCTGAAAGTAGTCGGGCGTCGCGGCGGCCACGCCGTAGCGGAACTGCACGCGATAGGTATCCGACAGCTTCTGCTCGATCTTGCGGCCGAGGTTCACGTCGAGCACCGGGCCGTTGCTGCCGGTCGATGCATGGCAATACTTCGTGTTCAGATGCAGGATCAGCACCGCGCACCAGTTGGCGGGGCCCTGCGCGGGATCGTTGAGCTTGCCGTTCACGACGGAAAACGGATAGTCGACGACCGCGTAGATATCACCCTTCAGCGTCGACGATGCCTCGGACGATTCGAGGTACAGCGGGCGGTGGAACGGGTTGTTCTTCAGTTGCTCACCGAGGCTGTGATAGCGGTCGAGCAACGCCGCCGCGCCGTCCGCGCCGAACGACAGCGCACTCCAGCCCACGCATAGCGCCGCGACGAGCGCGTGCCAGGCGCGGCGAGCGTATCGCGGGGCTTGCGGGTGTGGGGTTGTCTCCATTGTTGTGCTCCAGTGCGGCGTGCGGGTTGGCGCGCCAGTTTCACGGAAGATGCCGACCGCTATCGGCTTCGCTTCATCGGGACCGGCAATTGCGCGGCGGTGATCCGGATCAGCGTCGACAGCCATTCGCGGTCGTCCCAGCGATCGCCTCCAATGACGAGATGCGGTTTTGCTGCCGGATACGGTGGAGCTTCGTCACAGGCACCGACAAACGCACGCCCGTCGTACGTCGGCTTGACGAACAACCGGTCGTCGCACACCAGCGCGACCATCTTGCCGTCACAGTAGATTCCGTATTCGCCGAACATCTTGCGGGCCGACACCGTGCCGGCCAAGGCCATCTGCTCGACGATGAAATCGACGGTTCCCTGACTCGATGCCATCCACCCACTCCGTGACCGAATAACCGTTCTGACCGTCATCGATGCCGTGTCGTTCCGTTCGATCCGCTCGCGCCCCGCTTATTTGTCGGCCGAAAACGCACTCGACATCTGCCGTGCCCGCTTCACGTCATCCCCGTGCAGATAGATCGACGTCGTCGAGATCGACGCATGCCGCAGGTTGTCGCGCACCGTCGTCAACTCGGCGCCCCGCGCGAGCGCGTGCGTCGCATGCGTATGCCGCATCCAGTGCGGGCTCGCCTGCCGCAGCTTCTGCGCGAGCGCGGGGTTGTCGGCATCGACGAGCGCGGCCGTCTGCGCGAAGAAACGCTGCATCACCTTCCACAGCCGCATGCTCGTGATCGCGGCCGCGCCGTCTTCCGCGAGGCTCGGAATCAGCGGCGTATCGGGCCGCCAGCGCACCGGCGTGACCGGCAGCCGGCGTGCGACCAGATAGCGATCGAGTGCCGTGCGCGCGAGCGGCGGCAGCGCGACGCGCGCGGCCTTGCTGCCTTTGCCGATCACCTTCAGCCACGCGTCGCCGTGCGCGTCCGTGTCGATGTCGCCGAGCGTCGCGCCGACCAGCTCGCTCGCGCGCAGTCCGGTCGCATAGCCGAAATCGAGGATGAAGCGCAGCCGTTGCGCGGCGGCCGGCGTCCAGCCGGACCCCGGCGCGCCGGACGGCCTGTCCTTGCGAAACTCGAGCCCGTCCGCGATCGTGCGCACGAGCAGCCATTCGCCTTCGGTGAACGCATGCGACGTGTCGAGCGCATTCGCGCCGCGCGTGTCGCGCACCTTGACACCCGCGAACGGATTCGCGAGCAGGTAGCGCTGCTCGATCAGCCAGCGGAACAGCGCGCCGAGGACCGACAGCGTGTACGCGGCCGAGCGCGCGGACAATCCGCCCGAAAACGGCCGCCAGTCCGGCGCGCCGCGCGGCCGCACGGGGCCGACCCAGCGCTCGTGCGGCGTCGGGCGCCGGATGAACGCGCGATACGCGACCGCATCCTCGGTCGTCAGCGACGACAGCGCACGGCCGCGCTCGACGATCGCCCACAGGATCAGCCGCTCGGCCTCCTTCCGGTACGCGCGTCGCGTCGCGGCCGATTCGTGCAGCGACAACCACGCGTGCACGGCCGCGTAGTCGTTGTCCGCATCGAGCGTGCTGGTGGCGCGCGGCGCGCGGAACGTGCCGGCCGATCCGTCGACCTCGTGCGGCAGTTTCAGTTGCTCCCACGGCACGATGCTGCCGCGCGGCGTCGCGGCGATCAGCGCGCGCGCCCGCTCGGTCAGGTCCGGATGCGCGGAAAAGAACGCCTCGATATGCCGCGCGCTCGCCACGCCGAGCCCCGCGATCGCGCGCCACCACTGACGCCGCCGCGGAATCCGCACGGTCAGGTCGGCGAGCGTCGCGATCCCGTGCGCACGCAGCGCGGCGACCGCACGCGCCGGCAGCCACAGGCCGACGTCGTCGCTGATCTGCGGCACCGGCGCGCGCGCATGGCGTAGCACGCCGATCGCATCGGTCGCGGCCTTCGCCATCTGCACGCGCTCGCGGTCGGCATGGCCGAGCTGCTCGGCGAGATCGGGCCGTCCGGCCTGCCGCGCGAACCGCACGAGGCGACGCCGAATGGCACCGATCACGCCGCGAGCCGAGCGCCCTTCGCCGAGCCGCCCGGGCAGGTAGCGCTCGACGGCCTGGCGCACGGTCATGCCCGCGTACCACGCACGCAGCGCGGCGAGTTCGTCGGCGTCGGGAAAGCCCGCGAGCGCGGGCGCGGAATCGGAGGAAGGCGGCAGGGTGAGGCGCGGTGTCATGGGCGCAAGTTTGACAGAACTGCGCACGGTCGCAAACGGCCGAAGCGCGGTACGACTACCTGGGCGAGGCCGGACGCTACCGGGCTCGCGCAACCGCGCTCAACCCGCCACGGGCGTGCGCCGCACTTCCGACAGATAGATGAGGATCAGCGATACCCACACGATTCCGTACAGAAACATGAAGCAGGTCGTGCGCACGCGCAGCAGGTCGAGCAGCATGCCGAACAGGATCGGCAGCAGGAAGCCGCCGAGCCCGCCCGCAAGGCCGACGATGCCCGTGACGACGCCCATGTTGTCCGCGAAATCGTCGGCGACGTATTTGAAGGTCGACGCCATCCCGAACGCGAACACCGCGCCCAGCACGAAGGTCAGCGCGACGAAGCCGGCCACCGGCATCGCCAGGTTCAGCGACGCGGTCCCGTCGATCGTGTGGATCACGAAGTCGGTCGCCGGATACGACAGCAGGAACAGCGCGATCCATGCGACCCACAGCCCCCACCACGTGACCGCATGCGCGCCGAAGCGATCGGACAGCGCGCCGCCGAGCGCGCGCAGCACCGAGCCCGGCAGCGAGAAACCGGCCGCGAACGCGGACGCCATCACGAGCGACATCCCGTATTCGCTCTTCAGGTACTGCGGGATCCACAGCGACAGCGCGGTGAAGCCGCCGAACGTGATCGAGTAGTACTGGCACAGCCGCCACACGCGCGGGTCGCGCAGCACCTTGAACGAATCGAGCATCGAGCCGCCGCGCTTGCCGGCGCCGGGATCGGGCGCCGACGCGAACCAGAAGATCACGGCCGTGACGAGCAGCGCGATCGCATACACGCGCGGCACGAAGCGCCAGCCGTACGCGGCGAGCAGCAGCGGCGTGACGAACAGGTTGACCGCCGCGCCGCAGGTGCCCGCGCCGAACACGCCCATCGCGAGCCCGCGCCGCTTCGGCGGGAAAAAGCGCGCGACATACGGCGTGCCGACCGCGAACGACGCGCCGACGCAGCCGAGGAACAGCCCGATCACGAGGAACTGCCAGAGCTGCGTCGCGTAGCTGACGATGTAGACCGGCACCGCGCACACGACGAGCAGCACCGTCATCACGATACGGCCACCGAAGCGGTCGGTCCACGTGCCGAGCGGCAAGCGCATCAGCGCGCCGGTCAGCACGGGCGTCGCCGTGAGCAGCCCGAACTCGGTGCTGTTCAGGCCGAGATCGGCGCGCAACTGCACGCCGAGCACGCCGAACATCATCCACACGACGAAACACACCATGAACGCGAGCGTGCTCGCGGCCAGCACCGACCACGCGCGCAGCGGAATGGCCTGCGGATCCGCAGCCACGCCGACGTTACCTTGTTGAGTTGCCATATCCAAAACCCCGCTTCATTGGACGAGCGGCCCGTTCGCGCCGTCGAAGGTCACGCCTTCGACGCGCGCGCCGGCCGCGAGTATCGCCACGTATTGCCGCATCGCCCGTTGCCGCACGCGTTCCGACAGGTACGCGGCGATCTGGCCGGCGGCTTCGTCGAACGGCACGACGTCGCCCGGTATGCGGCGCTCGATGCGCACGATGTGAAAGCCGAAGCGCGTGTCGACGAGTTTCGGCAGCACGCCGAGCCCGTCTGTATCGAACAGCGCGGCCTCGAATTCCGGCACGGTGTCGCCGCGCAGCAGTTGCCCGAGGCTGCCGCCGACTTGCGCCGACGGACAGTTCGACGATTCGCGCGCCACTGCTTCGAACGTATCGGGCGCGGCGACCACGTCGGCGAGCGCACGTTCCGCGCGCTGCCGCAGCGGCGCGAGCGGCACGCGGTCGGTCACCGCGAACAGCACGTGGCTTGCATAAACGATGTCGTTGCGGCGAAAGCGCGCCGGATGCTGCGCGTAGTAGCGCTCGCAATCCGCTCGATCGGGTTCAGGCACGTGCGTCAGCTCGCATTCGAGCAGCGCGTCGACCGTCGCGTCGTCGAGCGGCGCGCGTTCGTCGATCAGCGCGAGCGCCACCGCGCGCTGACGCAACAGCTCGCGCACCGCAAGCGCATGCCGTGCCGCGTCGAGCGGATCGCGCGCATCGCCGTGATGCGCGGCTTCGGCCGCGATGGCCGCGTCGTCGATCGCAATGCCGTTGATCGTCAGCGGCAGCGTCGCGACTTCGGAGAGAACGTCGTTCATGTGGCCTCCTCAGCGCTTGCGCACGAGCTGGTACGGGCGGATCAGGTACGCGACCGATGCGATGCCGCTCCAGATATGCACCATCCGCGTGAATGGCGACACGAGGAAGATCGTGAAGCCGAGCAGGATATGAAGCCGGTAAGTCAGCGGCACGCCGACGAGCAGGCTCGCGATGTCCGGCCGGAACGTGACGACGCCCTTCACGTAGTCGGTGAGCTGCTCGAACATCACGCCGTCCATGTGACGCGTCGACAGCACGACGGTGCCAAGCCCGAGCGCGAGCTGCACCCACAGCATCAGCACGATCAGGATGTCCGACGTGCGGCTGTTCTTGCGGATGCGTGCGTCGCCCAGGCGGCGCCAGATCAGGATCGTCAATCCGATGATCGCCGCGACACCGGCCGCGCCGCCCGCCACCATCGCGACGAGTTGGTGCCCGGACGCCGACAGGAACGGCGACACGAGCCAGTGCGGCGCGAGGAAACCGCCGAAGTGCCCGAGCACGACGACCAGCACACCCCAGTGGAACAGGTTGCTGCCGAGCCGCAGCATGCCGTGGCGCAACAGCTGCGACGAATCGCTTTTCCACGTGTATTGCTCGCGGTCGAAGCGGATCAGGCTGCCGACCAGCAGCACCGCGAGACAGATGTACGGGTAGATCCCGAACAGGAACTGATGCAAGTAAGCGTTCATGTCTTTCCCCAGTTGGGCCCGCGCTCATGCGCCGCGGGCCGGCCGCTTGTCGTGGAACCGCACGGTCTGCTCCGTCGACGCCGGCGTTGCCGCGCCGACGAAGCGCACGGCTTCGTCCGCATACGACGCATCGAGCGCGCGGTAGTCGTCCGCAGTCGCCCGCGCGGCGGCGACGTCGTCGTCCGCGTCGGCCGGTGCATCGACCGGCGCGAGGCCGGCCATCGGCAGCAGCGCGCCGACGACGAAGCTGTAATGGCTGCCGCGCTGCGCGAGCTGGTCGGCCAGCGCGCGCAGGATCTCGCCGGTTTCGGCGAGCAGGTTGCGCGCATCGGGCGCCGGCAGCCGCGACAGGTATTCGAGGAATACGGGCAGGTAGTCCGGCAGCTCGCCCGGGTTCAGTGCGAGCCCGTGCCGCTCGTACATCTGCAGCAGGTCGACCATCGCCTGCCCGCGGTCGCGCGATTCGCCGTGCACGTGCTCGAACAGGTGCAGCGACGTCGCGCGGCCGCGATCGAACAGCGCGACGTAGTTCTCCTGCAGCGTCAGCAGGTCGCGCTCGCGCACGTACGCGAAGAACCTGTCGAGGCCCGCACGCACCGCCTGCGGCACGCGCATGCGCTCGCGCAGGTGGGCTTCGATCGAGTCGAGCACGTCGACGAGCGCGTCGTCCGGATAGTCGAGCAGCGTCGCGAACGCCGCGTAGGTCGGATCGGGTGCGGTGCTCATCGCGATACCTCGTGAATCGGAATCGTCCTCGTGCCCTTCTCCTTCTTCGCGCTGAACAGGCTCGCCGACGAACGGCCGTCCGAACAGCCGTTGCCGAACGAGAAGCCGCACGACGCGCGCAGGTCGTACGCGTTCTCCGCATATTCTCGATGCGTGGTCGGGATCACGAAGCGATCCTCGTAGTTCGCGATCGCGAGATAGCGGTACATCTCCTCGACCTGCGCGAGCGACAGGCCAACCTGGTCGAGCACGCCGCGCGCGTCGATGCCGTCGACGTGGCGCGCGCGCATGAACGCGCGCATCGCGAGCAGCCGTTCGAGCGCGAGCTTCACCGGCGCCTCGTCGCCGGCGGTCAGCAGGTTCGCCAGATAGCGCAGCGGAATGCGCAGCGATTCGACGTCGGGCAGGTAGCCGTTCATCCCGAGCGCGCCGCTGTTTGCGGCCGAGTTGATCGGTGACAGCGGCGGCACGTACCAGACCATCGGCAGCGTCCGGTATTCCGGATGCAGCGGGAACGCGATCTTCCAGTCGATCGCCATCTTGTAGGTCGGCGAGCGCCGTGCGGCGTCGATCCACGCGGCCGGCACGCCGTCGCGCTCGGCCTGCGCGATCACGGCCGGATCCTCCGGATCGAGGAACAGCGACAGCTGTGCCTCGTACAGGTCCTGCTCATTCTCCGCGCTCGCGGCTTCGCTGATCCGGTCGGCGTCGTACAGCAGCACGCCGAGGTAGCGGATGCGGCCCACGCAGGTCTCCGAACACACGGTCGGCTGGCCGGCCTCGATGCGCGGATAGCAGAAGATGCACTTCTCGGCCTTGCCGCTCTGCCAGTTGTAGTAGATCTTCTTGTACGGGCATCCCGACACGCACATGCGCCAGCCGCGGCACTTGTCCTGGTCGATCAGCACGATGCCGTCTTCCTCGCGCTTGTAGATCGAGCCCGACGGGCACGCCGCGACGCACGCCGGATTCAGGCAGTGCTCGCAAAGGCGCGGCAGGTACATCATGAAGGTGTTCTCGAACTGCCCGTAGATGTCCTTCTGCACGTTCTCGAAGTTGTAGTCCTTCGCGCGCTTCTCGAACTCGCCGCCGAGGATTTCCTCCCAGTTCGGGCCCCACTCGATCTTCTCGAGCCGCTGGCCGCTGATCAGCGAGCGCGGCCGCGCAACCGGCATCGCGCGCGTGTTGCCCGCTTCCTGCAGATGCGCGTAGTCGAACGTGAACGGCTCGTAGTAGTCGTCGATCTCGGGCAGGTGCGGGTTCGCGAAAATCTGCGCGAGCAGCCGCCACTTGCCGCCGAGGCGCGGCTCGATCCTGCCGTCCGCACGCCGCTGCCAGCCGCCGCGCCAGCGGTCCTGGTTTTCCCAGTCCTTCGGATAGCCGATGCCCGGTTTCGTCTCGACGTTGTTGAACCACGCGTATTCCATCCCTTCGCGGCTGGTCCACACGTTCTTGCAGGTCACCGAGCAGGTATGGCACCCGATGCACTTGTCGAGGTTCAGCACCATCGCGATCTGTGCACGTATTTTCATGACGTTTCTCCCGCCCGCACCGCTTGCGTTGCCGGTTCGACTACGGCCTCTTCTCCGTCGAGCCAGTCGATCCTGCTCATCTTGCGCACGATCAGAAACTCGTCGCGATTCGAGCCGACCGTGCCGTAGTAGTTGAAGCCATACGACAGCTGCGCATAGCCGCCGATCATGTGCGTGGGCTTGAGCGCGATGCGCGTGACCGAGTTGTGAATGCCGCCGCGCGTGCCGGTGATTTCGGAGCCCGGCGTGTTCACGATCTTCTCCTGCGCGTGGTACATCATCACCATCCCCGATGGAATCCGCTGGCTCACGACCGCCCGCGCGCACAACGCGCCGTTCGAGTTGTAGCACTCGATCCAGTCGTTATCGACCGCGCCGATCGCCTTCGCGTCGTCCTCCGACATCCACACGATCGGGCCGCCGCGCGACAGCGTGAGCATCAGCAGGTTGTCCGTGTAGGTGCTGTGGATGCCCCACTTCTGGTGCGGCGTCAGAAAGTTCAGCACGCGCTCGGGGTTGCCGTTCGAGCGCTTGCCGACCATGTGTTCGTAGCTGCCCGTGTCGATCGGCGGCTTGTATGCGCACAGCGACTCGCCGAACGCGCGCATCCACGCGTGATCCTGGTACAGCTGCTGACGGCCCGTCAGCGTGCGCCATGGCACCAGTTCGTGCACGTTCACGTAGCCGGCGTTGTACGACACGTGCTCGGATTCGATCCCGCTCCACGTCGGCGACGAGATGATCTTGCGCGGCTGCGCCTGGATGTCGCGGAAGCGGATCTTCTCGTCCGCGCGCGCGACGGCCAGATGCGTGTGATCGATGCCGGTGAGGCCGGACAGCGCACGCCACGCCTTCACCGCGACTTCGCCGTTGGTCTCCGGTGCGAGCGCGAGGATCACCTCGGCCGCGTCGAGCGCGGTGTCGATGCGCGGGCGCCCCTGCGCGGCGCCGTCGGCGACCGTGTAGTTGAGCTCGCCGAGCAGCTTCACCTCGTCCTTCGTATCCCAGCCGATGCCCTTGCCCGCGTTGCCGAGCTTGTCCATCAGCGGCCCGAGCGACGTGAAGCGCGCATAGGTGTTCGGGTAGTCGCGCTCGACGGCGATCACCGCCGGCATCGTGCGGCCCGGCACCGGCTCGCACTCGCCGCGCTTCCAGTCGTGCACGTCGAACGGCTGCGCGAGCTCGCCCGGCGTGTCGTGCGCGATCGGTGCGAGCACGACGTCGCGTTCGACGCCGAGATGCCCGTCGCACAGCTCGGAGAAGCGCTTCGCGATTCCCTTGAAGATCTCCCAGTCGCTCTTCGATTCCCATGCGGGATCGACCGCCGCCGACAGCGGATGGATGAACGGATGCATGTCGGACGTGTTCATGTCGTCCTTCTCGTACCACGTCGCGGTCGGCAGCACGACGTCCGAATACATGCAGGTAGTCGACATCCGGAAGTCGAGCGTGACGAGCAGGTCGAGCTTGCCGCGCGGCGCGTCGTCGTGCCACTTCACTTCCTCGGGGCGCGCGCCGCCCGTCGCTCCGAGGTCCTCGCCCTGCACGCCGTTGGTCGTGCCGAGCAGGTGCTTCAGGAAATACTCGTGCCCCTTGCCCGACGAGCCGAGCAGGTTCGAGCGCCACACGAACAGGTTGCGCGGGAAGTTGTCCGGTGCGTCCGGATCCTCGCACGCCATCCGCAGCGTGCCGGCCTTCAGCTGCCGGGCGACGTCGGCGCCGGCTTCAACTGCATCGCCCAGACTCGCGCCGACCTTCAGCGGATTCACCGCGAGCTGCGGCGCGGACGGGAGCCAGCCCATCCGTTCCGCGCGCACGTTGTAGTCGATCGGCGAGCCGTGGAACTGCGTCCTGTCGGCGAGCGGCGACAGCAGCGCGCTCGGGTCCATCGTGTCGTAGCGCCACTGGTCGGTGTGCGCGTAGAAGAACGACGTCGCGTTCATGTGCCGCGGCGGGCGGTTCCAGTCGAGCGCGAACGCGAGCGCGGTCCAGCCCGTCTGCGGGCGCAGCTTCTCCTGACCCACGTAATGCGACCATCCGCCGCCCGGCTTGCCGATGCAGCCGCACATGATCAGCATGTTGATGATCGCGCGGTACGACATGTCCATGTGGAACCAGTGGTTGATCCCCGCGCCGATGATCACCATCGACTTGCCTTGCGTCTTGTGCGCGTTCTCCGCGAACTGCCGCGCGACCGAGATCACGTCCGCGCGCTTCACGCCGGTGATCGTTTCCTGCCACGCCGGCGTATACGGCAGATCGTCGTCGTAGCTGGCGGCCACGTCGCGCCCGCCCAGCCCCTGGTCGAGCCCGTAGTTCGCGACGAACAGGTCGTAGACGGTCGCGACCAGCATCTCGCCGTCGCGCGTCGCGATGCGCCGCACGCCGATCCGGCGCGACAGCTCGGAGCCGTGGTCGGTCGAGTTGAAGTGCGCGTGCGGCTGGTTGCCGAAGTACGGGAACAGCACGTCGACCACGTCGTCGTGCTCGGCCGTGCAGGACAGCCGCGGCGACAGCGCCGCGCCCTTCGACGTCTCGCCGCGCAGATTCCATTTGCCCTTGTCCGCGTCCGCCTGCTGCCCCCAGCGAAAACCCACCGAGCCGACCGGCACGACGAATTCGCCCGTCGCGTCGTCGATCATCACGGTCTTCCAGTCCGGGTGCGCGGCTTCGTCGAGCGCGTCGTCGAAGTCGGATGCGCGCACGAGACGCTCGGGCACGTAGCCGTCGCCGTGCGGCACGAGACGCACGAGGCACGGCATGTCGGTGTAGCGCTTGCAGTAGTCGATGAAGTAGTCGCTCTTGCCGGCCAGGTGGAACTCTTTCAGGATCACGTGCCCCATCGCGAGCGCGAGCGCCGCGTCGGTGCCCTGCTTCGGATGCAGCCACAGGTCGCCGAACTTCGCGCCCTCCGCGTAATCGGGGAACACCGACACGACCTTGGTGCCGCGATAGCGCGCCTCGACGAGGAAGTGCGCGTCGGGCGTGCGGGTCTGCGGGACATTGGAGCCCCACATCATGATGAACGTCGAGTTGTACCAGTCGGCCGATTCCGGCACGTCGGTCTGCTCGCCCCAGGTCTGCGGCGACGCGGGCGGCAGGTCGCAGTACCAGTCGTAGAAGCTCAGGCACACGCCGCCGATCAGCGACAGGTAGCGCGAGCCGGCCGCATACGACACCATCGACATCGCCGGAATCGGCGAGAAGCCGACCACGCGGTCGGGCCCGTAGCGCTCGACCGTGTAAACGTTTGCGGCCGCAACGATCTCGTTGACCTCGTCCCAGCTCGCACGCACGAAGCCGCCGAGCCCGCGCCGGCTCTGGTACGAACGCCGCGCGTCGTCGTCCTCGACGATCGAGCGCCACGCGTCGACGGCGCCGAGCGTGCGGCGGCGTTCGCGCCACAGCTTCACCAGCGCGCTGCGCACCATCGGATGCTTCAGACGATTTGCGCTATACAAATACCAGGAGTACGAAGCACCGCGCGAGCAGCCGCGCGGTTCGTGGTTCGGCATGTCGG
The DNA here is from genome assembly GCF_000203915.1 of Burkholderia ambifaria AMMD. NCBI lineage: Bacteria > Pseudomonadati > Pseudomonadota > Betaproteobacteria > Burkholderiales > Burkholderiaceae > Burkholderia > Burkholderia ambifaria. The sequence goes on from NC_008392.1 coordinate 165,081, forward strand.
GGCGCGTGCGCGGGTAATCGGTCTGCTGGGTTTCCCAGGTGACGATCCCGCCTTTCACGTAGACCTTCCACGAGCATGAGCCCGTGCAGTTCACCCCGTGAGTCGAACGGACGATCTTGTCGTGCTGCCAGCGCATCCGGTAGCCGTCTTCCCATTTCCGGTCTTCGTCGGTGACGGCGCCGTGTCCGTCGGAGAAGGTTGGCCTCGTGGTGGAGAAATAACGCAATCTGTCCAGGAAATGGCTCATGGGGATCTCGTTTTTCCGGTCTGTTCGCAGACCCTGATTATTTAAGGAGGTGAAATACCGGTTGTAAAGGACCATCGAATTTCGATCGCTGCGTCCTTCTCACCGTGGTCGAACCCATTGTCGGGTGAAGCGACGTATCACGATTTGATACAAATCACGATATCGTTCATCCGCCTGCAACGGTCGCAAACAGGGCGATCGAGCGGCACCACCTGTTATGCTGCGCGCGGGCGCTCCGCTGCGCCTGCCCGTCCGTTTCCCCGTGGATCGGTCGGGCGCAATCCGCCTCGAATGGCATTGAATGAACGGCGATTCCCGTCGGGCGATCGCCGGCCCGCAGCACGTTGTTTATAGAAGACTGCGCAATGCATTCGAAGGTTTATCGGCCGTCGGTCAATAACACCTTTACCTATAAGAACCGCATTTCATGACATCACGCCTTTTCACCGCATGCATTGCCGCCGTGATCGGCTGCGCCACGCTGCCCGCCGCTCACGCCCGCACCTATATCGCGCCGACGACGTCGCTCGGCAAAGGCGCCTACGTCCATCAGTTCGTGCTGCGCGACCCGGTCACGCACCAGCCGCTGCCGAATGCGCGCTACCGGCTGTTCCTGCCGGGGCAGGTCATCGCGGGCCTGCCGGTCAAGCCGGGCCAGCACGACAGCGTGGTCTTCGGCACGACGGACGACGCCGGCCGCACCGTGCGGATCCGGCTGCCGAAATCGCATCCGCAGAAGCAGTGGGTGTTCAACCCGGTCATCGGCGACGGCGACCTGGGCGAATCGTTCCGGCTCGTCAATGCGGGCAGCGACGCGCCGCTGCGCGGCTTCCCTTACCTGCTGGACGTGGAGCACGAATATCTGGCGTGCGGCCACTCGGACGCGAACGGCTACACGTACTACGCGCAATCACGCACGCCGCGCACCGTCAATCTGTACACCGGGATGCTGGGTGATTCGGCCGACACCGACTGGTGCGCGGGCCCAGGAGCGGCGATTGCAAACAGCGCGAACGAACCGGGTGCGCCGGACCTGTACACGCAATACCTCGGCAGCCTGGTCGCCAACGGTGACCGGATCGGCAGCGAGTTGCGCCAGCAGATCGTCATCAAGCTGCTGTCGCTCGCGACCGAAGAACGCGACGCCGGCCGCGTGGCCGCCGTGCTCGACCTCGGCGAGATCCCCGACGACCGCCTGAACGACACCGGCTATCGGCTGGTCGACGCGGGCGTCGCCGTCGATCGCGGGCTCGCGATGATCGACGCGCATCTCGCGAAAGCGCCCGACGATGCGTATGCGCTCGACAGCAAGGGTTGGGCGCTGTATCGGCTCGGCCGCAACGACGAAGCGCTCACGTGGTTCGACCGCGCGATCGCGATCTTCGAGAAGAATGGTGACGGCGACAGCGACACGCGCGAAGCGTGGGCGACGGGCCTGACGCACAAGGGCGAGGTGTTGTGGAAGCTGGGCCGCCAGGAGGAAGCGCGCGATGCGTTCGCGCAGGCGACGAAGATTCAGCCGAAGAACACGGAGCTGGCGGAAACGTTGAAGCGGCTGAATGTGCAGGAGAAGCCTGCCGAGGCCGGTGCGTCGGCGTCGGGTACGACGGGCACGTGACACGTCACCGGCCCGCCACTCGCGGCAGGCAGTGATCGTCGGGGCCCGGCGGTCACGGCCGGGCGCCGGCACGCGCCGTTAAGGGAAGACCGGCGTCTTCCCCGCCTCACCCTTCGCCCTTGGGCCCCGGGTTGAGCATCACGACGAAACCGGCCACGCCGACGATCAACGCGATCGCACCGCCGCGCAACGCGATCGCCTGGTCGAACAGCAGCCCGGTCACGACGGCCATCATCCCCGCGAGCGACAGGAACACGGCGATCGTCGCGACGACGATCCGGGACTGGCGGCGTATCATCGCGCGCCCCCGTGTCAGGCCGCCGCGGCGGACGCCGGCACGTCGCCGTCGTCGCCGCGAACCAGCAGCACCGGGCACGTCGCGCCGCGCACGAAGCGCTCGGCGACGCTGCCGAGCAGCACGCGCCGGATGCCGCGCCGCCCGTGCGTGCCGACCACCGCGAGCTCGATGCCGCACTCCTTCACGTAACGCTGCAGGCGTTCCGCGATGTCCTCGCCGATGCTCTCGGTCTCGACGAGTTCGCCCTCGCCCTTCGCGCCGGCCAGCGCGATGATCTGTTCGGCTTCACGCAGCACCTTGCGCCCGTCGTCGCGGATTTCCTCGATGAGCGAATGCGGATCGAAGCGGCCCGCGTACGTAAACAGCACGGACTTGTCGACCACGTACACGACGCTGACGTGCGTATCGGCCGCCACTGCCATCTTCACGGCCTCGGCAAGCGCCTGTTTCGACGAAGCGCTGCCGTCGACGGCCACCATGATTTTCTTGTACATACGAACCTCGCTGGGGTGAGTTGCCGCGAACGGTCGCGCGCGGCCATGCCCCCATCATCGACGGACGGCGGATTCGAGGGTTGACGGCGATCAAGGTCCGTCCGAAGCCCGTCGTGCGGCAAAGCGCCACGCGGGAAATCGGCGTGCCAGGCCTGCGGCCGCGCCGCGCGACCGAGCAGCCACGCCGCCGAAGGCGCTATCATCAGAGCTGCGATCTTCGTCCGGCCCCTTTTTGCCGGTTCACTTTCAACTCGCTCAACCGACATGACAACGACTACCGAACGCGTGGACGGCGCCGCCCAGCATCTCGTCGCCGCCCGCCATGCCGGCGCGCCCGGCCCGCTGCTGCCCGACGCCTTCCGCCCCGAGAACGTCGACACCGCGCTCGCGATCCAGCATCGCGTCGCCGATCTGCTCGGCGAAACGATCGGCGGATGGAAATGCGCATTGCCGCCGCCCGACCGCGTGATCGTCGCGCCGATCTTCGCGTCGACGATTCGCGAAGCCGATGCGCCGTACCGCGTCGTCGGCGGCCCGATCGTGCGGATCGAGCCGGAAATCGCGTTCGTGCTCGCGCGCGACCTGCCGGCCCGCGCGCAGCCGTACGACGAGAACGACGTGCGCGGCGCGATCCGCGAAGTGCGCATCGTGCTCGAGGTATTGGGCTGCCGCTATGCGGAGCCCGCGCGCGCGTCGAAGTTCGAACTGCTCGCCGACGGGCAGTTCAACCAGGGGCTGTGCGTGGGCCCCGTTGTGCCGGACGGGCTGAACGTGCCGCTCGAGACGCTCGCGCTGTCGTTCGAGGGCGCACTGAATCGCACGATCGACGGCCGCCATCCGGACGGCGATCCGCTCAAGCCGCTCGTATGGCTGGTGAATTTCCTCGCGTCGCGCGGTGACGGCGCACGCGCCGGCCAGATCGTGACGACCGGCTCGTATGCGGGCGCGATCGACGTGCCGCTCGGCGATGCGCTGACCGTGCGCTTCGGCGAGCTCGGCAGCCTGTCGGTGACGCTGACGGCGTAACCTGGCGCGGGCGACGCTGCCCGGGCTGGGGTGAAGCCCACGTCAACGCGGCCCGGCGATCCTGATGAACGTGCAGCACGCTGCGCACGACGTCGACGGCCTCACGAGCTGAAGCCGATCCACGACGGCGGGTTGGCGGCGGGCCACCGCCGGCTGCATGCCCGGCCTCTCGCGTTTCGTGGTCCGCCGGCCGGTTTCGTCCGGTCCGGCGTGATAACGTTGCACATCGTCGCCCGCGGTTCGAACCGCGGGCACGCGAACCGCTTTCACGCCCATACGCCATGTCGCTGACACCGCTGCCCGCCCTGCTCGACGAAATCCTGCTCGCCGTCACGCGCCGCTATCAGTTGCCGCCGTTCGACGGCGCGCCGACGCCGGCCGATGCCGCGAACCCGGCGGCAACCCTCGCGCGCGTGATCGAGGACGCACGCCGGATGCTGGCCGATGGCCGGTCTCCCGGCACGGCGCTGCGGCAGCGCTTCATCGATGCCCTTGCGCACATGATCCGCGCTGCGATGGATCCGCATGCCGGCGATCACGCGTTTCAGGCGTCGGTCCTGCGGCACGACGCGCCGAGCGTGCGCGAATACGCATCGCTGCACGCGCACGCCGAGCAGGACCGGCGCGCGCTGCACTCGGCCGTCAACGCGATCGCGCACCCGGCCAAACTCGAGCGCAGCGCGCAGGCGTGGCAACGCGACGGGCTCGCGCGGTTGCATGCGGCCGCAACGTCCGGATCGTGGAGCGAGCTCCATGCCACGCTGGAGCAGTTGCTCGCGCTGCCCGGCATGGCGACCAACACCGCTTTCGAGCAGGACATCGTGAAGTTGAAGGACGGTGCCGCGCTCGAACGCTTGCTGCGTCTCGACGCGCTGGCAGCGGACGAGCACGTCCGTCGATACCGCGCACTGTGGGTCCGGCAAGGTCCGCTCGAAGGCAGCACGGTGGCCGTCGCGCAGGGCGTCGCGTCCCAGCAGCGCGGCGCGGCCGTCGAAGCGCTGGCCGCGCAGGCGCTCGACGCACTGGCCCGCCGGCTCGACGCGGTGGACCCGCAGCGCACGTACCGCGTGGTCACGTCGATGCGCGTGCCGTCATCGATACCGGGCCGCCACGACCGCGCGAAAACCGAATGGGATGCAATCCTGCTCGAACGCACGCGCGGCGACGAAGCGGCGCCCGTGTGGAACGTGCGCTTCCTCGTCGAGGCGAAGGCGTCGGCGGACGCCGCGACGACCGATTTGCCGCGATTGCTGCGCGGCCTGAACCTGCTCGCGCAGGCCGACGCGGACACGATCTATTCGTTCGAGACGCACCAGGGCACGGTGCGCGTGCACGGCGCGTCGCTGCGCGCATTGACGACCGACGCCGCGGCGCTGCAGCGGGAAGTACTCTATTGCTGCGATGCGTCCGCGGACGCGACGCCGCGCCTGCTGGGCGCCGCGAGCCGGATGCAGTTGCTGTCGGCGCAGGCGAGCCTCGAATACGCGAGCGCGCTCGCGCGGCAGCCCGATGCCGATCCGGCCGGCCTCGGTGTGATCTGGCAGGCGCTGCTGACGCAGCCGCAATGGCATGCGGTGCTGCATCAATACCCGTCGTTGCGGCAGGTGCGCGAACTGATGGTGGCAATCGACGACTTGCGCGCCGCGATCGATGACGCGGACGAAGGCGGCGTCGCGAGCAGCGCGTGCGCGTGATGCTCGACGCGGGCCGCCGCCGCATAACGGCGTCGCGCGGCCCGCTCAGTTGGTGAGCACGCCGAACGGCAGCGTCCATCCCGCCAGCCGGCCGCCATCGCCCCATCGATCGTCGCCCGCACCGCAAGGCAGCAGCACCGGCGCGGCCGCGCACTCGAGCGTTTCCTTCGGCGTATGGCCGAACTCGGCCTTGAACAGCCGGTGGAAATACTTCTCGTCGGGAAAGCCGTGCGCCCACGCGATTTCCGCGATGCGCCGATGCCGGCGCTGCGGATCGCCCAGCACGTGGTATGCGTGCCGCAAGCGCCTGCGCGTGATCTGCCGCATCACGCCGCCCTCTTCCTTGAACAGCTGATAGAGCCGTGCCCGCGACACGCCGATGTCCCGGCAGATCCGCTCGGGCGTCAGGTCGGGTTCCAGCAGGTGGAGATCGATGTAGCGCCGCACGCGCTCGACCAGCGCGTTGTCGATCGGGCCTCGCGCGTCGTCGAGTGCCTGTGCGCTCGGCGCCACCGCCGCCGCCAGCAGCAGCAACAACGATTGCACGACGCTCGGCACGTCGTGCATGCGCAGGTCCGGCAGATTCCGGAACAGCGACAGCATCTGGTCGCCGACCAGGCGGCCCACGCCGCTCGTCAGCGTCTGCCCGTGCGCTTGCGCCGCATGGCTCGGCAGCAGGTATCTGGGGACGACCAGGCTGATCACGTCGCCGGCCTCGACCCGGCAGTCGTTGATCTGCGCGACGTCGTACACGAACACGTCGCCGGCGCGCTTGATCAGCTCGGGGCCGCCGGTATGGCTCGCGAGCCGGCCGCCGAGCAGCAGCGTGAAGCGGATCGAATCCTGCCCGTCGAGCCGGATCCGGCGGGTGGTCCGGTGAACCGTATAGGTCGGCGCGCGCGAGCGCCATTGCCGGCCCGACAGGATCAGCGGGCCGAGCGCCGCACCGCTCGCTTGCGCGTCGAACGGGCCGTGGCCGCCGGGGTCCTCCAGCCGGTAGTCGCACAGCATGTCCTTGACCCAGACGTGGAACCGGTCCGGCTCGGGATAATCGGTCGTGCGAAACTTGAAAACAGGGACGAATGCCGCTTGATCCATGACGGTTTTTTTATCGAGCCGACGGGAAGGAATGAATCGGTTCGTCGATTATCGGACCAAATTGCGCCGGCGCAAGGGCCGGCGCGGCATATCGTCCACAAGCGGTCGACCGACGCCCTGCGGCGGGCGTCGTCGTGATCGCAGCCATCAGCGTTGCGGATGGCACTCCCAGTTGTTGTACGTCGGCCGATCGATCGGCGTGAGCCCTGGAATCATGAACACCGTACAGCCGAAACGCCGGCCCTTGCCCGTCGTCGCGTTGTAACTCACCTTCTGGCCGCCCAGCGCGTCCTTCTTCCCGTACTGCACGTTGGCGATGGTGATCTCGTCGGACGACGCGAGCCCGAGCGTCTTCGCGGTCGACGTCTGCACGTCGACCATGTTCATCTGCGTCGTGCCGCACGCGGACAGCACGAGGCCGGCAACCGCGGCGCCCAGCGCGGTCCGTACGGTGCAATGCAAGGTTTGCTTCATCGTTTCTCCTTCGGTTTGCCGTGCATCGCGATTACGAGCCGGGGGTATAGAAACTGGACTGCAACTGGCTGCCGATACTCGCGACATACGACTGCCAGACGAGCGCCATCGACCCCGTGCCGTTGACGGCGAGCGCCGGCCACGATGCGCTCTGCGCCGCCACCGTCGATGCGCTCCACGCCCCTTTCCGGTAGGTGGCCGCAACGACGGCCGACGCGCCCGGCAAGCCCGTGTCCTGCCATGCGGCCGTCACGTTGCCGGCCGCGTCGATCACCAGCGGCGGATACTGCGCGGCCGCCCCGTTCAGGTGCTCCGTCAGCCGCTGCAGCGGTCCCCAGTTGCCGCTGGCATCGGATACGCTCGCCTGCAGCACGGCGCCGCCTTCGGCCCACATCGCGGCGGCCACGCCGTTTTCGTTGACGGTCAGCATCGGCGTCGCGATGAACCCGGTCGGCTCCGCGATCGCCGGCGCGACGGGCTGCGCGGGCTGCCACCCGGTGCCGGCCACGTAACGTTGCGACATCGTCGCCGTGAGGATCTGTCCGCCCGTCACGTCGAGCTGCCCCCAGAGCAGCGTGATGTTGCCGTTCGCGTCCATGCCGGCCACCGGAGAGATGATCGTCGTGAACAGGCTCGAGTTCGAGACGGCCTGGTTGACGTCGGTCCAGCCGTTGGTCGCGTCGTACGTGGCCGTCCACAGCGCCGCCTTCGTATGGTTGGTCTGCCGCCACGCGAGCACCGCGCGGCCGGACGGCAGCACCGACAGCATCGGCCTCACGTTGTCGGTATCGCCGGTCACCGCGCCTGGCCCGGTCTGCACCGGCATCTGGATCAGCGCCGTCGGCGACCACTGTCCCGCCTGCGTATAGCGTGTCCATGCGATGCGCGTATCGAGCAGGCTGATCGATTGCGTCCACGCGACGAGCGCGTTGCCCTGGCTGTCGATCCCGGCCGTATAGGACGAACCGGCCATGTCCGCCGCCAGCTCGAGCGGCACGCCCCATCCGGTAGCCGGGCTGTACGGGCGCGCCCACAGTGCGTACGTGTTGGGGCCCGGCATCCATTCCGTCCAGAACGCGACCGCTTGCCCGCTCGCGTTGCCGACCAGTTGCGGCTGAACGCCGGTCAGCCCGTTCATCGAATGCGACCCATCGCTCGTATCGAGCCGCGTCGCGCTGGCCCAGCCCGAGCCCGGGACATAGCGCGCGCCCCACATTTCGTTGCCGTTCGTGCCGGCCGGGCCAAGGGTCATCCACGTGGCGAGCGCATTGCCGCTCGCGTCGATCGTCACGCTGGGGTCGCCTTCCGGTCCCTTGCCGTCCACCGCGACGGCCGTCGACCAGCCGGCCTGCGGCTGCGCGGTGCCGCCGCCCGTCGGGCCGCCGCTCGAACCGCCGCCGGGCGGTGTCGTTCCGGACGGCGAACCGGGATTGCCCGGCGTCGACGACGACGCGCCGCCGTTCGTGGCGACGTCGTCGCCGCCGCATGCGCTCAGCGCGAGAACGGCTGACATGACCAACCATGCAATGGGTTTCATCGGAATCCTCTTGTTTTCTTTTTCCGGCATGCTCTCGTCTGCCGTTGGCCGAAATGCCGCCGCATCGCGTCGGTCGGCCGATCGATTAGCAATACTATTGAACAGGCATGCAACGCGGCGCCGTTTCATGTCCCAGTCAGGATCGATTCCGTCGCGCGCTTCTGCAGACCACCCCCCTCGGACGGCGAAGACGACGGCTTGTCGTCGATCGCCGGATGTCCGTCACTGCCGGCTGCATCTTAATTCATGCGCTCCGGATTCAAGGTGGCGTTGCGTCTACAGTAAGTGGACTTCCATCTCGCCGGGCCGGCGATCGACGCGGCTCGTGAGGTACGATACGCGCCGAGGCGAAATGCCCGCTGAGAGAACCGGCCGCCGCGGCCCCACACCAGTACAAGAAAAATGCCGAGAAACCCGACGCTGAACCGAAACCTGCTCGCCGCGCTGGCGACCAGCCTGCTTTGCCTGCCTGCCGCCCACGCCAGCTCGGACGACAGCTGCAACGTGCCGCCCACGCTCCGCCAGGGTACGTACTCGTGCGGCAACGTGCCGATACTGAGCCCCGCCAACGACACGCGCATCAACGCGATGCTGATGATGGTCGACAGCGCCAAGGTCGCGCGGGTGTTTCCGGATCCGAAAACCATCCCGCCGAAAGACCGGATCAGCCAGATGATCGTGCCGTTCCCGATGGATTTTTCCGGGTGGATCGATATCGGCCAGAAGGCGCCCGACCCGGCCGGCGGCGCAGCGGACGCCGATGCGCCGTCGAACCGGTACGCCGACGGCGAAGGCAGCATCTGTCGCAGCATGGACGCGGGCGCGGACGCGTTCAACGACGCGCTGGACGGCGCCGGCGGCCTTCCCCCCGACGAAGCCGCCCGCCTGCGCGCGGCGCGCGCCGACATCGCTCAGAAAACCTGTGCGGCGGGCGGCGCAAGCGCCGCGTGGACGAAGCCGCCGGTCAAGTCGCCGCTCGGCCAGCAGTTCGCCGCGTACCTCGACGGCACGAACGCGTTCTACCGCGCCGACTTCCACGCCGCGACGCGCGCCTTCGCGAGCGCATCGCACAGCGCGAACCCGTGGCTGAAGGAAGCCGGCCTCTATATGGCCGGGCGCGCGCAACTGAACGCCGCGCAGGCCAACGCATTCGACAACGACAGCCCGACGCCGTCGCGCACCCGCGTCACGAAGGTGTCGCTCGACGCCGCGAACACCGTGTTTCGCACTTACCTGAAGGTGTACCCGCAGGGTCGCTATGCGGTTTCCGCCAATGGGCTGCTGCGGCGCGTCGCGTGGCTCGGCGGGGACGTCGCGCAGCAGGCCGATCTCTATGGCCATGCGCTCGCGCGCTGGTCGCCGGCGACGTCGAACGTGCCGCTGATCCAACTGGCGAACGAACTCGACAGCAAGCTGCTGTTCGGGTCGGAACTCGACGCGCGCCAGATCCAGTCGCCGACCGTGCTCGCGACCGTCGACCTGCTGCGCATGCGTACGCCGGAAAACAGCGAGTCGAGCCGCGGCAAGCCGCTGACGCTGGACGACCTGCAGGCGCAGAAACCGCGCTTCGCGAACGCGCCCGCGCTGTACGACTACCTGCTCGCCACCTGGTATGTGCAGATCGGGCGCAAGCCCGATGCCGCGCTCGCGTTGCTGCCGCCGACGCCCGCCGCGCCGCTCGACTATTTCGGCCTGAGCCAGCAGGCGCTGCGCGCGTTCGCGCTGGAGGATAGCGGCCAGGGCGACAAGGCGCGCCAGCTGTGGCGCGACCTGATTCCGCTCGCGAAATTGCGCTTCCAGCGCGAGGCGTTGGAACTCGCGCTCGCGATCAACCTGGAGCAGGCCGGGCTCGTCAACGACGTGTTCGCCGACGATTCGCTCGTGCAAAACGCCGCGATCCGGGCCGTCCTGCTGCAGCACACGGCCAATGCGGACCTGCTGCGCACGCAGGCGCAGAACCAGGCGGCCGGCGGTGCGCTGCGCGACACCGCGCTGTACACGCTGCTGTACAAGGAGCTCACGCGCTCGCACTACGCCGACTTCATCGCCGATACCGCGCTGGTATCCGGCGCGCCCGCCGCTCCGTTGAAACCGTTCATCGCATCGGGCGCCCGGAACGACGACGGCTATGTGTGCCCGTCCGCGCGCGAGATCGCCGCGGCGCTGCAACAGAATCCCGCCGATGCGAAAGGGCTGAACTGCCTCGCCGATTTCGTGCGCCTTCATCCGCCCGCGGCCGGCCTCGAAGGCGACGCGGTGCCGCCGTGGATGCGCAACGCGTCGGCGGCGGCCACCGCACGCGTGCCGCCGACGCTCGGCGGCGCGCCGTCGCAGTTCGCGGGCAAGCCGTACGAACGGATGTCGAGCTACGTGACCGTGATCGCCGATGCGCAGGCCAGCCCGAACGACCGTGCGTACGCGCTCTACCGCGCGATCAAGTGCTATGCGCCGGGCGGCTCCAACGAATGCGGCGGCAAGGACGTGCCGAAGAACACGCGCAAGCGCTGGTTCGACACGCTGAAAACCGCGTATCCGGGCACGCCGTGGGCGCAGAAGCTCCGCTACTACTGGTGAGCGCCGCGTGAAGCGCATCGCGTGTGTCGCTCTGCTGCTGGCCTGCCGCGTCGCGCTGGCCGGCACCGTCGATGCCGCGCGGTACGACGCGTTCTGGCTGTGGGCCGGCGTGAAGCCGCAGCCGGTCGTCAGCGGCGCGCGCACGCTGTACGTGCTGCAAGGGCAGATCGAAGCGTCGCCGCGCGACGAGTCGCAGGTACGCGTCATCGCGCAGGGCGTCGCGCTGCCGCCCGTGCCGAACGCCCGGGTGTGGCTCGTCTATCGTGCGCATACGCTGCGCTGGACGCCGCGCGTGACGCAGATCATGCTCGCGCAGCTCGAACGCTGGCGGGCGTCGGGCCGCACGATCACCGGTATCCAGATCGACTTCGACGCGCGCACGCGGCATCTGCAGGACTACCTCGAATTTCTGCGGACGCTGCGCGACACGCTGCCGGCCGATTGCCGGCTGAGCATCACGGGGCTGCTCGACTGGAGCAGCCGCATCGATACCGACCAGGTCAACCAGCTCAGGGGGATCGTCGATGAAGTGGTCGTGCAGACCTACCAGGGCCTCAGCACGATTCCGGACCATGCGGCCTACCTGCCGCGCGTCGCACGGCTGCAGCTGCCGTTTCGCATCGGCGTGATCCAGGGCGGCGAGTGGGACGCGCCGCCGTACCTCGCCGCGAATCCGTGGTTTCGCGGCTACGTCGTATTTCTACGCAACGATTAGCGGGCGAAAACGCGGTGGCCGCCATCCCGCCCGCATATCGGCGACGCAGCCCGCCGAAGCGGGCATGCACCGCTTACACCGTTACGCCTGCACGAAAGCCAGCAGGTCGGCGTTGAGCACATCCGCGTTGATCGTCAGCATCCCGTGCGAGTAGCCCGGATAGGTTTTCAGCGAGCCATTCTTCAGCAGCTTGATCGACTTCAGCGCGGCATCCGCGATCGGCACGATCTGGTCGTCCTCGCCGTGCAGCACGAGCGTCGGCACGGTGATCGCCTTCAGGTCCTCGGTCTGGTCCGTTTCCGAGAAGGCCTTGATCCCGTCGTAGTGCGCCTTCGCGCTGCCGATCATGCCCTGGCGCCACCAGTTCTGGATCACGCCCTGGTGCACCGTCGCGCCGGGCCGGTTGAAGCCGTAGAACGGGCCGCTCGGCACATCGACGAAGAACTGCGCGCGATTGTCGGCGAGCGCCTTGCGGAAGCCGTCGAATACCTCGAGCGGCAGGCCTTCCGGGTTCGCGTCCGTCTTCAGCATCAGCGGCGGCACCGCGCTGACCAGCACCGCCTTCGCGACGCGGCCGGCCGGCTCGCCGTGCCGGGCCACGTAGCGCGCGACTTCGCCGCCGCCGGTCGAGTGACCGATGTGCACCGCGTTGCGCAGGTCGAGCGCCTCGGCCACCGCGAACGCATCCGCCGCGTAGTGATCCATGTCATGACCGTCGGACACCTGCGCCGAGCGGCCGTGCCCGCGGCGGTCGTGCGCGATCACGCGATAGCCTTTCTGGACGAAGAACAGCATCTGGGCGTCCCAATCGTCGGACGACAGCGGCCAGCCATGGTGGAACACGATCGGCTGTGCATCCTTCGCGCCCCAGTCCTTGTAGAAGATCTCGACGTTGTCCTTCGTGGTGATGTAAGGCATGGCTGCAGGCTCCTTTGGGGTAGATGAACGCGTGCCGGCCGGGCACCCGGGCGGGTGTCGGCACGAACCGCGGCGCGGCGGCACACCGCGCCGATCGATGCGGCACTTAGGCGTTGTAACGGAAAACCGCGACCCTGTCATGAAACGAACTGAATCCGGCATGAACGAGGCCCGGCGCACGGCCGCGCCGTATGGCAATATCGCGTCGGATCCGCCGTGCAGCCCCACTCACTTCAGGGACATTCATGTTCGATCACGTCAAATTCGGTGTCAGCGACTACGCAGCCAGCAAGGCGTTCTTTCTCCACGCACTCGAACCGCTCGGCGTGGCGGTCCTCGACGAAGGCGTGCCGACCTACGGCGTCGAACTCGGCGTGCCGGGCAAGCCGACGCTGTGCCTGTTCCAGACCGACGAGAAGCCGGCCCATCTTCACCTCGCCTTCGCGGCCGACACGCGCGCGCAGGTCGACGCGTTCCACCGTGCGGCGCTGGCGGCCGGCGGCAAGGACAACGGCGCACCCGGGCTGCGCCCGCAGTATCACGCGAACTACTATGCGGCGTTCGTCATCGGTCCGGACGGGCACAACATCGAAGCCGTTTGCTCGCGGCCCGAAGCCTGATCGTTCGCTCGGCCCACGATGCACTGCATCCGTGCGTCACGCAGCCGAGCGCGGATGCGTGACACGCGAGCCATTGCGCGTCAACCGTCCGTCGACACGGTCACCGCCTCCCACGCGCGCATCTCGTCTTCCAGCGCTGACCATTTGGCGCGCACGAGCCGCAGCGCATCGCTGCCGAGCAGCAGATGGGCCGGCGGACGGTCCGCCGCAATGACCGCGAGCATCGCGCGCGCGGCCTTGGCGGGATCGCCCAATTGCCGGCCGCTTTTTTCCTCGCGCGCCTGGCGGATCGGATCGAAGATCGCGTCGTAATCGGCGATCGAGCGCGGCGTGCGCGTCATCGAACGGCCGGCCCAGTCGGTGCGGAACGAGCCCGGCGCGACGGCGGTCACCGCGATGCCGAACGGCGCGAGCTCCTGGCCGAGCGTTTCCGAAATCCCTTCCAGCGCGAACTTGCTGCCGCAGTAATACGCGATGCCCGGCATCGTGATGTGGCCGCCCATCGACGTGATGTTCAGAATGCGGCCGCGCCGGCGCTCACGCATGAACGGCACGACGGCCTTCATCATTGCGACGGCGCCGAACACGTTCACGTCGAACTGCCGGCGCATCTCCGACAGCGGCGACTCCTCCAGGATGCCTTCGTGCCCGTAGCCGGCGTTGTTCACCAGCACGTCGATGGGGCCGACGCTCGCCTCGATGTCGGCGACGACGCCGTCGATGCGCTCGAAGTCGGTCACGTCGAGCACGCGCCCGATCGCCGCATGCGCGGACAGCGCTTCGAACGCCTGCCTCGCCGCTTCACTTCTGACGGTGCCGACCACCGTATGACCCGCGGCCAGCGCTTCCTGCGCGAGCGCGCGGCCGAAGCCGCTGCTGACGCCGGTGATGAGCATGAGGTTGCCGGATGCCATATGTGCTTCTCCCAAATGTCGATCGAAGCATGCATACTAGTCTGACGATCTACGTCGAATAAGCCCGATTCTGCTGATTTTCTTGCACAAAACTATGAGCGCCGCGCCCTCCTCGCCCCGATCGCCGTCGCTGCCCGCGCGCGGCCGCCAACGCCTGATCGCGTTGCTGCACGCGTTGGCGCCCGACGAAGGCTACAACCTGACCGCGCTGCCGAGCGTGCGCATCCTGCGCTCGAACCGCGCGCTGTCGCGCACGCCGGTGTTGTACGACCCGGGCATCGTGATCGTGTGCCAGGGCCACAAGCGCGGCTATTTCGGCGGCGAACGCTATCTGTACGACGAGGATCACTATCTGGCGGTGTCGGTGCCCGTGCCGTTCAGCATGGAAACCGACGCGACGGCGGAGCACCCGCTGCTCGCGCTGTATCTGCACCTCGATTTCCCGATGGCCGCCGAACTGGCCGCGCAGATCGACCGCGCGGGGACCCCGGAGCCCGTGCAGGCGCCGAAGAGCATGATGTCGACGCCGATGGACGAAGCGATGCAGGCGAGCGTGCTGCGTTTCGTCGAGGCGATGCATCGGCCGCTCGAAGCAGCGGTGCTCGGGCCGGGACTACTGCGCGAGCTGTATTTCCGCGTGCTCACCGGCGCGCAGGGCAGCGCGATGAGAAACGCGCTGGCGATGCGCGGCCAGTTCGGCCGGATCGGCCGTGCACTGCGCGTGATCCACGCCGACTACGCGCAGGCGCTCGACGTGTCGCGACTGGCCGGTGAGGCCGGGATGAGCGTGCCGAGCTTCCATAGCCACTTCAAGGCGATCACGCAGGTGTCGCCGATGCAGTATTTGAAGTCGACGCGACTGCATCAGGCACGCCTCTTGATGGTGCGCCAGGACCTGACCGCGGAGGCGGCCGGTTATGCGGTCGGCTATACGAGCCCGTCGCAGTTCAGCCGGGAATTCAAGCGGCTGTTCGGGCTCACGCCCGCGCAGGAGACGAAGCGCATGCGCGCGCAGTTCGCGATTCCGGCGGCGTTCGACGATGCGGTGTATGTGTCGTCGCATTGACGTGCCGCATCCCGCCGCGCGTCAACGCGATCATCGCGCGCCCACCTTCCACACCGTCACCTCGTGCAGCGTCTGCCCCGGCTTGAGCACGGTCGTCGGGAAGGTCGGATGGTTCGGCGAATCGGGGAAGTGCTCGGCTTCCAGCGCGAACGCGTCGGTCTGCCGGTAAGCCCGCCCGCCCTTGCCCGCAACGCTGCCTTTCAACCCGTTGGCCGTATAGAACTGCAGCCCCGGCTGCGTCGTGTACACCTCGAGAAACCGCCCGGACGCCGGATCGTACGCGCGCGCGGCAAACGCCGGGGCCGACTGGCCGCCCTGGTCGAGCACCCAGTTCTGGTCGTAGCCATGCGCGACGACGAGTTGCGCATCGTTGTCACGCAGATGCGCGCCGATCGGCGTCAACTGGCGCAGGTCCATCGGCGTGCCCGCCACGCTCGCGAGTTGCCCGGTCGGGATCGACGTGGCGTCGGTCGGCGTGAAACGCGACGCGGCAATCTCGATCAACTGCCGCTCGACGCTGCCGCCATCCTGCCCGGCCAGGTTGAAATAGCTGTGGTTGGTCAGGTTGACGACCGTGGTCTGGTCCGTCGTCGCGCGGTAGTCGATGCGGACCAGGTTGTCGCGCGTCAGCGTGTAGGTCACGTCCGTCGTCAACGTGCCGGGGAAGCCGTTCTCGCCGTCAGGGCTCACGTAACGCAGCGTCACGCTCGCGCCGTTGCCGTCGCTGTGCGTGCCCGTCACCGTCCACACCTTCGCGTCGAAACTGTCGGGGCCGCCATGCAGCGTGTTCGGCGGGTCGTTGACCGGCAGCGTCCACGTCTTGCCGCCGAGCGTGAAGCGCCCGCGTGCAATGCGGTTCGCATAACGGCCGATCAACGCGCCGAAATGGATGTTGCCGTTGTGCGCTTCGTAGTCGCGCAGCGAATCGAAGCCGAGCACGATGTCGGCGACCTTGCCGGTGCGGTCGGGCACCTCGAGCGTGGTCACGATGCCGCCGTACGTGATGAGTTTCAGCGTCACGCCGCGCGCGTTGGCCAGCGTGTACTGGCTCACCGCCTGCCCCGCGGCGGTCGTGCCGTAGTCCGCGCGGCCGAGGGTGACGTCAGGCGCCGTCGATGCGGCGGTTGCGTATGGCCCGAACGTTGCGAATGCACAGATCGCGAGTAGCGAGTGGAGCGGGTGGAGCGGCCAAAGTCGTTTCATGGAATGCCTCCGAAGCGGGTTTTTCGCGTGGGGCAAATTGTATGCCCGTGCGGCGCCCGGAGATAGGCCGACCGACGCGCTCGGGGAATGCCGCCGGCCATCGCGCATGAACACATTGGACGACGGTCGACCCGCGCCGGTTCACGTCAACGCAGGTCCCGATCTTCGTGCGGCCCGGTCACGGCTTCGAAATGGCCGCCTCGATCCCGGATGACGACCTTGCGGGGCGCAACGCGAAGCCCGCCAACGCGCCGACGATGCACAGCGCGCCCACATAAAACTCCGCCGCGTGCGGGTTCGACTTCAGCATCACGGACACGAACACCGGCGTCAGGCCGCCGAACAGCGCATACGCGACGTTATACGAGAACGAGATCCCTGAAAAACGCACGACCGGCGGAAATGCGTTGACCATGGCGACCGGGATCGCCGCCACCGCGCCGACGAAGAAACCGGATACCGCGTAGAGCGGCAGCAGCAATGACGGATCGACGGCGAGCTGCCGGAGCATGAAAAAATACGATGCGCCGAGCAGCAGGCAGCCGCAGAAGATCGTGCGGGCGGTGCCGATGCGTCCGGCCACCGCACCGGCGACGATACATCCGATCGTCAGGCAGAGCGTCGCGGCCGAATTGGCCTGCAGCGCGAGCGCCGGCTCGATATGAAAGCGCTTGGCGACGAGCGTCGGCGTCATCAGGATCACGACGACGATCGCGGCGGTCAGCGTCCACGTGAGCATCATCGACACCAGCACGGCCCTGCCGTGATCGCGCAGCACCGCCTTCAACGGCACTTCGCGGGTCAGCGCCCGGCTGCGCTTCATGTCGATGAACACGGGCGTTTCATGGAGCCAGCGTCGCAGAAATGCGGACAGGATTCCGAACAATCCGCCGACCACGAAAGGAATCCGCCATGCATACGCGCCGATGGCGGCATGCGAGTAGTGCTGGTTGATCCCCGCCGCGATCAGCGAGCCGAGCAGGATGCCGAGCGTGAGGCCGCCCGTCAGCAGGCCGCACGCATAGCCGACATGGCGCGGCGGCACGTGCTCGGACACGAACACCCACGCGCCGGGCACTTCGCCGCCCACGGCCGCGCCTTGCAACACACGGCACAGCAGGAGCAGCACGGGCGCGGCGACCCCGATCGATGCGTAAGTCGGCAGCAACCCCATCATCAACGTCGGCAGCGCCATCAGCATCACGCTCATCGTGAACATGCGCTTGCGGCCGACGAGATCGCCGAAATGCGCCATGATCACGCCGCCGAGGGGGCGCGCGAGATAGCCGGCCGCGAACACCCCGAACGTCTGCACCTGGCGCAGCCAGTCGGGAATCGACTGCGGGAAGAACAATTGACCGATGACCGTCGCGAAAAACACGTAAATCACGAAGTCGTAAAACTCTAGTGCGCCGCCCAGCGCGGCAAGCACCAGCGTTCGGTGGTCGCTGCCTGTCAGCGGACGGGGCGGCGCAAGCGGAATCTGAGACGCGTTCAATGAATTCATTCCTGGAAGAGGTTGGGTTTCCGATCGGCATGCCGATCCGATGACGTGCCACCTCACGAGAACACGCGACGCGTTCGCGTCATTCCGTCGCGCATCCGATTTATCGGCGTCACGAAGGTGCCGGGAATAAACCGACGGTCTCGCGTGTTTGACGTGCATGGACGGGCCGACGTGCCTGTTTCACCCATGCGGCTTGTTCGCGCATGCCATGTTCATTGATTCCCTCGGAGACATCATGCGGTTTGCAGTGCTCGGCGCCGGCGCGGTCGGCTGCTACTTCGGCGGCATGCTGGCGCTGCACGGCCACGAGGTCGGGTTCATTGGCCGTCCGCTGCATGTCGATGCGATCCGCGACCACGGCTTGCGCATTCAGACGCGCACATTCGACACGCGCGTGTCCGCCCATGCGTCGACCGACATCGCCGCCGCCGGCTCGGCCGACGTGGTCTTCATCTGCGTGAAAGCGGGCGATACCGCCGAGGCCGCGCGCGGGTTGCGTCATGTGCTGGCGCCGGACGCCATCGTGGTCAGCCTGCAAAATGGCGTCGACAACGCGGCGCTGTTGCGGGCGGAGATCGCGCAGCCGGTCATTTGCGCGGCCGTCTACGTGGCGAGCGAGATGGCCGGCCCCGGGCATTTGCTCCACCATGGCCGCGGCGATCTCGCGATCGAAGCGTCGCCGTGCAGCGAACGGCTCGCACAGGTACTGCGCGCAGCGGACATTCCCACCCGGATCGCCGACGACGTGCGCGCGGTACTCTGGCGCAAGTTCATGCTCAACTGCGCATACAACGCGATTTCCGCGATCGTGCACCTGCCGCTGGGCGAGATGCCGCATCGCGATGCGTTGCGCGAAACGATGTGCGCGATCGTCGCCGAATGCATCGCCGTCGCCGCGGCCGAAGGCGTGCATGTCGACGACGAGCCGGCCGATATCGTCGCGCACATCGAAGCGACGATTCCCCCGGGCCAGTATTCGTCGACAGCGCAGGATCTGGCGCGCGGCAAACCCGGCGAAATCGACCATCTGAACGGCGCGGTCGTTCGGCGCGGTCTGGCCGCACGCATCGGCACGCCGGTCAATCGGACACTCCATCTGCTCGTGAAGATGCTGGAAGCCAAGGCCGCGGCGCGCTCGTGACGGGCGACGATCCCGCGCGGTCGACCGGGGCAGGCAGTCAGGTCGACCGCGACGGACGAACACATTCAGCATATCGCGAGCGATCGGATACACCGTCGCCTTCGCCAACAGTGCAGCCGCGTCGCCGAATCCGCCCGTGGTGGCGGCAGCGACGCCGGCGCCCGATGGCGACAGAAGCCATCTATCGGCGTCACCGCGGTGCCGGGAATAAACCGACGGTCTCGCGTGTTTGATGCAGGCCTCGCGAGCCGGCGTGCTATCAGGGATGCCAGCCAGGTCATCGCGAAACTTCAGCCCCACGCGCGGCAAATGGCCGCCAGCCTCAACCGGCTGCTCACGCCGACGCCTGACGGCCCCCGCGAACCGTGACGCACCGGCATGCCGGCCGCGATGCGCGCACGGTGTCGCCGTCGCGAACGCTCAGCTCGCCATCGCCGGGCCGGCCTGCTGCAGCTCACCGAGCACTTCTTCGATGCCGTTGTCGGCGATCCGCTTGCCGATCGCGCCGAGATCGGTGTCGCCGGGCGCGGCGATCAGCGCATAGGTGACACTGGCACGGCGCCACGTCACGACCTCCATACTGCCGACCTGTTGTCGCGCGAGCGCCGTGTCGGGCCGCTCGTCCTTCATCACGCACAGCGCCACGGGCAAGCCTTTTTCGGGCAGATAGACGATCTGCACCAGCGGCTTGTGATTGAAATTCAGCCGCTGTATGCGCTTGAAGGTCAGCCCGACCGAGCGCAGGTCCGGAATGCGGATCCGCAGCCCGTCGTCGCGGCGAATGTTTTCAACCATATGCGCGGCGGCCGCCAGATTCGACGAATCGAAAGCAACGGTGTCGCGCGTATAGAGCCGCTGATAGTTCACGGCTGCCATGATCCACGGGGATATCTGCGTCCGCGCGGTCATCAACGCGTCCCGCGGCGCGAAGTGCAGGACGGCGCCGCAGCAGAACGCGCCCGCGACGAACGCGGCCGCGAGCCACGGCATCATCGTGCGAACGCGCGAGCGAACCGGCGCGGAAGACGGCGCGTGCGCGTCGGGCCGCGACGCCGGCGCCGACGCATCCGCGCGACGCGCGCCGCCAACCGCGGACGGCGCCGAAGGCCCGGCATACGCCCGCGCGATTTCCGCGACCTTGCTGATCAGGCTCTGCGGCAGCGGCGGCCATTCCTGGCGCTGGAACGCATACTGATAAGGCAACACCGATGCTTCGAACAGGGCAACCCGCCTGGCGATATCGGCCGACGTGTCGATCGCCCTGTCGACCTCCTCTCGCTCGTGCGACGTGAGTTCGCCATCCACGTATGCCATGAGCAGGATGTCGTCCATTTTCATGCCCCCTGATCCTCACTCTTCGCTGCGCCCTTCATGGGTCGTTCCTTTCCATCGCTGAACAGGGCGCCGATCGTCTGACGGGCACGCGAAAGCCGGCTCATGATCGTCCCGATGGGTACGCCGAGCGCCTCGGCCGCTTCGCCATAGCTGAGCCCTTCCACCGCGACCAGCAACATCACCACGCGCTGCGCTTCGGGCAGACGCTGCACCGCCCTGACGATCTGCGCATCGAGCGCCTGCTGCTCCAGGGTCGGCGCGGTGGGATCGGCGATGGTTTCGAGCAGGTCGTCGTCCCAGTCCATGCCCGAGCGCCGACGCACGCTGCGTGCGCGGAGTTCGTTGAGCCAGGTGGATTGCACGATCGAGAACATCCAGCTGAGCGGCGCGGTTCCCGGTCGTAGCTGATGCGCGCGTTCGAGCGCACGGACGCACGCGCCCTGCACGAGATCCTCGGCGTCGTGCCGGTCGCCGGAGATTCGCAGCGCGAAACTCCAGAGACGCGGCAGCATCGCGGGGAGCATGGCGGACAGTTCGGCTGCGGTCATCTACGTCGATCCTCCCGCGGTGCTACCAAGCCGACGTTGACGAACTGCAGTATCTGACGTGTATCCATGGGTTTAGGCGAAATTGAGCGGGCAACACCCCTGCAGTGCACGTAAACAGCTGGACGGCGCAGATATTCCATCCGCCGTCGCGTATTACCCGAACTGCCGGATCACAGGTCCACGTGCCAGAGCGCGCGTTCGCTCAGGCCCGGGCGATGAATGGATAGGTCAGCAACCCGAACTGCACCAGATTGACGCCGAAGTGCGCGAGCACGGCCGATTGCAAGCCGCCGGCGCGAGCGGCGAGCCCGTAACCGATGCCGGACAGGCCGGCCAGCAGAACCAGCAACACGCCGCCCTGATAGTGAGCAAGCCCGAACAGCACGGCGCCTGCGACAAGCGCGAGCCAGCCGGCATTCGGTTGCGCGCGCATCAACCGGGTCGCACCCGCCTGGATATAGCCGCGGAAAAACGCTTCTTCCGCGAACGCGACCAGCAGCAGGTTGTCGAGCACCCACAGCCACGCGAACTGCGGCCACTTCGGCGCCCACGCAATCAATCCGGCCCACCACGCGATCGAGAAGCAGACCGCCGATGTCGCCGCGCACGCGACGACTGCCGCGATCACACGTGTCGACAGCGGCTTCTCCGGCAGAACCCACGGGTAGGCCAGCACCAGCCAGAACGCGATCAGCGGCTTGTCGAAGTTCAGATACATCGTGTAGGGCGCCGCATCCGGCGTCAGGCGTGCCGCATGAATCACCCTGAGATTGTCGAAACCCGGCAGCCAATGCTGAAACAGTCCGACCGCAATGACGCAGAAGACGACGTTGCACACGACCTTGCCGGCGAACGGCAGATTCCGCTGCAACAGCACGCCGGTGCCGACCAGCAGCGCGATCGGCACGAGCGCGATCGGCTGCAACTGCCGCGACGCGAACGCGATCGCATAGCCGATGGCGAGCAGGCTCAGCGTGAGCCCGCGCGGCAGCCTCGAGATCGCCGTCAGTGCGGCCAGAAAAATCGCACACCACGTCAATGCGGTCATTGCACGTTCCGGAGAGTTGCCAACGGCGCGTCGATCGCGTCGAGCGCCGCACGCGTATCAGGCCACCGTGACGACCACGTCGATGTTGCCGCGCGTCGCCTTCGAATACGGACACGTCTGGTGCGCCGCATCGACCAGCGCCTGCGCGACGTCGGCGTCGACGCCCGGCACGCTGACGTTCAGCCGTGCCTGCAGGAAGTACGCGCCGTTGTTCGTGGCCAGATCGATCTGCGCATCGACATGCGTGTCGCGCGGCAGCGAAACCTTCAGCTTTTGCGCGGCCAGGCCCATCGCGCCGATGAAGCACGCCGACCAGCCCGCGGCCAGCAGCTGCTCGGGATTCGTGCCGGGCGCGGCCGAGCCGGGCGCGGAGAGCTTCACATCCAGGCGGCCGTCCGCGCTGTGCGCGGCGCCGTCGCGCCCGCCGGTGGTGCGAACTTCGCCGGTGTACAGAATTTTCGTTTCGTGGTTCATGGTCGGTACCGTGTTGAACAGGGTGGATAAATGGCGAGGCCGGCGATCAACTGCCGCGGTAGAGCTGTTCGAGCGCCGCGAGCTGGCCGTCCTTCTCCGCCTGCACCAGTTCCGCGCGAACCTGGGCGCGCGTCTTGCCCTTCGGCGCCTTGCCGCCCGTCGCCCATTGGCTCGCTTGCCCGACGGTCTGGTCGTTGATGCTCGTGTCGGCGGCGCTGCTTGCAAAAGCGGAAGTGGTGGCTGCAACGGCGGCGCACGCCGCGAAAACCAAAGCGATCGTCTTTACTTTCATGTCGTTCTCCTGGATAAATTCGGCTGTCGCGAATCTGTCGGGGCGCTCGGCGGTCGCTGATCTCGCGAAGCCGTCTCGCGCGCCCTGATCGGATTCGATCGATGAGATGCATTAAATCCAGACGACGTATCTGACGTGTGTCTCGACAAATGGCTTTTGCAAGGCCATGTATCCAGACCGGTTTCATACACATTGAGAAACAAAACTGCCGTCTCGTTTTCGATCGATCGCTAAACGAAGGCGGGTTTTTCCGACAAAATGGCGCCACGACAGCGCGTTCACCCTTTACGTCGCTGCCACGAAAAAACCAACGGAGAGATAGCCGATGTCCCGATACGCCCTCGCAGCGCTGCTGTCGTTCAGCGTCATGACTGCGGTCGACGCGCACGCCGAAACGATCAAGCCGGTCAAGGCGTCGAGGTCCGACCTTGCCGGTGCGATATTCAATCGCGCCGATGCTGTGAAAAAAGACGAAGGCGGCGAAACGAACGCGGACGTCGCGACGTTCACGTCGACCGACAACGCTTACCAGACCGGCGTCTATCGATCCGGCCCGTCGCATGAGGAAATCAAGGGGCCGCACGGGCTGCCGTACAACGAGTTCCTGTACTTTCTTTCGGGCAGCGTGAAGCTCACGTCATCGGACGGTTCGGTGATGCTCGTGAAGACCGGCGAGGCCGTCACGCTTCCGAAGGGATGGACCGGACATTTCGACACGCCGGGCTATACGAAGCTCTACGTGACCTACAACCCCGACGACAGGAAAAAATAGTCCGGCACATCGAGCAATCCGGCCATCGCGGAATAGCGCACCCACCTCGATTGTTCTGTTGAGGCAGACCATCACTTCGGGAGTCATAGGGTGCGGAATCAATCGCAGGAAATCGACGACAATCAGCGGCTCGTGCGCGCGCTCGGGAGCACGGAACATCTGTTCTGGCTGCTCGACCAGAATCGGCCGACGCATTTCGCGATGGTCGCGGAGATCGACCGGCGCTTTGCGACGGACGCATGGCACGCGGCGTTTCAGGCGCTCCAGCACCGGCATCCGCTGCTATCGACCTGTATCGCCATCGACGCGCAACAGCATTCAGGCTTCTATCGCGTGACTGACGCCACGGTGCCGTTGCGCGTGCTCGAGCAAGACCCGACTGCGTGGCAAGCGGAAGCGGCCCGCGAAATCGCCACGCGCTTTGTCGGGTCCGCGGCGCCGCTGCTGCGCGCGACCTTGCTGCAAGGCGAATGCAGCTCGACGCTGATCCTGGTCGCACATCATTCCGTGATCGACGGCATGGGCAGTGCATCGCTGATCGAGGATCTGTTGAGCGTCCTGTCGGGCGAGCGACTGGCGCCGTTGCCGCTGGCGCCGTCGCTGGAGACCGTGCTCGATACCGATCTGAGCCATGCCGCCGTGTTGCCGCCGCCGTCGCCGGCGCCCGCGCCCAAGCCATTTCGTCCGGACGCCGCGCAAGCGCCGCATGTCGACGCCATTGCGCTTTCCGCCGATGTCACCCGCCGGCTCGTGGCGCGCGCACGTGCCGAGCAAACCACCGTGCATGGCGCGATTGCCGCGGCCGTTCACGAAGCCGGCCGGCGTCTGTCCAGCGCGTGGACCGATCGCGCGTTGAGGACCGTCACGCCGATCGACCTGCGCGGTCTCTCCGACGATGCGTGTGCCGCCGCCGGCGTCTACATCACGCAGACCATCACGATCGACGATCACCCGCGCGGTACGGAGCTATGGACCGCCGCCCGCAAGATCAAACAGGATCTTGCACCGTCGCAAGCGCGCGAAAGCGTGGCGGCCGAACTGAAGGCACTGGATGCCGTGATGACCGCGCGGCCGAGCGTCGAGCATGCGGCCGGGTTTCTGTCGGCCGTGCTGGCCTTCGACGTCATGGTGTCGAATCTGGGCAATCAGCCGATTGCTTCCGCGTACGAAGGCGTGTCGCTGAACGCGCTGTGGGGCCCCATCGTGACGTCGGGCTTCGCCGACGACCAGATCATCGGCGCGTGCACGATCGACGGCGTGCTACGTCTCACGCATACGAGCCATGGCGCGATACGCGGACTGCTCGAAGAGGTCCGCGCGATTCTCGAGGAAGCCGTGAGCTGACCGTCGGAGGCTGCTCGCCTCGCGTGCGCGCGACGCCGACCATCGTCGCGCGCCGCAGCGGCAGACGGATTCCGGAACCCCGGCGCGTGCGTTCAACACGCCACCGGCAATACCCGCTTGCGGTGCTCGACGATCGACAGAAGCAGCACCGCGAGGCCGCATCCGGCGATCAGTATCAACAGCATCGTCTTGCCCATGCTCACCAGCACCATGCTGCCGAGCGCGGGAAATCCGAATGCGCCGACGAAGTACGACGCCACGAACCAGGTCAGCACCGCGTGCCGGTGCCGCGCGTCGGCACTGTTGACGGCCTGCGCCTGCACGATCGGATAGACGAGGCCATATCCGGTGCCGAGCAGCACGGCGCTGGCCGAATGAAGCAGTGCGTTGTGCGGCACGGCGAACGTCACGGCAACGCTCAGGATCATGAAGCCGAGCAGGATCTGCGTCGTCGCGCTGACGCGGATCTGAATCACGACCGCACCGAGCAGCCCGCGGATGACGACCACCGTGGCCGAATACAGACCGAAAAACGTTCCGGCTTTCACGCCCGGGCCCTGCGCCATCGACATCTGGAACGTCATCAGCCCCGAGAAGACGCTCGAGCCCAGCGCGATGATCGCGATCGGATAGATCGCAGGCGTGCGGACGATCGCGCCCATCTCGCGAACCCATCGATCCCGCACCGGCGGTGCGACGGCGTGCGAGGCAGGCGACAGGCGGCCGAAACATTCCAGCATCACCGCGGCCGTCGCGCACAGCGCGCCGACCGTGCAGAACACCGCGCCCGTCGTCCAGTGCCAATTGCGAATCGCAAGTGCCGCAACGGCCGGACCGCCGCCGACGCCGGCCATCTGAAACGACCCGAACCGCAGGAACCAGCGCTCACGTTCGATATCCGCCGTGCGCTCCGCGATCATCATCGGCGCGGCGAGGCAGAAGCCGCCCCAACCGATGCCGACCAGCAAGCCGGGCACGACGCTCAGCGAGCCGGTGCGCGCGATCAGCGCGAAGCCGACGACGCCTGCGCCGACGACCAGCGCCGCCAGCGCGGTCGCCCGCGCGGCGCCGATCCGGTGCGCGCACCACGCGACCAGCGGCAGGCCGAGCAGCGCACCGATCATCGCTTCGGCCAGTGCAGCCCCCGTGTCGATGTCGCTGCCGCCTGCCACACGGAAATGCATCGACAGTAGAAATGTCGCGCCGTAGCCGCATGCCGTCAGCAGCGCGCCGAGCAGCACGAACGCGGCGACGCGCGGCGACATCGTGCGTGGATCGGCCATCATGCTTCCCCTAGTTTCAAGATTCCGGTCGATTCGGGCGGCGGCGCGACAAGCTCGCCGCCCCCGGGCCATCGCAACATGATCCGCACAATCCGCAATCGCGGAAATGAACTGTTCCGATGATGCGCCGCATACGTTCGTATAGGCGCGACGACCGCCCACGTGCGCGACGCGCTCAGGTATCGGCGAGCGACAGATCGGGACGCTGCGCGACGGTGGCGGCGAGGATCGTGAGTTCCCGACTCACCGGAACGCGCGCCTCGCCGGCGTGAGGGCGAAACACCGGGTCGCCGCGGCCGATGCAACGCCCGCTCAGTGCACATATCGCCGCGCCGTCGGCAAACCCTCTGCTCCAGATCTGCTCGGTAGACTTGCCCAGACACGCGTCGCTCCACGAGACGCTAATCGCGCTGGCCGAGATGCGCCTCACGATCACGACGTTGACGGGCCGCCGCGCCATGCGCGAGCCCGTGCTTGCACGGCGCGGCCGGTGGCCGACGGCCCACTTCTTCGTGCACGCGTGGAGCTGCTCGGCGGACGGATCGAGCACATTCAGCAGCACCCGCGCGACGATGTTGTCTTCGGACAGCGTGATCATCTGCAGTCTCCGGCAGCCGGCTTCATTCGGTCTGCGCCGGCGGAAACGAAACCGATTCGCTCAATTCGCGCCATTGCGCGTCCTCTTCCGCACGGAACCTCGCCGCCGCGCCGGCTACCGCGACCGCGTCGCTGCCCATCAGCAATCGCAAAGGCGCTATCGGCGATCCGGCGATGCCGAGCAGCGCGCGGGCAATCCGCGCGGGATCGCCGGGTTGCGCACCGTCGATGCTGCGCAAGCGTGCCGCTACCGGCTCGATGATCGGCTTGTACGCGTCGCTGATCGGCGGAATAGTCATCGACGAGCCGGCCCAGCGGGTCCGCATCGATCCCGGCTCGACGATCGTGACCTGGATGCCGAAATCGCGGACCTCCTTCGCCAGCACTTCGGAGAACCCGCCCACCGCCCACTTGGCTGCCTGATAGGCGGCGAGCCCGGGGCCGCCGACTCGTCCGCCCACCGACGAGATCTGAATGATGTGGCCGGCCCGTTGCCGACGCATGAACGGCAGTGCCGCGCGCGTGACATTGCACACGCCGAAGAAGTTGACCTCGATCTGCTCGTGCAGCGCCTGGTCGGTGATGTCTTCGATCGACGCCAGATCGGCATAGCCCGCGTTGTTCACCAGCACGTCGAGACGGCCGAATTGCTCGACCGCCAGACTGACGGCGCCGCGCGCCGCGTCCGGGTCGGTGATGTCCAGCGGGATCGCCAGAATCCGGTCGCCATATGCGTCCGTCAGGCTGGCGAGACGCGTCACGTCCCGCGCCGTTGCCGCCAGTGTGTGGCCGGCGGAAAGTACCGCCTCGGCAAGCTGAAGACCCAGGCCGCCGGAGCAGCCCGTGATGAACCAAACTTTGCTGTCATGCATTGTCGTACTCCCGGTCAATTGCAATCGACGTCCGGTCCTGCACACGGTTGTGAATACGGGGGATTGCCGTGCGTCCGCGGGATCGCGGACTCGCCGAACCCGACGTCATGCACCATTGGGAGCCCACCATGTATCTCGTGTATGTCCGCGGCGTATCGGAATGTATCTGGCGATACCGTGAGTACGACGCGGTGATCGCGCAATTGTCACGAAGAACGTCGCGCAGTTGATGAGTGGCCTTCACATAACCAGTCATATGTAGAACTACACGATTTCGTGCGCGTTGTTGAATGGCTATGTGAAATCGGACGCCGGCAGAGCATGGGCCAGCATCGCGCATGTATCGGGATTCGCGGCGAGCGGGCCGCGCTGCGTGCGTCAGGACAGATAGCGTCCGCAACGACAGGCGCGTGCCGGCTCGCACGCGACATCGTGTCCACCAGTAGCAGCAAGCGGCAACGTCACGCGCGCTTCGAGGCCGCCGGTGCTGCGATTGTTCAGCTGCAGCTCGCCCTGCATCGCTTGCGTCAGCCGCCGTGCGATCGCGAGCCCCAATCCGGATCCCGGCGCACGCGCCGCTGTCTGCGGCGCCCGATACCACGGCGTGAACACCGCTTCCATCTCCGCCGGCACGATGCCCGGCCCCGAATCCACCACGGCAAGCATCACGCGCCGGGCATCGACGCGAACGCACAGGCGGACATCGCGGCCGTAACGCAGCGCGTTGTCGATCAGGTTGACGAGCACGCGCCGCAGCGCATGTGGAAACGTCACGAGCGGACAGTCCAGCCGCCCGTCCAGCGCGACGGCAAGCCCCGCGTCGCGATAGTTGTCGACCAGCGAGCCGAGCAACTCATTCACGTCGACACTGCGCGGCGGCTCCGCCACGCTGCACTGAAGCCGTGCGCAGGCAAGGCTCGCGTTGATCAGCTCGCCCATCTCGGCAAGGTCGCGCTCCATCGCATCGCGCAACGTGCGATCTTCCAGCATGCCGCTACGCAGCATCACGCGCGTCAGCGGCGTACGCAGATCATGCGCATAGGCGGCGAGCACATGCAGCAGTTCCGTCACGCGATCCGCATGCTGGTGATGCGCGCCGTTGATCGCGGCGGCCAGTCGCGCGATCGACGGCGTGCCGCGCTCGACCAGCGAACGGGGCAGCTCTTCCAGCCCATGATCCTCGAGTGTCGCGGCGAGTTGCCGGATTGCCGCGTCCAGTCGCAGCGCACGCAGCCACAGCACCGCCGCCACCAGCGCGAGCAGCGCGCACGTCGCGCTCGCCATCAGAAGATCGCGGTCGACGGCGGGAAGCAATGCATGCGCGAGCAGGTCGCGAGCGTCGTACAGCGCCGCCGCGACGAACAGCACGCCCGCGACGACGAACAGCCGGGCCGGACACGCGACGAAACCGCGTGCATGCTCGCGGCAAGTGCGGCTGAAGTTGCGTATGGAGCGCGTGAGCCGAGCGTCAAACCAGGCTCCGGACGATAAGGTAGGAATGTTGGCCATCTTCGTTCTCCTGTCGCCGTCGCGGCGGACGGTACAGGGAACATGAAAACATGCGTGCGGGGGTTCGCACCATCAAACAAGCGGCCATCTACCCCCTACGAAGGTTTAGGTTGCCGTTGCGGCGCGGGCCGGCGATCAGCCGTATCCGAGCGCGCGGGCGAGCCAGCCTTCGAGCTCCTGTGCGTCGATCGGTTTCTCGAGCAGGCACAGCGCGGTGCTGGCCCGCGCGCGCTCGGACGTGCGAGCGCTGACGAACGCCGTGACGAGCACCGTAGGAATGCGCAGGCCGAGCGCTTCCATCCGGGCCAGCACTTCGAGGCCATCCATCTCGGGCATCTGGAGATCGCAGATCAGGCACCGCGTGCGCGACACCGCGTCGGACGCCAGGAAGGCCGGCCCCGACGCGAATTCGCGCGCCTCTCCGCCCAGCGAACGCACGAAACTTCCCGCGGCGGCGCGCACGAAGGGATCGTCGTCGACAATGGACACGAGATCGGAGGCTGAGAGTGAAAAAGGCATCCCTGCTTAATGACGAGGGGGACGGACCGGGCCCGTCCCGAGCACTGTTACCCAAGTTGCCAGCATACCGTCACACCGCGGCATCGCCATCATACCTACGTATGGGTAGGCTCGGCGCGGGTGCCTGGGCCGGTCGATGAAGGCTCCGGGTAAACGAGTGACGCTCGGGCTTTCCCAAGCCGGGCGCGCGGTGCACCGCGCCGACGCGTTTCGCGCCCGCGCCGCCGCTAGCGCGACGGCACGTTGATGCCGAGCGCAGTCATCTTGCGCACCAGTTCGGCCACCGAGCGGCACTTCATTTTTCGCATCGCCTGGCTGCGATGAATCTTGGCCGTGATCTCGGCGATGCCCATATTGCCCGCGACCTGTTTGTTCATCAGGCCCGTCGCGACGTGTTGGAGCACCTCGCATTCGCGCGGTGTGAGCGATTCCCAACACGCGCGCAGGTCGAGCAGCGAGTGATCGTCCTGCAGCCGTTTCGCATCGCGCTCGAGCGCCGCGATCACCGCATCGATCATGTCCTGGTCGCGGAACGGCTTCGTCAGGAAATCCATCGCGCCGGCTTTCATCGCCTTCACCGTCATCGCGATATCGCCGTGCGCGGTGATGAAGATGATCGGCATCTGCGGGCCGCCGCTCTCGGCCAGCGACGTCTGAAACGCGATGCCGCTCTGCCCGCGCAGCCTCACGTCCAGCACGAGGCACGACGGTCCCGCGCCCTTCGGTGCCGCGAGAAACTCTTCCGTCGACGCAAAGGCGCGAACCTCCAGGTCGATCGATCGCAGCAGGCTGATCAGCGCGGCACGCACGAATTCGTCGTCATCGACGACGTAGACGGTGCGGCTGTTTCGATCAGGTGTCGCGTGGGGCATTCTGGTTTCCGGCATCGATATTCGCTGATGAATTTTCAGGAGTCACCGCTCAGCGGCTCAAACACAACAACGCGAAGAACCTGTCCGCCACCTGCGCGCTGCGCGCCGCGCGTCGCGCCGACGGACGACACATCATGGATCGACGCGCGGCAGCATCACGGTGGCGCGCGTACCGGCACCTTCTCGCGGCGACAGCGTCAACGTGCCGCCGTGCGCGTCCACGATCGAATGCGAAATGGCGAGGCCCATGCCCATCCCGTTCTCCTTGGTCGTGAAAAGCGGTTCGAGCAGCCGGTCCGCGATATCGGGCGCAATGCCGCTGCCCGAATCCTCCACGCTCACGCACACACTGTCAACGCCGTGCGCTTCGCACGCAAGCGAAAGACGACGCGCCGTCTCGAGCTCGGCCATCGATTCGGCGCCGTTCGTCAGCAGGTTGATCACGACCTGCTGGAGCTGGATCCGGTCGCCGTATACGTAGACGGGGCCCTCGTGACTGCGCAGCTCCAGCACCACGTCCAGCGTGTCGAGCTGCCGCGCGACGAGCGCCGCGGCCTCGCGCACGGCCTCGGCGAGGTCGACCGTCGCAAACTGCGGCGCGGCCTTGCGGGCCTTCGCGCGCAGCGCCTGGATGATGCTCTTGGCCCGCGCCGCGCTCCGGTTGATGTGCTCGAGCATTGCCCGCGCCTCGCCGAGGTCGGGCGGTTCCCGGTTCAGCCAGCGCAAGCCGGCGCTTGCCGACGTGTCGACCGCGGCGATCGGCTGGCCGATCTCGTGGACGATCGACGCGACGAGCTCGCCCATCGCGGTCAGCCGGCTGGCGCGCTCGAGGCCGGCCAGTGCGGCACGCAATTGCTCCTCGGCATGCGCGCGCTGACGGTTCTGCTCGAGCAGCTCCTCGTAGAGCCGCGCGTTCTCGAGCGCGAAAGCGGCCTGCGACGCGATCACCTCCACCAGCGCCGCCTTGGCCGCGGTAAACATCCGCGCCGCCAGATTGTTTTCCATATACAGCACGCCGACGAGCGTTGCATAACGCATCAGCGGCACGCACATCACCGAACGCGGGCGCCGACGGCGAACGTAGGCATCCTGACCGTGAACCGGCGACTCCGACGCATCGTCGATCACTACCCCTTCCTGCGTCCGGGCGACCGCCTGCAGGACCGAGACGGGCAGCACGTTCGCCGTCAACGACACGGCCTCCTGCGTCACGACGATCGTGCCGTCGATCACGTCCGCGCGCGCCGGTACGTGCCAGACGCCCTCGCGCAGCACCGCGAGCGCGCCATGCTCGGCGCCGGCGCTTTCGAGCGTCGTGCGCAACAGCGTTTCCACGAGACGCGCCGGCACGATGTCGCTCGCCAGCGCGTTCGACACGCGCAGCACCGCGTTCACGTCCAGTGCGTGCATCCGGCTCCCGACCGGATTGGCGGCTCCGGCATCGAATACATCGGGATGCGCGGCCTGCAACTCGCGCACCTTCGCGAGCGCCCCCCAACGCTGCCACGCGCTCAGCGCGTGGCGCAAATACGCGTGCGCGGCAATCGTGTCGCGACCGGCATGGAAGCGCGCCGCATACTCGGCGGCCAGCGCCTCGACCTGCGTAAAGCCATGCCTGCCCGCGTGCACCACGGCGCGCGCATAGGCTTCCGCGGCGTCCAGCGGCTGCCCGTTCACGCGCGCGTGCTCGGCGCGCACCAGCTCGCGTCGCGCGACGAAGTTCTCCGGGCATGCGCGCGCCCAGACGTCGAGCTGCTCGACATGGCGCTGCAGCGCAGCCTCGTCGGACGCATCGCGGCAGGGCAGCGCAAGCAGCGCGAGCGCGCCGTAGAACGGCAGATCGGCCCGCTCGGAAAACGAACGCGCCGCATGCTCGCAAGCTTCCGCGTGCCGACGCGCGTCGAGCGCGTCCGGAAGATCGCCGAACAACAGTGCGGCCTGCAGCCGGTAGACCCAATACGCGAGATCGACCAGGGTCGGCGGCCGGCCCTCCGGCGGCGCCAACCGGTCGCGATCGTCGCTCTCGCCTTCCTGTAATTGCTTCAGCAGCATCTGCTGCGCGAGCAGCGCATCGATCACGAGCTGGAAATTCGCATCGCGCGCGATCGCGAGCCCGTGCGTCACCGTATCGCGCACGTCGCCGAGAAATTCGCCGGCGAACAGCATGCCGGTCGCCTCGTTGCGCTTGCAATAGAGCGCGAACGTATGATCGCAGCACTCAACCGTGATCTCGAATGCCCGCGAGATATACGCGCGGGCCGAGCGCGCCGGCAACACCCACGGCACCACGATCGTGCCGTGCGCCATGTAGACGCGGCCGCGATACCGATCGAGCCCGCGCTCGTCGACCAGATGCAGCGCGAGCTCGCCGAATGCCAGCGACGCGGCGTAATCGCCGTAACGTACGCCGAAGATCTGGTTCATGCAGACGTAGACGTCGGCCGATGCATCGGAATGGCCATGCTCGATCGCCAGATTCACCGCGCGCAGCAGAATCATGTCGACCAGATCCTGGTCGGAATAGAGTGCCGGCGGGATCAGGTCGGCAAAGATGTCGACGATCGCGCGCTGCAGCGGATCGGCGATGATCGGCAGGTCGCGCAGCGCGTCGATCCCGTTGCGATCCAGCCAGCCGCGCAGGCGCAGGTATTCGCGATGCACGTCCGCGCTGTCCGGATGGGGCGGGATATCGATGCCGGCGCGCTTCAGGAACGCAAGGCCGACCCCGAGCGCCAGATCGAAGCGGCCCAGCGCCGTGTACAACGCCGCGCGCAGGCGCGTGAGATCCGCGCCGAACGTGCCGTCGCCGGCTACCCGCTCCAGCTCGGCCAGGCGTGCTTCGGCCGCTTCGAGCGCACCGGTCATGAACTCGGCCTCGCCGCACAGCATGCGCGCGTCGAGCCCGTCGTCGCTGGTGTCCCGTTCGCCGAGGAAATCGACGGCCGCGCGAAAGAAGCCGAGCGCGGAATGATGCGCGGTGGACGCCCGGGCTTGCCGTCCGGCCTCCAGGTTCACGCGCGCGAACGCGCGGCGCTGCGCGGGTGTCGCGACCACCGAGCCGGCGAGGTTCGCCTGCGCGGCCAGCACGAACGCGTCGGCGCAGGCCTCGCCGGCCGCCAGCAAACGGCACGCGATCGCGTGATGCAGCGGTGCGCGCTCGTCCTCCGGAATCGACGCATACGCGGCCTCGCGAATGCGATCGTGCCAGAACGTCCAGTCGTCGCCGTCGCGCTGGACACTGCCGGCATCGAGCGCTGCCTGCAGCCCGTCGATCGCATCGGGCTCGCTCAGGCCGGCGGCCGTGGCCAGCAGGCGCGTCGACGCGCGCTGGCCGATGCAGGCCAGCAGTCGCAACATGAATCGTGCGCCGTCCGGCAGCAGCTCGAACTGCCGCGCCAGCATCATCGCGACGTCATCGCCGCCGCGATGCGCGGCGATGCGTGCCATGTTCCAGCGCCACAGGCCCGCGCCCGCGTCGTAATCGAGCATGCCTTCGTCGGCCAGCAGGCGCAGCAGATGATGCACGAAGAATGGATTGCGGCCGGTTCTCTGCCCGATCAGGTCAGACAACGGCCGCAGCGCATCGGTGTCCTGATGCAGCGCATGGGCGATCAGCTCGGTCGTCGCGCGCTCGTTCAGCGGCCCGAGCTCCACCGTCAATGCATCGGCAACGTCGGCCAGCGGGCCGGCCCGCAACGGGTGACCGGCATCGATCTCGTTGCCGCGATAGGCGCCGACGAGCAGCAACGCCGTGTCGCGGTGTTGCTGCACCAGCCGCTCAAGCACCTGGATCGTGCCCGCATCGGCCCATTGCAGATCGTCGAGCAGCAGCGCGAGCGGGCGCTCCGGCGCCGCGAAACACGCGATCAACCGGGCGATCGCTTGCAGCACGCGTTCCCGCTCCAGCCCGGGCGCCAGTTCGGATTGCTCGGGCGGCCCCGCTTGCGGGCCCAGCACCGCCGAGAGCGCCGGCAGGAATCTCGCGAGCGTGCGTCCGACGGGCGCGACGGCCGTTCCGATTCGCGCGCGCCACCTGTCGAATTCGTCGTCCGCGCAACCCAACACGAACTGCAGCAGCGGCGCCAGCGCCTCGGCAAGCATCGCATACGGCGTGCCGCGGCGCCCTTCCTCGCCCTTGCTGGTGGCCACGAGCAGCGCGCCGTCGTGCCTGATGCGCGCGACGGCCTCCAGCAGCAGCGTCGACTTGCCGATGCCCGAGTAGCCGGAAACCCATGCGACGCGCATCTCGCCACCGGCGGCGACGGCACGGTACTGCGCGCGCAACGCGTCGATCTCCTGTTCGCGGCC
Source organism: Burkholderia ambifaria AMMD (assembly GCF_000203915.1). Taxonomy (NCBI): domain Bacteria; kingdom Pseudomonadati; phylum Pseudomonadota; class Betaproteobacteria; order Burkholderiales; family Burkholderiaceae; genus Burkholderia; species Burkholderia ambifaria. Next base: position 199,998 of record NC_008392.1, read on the forward strand.
CACCACGTGATCGGCTTGCTGCAGACGCTGCAGCGCCGCATGCACATCGAGCGCGAACATCGGAATGCGACCGTCGCGGCGCAGGCACTGCTCGCATCGCTGCAGGTCGGCGACGAGCCCCGCCGCTGTGCGGTAACGCTGCTCCGGCGCCTTTTCGAGCAACTTCACGACGATCCGCGAAATCTGCTCGGGTACGTGCGCAAAGAGTTCGTGAGGGGCGCGCGCCGAATGCGTGGCGTGCGCGTGCACGAGCCCGGCCGCATCGGTCGCATCGAACGGCGGCACGCCGGTCAACTGCTCGTAGAGAATGCAGCCGAGCGAATAAAGATCGGCGCGCGCGTCGACACGCAGGTTCATGCGCGTGCCGAGCTCGGGCGCCGTATAGACGAAATCCGTGTCGTCCCACTCGAGAGCGATGTCGCGCAACGGGTCGGTCGCATGGGGGCCCAGCGCATAGCCGAAGCCCGTCAGGAACGCACGATCGTCGTCATCCACGAGGAAGCGATGCGGCGCAAGCGCACGATGCACGATACCGGCCGCATGCATCTCGCCCAGCGCAGTCGCGAGCGCAATCGCGCGCCGCAGAAACGCAGACAACCGCTGCTGCGGGACAGCTTCAACGGAGAGCGGCATCCCGCCCGGATCGGCCAGGACGAGCACGGCGCCGCCACCGTGCGACACGATGGCTTGCGGCACGGCGGACCAGCGTTCGTGCAGTGCCGAGCGCAATACATATTCGCGTTGCAGCGCCGCGACCGCGGACGGCGCCGCCGCGCCGCGCCCGGCGACCAGAACCGGCGGCGCATGGTCGTCGATCGCGCGGTGCAGCCGTGGCGGGCCGGGGCTCAATTCGATAAAGCGGCGTGTCGAAAGTTCGATCATGCGAATGCAGTAAGGAAACGGTGGCGTTCATCAGCTCGAACGCCGCTGGCACGGCGGCGTGGAGCACGGCATGCGACACCCGTGCCACCGGCCACGTGTTGCGGCGGGATGCCGGGTTGTATCCGTTCGTTCGAACCCGCGGTCGTGACGCAGGCCGCGGGGCGCACTCGATGTCGCTCGTGCGGTGTCGCACCTCACCGGCCGCCTCGCCTTCTTCCAGGTACCCGTGATAACACGCGAACCCGCCGATTATTCCAGCCCGATATCGTCAATGCAACAACGCGCGCCGGCGAATGCCTGCGCGTTGTCGAAGCGCACTCGCGTCGCGCCGTGATCGGCGCTTTCGTATCCGGATGTATCGCGTGTCCGCATCGATACATGACATTGCAAAACGCCGCGCCGCGGACACATGCGGGATACCTTCGCGGCGCTCAATACAGATGCGACGGATTCTGACGACATTCGCGACGCGGCCGGCGCGTCCGGCTCCCGCGTTCGCCAGATACCGTGCATACCATTCGATCGACTCACCTTCCGGATTCCGACATGAAGACCTCAAGGATCACCTTCGCGCTCGTCGCGTTTGCTACCGCAGCCTGCGCCCATGCAGCGGCCCCCGTCGATTCGTTGACGGCGAATCAAGATGCCGTGGCCACGACCCAATGGACACCGGCCATTGCGATGCCGACGGGAAAGACCCGTACCGAAGTACGTCAGGAGCTCGCTCGTGCGCGCCAGAGCGGCGAGCTCGACGCGCTCAGGAAACTCTATTCCGGTCATTGAAGCAGCGACGTTTTCCGGAGGTCCGGCACGGGCAGGCGCGATGCTCGCCGGCTCGTGCGCACGCTTCATCGGCCGGCCTCGCATCCGCGTGTGGGCGAAGCCACGAAGATGCCGGGATTCCTCCGCACGGCATGTGTGACCTACGCGTCGCATGACGTGCACCACAAGACGGGACATCGCATCGACGCGCGAAGCTGACGTCGACGCGCGACGTCACGCGCCTGCCGATGCGAACCAACCGCGACACGATCGCCGCTCAGGGGGATCGCATCGGAATAAACGATCGCCATCGCGTGTTCAGTGTTAGCAGTCGCGCCCGCTTCCGCGCACGTACCCGCAACCGGTGCCCGTCATGGGCGATCTCATTCCCCCGCCGCCAATATCGAAGATGTCATCGCTGTCCAGAATGCTGCTCGTCTATGACGGATCCCACGAAGCCAACGCCGCGCTCGCACGATGTGCGTCGCTTTCGCGCGCATTGTCGGCCACGGTCGACGTCGTCGCCACCGTCGACAATGTCACCGCCAACGCACGGTCGGCCGGACTGCTCAGCGAGCTCGCCCATCAGCGGCTGGCAGAATCCGCGCATCGCGATCTTCAACGAGCGATCGACGACCTGACGGACCACGGCATCGCCGCACGCGGCTATGTCCGCTTCGGACGCGCGGCCGATGCCATCGCCGCGCATGCGTCGACAGCCTGCGTGGACATGATCGTCGTCGGATATCGCGCGCCCACCGGGTTCGCCCGCTGGTGGCGCGAGCATCCCGTTCACTTCGACCTGGCCGAACGCGTGCCGGGTGCGGCGCTTGTCGTCGTCACGGTCGCGTCGACCTAGCGCCGCAGCGCATCGATACGCGCGGACGACGCGCGATCGCGTTCGTCCGCGGTTCTTCCGCCGTTCTCCGGCCGACTTAATTCGCGTCGGCCGCATCGATGCACGGCTGAACGGTCGCGGCAAGAATCATCCGCTGGCGGTTGCCGGGCAGACAGACATCGCTCCCGCGCGGACGAAACACCGGATCGCCGCGTTGGATCGCGCGCCCCGTCAGCGCGCAGATCGACGGCACGCGCGCGCGGCTCCTGCACCAGATTTGCTCCGCATACCGCCCTGAACACGAGTCGCTCCACGAAACAGTGATCATGGACAACGACAGGCGCTCCATCACGGCTATCCTGGTAGGCGGCTCGCTGCGCGCACGCGCGTCGTCCTCGTTCCATTGACGCAGCCCCACGCGTCGCGCCTTGTATCGCGTGCGCTGCGCTCGCAAGCACACGCTGCGCTGTTCCTGCGAAGGATCCAGGACATTGATCAACGTGCGAGCCACGATGTCCGCTTCATGCAGCATCCCCATCACCTCTTCTCCCAATCAATCGGATCGATCATGTGAAAGCGGACGCACGAATCACCGACACCCTGTCATTCGGCCCCGCGATGCGCGCGCCCTCGCTCAGGCGCCGCCTTTCTCACGCAGCATCAGCTCGCTTTTCACCGACTTGACGCCGCGGATCTTCCGGGCCGACTCGACCGCGAGATGATCTTCGTCTTCGGTTTGTACCTGGCCGGCCAGCGTCACCTGCCCGGTCGCGGCATTGGCGAAAACCGTGATTGCTTGCCCCTGCAGCCCCTTCGTTCGCGACAGCGTCCTTTGAATCGACCGCGAGAACGTGCGATTGGCCGCACGCGTGGCCTTCTTCGTCTGGGCGGCTGTCGGAGTGGACGTCACCGCGGCATCCGTTCCCGCCGCATTGGCACTTTCGTCTGCAAATGCCTGCAGTTGCAGGCCAGCGAGCAGGACGGCCGCGAGGCCGCCGTTCAGGATGACTTGTCGAATTTTCATGATGGGTTCCTTGGGTTGCTGGTATCGAATGGCACGCAGGTTCCGGCCGCATCGCGAAGCCGACTCGATCACCTGTCGCCCGAGCCGTCACCGATGCGATTCGTGTACCGGTGGAACCAGAATAAGGCGCTGCGTCGACGGCATCCATAGCATCTGTAGCTAGCTGCACAACCCGTCAGGATAGATGGCCGCATACGTTCGTATAGGCTGCGGACATGGCTGCACGCGTCGCCGCGCATCACGCCGCCCGAGGCGCGGCCGCTGCGTCGTCAACCGCAAAACGCGGGAGCGTCACCATTGCGCGCGTGCCGCCTTCCGCGCGCGGCGTCAGTGCCAGTTGACCATCGTGCGCATCCACGATCGACTTGCAGATGGAAAGGCCCATGCCCATCCCGCGCGGCTTCGTGGTGAACAGCGGTTCGAAGATGCGTTGCGCCACCCGCGGATCGATGCCGTCGCCGCTATCGTCGATCCGGATACGCAAGCCATCCTGAGCGGCCTCGCACGCCAGCACGAGTACGCGGCGCTCCTCCGGGATGTTCAGCATCGCTTCCGCGCCGTTCATCAGCAGGCCGATGACGGCCTGCTGAAGCTGAATGCGTTCGCCGCGCATCGGCATCGGAGAAGCGAGCCCGTCGACGCGCAAGCGCACCTTCATCGCATCCAGCGTGCTTGCCATGATCTCGGCCGCCTCGGAAAGCGCGTCGGCGAGATCGAACGTTGCAAAGGCGGGAGCCTCATGCCTTGCGTTGGCGCGCAGCGCGCGGATGATGGTGCGCGCCCGTTCGGCGCACGCGCAGATATGAGCGAACATCTCGCGCGCGGCGTCGAGGTTCGGCGTGCCGCGATCGAGCCACTTCAGCCCCGCGCGCGCGGACGTATCGATGGCCGTGATCGGTTGCGCGACTTCATGCACGATCGAAGCCGCCAGCTCGCCATAAGCCTGCAGGCGATCCGCACAATCCGCGTCGGACGGTGTGTCGCCGATCCTTGCCGCGATGCTGTCCGCGCGGGCCTGCCGGGCGGCAAGCTCGTCGTGCAGCCGCTGGTTTTCCAGAACGAGCCCGGCATGCAGCGCAAGGATCTCGACCAACGCGGTGTTCGCCGACGTGAAAATGTCCGGCAAATCCCCGTGCTCCAGATACAGCGCACCCATCAATGCGCCATTGCAGCGGATCGGCACGCACATCACCGAGCGCGGCTTGCGACGGCGCACATAGTCGTCGGTCCGCCAATGGTCGGCGGCGCACGCGTCGCGCAGCACGAGCCCGTCGCGCAGATGCACGGCGGCGGCCATGATCGGCACCGGCAACCGGTCGGCCGCCAGCCGCTCGACGTGCGACGGATGCGCCACCGTCGCGCTGGCGGCTCCTTCCCAACCGCCGTCGCGCATCACCGCAATCACGCCCCACGTCGCCGCCGTGCCCTGTATCGCGGCCTCGAGCAATTTCCCGACGCGCGTCGCGGGCGCGACCTCGTCCGCCATCGTGTGGGAAAGCTGGCGCAACACCTGCACGTCCAGTGCGAGAAGCGATTGAGACATGAGTTCCTCGATGACCGGGGTCATTTCAGGGCCGCTCGGGCCGGAGAGCGATTTCCAGGTAGTCCGCGCAGCGAAAGCGCTGCAGGAATCGTCGAGTTCGTTGTTCATTCGTCTATCTCCTGCGTACCGGGTTGCGGCCTCTGCCAACCTGAAATTAACGTTTCATGTAGTGAGTACTCCACAAACGAATGTTAGCAGCAGTTTCTCGAAATAAAAATATGAAGATAGCGAAATTCGTTCGCCACGGCGCGGGATCAGCCGTGTAGTGCGGATGCAAGCCATTGAATCTACGGTGAATTTATGTCATGTTGCGGACACGAGCAGAGTTCCGTAGAATTCGAAGTTCATGTAGCGTTCCCTGTACGAAAGTTTGCGGGAACGCCGCCCGTGCAAGTTTTTTCAGGCGGCATGGCCCGGTTGGCGGCCGCCATAGGAACGGTATGGCTCAAGCAGCAAAAGGCAAGACTGTGCGTGGAACCGGCGTCCGCGAGGCGGCGGCGCAGGAAACCCGCGACAAGATCCTGCACGCGGCGACCAAGGTCTTCGCGCGCTACGGTTACGAAGGCGGCAGCGTCGAAAGGATTTCGCGGCTCGCGAAGTCGTACGACCGGATGATCTATTACTACTACGGGAGCAAGGAGGGGCTGTTCGTTGCGGTGCTCGAAGGCATCTATCGACGGATGGACGAGGCGGAGCTCAAAATGGCGCCGGATGCTTCGAACCCCGTGGAAGCGCTGAAGTCCGTGATTCGCTTCAAGCTGGACTATTATTGGCGCAATCCCGATTTCATCACGCTGCTCAACACGGAGAACCTGCACAAGGGCAAGCACTTGTCCAAGCTCGAGCGCCGGGGCGAGTACTCGTCGCATGCGGTAGAGATCATCGCGAAGATTCTCGAGAACGGCGTCGAACAAGGCCTGTTTCGCACGGGCCTCCGGGCGCGCGACGTTTTCCTGCTGATCATCTCGACCGCGTATTTTTATACGTCGAACCTGTATACGTTGTCCGCGTTCCTCGGAGAGGAGCTGAACGCGCCGGATGCCGTGCGCCATTGGGAGACGTTCGTGATCGACAGCGTGCTGCGGGTGGTCCGCAAGGACGCGTCAGTCGATGCTTGAGCGTGTGCCGGCGCCGCTGTCGACCCTCGTGACCATCAAGATGCAGGCCCTGTTGCGATGAACTATCTTCGCGCCCACACCATCGACGAAGTGCTCGGCCGGCTGGCAGCCCAGCCGCGGCCGCGCATCGTGTGCGGGGCCACCGATGCGTTCGCCGATATCGGCCTCGTGCCCGCCCGCTCGGCATGGGTGGATATCAGCCGCGTCGACGCGTTGCGCGCCATCGAGCAGCACGACGGCGAAATTCGCATCGGCGCGGCGAGCACCTGGGAAGCCATCGCCCGGACGGCATCGCTGCCCGTGGCGCTGACGGCGGCCGCCGCTTGCGTCGGCCCCCGTCAGATTCGCGTCCAGGGCACGATCGGCGGCAACGTGTGCCATGCGTCGCCGGTGGCGGACGGCATCCCGGCGCTGCTGGCGCTCGACGCGCGCGTCGAATTGGCGAGCCTGCGCGGCGTGCGCCGCCTGCCGTTGGCCGAATTCCTGCTCGGCAACGGCCGGACCGCGCTGCACGCGGACGAACTGCTGGTCGCCGTGCTGCTTGCACCAGCGCACCCGCACGACCGGACGTCGTTCATCAAATGCACGAATCGCGACGGCTCGGCGATCGCCGTCGTGTCGGCCGCCGCGCAATTGCGCGTGGGCGCGGACGGCACGGCCGACGCGGTCGCCGTTGCGATCGGCGGCGCATCCGACGTCGCGCGCCGGATGCCGGCGCTCGAGGCGGCACTCGCGGGCCGGCGGCTCGACGCACTGGCCGGCGCGATCGCGACGGCACCGCTTGCGGAGTTGTCTCCGGTCGACGACTGCCGGGCGACCGCGTCGCATCGCATTCATCTCGCGCGGCTGGCGGTCACGCGCGCTTTCACATGCTGCATCGAGGAGAACGCACGTGGCGCATCCACTGCCTGATCAGTTGGCCGACGTTCGCGAAACCATCGCCGGGGGCAGCACGCCGGTTTCGCCGGAACCGGACTGGTTCGAGCTCAACGGCACGCGGCGAAGCCTGCCAGCGGACCACTCGCAGCGGCTCATCGACCATCTGCGCGCGGACCTGCGCCAGTTCGGCACCAAGGAAGGTTGCCGCCAGGGTGATTGCGGCAGCTGCACGGTAATCGTCGACGGCGACGCGCGCTACGCGTGCCTGATTCCGGTCGGACAGGTCGCGGGACGCCGTGTCGTCACCGTCGAAGGCCTCGCCGAAGGTACCCGCTGCGGCGGCCGCCTGCAACACGCGTTTCTCGCGCATCAGGCGGTGCAATGCGGCTTCTGCACGCCCGGCATGCTGACGGCCGCGGCGGCGGCGATCGACGCCGGCGAGGTGAGCGATCGCGCCAGCGCGCGGGCCGCCATCGACGGCGTGCTGTGCCGCTGCACCGGCTACCAGAAGATCGTCGACGCGGTGACCGAGGCGGGCTGCGGCGCCGCCGCGCGATGCGTGACGCCTCCTCCGTCCGACGGGCCGTCCGTCGGCGTACCGCTGACGCGCCTCGATGGCCCGGAAAAGGTCGACGGAAGCCAGCGTTTCGGCGCCGACGGCTATCCGGCCGACAGCCTGTTCCTGCGCGCGGTCCGCAATCCGCATCATCGCACGCGTTTCGTGTTCGGCGACCTCGACGCATTCGTGCGCGCCCATCCGGGCGTGCACCGCGTCCTCACCCATGCCGATGTGCCTGGCATGAATCTGCACGGTGTCGCGACGCCGTACATGGATCAGCCCGTCCTTCCGGAGACGGAAGCGCGCCACCATCTCGAGGCGGTGGCGCTGGTGGTCGGCGAACGCGGCGCGATCGCGGCGCTCGACCTCGACTGCTTTCCGGTGAACTGGGAACCGCTGACGCCGGTGCTCGCGATCGCCGATGCGGTGCTCGACGACAGTCCGCTGCTGCACGCCGATCGTCCCGGCAACGTGCTGATCGAGGGGCACGTGCGCCGCGGCGACCCGGAACGCGCGATGCAACGCGCGCGTCACGTCGTGAGTGCAACGTTCGAATCCAGTTTCGTCGAGCACGCGTACCTGGAGCCCGAGGCCGGATGGGCGCGACGCGTGGGCGACACGATCGAAATCCATTCGTCCACGCAGGCGCCGCATCCGCATCGCGCCGATCTCGCCCGCATTCTCGCGGTCGCGCCGGAGCAGGTGCGCGTCGTGGCGACCGCGGTCGGCGGCGGTTTCGGCGGCAAGCTCGACATGACGGTCCAGCCGCTGCTCGCGATCGCCGCCTGGCATCTCGACAGGCCCGTCGCGATGGTGTTGTCGCGCGAGGAATCGATGGCCACGTCGACCAAGCGCCACCCCGGCCGAATGACGTCCAGCATGGCCGCCGATGCCGATGGCCGGCTCCATGCGGTGACGTTCGACGGCGACTTCAACACCGGCGCGTTCGCGTCGTGGGGCACGGCCGTCGCCAACCGCGTACCGGTGCATGCCGGCGGCCCGTACGTCATTCCCCACTATGCGGCACGCGCACGTGCGATTCATACGCACGTGACGGCCGCGGGCGCGTTCCGCGGCTTTGGCGTGCCGCAAACGACGATGTCCCAGGAACAGCTCATCGACGAGCTGGCGTTCACGGCCGGCATCGATCCGCTCGAATTCCGCGCGATGAACGCGCTGCGGCCGGGCGACACCCTGCCGACCGGGCAGGTGCTTGACGACAGCGTGGGGCTCGTCGCCTGCCTCGATGCGCTGCGACCGGCATGGCGTGACGCACACGCGCGCGTCGCCACGCTGAATGCGGCGGCGCCGGGCCATCTGCGTCATGGCGTCGGGATGGCGGCGTTCTTCTACGGCTGTGGCAACACCGCGTTGCCGAACCCTTCGACCGTGCGCTTCGGCATCCGGCCCGACGGCACGATCGTGCTGCACCAGGGCGCGGTGGACGCCGGCCAGGGCGCGAACACCGTGATTCCGCAAATCGCCGCCGATGCGCTGGGTGTACCGGTCGATCGGCTGCACTTCGTCGGTCCGGACACGTCGGTGACGCCCGATTGCGGTCGCACGTCCGCTTCGCGCCAGACGTTCATTACCGGTCGAGCGGCGTTCCTCGCCGGCACGACGCTGCGCCATCGGCTGCTCGCCTTCGCCGGTGCGTCATCCGACGCGCGGATTTCGGCCGATGCGCGCGGTGTTGCTGTCGATGGAAAGGTACTGGATCTCCGGGCGCTGCCGGTCGATGCACACGGCTACGTCATCGCGGCCGAAGAGAGCTTCGATCCGCCGACCACGTCGCTCGATGCGTCGGGGCAAGGCTCGCCTTACGCCACCTATGCGTTCGGCGCGCAGATGGCCGAAGTCGCGGTGGACTGCGACAGCGGCCGCGTCCGCGTGCTCAAGGTCGTGGCCGCGCACGACGTCGGCAAAATGGTCAATCCGACGCTGCTCGAAGGACAGATCGAAGGCGCGGTGGCCCAAGGTATCGGCATGGCGCTGATGGAGAAGTACCACCCCGGCCGATACAACAATCTGCACGACTATCTGATTCCGACGGTGCATGACATGCCCGACGTGCAGTCGATTTTCATCGAAGCGCCGACGGCCGTCGGCCCGTACGGGGCAAAAGGCATCGGCGAGCCGGCGCTGGTGCCCACGGCCGCGGCCATCCTGAATGCGATCCATCACGCAACCGGCGTGCGCATCCGCGAAGCCCCGGCCACGCCGGATGTCGTGCGTGTCGCGCTCGCGGCCCGTAAAGCGCCTTCCACGCGCCGCTAGCGCCGTTCCCACCCAGCGAACAACACGATGACGTCAACAAGAAATGCCGAGGAAGTCTCACTGCGGGCCGGATCCGGCTCGTCCTGGTACGCGGAACTCGATCCCGCCGGCAAGCGCGCGTTCAAGGCGTCGTTCGCCGGCTGGGCGACCGATGCGTTCGACTTCATGGTGTTCAGCTTCGTGCTGGCTTCGCTGATCGACCTGTGGGGCCTCGATCGCGGCAAGGCCGGCCTGCTGAGCACCGTGACGCTGATTTTCTCGTCGGTGGGCGGCTGGATTGCCGGCATCCTCGCGGATCGCTATGGACGGGTCAAGGTACTGCAAGGCACGATCCTGTGGTTCTCGGTCTGCACGCTGGCGATCGGCTTCGCGCAGAACTTCGAGCAGATCTTCGTGCTTCGCGCGCTGCAAGGGCTCGGCTTCGGCGGCGAATGGGCGGTGGGCGCCGTGCTGATCGGCGAGATCGTCGCGCCCGCACATCGCGGCAAGGCGGTCGGCCTGGTACAAAGCGGCTGGGCGATCGGCTGGGGTTGCGCGGCGATTCTCTACAGCATTGCGTTTTCCGTCCTGCCCGAGTCGCTGGCGTGGCGCAGCCTGTTCTGGGTTGGCATCGTGCCCGCCCTGCTGGTGCTCTACATCCGCAAGCACGTGCCGGAGCCCGACGTGTTCGTGCAGGCGGACGCAGCCCGGAAACAAGGCGCGAGCCAGCCGTCGGTGTGGGCGATCTTCTCGCGTTCGCAGGTGCGACGTACCGTCCTCGCCGCGCTGCTGTGCACGGGCATCCAGGGCGGCTTCTATGCGATGTCGACCTGGCTGCCGGCCTTCCTCAAGATCGAGCGACACTTGTCCGTGCTCAACACGAGCGCTTATCTGTTCGTGATCATCGTGGGGTCGTTCTGCGGATATGTCGTCGGCGCGTACCTTTCCGACCTCTGGGGACGCCGGCGCAACTTCATGCTGTTCTCCGCGCTGTCCCTCGTGTCGGTGTGCCTGTACCTGACGCTGCCGCTGTCGAATGCGCAGATGCTGTGGCTGGGCTTTCCGCTCGGCTTTTCTTCATGCGGGATCTTCAGCGGCGTCGGCGCCTACCTGACGGAACTGTATCCGTCGAACTTCCGCGCGAATGCGCAAAGCTTCACGTACAACTTCGGTCGCGGCATCGGCGCGCTGTTCCCGAGCCTCGTCGGGATGCTGAGCCATTCGCTCGGTCTCGCGCTGGCCATCGCGATTTTTTCGGGCGCGGCCTATGGCGTCGTGCTGTTGGCCGTGCTCCTGTTGCCGGAGACGAAAGCGCGATCGCTTTGATGGTTGGCGATGGAATGAGCGCCTGCGCCCCCCGCGTCACTCAGCCACCGACGTACACTTGCCACTCCTCGCCGGTGGTAAAGCCCATCGACTCGTACACGTGACGCCCTGCCGGCGTGCAATGCAGAAACGCGGTATGCGCGCCGGCGTCGAACGCGGCATCCATCACCGCCTGAGTCGCAGCCCGCGCGTAGCCTCGTCGCCGATAGGCCGGTAGCGTCGACACATTGAATACGCCGACCTGAGCGTTGCGCACGACGCCGAACGAGGTCGCGACCGGCATCCCGTCGACCTCCACCCAAAAGCCCATCATGCCGTCCGCTTCCAGCACGGCCGGCGCGCTCAGTCTTCGAAATACGCCCTCCGGCGCCTCATAGCCCGCGGCAAGCGCGCCGTTGTACCGTTCGCTGTCCGCTGCCGTGACGCGCCGCACGACCACGTGCCCGTCGCTGTTCGCCGGCGCGGCGACGCGCGCCAGCCGCTTCGTCATGAACGGCAACGCGACGCGTTGTGTCAGGCCGTGATCGTCCGCGATGCGCGCGATCTCGTCGGCGTGCGTGCTCGCGCCGCGGGTCTGAATGCTCCACGGCACTGCGCACGTGCTGAATGCGTCGGAAAGCAGCCGGATTTCGTCGACATCAGGCTGCCGCGTCATGCTGATGACCGCGTTCAGCACGGACACGGGTGCGCCACTGTAGATCGCCTTCGTTCCATGCGCGCCGCGCTCCACAAAGCCCACATCCTGCAAGCGGCAAAACGCGTCGATCGACGCGTGCCACGCAGCCACGGAAGCATCCAGTAGTTCGGTCGGAGAGGTCATTTCGGTCCTGACTAGGTCGGTAGCTGATATCTATCGACAACACTCGAGCAAACCGATTCATTCCGTGCCGGCGCGCGGATTCCATGTGCGAGACGTGCCGCGAGCGCAACGCGTTGCGACCTCCGGCACGGTCAGCACCACGGCACCACTCACTGCGTCGGGTCTTTCAACTCGATCAGCAGATCCTTCGCCGCGACCCGCTCACCCGGCTTCACGTGCACGGCCGCGATCTCGCAGTCCCGCTCCGCCGCGATGTGGGTTTCCATCTTCATCGCCTCGAGCGCGAGCAGCGTCGTGCCGGCCGTCACGCGCTGCCCCGGCTGCACGGCGACCGTCACCACCGAGCCCGGCATCGGCGCGGCGACATGCAGCGGATTTGCCGCATCCGCACGCTGCAGACCATGGCGCTCCTTGCCCGCCTGCACGACCGTCTTCTGCTCGACGAGCGCGGAACGCGACTGGCCGTTCAGCTCGAACAGCACCTTCACGATGCCGTCCTGCGCATCGGCGTGCTGGCCCTGCAGCGACACGAGCAGCGTCTTGCCCGGCTCGATGTCGATCGCCACTTCCTCCTGCGGCTGCAGCCCGTACAGGAACGCCGGGGTCGGCACCACCGACGTGTCGCTGTACGCGCGAACGTGCGCGTAGTAGTCGACCGTCTGCTTCGGATACATCAGATAGGAAGCGAGCTGCCGATCGTCGAGTGGCTGCTCGCACGCGGCCTCGGCCTGCGTGCGTACCGCGTCGAGATCGACCGGCGGAATCTGGTCGCCGGGACGATACGGCGCCGGCGGCTCGCTCTTGAGCACCTTGCGCGACAGCTCCGCCGGGAAGCCGTCCGGCGGGAAGCCCAGCTCGCCCTTGAACAGCGACACGACCGACTCGGGGAACGCGAGGTCCTTGTCCGGGTTGCGCACGTCGTCCACGCTCAGGTCGTTCGCGACCATCATCAGCGCCATGTCGCCGACCACCTTCGACGTCGGCGTGACCTTCACGATGTCGCCGAACAGGCGGTTCACGTCCGCATACGCGCGCGACACCTCCGTCCAGCGATGATCGATGCCGAGCGAGCGTGCCTGCTCGCGCAGGTTCGTGTACTGGCCGCCTGGCATCTCGTGCCGATAGACGTCGGCCGTGCCCGCGCGGATCTCTGATTCGAACGGCGCGTAATAGCGGCGCACGCCTTCCCAATACATCGACGCTTCGTGCAGGCGATCCGCGTCGAGCCCGGGATCGCGCTCGCCGCCGGCCAGCGCGGCCGCGATGCTCGACAGGTTCGGCTGCGACGTGAGGCCGCTCATCGCGTCGAGCGCGCCGTCCACCGCGTCGCACCCTGCTTCGACCGCCGCGAGCACCGACGCCGCGGCGATCCCGCTCGTGTCGTGCGTATGGAAATGCACGGGCAGCCCGGTTTCCTCCTTCAGCGCCTTCACGAGCGTCGCCACCGCCTTCGGGCGGCAGATGCCGGCCATGTCCTTGATGCCGAGCACATGCACGCCGGCCTGCTGCAATTCGCGTGCGATGCCGACGTAATACTTGAGGTCGTATTTCGAACGCGACGTATCGAACAGGTCGCCGGTGTAGCAGATCGCGCCTTCGCACAGCATCCCGCTTTCGCCGACCGCGTCGATCGCCACGCGCATGTTGCGCACCCAGTTCAGCGAGTCGAACACGCGGAACACATCGACGCCCGCGCTTGCGGCCTGCTGCACGAAGAAGCGCACGACGTTGTCCGCGTAGTTCGTGTAGCCGACCGCGTTCGAGCCGCGCAGCAGCATCTGGAACAGGATGTTAGGCACGCGTTCGCGCAGCAGCGCGAGGCGCTCCCACGGGTCTTCCTTCAGGAAGCGCAGCGCGACGTCGAACGTCGCGCCGCCCCAGCATTCGAGCGAGAACAGCTGCGACAGCTCGCGCGCGTAGAACGGCGCGATCGGCAGCATGTCGGCCGTGCGCATGCGCGTCGCGAACAGCGACTGGTGCGCGTCGCGCATCGTCGTGTCGGTCATCAGCACCTGCTTCTGGTCGAGCATCCAGCGCGCGAACTTCTCGGGCCCAAGCTCGCGCAGGCGATCGCGCGTGCCGGCCGGAATCGCCACGGCCGTATCGATCTTCGGCAGCACCGGTTTGGGCAACGGCAACGCCGGCAGCGCGCGACCGTTCATCTCCGCGTTGCCGTTCACGTTCAGTTCGCCGAGATAGCGCAGCAGCTTCGTCGCGCGATCGCCGCGCTTCGCGAATGCGAGCAGCTCCGGCGTCTTGTCGATGAAGCGCGTCGTCACGTCGCCCGCGATGAAGGCCGGATGATTGATCACGTTCTCGAGGAACTGCAGGTTCGACGTGACGCCGCGAATCCGGAACTCGCGCAGCGCGCGATCCATCCGGTGAATCGATTCGGCCGCCGTCGGCGCCCACGTCGTCACCTTCACGAGCAGCGAGTCGTAGTACGGCGTGATCACCGCGCCGCCGTAGGCCGTGCCGGCATCGAGCCGCACGCCGAAGCCGGCCGCACTGCGGTACGCGGTGAGCCGCCCGTAATCAGGCAGGAAGTCGTTCTCCGGATCCTCGGTCGTGATCCGGCATTGCAGCGCGTTGCCGTTCAGCGGAATCGCCTGCTGTTCCGGCACGCCGGCCGCGCGCGCGACGAGCGCGCCGTCGCCGCTCGTCGTGTCCTCCGCCAGGCCGATCCGTCCGCCTTCGGTGATGCGGATCTGCGCCTTCACGATGTCGATCCCGGTGACCATCTCGGTCACCGTGTGCTCGACCTGGATACGCGGATTCACCTCGATGAAGTAGAACTGGCCGGTGTCGGCGTCCATCAGGAATTCGACGGTGCCTGCGTGCGTATAGCCCACCGCGCGCATCAGGCGCAGCGCGGACTCGCACAGTGCGTGCCGGCTTTCGCGATCGAGATACGGCGCGGGTGCGCGTTCGACGACCTTCTGGTTGCGCCGCTGCACCGTGCAGTCGCGCTCGTACAGATGCACGACCGTGCCGTGCAGATCGCCGAGCACCTGCACCTCGACGTGCCGCGCATTGCGCACGAGCTTCTCGACATACACCTCGTCGTTGCCGAACGCGGCCAAGGCCTCGCGGCGCGCGACGGGCAGCAGCGTTTCGAGATCCTGAGCATTTTCCAGCACGCGCATCCCGCGTCCGCCGCCGCCCCAGCTCGCCTTCAGCATCAGCGGATAGCCGACTTCCGCGGCCAGCACCTTGCACGCGTCGAGATCGTCCGGCAGCGGCGCGGTCGCGGGCATCACGGGCACGCCGGCGGCGATCGCCGCATTGCGCGCGGCCACCTTGTTGCCGAGCGTGCGCATCACGTCGGGCGACGGGCCGATCCAGCGGATGCCGGCGTCGATCACGGCCTGTGCGAAATCGGGGTTCTCGGACAGGAAGCCATAGCCGGGATGGATCGCGTCCACCTTCGCCTGCCGCGCGACGCGCAGGATGTCGTCGATGTCGAGATACGCGGCGAGCGGCTTCTTGCCCTCGCCGATCAGGTAGCTCTCGTCCGCCTTGAAGCGATGCAGCGCCAGGCGGTCTTCCTTCGAATAGATCGCGACCGTGCGGATGTTCAGCTCGGCGGCGGCACGCATCACGCGGATCGAGATTTCCGAGCGGTTCGCGATCAGGATGGACTGGATGGGGGTAAGCATCACGGCAGCCATGGATAGTGAAGGGTTGAATTGAACGCGCCGATGTGCCGTCCGCCACGCGCACCACGTGCACGCGTCGCCGGTCGGCATGCGGAGCTTCGCATCGGTCGTTCGCGGCGGCATCGTCCCGGCTTTCGCCAGCCAACATGTTCGCCATATCGCGCGACAGCCGCTATCGACATCGCGACGGCGAATAGCATCCAGCCGACCAGCAGGAAATAAGGGACCGGCTCACGGGCCGCTCGACCGGCCGGTTCATTTCACTCGGAAAGACCGGTCAACTAATAGACATCGATGGAGACTGTCGCTCGTCGATGCAAACGGCACGCCCCATCGAATACCCGACGGACCGGTCGGTCATTGCTCGCCCTCGACGCCGGCATCGAGCCAGCCGCGCATCATCACACCGACCTCGTCGTTCAGCCACTGCCGGAACTGCTGATATTCGGGGCGCGGCTGCGCATTCCGGTGCGTGATCAGATAGTGATGGCGATCGCGAAACACCAGCACGTCCTGTACCGGCCGCATCAGGATGCCCTGGTCGATCTGCCGGTGCACGAGGTGATGCCAGCCCAGCAGCGTGCCCTCGCCGGCCTCGGCCTGCGCGACGAGCAGCCGGTAGTCGTTGCTTTCCAGATACTTGTTCTCGGTCAGCGTGTCGGTGCCGTCGCCCTGCTGGAACCAGTTGCGCCACACGCGCCAGTCGACGTGCTCGCACACCTGCGCGCGGCCGAGCATCGACAGGTTCAGGGTGGGACGCGACAGCAGGTCCAGCGGCTTCAGCGACCGGCCATGAAAGTGACGTTCGTGAAACGCGGGGCTGCACACCGGATACACGATGTCGTGAAACATCGGCTCGACGTCGAACTCGGGCTCGCGCGGCGGGTTCTTCGTGATGATCACGTCGGGCTCGATGAGCCCGTCGAGTTCCATGAAGTGCTCGGTGACGATCAGGTTCAACCGGATATCCGGAAACCGCTCGCGAAAGGCCGGCAACCGCGACGACAGCCACAGCGCCGAGAACGTGTGCGACACGCAGATCATCAGCGCGTGCTTGTCGGTGCGGCGCACCGCCTCCGCCGCCTCGGCGATGTTCATGATCGACAGGTACGACGCGTTGTAGAGAATCCGCCCGGCATCCGTCAGCGCGATATGTCGGCCGGTGCGCTCGAACAGAGCAACGTCGAGCGAATCCTCGAGTTCCTTGATCTGCCGGCTGACCGCGGCCTGCGTCACGCACAGCACCTCGGCCGCCTGCGTGAAGCTCTCGTAGCGCGCCGCCGTCACGAAACACCGCAGCGCCCGAAGCGACGGCATCTGCGCGAGGAGTCGGTCTGCAAACAATTGCTTCTTCAACATGGCTTTCACTCTCAAAACGGAGGCCGGACGCGGCGCCGGAGAACCCGTCGTCCGCGGCCCGCCGGTTGCCGGCGGGCCGTGTCATCGCAAACCTTTCAATTGTCAGAATAGTGCGGCTTGCGAGTCAGCCGGGCGGCTGGCGACGGTGGGCACCGCCGAAGCGGTGTCGCGATGACGCTATTGTCGATCGATTGTGCACCGCATCGCCATTATCGGAAGCGATGATGGGGAGCGCAACGCGGGCGGCGGACCGGCATGCTCCGACCGCGCCGCTCGCGCACCGCGCATTTGCGCAGCGCACCAGATACCGTGCAAGGGCCGCCATCTCAGGATGCCGGGCCGTTGGTTGACATGCCGCAGCTTGCGCCGGCCGGGGCCGCACGGACCCGGCATGCCGCGCTGCCGCGGCGCGCGCGCTCAGTCAAGCTTCAGCCAAGTGGTCTTCAGCTCGCAATATTGATCGTGCGCGTAGACCGACTTGTCGCGCCCGCCGAACCCCGACTGCTTGAAGCCGCCGAACGGCGTCGACAGGTCGCCTTCGCCGAAGCAGTTCACCGTGACCGTGCCCGCGCGAATCCGCGCGGCGACCTTGTGCGCGCTGTTCACGTTGTCGGTCCACAGCGACGCGGCCAGCCCGTAGCACGTATCGTTGGCGATCCGCACCGCATCGTCGACGTCGTCGTATTCGATGACGCAGACGACCGGCCCGAACACCTCGTCGCGCGCGATGCTCATCTCCGGCGTCACCTGATCGAAGATCGTCGGTTCGACGAACCAGCCGCCCGTCTCGGCGAGGATCGCGCGTCCGCCGCACACCACGCGTGCGCCTTCCGCCTTCGCCTTCTCGATATGGCCGAGCACCTTCTCGTAGTGCTTCTGCTCGATCAGCGCGCCGAGCTTCACGTCCGGGTCGAGCGGATCGCCGGTCTTCCACCCGGCGAGCACGGCCTGCACCTTCTCCAGCAGTTCCGCCTTCCGGCTCGATGGAACGAGGATTCGCGAGCCGGCGCTGCAGTTCTCGCCCATGTTCCAGAACGCGGCCGCGACGGCCTGTTCCGCCACCGCATCGAGGTTCGCGACGTCCGGCAGGATGACCTGCGGATTCTTGCCGCCGCACTCGAGCACGACGCGCTTCAGGTTGGTGTCGGCCGAGTAGTGCAGGAACCGCTTGCCGGTCGCGGTCGAGCCGGTGAACGCGACGAGATCGACGTCCGGATGGCGGCCGATCGCCTCGCCGGCCTCACTGCCGAAGCCGGTGACGACGCTGAACACGCCCGGCGGCACGCCGGCCTCCAGCGCGAGATCGGCGATCCGCAGCGTCGACAGCGACGTCTGTTCGGCCGGCTTCACGACCACGCTGTTGCCGACCGACAGCGCGGGGCCGATTTTCCATGCGAGCATCAGCGCGGGGAAATTCCACGGCAGCACGGCACCGACGACGCCGATCGGCTCGCGCGTAATCATGCTCACGACGCCCGCGCCGGACGGCGACAACGCGTCGTAGCGCTTGTCGGTCACTTCCGCGTGCCAGCGAATGCACGCGGCCGACTCGGGAATGTCGAGCCCCAGGCATTCGCCGATCGGCTTGCCGGCTTCCAGCGCCTCGAGTAGCGCGAGTTCCTCAGCATGCTCCTCGATCAGTTGTGCGACGCGCAGCAGCACCGCCTTGCGGTGCGCAGGCGCGGCCTTCGACCAGACACCCGATTCGAACGCGTCGCGCGCGGCCGCGACCGCCCGGTCGACGTCCCGCTCGTTGCATCGCGCCACCTCGGCGAGCACCTTGCCGGTTGCGGGGTTGAGCGTGGCGAACGTCTCGCCCGACGCCGCCGCGCCGCGTTGCCCCGCGATGAACGCGCGACCGTCGAGCGACAACGCGTTCGCCTTCTGTTTCCAGTCCTGATGGTTCGTCATGTCGTTTCCTCAATAATCAAAGTTCGGCACCGGCCGAAAACTCCTTGGCCCAGATCGTCGCCGACACGGCCAGGTCGACGATCGGTCGAACCGGCAGCGGACGCGGATGCGGCTGCTTCAGCAACTGCTGCACGAGACTGTTCGATTCGCCGAGCGCGTACTCGGCGATCAGCTTGCCGGCGGACGACCCACGGCTCAGGCCGAGGCCGTTGCAGCCGATCGCTTCGTAGAGGCCGTCGTCGCGCTTGCCGAACAGCGCGCCGTTGTTGGCGGACAGGCACAGCGGCCCGCCCCACGTATATTCCAGCTCGACGCCGCCGAGCATCGGAAAGCGGCGCTCGAACGAGCGCTGATGCAGATGCCGCGACTTCGCGAGATCGGCCTGCGACACCTTCACGTCCGGCCGGAACGCGAAATGGTTGCGCACGCAAATACGATCGTTGCTCAGGCGCCGCACCGTCGTGCCCATCGGGTCGGCCGGAATCAGCGCCCACGAACGCGTGCCGCCGAGCTTCGCCACTTCGTCCGGATTCATCGCGCGCGTGAGCGAGGCGAACGTATAGACCGGCAGCAAGCCGTTCGAATGCATGCCGAAGGTCGCCGCGTACGCATTCGTGCACAGGATCACCTGCTTCGCGACGATCCTGCCGCCGGCGAAATGCAACACGCGCGTGTCGCCGCGATGCTCGATGCGCGTCACCGCGCTGAGCTCGAACACCGTCACGTTGTCCGGTTGCGTCGCCGCCAGGCCGCGCATCAGCGCGGCCGGCTGCGCCGTGCTGCAACCCGGCGTGAACAGCGCGCCCGTATAGAAGTCCGTGCCGGTCACGGCCCGGATCCCGGCCTGATCGAGCCATTCGAACGCTTCGCCGATGCGCGACAGCCCATCGGCGAAATGCGCGAGCGCGGCCGCGCCCTTCGGGTTGACCGACGCGTGGAATTTGCCGTCGTCGCGCCAGTCGCAATCGATGCCGAAGCGCCGCACGATCTCGCGCACATAGTCGATCCCGTGCCGCTGAAACCGCACATCGGCGCGATCCTCGTCGATGCTGCGCGAGTAGCTTTCGCTGCTGATGTCGTGCGGCAGGTCGACGAAGAATCCGGAATTGCGCCCGGCCGTCGTGCGGCCGATCCGGTCGGCCTCCACGAGCGCGACGGACGCACCGGGCGCCAGCTCCGCGAGCCGGCGCGCCGCGCAAAGCCCGGTGATGCCGCCACCGACCACCACCCAGTCGAACCTGCTGTCGGACGTGACGGTGCGGGCGTCCTGCGCGGGCGGCACGCTCTCCCACCATCCGTTCACCCCGTCGGGCGCCGGAAACCGCGCGAATTCCAGATTCGGGCCCATGATCGATTACCGGGCGTCGCGCAGCAGCGGCTTCACGAGCTTCGCGAATGCGTCACGTTCGTCACCCGACAGCGCGCCGAGCGGTGCGCGGGCGACACCGACCGGCAGGCCGGCCAGCTCGCAGCCGTAACGCACGTACTGAATGAACTTGCCGCTGCGCTCAAGCAGTTCGAGCACCGGCAGCAGTTGCGCCATCAGCTTGCGGCCGGCGGCGAAATCGCCGCGCTTCACGCACGCGTCGAACAGGTCGGTGTGCGCTTCCGGCAAAAAGTTCGACGCGCCGCCGACCCAGCTGCGCGCACCCCATGCGAAGAACTCGAGCGCCTGATCGTCCATCCCGCAACTCAGCACGAGCCGGTCGCTGAAATGCGTCGACAGATGATGCAGATGCGCGATATCGCCGGTGCTTTCCTTCATCGCGACGAAGTTCTTGCGCTCGAGCAACGTCGCGAGAATGTCGTCGCCGATTTCGGTGCCGGTGCGCGCCGGGAAGTTGTACAGCATGATCGGCATGTCCAGCGCGTCGTCGACCGCGAGCAGGTGCGCGAGCAATTCCTGCTGGGTCGGCTGCGCGTAGTACGGCGCGGCCACCAGCAACGCGTTCAGTCCCGCGCGTTTCGCCTCGCGGCCGAGCCGCAGCACTTCCTTCGTCGTCGTCGCGTTGATGCCCGCGGTCAGGAACGTCTTGCCGCCGGCCGCGGCGGCGACCGTGTCGAACGTGTGCGCGCGCTCGTCGAAGCTCAATGCGTAATATTCGCCGGTCGTCCCGCCGATACCGAGACCCGACACCCGGCCCGCGAGATCGGCCGCATGACGGCCCAGCAATGCATGATCGATTTCGCCGTCCGTGTCGAACGGGGTGACCAGCGGTGTGTGTACGCCCTCAAAGCTCATTTCGATTCCTCACTCAGGTGGATGCGCCGGGTTCCGCCGTCGAGCGGGAAACCGGCAATTCGACAAAAACGTCGTCGGCGCGTCGCGGCATTCGTGCACCCACGCCGACCGATTCGCTACGTAATCCGAACGATGTTGCTAGCCCGGACCGATGCGGTGTCAGGCGAACGCCTCCGCATGTGCGTAAATGGGGAACTGGCTGCACAGGTCGCGCACGCGGGTCCGCACCGACCGTTCGACCGCCTGGTCGCCACTCGGATCGCGCTCGAGCGCCGCCAGCACGTCGACGATCATTTCGCCGATCTGCTCGAACTGCGCGGGCCCGAAGCCGCGCGTGGTGCCGGCCGGCGTGCCGAGCCGGATGCCGGACGTGACCATCGGGTTTTCCGTATCGAACGGAATCCCGCTCTTGTTGCAGGTGATGCCGGCGCGCTCCAGCGCCTTCTCGGCTTGCGCGCCGGTCATGCGCCGCGAACGCAGGTCGACCAGCAGCAGATGGTTGTCGGTGCCGCCCGTGACGAGCGAGAGGCCACCGGCCGTCAGCACGCTGGCGAGCGTCTGCGCGTTGCGCAACACCCGGTCGATATGGCGGGCGAACTCCGGGCGCAGCGCCTCGGCGAACGCCACGGCCTTGCCGGCGACGACATGCATCAGCGGGCCGCCCTGCAACCCCGGAAATACCGCCGCATCGATCTGCTTCGCGAGCTCGGCATGGTTCGTCAGGATGAAGCCGCCGCGCGGGCCGCGCAGCGTATTGTGCGTAGTGGACGTCACGACGTCGGCGAACGGCACCGGATTCTGATGCCGGCCGGCCGCGACGATGCCGGCGAAATGCGCGATGTCGACCATCAGCTTCGCATCGACGCTGTCCGCGATCTCGCGGAACGCGGCGAAGTCGAGCGCACGCGGATACGCCGAGTAACCAGCGATGATCAGTTTCGGACGATGCCGCCCGGCGAGCCGGCGCACGTCGTCGTAATCGATGCGCAGCGTGTCCGGGCTCACGCCGTACTGCACCGCGTTGAACCACTTCCCCGACAGCACCGGCCGCGCGCCGTGCGTGAGATGGCCGCCCGCGTCGAGCGACATGCCCATCACCGTGTCACCGGGCTTGACGAGCGCGAGCATCGCCGCGCCGTTGGCCTGCGCGCCCGAGTGCGGCTGGACGTTCGCATGCGCGGCGTCGAACAGTGCGCACGCGCGGTCGATCGCGAGCGACTCGATCCGGTCGACATGGTCGCAGCCGCCGGAGTACCGCCGGGACGGATAGCCTTCCGCGTACTTGTTCGTCAGCACGGTCCCCTGGGCTTCCAGCACCGCCGCCGACGCGATGTTTTCAGACGCGATCAGTTCGATCTGGCTCTGCTGACGACGCAGCTCCAGTGCGATCTCCGATGCGATCACCGGATCCCGGCTCTGGAGCGTTTCGGAAAAAAAGCGGGCGTTCTCGTTCACTTGGTGACTCCGCGGCGCGATTCGTGACGTGCTGCATGGACTGCATGAACTACATGAACTGCGTGTACCGCACACCGCAAGGCCGTCGGCATCGGGCGATGTGCGTCCCCGGCAGCGCGGCTTTACTGCTGCAGCCAGGCCTTCAGCTTCTCCGGATGGGCGTCGACGAACTTCTTCGCGGCCGTCGCGTAGTCGTTGGTGCTGTTCCCTTCGAACTCGATTGCCTCGACGTCGGCCAGCGTCAGCTTCAGGTGCTTGAAGAACACGTCGGCGCGCGGGAACTTGCCTGCGAACTTCTTCGATGCGAACGCGTGAATCTGCTCTTCACCGCCCAGCGTGCCCTTCGGATCCTTCAGGTAACGCATCTGCCACTTCTGGAACAGCCAGTGCGGGCTCCAGACCGTCGCGACGATCCACTGCTTCGACTGGTACGCACGCGACACGCTCGCCAGCATGCCGGCCTCGCTCGACGCCTGCAGGTTGTAGCCGTCCAGGTTGTAGGCCTTGATGGTTTTCTCGGACGCCTGCATCAGGCCGCCGCCCGGCTCGATGCCCTGGATCGTGCCGTTCAGCTTGCTCTTGACCTCGGGCTTGCTCAGGTCGGCGATCGACGACAGCTGCGATTCCGGAATGTAGGTCGGTACCGCCCAGCCGTTCCGGCCGCCCGTGTAGATGATGCCGACGTCATCCAGGTCGTTCTTGTACTTCGCGTAGTACGTCGCGTGCGTGACTGGCAGCCAGCCGCCGACCATGATGTCCAGATCGCCGCGGGCGACGCCCTGGTACTGGATGCCGATGTCGGCCTGGACGAACTGCACCGGCTGCTTGAGGTTCGTCTCCAGCACGTACTTCGCGACGTTGGCCACCGCGAGCACGTCGGCCCAGTTGGTCACCGCGATCTTGACCGGCTCGGCCGCGACCGCCACGCCCACACCTGCGCTGCGGGCCACCACCGTCGACACCGCAAGTTTCGCCAGAAGCGATTTGAACGTATGGGTATTCATATAGTACTCCTTGTTAATCACGCGAGTCTTTCAAGGATGAGGAACGCCT
The DNA here is from genome assembly GCF_000203915.1 of Burkholderia ambifaria AMMD. Classification (NCBI taxonomy): domain Bacteria; kingdom Pseudomonadati; phylum Pseudomonadota; class Betaproteobacteria; order Burkholderiales; family Burkholderiaceae; genus Burkholderia; species Burkholderia ambifaria. The sequence continues at coordinate 223,684 of NC_008392.1, forward strand.
CGATCGGCGTTTCTGGTCTCCACGCACTGCTACACCGGTTCCGCCGCGGCACCGTGGCCGCGGCGCTTCATTCCGTCAACTGCCTTCGTCTGCCGTTTCGATCAGGTGCGTGCCGCGCCCTGCGGGCCTGCCTTGCCTGCACGCGCGGCCGGCCGCGCCTTCTTTTTCTTCGCGTTCACGCCGAAGCTCTCCGTCAGCCGGTCCAGCACGATCGCGAGCAGCACGACGCCGAGCCCGCCCTCGAAGCCGATCCCGATGTCGAGGCGCTGGATCCCGCTCAGCACGTACTCGCCGAGGCCGCCCGCGCCGATCATCGACGCGACTACCACCATCGACAGCGCCATCATGATCGTCTGGTTCACGCCGGCCATGATCGACGGCAGCGCGTTCGGCAGCTGGATCTTCCACAGCAGCTGCCAGTCGGTGCTGCCGAACGAGCGGCCGGCTTCGATCAGTTCCTCGCGGACCTGCCGGATGCCGAGCGTCGTCAGCCGCACGACGGGCGGCATCGCGAATACGATCGTCGCGATCACCGCCGGCACGCGTCCGAGCCCGAACAGGATCACGGCCGGGATCAGGTACACGAACGCGGGCATCGTCTGCATGAAGTCGAGCAGCGAGCGCAGGATCATGCCGATCCGGTTGTTGCGCGCGCCCCAGATCCCGAGTGGCACGCCGATCACCAGGCTGAAGAACGTCGCCGCGGTTACGAGCGCGAGGGTCGAGACCGTCTGCGCCCACAAGCCCATGTAGTGAATGACGAGCAGCGCGAGGCCGACGAAAATCGAGAACGCGATGCCGCGACGCCAGAGCGCGAGTCCGACCAGGATCACGACCATCGCGATGAACGGCACGGCGGCCAGGCCGTCCTCGAGCAGCTTCACGACCGCGCCGAGCCCCGCCGAGAACGTGTCGAAGCCGACGCGGAAATGCAGAAACAGAAAGTTGACGACATTTTCCGCAAACTTGCCGATCACCGACGCATTCATGCTGCCCTCCGTTGCATCATCTGCTTGAGTATCGTCCGGCAGGACACGACGCCCGCCAGTTGTCCCGCCGCGTCCGTCACCGGCACGTCGTGCTCCTGGGTCAGCGCGATCGACGCGAGCCGATGAAGATCCGTATCGATCGAAACCGCGTTGAAGTCGTGCAGGAATGCCTCGCGGATCGGTCGCGCACCGGAGCGGTGCAGCGTGGCGGGCGTGACGCAGCCCAGATAATGGCCGGCCTCGTCGCACACGTAACCGCATTCCGCGCCGCTGTCGATCAGCTGGTTCAGGTAGCGGTCGGACGGCGCCGCCGCATCGCACCGAAGCAGCCCGCGCCCGATCGTCGTCATCAGGCTGGACGCCTTCAGGAAGCGCGACACGTCGACGTTGCGGAAGAAGTCCTGCACGTATGCATCCGCCGGCGTCTGGATCAGTTCGGCCGGCGTGCCGACCTGGATCAGGCGGCCGTCCTTCATGATCCCGATGCGGCCGCCGATCTTCACCGCCTCCTCGATATCGTGGGAAATGAACACGATCGTGCGCTGCTCTTCCTTCTGCAGGCGCAACAGCTCGTTCTGCATTTCGAAGCGGATCAGCGGATCGAGCGCCGAGAACGCCTCGTCCATCAGCAGGACCGACGGATTCACCGCCAGCGCGCGAGCCAGCCCCACGCGCTGCTGCATGCCGCCGGACAACTCGCTCGGCAGCAGCTTCTCGTACGACCCGAGGCCGACGCGCTCCAGCGCGGCACGCGCCACCTCGTAGCGCTGCGCCTTCTTGACGCCCGCGACCTCGAGCCCGTAGGCGATGTTGTCGATCACGGTGCGGTTCGGCAGTAGTGCGAACGACTGGAACACCATCGCCATCTTCTGGCGCCGCACGTCGCGCAGTTCCGGCGTCGACATCGGCGCGATGTCGCGGCCTTCGAGCACGACCTGGCCGGATGTCGGCTCGATCAGCCGGTTGAGCAGTCGAACCAGCGTCGATTTACCGGAGCCCGACAGGCCCATGATCACGAAGATCTCGCCGGCCCTGACGCTCAGGCTTACGTCGTTGACCGCCACCATGTTGCCGGTTTCCGCGAAGATCTCGTTGCGTCCGACACCGCGCTTGAGCAGCTCGATCGCCCGCTCGGGCTTCGGACCGAAGATCTTCGACAGGTGCTTGACGGTCAGGATGTCGGTTCCGGTCGCGATGCTCGACCGGGCGATCGACGGCGCACCGTCGGTATGGAGTGCTCCGGGGGGAAGTACGTCGCCCGGCGCAAACGTCAGATTTGGGGCCATTCTGTCATCCCGACTAGCTGGTGATGGAAACCGCGAACTTCAGACGAGTCGCCTTCGATTGCCCGCTTGCCGCGCGGGCTCGATGCGCTCCTGCGTTGGTTGACGGCGCTGATTCAGTGAACGCAGCGTATCAATCCAATTACATCGGTCCCGATACATTTTCTGTGCGCTTTTCCATACCTTTGGTAATGCATCGAAAACGTGCGGCAAAGCGGGAATGGCGCGGAATGGTGCGAACGACGCGAAAACGCAATGCCTGCGCGGATGTGCGGGATGGCGCGGTGACTGAGGCACGGTGGGGCGTGCGGTGCGCGGGATGGTGCGGTAGGGGAAAATCCTGACGGGGGGTGCGTAGGGGAAACTACTGATAACGGCGGCGCGCGACGCGGGCGGCGCGGCAGATGGCTGATGGCTGATGGCTGATGGCTGATGGCTGATGATGATCGCGGCGGCCCGTGCGCCACGCGATCACGCGCGGCAGATCTTCGCGATGTTCAAGCGGGCGTTGCCAGAAGATTTATCGGTGCTTGACAGCCAGGATGTGCTCGAATCCTCGAACCGAGACATTCCGATTTCTCACTTAAAATAAAATATTCGTTAATACAATTACGCAAATCCATATGGGCGCAATCCGAGACCCCGGCGCCCGAACCCGTGATTTTCCATCCAGATCGACTCAAGCCCCGCTGGTCATGAGAGCGCGGGTCTTTCGCCTTTCGCGCGGAGCAATCTACTTCGTGACGCGATGCTCGTTTCGCCTTGATGAACTTCCCGACGCTTTATTCAGTGCTCCGACAACCAGCTCCACCGAAGTCAACAAATCGCAAGATGGTTAACCGAAATCGATTAATTCAATAAAACGTCGGCGCTTAATGGAATCGATTTCAACAAATAATTCCAATCACCCCCTCATATGACCGTTTACTTTCCAAGTTTACTTCCGCTAAGCTTACGGCACACTTTCTAAACCAACCGAATCGATCGACGCATTTCCAACTTCAAGCAATCCGCACTAAATAGCTCGATTATTGTTTATTTTTAAAATCAAATGAGACGGAATCAATTCATAAACACCGGCAAGCCATCATGTGATTGACCGGGCTCTCCGTGCGTCGGCCGTCGACATGTGCCTGCCGCCCCGACGCCGTCTCTTTGGCATCGCGATTCAGGTCGGGCGGGCCGGGCCCGATCATCTGGCCCGGCCCGCGCCGCACCGCTATCGCGAACTTCAAACTCACCCTCTTGCGAGCGCTGACGATGGATGACTTTTGCCGCGCGAACTTGCCCCCTGCCGAAGATTGGCCGACGTTTGTCTTTGAGTTGCCGGGGCTGCAGTTTCCGCCGTTTCTCAATTGCGCCGCCGCGCTGCTGGATACCGCAGTCGAAGAACGAGGCTGGGGCGATCGCATTGCGATCAAGACCGAGTCGGGCATCGCGTGGTCGTATCGCGAATTGCGCGATGCCGGCAACCGGATCGCCAACATGCTGGTCCGCGATGCGGGCCTGGTGGCCGGCAATCGAGTGCTGTTACACGGCACCAATCACCCGATGCTAGCCGCCGCGTGGTTCGGCGTGGTCAAGGCCGGTGGCGTGGCCGTCGCGACGATGCCGAAGCTGCGCGCGGGAGAGCTGTCGACCATCATCGGGCGAGCCCGGGTCACGCACGTCATCTGCGAAGCCGGTCTGTCGACCGAGCTCGACGGGGCGATGGCGAGCGTGCAGTGGCGCGGCGAAGTTCGACGCTACGAGACGGACGACACGCATCCGCACGCGCGCTGGCTCGATGGCTATTCAGCGGAATTCGCGGCCGCCGACACGCGCGCGGACGATCCTTGCCTCATCGCGTTCACATCGGGGACGACCGGGGAACCGAAGGCAACCGTCCATTTTCATCGCGACGTGATGGCAGCCTGCCACTGCTTTCCGGAGCACGTGCTCCGGCCCACCGCCGATGACGTGTTCTGCGGATCGCCGCCGCTCGCGTTCACGTTCGGGCTCGGCGCGCTGCTGCTGTTTCCGATCAGTGTCGGCGCGAGCGTCGTGCTGTTGCCGAAAGCGAGCCCGGAACGGCTGCTGGCCGCCATCGACCGGCACAGGGTCAGCATCCTGTTTACGGCACCGGCGGCCTATCGGTCCATGCTCGACCATCTCGACAGGCATGACGTGTCGTCCCTGCGCAAATGCGTGTCGGCGGGCGAGGCGCTCCCGTCGTGGACGCGCGACGCATGGCAGGAGCGCACCGGCCTGCACCTGATCGACGGAATCGGGTCGACCGAGATGCTGCATATCTTCGCGTCGACAGGCGACACCGGCGCGAAGAACGGCGCGATCGGCAAGGCGGTGCCCGGTTACCGCCTTGCCGTCGTGGACGAGCACGGCCAATGCCTGCCGCCCTACGAAATCGGCTATCTGGCCGTGCAGGGGCCGACCGGGTGCCGCTACCTGAATGACACGCGGCAACGCGACTACGTCAAGTACGGCTGGAACCTGACGGGCGACAGCGCCTACCTGGACGAGGACGGCTATCTGTTCTATCAGGCGCGCGCGGACGACATGATCATCAGCTCCGGCTACACGGTGTCTCCCGGCGAAGTGGAGCAGGCGCTGCTGCGCCATCCCGATATCGCCGAATGCGGCGTCGTCGGCCAGATCGACGAACGGGGCGGCACGCTCATCTGCGCGCACGTGGTGCTGCGACCTGGCGTCGACGGCTCGGAAGCGTTGACGATGCAACTGCAGCAGCACGTCAAGAGCGTGATTGCGCCGTACAAATGTCCGCATCGTATTGCCTACCACGCCTGCAGTTTGCCGCGCAACGAATCGGGCAAATTGCGTCGCGCCGTGCTCCGGCAGGCGGGTCATGGCGTGACGCGTCCCCTGAATCAAGCAGTCCAGAACGAACATACCCTATGAAAATTCTCGGAGCCGCGGTGGCCATTCCGGACCGAGCGACCACGGCGCAATCCTGCGCCAACGATTACGCGATCAAGGCAGCCAGGCAGGCGCTGCTGCAAGCCGGTTGCCTGCCGTCGGAACTGGATCTGATCGTCAGCCTGTCGATTTCTCCCAGCCGGATGGCGGACGCACCGACGATCGCCGGGCCGCGGCTGGCGCACCCGGTGCAGCGCGATCTGCGTGCGCGACATGCGGCCGTATTCGATCTGCTCGACGCGGACTGGACGCTCGCACTCGATCTCGCGCAAAGCCATTGCAAACAGCTCGGCTATCGACGCGCGCTCGTCGTTCGCGCGGAGGCGCTCGCGGACGTCGAACAGGTGGCCACGAGCGGCTTCGCCGACGGCGCGGGGGCGATCGTCCTGACGCCTGCCGGCCATGACCGAGTGTATGCCAGCCGCTACGCGGATCTCGAGTCGCCCCCGTTCGCGACGCTCGACGCGCTTCCCGCCCGGCGCGTGAACGGCATCCTGTCACTGGCCCGCTTCGAGAGCCGGTTCGATCACGCAACCGGTCGATTCGACGCCGAACCGGCCAATGCGGCCACCGCGCTGCGCGCGATGGTCGATGCGGTGCAGAGCCGCATCGACCGGCGCGTCGCCACGCTGTTTTGCGAATCGTGGTTGAGTGGATGGCCATCGATCGTCACCGGCGTGGGTCGCGATTTCCACGTCGATGTCGTCGCCGGTTCGACGGACATCCCGAACCCGTTCCAGTTGCCCGCGTGGCTCGCGTCCCGCGTCGCACATTCGAGGTCGTTGCGTGACGATGAACGTACGGTGGTCGCCATGACGCTGGATCCGTTCAGGCCGCGCATCGCCTGCAGCACGATGGAGATCTGATGGTGCACAACGTCCGAATCGCAAGTCTTGCGTGCCGCCTGCCGGCACGCCAGGTACCCAACGACGATCCCGTCTTCGCGGGCGTCGAGCCCATTCCGTCGGAATGGTGGCAATTCTGGGGCATCGAATCGCGCTACATGATCGATCCCGATGCCGGCGAATCCGAGCTTGCGCTGGCCGAGCGCACGGCCCGCGACGCACTCGCCCGTGCCGGCGTGGAAGCCGCCGAACTCGATCTGGTGCTGTTCAACATGACGTCGCCGTTCGTCTCGCTCGCCGACGGCCGGCGCCGTTTCGCGCCGCGGCTGGCGCGTGCGCTGCGCGACAGGCTCGGCGCCACGCGCGCGCTCGATGCCGATGTCGAGATGGAATGCGCGAGTTTCGTGCTGCAACTGCAGATCGCCACCAACCTCATCAAGCAGGGACGGGTGAAGCGGGCGCTGGTGTGCTCGTCGGAGCGCATGTCGGCCGTGGTCGACTACACCAGTAAATCGTCGACGAACTTCGGCGATGGCGCGGCCGCGGCCGTGCTCGTCGCCGAGCCGGCCAATCCCGATGGCGCCGATTGGCTGGATGCCGCGTATCACAGCGATGCAACCCGCTACGACCTCGTGACGATGCAGTGGCGCAATGCGCGGGCGGCGGCTGACGACGCGGCAACCGACGCCGACAACCCGTTCGGCGTGTATTTCACGCTCAAGCCCGAAGCGCAGGAGGCGATCTCGCGTTTCATGCCGGTGGCCATTCCCGATATCGTCGAGCGGCTGTTGCACCGAAGCGGAACGGGCATCGCCGACATCGATGCGATGGTGTTCCATCAGCCGTCGGCGCTGCTCGTGCGCGCATGGGCGCAGCGGCTCGGGCTCAAGCCCGACCAATACGTGATTCGCGTGGCCGATTGTGCGTGCCTCGTGTCGGCCGCCGTGCCGTTTGCGCTGTACGAGTCGATCCGGGAAGGCGTGATCCGGCCGGGATCGTTGGTCGTGATTGCCGGCGCAGGCGCCGGCTGGGGGTTCGGCGCGCAATTGTGGCGCTGGGGCGAAACCGTCGTGACCGATGCGGGCGATGCGGGCGATGCCGTCGCCGCCGTGACGGAACAGGAGGTGCGGACATGACCGCCAGACTCGTCATCGCCGGGATGGGCCACGCACTGCCGGACCGGATCGTCAGCAACGACGAAGTCGCCGGCATGATCGACACCAGCGACGCGTTCATTCGCGAACGAACCGGCGTCGTGGCGCGACGCTATCTCGCTCCCGATCAGCATCTGGCGGATCTCGCCTGCCCGGCCGCGGAACGGGCGATGGCCGATGCCGGCGTGACGGCGCGCGACGTCGATCTGCTGATCGTCAATACGCTGTCGCCGGATCACCACGATCCGTCGCAAGCGTGCTACATCCAGCCCCGGCTCGGATTGCGGGAGATTCCGTGCTTCGATATCCGCGCGCAATGCAGCGGCGGGCTCTACGGGATCGAGATCGCGCGTCACTTCCTCGCGAGCGGCCTGTATCGCAACGTGCTGCTGATCTGCGCCGAAGCCCTGTCGCGGCGGATCGACTCCAGCAATGCCGGCCGCAATCTGTCGATCCTGCTGAGCGACGGCGCCGCCGCGCTGCTGCTGCAAGCGACGGACCACCCGGCGCACGGGCTGATCGACCTGACGCTCGGCGCCGACGGCACCCAGTTCGACCTGCTCAGCACGGAAGCGCCCGGCGCGCGACGCCCACGCTTCATCGACGCAGACGACATCGCGGCCGGCCGGCACCATTTCCGGATGAAAGGCAAGCCGATGTTCGAAGACGCCACGCGGCGCATCGTCGACGCGTGCCGGCAAATGCTCGACAAGCACCGGCTGACGATGTCCGATATCGGTCTGGTCGTGCCGCACCAGCCGAACCTGCGCATCCTCGACGCGGTCATCGGGCAACTCGGGCTGCCCCGCGAGCGGTGCATGATTTCCGTCGATCAGCTGGGCAACATGGCGAGCGCGGCGTTTCCAGTCGCGCTCGCCATCGCACGCGAGCTAGGCCGCATGCCGGCCGGGCAGCTCAACCTCTTCGTGACCTACGGCGCGGGCGCGACATGGGCCTGTGCGCTCTATCGGAGCTGAACGACATGCTGAACGCTTCCCCGGGGTGGATCGATCAGCGGCTGGCCCTCGTCGGCACGGCCGACGTGCCGCTGTACGTGATCGTCAACGACGAGGCCGCGACGCTGATCGAGGGTGGCCTGAGCGGCATGACGGAGCTCGTGTGGCAGCAGCTTCACGACCTGCTGCGGGACTTTGGCGGCATCCGGCATTTGCGCTACTGGCTGATCACCCACTCGCACTATGACCATTGCAGCCTGCTGATGACGCTCAAGTCGCGCATGCCGTGGCTCCATGTATCCGGTTCTCCCGACGCGTTCGATGCGTTCCAGAGCCCGTCGGCCTGCCGAACCATCCGTCAGCTCGACGCGCAAGCGTCACGGTCGTGGGATCCCGCCGTCGGCGTCGATTTCACCGAGTTATCCGATCTGCCGTTCTACCCGGTCAATCCGGACACGCAGCTCGACATCGGCGACGGGATGCAGATTCGCACGATCGCGCTGCCGGGCCACAGCCGTTGCCAGTTCGGCTACTACTGCCCGCAGCTGGACATCGGTTTCGTGTCGGATGCGCTCGGCGAATTTCAAGGCGCCACCAGCTGGCTGCCGCTGGTCTTTCAGGACCTGTTTGCGTATCGGCACACGCTGGACGTCATCGAGCAACTGCAGGCGCCGCGGCTCGCATTGGGGCATCACGGCATCCTCACCGGCGAGCTTGCCCGATCGGCCGTGCGGCATGCACGTACGTGCCTCGATGCGCGCGAGGCCGACGCACGCGCGGTTCGCGGCAACGCCACCGCCACGCACGAACTGGCCCACCAGTGGACTGCGCGTTATGCGGCAAGGAGCGAACGGGTGGTGCCGCATTTCCTGCATCTCAAAAGCATGATGCACATGATCGATCTGTTCCATCGCGCCGAATAGCCTCCTACCGATTCCCGCCGCGGCAACGCATGGGCGCCGGCCGGCGTCAGGCCGCTGCTCGCTGTTTTCATTCCTCTTCCGACGACATCATGACCACTGCGACCTTGCCGACCACGCTTAGCGAATTGCTTCAGAACCGGGCCGCCACACTCGGCGACAAAACCGCCTACGTGTTCCTGAGCGGACCGCCCGAACAGGAACAGGCCGAATCGATGACCTTCGCGGAACTCGACGCACGCGCTCGCCGGGTCGCCGCGCTGCTGCAGCAGAACGCGATCGACATCGGCGACCGGGTCCTGCTGCTGTGCCGGCCGGGGCTCGACTATGTCAGCGCCTTCATGGGGTGCCTGTATGCGGGCGCGATCGCAGTTCCCGTCTACCCGCCGCGCAACAAGCAGCATATGGTGCGGATCGCCGGCATCGTCGAGAACGCAGGCGCGAACACGATTCTGTGTTCGGCCGAGGACCATGCGCGCTGCGCGACCTGGCTTGCCGATACCGACGCATCCGGCAGCACGCTGCTCGACGTCGGGGGCGCGCAGGTGCTGGATCCCGTGCCTTCGCCCGCCAGCGTGCAGCCATCCCGGATCGCCTTTCTGCAATACACGTCGGGAACCACCGGCAGCCCCAAGGGCGTGATGGTGTCGCACGGCAACCTGATGCATAACCTGGGGCTGATGCGCGAATGGCTCGCCTACGACGAGCAGAGCACGATCGTCAGCTGGCTGCCGCCATACCACGACATGGGCCTGATCGGCGTGATCCTGACGTCGCTCTACGGCGGCTTCCGGAGCGTGCTGATGGCCCCGGAACGCTTCATCCAGCATCCGTACCTGTGGTTGCGTGCGATCAGCCAGTACCGTGCGGATCTGACGGGCGCTCCGGATTTCGCATACCGGATGTGCTGCCGGCGGATCTCCGACGAACAGCTGGCGACGCTCGACCTGTCGTGCGTGCGGGTCGCCTATAACGGCGCCGAGTCGGTGCGCGCCAGCACCTTGACCGATTTTGCGCAGCGCTTCGCCGCCGCAGGCTTCGCTGCCGACGGTTTTCTGCCGTGCTACGGGCTGGCGGAGGGAACGCTGTACGTCGCCGGTCGCGCGAAGCAGCATCCGATCCGGACGCTATGCGTCGACCAGGCTGCGCTCCAGCGGCAATCCGTGGTGGTGCGCGGCGAATTCCTGGGCGTGTCGCCGCAGCCGCTGGATCGTCCGGGCGAACGGGTCCTGGTCAGCGTGGGTCGCACTGACGGCGAACAACACGTGATCGTGCGCGACCTGGAAACGAACGAGCGTTGCGCCGATCGGACCATCGGCGAAATCTGCGTGGCCGGCCCGAGCGTCGCCGCCGGCTACTGGCATCTGGACGAGCAGACGCATTCGACCTTCCAGCACAGTCTGGCGGGCCATCGGGATCAGGTGTTCATGCGCACCGGCGATCTCGGCTTCATTCTGGGCGACGAGCTTTACGTCACCGGCCGGCTCAAGGACATGGTGATCCTGGCCGGCCGCAACTACTACTCGGAGGACATCGAGTACGCGCTGATCGTCGGCGTGCCGGAACTCGTGCCGAACGGTTGCGCGGCCTTCATGGACGATCAGGTCGACGCGGAGCGCCTGATCGTCGTGGCGGAAGTCGAGCGCACGCAGCGCAAGGGCAATCTCGACAGCTTCATCGACGCGATTCGCCAGGCTATCTGGAACCGCCTCGACATCGGCCCGAGCGCGATCGTGCTGGTGTCGCCCGGTAGCGTGCCGAAAACGTCGAGCGGCAAGGTGCGCCGCAGCACGTGCCGCACGCAGCTGCACGACGGCGCGCTGACGATCCTCGCGCAGTGGGACGTCGAGGGCGGTGTACATACGCCCGCGCCCGATCGCCGGCAGCCCGCACGCCCGACAGCTGTTGCCGACCAGCCGGCGGCCAACGATCGCCGGCGTGATGAAAGCGCCACCGTCGACGAACTGAACGACTGGCTCAGGCACTACGCGCGCACGCGGATCGATTCGCGAACCATGGACGAGCGTCGCACCATTCCGCCGCACGTCGTGCTCGATTTCGGGAATCGGGGCCTGCTCGGCATGCCGATCGACCGTTCGCATGGCGGCCTCGGCCTCGGCCAGCGCGACATGTTGCGCGTGTTTGCGCAGCTGGCCGCGATCGATTCGACGCTGGCTTTCTTTGTCGCGCTGAACAACACGCTCGGGATCCTGCCGATCATGCAGCATGCGCAGCCACCATTGCGCGAGGAATTGCTGCCGAGCCTCGCGAGCGGTCGGATGCTCGCCGCATTCGCGATCACGGAGCCGGCCGCGGGCTCGCATGTGCGCGCGATTGCCTCCCGCGCACAGCGCACCGAGTCCGGCGACTGGCTGGTCACGGGGAACAAGCGCTGGAGCGGCTCATCCGCATGGGCGGGAATCATCAACGTGTTCGCGAGGCAGGCCGACGGCACCGGAATGGTCGGGTTGGCGGTGCGCCCCGGCACGCCAGGCGTGCGGATCGGTGCCGAGGAGCTGACGATGGGCGTGCGCGGCATGATCCAGAATTCGCTCCATCTGGATCGGGCACGAATCAGCGACGCATACCGGCTCGGCGACATCGGCCAGGGGATGCTCGTGGCGCAGCACGCGATGAACATCGCGCGCCTTGGCATCGCTGCCGTCTGCGTGGGCGGAATGAAGCGCTGTGCGCAGCTGATGCATCGCTACGGAGCGCGGCGCCAGGTCGGCACAGGCCTCCTGCTGGACAACCCGCTGAGCCGCCTGCGCCTGGGCGAGCTGCGTGACCGCATCGACGGGCTCGATGCGCTGGTCGAGCACCTGGCCGCCGAACTGGACCTCGGCGTCGCGGTGCCTGAAGACTGTCTCCTGATTTCGAAGATTCTCGGCTCCGAGCTGCTGTCGCAATCCGCTGACGAGATGATGCAGTTCCTGGGTGGCCGCGGTTATATCGAGACCAACCTGGCACCGCAGATCTTCCGGGACGCGCGCCTGACCCGCATCTTCGAGGGGCCGACCGAAACGCTGCTGGTTCACCTGGGCAGTCGTCTGCTCAACGGGAGCGACGATTTGCTGCGCTATCTGGAGCGTGCGCTGAGCGCCGGTGCGCTGGCCAGGGAGCTGCGCGAACTGGGCGCACAGCTGGCGCAAGACGGGCTCGCCAATGCGTCGAAACTCGACGGCACCGCGCACGCTGCCGTGTGGGTCAATTATTGGCTCGGCACGATCGCGCAATGGGGATTGCTGCTGGCGGTGACCGAACGCGCGGCTGCGCAGCAGCACATCGGCGACGGCACGCTGCGCTGGGCGCAGAGCCAGTACGAACTCGCGATCGAGGCGGCGCAACGGCAGGTCGGCCTGCGATCTGCGTTGTCCACGACAGGGGAACTGAACGACTGGGCAGCGCGCATCGGGTTCGAGATCGGCTCGATCGAGCAAACGATCCCGGGCGCAAGCCAACTCGTCGATCCGTTGCTGGACCCCAATGCCGACGCGCGTTCGGTCTCCCGCGCGCCCGACGCGCCAGCCGGCGAAGACGCCGGTTCGGCCGCAACCCCGATCGTGAGTGAGCCGGCAAGCCTGTTCGATCGCCAACAGATTCATGCCGTCGAACAATGGCTCATCGCGTGGCTGGGCGAGCGCCTCAAGCATCGCAAGCTTCGATTGACGCGCGAATCGACGTTCGCCGAAATCGGCTTCGACTCGATCCTCGCCGTCGAAATGACGATCGTTTTCAGCGAGACGTTCAGCGTGACGGTCGATCCGTCCGCGGTCTGGGACTACCCGTCCATTCGTGCGCTGGCCGCCCATCTTGCGCCCCGGACTCACGGCGCCGCGCCGGCCGTTGCCGTAGCGCACGCCGATTCGGATGCAGCTTCATCCATTGCAGCCCAACCTTCGACCCTGTGAGACCGTCCAACATGCACGCCCGATTCGACCTTGGTGATTCCACCACCGCACTGGCCCGGCAGCTCGAACACTATCTCGACGCCTATCCCGACGAAACACGCACATTGCTCGGCCTGTCGGCCGGCACCACGATCGGCGTCGAGGTGCTCGACATGGAGCTGCCGGTCAAGCTCGAGCAACACACGCATGCAGCCACGCTGCGCATCGGCCGACACGACGCTCAGCGCGTAATGGCCTATACGCGCAGTTGCAACTGGGCGAACGGTATCGTGCTGGTGCCGACGCTGGCGCGCCTGGTGTTTGCCGGCGCGTTCCGCGGCCTGCGGGCCGGAGCGCCCCGCGCGATGCGCGCATTCGCAAAGACCCGCCAGCCCGACCCGACTCGTAACCTGGGGGTTCTGTGGGGCGCCCTCAACCTGTTGAGCCTGGCCGGCTGGCTGACCCTCGATCGCGGCGACGAAGACGCCGAATATGCGCTCACCCCGGCCGGTGAATATGTCGTCGCGTGCGTCGAGCACACCCGTCCGCTGTTCGAGCAACTGGCGAGTGCCACGTCGGTGCTCCAGCATCTGCACGCCCTGTGTCACCGAACGCGCATCGCGGCCGACGACAGCGCGCTGTATGCACAGCTCGCGCGGCTCTGCGTAGCGGGTTGGCCGGAGCTTCCGATTCCGGCCAACGATCTGGAGCGCCAGGTGAATGGACAGCTGCGCACGGCGATGGACGGCCTGTTGCTCGGCCCGACCTGGGTCGCGCTCGATATGCCGGTGTTCGACAGGCAGCCGGATGGCCAGTACACGCAATCGGCACCCGGAATCCTCGGCAAGCTCGACCAGCAGCCCGACGGGGTCGCGGTCGGCGCCTGGACGCAGGCCGATCCTGTCGTGCTGCACGCGGCATGGGCGCTGATGTGCAAGTTCGGCATGGCGGAAATCGATCGGGAGAAGGTGCGCCTCACCGAGGCTGGGCGGATTCACCGTCCGATTGCCGCCCCTTACGCGGGGTTGCCCGCGTCCTATCTGCGTTCGTATGCGTTGCTCGACGAACTCCTGTTCCGCAACCCCGATCCGCTCGATATCGATAGCGACGGCCACATCGATCGCGTGATGAACGTGTATGCGTCGAGCGGCGCCGGGTCCGGGCCGGCGTCGCAGGAAATCACGACAAAAATCCTGCGCAAGTTGTTCGACGACACGCCGCTGGATCGCCAGCCGGCCGGCATCGCGGACATGGGCTGCGGCGACGGCAGCGCGCTGAAGCGCCTGGCGGAATACGTCATTACGTCGACGCGGCGCGGCCGGCACCTCGCGGCCTATCCGCTGCTCGTGATCGGCGCGGACTACAACGAATCCGCGCGCGGCCGCGCAGCCGCCACGCTGTCTGCACTGACGGACATCTCCGGCGTGCAGGTACGCGTGATCGCCGCCGACATTTCCCAGCCCGACCGCTACGACGAAGCCGTGGCCGAAAGCGGCCTGACCGTCAGGCAGCCGGACGGCAGCGTGCGCCCGGCGCGACTGAGCGACTTGTTGCATACCTTCATGTTCCTGGTCCACAACCGCCGGCTGAGCATCCGTCGCAAGGACGCCGCCGAAGCGATCCTCGAGCGCCACCTCCGCACCGTCGATCGAGCGCGCCTGCGCGCGGTCGTCGACCAGTACTATCCGGGCATGCTGACGGTATCGGAGCAGGCCGAATACCCGATCGAGCTCGATCGGATCAAAAGCGCGTTCAAGGTAGCATACAGCGATGCGGAAGGCCTTGTTCCCGGTTACGTGGCGGCGGCGGATCTCATCGATTTCCTGACCCGCTGGAAGCGCCACGCGAAGCATGGCTTTCTCATCGTGGAAGGGCATAGCCCGTGGGCGGAGAATCTTTGCGCGCGTGCGCCGGGTGGGCCGGACACGTGGTTGCGCACCGAGCAGCTTCCGTCGGTATTCAACTGGGGCATGCATTTCGTGTCGCGCCAATTCATGGCGCCGTTCAACGAATTCACACTCGCGTTGACCCTGGCTGGCCTGCGCCCCGACAGCCCGATTTATGGGCGGATTCATCCGGAGGGGTTCCCGGCACCGGATCTGCTGAGCGACTATCGATTCTTCAGTATCGCAAACTATGTGGCCGATACCGGCAACGCCGTTTCCGGCTAACGGTCCGTTCGGCGCCACGCAGCGTGCGGCTACGCCGCGAATGGCGTCAAGAAAACACCCCGGAGGCCGGATCGAGATCCGACCTCCGGGGTGCGGTGCCAAACCTGCCTTCACGCCGGTTTCATGCCGTCGCCGGATTCACGCGAAAGCGTACACGCCACCCGCGCCCGACGCTCGCATCATGCGCTGTAGTCGTACACCCCCCGCCCCGTCTTCCGCCCGAGCCTTCCTGCCGACACCATCTCGCGCAGCAGCGGGCACGCACGATACTTCGTGTCGCCGAAGTCCTTCAGGAACACGTCCATCACCGCGAGGCACACGTCGAGCCCGACGAGATCGGCCAGCGCGAGCGGCCCGATCGGATGGTTCGCACCGAGCTTCATCCCCGCGTCGATCTCCTCGGCCGACGCGATGCCTTCTGCCAGCACGAAGAACGCTTCGTTGATCATCGGCACGAGGATCCGGTTCACGACGAAGCCCGGCGCGTTGCGCACGCCGATCGGCGACTTGTCGAAACGCTCGGTGAGCGCGCGCACCGCCGACGCGGTCGCGTCACTCGTCTGCAGCCCGCGGATGATCTCGACGAGCGGCATCAGCGGCACCGGGTTGAAGAAGTGCATGCCGACGAAGCGCGACGGATCGGCAAGCAGCGCCGCGAGCGCGGTGATCGAGATCGACGACGTGTTGGTCGCGATGATCGCATCGGGCCGCGCGACCGCTTCGATCTGCTTCAGGATGCGGCTCTTCAGCTCGACGTTTTCGGTCGCGGCTTCGATCACGATGTCGACCGCGGCGAGCTTCGCGTAATCGGTCGACGTCGTGATGCGCGCGAGCGCGGCGTCGCGTGCGCCCGCGGTGAGCTTCTCCTTCGACACGAGCCGCTCGAGGCTGCCCTTCAGCGCGGCGACGCCCTTGTCGAGCGCCGCATCGGTAACGTCGATCATCACGACGTTGAGTCCTGCAACGGCGGCGGTTTGCGCAATGCCGTTGCCCATGGTTCCGGCGCCTACGACGCCGACGGTTTCAATGGCCATGACGATTCCTGTATGTTCGGGTGCTGAGCGTTCGATTATCAGATGTTCTCGAAGATCGCCGCAATGCCCTGGCCGCCGCCGATACACATCGTCACGAGCGCATAACGCCCGCCGATACGCTTCAGCTCGTACAGCGCCTTGACCGTGATCAACGCGCCCGTCGCGCCGATCGGGTGGCCGAGCGAAATGCCCGAGCCGTTCGGGTTGACCTTGGCCGGATCGAGACCGAGCTCCTGCGTGACCGCGCACGCCTGGGCCGCGAACGCCTCGTTCGCCTCGATCACGTCGAGATCGCCGATCTTCAGGCCCGCGCGCTCGAGCGCCTTCTGCGTGGCCGGCACGGGGCCGATGCCCATGTACGCCGGATCGACGCCCGCGTGTGCATACGCGACCAGACGCGCGAGCGGCTTCACGCCCTGCGCACGCGCGGCATCCGCGCTCATCATCAGCACCGCGGCGGCCGCATCGTTGATCCCCGACGCGTTGCCGGCCGTCACCGTGCCGTCTTCCTTCGCGAACACCGGCTTCAGCTTCGAGAAATCGTCCGGGCCCGCGTCGTGACGCACGTGCTCGTCGGTGTCGAACGCGACCTCGCCCTTCTTCGTGCGGATCGAGATCGGCAGGATCTGATCCTTGAAGCGGCCTTCGGCGATCGCGCGCGCCGCGCGACGATGCGATTCGAGCGCGAGCGCATCCTGCGCGTCACGCGAAATGCCGTACTTGCGTGCGACGTTCTCGGCCGTCACGCCCATGTGGATCGTCTGGAACGGGTCGTGCAGCGCGCCGAGCATCATGTCGACGAGCTTCGCGTCGCCCATGCGCTGGCCGAAGCGCGCGGCCGGCACGGTGTACGGTGCGCGGCTCATGCTCTCCGAGCCGCCGCCGATCGCGATGTCGGCATCGCCGAGCATGATCGTCTGCGCGGCCGACACGATCGCCTGCAGGCCCGAGCCGCACAGACGGTTCACGGTCAGCGCCGGCGTGTGCTGCGCGACGCCGCCGTTGATCGCCGCGACACGCGCGAGATACATGTCCTTCGGTTCGGTGTTCACGACGTGGCCGAACACGACATGCCCGACCGCATCGCCCGACACGTTCGCGCGCGACAGCACTTCGCTCACGACCTTCGCGCCGAGATCGGTCGGCGAGAAATCCTTCAGGCTTCCGCCGAAATCGCCGATCGCGGTACGGACACCGCTCACCACCACGACTTCCTTCGCTGCATTGCTCATCGTCTCACTCCGGTTCGTTCGCGCCCGCGGGCGCGGGGATGCGTTGCGTTACATGTTCGGGTAATTCGGCCCGCCACCGCCTTCCGGCGTGACCCACACGATGTTCTGCGTCGGGTCCTTGATGTCGCAGGTCTTGCAGTGCACGCAGTTCTGCGCGTTGATTACCAGCCGATCGCCGCCGTCGTCGTTCTTCACGAACTCGTACACGGCCGCCGGGCAAAAGCGGGCCTCCGGCCCCGCGTACGTGCGCAGGTTCACGTTCACCGGCACGCTCGCATCCTTCAGCGTCAGATGCGCCGGCTGGTTCTCCTCGTGGTTCGTGTTCGAGATGAACACCGACGACAGCCGGTCGAACGTCAGCTTGCCGTCCGGCTTCGGATACTCGATCGGCGTGTATTCCGATGCGGGCTTCAGCATCTCGTGATCCGCATGCTTGTGGTGCAGCGTCCACGGCACGTTGCCACCCATCACCTTCTGCTCGAGCCCGACCATCAGCGTGCCGAGATACAGCCCCTTGGCCATCCATTGCTTGAAGTTGCGCGCGCGGTACAGCTCCGTGTACAGCCACGATTGCTTGAAGGCGTCCGGATACGCATTGAGCTCATCGCTCTGGCGCCCGGCCTGCACTGCGTCGAATGCAGCATCGGCCGCCAGCATGCCGGTCTTGATCGCCGCGTGGCTGCCCTTGATCCGCGACGCGTTCAGGAAGCCCGCATCGTCGCCGATCAGCGCGCCGCCCGGGAACACCGTCTTCGGCAGCGACAGCAGGCCGCCCGCCGTGATCGCGCGCGCGCCGTACGACACGCGCTTGCCGCCTTCGAGGAACGCGCGGATCGACGGATGCGTCTTGTAGCGCTGGAATTCCTCGAACGGCGACAGGTACGGGTTCGTGTAGCCGAGGCCCACCACGAAGCCGACCACCACCTGGTTGTTGTCCATGTGATACAGGAACGAGCCGCCGTACGTATCGGACTTCAGCGGCCAGCCGGCCGTGTGGATCACGAGGCCCGGCTTGTGCTTGGCCGGATCGATCTCCCACAGCTCCTTGATGCCGATCCCGTACGCCTGCGGATCCGCGTTCGCGTCGAGCTTGAACTTCGAGATCAGCTGACGGCCGAGGTGGCCGCGGCAGCCTTCGGCGAACAGCGTGTACTTCGCGTGCAGCTCCATGCCGAGCTGGAAGTTCTCGGTCGGCTCGCCGTCCTTGCCCACACCCATGTTGCCGGTGGCGACGCCCTTCACCGAGCCGTCGTCGTTGTAGAGAATCTCGGCGGCCGGGAAGCCCGGGAAGATCTCGACGCCCAGCGCTTCGGCCTGTGCCCCCAGCCAGCGCGTGACGTTGCCCAGCGAGATCACGTAGTTGCCGTGGTTCTGGAAGTTGGCGGGCAGCGCCCAGTTGGGCGTGGTGACCGCGCTGTTCTCGGACAGGAACAGGAAGCGATCTTCCGTCACCGCGACATCGAGCGGCGCGCCGCGTTCCTTCCAGTCGGGGAACAGTTCGGTGATCGCGCGCGGGTCCATCACCGCGCCCGACAGGATGTGCGCGCCGATCTCGGAACCCTTCTCGAGCACGCACACGCCGATCTCGGTGCCTTTCTCGGCGGCCAGCTGCTTGAGCCGGATCGCCGCCGACAGCCCGGCGGGGCCGCCGCCGACGATCACGACGTCGTATTCCATCGATTCGCGCGGGCCGTATTGCGCGAGCAAGTCCTGTGTGGTCAAAATCCTGTCTCCTCCTGCGCCCCGACCGTTACGGTCAGAACTGGTCTTCCGTCAACGCGAGCACGCTCTCGTTGCCCTTCGCGCCGACGATCGATGCTTCGAGCGCGCCGGCCTGCACGAGGACGTGTTCCGCATAGCATTGTGCGATCGCGATCTTCGCATCGTAGAACGCCGTGTCGTGCGCGCGGTTCGCGTGCGCCGCCAGCAGCGCGCGCGCCATCTGCCATCCGCACAGCACCACGCCCGCCAGCTTCAGGTACGGCACGCTGCCGGCGAACACCGCGTTCGGGTCCTGCTTCGCGTTCGCGACCACGTAGTCCACCACCGACGACAACGCGCGCGCGCCCTTCTCAAGCTGCGCCTTCATCGACGCGGCCGCCGCGCCGTCGAGCTTGCCGAGCGCCGCGACAGTGTCGCCGATCTCCGCGATCAGCGCCTTCGCGACCGCGCCGCCGTCGCGCAGCGTCTTGCGGCCGACGAGGTCGTTCGCCTGGATCGCGGTCGTGCCTTCGTAGATCGCCAGGATCCGCGCATCGCGGTAGTACTGCGCCGCGCCGGTTTCCTCGATGAAGCCCATCCCGCCGTGCACCTGCACGCCCAGGCTCGCCACGTCGTTCACCATCTCGGTGCTCCAGCCCTTCACGACCGGCACCAGATATTCGTAGATTGCCTGATGACGCGTACGCGTCGCCTCGTCCGAATGGCGGTGGGCAATGTCGCTGTGCGCGGCAGCCACATAGGCGAGCGCGCGAGCGCCTTCGGTCAGCGCGCGCATCGTGCCGAGCATCCGGCGCACGTCCGGGTGATGGATGATCGTCACCGACTGCTTCGCCGAGCCGTCGACCGGGCGGCTCTGCACGCGCTCCTTCGCGAATTCGGCGGCCTTCTGGTATGCGCGGTCGGCCACGCCGATCCCCTGCATCCCGACGCCGAAGCGCGCGGCGTTCATCATGATGAACATGTATTCGAGGCCGCGGTTCTCCTCGCCGACCAGATAGCCGATCGCGCCGCCGTGGTCGCCGTATTGCAGCACCGCCGTCGGGCTCGCCTTGATCCCGAGCTTGTGCTCGATCGATACGCAGTGCACGTCGTTGCGTGCGCCCAGCGAACCGTCGTCGTTGACCATGAACTTCGGCACGATGAACAGCGAGATGCCCTTCACGCCTTCCGGCGCGTTGGGCGTGCGCGCGAGCACCAGGTGGACGATGTTGTCCGCCATGTCGTGCTCGCCCCACGTGATGAAGATCTTGGTGCCGAACACCTTGTACGTGCCGTCGCCCTGCGGCTCCGCGTGCGAGCGCACCAGCGCGAGGTCCGAACCGGCCTGCGGCTCGGTCAGGTTCATCGTGCCCGTCCATTCGCCCGAGATCAGCTTCGGCACGTAGCGCTGCTTCTGCTCGTCGGTGCCGGCCGTCAGCAGCGCCTCGATCGCGCCGTCGGTGAGCAGCGGACACAGCGCGAACGACAGGTTCGATGCATTCAGCATCTCGATGCACGGCGTCGCGATCAGCTTCGGCAGCCCCTGGCCGTCGTATTCGGTCGGATGCTGCAGGCCCTGCCAGCCGCCTTCGACGAACTGGCGGAACGCCGCGCCGAAGCCGGGCGTCGCCGTCACGACGCCGTCCTTCCAGCTGCTCGGGTTGCGGTCGCCCTCGACGTTCAGCGGCGCCAGCACCTCGCCGCAGAATTTCGCGGATTCTTCGAGCACGGCCTGCGCCGTGTCGTAGCCGGCTTCCTCGAAGCCCGGCAACTGCGCAACGGTGTCGATGCCCGCGAGTTCCTTCAGCACGAACAGCATGTCCTTGACAGGGGCGTTATAGCTCATGGTCGATGTTCCAATCAGGCGTTGAATGAGGCGCGCGGCCCGAGGCGGCTGCGGCAAAACCGGCCAGCGTCAGGCGACGTCGTGACCCCATCGTACTGCCGCGGCGGCGGTTTCTCATTGTCATATCCGGCCCACATGGTGACAAAATCGGCCACGGAATGTGCGGGGCGAGGCCGGGAACGGCCGGCCCGGGGCGGCTTGGCGGGTGTCGGGTTTCGGAGAAAGGGCGGGCAATTGGGGTGCCGCCGTGGCCCGCGCTGGTGGGGCCGGAGTGGTCGAACCGGCCGATTCCGGCTCCGTTCAGTACCGACTGCCCGGAGAAACGCGAACTCGCGCGGATGGACAGCCACTTCCCTGGTCGAGCTGATCGGCGAACCACAAGTCGGCTGCCGGCTGCCGACTATCGGCTACGCGATCGATTGTGTCGGCTTCGCGATCGTTGCATGAACGCAATGAAGCGCTTGACCAGACCACCTGCCGCAACATCACTTCGGCCATCGCCAGACCGGATCGCTCAGATGCTCGGCGAAGTAGTCGGACAGCGCCGTCACCTTCGCGGGGCGCGCCCGCGCCGACGGCGTAACGAAATAAAGACCGCCCTTCGTCAGCGACCAGTCGGTGAGGATCGCTTCCAGACGGCCGTCGGCCAGATATTCGCCCGCGATGAACTCGGGCAGCTCGGCGATCGCCAGGCCATCGAGCAGCGTGGACAACAGCGCATCGGCGTTCGTTACCCGCAGCGGCCCCGTCGGCATGACCGGCTCCTCGTCGCCCACGTCGTTCGTGAAGCGCCATACGGCGCTGCGCGCGCGATATGCGTACGAGAGGCAAGGACGATCCGCCAGCTCGCGCGGATGCGTGGGCCGCCCTTCGCGCCGCAAATAGTCCGGCGACGCCACCACGAATTGCGTGACGGCGCACAGCCGCCGCGCGACCAGCGACGAATCCGGCAGCGCGGCGATGCGCAACGCGGCGTCGAATCCCTCGGCGATCAGATCGACCGACGCATCCGATAAATGCAGGTCGATCGACACCTCCGGATAGGCGCGAAAGAAGCCCGGCAGCAACGGCGCGACCCAGCGCAGCCCGAACGACATCGGCACAGCCAGACGCACCAGCCCGCGCGGCTGCACCGACATCTCGCGTGCCGAGCTTTCCGCCTCCTCGGCCCGGCGATAGATCTCGCCGGCTTGCTCGCTGATCGTCCGACCGAACTCCGTGAGAGACAGCTGGCGCGACGTGCGATTGAAAAGCCGCGCGCCCAGCCGGCTCTCCAGACGGGCCACACCGCGCGAAACGGTGGCGACGGACACCCCGGTCGCGCGCGCCGCGGCCGCAAACGATCCGTGCTCGGCCACCTTCGCGAACATCGCGAGCCCCTCGAAGTCTGGCAGTTGCGCCATTGCTCCTCATCTTTGCATATCTGCAACGTTTGATTGCGATTAATTCTATTTCGAAATGATCGAGCCGTCGATATTCTCCTCACATCGCAGCACGCAACAGCGTCGCGAACCCACTGACCTCACGAAAGGAGCAATACCATGGCACGCAAACTCGACAACAAGATCGCACTCGTCACCGGCGCAACCAGCGGCATCGGCCTTGCCACGGCCCAACGTTTCGCGGCCGAAGGTGCGCACGTTTATCTCACGGGCCGGCGCCCGGCCGAACTCGATGCCGCCGTGACCGGCATTCTCGAAGCCGGCGGAAAGGCGACCGGCGTACGGTCGGATTCCACCCGGCTCGATGAGCTCGACGCGCTGTACGAGCAAATCAAGAAAGAGCACGGACGCCTGGACGTGCTGTTCGTGAACGCCGGCGGCGGTTCGATGCTGCCGCTGGGCAGCATTACCGAGGCGCACTACGACGAGACCTTCGACCGCAACGTGAAGGCCGTGCTGTTCACGGTGCAGAAGGCACTCCCGCTGCTCGCCGATGGCGCGTCGGTGATTCTGACCGGCTCGACCGCGGGCAGCGCGGGTACCGCTGCGTTCAGCGTGTATTCGGCTTCGAAGGCGGCAGTGCGCGCCTTTGCACGCAGCTGGATTCTCGACCTCAAGGAGCGCCATGTCCGCGTGAACACGATCAGCCCGGGCGCGACGCGCACGCCCGGCCTGCTCGATCTCGCCGGTGACGATGCGGCTCAGCGCCAGGGGCTCGCCGATTACCTGGCTGCCCAGATCCCGATGGGGCGCCTTGGCGAGCCGGGCGAGATCGCGAGCGCGGCGCTGTTCCTGGCCTCGGACGACGCGAGCTTCGTGAACGGCATCGAATTGTTTGTCGATGGCGGCCAGCAACAGATCTGAGCGTGGCTTGGGTGCGGTGGACGCGTCTTCGACGATCGCACGCCGCGCCCGGCATACGCGTACCGAGTCCCGTCATGATTGAACGACGCGCTTTTGTTGCGCTTGCCGCGATCCGGCACGAAGGTGTCGACGTGCGCCAGCATTTCCGCGTGAGCGAATCCGGGCGCGCCGGAGAAGCGCCGTTCGGTCCACTCCTCGTGTGGAACGACGTCGAGTTCGCGCCGCACTCGGGCTTCGGCCTGCGCGCTCACCGCGACGTCGAGATCGTCACGTGGGTACGTTCGGGCGCAATCACGCACGAAGACGACGCGGGCAATCGCGCGCGCCTGGTCGCCAATTCCGTCCATGTGATGAGTACCGGCGCGGCGCTCCATTGCGCAGAGCGCAACGACGAAAATGTACCGGCGCGGCAATTCCAGATACGGCTACGTCCGCGCGCACCGGCCAGTACGTCGCGCTGCGCGACGCGCGTCTGTTCGCTCGGATGTCGCGAGAGCCGATTCGTTACGCTCGCGAGTGGCGATCCGGAGGATGTCCGCGCCGGCGCATTGCCCATTCACGCGGACGCACGGATGCGTATCGCGACGCTGCGCGAAGGCACGGCGATGCAGCACGCTTTGCCGCTGTCCGGTTCTGCTTATCTGGTTGTGGAACATGGACGCGTGGACGTGGGGCATATCACGCTGGCGCGACGCGACGGCATCACCATACGCGGTGAAACGTGCGTTACGTTGACAGCGAAAGACGACACGGATGTCGTGATTGTCGAGCTCTTGCGCTAGGACAGGTGCTTCACAGATGATCGCGATCTGAGCAGTGGGCTGCTTGAATCCGAAATGCGGTCATCAACATGGTTCATCTGGCCGAAATGGATTGCCAAGCGACCTCCACGGAAATCCACGAAGAACCCACTGCATGGCGGTCGCTGCCAAATCGCCCGCCCTTTTTCGCTGCCCGGACGCACGCGTTTCTGCATAAACTTTCACCTGATCAGACAACATGACCGGGAGCAGCGACGAAGATGAATGAACGCCCGAAGCCCATCGCGGATTTCGTCCGGATCGCCGGCGATCTGTTTCGGTCGGACAAGCTTCCGCCGGCCGCGCGCGCGTTCGCACCGCAGGTATTCGCACGACTGCAGACTCCGTCGGATAACGGCAAACGGCTAGCGGTGCGATACCCCGCATGCGAATGGCTCGACCGGGCGCTCGAGTCGGTCGCGCGCGTCGACCCGACGTTCGCCACCGTCGCGCGGCTGATCAAGTCGCTCGAGCCCGACGTGGGATGGTCGCGTCGCACGTCGGGAAAGGACGGTAGTCCGAACTATATCGACGGGCACGTGAACGGAATGATCTGCGGGCCCGGCGGCGCGGAAAGCCGCGACGACATCCAGCTCGGCTTCTCGTTGATGATGCCCAATGTCAGATATCCGGATCATGGTCACGCGCCGGAGGAAGCGTACGTGCTGATGACCGCCGGTGAATTCCGGCAGCAAAACGGCGCGTGGTTCGATCCCGGGATCGGCGGCGGCATTCACAACCCGCCGGGAGCGCTGCATGCGATGCGTTCCGGCGACGCGCCGTTCCTCGCGATCTGGTGCCTGCTGAATTGATCCGGCAATCGACGCGACGTGCCGACGGCGCCGCCGGCGGTCAGCAGCCAGTCATTGACCTACCGACCGGTCGGCATCGCTTCAGGCCGCTATTGAAACGCGCATATGCGTTTCGGGATCAGCCCGATCGTGTCCGGCGAAGAAGTGAACGATTTCACGCGAAGGCAGCCGCAGAGGGGAGCCGGCCATGGGAACCCGCAAAGGAACCCGGTTATGGGAAAACTCGTCCGCGGCCTAAGCACGCAGCCCGGCTCGAGCCACAACACCGCACCCCAAAAACGCCAGCGAGCCCGCCCCCGTCAACATCCGTTCAGCCGACGCGATATCGCTCCCGCGTGGATAAAACACAACAGTAGAACGGAACACGCGCTCGACGCGCCCCACCTCGATAGCGCCGTCGTTATGAGGCATACTCTATTCGCGCACATCGAACGATCGTTCTTTTTTAAACGCAAGCCGTCGCGCGAACCACTAAACACACACATGATTCTGGTACCTTGACGCACCGGCCCGCGCGCAATGCAATGGCCATCACCCATCTTTCACACTATGACACTACAGATTGGGATTCCTCTGGAGACAGCCACCGGCGAACGGCGCGTTGCGACCGTACCCGAAGTGGTCGAGAAACTGATCAAGCTGGGGTTTTCGGTGGCCGTGCAAAGCGGCGCCGGCGCCGGCGCGAATTTTGACGACGATGCGTACCGCGCGGCCGGCGCGAGCATCGCCGCGTCGGCGGCCGAGCTCTGGTCCGGCAGCGACATCGTGCTCAAGGTGCGCCCGCCGAGTGCCGACGAAGTCGCGCTGATGCGCGAAGGCGGCACGCTGATCGGCTTCGTATGGCCCGCGCAGAACCCCGAACTGATGCAGCAGCTGGCCGCGAAACGCGCAACGGTGCTCGCGATCGATTCGCTGCCGCGCACGCTGTCGCGCGCGCAGAAGATGGACGCGCTCACGTCGATGGCCGGCATCAGCGGCTACCGCGCGGTGATCGAGGCCGCGCATGCGTTCGGCCGCTTCCTGAACGGTCAGGTCACGGCGGCCGGCAAGGTCCCGCCGGCCAAGGTCTTCATCGCCGGCGCCGGCGTCGCGGGCCTCGCCGCGATCGGCACGGCAGCGAGCCTCGGCGCGATCGTGCGCGCGAACGACACGCGCGCCGAGGTGGCCGATCAGGTCAAGTCGCTGGGCGGCGAGTTCGTCAAGGTCGACTACGAAGAGGAAGGCTCGGGCGGCGGCGGTTACGCGAAGGTGATGAGCGAAGGCTTCCAGCAGGCGCAGCGCGCGATGTATGCGCAGCAGGCCAAGGATGCCGACATCATCATCACGACCGCGCTGATCCCCGGCAAGCCGGCGCCGAAGCTGATCACCGCCGAGATGGTGCAGTCGATGAAGCCCGGCAGCGTGATCGTCGACATGGCCGCCGAACAGGGCGGCAACTGCGAACTCACGGTGCCCGGCGAGGCGGTCGTGCGTCACGGCGTGACCATCGTCGGCTATACCGATCTCGCGTCGCGCCTGTCGCGGCAGGCGTCCACGCTGTACGGCACCAACCTGCTGCGCGTGATCGAGGAGCTGTGCAAGGGCAAGGACGGCACGATCAACGTCGACTTCGACGACGACGCGATCCGCGGCCTCACCGTCACCAAGGAAGGCAACATCACGTGGCCGCCGCCGCCGATCAAGCAGGCGGTCGTCGCACCCAAGCCGCAGGCGGCCGCACCCGCCGCGGCCGCGCCGGCGAAATCCAAGGGCCATGGTCACAGCGGCGAGCCGATGTCGGCCAAGGCGCTCGCCATCGTGTTCGCGATCGGCGCACTGGCGTTCCTGCTGGTCGGCCAGTTCGCGCCGGCCAGCTTCCTGTCGCACTTCACGGTGTTCGTGCTCGCGTGCTTCGTCGGCTACATGGTGATCTGGAACGTCACGCCGTCGCTGCACACGCCGCTGATGAGCGTGACCAACGCGATCTCGTCGATCATCGCGATCGGCGCGCTCGTGCAGGTCGCGCCGCCGCTGGGCGAGCTGGCCAATGCCGGCGACCGTCCGTCCGGGCTGATCCTCGGTCTCGCGGTGGGCGCGCTGACGCTCACGGCCGTCAACATGTTCGGCGGCTTCGCGGTGACGCGTCGCATGCTGGCGATGTTCCGCAAATAAGGGGACGACAACAATGACTTCCAACCTGACTACCGTCTCCTATATCGGCGCCGCGATCCTGTTCATCCTCAGCCTCGGCGGGCTGGCCAATCCCGAGACCGCGCGCCGCGGCAACCTGCTCGGCATGATCGGCATGCTGATCGCCGTGCTGGCCACGGTACTCGGCCCGCGCGTGTCGGCCGAGGGCATTCCGTACATCGTCGCTGCGCTGGTCGTCGGCGGCGCCGTCGGCCTGTACGCCGCGAAGAAGGTGCAGATGACGCAGATGCCGGAACTGGTCGCGCTGATGCACAGCCTGGTCGGTCTCGCGGCCTGCCTGGTGGGTTTCGCGAGCTATATCGACACGTCGCTGCAGCTCACCGGCGCGGAGAAGGCGATCCACGAAGTGGAGATCTACGTCGGCATCCTGATCGGCGCGGTCACCTTCGCGGGCTCGATCATCGCGTTCGGCAAGCTGTCCGGCAAGATCGGCGGCAAGCCGCTGCTGCTGCCGGCACGGCACTGGCTGAACCTGGCCGCGCTGCTCATCGTGATCTACTACGGCCGCGCGTTCCTGCATGCGGAAACCATCCAGGACGGCATGATGCCGCTCCTCGTGATGACGGTGCTGTCGCTGCTGTTCGGCGTGCACATGGTGATGGCGATCGGCGGCGCTGACATGCCGGTCGTGGTGTCGATGCTCAACAGCTACTCGGGGTGGGCGGCGGCAGCCACCGGCTTCATGCTCGGCAACGACCTGCTGATCGTGATCGGCGCGCTGGTCGGCTCGTCCGGTGCGATCCTGTCGTACATCATGTGTCGCGCGATGAACCGCAACTTCATCAGCGTGATCGCGGGCGGCTTCGGCAGCGGCGCGGGGGTACCGGCGGCAGCCGGCGGCGCCGCGCAGCCGGCCGGCGAGGCGGTCGCGGTGAGCGCGATGGAAACGGCCGAGCTGCTGCGCGAAGCGAAGCGCGTGATCATCGTGCCGGGCTACGGGATGGCCGTCGCGCAAGCCCAGCACACGGTGTTCGAACTGACGAAGCTGCTGCGCGAAAAGGGTGTCGACGTGCGTTTCGCGATTCACCCGGTCGCGGGCCGCATGCCGGGCCACATGAACGTGCTGCTGGCCGAAGCGAAGGTGCCGTACGACATCGTGCTCGAAATGGACGAGATCAACGGCGACTTCCCCGAGGCCGACGTGTCGATGGTGATCGGCGCGAACGACATCGTGAACCCGGCCGCGCAGGACGACCCGTCGAGCCCGATCGCCGGCATGCCGGTGCTGGAAGTGTGGAAGGCGAAGACGTCGATCGTGATGAAGCGCAGCATGGCGTCCGGCTATGCGGGCGTCGACAATCCGCTGTTCTACAAGGACAACAACCGCATGTTGTTCGGGGACGCGAAGTCGATGCTCACTGAAATCTTCGGCGCACTGAAAGCCTGAGTGCGGCCTCGCGCGCGGAGCGGGCAGCCAGCCGCTTCCGCGCCGCGCCGCCTCCCCCGGCAGCAGCCAGGCGGCATCATGTTCGACATCGTCCGTCACGGAACCCAAGATGATGAATATCGATACCGACCTGCCGGTGATGGTGACCGGCGCAACCGGCTACGTCGCGGGCTGGATCGTGCAACGGTTGCTCGAAGCCGGCGTGACGGTGCATGCGGCCGTTCGTCATCCCGACGATCCCGACAAGCTCAAATATCTGCAGCGCATCGCGGCCGGCCAGCCCGGCACGATCCGCTATTTCCGCGCCGACCTGCTCGACCCGGGATCGTATGCGGACGCGATGGCCGGTTGCGGCACCGTGTTCCATACCGCGTCGCCGTTCACCATTACGGTTCGTGACCCTCAGAAAGAACTCGTCGACCCGGCGCTGCTCGGCACGCGCAACGTGCTCGATACGGTGAACCGCACGCCGTCGGTGCGGCGCGTCGTGCTGACCAGCAGCTGCGCCGCGATCTACGGCGACAACGCCGATCTCGACGCGGTGCCGAGCGGCGTATTCACCGAGGCGAACTGGAATACCAGTTCGTCGCTGACGCACCAGCCCTATTCGTATTCGAAGACGGTGGCCGAGCGCGAAGCGTGGCAGATCGCCGGCGCGCAGCAGCGCTGGCGTCTCGTGACCATCAATCCGTCGCTCGTCATCGGGCCGGGCATCAATCCGTACGCGACGTCGGAGAGCTTCGAAATCGTCCGGCAGATGGGCGACGGCACGATGAAAATGGGCGTGCCGGATCTCGGCATGGGCGCGGTCGACGTGCGCGATGTCGCCGACGCGCACCTGCGGGCCGCGTTCCTGCCGGACGCGAACGGCCGCTACATCGTGTCCGGTCACAACACGAGCCTGCCGGCGATGGCGGCGACGCTGCTCGAACGGTATGGCGCCGACTATCCGATCCCGCGGCGCATCCTGCCCAAATGGCTCGTGTGGTCGATCGGCCCGCTGGTGAACAAGAGCGTGACGCGCCGCGTCGTCGCCCGCAATGTCGGACTGCCGTGGCGCGCCGACAATGCCCGTAGCCGCAACGAGCTCGGGATCCACTACCGCCCGCTCGCCGAGTCGATGAACGACTTCTTTCAGCAGCTGATCGAAACCGGACAGTTGCGGCGAGGAAGCGCTTCGTGATTTCACCGGGCCGGCAGGTCATGCCGGTCGGCCGCGGTGCGTGCGCGTCGACGAATGGCTGCCGCGCCCCACGCACGATGATTCGCGCACCAACGGGAGCCGTCCATGGGATCGCACGAAGGATGCCGGTTATGGGAGCGAGGTTGAAAAAACCGCGCTACGCGCGCCGCCGGTAAGTGCCCGGCGTACTCCCCGTCCAGTGCCGGAACGCGCGATGAAACGCACTCGGATCGTCGAAGCCGATATCGGCGCCGATCGCCGCGATCGTGTCGAGCGTGTCGGTGAGCCGCTGGATCGCGATGTCGCGCCGCAGTTCGTCCTTGAGCGCCTGGAACGTCGTGCCTTCGGCGGCCAGATGGCGGCTCAGCGTGCGCACCGAGCAATGCAGATGCTCGGCCGCCTCGTCGATCACCGGCAGGTCGGGCAGCGCCGCCGACAGGTATTGCCGCACGCGATGGCACACGAGCTGTTCGCTGAACGATTCGAAAATCCAGTCGCCCGGCGCGCGCGCGAGGAACTTGCGCAGGTTGCGCTTGCTCTGCCGGATCGGCGCATCGAGGTAGTCGGCACTGAAGCGCATCAGCGTGCGTTCACAGTCGAACTGCACGGAGCCCGAGAAGAAGTACAGGTGTTCGACCGCATGGCGCGGCCGCGGACACGCGAGCTCGATCCGCAGCAGCGGGATCTTCTGCCCGATCAGCCACGAACACACGCCGTGCACGAGCTTGAGCATCAGCTCCTGGCCGAGCGCGCCGATCGGGCCGATGGCCGGGTTCGGCCGCAGCAGCACCTGCGCGACGAGGCCGTCGCGTTTCGATTCGACGAAGAAGTCGTCGAGCAGGATATGGAAGAACTGGCCGAAACGATGCAGCGCCGTTTCGAGGTTGCGCGCATCGAGCAGGCTCAGGCACAGGTACTTCAGCGTGCCGCCGCGCAACGGGCGCGAGAAGATGCCCGGCATCTCGTCGTCGAGGTCGATAGCGAGCGTGCGGTACAGCGTCGAGAACTGCTCTTCCGTCACGCGCGCATGCGGCTCGCCGAGCAGCTCGAGCGGGATGCCGGCCCCGCGCAGATAGCGCTCGACCACGTCGCGCTGCGCGCCCGCGCTCGCCAGAAAACCGTTGACGAGCGAGATCGGCACCGTCGCGCTCGGCGACGGCAGCGCACGCCCGGGCTGGGCGGAAGGTGAGTCTGAACCGGTCATCGCGTCCCCGTCGGTCGAACCGCCCGCATTGTACTTGAGCGGCCCGGCGCGGACTGTCGGGGCTTGCGCCGGCACGCCGGTACGCCGGCCCGCACGTCGGCCGCGGCGCGTCGGCGCCATCACTCCGCGCGACTGAGTTCCCGGCGCAGGATCTTGCCGACCGTCGACTTCGGCAGCCGGTCGATCAGGCGGATCAGCTTCGGCACCTTGTACGCGGCGAGGTTCGCGCGGCAATGCGCGACGATCTGCGCGTCGGTCAAGGCCGCGTCCGACGCGGGCACCACGAACAGCTTGACGGCCTCGCCGGTGCGCTCGTCCGGCACGCCGATGCACGCGCATTCGGCGACGCCCGGCAACGCGGTCGCCACCGCTTCCACCTCGTTCGGATACACGTTGAAGCCCGACACGATGATCATGTCCTTCTTGCGGTCAACGATCTTCAGGAAGCCGGCCGCATCGAACACGCCGATGTCGCCGGTACGGAAGTAGCCGTCCGCGGTAAACGCGGCCGCGTTCGCGTCCGGCTTGCGCCAATAGCCGCCCATCACCTGCGGTCCCTTCACGCAGATCTCGCCCGCTTCGCCGATCGCCACCTCGCGATCCTGGTCGTCCAGCAGCTTCACGTCGGTCGACGGCAGCGGCAGGCCCGTCGTGCCCGTGAACGCGTCGATCGACTGCGGGTTGAACGTGACCACCGGCGACGTTTCCGACAGCCCGTACCCTTCGCGGATGAAGTTGCCCGTCACCGCCTTCCAGCGCGCGGAGATCACGTCGATCACCGCCGCGCCGCCGCCGGCCGACAGCGTCAGCCGCGACCAGTCGACTTCGTTCAGCCGCGGCTGGGCCACGAGCCCCGCATACAGCGTGTTGACGCCGACGAACACCGACGGCCGCGCGGCCTTCAGCACGTCGATGAAGCCGTCCATGTCGCGCGGATTCGCGACGAGCCAGTTCTCCGCGCCGATCGCGAAGTAGGACAGGAAGTTCACCGTCAGCGCGAAGATGTGATACAGCGGGATCGCCGTGACGATGACCTCCTCGCCCGGCCGCCGCGAATCCGGCACGATCGCGCCGAACTGCGCGATGTTCGCGACCAGGTTGCGATGCGACAGCGCGGCGCCCTTCGACAGCCCGGTCGTGCCGCCCGTGTACTGCAGCAGCAGCAGATCGTCGCCGCCAAGCGCGACCGGCTCGACCACGAGCGACTCGCCCGCGGCAAGCGCGTGAGCGAGTGCGATCGAGCCCGGCGGCAGCGCGTCGCACGCGCCGGCCGGCGCATCGACGACGCCGAGATCGCCGCGGCCCACGCTCAGCACGGTTCGTATGCGCGTCCTGCCGACCACGTCGGCGAACGTGCCCATCGATCCGCCGCATACCACGGCCACTTCGACATCCGCGTCGTTGAGCTGATGTTCGAGCTCGTGCGCGGTGTAGAGCGGGTTCACGTTGACCTGGATCGCGCCGATTCGCGCGAGCGCGACGAACACCACCGGAAAGGCGAGCACGTTGGGCAGCATCACGGCCACGCGGTCGCCCTTGCGTACGCCCGCGACCTGCTGCAGGTACGCGGCCAGCGCGGTCGACAGGCGGTCGACGTCGGCATAGGTGACCGTGCGGCCGAACGCGCGGAATGCGGGGCGCGCCGCGAAGCGGCGCATCGCATCGTCCAGCAGCGCGGTTACGGAAGGATGGCGATCGGCATCGATCTCGGCGGGGATCGAGCCATACGAGCCGATCCAGTGTCTCTTCGTCATGTCCTGCTCCTCGGGGGACGGCGCCGGGCAGCGCCGTTCGCACGGCGACCCGCGCACCGTATGGTCAAAAGCCGCCGCCTGACCGGCGACTATCGCCTGCCATCGCGGCTTTGAAAATGATCCGGGCGGTCGAAAAGATGATCGAAACGGACACGCGGGCGCGCGGCGGCCCTCCTGTCGCCGCTTCCGCTCGTGCATCGGTCATGTCGTGTCCGTCCGTGCTACCGCTGCGCATCAGGGTGAACCCTATGGCGCCTCAACGCGTTCCGGCGCAGAATCGCGCACCGGAACGATATCGAATCGGACGCTGAACCCGCCATGCCGCGCAGTGCGCTCTTGAAACCGACGGCCTCCGGCCCCGCGTCGCTGCCCGACGCCCCGCCCGCCCACGTGTCGCGCGAGAAGCGCTTCTCGCCGGCCAAGCTGGCCGTGCTCGTCGGCGTCGCCCGGGAACTCGGCGTCGATCCGGCCGCGGTGCTGGACGGCACCGGCCTGTCGCCGGACGCCGTCACCGATCCGTTCACGCTCACGTCGTCGCGGCAGTTCCTGAGCGCCGCGCGCAATGCGCTCGGCCGCTACGACGGCACCGATCTCGGCGTGCGCGTCGGCCGCCGGCTGCATGCGTCGAGCTACGGGATGTACGGCTACGCGATGCTGTGCTCGGAATCGCTCGCGCATGCGTTCGATTCGGCCGTCAAATATCACCAGCTCGCGAACGGGATGCTCGCGATCCGCTGGGTCGAACAGGGCGACACCGCGTCGTGGCTGTTCCCGGATCCGCACGAAGCCGCGCTGCCCCAGCCGGACCTGCCGCTGTACCGCTTCCTGATCGACATGCAGTTCGCGCTGCACGTGACAGTCATCAAGGACGTGATGGGTGCGTGGTGCGTGCCGGCCCGCGCGCAGTTCGCGCAGCCGGAGCCGGCGCACGCGGCGCAGCTCGCCGACGCGCTCGAATGCCCGATCGCGTTCGACCAGCCGCACCATGTGTTGAGCTACCCGGCCGCGTGGCTCGCCCGCGCGCCGCAGCTCGCGAACCCGATCACCGCCGCGCAGGTGTCGTCGCACTGCGCGCGCCTGCTCGACGAACTGCGCAGCCAGGCCGGCGTCACGCGGCGCGTGTACCAGGAACTCACGCGCACGCCCGGGCAGTTCCCGGACATCGACGCGATCGCCGACACGCTGTGCATGACGTCGCGCACGCTGCGCCGCAAGCTCGACGCCGAAGGCACGTCGTACAGCGAGCTGCTGACGAGCGTGCGCAAGGCGCTCGCGATCGACTACCTGAGCACCACGACGCTCAGCACCGAGGACATCGCGCTGACGCTCGGCTTCAGCGATGCGGTCGGGTTCCGCCACGCGTTCAAGCGCTGGACCGGCACGACGCCGAGCGACGTGCGGCGCAAGCGCGGCCGGTAAGCGCGCGGGCAGATCGCCGCCGGGTTTCAACGCGTTTCGCCCGGCGCCGGATGCGCGACCGGCAGCGCGAACTCGAACACCGCGCCGCGTCCGTCCCGATCGACGAGCCGGATCCCGCTGCCGTTGAGCACCAGCATCCGGTGCACGATCAGCAGCCCGAGCCCGCCGCTCGTCGCCGCGCCGCCGCTCATCGGCCGCTGCGGCCGCTGAAACAATCCTTCGCGCCGCGC
Organism: Burkholderia ambifaria AMMD; assembly: GCF_000203915.1. Taxonomy (NCBI): domain Bacteria; kingdom Pseudomonadati; phylum Pseudomonadota; class Betaproteobacteria; order Burkholderiales; family Burkholderiaceae; genus Burkholderia; species Burkholderia ambifaria. The sequence continues at coordinate 257,924 of NC_008392.1, forward strand.
CTGCGGAATCCCTTCTCCGGTATCCGACACGGTCACCACCACGCGATCGTCCTGCGGCGTCAGCGCCACTTCGACTTCGCCGTGCTGCGGCGTGTGCCGCAATGCGTTGTCGAGCAGGTTGGTCAGCACGCGCTCGATCATCCCGAGATCGGCCGAGACGACCGGCACGCGCGGCGGGATCCGCGCATGCAGCGCGATGCCGCGCGACTGCGCGGCCAGCTCGAACTTCTGGAACACGTCCTGCACGAGATCGACGAGCGAGAACGGCTCGCGCTCGGCCTGCACGCCGCCCGATTCGAGCCGCGCGAGTTCGAACAGCGCCTGCGCGAGCCGGCCGACCTTCGTGCTCTGCGCGAGCGCGATCGACAGGTAGCGGCGGCGCTCGGTCTCGGCGAGCGTGTCGGACTTCAGCGACAGTGTCTCCAGATAGCCGTGCAGCGACGTCAGCGGCGTGCGCAGGTCGTGCGAGATGTTCGTGATCAGTTCGCGCCGCTGCTGGTCCTGGCGCGTCAGCGCGCGCCACTGTTCGCCGATCCGGTCGGCCATCTGCGCGAACGCGGATTCGAGCACCGCGATGTCGTCGCCGCGCGCCCCCGGCGGCGAGCGCGGCACCGGCGGCTGCGTGTCGGGCGCGCCGTTCGCGTCGAAGCGGCGCATCGCGTCGGTCAGCCGGCGCAGCGGGCGCGTGATGAAGCTGAACGCGGTCAGGCCCGCGAGCAGGCCGAGCAGCGCGACGACCGCCATCGACCACAGCGTCGTGCGCAGCACGTTGCCGGCGTCGACGCGCGCGACCAGCCGGTCGTGCGCTTCGCCGAGCAGCACCACGTAGATGTAGCCGGACGGCGGCTGTCCCGGGCGCTGCAGCGGCGCGGCGCTGAATACCTTGCGCCCGTCGGGGCTGCGCGGGTCGTCGCCGAGGATCGGCAGCGGATCGCCCGCGATGAAGCGCTGCACCGGCGCGAGATCGACGCGCTCGCGCTTCACGTGGCCCGGCGGCGCGTCGTCGCCCTCGATGCGCCCCGCGTTGTCGAGCAGGTACACCTCGACGCTCGGGTTCACGCCCATCAGCTGGCCGAACAGCGTGCGCACCGCGTCCGGGCGCAGCCCGTTCGCATCCATCAGCGGCGTGCTGCTCGCGATGTGCGCGGCGAGATCGCGCGACAGGCCCTGCACGACTTCCTTCTCGCGCATGTCGTTCGCACGGATCTGCAGCCATGCCGACGCGCCCGAGCACGCGAGCAGCAGCACCGCGAACACGCACGACAGCCGCTGGGTGAGGGTGAGTTTCATCAGGCGTCCCGCTGGTCCGGCGCGGCGAGCTTGTAGCCGCGTCCCCACACGGTGAGGATCCGCACGGGCTCGGCCGGATCGGCCTCGACCTTCGCGCGCAGCCGGTTGATGTGGGTGTTCACCGTGTGTTCGTAGCCTTCGTGCTGGTAGCCCCACACCGCGTTCAGCAGGTCCATCCGCGAGAACACCTTGCCCGGGTGCCGCGCGAAGAAATACAGCAGGTCGAATTCGCGCGGCGTGAGGTCGATGCGCGTGCCGTCGACGCTCGCTTCCCGCGCGATCGGGTCGATCGACAGGCCGGCTACGTCGAGCGTGCCCGCGTCGATCCGCGAATCGCGCGCGAGCGCGTCGACGCGCCGCAGCAGCGCCTTGACCCGCGCGACGAGTTCCAGCACCGAGAACGGTTTCGCCAGATAGTCGTCGGCGCCGAGCTCGAGGCCGAGGATCCGGTGCACCTCGCTCGAGCGCGCGCTGGTGATGATGATCGGCGTGTAACGCGCCATCGCGCGGGCGCGCCGGCAGATTTCCAGGCCGTCGACGCCGGGCAGCATCAGGTCGAGGATCAGCGCGTCCCAGTTGCCCTGTTCGAGCAGGCGCAGGCCTTCCGTGCCGTCCGCGCTGTGCACGACTTCGTAGCGCTCGTCGCGCAGGTGCAGGCTCAGCACGTCGGCGATGTCGGCGTCGTCTTCGACGATGAGGATGCGTTTGGGGTGGTCCATGGCGGTCGGCGGCGGCACGTCGGTCGGGGGCTCACGGTTGGTGCGAAGGTTCTTTCCGGCGCCCTCTCCGGGCCGGCAGGCCGGCCTGCCGGGGAAGGCGAATGGCGGCAACAACGCCGCGCTGTCGCCATTGTGCAAAATTTTGCCGGCGGCAGGGGTCACAATTCGTTTAAGTTTGAATCGCGCCCGCGACGTGAGCCCATGCCGGCAAGGCTATCCGATCCAGCCCCGGAGGATCCGAAACGAGAAACGCACGCCCGATGCGATTGGACGGCCGCCCGTCCGTCACGCACGCTTCAAGCCGCCAGCCCCGCCGACGGAACCGCCTGCATGTCAGGATTGAACCGGGTCATGCAATTGAGATCGAGCGCGCGAATCTGCTCGGTCATGAAGTCGACGAAGATCCGGATGCGCGTCGGAAGATGCTGCCGGCTCAGATAGCAGATGTAGTGGCCGCGATCCTCCGGCACATGCTTCGCCAGTGCGACGACGAGCTCCTTCGACGCGAGATGGTCGCGAATCTGATAGCCCGCCATCTGCGCGATGCCCGCTCCGTTCAGCACCGAGCGCAACACCAGATCCGCATCGTTGAACGTGAGGCGCGACGTCGGCAGGTACTTTTGCATACGGCCGTCGACATTGAACTCCCATTCGAACACGCGACCACTCGCGAAGCGGAAATTGATGCACTCGTGCCGGTCGAGATCTTCGATGCGCTGCGGGAGGCCATGCCGCGCGACGTACGACGGCGCCGCGCAGAGCGCCATCTGCATCGGAATCAGTTGCCGGGCGATGATGCTCGAATCCTCGATGCGCCCGTTGCGAAACGACACGTCGATCCGCTCCGACACCAGGTCGATCGGCCGGTCGTCGAGCAGCAGATCGATGATGATGTCCGGGTAGGCCTGCGCGAATTTTTCCAGCAGCGGCGCGACGATCTTCCGGCCGAACCCCACGGCCGAGCTGATACGGATGAGGCCGCGCGGCGGCCCCTGCCGCAACTCCAGCATGTCGTTCATGGCTTCCACGATCTGTGCCACGCCCTGATGGCAGTTCTCGTAGAATCGCCGGCCTTCGCAGGTCAGTTCGGTCGTGCGCGTGGTGCGCTGGAACAGCCGCGTGCTCAACTGCGCCTCCAGCTTCTGCACGTTGCGGCTCACGGCCGGCCGTCCGACGCCGAGCCGTTCGGCGGCCTTGGTGAAGCTCCCCTCGCTCGCCACGGCAACGAAGGCGAGGATGCCTGCATAGCTGGCACCAAAGCTCGCGGACAGCGCATCGGCGCGACCGGTCAGGTCGCGACGCACGCCGTGCTCCGATGGTTCCGAATGGTTCATTTCCGCTGCCCCCAAGAGATGCCGATCATTCCGGTTGCCCGCCGTCGGCGGGTGTCGGCGAACCGCCGCGTGTGCGAACGCGACTCAGCGTGCGGCGAGCCACGGCTCGAGACCGATGCGGCCGAGCCGCGCGGCCCCGAGCGGCACCAGCGATTTTTCCTCGACGCGGCCGCCGTAGTAGCGGGCGTCGCGATCGGTCACCACCGCGCGCGTGTCGCCGATCGACTTCAGATAGCGCGCGACGATCTCCGCGAACGGCGCGCGATCCGGGCCCGCGATCTCGATCGTGCCGTTCTGCGGCGCGGCGAGCGCGGTCTGTGCGACGAATGCCGACACGTCTTCCGCGGCGATCGGCTGAAACAGCCCGTCGCCGATGCGGACCGTGCCGTCTTCCGCGCCGGCATCCGCGATGCCGCCGATGAATTCCATGAATTGCGTCGCGCGAACGATGGTGTACGGAACGCCCGCCGCTTCGATCGCCTGTTCCTGCGCGACCTTCGCCGCGAAATAACCGTTCTCCGGCATGCGGTCGCAGCCGACGATCGACAGCGCGACGTGATGGCGCACGCCTGCAGCCACTTCCGCCTTGCCGACATTGCGTGCCGACGTGCGGAAGAAGTCCAGCACCGCCTGCGGCTCCCATGACGGCGCATTCGCCACGTCCACGACGACGTCCGCGCCCGTCAACGCGTCGGCCAGGCCTTCGCCCGTGATGATATTGACGCCGGTGCTCGGCGACGCGGCCAGCACCTGGTGGCCGGCTTCGCCGAGCAGCGTGACGACACGCGAGCCGATCAGGCCCGAACCACCGATGACAACGATCTTCATCGCAAAATCTCCTGACGAATGGATTGCATTGGACTGCTAGAGGTACGCGACGGCGCCGGATCCGCTGAAAGGCGGCCGTAACCTCGCATCACGTGCCGCAATTGTGGAAGAATCATGTCCTATCTCATAAGTGCCAAGAATCGTCGATCGGACTGGTCCATACCGCGTCTGTTCCTGTCCTGTTCACGCTACCCGAGAGACCGTGATGTCCGCGCCAACACCCCCGCTTGCCATCGAAATCGACCGGCACCACCAGTTGCCCGTCTATCTGCAGATTTGCGAGCGGTTCAAGGCTGCGATCGCCGCCGGTCATCTGCGCCCCGGCGATCGCGTGCCCGCGCTGCGCGGCCTGGCGACGCAACTGAACACCGCGCGCGGCACGGTTGAACAGGCCTACACGATCCTGGTCGACGAGGGCTATCTGCAAATGCGCGGCGCGGCGGGCACGTTCGTCGCGCCGTCCCTGCCGGCCTCGCTGACGCAGCCGCCGCCCGCGCGCGCCGACCTACAACATGCGTCGCTCGCACCGAACGTCGATCCGCCGCCACGGCGCCCACAGCCGATCGCCGTCGCGCTGAGCGGCGAGCCGCGCCCGCTGCAACCCGGGCTCCCCGCGCTCGACGCGTTTCCGCGCAAGGTCTGGCACCGGCTCGTGTCGCAGCGCGCGCGCAGCAGCGAACGCGCACTGCTGGCCTACCCGAATCCGGCCGGCTACCGGCCGCTGCGCGAACACATCGCCACCTATCTGACGCTGTCGCGCGGCGTCACCTGCGTGCCGGAACAGGTGTTCGTCACCGGCGGCTACCGCGCGACGCTGGAACTCGTGCTGCGCAGCCTCGCGCGCGCGGACGAGCGCGTGTGGTTCGAGGATCCCGGCTATCTGCTCGCGCGCGGGTTCCTGTCCGAGACCGGCATACAACTCGTCCCCGTACCGGTGGACGCCGACGGGATCGACGTCGAGCGCGGCATGCAGCTGGACGCGCAGGCCCGCTTCGCGCTGGTGACGCCGTCGCATCAGAGCCCGCTCGGGCATACGCTGTCGCTGTCCCGCCGCATTGCGCTGCTCGACTGGGCCGAAAAAATGTCCGGGTGGATCGTCGAGGACGACTACGACAGCGAGTTTCGCTACCTCGGCCGCCCGCTGCCCGCGTTGAAGAGTCTCGACCGGCGCGATCGCGTGATCTATTGCAGTACCTTCAGCAAGGCGATGTACCCCGGTTTGCGGCTTGCCTACGCGGTCGTGCCGGAGCGCGCCGTCGAGCGCGTCGAACGCGTGGCGTGCAGCATGAATGCCGGTTCGCCGCCGCTGCTGCAGGCGGCGCTGGCCGATTTCATCGAGCAGGGGCACTTTGCCCGGCATCTGAAGCGCATGCGCGCGCTGTACGGCGAGCGCCGCATGCTGATCGTGCACGCATTGCGTCAGGCGTTCGGCGAGCGGCTGATCGTCGAATTGCCGGTGGGCGGCATCCAGTTCGCGGTGCGATTCACCGACGGGCCCGATGGGCCGGTCGACGACGTCGCCGTCGCCGCACGCGCGCGCGAGGCCGGGCTCGCGGTCGTGCCGCTGTCGATCTGGTATACGAACAGCCACACGCCGCAAACGCCGCGCGGCCTCGTCATCGGGTTCGCGAACATCGTCGACGCGGACGAAGCGCAACGTCACGCAAACACGCTGCGGGCCTGTCTCGACCGCTGACGCGCGGCGGGGTCGCGCGTCACCGGCCCGATTGGTGTCCAACGGGAAACATTGAATCGCCCGCGACGGCCATACCGTCGCCCGGTACGCTCCGCTAGCATGGAGGCGTCCTTCTCCGTGGACGAACCCGGATTCGGGCTGCACCGGAAGATCGCCGCGCTCCGCATACGATCGTTCGCTCCACCTGTTCGTGAAGACGCCATCTGCCCGGGCAATGCAGCCCCCTTCGCAACACGCTTCGACACTTGAACGACGGGGATCGAAGCGTCGCTGAACTCGAGCACGCATCATGAATGACAACAAGCTGCAGGCCCCTCCGCTTTCCCTCCTCGACAGGTATCGGGGCCGGGAATTCCAGCCGCTCTATACGACGAGCGTGACAGTATCCGGTGGCGAGACGGGACACGGCCGCGCATCCGGCGTCGTGCGCTCGGACGACGGGAACCTCGCCGTCGATCTGCGCCTGCCCGCCGAGTTCGGCGGGCCCGGCAACGGCACCAACCCCGAGCAATTGTTCGCGGCGGGCTTCGCCGCGTGCTTTCACGGTGCGCTGAACCTGCTCACGCAACGCGCCGACATCGAACCCGCCGATACGGTCGTGGAGGTGCGGGTGTCGTTCGGCCGCGATCCGATGGACGGCGGCCATGCATTGCTCATCGACGTCCAGGTGCGGATGCCCGGCGTGGATCGAAGCATCGCGGAAGAACTGGTTCGAGCCGCGGAGCGCCTGTGCCCGTATGCCAAGATGGCCAGACAAGGCACCGTCAATATCGTGACCGTCGTCGACTGACGCGACGCCCGTCGGGCGGTAGCGGCACCTGTCCGCTGAAGACCTTCGTTGCCGCTCCCTCGCGCGTGGCCGCTGCGCTGTGCCTTCGGGGCACGCTGAGTCCTCGATGAGGCAAATGAAATGCATCTCGGAAAATCGTACAAGCTGTCGGAGTTCCTGATCTGGACTCGTTGGAACATCTACGAGCTTTTCGTGTTCGGGACTGTGCCGGTCATTCTGTACAAGTTCCTGTGCGTCACATGGTTGTCGATCCCGCTGACGATCGTGGTTCTGCTCGGCACCGCGACGTCGTTCATCGTCGGCTTCAAGAATGTGCAGACGTACAACCGGGCAACGGACGCGCTGGATATCTGGACCGAAATCGTGAGCAAGAGCCGTCGCTGGGGCCAGCTCGCGCGCGATTTTGCCGGCGACGAAGCGATTTCCCGCACGCTGATCGATCGGCACCTCGGATGGCTGACCGCGCTGCGATACGACCTGCGTCGCCCTCGGGTGTGGGAAAGCACGAGCAAACGCTACAACGCGGAATACCGCCGGTTCTATCGCGTGCCGGAGTGGGAACAGGACATCGCGGAAGTGTTGCCGAACTACCTGTCGCCGTCTGAAACGGCACAGGCGCTCTCTTCCGCGTCCATTTCGACATGCGTGCTGAATCTGCAATGCAGTGCGCTCAAAACGCTTCACGCGGCCGGTCAGCTGAATACGAGCTTCTACATGGAGCTTCACAAGACGATCGGGGATTTCATCGCGCTCCAGTCGAGATCCGAGCGTTTCAAGAACTTCCCGTATCCGCGCCAGTACGCGACCGTCAGCTCGCTGTTCGTCCGGTTCTTCTGCCTGTCGCTTCCGTTCGGTCTTCTGAACGAATTCAACCGGCTCAACGATGGCGTGACCGGCTTCATGCACGGCAACATGGTATGGCTGGTGGTGCCATGCAGCGTCGCGGTGTCGTGGATGTATACGTCGCTCGACCAGGTCGGCGAAGGCACCGAGAATCCGTTCGAAGGCGGTGCGAACGACGTTCCCATTTCGACGTTGTGCGGCACGATCGAGCGCGATCTGAAAGCGATGCTCGGAGAACCGGCCGGCCAGCCGTGCGGCCACTCGGTCATCGCGCTATAGGGAACCGGGCGGCTGCTCGCGCGCATCGGCGCCGAAGGCGGCGCAATGCCCGGTTCCCCTCCGCACGATTCCCGGCGAGCCTCGTTCAGTGTCCACCGCCCGCCATGCCGCCGCCGCCCTTGGCGGGTTTGGTGAGCCAGACCAGCGGCACGATCATGATGAAGATGATCGACGACAACCAGAAGATATCGTTCAGCGCGAGCATCGCGGCCTGGGCGTTCAGCGTGCGTTCGAAGAACGTCGTGGCCTGATCCGCGCCGCCGCCGAGCGTCGCCTGCAGCTGCGCGATGGCACTCGCATAGGCGGGGTTGTTCACGCTCGATTGCTCGGCGAGCCGCGCATGGTGCAGGATTGTCCGGTCGTTCCATCCGGTCGAGATCAACGACGTGCCGACGCCGCCCGCGAACACGCGCACGAAATTGGACAGGCCCGCGGCCGCCGGAATGCGCTCGGCGGGCAACCCCGACAGGATGATCGCGGTCAGCGGCGTGAAGAACAGCGCCATCGGAATACCCTGCAACAGCGTCGGCAGCACCAGCGTATAGGGGTCGACGCCCGTCGTGTAATGCGAGCGCATGAAGAACACGCCCGCAAAGCCCAGGAAGGCCAGCGTCGCGAGCACCCGCGCATCCGACTTCGGCATGATCTTCGCCATCAATGGCGCCAGCATCACGGCAAAGATCCCGAGCGGCGCCGTCACGAGGCCGGCGTCCACTGATCGATAGCCGAGATAGCCCTGAATCCATTGCGGCAGGATCACGAGGTTCGAGAAGAACACCGCGTACGCGACCGAGATCGCAATCGTGCCGCCGCGGAAATTGCGCAACGCGAAAAGGCGAATGTCGACGATCGGGTTTCCCTCCGTGAACTCCCAGATCAGGAAAAACAGGAAACTGATGGCGGCGATGACGGCAAGCGTGCAGATCACGGGCGAACTGAACCAGTCGAGGTCCTTGCCTTTGTCGAGCATGATCTGCAGCGTCGCGACCCACACGATCAGCGACATCAGCCCGACCTTGTCGATCGGGACCTTGCGCACCTGCGTCTCGCGGTCGCGATAGATCATCCACGTGACGCCGGCCGCGAACAGGCCGACGGGAATGTTGATATAGAAGATCCACGACCAGCTGTAGCTGTCGGTGATCCACCCGCCCAGCGCGGGACCGGCGATCGGGCCGACCGTCGCGGTCATCGACCATAGCGCGAGCGCGGTGGCGCTTTTCTCCTTCGGATACGAACCGAGCAGGATCGCTTGCGACAGCGGAATCAGCGGCCCCGCGACGACGCCCTGCAAGACGCGTGCGGCAAGCAGCACGAGCAGGTTCGGCGCGACACCGCACAACCACGACGAAAACACGAACAGCACGATCGCGGCCACGAACAGCCGGATCTGCCCGACGCGCTGCGTGAGCCAGCCCGTCAGCGGAATCGCGACGGCATTGGCCGCCGAGAACAGCGTGATCACCCACGTGCCTTCGTCGACGGAGACGCCGAGGTTGCCCGAGATGGTCGGAATCGCGACGTTGGCGATCGACGAATCGAGCACGTTCATGAACGTCGCGAGCGCGACGGCGAGGGTCGCAAGGATCAGCTTTCCGCCCGTCAGCGGCGGCGGTGAAGGTTTCGTTGAGGAATGCATCGGGCTTCACTCCGGAGTAACGACCGGGCCGGCGTATCGATCCGGCCGGTCAGACGATGGGATCGACCGGCGCGCGACCGTCACGCGCACGGGGTCGACGGTTCAGCTGGCGCGCGGGGGCGTGGCGGGTGGCGCCATCGAAAACCGGATGCCTCGACCGCCTTGCCGTGCCGGAATACTAGGAGCGGCATTCATGCGCAGATAGACCTGCGTCGGAACACTTTCCCGTTCCTCATCGGCACCAATCGGTCGCGCCACTGCAGTCGTGGAAAAGATCGATGCGCCCTCGCGCCCGTCGCGCTCACCGTATTGGTACGGAGTAGGCAACACCATGCATCCCAAGCTGATCTGGTTCGGCGGCGCGTCTTTGCCTAGCATGGCAAAGAGCGCGTCGGCCATCGTTGGAATGGCGGTCATCGGGATCGATTTGCCGGCAGGGCCCGCACCCTTGCGCTGATGCGCGTCGACGCACCACGCACCGTCCGGACACGCAAGGTTCGGAACGTTAGCGTTCGCCGATCACAGACCGGGAGAGATATGGAGAACGAGAGGTTGCAACCTCCGCCGCTGACACTGCTCGACAAATACCGGGGGCGGGAATTCGCCCCGCTCTACACGACGACGGTCACCGTGTCCGGCGGCGAAGCCGGGCACGGTCGTGCTTCCGGCGTCGCGCGCTCCGACGATGGCTGTCTCGTCCTCGATTTGCGGTTGCCGACCGAGCTCGGTGGCCCGGGCGGCGGGACCAATCCCGAACAGCTGCTGGCCGCGGGCTACGCCGCGTGCTTTCACGGCGCGCTGAGCCTGCTCGCGCAACGCGACCGGATCGATATTCGCGACGCCACCGTAGCCGTCGAAGTCACGTTCGGCCGTGATCCGATGGATGGCGGATATGCGCTGATCGCGAATGTCACCGTCCGCATGCCGGGTATCGACCGGCAGGTCGCGGAACGTCTGGTGCGCGACACGGAGCGCCTGTGCCCCTATACGAAGATGGCGCGGCAGGGCATCTGCAATATTCTCGCGGTGTCGGCGTGACCGACTCACGCCGACATACGTGGCGGACGATTGGTGCCGACGCGACAACAGAGTGCGCACGCGCCCGGTACTACTGGCACGCGAGACCCGCGATTACGATGGCTGCCAAGCGGGTCGTGCGATCGATCGCGATACGCAGGGCCGGCGGTACCCGCTTCCACAAATCAGGAGAACGGATCATGACGCAACGTATCAACTATTTTCAGCAATCGCCGGAATTCACCAAGAAACTCGTCGAGCTCGACGGGTTGTTTCAAAAGACGACGATCGAAGTGCCGGTCCGCGAGCTCGTCGAGATTCGCGCATCGCAACTGAACGGCTGCGCGTTCTGCGTCGACATGCACGTCAAGGCGGCCCGGATCCACGGCGAGCGCGAACTGCGCATGCATCACGTCGCGATCTGGCGCGAGTCGACGCTGTTCTCGCCGCGCGAGCGCGCCGCGCTCGCATGGACCGAAGCGCTGACGCATCTTCAGTCGGATGGCGTGCCGGATGAGCTCTACGAACGCGTGCGGACTCACTATTCCGAGAAGGAGCTGTCGGATCTGACCTTCCTCGTCGGTGCGATCAACTGCTGGAACCGGCTGAATGTCGCGTTCCGCATCGTGCCCGGATCGTTCGACAAGACGTTCGGGCTCGACAAGGCCAACCTGGAGTAACGACATGAAACGCATCATGCTCACTCTCGCGCCGCTTACGCTGTCGCTGTTGATGCCCGTCCAGCCGGCCGCCGCCGCCGCACCGCAAGCCAAGGTTACGACGCTGACCACGGAGCCGTTGCCCGAATATCCGGGCAAGGAGGCCGAGATGATCGTCGTCGATTATCCGCCCGGCAGCGTCGATCCCGTTCATCGTCACGACGCACACGCATTCGTCTATGTGCTCGACGGCAGCATCGTGATGGGCCTGAACGGCGGGAAGGAGGTCACGCTTCACGCCGGCGACACATACCACGAAGGCCCGAAGGACATCCACACGGTCGGACGCAATGCCAGCAACACGAAGCCGGCAAAATTCGTCGTGTTCATGATCAAGAACCAGGGTGCGCCGATCCTCACACCGGTGAAATAGCGGGATCCTCGTGGAGGCCCGGCGACGCCGGGCCCGTTCCGCTTGCTTAGCGTACCGGAAGCCTGCTCGCGATCAGTGCGCGAGCTGCGCGGTACAAGCGGCTCCATGCAGCCGCTTGCACCGCCGCATCACGGTGCGCCATCGGCGACGTCGACGTCTTTCGTCGGGCCACCGTCGTTCTGCCGGCACGATGATTCCGGGAATCGGGACATCGCCGGGTATACTCCCCACCAGTATCCGTCATATACTCCCCCCCAGTTTCTGACAAACTACGAGAGGCGACCTAAAAGGCGCAGAATCGTGGCGTGTTCTTGCGTGCGCGCACGTCGTGCAAAAAGGCAGATCGATGCGCTCGCGCGTGCCGGAGCAACGCGCCGAATACGGATCGATGTTCCGGCAAGCGCCGCTCGCAATTACCCGGCATGGTCGAGGACGCAACGAACGGCAAGGTTCAGCTTGCGCCGTTCGTGACACACGCGAAATCGCTCTCCGACATCAACGAAGCATTCGCTCCGATACGCAACGGGAAGTCGATCCGAGCCGTCGTTCACCAGTGAAGCATCGAAAAGGAGCACGAACATGTCCGTCGCCATTCATCCCGCCGTCGATAGCGGCATTCAAAAGGGCGCCGCCGATTTCGCGGGCGGTACGCTGCGCTGCCAGTGCACACAGGATCCGGTCGAGGTTCGGATCGATGCGCAGGTCGCATTCAATCATGCGTGCGGCTGTACGAAGTGCTGGAAGCCGGCCGGCGCGCTGTTTTCCGTCGTGGGCGTCGTGCCGCGCGACAAGGTCACCGTGACCGCACATGGCGAGAAACTGCGCGTCGTCGACGACAAGGCGTTGATTCAGCGCCATGCGTGCTCCGCCTGCGGCACGCACCTGTTCGGCCGCATCGAAAATGCCGACCATGCGTTTTACGGCCTGGATTTCATTCATACCGAACTGTCGCCGGATACCGGCTGGGACGGGCCCGGTTTCGCTGCATTCGTGTCGTCGATCATCGAGAGCGGCACGCCACCGTCACTGATGGCGGACGTGCGCGACACGCTGCGCGCCAAAGGGCTCGAGCCCTACGATTGCCTGAATCCGCCGCTGATGGATGCGCTGGCGACTCAAACGGCGAAAGCCAAGGGGACATACCGGGAGGCTTGAGTTCATCGCCACGGGGCGACGCGCTGCGGGAAGCTGCACGTCGCGCCCCATCGTGGCGCTCGCGAGCACCGCGGTGCCGCTTTCAACGGCACGGACCACCGCTGTCCAATTTACAGTGGCGTTTTCGATTCCGGCGCGTGCTCGACGAACAGCACGCACCGGACGGCGATTCTCTCCTTCGCACCGACCGGCACCTAATTCTCGGGCGCCGATGGAAGCGGAATCCAGTGCGTGTACCCGGACTGCGCGTTCGCCACGTCCTCGAATGAAGCGACCACCGCGAATCCTTCCGGAGTCCAGGCCAGCACGTTAAGCGCCTGATCGGCATCCAGACGCGTCGGACAGTGCTGACTCGTCCTGATCCAGCTCTGGCTTTTGCGTGCGCCCTGCCACCCATCCCATGCAGCGGCCACGCGCGTGCCCCGGACGTAGCCGTCCTGGTCACGAACCCGGTTGACGACGTCGGCGCGATATTCGCTAGGCGTATCGCGAAACCACCATTGCTCAAACAGCTCTCGTTCGGTTCTCACAGACGCCTCCCCACACAGTGTTGCGTCAAGCTCAATACGCAAGTGAGCCGGCGCTGATTTCATCAGACGTCGAGCATTCGCTGTTCCCGCACCGCGGCTACGGTCGTCGCAACGGCTTGTCCGTCTACTGGACCGGCGACGCTCAAACTGGCCCGAAATCCGTCAGAAACGCACCCGGGCCATCTTCCGCCCTCGACCGAAAAGGCTTGACACCTCTGCCGCCGCCGCGTACTGTCAGCCGTGAAGTATTCAAGAAGCGCGACTGCTGCTCATCATCGACCGCGAACTGCGGTATTCGTTGTCCTTTCCCTCCTTGATTATTTTCCCGCGTCCATTCGTGGCGCATCCGTTCGTCTATTCTCAGGAGATCTAATATGGATACCGGTACTGTCAAGTGGTTCAACGACGGCAAAGGCTTTGGCTTCATCACGCCCGATAAAGGCGGCGACGATCTGTTCGCGCACTTCTCCGAAATTCGCGGCGACGGTTTCAAGACGCTTGCCGAAGGTCAGAAGGTGAGCTACGAGACCAAGAACGGCCCCAAGGGCCTGCAGGCAGCGAACATCACCCCGCTGTAACCGTCTCAAGCCTCGACTTCGCGCAAGGAGCGGCGCATTGCCGCCGCTCCTTGTGTCATGCACGGCCTCGCGGCGCCACGCGCCTCGAGGCCGGCTCGACTGGTCCGTCCGCTTCGCAGGGAGACATTGAACCTGCGCGCAGGCAGATGCCCGTCATGGTGCGCGTGTTCGACCGCGCATCCGGGCCCGGACCAGCCATCCTCGCAGGATCGCGCACGCGACGCAGCAGGAGAATTTCCATGACCCAATATCAGTCCCGCGGCAACAAGGCGCCTCCGCGTACCAAGCAGCCCCCGATGCTGCCGAAGCTCGGCACGGCGTTGAACTGGGTGCCGCCGAAAGAGTCCTCGATCACGAAGACGCAGCAGAAAAAGCGCACGACGTCTGCGCAATAGCGTCGAGATCGCGGCTGCAGAGGCAGCGGCGACCATCGCGCAACCTGTGCGGCGCGGGGCGAAGGCGGTCACGATCCGTCACCACGCGCGTGCCGGTTGCTGCGCGTAATACCGAATAAGTTGAAGGCCCGGCGAACGATGCGCGTATGATGGGCTTATCCGAGCGATCACCCGCCCTCCGAACGCTCCCCCTTCACTACCGCGCGCTTTGTTGCATCCCCTCCGCCGCGCTGCAATTTTGTCCCTTTCACCCCGCCGGCCCGCCCGACAATGGACGGACCTTGGCCGGACGAGTTCGACCGTGCTTTTCGCCGCGGCCGAACGACAGGAGTTTGTCATGAGCATGCATTCCTACCGTGGATTCGAGATCTATCCACTGATTTACCCGCACGTACCGGCAGCGAATGGTGCTCCGCACAACTACGATGCCGGCTTCGACGCAGCAGTCAGGATTTGTCTTCGCGGTGCGACGGACACGCAGACGCAAAGCCAGACGTACCGGCTTCGCGACAACGCGCCGTTCGGCACGGCCGGTGACGCACGTCGCGCATCGGTGCGCTATGCCGAGAACATCATCGACGACAATCGCGAAACACACGCGTTCCTGTCGAACGCAGGCTGAGGCGGCTACCCAGCCGATGCGATGCATCGGCAATCTGGAGAGCAACATGGTCATTGACGAACTACTCGCATTGATCGGACGGCACGAGGTTACGTGGGCCGACACGATCTCGCTTGCCGGAATCTCTGATTCGGCTCTGTGTCACCAGCAAGAGTTGCAAATGTACGGCGCGATACGCGCGCTATCGATCGGTGCCGGACACTCGGAATTCGAGTCCGACGAGATAGCGAGCGCCGTCATGACGCGGCTCGGCTAACTTCATATTCGAACCTTCTAAAACAGGGCAACCATGACAACCGTCACACTGAAAGTCAACGAACCGATCGATGTCGCACTGCGCCGATTCCGCCGCGACATCGAGAAAACCGGGTTGATTCGCGAGCTGCGCAGTCGCACCGGCTACGAAAAGCCGACGACGGAACGCAAGCGCAAAAAGGCCAGTGCCGTTGCCAGGCAGCGCCTGCGCGCGAAGCGCATGTTGCCCCCGCGCAAAATGTACTAGGAGCGCATCGTGTCCAACCTGCCGGCCGATGCCCCACCGTTTTTCCCGTTGACGAAATGCCAGGTGGATTTCGATCGACAGAAAGACATGGTGACGCTACTGCCGAGCTTCTATGCGTTCGGCTGTGAGTACACCAGCCGCGGCCTCCTGATCGGCCGGGACGATGCCTTCAAATTGATTGCAGCCATCGAGAAAGCGCTCAGCGTTCAAGGCTGAGCCGCCGGCGCGGACGCTTCACAAGCATCAAAAGCAGAAGACCAACCATGCGCGTCGCGACCCGGTACGTGGACTTGCTCTGTTTCCTTGTTGCCCTTCAACTGGTCACCAAAAGGAAAACGCGCGAGTGGTTGTCGCCGTTTCAGCTCGTGGAATCACTGCAGGCATGGCTTGTCGTCCATCGCGCGAAATGCGAATGGCGCGATCGTGTCTGGATAGGGCACGCGTCTCTTCAGATCGCGAAGTCGGTCCACGCCGTGGACGATCCTCCGCTCCCGGAGCGGCTTCCCGGCGTGGAAGACGACTCGACGGCCCGCCCCCGAGGCGCGATCGCCAATCGGTCGGGTCTGCGGATAAAGTGCATTCGGTACCTTCGAGAGCATATCTGACAGTGGCGCGCGCACGGCCACGTAGCCCGCGACAACCCTAAATCTGGAGGAGCACATGCTCTTCAATTCGACACGGTTCCGAATCGATCCGACACCACGCCGGGCCGATGGACAGTACATCGCACATGCGAGGATTACCACGTTGCTCGTCGACGGAGATGAGCGGCAGGTACTCTGCAGCGGCGATCTGGCCGCTTTCGACCGCCGCGACGAGGCAGTTGCGCACGCAGCGAAATGGGGAGAAGGTTGGTTGACCGCGCAATTTGGCTGAAAATGGGAAAAGTCGGCGCACGCACGTGAAGCACGTCGCTGACGGCCTCTTCCTTCCATATCGATCGCCCCGCGCAGGGACCAGACTGGAAGGAGTCCGATTTGCCAACGCCATCGAGAAGAAGCCACGCCGCGATGATCACTGACCCAACATCCGTACCCCACTACCTCGTCCTGCTGAGCGGCTGGCAGCCCTATGTGCTGGATATGGAGCGCGTCGTGATCCGGCGGGAAGCAAGCCGGTTGCTGCTTGCGTTTGCGCGGACGCGCGGAAAACTCGAGCGTATCGACGGCGACGAATGGAACATGTTTTCCGACGCACAAAACCTGTCGACACTCGAGCGCGGGCAGGCGCGGTTCTACGCACTGGTAAAAGGGACCGAAACCGAGCATCAGCTGCGGTTGCTGACCGTTCTCTGAAACCGGATTTCCGAGTGGAACACGGCGCGGTGAGATTCGACCGCGCTACCTGAATACCGATCGTTCCGTCCACCGCACGCAAGGCGCCGCATGAAACTGGTTTTGGTAGGTGCTTTGTTGTGCTGTGTGATCGTCTTCCTGTTCTGGGGCAACCCAAGAGACGGCGACCGGTAGCGCATCCGTCGCCATCGTATGACCTCGAGTCGGTGGCGTAAGAAGAGCGCCGCCGCGTACGCTCCAGCAGCGCCCTCGCCCATTTCAACGAAGACCGCTTTGCGCCGACGGCCTGCCGGCCGCCGCGCGGCGTGCCGGCTATCTCAGGTCCGCACGGCAGGCGCCGCGTCATGCGCGCCGGACGTCAATGCCAGTGCCGCAAGCGCGCCGGCCGGCGCGAGCAGCGCCCAGAATCCGATGTAGCGAAAGCCGAGCGCGCCCGCCATTGCGCCCAGCGCGAACGCGACGATCGCCGGCAGCATCTTGCCGAAGCGTGCGCGTGCGGCCACGCGCGCGCTGTCGGCCGTGCCGGCCGACAACAGGTCGACGACATCGAGAATCGCCTGCGTGACGTTGCCCGTCATCACCGTGTTCGGCACGCTTGCGCGCGCGATCACGCGCGGATGCGCGTTCTGCACGCCCATCGCGAACGTGCCGACGATGCCGGCCAACAGCACCGGCAGGCTGTCGGACTGCGTGACGGGCGTCGCCCATACGCCGGCCGCACAGAAGCCGAGCAGCATCACGGCCTGCACCGCATACAGCGCACGCGCGCCTTGCCATGCCGGCCGCGCGGACAACGACCGCGCGATCAGGCTCGCCGCGATGACGCCGCATATGAAGGCGGGAAACACGCTCAGTTTCAGCACGAGGCCCTGCCCGAATCCGGCAACGCCGGCGCCGATCAGCACGAAGTTGCCCGTCACGTGTGCGGTGAACAACCCGAACAGCGAGACGAAGCTCAGCGTATCGACGAACCCGGCGACCGCGGAAAGAAGGGTGTCTTCAGATTTCAATTCGTGATGTTTGCGTAAAGGTTGGGCGACGCGGCGACCGTGGATGGCACGGTTGCCGCGTCGCGTTCGCGGGAGGACCGACCCGGCGGTCAGATATCGCGGTCGCCCTCCCCCCGTTGAATATCGCCGACGATGGTGACAAGGACGAGCGCCGCAATCAAGCCCAGGTGTTCAAAAAAGCTGTTCAGCGCCATGAAATGTTCGGCGCCCGAGCGATTCCAGAAATCGTTCGCCACGAGCATCGCGACCAGCGTCAGCATGCCGAGGCTGCCCGCGCCGAGCCACGTGAAGCGGCGAAACACCACGCACAGCGAGCCGCCGATCTCGACCGCAATCGCCAGCGCCGCCCACAGCGCCGGCGGGTGCAGGCCGAAATGCGCCTGCTCCGCGATCGCATCGCCGAAGTGCATCGCCTTGTTCACCCCGCCGATCAGGAACGCGGAAACGAGCGCGAGCCGGACCAGCGAACCGACCCACGCCTGCGACAGGAGCGCGCGAATCCACCCGGGGCTGCATCGGCCGGTCACGGTCGTCATGTCAGACCGCCCAGCACGAACAGCCGAACGCGCCCCAGAAACCCTTCGCGTCCGAGGTCGGCAACGTGCGGCCCCACGCGCTCGCATGCGCATGGCCGTGCATCCCGCACGCGGTCGAACAAGCGCACGCGGCAGCGGCCGCTGCTGCTCGCTGCAGCGGCGCGCCCTCGCGCTGCGTCGCGCCCCAGCCGCCATAGCCGCCGTAGGTGCGCACCGGCGACCAGTCCGGCATCGCCGGCGGAATCGGCAAATCGTGCGACGCGAACGGCCCGGCACCCCACACGATCCGGCCGCCGACCACCGTCAGCAACGCGGTCGTGTCGGCGATATCGTCCTCCGCGCACGTGAAGAAATCACGATCGGGGACCATCAGGTCCGCGAGCTGACCGACCGCGATGCGGCCCTTCTTGCCCACTTCGTTCGAGAACCACGTCACGTACTCGGTCCACATGCGCAGTGCGGTTTCGCGATCGAGCAGGTTGCGCTGCGGATACAGGCGCGTGCCGCCGACCGTCTTGCCCGTCACGAGCCATGCGAGCGACACCCACGGGTTGTACGACGCCACCCGCGTCGCATCCGTGCCGGCCGACACCTTGATGCCCTTGGACAGCATCTTCGCGACCGGCGGCGTCGCCTCGGCCGCCTGCGCGCCATAACGCTCGACGAAGTACTCGCCCTGATACGCCATCCGGTGCTGCACCGCGATGCCGCCGCCGAGCGCCGCGATCCGGTCCATCGATCGCTCGGAGATCGTTTCCGCGTGATCGAAGAACCAGTTCAGCCCTTCGAGCGGGATGTCCTCGTTGACCTTCTCGAACACGTCGAGCGCGCGGCTGATCGTTTCGTCATAGGTCGCATGCATGCGCCACGGCCAGCGGTTCTGCGCGAGCACGCGCACGACGCCTTCGAGATCGTCTTCCATCTGCGCGGGCAGGTCCGGACGCGCGACGCGGAAATCCTCGAAGTCAGCCGCGGAAAACACCAGCATCTCGCCCGCGCCGTTATGACGGAAGTAGTCGGTGCCGTCGTGATACTTGACGCTCTTGGTCCAGTTCACGAAGTCTTCCTTCTCCGCGTTCGGCTTCTGCGTGAACAGGTTGTACGCGATGCGGATCGTCATCTCGCCTGCGTCGTGCAGTTGGCGGATCACTTCGTAATCGTCGGGGTAGTTCTGCGAGCCGCCGCCCGCGTCGATCACACCCGTCACGCCGAGCCGGTTCAGCTCGCGCATGAAGTGGCGCGTCGAGTTGTACTGGTACTCGAACGGCAGCTTCGGACCCTTCGCGAGCGTCGCGTAGAGGATCGTCGCGTTCGGGTTCGCGAGCAGCAGGCCCGTCGGGTTGCCCGCGGCGTCGCGCAGGATCGTGCCGCCCGGCGGCTCCGGCGTGTCCTTTGTATAACCGACGACGCGCAGCGCGGCCGCGTTCAGCAGCGCGCGATCGTACAGGTGCAGGATGAACACCGGCGTATCGGGCGCGGCCGCGTTGAGCTCGTCGATCGTCGGCAGGCGCTTCTCGGCAAACTGATGTTCGGTGAAGCCGCCGACCACGCGCACCCATTGCGGCGCCGGCGTGATCGCGACCTGCTGCCGCAGCATCTCCATCGCGACGGCGAGCGAGCGCACGCCGTCCCAGCGCAGCTCCATGTTGTAGTTCAGGCCGCCGCGAATCACGTGCGTATGGTTGTCGGTCAGGCCCGGCAGCACGGCGCGGCCGTCGAGGTCGACGACTTTCGTCGCGCGGCCCGCGAGCGGCATGACATCCGCGTTGCTGCCGACCGCGACGAAGCGGCCGTCCTTGATCGCCACCGCGGTGGCGACGGGGTTCGCACGATCGAGCGTCGTGATGCGCCCGTTGTGCAGGATCAGATCCGGTTGGGTATCGGTTGCGGTCATTGCGTCACCTCACTTCGATCAAAGGCCGATGAGCTGCTTGAGGGCGGGGACCGCCTGCACGCCAATCAACATGCCGAGCAACCCGACCAGGGCGATCAGCGGCGGTGCGGGAGAGCGAACCTTGATAGCGCTGTAGATCACGCCTATCAGCAGGCCCGCACCAAGGGAAACCAGATAAGGTTCCATACGATCAATCTCTCGAACAAATTGGAATGCAGGCGGATGCCCTGCAAACGCTCCGCGGGCGGCCTGCGCGGATGAACCGCGTCACGCAGCCCGCATTGACGTATCACCGCCGCGGCGCGCTCATCGAGCACGACGCGGCGGCATAGACAGTCCCGAGTGGGCTCGTTACTTCGCCGGCACCGGCGGAATCGACTCGTGCGGCGTCGCGGTGCGTTGCGGTGCCTTGTGGACCATCGTGTACGCGTAGTCGACGCCCATCCCGTATGCGCCCGAATGCTCCTTCGCGATCGCCATCACCGCGTCGTAGCTGTCGCGGCGCGCCCAGTCGCGTTGCCATTCGAGCAGCACCTGCTGCCACGTGACCGGCACCACGCCGGCCTGCACCATGCGCTGCATCGCGATGTCGTGCGCGGCTTGCGACGTGCCGCCCGATGCGTCGGCGACCATGTAGATCTCGTAGTCGCCTTCGAGCATCGCGCACAGTGCGAACGTCGTGTTGCAGACTTCGGTCCACAGGCCCGACACGACCACCTTCTTGCGGCCGTTCGCGGCCAGTGCGTCACGCACCTTCTGGTCGTCCCACGAGTTCATCGACGTGCGTTCGAGCGTCTTCTGGTTCGGGAACACGTCGAGCAGTTCGGGGTACGTATGCCCCGAGAAGCTGTCGCTTTCGACCGTCGTGATCGTGGTCGGGATGTTGAAGACCTTCGCAGCCTTCGCCAGGCCCACGACGTTGTTCTTCAGCACCTGGCGATCGATCGACTGCACGCCGAACGCCATCTGCGGCTGCTGGTCGATGAAGATCAGCTGGCTGTTCTGGGGGGTGAGTACTTCAAGCTTCGGATTGCTCATGGCGATCATGTCCTTTGACGTGGAGAAAAATAAAGCCTGGCTCGCCGGCAAGCCGGGGGCCCGATGTGCTGTGCTGGGAGGTTTTTCCTGCCAACGTCTTCCATTCAACATGGAAACTCGAAGCAATGCCAATTAATCGTTCTGTTTAAAAACCGCCTGAAAACCTATCCTTAAAAGATCTTAAATCGGGGGAATTTTCGCGCCGCGCCAGCGATGACCTGATAGGCTGTTTTTCGACTTCACCGGTTCATCGGCGGGGATTTATTCGCACCTTCCACACGGTTGTCACCTACTTCAATTTATATTATGAAACCGTACGTTTCGTCGCTATTGGCCGGCATTCTCGCCGGCGCCGTCTACGCGTTGATCGGCGTGCAAGCGCCCGCGCCGCCCACCATTGCGCTGGCCGGGCTGTTGGGCATCCTGGCCGGCGAACAGATCCTGCCGGTCGCTCGCCGGATGCTCGCGGGCATCCACCTGAAGGCCGCATGGAGCGAAGCGAAGTGCACGCAGCACATGTTCGGCTCGCTGCCCGGCGCGCAGCCGTCCAGCGCCGCGGCGAAGCACCACGAGTCGACGCCGACCTGACGGATCGCCATTGACTGGACAAAGGGGCTCGGCGCGTTAACATGACGGCCCGACGCCCTGCCTGTGAAATCCATCATGAAGCTGTCATTCGAAGCGCTCGAAGCGCTGGACGCGATCGACCGTACCGGCACGTTCGCCGAAGCTGCGGAACTGCTGCATCGCGTCCCATCGGCCCTGACTTACCTCGTGCACAAGCTCGAGGGCGACCTCGGCGTCGCGCTGTTCGACCGCAGCGGACGCCGTGCGAAGCTCACGCATGCGGGTCGCGTCGTCGTCGAAGAAGGCCGGCGGCTGCTGCATGCGGCCGAGCAGCTCGAACTCAAGGCGCAGCGCGCGCAGCAAGGCTGGGAAACCGAGCTGCGCATCTGTATCGACGAGATCCTGCCGTTCGACGCGCTATGGCCCCACGTGCATGCGTTCTACGGGCTCGAAATGGACACGCGGCTGCGGCTCTCGACCGAAGTCCTCGGTGGTACGTGGGACGCGCTGGTAGCGCGCCGCGCGGATCTCGTCGTCGGCGCGACGGGCGAGCCGCCGGAGCTGCCGGGCATCGTCACGCGGCCGATCGGCACGCTCAGGCACGTGTTCGCAATCGCGCCCACCCATCCGCTCGCGGCCCTGCCCGAACCGCTGTCGATGGCGTCGATCGTCGAGTATCGCGGCGCCGTGATCAGCGACACGTCCCGCGAACTGCAGCCGCGCTCGATCGCTGTCGATGCCGGGCAGCCGACGCTCGCGGTCCCTACCCTCGCGGCCAAACTGGCCGCGCAGTGCGAAGGGCTCGCCGTGGGCACGCTGCCGGACTGCATCGCGGCGCGCGCGATCGCACAGGGCAAGCTCGTCGCACGCCAGGTGACCGGCATGCGCGACACGACGCATTGCTACATGGCGTGGCGCGCCGACGAAGCCGGCCGCGCGTTGCGCTGGTGGGTCGAGCAGCTCGATCGCCCCGATCTCGTCGACCGGTTTCTCGCGCTTGCGTGATCCTGCCGCGGACGCGCTTCATTTCCTTCTCGGGTCGCGCGTGCGAATCTCCGCATCGCGCCGAACGTCATGATGGCACCGGCCGCGCGCGTCGTTACGGTTCGTCGCCTGTCTCGCAAGCGAGCGCATCCGCTTCGGGCCACGCGTCGTGAACGCCGCGGCTCGATCCGCCGCCCTGCGCAAGCGCCGCGGTATACGCGGCCAGCAAGCGCTTGCGCGCATCGTCTCGGGCCGGCGTCGCATCCAGATCCCGCATCGCGTCGAGCGCCACGCGCGCGCGTTCGCGACACTCGTCCACGAGCGACAGGTCCAGCAGGCACGGCACCGCCACGGCCGCCAGCGCGATGCCGGTCTCCGCGTGGCCGTCCGGCGAAAACGCCCAGTCGAGCGCCGCGCGCAGATTGCCGAGTTCGCGGCGCACCAGATCGCGCCGCGATTCGGCCGGCGACCCATCGCCGCCGTCGGGCGCCAGCGTGAACAACGCAAGAAAGTAGTTCGCGTGCGCGAGCGCGGCGGCCGCGCTTTCGCCGTTGTTCTCGAGCTGCTGCAGCGCATACGCGCGCGTCGTGGTCAACAGCCGGTAGCGCGGCACGCCGTGCGCATTCTCGACATTCACGAGCGACTTCGACACCAGGCCGGCGATCGTGTCGAGCAGGTCGGCATCGGCCAGCCCCGTCGTGCCGACGATGTCGCGCACCGCCTCGATCGAAAAACCGTCGCGGAACACGCCGAGCCAGCGCAACAGCACGCGCTCCGTGCCCCCCAGCAGGCGGTAGCTCCAGTCGTACATCGCCTGCAGCGTCCGGTGGCGTGGCAACGCCGTGCGAAAGCCGCCGGTCAGCAACCGGAAATGGTCGTCGAGATGATCGGCCAGCACGTCGATGCCGAGCACGGCCGCACGGGCGGCGGCCAGTTCGATCGCCAGCGGCAGGCCGTCGAGATGCCGGCACACCGACGCCATCAGCGACACGCTGCGTTCGTCGAGCGGAAAGCGCGGATCGGCGGCGCACGCGCGTGCCGCGAACAATTGCACCGCGCTTGCGCCCAGCGTGTCGGCCGCGCCGGCCCCTTCGTCGCCGACCTCGAGCGGCGGCACCGGACACTGTCGCTCGCCGTGGATGCGAAGCGCCTCGCGGCTGGTCGCCAGCACGCGCAGCCCGGTGTCGGACTCGGTCAGCACGGCGGCGATTCGCGCGGCTGCGTCCAGCAGATGCTCGCAGTTGTCGAGCACGAGCAACATCCTGCGATGCGCGACGCTCGCGAGCACCGCTTCGAGCGTCAGCGGGCGGGCCGGCAGCGCGAGGCCCAGCGCGTCGGCCAGCGCGGCGGGGACGAATTGCGGGCACGCGACCGTCGCCAGCGACACGAACGCCGCGCCATCCGGAAAGCGCGCCTCGGCCCGGAGCGCGGCTTCGACCGCGACGCGCGTCTTGCCGATGCCGCCCGCGCCGACCAGCGTCACGACGCGCGACGCGTCGAGCGCCGCGAGGACATCGGCGACCATCTGCTCGCGCCCGACGAGCGCGGTCGGTGCGGGCGCGAGCCGGGACGTCGCGGGGCGCACGGCAGCCGCGCCTTCGGCGGGTTCGCTGACGAGCCGATAGCCGCGCCCCGGCACCGTGACGATCAGATGCCGGTCCTGGCCCAGCGCCTTGCGCAACGACGCGATATGCACCTGCAGGTTGTTTTCTTCCACGAACGTGTGCGGCCACACGCGCTGCATGATCTCGTCTTTCGAGACCAGCGCGCCATTTGCCTGAATCAGGAGTTCGAGAATTTCGAATGCACGGCTGCCGATGCGCAACAATTCGCCGTTCGCGCGAATTTCACGTCTGTCGAGAAAAACGTGAAGCGTTCCAATGCGGATCATGGGAGGGTCTAATCGATGGCATTTATCGATGTCAGTCGAAATGACACCGATTTGACACCCAATGCTACGGCATTTACTGCGTATGATGATTCAAATTATCAGAATGGAATGAGCAAATTTTTTGAATCGTTGAAATCCGCGGGCCTCGCATCTTCTGCGCATGACACCGCATGGCGCCGCTCATTCCCCACCGGCGAAGCCGGGATTCACCGATGAATTGGATTTCGTACGATTAAACCGCGATTCGATTGACGCGGAATTCGGGCGAGCCGCAGTTTCGGCCCGTATTTGAACGCGCGGTTCGAGATGAGCCGCAGCAAGGACGCCGGACGGCTGTGTGGCCGCCCGGCTATGTCACGCCAACGTCACGCGCTGACGAACGCCAGCAGTTCGTCGTTCAATCGTTGGGCATGCGTCAGATACAGCGCATGCGGGCCGCCTTCGTAAACACTCAGCGTCGCATCCGGCACGCGCGCGGCGGTGGCCGCGGCCGTCAGCGCGAGCGGTGCCGTCTGGTCGTCGTCGCCATGAATCACGCGCGTCGGCACGTCGAACTTGTCGAGATCCGCCCGGAAATCGGTTTCGGAAAATGCGCGGACGCAATCGAGCGTGCCCTTCAATCCGGCCTGCAGCGCCATGAACGACGTCCAGTCGAGCGTGGCGCGCGAGATCGTCGAATCCGCCCGGTTCGAGCCGGTGAACAACGGCCAGAATTGCTCGAAGAACGCGGCGCGGTCCGCCACGATCGCCGAGCGAATGCCGTCGAACATCGCGACGTCGACGCCGTCCGGATGATCGTCGCGCCGCGCGATGAGCGGCGTCACCGAGCCGATCAGCACGGCCTTCGCGATGTGGCGCGTGCCGTGCCGGCCGATGTATCGGGCCACCTCGCCGCCGCCCATCGAAAAGCCGACGAGCGTCACGTCGCGCAATCCGAGCGTCTCGATCAGCGTCGCGAGATCGTCCGCGAGCGTATCGTAGTCGTAGCCTGTCCACGGTTGGCCGGACCGGCCGAAACCGCGCCGGTCGTACGCGATGCCGCGAAAACCGTTCGATGCCAGATGATGCATCTGGACGTCCCACATGTCCGCGTTCAGCGGCCAGCCGTGAATGAACACGACGGGGCGCCCCGCGCCCCAGTCCTTGTAGTGAATCGAGACGCCGTCGCGTGTCGTGAACGTACTCATGAAGCTTCCTTGGCGAAGATGAGGCAGCGGCGCCAGCCGCCGCCGGTGAATGGGGCGCACCGCTCCCCTCAGGAACGGGACAGCCTGACGATGAACCGGTCCAGCTCGGACGCGAGGATCGCCTCCCAGCAATTCGCGGGACGCTTCGCGCCGCGCCACTGCGGCTTGTAGATCGCATCGCCGGGGCGAATCGGCAGGCCGGTCAGGGCGCAGCGCCCCGGCGAGCGGCACTTTGCGCTGATCCAGCGCTGCTCGTCATACCGGCAGTGGGTCGGATCGCTCCACGACACCAGCAGCGAGGAATCGGTCTGCCGCTCGACCGCGACGATCGCGCACCCGCGACGTGCGCCACCGCCGGACGCGCCGCGCGCGTCGTCGCGATGACGGCGGCGCGCGGCGTCCCGGTCGCGAAGATTCAGCGACGCGCAGCGGCTTGCGCCGGACGACGGATCGAGCAGCGTCATCACGTGCTCCCAGCGATCGAATGTGTCCATGACGGCGTATCCAGGCAAGTGGCGAGAGATTCGGACGTTTCGCATCCGCGCGCATCACGATCGTCATGCGCTCGCGCGAACCGGCAGCGACCCGCGACGGGACGGCTTGATGCTGACGATAGCGAGTGACTGCTGAAGAGTCTTGATTCCGATGCTTAATTGTTCTGGCGGCCTGGCTCGCGCGCCACACCGACCGGCCGGTTCATGAAAATTCAGCCGAATTTCAGTACACGCCGCAGGGCCCCGCGCTAGGCTCCGGTCGACGTTCGTTCGCTCGCCTCGGGCGCCTGCCGGCCCGCGACCGCGAACGCACGCCGGCTGCCGGCGCAGCGTGCCGCATGCGGGCAGATCCGGACCATCGATTCCAAACGACATCATTCCACCGCACGTACAAGGAGCCTCCATGCGTCCCGCAGACCTCGACGCCGTCCCCTCGGCACGCCGCCGCGACATGCTGCTGGCCGGCGCGACCGCCGTTGCAGCCGCCGCGCTGCCGGCCGCCGCCGCCGCTGCCGCCCCCAAACACGCGTCTTCCGGCCATCAAGGAACCCATCCGATGAACACGATCACCACGCAAGACGGTACGCAGATTTATTTCAAGGACTGGGGCACCGGCCGTCCGGTCGTGTTCTCGCACGGCTGGCCGCTGTGCGCCGACGCATGGGATCCGCAGATGCTGTTCCTCGTGCAGCACGGCTACCGCGTGATCGCGCACGATCGCCGCGGTCACGGCCGCTCGAGCCAGCCGTCGAAGGGCAACGACATGGATACCTACGCGGACGATCTCGCCGCGGTGATGAACGCACTCGACCTGCGCGAAGCGATGCTCGTCGGCCACTCCACCGGCGGCGGCGAAGTCG
Source organism: Burkholderia ambifaria AMMD (assembly GCF_000203915.1). Classification (NCBI taxonomy): domain Bacteria; kingdom Pseudomonadati; phylum Pseudomonadota; class Betaproteobacteria; order Burkholderiales; family Burkholderiaceae; genus Burkholderia; species Burkholderia ambifaria. The sequence goes on from NC_008392.1 coordinate 284,989, forward strand.
CCCACTACATCGGCCGTCACGGCACGAAGCGCGTGTCGAAGGCCGTGCTGATCGGCGCCGTGCCGCCGCAGATGGTGAAATCGCCGACCAATCCGGGCGGCCTGCCGATGGACGTATTCGACGGCATCCGCAAGAACGTCGCCGAGAACCGTTCGCAGTTCTACAAGGATCTCGCCGTGCCGTTCTTCGGCTTCAATCGTCCGAATGCGAAGGTGCAGCAGGGCACGATCGACGCATTCTGGGCACAGGGGATGATGGGCGGCGCCTATGGCCAGTATCTGTGCGTCAAGGAATTCTCCGAGGTCGACTACACCGAGGACCTGAAGAAGATCGATGTCCCGACGCTGATCCTGCACGGCGACGACGACCAGATCGTGCCGATCGACGATTCCGCGCGCCTCTCGGCGAAGATCGTGAAGCACGCGCAGCTCAAGATCATCCCGGGCGGCGCGCACGGCATGTGCGTCGTCGATGCGGCGCGCATCAATGCCGAGCTGCTCGCGTTCCTGAAGGCGTAAACATTGCCGCACGGCGCGCCGCGCGTCGACCTGCGTTGCGCCGCCATCCGCGTGATGGCCGATCGCACGCAGGGTCGGCAGCGGAACCTGAATCCGGTCACCCACGCGCTCGACGCGCTGGACGGACTGGCCGCGTCGCGCGAACTCGAACCTTCAGAACGTTTCAGCGCGGCTTCAGGAATTGGCGAGCGCGCACACGTAGACTGGTTTCACGAGCCGACGTGCGGGCGCTTGCCCGCGCGTCGGCGCCCTTCCAGGAGTGACGAATGATTTTCGGCGCCTATTGTCCCGCGCATCGAATCGGGTACGACCGGCCGATTCGCGTGGAGCACGCATGAAGCACAAACGACTCTGGCTCGGTGCGACCGGCGTCGCGATCGCGGGCCTCGCGATCGCCGTCGGCATCATGGTCCGGCCGTCGATCGCGCCGATCGAGCCGCCCGCCCGCGCGTCGTTCGATCCGCAACTCGTCCGGGCCGGCGCACGGGTGGTCGCGCTCGGCGATTGCGTCGTCTGCCATACCGCGAAGGACGGCAAGCCGTTCGCCGGCGGGCTGCCGCTCGCGACGCCGTTCGGCACGATCTACGCAACCAACATCACGCCGGATGCCGATACGGGCATCGGCCGCTGGTCGCGCGACGCGTTCTCGCGCGCGCTGCGCAGCGGCATCGCCCGGGACGGGCATCCGCTCTACCCCGCGTTTCCGTACATCCACTTCACGCGGATGTCCGACGACGAGATCACGGCGGCCTACGCGTATCTGATGACCCGCGAGCCGGTTCAAGCAAGCACGCCGAAGAACGACCTGATCTTCCCGCTGAACTTCCGCCCGCTCGTCGCGTTCTGGAACGTGCTGTTCCTGCACGAAGGCGCAAGCACGCCGAACCCCGCGCAATCCGCGCAGTGGAATCGCGGCAAGGCGCTCGTCGACGGTCTCGGCCACTGCGCGTCCTGCCATTCGCCGCTGAATGCGATCGGCGGCGAGAAAGCGGGCAAGGCATTCGACGGCGGCATCGTCGACGGATGGGAAGCCCCGCCGCTCAATACGCTCGGCCACGCGGCGCGCCCGTGGACGCAGGCCCAACTGGTCGCGTATCTGCGCACCGGCCGCGCGAGCGAGCATGGCGCGGCTGCCGGCCCGATGCTGCCCGTCACGCGCGACCTCGCGACCGTGCCCGCGGAAGACGTCGAGGCGATCGCCGCGTACATCCTGTCGATCCAGAAGCCTGCCGGCGCGCGGCCGGCGACGGCCGGCGCCGGACACAACCCGACGACGCCCGCCGGCCAACGCGGCGCGGTGCTGTTCCAGGCGTCGTGCGCGCAGTGCCACGGGCCGGCGGCGCCGATGCAATCGATCGGCGAGCGGCCGACGCTCGCGTTCAGCACGGCGGTCGCCGCCGACACGCCGCGCAACGCGATCCAGATGATGTTCAACGGTATCGGCTGGCATGGCGAGGACACGCTGAATTACATGCCTTCATACCTCGACCAGTACGACGACCGCCAAATCGCGGATCTCGCCGCGTACATCCGCGAAACGTACTCCGATCGCCCCGCATGGAGCGACGTCGAAACCCTGGCCGCGAAACTCAGAAAGGAGGACCGCACGCGATGATCACCCTCACCGTGAATGGCGCGCGGCATACGCTCGACATCGACCCGTCCACGCCGCTGCTCTATGCGCTGCGCAACGACCTGCACCTGCACGGTGCGAAGTTCGGTTGCGGCCTCGGACAATGCGGCGCGTGCACCGTGATCGTCGACGACAAGCCGATGTTCTCGTGCCTGATCCCGGTCGCCGCGATCGGCGCACGCAGCGTCAGGACCATCGAAAGCCTCGGCACCGCCGAGCGGCCGGGCAAGCTCCAGCAAGCGTTCATCGATCATCAGGCGGCGCAGTGCGGCTATTGCATCGCCGGGATGATCATGCGCGCGCAGGCGCTGCTCGAACGCAACCCGAAACCGACCGAACGCGAACTGCGCACCCACATGGAACCGAACCTGTGCCGTTGCGGCACCCACCTGCGGATCCTGGCGGCCGTGCGCCAGGTCGCGGGCCTGCCGGACCCGGAACCGGCCGGCGCGCCGGTCATGATCAGCAAAGGCCTCTGATGAACGCACCCGACGATATCGACGAAGGCCGCCGGCACTTCATGGTTTCCGGCGCGCTCTTCGTCGCGTTCAGCCTGGCGCCGGCCGCACGTGCCGCCGCCGAGGTCGTGATCGCCGACGAAGGCGCGGCCGTGCATGTATCGCACGCCACCGAAACGCTGGCCGGCAGCCTCAAGACCAACCCGCTGCTGGATGCGTGGATCAAGATCACGCCCGACGGCAAGGTCACCGTGTTTACCGGCAAGGTCGAGCTCGGCACCGGCGTGCGCACCGCGTTGCTGCAGGTGGCGGCCGAGGAGCTGAACATGAAGCCCTCGCTGATCACGTTCCTGACCGCCGACACCGGCGCGTCGCCGGACGAGGGCCTGACCGCCGGCAGCCACACGATGGCCGACAGCGGCTCCGCGCTGCTGAACGCGGCCGCCCAGGTGCGCGCGCTGCTGGTCGACGGCGCGGCGAAGCAGTTCGGCGTCGATCCGCGCACGCTCACGGTCGCCGATGCGCTCATCAAGGCGCCGGACGGCCGCACGATGCGCTATGGCGACGCGATCCGCACCGTCGACCTGCATCGCAACGCGACGCCGACTTCGCCGCTGAAGCCGCCGGCGACGTTCGCCGTGATCGGCACATCGCTGCCGCGCGTCGATATTCCGAACAAAGTCACCGGTGGCGTCAGTTACGTGCAGGACATGGAACTGCCCGGCATGCTGCATGCACGCGTCGTGATGCCGCCGGTGTACGACGCGAAACTGCTGTCGTTCGACGAAGCCGCGATCCTGAAGATGCCGGGCGTCGTCCGGATCGTGCGCAACGGCAGCATGCTCGCCGTGGTCGCGCAGGGGGAATGGCAGGCCGTCGTCGCGCAGCGCGCGCTGGCCGCCGCGTGCCGCTGGTCGCCCGGTCGGGCGCTGCCCGACCGCAACACGGTTCATGAGGATCTCAAGCGGATTTCGACGCAGCACATCGAGATCGCCAATACGCATGCGCCGGCCGCGCCGCCGGTGAAGACGCTGAGCGCCACGTTCCTGAAGAATTACCTGCTGCACGGCTCGATCGGGCCGTCCTGCTCGGTCGCGCGTGTCGAGAACGGCATGCTGACCGTGTGGACCCACTCGCAAGGCGTGTATCCGCTGCGCGACGCGCTGGCCGAGATGCTGTCGATGCCGAAGGCGAACGTCCGCTGCATCCACACCGAGGGCTCGGGTTGCTACGGGCACAACGGCGCGGACGACGCGGCCGCGCATGCGGCGCTGATCGCCGCCGCGATGCCGGGCAAACCGATTCGCGTCCAGTGGATGCGCGAACAGGAACATACGTGGGATCACTTCACGCCGGCGATGGTCACCGAGCTCAGCGCGTCGCTCGACGCGAGCGGGCGCATCGTCGAGTGGAAGTACGCGCTGTGGAGCAGCTCGCACAACGAACGCATCGTCAATGCCGGCCGGCTGCTGCCCGCGCGGATGCTCGAGCCGCCGTTCGTCCCCGCGCCGTCGACGCCGATGCTGCAGCCCGAAGGCGGCGGCGATCGCAACGCGATCCCGCTGTACGCGCTGCCGAACATGCACATCGTGAACAACTTCTCGCCGACGATGCCGCTGCAGACGTCCGCGATGCGCTCGCTCGGCGCGCATACGAACATCTGGTCGATCGAAAGCTTCATGGACGAGCTCGCGCACGCCGCCGGCGTCGATCCCGTCGAATTCCGGCTGCGTCACATGCAGGATCACCGCGCGCAGCAGGTGATCAAGCTCGCCGCGACCAAGTTCGGCTGGCCGCGTCCGCCGCGCGCGCGCAACCGCGGTGTCGGCTTCGCGTTCGGCAAATACAAGAACCTGATGGCTTACGTCGCGATGGCGATCGAGATTTCGGTGGTGCCGGAAACGGGCCAGGTCACGCTCGAGCACGCGGAAGTCGCCGTCGACGCCGGGCAGGTCGTGTCGCCGGACGGCATCCGCAACCAGATCGAGGGCGGCATCGTGCAGGCCGCGAGCTGGACGCTGTACGAGGCGTTGAAATACGATACGCAGCGCATCCGCAGCTTCGACTGGAGCAGCTATCCGATCCTGCGCTTCTCGGCGGCGCCGCAAAGCGTGAAGGTCCATCTGATCAATCGCCCTGGCGCACCATTTCTCGGCGCGGCCGAGGCGTCGATGGGGCCGACCGCTGGGGCGCTCGCCAACGCGATTTTCGATGCGACCGGCCAGCGCCTGCGCGAAATGCCGTTTGCCGGCGACGGGCTGAGGAAACGCATCGACGCATAGCGTCACGACACAACCGATCGCGCCGGCACGAACCGGCGCCGACAACCGACAGGCTGGAGATTGAACGATGGATACCTTGCTTTCGATGCGCGTGTTTACGCGCATCGTCGAAACGGGCAGTTTCACGCGCGCGTCGGACACGACCGGGCTGACGACACCGCGCGTGTCCGCGCTGCTGAGCACGCTCGAACAGCACCTCGGTTGCCGGCTCTTGAACCGCACGACGCGCCGCATCTCACTGACCGAGGACGGGCAGGCGTACTACGAACGCTGCGTCGGGGTGCTGCGCGAAATCGACGACATGGAAGCGGCGGTATCGCAGGCGCGCAACGTGCCGCGCGGCCGCCTGAAAGTGAACCTGCCGCCGGCGATGGCCAAGCAGATCATGGTGCCCGCGCTGCCCGAGTTTCTCGCCGCCCATCCGAATATCTCCATCGAACTCGGCGTGACCGATCGCCAGATCGACCTCGTCGGCGAGGGCGTCGATTGCGTGGTGCGCATCGGCGCGCTCGACGACTCGGGGATGATCGCCAGGCGGATCGGCAGCCTCACCACCTGCACGTGCGCGGCGCCCGCGTATCTCGACCGATGCGGCGCGCCCGAAACGGTCGACGAACTCGCGCAGCACGTCGCGATCAGCCATATCTCGGCCGATACCGGCCGCCCGCGGCCGTGGGACTACGTCGTCGACGGCGAAACGCGGATCGTGCAGATGTGCGGCACGGTCGCGGTGAACGACGCCGATACCTACATCGAGTGCGGCGTCGCGGGCATCGGCCTGATCAAGACCTCACTGTATCTGGTCGAACCGTATCTGAAATCGGGACGGCTGCGCGAAGTGCTGACCGATTTCAACGCGCCGCCGCGGCCGATCTCGATCCTGTATCCGCCGAATCGGCATACGCCCGTCAAGCTCAAGATCTTCGTCGACTGGCTCACGAGCCTGTTCGCGCAGATTCCGACGCTGCAGGGCCAGCGCGGCTGAACGCCGCCACCGTCGGTCCTGCCCGAAACCCGCGTCCCGACCGTTTTCACGCCCCTGACACCGCGAGCGCTGCGCGCCTTTGCGCGGCACGCAATGCTCGATTGCGCGACGGACGTATTCCGTTGTCATCGCTCGATCAATAGTCTTGACGGCAATGCGGCGTGCATCGCTCGCCGCTTGAAAAATTGCAATGCGCCGCCCGGCAAACGGGCGTCCGACATCTCGTTCAAGGAGTCGACCATGTCACCGGAATCCCCCGCGCTCACGGCCAACGGGCAGGCGCCCAGGCTCACGCAGGGCCTCATCCTGCTGTTCGCGTTCAGTTGCGGCGCGATCGTCGCGAACCTGTACTACGCACAACCGATCACCGAGCTCATCGCGCCCGGGCTGCACATGTCCGGCGGGATGGCGAGCCTCATCGTGTCGCTGACGCAGATCGGCTATGCGCTCGGCCTGTTCTTCATCGTGCCGCTCGGCGACCTGCTCGAGAACCGCAAGCTGATGATCGTCACCGCCGTGATCTCGATCGCGAGCCTCGCCGCGGCCGCGGTGACACGGACGCCCGGCCTGTTCCTCGCGATTTCGCTGCTGATCGGCTTCAGCTCGGTCGCCGTCCAGATCCTCGTCCCGCTCGCCGCGCACCTCGCGCCGGATCATTCGCGCGGCCGGGTGGTCGGCACGATCATGAGCGGGCTGCTGCTCGGCATCCTGCTCGCGCGCCCGCTGTCGAGCGTGGTGGCCGACGCGTTCGGCTGGCGCTTCGTGTTCGCCGCCGCCGCGGGGGTGATGACGCTCGTGACGGTGGTGCTCGCGCTGACCATTCCGTCGCGCCAGCCCGATCATCGCGCAACCTATTTCGACCTGATCGGCTCGCTGCTGCATCTGGTGCGCACGATGCCGGTGCTGCGCCATCGCGCGTTCTACCAGGGCCTGATGTTCGCGTCGTTCAGCCTGTTCTGGACCGCCGTGCCGGTCGAGCTGACGCGGCACTACGGGCTGTCGCAATCCGCCATCGGCCTGTTCGCGCTCGTCGGCGCGATCGGCGCGACGTCGGCGCCGGTCGCCGGCCGCTTGGCGGATGCCGGCCACACCGTGCGGGCGACGCTGATCGCGCTGGTTGCCGGCGCACTGTCGTATGCGGTCGCGCTGCTTCATGGCGTCGGCCTGTACGGCCTCGTCGTCACGGGCATCGTGCTCGATTTCGCGGTGCAGATGAACATGGTGCTCGGCCAGCGCGAGATCTACGCGCTGGATGCGACGAGCCGCAACCGTCTGAACGCGCTGTACATGACCAGCATCTTCGTCGGCGGCGCCATCGGCTCCGCGCTCGCGAGCCCGCTGTACGAACACGGCGGCTGGCCGCTCGTCGCCGCGGTCGCCGGCGCCTTCCCGATCGTCGCGCTCGCGCACTACCTCGCGATCGGCCGGCCGTACGCGCAACGCCACGCACGCACCTGAACCGGCGCCGGCCGCGGGTCGCGCGCACGCATGCCGACCGGCACGTGCGCGCGCCGGAGCGCCGCCGGCATGTCATTCCGACTTTCCACCGGGGCCGCTGTTTCGCCGTCCCACCGCTTGCGGCGGTGCGATGTGCGGCGCCCCCTGCTCAACGCACAAGGAGTCCACCATGTCTTCCCTGCTCAGCACCTATGATCTGCGCGGCCTGCCGCTGCCCAACCGAGTCGTGATGGGGCCGATGACGCGCTCGCGCGCACCGTCGCGCGGCCTGCCGACCGCGCTCATGGCCGAGTATTACGCGCAGCGCGCGTCCGCCGGCCTGATCGTCACCGAGGCGACCAACGTCAGCCACACGTCCGCCGCGTTCGAACTGACGCCCGGGCTCGTCACCGACGAACAGGCGGCCGGCTGGAAGCAGGTCACGGACGCAGTCCATGCGAACGGCGGCCGCATCTTCGCGCAGTTGTGGCACGGCGGTCGCGTCAGCTCGCTGACGCTGCTCGGCGGCGACGCGCCGCTGTCGCCGTCCGGCATCAACGACGATCTCGAGCAGTTGCAGGTGTGGGCCCGGTTGCAGAACGGCTACTACACGAAGATTCACGCGACGCCGTCGCGCGCGATGACGACGGACGAAGTCGCCGCGACGGTCGACGACTTCGGCCGCGCGGCCGCCCGCGCGATGGCGGCCGGCTTCGACGGCGTCGAGATCCACGCGGCCAACGGCTACCTGCCGCACCAGTTCCTGTCGTCGACGCTGAACCGCCGCGACGACCGCTACGGCGGCTCGGTCGCGAACCGCGCGCGCTTTCTCGAGGAGATCGTCGACGCGGTCGGCGACGTGATGCCGCTCAGCCGTGTGGGCGTGCGCATCTCGCCGTACGCGCAATACAACAACGTGCGGGACGCGGATCCCGATGCAACGTACGCGTACGTCGGCCGCATGCTCGACGAAGCGGGCGTCGCCTACCTGCACGCGGCCGATACCAACGGCTGGAGCGGCGAGCCCGACCTGCCGCGCATCATCGAGCACACGCGCAAGACCTTCAGCGGCACGCTGATCGTCAATGGCGGCATCACGCCGGACGCCGCGAATGCGCTGATCGATGCGGGCGACGCCGATCTCGTCGCGTTCGCGCGTGCGTACATCGCGAACCCGGATCTCGTCGAACGCATCGCCATGCATGCCCCGCTCGCCGTGCCGAAGTCGATCGGCTGGTACGGCGGCGAGCGTGCGGGATACGTCGACTATGCGCGGCACGACGCGGCGGCACCGACCGCCTGAGCCGCATCGCACGGCGACGCTCCGCCGAATGACCGGCGGGGCACGCCGGCTGCCGGCCGTCGCTTCGCAACGGTTCGTTCAGGCATCCTTCCAATGCGCACCCAGCACGCGCCCGCAGAAATTCGGCCGGTGAAAATCCGGATTGGCCCGCTCGAGCACGTCTGCGCTCCAGGTGCCGAACGTCGATGCCGGCCGGTGCGCGACCCCGTGGGCGACCGCGTCGAGGAACGCGTCGCCGAACCCGTCGCCGCGCGGATAAGCGGCGAGCAGCGCGCGGCGCTCGTCGGCCGAATACGCGTCGGCGTCGGTGGCCATCAGGTCCGTCGATACCGCGCTCGACAGCGCGCGCGCCAGCGGCGACACGCGGGCGGCCACGCCGGGCGTCGTATGCAGCGCGATCGCGCGCCATACGTCGTCGCAGATGGGCTGCGGCGTGCGGTGCCGCAACAGGAACGCGTGCGCGGCATCGGCGCTGTCGAGCTCGTAGCGCGCGCTCGAGCGGCAATATGCGGCGCTCAGGCCCATGTTCGCGTACAGGGCGGCCACGTACAGCGCATCGGCATCGCACGTGTCGCCGGCGCGGCGCGCGGCGAGCGACGCGAGGACGAATACCCGGCAAGCGTGGTCGGTGATCACGCGCGGCAGCGACGCGCGTGCGGCTTCGGCGGCCTCGATCGCGATCGGCGTGCGCGGAATGCGAACGCCGGCGACTTCGTCATTCGCCGATGCGCACGTGTGCGCAGAATTCATGTCGTCTCCTTCTGCCCCGTGCCGGGGCCGAAAAATTGCTTGTTCTTCGCGGCGCGCGCGCCGGCACCCGTCGCCTAAAACGCGGCGCCGAGGCAACCGAACGCGCTGCACGGCTCGGCGAGTTCCGTTGCGGCCGCATCCATGCGCTGCGCGAAACGACGCCCGTATTCGCGCGCGAAACCGGCATCGCGGCCGCCGTCGGCCGCGGCTCGCGGCTGCGCGGACGCGACCGGACGCCACCGGCCCATGCCGCCGAACTCGGCCACGGGCGACCACGCGGGGCTCACCGGCAGCGGCGGCGGCGCCAGCGGCGCGAATTCGTCATCCGCGTGCACGACCTTGCCGTCGACGATCGTCAGGACCGACGACAGGTGCTTGATGCGTGATTCGTCGATCGTGAAGTAGTCGTCCGTCAGCACCGCGAAATCCGCGTACCGGCCGGGCACCAGCGCGCCCTTGCGATCGTCTTCGTTCGAGAACCACGCGCTGCCGACCGTATAGCGGCGCAGCGCCTCCATCCGGCTGAGCCGGTTGCGCTCCGGATAGAGCACCGTGCCGCCGACCGTGCGCCCGGACACCATCCAGTACAGCGACACGAACGGGTTGTAGCTCGCGATGCGCGTCGCATCGGAGCCGGCACCGACCGGCAGCCCGGCCGCCAGCATCGCGCGGATCGGCGGCGTGCGCGTGGCGGCTTGCGTGCCGTAGCGCGCAATGAAGTACTCGCCCTGGAACGCCATCCGGTGCTGCACCGTCACGCCCCCGCCGAGCGCCGCGATGCGCGCGATGTTCGCATCCGAAATCGTCTCGCAATGATCGAAGAACCAGCGCAGGCCGTCGAACGGGACGTCACGATTCACGGCTTCGAGCACGTTCAGGAAGCGGCCGATCGATTCGTCGTACGTCGCGTGGAGCCTGAACGGCCAGCGCTGGCTGACCAGCAGCCGGACGACCGCGGTCAGCTCCGCCTCGAGTTCGTCGGGCAGGTCCGGGCGCGGCTCGAGGAAATTGCCGAAATCGGCCGCGGAATACACCAGCAGTTCGCCGACGCCGTTCAGCCGCAGGAACGCGTCGCCGTCGCCGGGCTTGGCCAGCGTCATCCAGCGCGCGCAGTCGTCGATTTCGCGCCCCGCATGCTGCACGAACAGGCTGTACGCGATGCGCACCGTCATTTCGCCGCGCTTCGCGAGCGCCATGAGCGCGGCGTAATCGTCCGGATAGGCCTGAAAATCGCCGCCGGCGTCGATCGCGCTGGTCACGCCGAGGCGGTTCAGCTCGCGCATGAAGTGCCGCATCGAATTCATCTGGTCGTCGAAGCCGAGCCTGGGGCCCTTCTCCAGCGCCGCATGCAGCACGGCCACGTCCGGGCGCGCGAGCAGCATGCCGGTCGGCCTGCCGGCGCGATCGCGCTGGATCTCGCCGCCGGGCGGATCGCACGTGTCGCGGCCATAGCCGATCGCACGCAGCGCGGCCGCGTTCAGCAGCGCGCTGTCGCCCAGGTGCATCACGAACACCGGCGTGTCGGGCGCGATCGCGTTGAGCTCGGCCACCGTCGGCCCGCGCTTTTCGGCGAACTGGAATTCGGTCCAGCCGCCGACCACGCGCACCCACTGCGGCGCGGGCGTGCGCAGCACCTGGCGACGCAGCATGCGCAGCGCCTCGGCCAGCGTGGGGACGCCGTCCCAGCGCAGTTCCAGGTTGAAATTCAGGCCGCCGCGGATCACGTGCAGGTGCGAGTCGTTCAGCCCCGGGATCACGGTGCGGCCGTTCAGGTCGATATGAAGCGTGTCGCCGCGCGCATGGCGCATGACCTCGGCTGCGCTGCCGGCCGCGAGAATCCGGCCGTCCTTCACCGCGAGCGCGGTCACGAACGACTGCCTGTCGTCCTGCGTCGCGATCTTGCCGTTGAATACGATGAGATCCGCCGATTCCGCGGATTGCGTCGCCTTAAGCACCGTCAGCCTCCCCGCTTGCGCCGCAGGCCGGCAACCGGCCGCACGCGGCATGCCGGCGGTTTGACGTTACAAGCACCATCCACCCTCCGTTGAATATTGATCGACCGGACGGCCGGCCGCGTTGCGCGGGTGCGTCCTGAGCGGGCCACGCGCGCCATCACGCGGCCGATTGCATCGCATCGAGGGTCTCGTGGCGGAGGTGCGCAGGACCGGTCGGCCGCGCCGTCTCCGAGCGGATGAAGCTCTGCACCCGCGCGAGGCGCCGCACGTCGACCGCGCGCGATTGCGGGTCGAAATGCCCGGACAGGTTCGCCACCAGCGACGACGCCTGCCCGATACGCCCGCGCTCGATCAGATGATCGGCGAGATCAAGCGTGCCGCGCAGCGCCCACATCGCCGCGCCCTGCCCGTTCGCCGCATGGATCGCCATCAGCAGATGCCGGTGCCCGTCCGCTTCGCAGGCGATCGCGCGCTCCGCGTCGGCGGTGCGGGCCTGTTCGAGCATCGCCAGACCTCGGGCACGCAGCAGCTCGGGCACGAACAGATGCTCGCCTTGCGCGCGGCAGCACGCGAGCGTCGCGTCGAGCTTCACGCGGGCCTCGGCCGCGCGGCCCGTGCGCGTGAGCCCTTCCGCATACGCGACCACCAGCGGCGCGAGCAGGCGCCGGAAGCCGCTCGCCTCGATGCGTCGCAGCGCGGGTTCGAGCCGCGCCAGCCCGGCGCCCGGATGGCCGGCCTGCATGTCGAACTGTCCCGCGAGACATTCCGCATGGTCGAGCCAGATATCGAAGCCGTTCGCCTCGGCGGCCGAGCGCAGCGTCGCGAGATAGTCGGAGATGATGTCGTGATCGCCATGGCGCAACGCGATCGGCACGGCCGCCGCGCCGAGCACGACGCACAACGCCAGCGCCGACCCGCCGCGGCGCGCGGATTCGACCGCCTGCGCGGCGAGCCGCATCGCATGGTCCACGTCGCCCTGCATCCAGACGAGCCGCGCCAGCACCGTCCGCCCAAGCGTGGCGACGTCAATGCCGAGCGCCGCTGCCGCGCAAGGCGGTTCGCCGGCCACGGCCAGCTCGGCCGTGGCCGCCTCCAGCCGCTCGCGCGCCTGTGCATGCTCGCCGAAGTAATGCAGCGACGTCGCGACCATCGCGTTCGCCAGCAGCCGTTGCGGCCGGTCACCGCGCCGCTCGGCGGCCCGCTCGAAGCGCATCGCGTAGCGCAGCGATTCGTGAATGTCGCCGTGCGACAGCGTCGCGTTCCAGAGCCCGACCATCGCGCTGGCGTCGAATGCGTCGTCACCGACGCGCCCGGCAAGGCCGAGCGTGCGCTCCCACATCGCGGCAGCCGTCTGCGTATCGCCGTCCGTATATAGCAGCGCCGACGCATAGGCCGCGCGCAGCCGCATCTCGCTCGACGCGTCGACGGGCCCGAGCGCGCCGGCCTCGATCGCGTCGAGCGCGCGCCTCGCCGGGATCGAACAGTCGCGCATGCGCGCCGGCTCCCGCAATGCGAGCGCCAGCGCGTCGGCTTCCGCGACCGGCGGCTCGACCGCCGCGGGTTCGCGCACGGCTTGCACGGGAGCCGGCAGCCGGGCTTGCGCCTGCGCGTGTTCATGGCGCGCATGACGCTCGGCGATGCGTTCGAACTCGCCCTCGTTATGCAGCTTCTCCAGCGCATACGCGCGCGTCGATTCGGTCAATCGGTAGCGCGCCTGCGCGCCGTTGAATTCGACGGTCACCAGCGACTTGGCGATCAGCTCGCCGAGCACGGCGATCATATCGGCGGGCGACATGCCGGGATCCATCGCGACTTCGCGCGCCGCATCGAACGTGAACGGGCCGACGAAGCACGCCATCCGGCGAAACAGCGCACGCGCGGCCGCATCCAGCAGCACGTAGCTCCAGTCGAACGTCGCGCGCAGCGTCTGATGGCGCGGCAACGCGGAGCGCAGGCCGCCGGTGAGCAGGTTCAGCCGGTCGTCGAGACGCGACGCAACGACCTCCAGCCCGAGCGTCGCGACGCGCGCGGCAGCCAGTTCGATCGCGAGGGGAAGCCCGTCGAGCCGCCGGCAGATATCGCCGATCAGCCGGACACCGGCCGCGTCGATCACGCACTCGGGCGTGGCCGCGCGAACCCGCGCCAGAAACAGCTCGACCGCCGAATGGCGCGCGATCTCGTCGACCGTTGCGGCGCCGTCGGGCACCGCCAGCGGACTCACGCGGAACACGGTTTCGACCGAGATATGAAGCGGTTCGCGGCTCGTCACGAGCACCCGCAGCGGCGCGGCGCGCGCCGTCAGCGACTCGACGAGGTCGGCCACCAGATCGACGACGTGCTCCGCGTTGTCGAGCACGAGCAGGCTGCGCGACACGGCGAATGCGTCGCCGAGCCGGTCGACGGCCGGCACGCCATGCATGTCGAGCCCCAGTTCCGCGGCAATCGCGAGCAGCACGTCGTCGCGCGTCGTGGCTCGCGCCAGCTCCACGAACAGCGCGCGCTCGCCGACCCGGCCGCGCCACGTGTGCGCGACGCGGTCGGCCAGACTCGTCTTGCCGATGCCGCCCGCGCCGACGAGCGTGACGACCGGCGCACGGTCGATCATGTCGACGATCTGCTCGAGCTCGGCGCGGCGGCCGACGAGCGGGGCGTGATGGGTCGCTTCGGCGCCTGGCGCCGCGGCGGCCGGGTGCGGCGCCACCGCGTGCAGGAGCGGCGGATTCGCGACCAGCAGGTAGCCGCGGCCCGGGACGGTCTTGATCAGGTCGCGGCTCGCACCGAGCGCCTTGCGCAACGCCGCGACATGCACCTGCAGCCGGTTCTCCTCGACGATCAGGCCGGGCCAGACGGCATCCATGATGTCGTCCTTCGACACGACGGAACCGTTGGCGCGATGCAGTACTTCAAGTATGTCGAGCGCGCGCGCGCCAATACGCAGCGCCGCGCCGTGACGGCGAATGTCCCGCTGCTCGAAATCCACCGATAAAGCCCCGATCTGGATCATGGCCGCCTCCAGGTTCCCCACGATGACCGCCATGTGAACGGAGCAGGTCACGGGGGCGGGAGTCCGCACCCGGCCTGCCGTTCAGGGCGGGTTCAAAGTCTCGAAAATGTCGGGCCGAGTGTATACGCGGATTTCGTAAAAATCTTGAAGGAAAATGCGCTGATACGGCGCGCCGGCGGCCGCCGCCCGGCGGGAATGCGGATCCGGCGATATCATTCGCCCCAGCGTGTTCGCGTGCTGGTCGGGCCCCGGCACCGCCCGAAACTGTCCGTGACAAGCATTTCGTCAAGCAGCGGACATTTGTTCAAGTTATCTTCGGCCTATCGGGCCCGCTGTATGTACCGGACGCCACGATGCTCGCCCGCCGTCCGACTCCGAAGGAATTTTCGCCATGGCAGATCCCCTCGCCGCGCCCCCCGCGGCACCCCCGAAAGACACGCTCGGCTGCATCGCGAACCTGCTGTCCAAGGATATTGAAAGGTCCGCGGGCGGCCTGACGCTCCACCGCAAATGCATGCGCGACGAACAGTTCGAGCGCATCGAGATGGCGGCCAGCGATCGCGGCTTCCTGATCGGCGTATCGCTGAACGCCGGCCACCGCCGGACGATCTACCGCGGGTCCGGCAAATCCGAGCGGCGGTTTCAGCACAACTCCATCTACATTCGCGACTTTTCGCGGAATTTCCGCGCCGACCTCTACGGCAAGTTCGACTTCGTCCTCGTCGAGCTGTCGCATCGCTATCTGGGCGACCTCGGCCGCGAGCACGACGGTCTGGAAATCGGCGGCCTGAGTTGCGCGCCCGACGTGCAGGACGCGGTGCTGGGCCACCTCGCGCAAGCCGTCGCCAACAGCCTCGACGGGTCCGGCGCGCTGAACGCGTTGTTCGTCGAGCAGATGGGGCTCGCGATCGGCACGCATCTGGCCTGCCGTTACGGCAATGCGCGGGCGCGCGACCTGGAGCGCAAGGGCACGCTGTCGCCGGTCAAGGTCGCGCTCGCCAAGGAGCTGCTGATGGAGAAGGCGGACCTCGGCGTGTCGATCGAGGAAGTCGCCAACGAATGCGATCTGTCGCGCGGCTATTTCATCCGCGCGTTCTCGCGCGCGACCGGACGCACGCCGCATCAATGGCTGCTCGAACAGCGCGTGGTCCGCGCGCGCCAACTGATCGAGACGACCGACATGACGCTCGCGGAAATCGCGGCCGCCTGCGGCTTCTCGGACCAGAGCCATCTGAACCGCCTGTTCGCCCGCATCGTCGGCCATCCGCCCGGTGCGTGGCGGCGCGGCATGGCGCGTTGAGCTGCCCCGTTCACGCCGGGCACGGGGTTGCGACGGCCAACGGCCACGCCGGGCGCGACGAACGATTTTTTTCAATCTGCGTGATTGGCGTGAACAGGCGCTATTGCAGCGGCGTCTCGTCGTAGTTCACCGGCACCCAGTCGTACCGCTCGCCGTCTTTCCGCAAATGCCCGAGCCCGGGAAACGCGATGTGCGCGGCACCGACCAGATAACGCTTGCCCGCCACGCGCGCGAGCGTGTCGCGCCGCGTGCGGCGAGCCGCATCGGCATCGGTGTCGTACTGGACGGTGGCGCCGGTGTCCTGCAACTGGATCGCCGCGACGTGGACGATGTCACCCCACGCGAGCAACCCCGCGTTGCCGCTCTCGATCAGATAGGCCGTATGGCCCGGCGTGTGGCCCGGCATCGGCACCGCGCGAATGCCGGGCGCGAGCGTCGCTTCGCCGCGAAACGTGCTGAAGCGCCCGGCCGCGACGTAAGGCGCGACCGACGCGGCCGCCGCATCGAAAAACGACGCGAGGAACGCCGGCGCCTGCGCCTTGCCGTCCGGATCGAGCCAGTATTTCGCGTCGATCTCGTTCACGCGGACGGTCGCATTCGGAAAGGTCATCCTGCCGTTCGAAACCAGACCGCCGACATGATCCTTGTGCAGATGCGTGAGCAGCACTTCGTCGATCTGCCCGGGCTCGTAGCCGGCCGCGCGCAGGTTGGCGAGCAGCTTGCCGCAGCAGTCGCCGTAGAGCACGCCGGCGCCGGTGTCGACGAGGATCCGCTTCGACCCGGTGTCGATCAGGAACGCGTTGATCGACCCTTGAACCGGCGGCTCGAGAAATTCGCGATCGAGATCGCGCCGGATCGCCTCCTTCGACACGTCGCGAAACACCGTATCGATCGGAAACGGATGCGTCCCATCCGACAACGCGACGATCTGCAGGCTGCCGAGCTGCTGCCGATAGAATCCGGGCGGCTGGCGCCCGCCGCCCGGCTCGTCCGCGAACGCGGCCGACGCGAGAATGCCGACACATCCCACGACGAGCAGCATGCGGCCCGCGCGCGCCGCGCGTGTACACCAGTTCAAGTTCTTCTTCATGTCCGATCCCGAGTTTGCGTATCGACGTTATGCCGTGACGCCGAGCTTAACCGTCAGGACCGGGAATAATCCTGCGCGACGCATGAATCGTTCTGAACGCGGGATGCGGCGCGATCCACGGCCCCCGGCCGGCGCTAGAATGCGAACGGCATGCAACGCATCGTCGCGACAGCGACACGCACACCGACGACGACATGGACAAATTCTCCGCGCTGCGCGCGTTCGTTGAAGTAGCGGAAGCCGGCGGCTTCTCCAGCGCAGGGCGCCGCCTCGATCTCGCCGCTTCGTCGGTGGTGCGTGCGGTGGACGCACTCGAGGCATCGCTCGGCACCGTGCTGCTGAACCGCACCACGCGACAGGTCACGTTGTCCGATGCGGGCGCCGTCTACTATGCGCGGGCGAAGCAGCTGCTCGAGGCGCTCGCGGAAGCCGATGCGCTCGTCGCCGATCGCGGCGACGAACCGTCCGGACCGCTGCGGGTGTCCGTGCCGGTCGCGTACGGCATGCACCGCATCGCACCGCACGTCGGCGCATTCCTCGCGCGCTATCCGAGGCTCGATCTCGATCTGCAACTCACCGACGCACGCGTCGATCTCGTCACCAGCCGGATCGACGTCGCGATCCGGCTCGGCGAAGCCGCGCCGTCCGCGGAGGTCGTCGCGCGGCAGCTCGGCACGTTCCGGCGGTATGTCGTGGCGAGCCCCGACTATCTCGACGCGCACGGCACGCCATCGACGCCGGGTGAGCTGGTCGATCATGGCTGCCTGCGCTTTCACTTCGGTGGCGATCAGCAGGCGTGGTCGTTCGTCGATGCGCGCGGCGCGACGAAGGTGCTCGTCACCGGGCGACTGAAATCGAACCACAGCGAAGTGTTGCGCGCCGCCGCGCTCGATGGCGGCGGCATCGCGCTGCTGCCCGACTGGCTGGTCGATGCCGACGTCCGGGCGGGCCGCCTGCGCAGGTTGTTCGAACAGTACGACGTCGTGCCCGACGCGGCACGCTCGATCGTCACCGCGCTCTACCTGCCGAATCAGCGCGGCTCGAAGCGCGTCACCGCGTTCATCGATTTTGTCGAGGCGCAGGCTCGCACGCCGTGCTGAATCGCACGGCATGCGGTGTTACCAGCCGAACTTCGCCTCCATGCCGACATAGTCGGCATTGCGCGCCCCGAGCGCGCGAATCGAATCGGCGACCTGGAAGTGCACGGCTTCGACGGCAAGCGCGACGTTTGCATTGACGAGCCAGTCCACGCGGGCCTGCGCATACATGCCGGTCCACGCACTGCCCTTGCCGGCCGTGCCGGGCACCGCCGACATCCCTTGCCCGTAGATCGCGTCGGCCGTCGTCGCGCGCCACTGGAAGCCGACCGCGGTCATGACCGTCACGTTGCTGGCCGGCTTGAACGTCAGCGACGGCTTCACGTGAATCAGGTTGCTGTAGCCGGTGTAGCCGGCGAGCGTGAAGTAATAGCCGTTCGGGAACAGCGGGTTGAAGGTGCCCATGCGCCCGTCGCCGGGATGCCTGTCGCCCGATGCGCCGTCGAACTGAATGCCGATGCGCGGCGTGCCGGCCGTTTTGGCGAACGTATAGCCGGCCAGCGTGCCGAATGCCCACGCGCCGATCGTGTCCGGTCCGATGTGCCCGGTCTGGAGCATCGCCTCGGCGTCCCAGTCGAATTGCCCCGATTTGCCCGCGTAGCGCATGTCGAACACGTCGCGTCGCTCGGTGCCGGCGCCGGCGAGATAGCGCGCATTGTCGCGCGTATAGCGCGACCAGTACGCCGACAGGTCGCCAGGACCTGTGCCGCTGCGCTCGACACGCACGCCGTCGAATCTCAGGTGCCGGTTCGACACGTCGTCGAACACCGCGTCGTTGCGGTATTGCACCGGGCGCGTCACGTAGCCGATCAGCCGCCATTTGCCGATTTCGTAATTGGCCCACAGCGCGTCGAACGCCTGACGCACGTTCGGCCCGTCGCGCACCGACACGAAGCGCTGCAAGTCGAATGCCATCTCCTGCCGGCCGATGCGGGTCTTGAAGGTGCCGCCGCCCAACTGATCGACATACGCGACGAACGCCTGTTCGATGTCGAACTGATCGCGATCGACCACCCCGACCGTATCCTTGCCGAACGGCCGGGAATCGACGAGCTGGAAGAACGCCTGGAAATGCCCGGCATAGCGCAGATCCGCGTGCACGTTCGCACGCTGGATCACGTAATTGTCGTCATGCGCGGCGCCCAGCCCGAACAGCGGCGCATTGTTCAGCTCGAAGCGCTCGCGCAGGTTCGCGCCGAGCGACAGGTAGGTCGACGGATCGCCGCCCAGCGGGATGTACTTCAACGCGTCGAGCGGCTTGCGCGGCACGCACGGGTTCGCGAGCACCGACCAGTCTTCCTGCCAGCGATTGAACAGCACCGTGGGCCGCTTCGCGGTGCACGACGTGCCGGCGGCTGGAGCCGCGGCCGTGGCGGGGGCTGGGTCAGATGATGCGTCGGCGCCGGCCGCCGTACCGGCGTACGTCGCGGCGCCCGCCGCCAGCATGGCGGTCGGCAGGACGCCCCGCCACGCACGTTGCGTCGACCGATGTCCCATTACTTCGACCGCGCGTGGATCTCGGCGACATAGCCGCCGGGGAACTGCACGAGCGCCGCGTCGCGGCCATCCGACGCAAACGTCGGCACCAGCACCGTCACGCCGGCCGCTTGCGCCTGCTTGAGCGTGGCGGCGAGATCGGTCACTTCGTAGCCCGTCATCTCGCGGCCGAACGGGTAAGGCAGACGGCCATCCGTCGCGAGCACGGTCATCTTGCCGAAGCCCGATTCGATGCGGATGCGGCGGTACGTATCGTTCGGCCGGCCGATCTCGACGCCCGGCGCGTGGCGCACGTCCGACACGACCTTGCCGCGCGAGAACGCGACGAAATCGCGCACCAGCTTGTTCGCGCTTTCCGGCGACACGTACACGCGGTTTTCCGGCACCGTCTGCAGCGCATCGTAGTGCGGCGCTTCGGTATGCCAGTACAGTTGCATGTTCACGCCGCCCGGCCAGCGGATGATCGCATCGCGGCCGATCGGGTCCGGGAACGTGTCGACGATCACGTCCGCGCCGTGCGCGCGCGCCGACTTCACCGCGACGTCCATGTCGGTGACGAGATAACCGGTGCGTTCCTCGCAGAACGGATACGGAATCGGCGTCTTGAAGCCGAACACCGACACCGTGCCGACCGGCGTGAGCACGAGCTGCGACATCGTCTGGCTCGGCGTCGGCGTGACCTGGAACACGCCCTGCTTCGACTTCTTGCCGCCGAACGTCGCGACGAAGCTGTCGGTAAAGCGGTCGAAATCTTCCGGCGCGACGCAGACGTGCGTGGTGTCGTATTGCGGGCCGACCGTGACGGCCGGTACACGCCCGGATGCGGACTCGACCAGACGCGTCGTATCGGCGTGGGCCGGCGCGTTCGCCAGCAATGCGCCGAATACGGCCGTCGTCAGCAATACCTGTCGCAACTTCAGTGCAATCATCGAGTTCTCCTTGAGCTTGCCGACAGGCATGCTGCCCGTGTGGCGATTCGAAACAGACTAGTGAAGGCGGGCCTGAATGTCATGGCGGCATCCTGAATTGTTCTGAATATGCCGCGCGGGCTGCGCAACTTCCTCGATAACGCCCGCCGTCACGCCGGCATCGGCAAACCCAGCCGCCAGCTCAGATTCCCGCGCGCGCGCGCCTCGCAGCGCGTGTAGAAGAAATCGGTCAGATAGATGCGCGGGCGTTCGAGCAGCCCGCGCAGGATCGCACGTTCAAGACGGTCGTAAGCGCGGTCGTCGAGATCCGGGCGCTCGGCGCGCAGGCGCCGCCCGTCTTCGCGAAACCGGCTGCGAGACGCACCGAGCACGGCCAGATCGATGTCGCACACGAAACGGGTATCCGGTTCCGCGGCAGGGCCCGCGTGGTTGGTCGCGCGAATCATCGCGCAGACAAGGTCGCACGCGCGGATGCGTCCATCCGCCTGGCGCCGGAACCAGTCGGCGCTACGCTGCTCGTTATCCTGCGCGCCGGGGACGAAGATCACGTCATGGAACCACAGCGCGAGCTCGACGGCCTCCGGTTCGGGAATCGCGCCGCGCGCGAGGTCGAGATGGCGCAAGCAGCGCCGTACATGCAACAGCGTATGGTAGTGGCGCGCCGGCTCCGCATAGCATCGCGCCAGCATGCGATAGACATCCTCGGCACGTGCGCCGCCGCAGCATGACCACAACGCAACGAATCGCGCCTGCGTCCGGTTCACGTTCGCTCCTTGGCGCGGGGCGCCCGCGCACGATCGCCCCAGGCCGACATTAGCGCGATGCGCTCAGAAAAATTCCCTGCGAATGTCGATGCTGGACCGCTGCCCGATGTTGCCGTAATGATGCGCGAGCCACGCGTCCGCTTCGCGCCGTCCGTGGTCACGCAGCTCGCTCAGGAATCCCCAGTCCGCGTTGTACTTGCTCGATACGCTCAATGCGCTCAGCGCGTCGTCCGCGCGAATCGAATGGATCAGCATTTCCTTCATGTCGCCGCGCTTGACCGTGCCGTCCCGGATCAGGTCGGTGACGAACGCGATGGCGCGCATCTCGCGCATCAGCGACGAATTGAAACTGATCTCGCTGATACGGTTGAGAATCTCCGCGGCCGTGATGGGTACACCACGGCGCACGAGCGGATTGATGTGCACGATCACGACGTCGCGCGTCGCGCAGTTGTAGATCAGCGGATAGATGGCCGGATTGCCCATGTAGCCGCCGTCCCAGTAGTACTCGCCATCGATCGACACCGCCTGGAACAGGGTCGGCACGCATGCCGACGCAAGCACCGCGTCGGCACTGACATCCTCGCCCGTGAAGATGCGGATCTTCCCGGTCTCCACGTTGGTGGCGCTCAGGTACAACCGGATCGGACAGTGCTTGCGCAGCGCGTCGAAGTCGACCCGGCGCTCGAGCACCTCGCGCAGCGGATTCAGGTTGTTCGGATTGAACTGATAGGGCGAGAAAATGCGCAGCATCATGTCGGCGAACGCATAAATCGGCGAATGATCGAGCCCGAAGCTGTGCGTGCCCTTCAGCCACGGCGCCCAGCGCAGCGGGTTGTAGTGCTCCGCCGATTTCGCGACGGCCTCCCAGAAGTCGTGCAGCGCTTGGCGCGCACCGTCCTCGCCGCCCTGCAGCAGCCCGTACGCGAGTACCGTGGCGTTCATCGCGCCGGCGCTGGTGGCGCTGACGCCCTCGATGTCGAGCCTGCCGTCTTCGATCAGCCGGTCGAGCACGCCCCACGTGAAGGCGCCGTGCATCCCGCCGCCCTGCAACGCCAGCGCGACCGGTTTGCGCGGGACATCGCGGTGACGTCTTGTATGCGTGATTGTCATGCCCGTCTCCTCAAGCAGCGGCGGGGCGCGCGCGGCACGCGGTCACACGATGCATCGTCGTGCGCCGCGGGCCCGTTCATCCCGCGCGCGCGCCCAATGCATCCAGCAGCGTTTTGGCCTCTCGCAGGTCGCTCGTGTCGAAGCCTTCCGTGAACCACGCGTACACCTCGGACAGCGCTTGCGTTGCCTCCGCGGTCTTTCCCTGTCGTTGCAACAGCCTGGCGAGGTCGGACGCCGCCCGCAATTCCAGCGCCCTGGCACCCTGCTGGCGCGCCCGCGCGATCGCCTTGTGAAGGCAGTCCACCGCTTCGTCGTCGCGTTCGGGTGCCGCGCCTTCGTTGCCCGCACCGTCAGCCAGATAAATTCCGGTGAGCCGGTACACCTCGGCCTCGTAGCAATGCTCGCCGGATTGCTCGACGATCGCCCTGGCCTCTTCGAGCATGCTCAGTGCCGAGCGCTTGTCGCCCGCGCGCCAGTAACTGTCGGCGAGCAACGCGAGCGAATAAGGACGCTGGTCCTCGCCGCCGGCTGCCCGCTGCGCGTCGAGGCCCAGCCGCATCTGCGCGATGCCGTCCTCGAGGTTTCCCTGCGCGCTCATCGCCCAGCCTCGCAGCACCGTTCCCCATGCGAGCCAGTACGGCAACCCGTGCTCGGTCGATACCGCGATGACCGCGTCCGCGCGCTCGGCGACAAGCAGCGGCTCGCGCCGCAGTTGGTGCAAGTGCGCGGTGTAGGTCAGGCTGAACGCCAGGGAAGGCCCGTAAGAAAGGCTCCGCGCGAGCGCCAGTGCTTCGACGCTGCAGTCGAGCGCCTGATCGGGATACCCCTGAATCCACAGGGTCAGCACGAGGAAGCTGAGCGCCCGGATGCCGGGATCGACGCCGTGCGCGAACACGTGCGCCTGATGCTGCTCCGGGTCGTAGATCGCGCGGGCCTGCTCCAGATGCGTGCGAGCCGCAGTGAATTCGCCCTGCAGAAAGAAGCACGACCCCAGTGCGCTATGTGCCTCGATGAGGAAGCCCGGATCGTTCGCGTCCCGGGCCGTTTCGAGCATCTGCTTGCCCAGCTCGGTCGCGAGCGCATACTCGCCGCGCACCACGTGATGCATCCGCAATCCCAGCTGCGTCGCGAAGCGCGGCGATGCCTCGCCGGTCCGCTCGCACAGCTCGAGCGCGCGCGTATAGACTGCGCCCACCTCGGTCGCGCCATACCCGCGCACGTCCATCAGGACCGGCCCGAGGGAAAGCAGCAGTGTCAGCTCCCAATGCGCACGCACGGGCGTGTCGGGCAAGCCCTTCAGCAGCGCCAGCGCCGCGCCGAGATGATTCATCGCATCGTGATGCGCGGCATGGCGCAACGCCTGCTGGGCCGCACGATGCAGGTATTCGACCGCCTTCGGAATGTTGCCGCTCTGGCTGTAGTGATGCGCAAGCTCGCTGCAGTAATCGGCGATGCGCGTCGGGAACAGCATCTCGATCGCCTGCGCGGTGCGCTCGTGCAGCGTGGTACGCCGCTCCGTGAGCAACGAGCGCCCGGCCACTTCCTGGGTCAGCGCGTGCTTGAACGAATAATTGACTTCGGGAAAGGCAGGACGCTCGTAGATGAACTCCGCCGCTTCCAGATGCGCGAGCAGGCGCCGCAGTTCGTCGTCCCGTGCCGGCGCCTCGCCGCAAATGCGCCGGATCAGGCTGAACGGAAACTCGTGGCCGATCACGGCGAGTGCCTGCAGCAGTTCCTTTTCGTCGAGCGGCAGCCGGTCGATTCGCGCAGCCAGCACGCCCTGCACGGTGGTGGGAATGTGCAGCGTCGCCGGGGTCTCGTCGATCCGATAGCGGCCGGCCTCGCCGAGCAGCGACTTCTCCTCGACGAGCGTCTGGACCACTTCCTCCATGAAGAACGGGTTGCCTTCCGTCTTCTCCAGAATGAGCTGCTTCAGCGGCACGAGCGAGCGATCCTCGCCGAGCAGCGCCGTGAGCAATCCCTGAGCATCCGACGGGCCCAGCGGTTCGAGCCGCAACGTGCTCCAGTGCGCCGCGCCGGCCCACGCGGGCCGATACTCGGGCCGGTAGTTCACCAGGAGCAGGATGCGCGCGTCGGGCACGTGGTCGATCAGGTACGTGAGGAAGGCTTCCGTTTCACGGTCGAGCCATTGCAGATCCTCGAACAGCAGATGGAGCGGCTGATTCCGGCTCTCGCGCACGAGCAGCTGCCTGATCGCGTCGAAGGTGCGCTCGCGCCGGATCTGCGGATCCATCTCGGCGAGCACCGGGCCGCCTTCACCGATACCCAGCAGATAGAGGACGTACGGCACGAGATCCTCGAAACTGCGCTCGAGCGTGAGCGCCTTGCCGATGACCTTTTCCCGGCAGCGCCGCTCGTCGTCCTGGGTCGTGATCTGGAAATAATTCTTCAGGAGTTCGATGAGCGGCAGATTCGGAAACGCCTTGCCGTGCGATACCGAGAACGTCTCCAGCACCAGCGCGCCGCGCCGCGAACGCTCCTTGAACTCGTGGAACAGGCGCGACTTGCCGACGCCGGCTTCCCCCACCACGCCGACCACGCGTCCGTGCCCGGCCCGCATGGTGTCCAGCGCGCGGTTCAGGTGCTCCATTTCCGTTTCGCGGCCGACGAACCGCGCGAGGCCGCGGTGCGCCGCCAGTTGCAGGCGCGTGCGCAACGCGCCCAGGCCCAGCACCTCGTAGACGCACAGCGGCGCGGGAATGCCCTTGAGCTGCGTCGCGCCCAGCGCCTTGAATTCGAAATAGCCCTCGGCCAGCTTGTGGGTCGACTCGCTGACGAGAATCGACGTCGGCGCCGCGATGCCTTCGATCCGCGACGCGATGTGGATCGTGTGCCCGAGCGGATCGTACTCGGTGTGCAAGTCGTCGGTGCGGATCGAACGGACGACGACCTCGCCCGTGTGAACGCCGACGCGAATCTGCAGAGGAATGCCTTCCTGCAGACGAATGCGGTCGCCATGCTGACGCATCGCCTGCTGCATGCGCAACGCGGCGAAGAGCGCGCGCTGCGCATGGTCTTCGTGGGCGATCGGTGCGCCGAACAGCGCGAGGATGCCGTCGCCGAGCGATTTCGCTACATACCCCTCGTAGTAATGGACCGCCTCCATCATCAGCTCGACCACGGGCACGATCAGGCGATGCGCCACTTCGGGATCGAGATCGTGGATCAGCGCGGTCGACCCGGCCATGTCGGCAAACAGCGCGGTCACGGTCTTGCGCTCGCCGGCGGGTTCGCCGCGCGCTTCCATCGCCGCGTGTTCGGCGCGGATCCGCTCGGCAAGATGATCGGGCGTGTAATGAACGGGAGTCGGCGGGAGCTCGGTAGCCGATGGCCGGGAAGGCGGCGGCGCGGCAGCGGTCGTCTCGAGCGACGCTCCGCAATTGCTGCAGAAGCGGGCCGCGGGGTCGGCGTCATGTCCGCATTGCGGGCACGTGCGGGACAGCACGGCCTGACATTCCTGGCAGAACCTCGCACCGGGAGGATTCTCGGACCCGCATAGTGTGCAGCGCATAAAACCCTCTCTTCCTGCCAAGGGTCGACCTCAAAACATTATGCGCCACTCTCCGCGGGTATTCAGGGCCAACCGGCACCAGTTAACCCTACATCTTCCCCGCCAGATGGAACCGCGATGCCGGATGCCACAGCCTCACCGACGTGGCGACCTGCTCGCCGACCCATGTGCGGCGCCGCAATAGCAGACACGGTTCGCCGATCTCCATGACGAGATGCCGACGCACCTGCGCATTCGGCTTCTCCGCGTAGATCCGGAACTCCGCGCGCTGGATCGGCGCGAGCCGCACCATGTAGTGATTCGGCGTCTCGAGCGTGAAATCCTGCTCCAGGTAGTCGGGAAACAACGCCGGATTCACGTAGCGATCCTCGAACTGGATCGGCTCGTCCTCCTCGTAATGCACGATGCGCGAATGAAACACGGGCCCCGTGCGAAGCGCCAGCGCCTCGATCGCCTCCGGCTCGACGCTACGCTCCAGCAGCAACACGCGCGCGCTGTGCCGATGACCGCGTTCGGCAATCTCGTCCGCGATGTTGCGGATCTCCAGCACCGTCGATTCGTAATGCCGGCGCTCGACGAACGTGCCGGCGCCCTGGATGCGCGTCAGCACGCGCTCGGTGGTCAGCTCGCGCAGCGCGCGCGACACCGTCATCCGTGCGACGCCGAATTCCTTGACCAGCTCGGCCTCGGTCGGAATCGCGCCGCCGGGCTTCCAGTCGCCCTTCGCGATCCGCTCGACGACGTAGCGCTTGATCTGCTGGTACGCCGGCAGCGCGCGTGCCGGCACGTCGTCGCCCGACGTGCCCGCCCGACGCGCCGGTGTGTATCGTTCCGTTTCGTTCATGCGCCCTCGACCGATTGAAGGTTGGATGCCCCGCCGCCCATCGCCCGTCACCCGCGCGCCGCTACAGCACGGACGGCGGCACGCCCGCGACGATCGCGGCCGCGATCGCGATGTCGTCGGCAAGCGGCCGGTCGTCGTGATACGCGGGCACACGTTCGCGCACCTGTCGCCACAGCGCATCGGTCGACGCGGCACGCGCCGCTCCGTTCGCCTGCAAATCGTAGGCCTGCGCGGCGGCCAGCAGCTCGATCGCGAGCACGCGCGTCGTATTCTCGATGATGTCGAGCGCCTTCAGCGCGGCAGGCGTCGCGTGGCACAGATGATCTTCCTGCAGCCCCGACGTAATGCCGCCGTCGAGGCTCGCCGGTGCCGCGAGCCGCTGATTCTGCGCGACGAGCGCGACCGCCGTGTACTGCGCGATCATGAAGCCCGAACACGTGCCGCCGGGCGCCGCGAGAAACGCCGGCAACCCGCTCACGAGCGGATTGACGAGACGGTCCAGACGCCGCTCGGCGATGGCCGCCACCTGCGCCATCGCGGCCGCGAGGCTGTCCATCGCAAGCGCGATGCCCGCGCCGACCGCATGCGCCTGCGAATGAACGACCGGCGCGTCGCGCGTACCGGCGACGATCGGATTGTCGGTGACGGACGCGAGTTCGCGATCGACGACTTCCGCCGTCACCGCGAACACGTCGCGCGCCGCGCCGTGCACGTGCGGAATCGTGCGCAGGCTGAGCGGATCCTGCGTATGCCGCCCGCTCGCCGCGCCGAGCATCGGGCTGTCGGCGAGCATTGCCCGCAGGCGCGCGCCGACGTGCCCGATGCCGGGCGAGATCCGCAGCGCGAGCGACGCCGGGTCGAACGCGGCGAGCTGGCCGCCGAGATTCTCGAAGCTCGCCGCCGCGATCCAGTCGGCCCAGTCGAGCAGCCGCTCCGCGCGCGCCAGCGCGAACGCGGCGAGCCCCGTCACGCACGGCGTGCCGTTGACCAGGCTCAGCCCTTCTTTCGCACCGAGCGCGAGCGGTTCGCGACCGATGCGGCGCAGTGCCTCGTCGCCGCGTATGCGCTCGCCGCGATGGCGTGCATGACCCTGCCCGATGCAGACGAGCGCGACGTGCGCCATGTGCGTCAGGTAGCCGACCGAACCGTGCGCCGGCACCTCGGGCAGGCAATCGTGTTCGAGCAGCGCGACGAGCTGTTCGACGACGTCGGCATGCACGCCCGAATGCCCATGCGCGAAGTTGTTGATCGCCGCCGCGATGATCGCGCGCGTTTCGGGCGCGCCGAGCGGCATGCCGACGCCGACCGCGTGGCTCATCAGGATGTTGCGCGACAGCGTGCTCTGCTGGGCCGGCGACACGATCACATCGCACAGCGCGCCGACGCCGGTATTGACGCCGTACGCGCGAATCCCGCGCGCGACGATCTCGTCGACGAGCTCGCGCGCCGCGGCGATCCGCCCGCGCGCATCGTCGGTCAACGCCAGCGGTTCGCCGGCCGCGACGGCCGCAATCTGCCGCCAGTCGAGCGGCCGTGCAGAACGGAATACGGTCATGACGTCCTCAGTTCGCGGCGCGGTCGTGATGGCTCGACACGAACTGGCGGAAGCGCTCCGAACACTGGCCGCCGAACAGCGCGTCGGGCGGCCCGTCCGAATCGACCTCGCCCTGATGCAGGAACATCACGCGATTCGACACGTGCCGCGCGAAGCCCATTTCGTGCGTGACGACCAGCATGGTGCGCCCCTCCTCCGCGAGCGAGCGCATCACGCGCAGCACTTCGCCGACCAGCTCCGGGTCGAGCGCCGACGTCGGTTCGTCGAACAGCATCACCTTCGGATGCATCGCGAGCGCCCGCGCGATCGCGACGCGCTGCTGCTGGCCGCCCGACAGGTGCGCCGGATAGTAGCCGCGCTTGTCCGCGAGGCCGACGCGCGCGAGCAGCGCCTCGGCTTCCTCGACCGCTTCCGCGCGGCTGCGCTTGAGCACGCGCAGCGGCCCTTCGACGAGATTGTCGAGCACCGTCATGTGCGACCACAGGTTGAAGTTCTGGAACACCATCCCGAGCTGCGAGCGGATGCGATCGACCTGCCGCCGGTCGCCCGGCTGCAGCTTGCCGTCGCGTGCGCGCTTCATCTTCAGTTCTTCGCCGGCAAGCGCGACGGAACCGTCGTCAGGCGTTTCGAGCAGGTTCAGGCAGCGCAGGAAAGTGCTCTTGCCCGAGCCGCTCGCGCCGAGGATCGAGATGACGTCGCCTTCGTGCGCGTCGAGCGAGATACCCTTCAGCACGTGATGATCGCCAAACGACTTGTGGATGTTCTTGACCGACAGCGCAACGGGAGCAGCGGTGTTCATCGGATTCTCCGGGAAAGGACGGGGATGCTCAGGACGCAACGCGCCGGGGATTGCGTGCCGCCGCGGCGGACGCACCGGATGGCTTCGGCGCACGCAGGTGGCCGGAGAGTCGCCATTCGAGCGCGCCGAGCAGGCGCACGACGATGAAGTTCAGGCCCAGGTAGATCAGCGCCGCGCACACGAACACCTCGGTCGTCCGGTAGGTCTGCTGGATGATCTGCTGCGCGACGCCCGTCACCTCCCACACGGTCACGAGGCTGGCGAGCGCGGTCGACTTGACCAGCAGCACGGCTTCGGTCGAATACGCGGGCAGGCACTGGCGCAATGCGATCGGGCCGATCACGCGGCGCAGCAGCGCGAAGCCCGACAGGCCGATCGAATAACCAGCCTCGATCTGCCCGACCGGCACGGCCATCAGCCCGCCACGCAAGATCTCGGCCGTGTAGCCTGCCGTGCACAGCGCGAGCGACAGCACCGCGCATACATACGGCTCGCGCAGCAGCGGCCAGATGAAGCTTTCGCGGATCACGCCGAACTGGCCGAGCCCGTAATACACGAGGAACATCTGGATCAGCAGCGGCGAGCCGCGAAACACGAGGATGTACGCACGCGCGAAGCGGTTCGGCAGCCAGTGCGGCGACACGCGCATCGTGACGATCACGAGCGACAGCAGGCCGCCGAGCACGAGCGACGCGAAGAACAGGCCCAGCGTGGTCGGCACGGCCGCGAGCAGCTGGCCCAGCGTGCCGAGGAGGAAATCGAAATCGAATGACATGCGTGCTCTCCGTCAGTTGCGCGCGAAATTGCGGCGGAACGAGCGGCCGACGATCGCTTCGGCCCGGTTGAACACGCGGTTCGACAGGCCCGTCATCACCAGGTACAACGCGCCGCCCGCGACGAAGAACACGAAGTACTGATGCGTCGAGCTCGCCGCGATCTGGCTCGTGCGCAGCAACTCCGCGAGGCCGGTGACCGAGATCAGCGCCGAATCCTTCAGGCTCAGTTGCCACACGTTGCCGATGCCGGGCAGCGCGAAACGCAGCACCTGCGGCACCAGGATGCGGCGCAGCACCATCGCGCGCGGCATGCCGATCGCGCGCGCCGCTTCGAGCTCGCCCTTCGACACCGCGAGCACCGCCGCGCGATACACCTCGGCCTGGTAGGCGCCCGAGATCATCCCGACCGCGAGTGCGCCGATCACGAACGGCGGCACACCGATGAAGCCTTCCGCGCCGAACCACTGGCCGACGGTCGTGACGAGCGTCGAGCCGCCGAAGTAGAACAGATAGATGACGAGCAGTTCGGGCACGCCGCGAAACACCGTCGTGTACAGGTCGCCGAGCAGGCGGGCGCTGCGGTGGCGCGACAGCTTGGCGGCCGCGATCGCCGCGCCGATCACGGCGCCGACCGCGAGCGCGGCGAGCGTCAGCGCGACCGTCATCAGCGCGGCGAGCAACAGCACGCCGCCCCAGCCCTCGGTACCGAAGCCGAGCATTTCAAGAATCGCCATGCGTGCCTCCCGGCAAGTGTTGAATGAATCCGCAAGATGCGTGCCGCCGCGCGTCGGTCGAGCCGCTCACGCGGCGGCGGCCGGACACGCGCTTACGGCGTGACGTCGGTCTTGAACCACTTGTCGGCGAGTTTCTTCACGGTGCCGTCCGCGAGCGCCGCGCCGATCGCCGTATCGAACTTCGTCTTCAGGTCGGCGTCCTGCTTGCGGAACGCGAGCCCTTCACCCGGGCCCCAGATCGGTCCGCCGAGCTTCGGCCCCGCGAGCACGATCGACGCGTTGTCCTTCTTCGTGTTGTTCGCCGCGTAGTACGTGACATCGTCGAACGACGCGTCGATGCGGCCCGCGACGAGGTCGAGATCGCGCTCAGGCGAGGTCTTGTACACGCGGATCGACGCGATGTCCTTGAAGCTGTCGTTGATGAACTTCGTGTAGACGGTGCCCGACTGGATGCCGATCGTCTTGCCCTTGAGCTGCTTGCGCAGCGTGTCGACGGTCGGCTTGTCGGCATTCGCGTCGCCGGTCAGCTTGACCATCGGCGCGCCGGGCGCGGCCTTCGGCAGGATCTTCGTATCGGTGACGGCGAAGGTCGCCGGCGTGGCCGCATACGGGCGCGAGAACAGCAGGATCTTCTCGCGCTCCGGCGTGATCGAGATCGCATCCATCAG
Organism: Burkholderia ambifaria AMMD; assembly: GCF_000203915.1. Taxonomy (NCBI): domain Bacteria; kingdom Pseudomonadati; phylum Pseudomonadota; class Betaproteobacteria; order Burkholderiales; family Burkholderiaceae; genus Burkholderia; species Burkholderia ambifaria. The sequence continues at coordinate 316,012 of NC_008392.1, forward strand.
GACATCGAACTTGCCGGCCTGCAGCCCGGGAATCATCCCGTCCCAGTCCTGCGCGACCATGTTGCACTGCACCTTGATCCGCTCGCACACGTTGGCGAGCAGTTCCGGTTCGAAACCGCCGAGCTTGCCGCCCGGCAGCGTGAGGTTCCACGGTGCGTAGCCGCCTTCGAGCGCGACCGTCACCGTCTTCCATTCCTTTGCCTGCACCGGTGCGGCGAGCGTTGCCGCCGCGGCCGCGATGGCGCCGATCGTCCTGATTGCCCACTTGATGCGCTTGCCGTTCACGAGAGTTCTCCTTGCGTTGAAGTTCGCCATCCCTTCGGTGCAGCAAGCCGCCTCAGGAATTTGTCTATACAAGCATGCAAGAAGAAAAACAGCGAGACAAGCAGCGATCAAAAAAAACCGCGTAAACGCGGGAAATCCCCTAATTCCAGGGCTCTGACGTGCGTCATCAAGGGGAATCCGGGCACGGATTTGGTGCAATTCCGGCGGTCCAATCGCCAGGATGACTAGACAAATTTTGAATTCGATCGGGAGCGGGGCTGAGACTCGGCACGGACGACCCTCACGATTCATCTGACGATGAATCACGTCCCTGCCGATCCAGCCCCGGGGCGGCGGGCGCTACTTCTGCGTGGTTTGCTCGCGGTCCAACACCGCAAAGAGCTGATCGAAACGCGCTTTTGCATCGCGCGGTTGTGCAACGCTTCGGGCCGTAGCTTCGTTCGTCGGCTGTCCGACCACGATCAACCCGACCATGCCCAACATGTGATGAGGAAGACAGCGATAGCCATAAACACCGGGCGTGTCGAACTTCACGGTCAGATCCTCACTGATCTTTCCGGCAAACGACCGGGCTCCGTCCGGCGCCATCCCGGGAATGCTTTCGACGCTATGACCGCTGTCGGTAGCCACAAAATGGACGCTATCGCCCGCGTTGATATGGACGAGGGTCGGCTCGAACCCGCGCTGGCCGTCCGACGCCTGATTCAGCATCCTGACTTCGATGTCGGCCGCGTAAGCACCGAGCGACCACAGCAATCCCACCCCGACGATCAACCGCGCAAATCCAGATTTCTTCATTTCGTTCTCCGACGGATTGGCCGCGGGATCGCTCCCCCGGCCAATCCGATCACGGTATCAGCTGCGCTTCAGATCGAAGCGATCGAGGTTCATCACTTTCGTCCACGCTTGGACAAAGTCGCGTACGAACTTCTCGTGCGCATCGTCCGACGCATAGACTTCGGCAACGGCCCGCAGCTCCGAACTGGAACCGAACACCAGATCGACCGGGCTTGCCGTCCACTTGAGCGCGCCCGTCTTGCGGTCACGCCCTTCGTAAGTCCCGTCGGCACTGGAGGACTTCGTCCATTGGGTCGACATGTCGAGCAGATTCACGAAGAAGTCGTTGCTCAGCGTGCCGGGACGATTGGTCAGGACACCGAGCCTTGAATGGCCCGCATTGGCGTCCAGCGCACGCAGCCCGCCCACGAGAACGGTCATCTCCGGAACGGTGAGATCCAGCTTGCTCGCGCGGTCGACCATCAATTCGGCCGGCGACCGCTCATTGCTTTTCTGATAGTAGTTGCGGAACCCGTCGGCGGTCGGCTCGAGAACGGCGAACGAAGCGACATCGGTCTGCGCCTGCGTCGCATCGACGCGTCCCGGCGAGAATGGCACCTTGACGTCGTAGCCGGCCTTGCGGGCCGCATCCTCGACGGCCGCGCTGCCGCCCAGCACGATCAGGTCGGCCAGCGACACCTGCTTGCCATCCGTTCTGTTCCTGTTGAAGCCGGACTGAATGCCTTCCAGCGACTTCAGCACTTTCGACAGGCTCGCCGGGTCATTCACCGCCCAGTCGTTTTCCGGCGCGAGGCGAATGCGCGCGCCATTCGCGCCGCCTCGGTAGTCGGTGGCACGGAACGAGGCCGCGGACGCCCACGCGGTCTTGATCAGTTCCGCCTTCGGCACCCCCGATGCGAGGATCCTGCGCTTCAGCTCCGCAATATCGGCGTCGCCGATCATCTGGTAGCCGGCAACGGGCAGCGGATCCTGCCAGATCAGATCGACCTTGGGCACATCCTTGCCCAGATAGCGCGCCTTCGGGCCCAGATCCCGGTGCGTCAGCTTGAACCACGCCTTGGCGAACGCCAGCTTGAATTCCTCGGGATGCGCGTGAAAGCGCTTGGCGATCGCGCTGTACGCGGGATCGACCTTCAACGCGATATCGGTCGTAAACATCATCAGCGGATGTCGCTTCGACGGATCGTGTGCGTCCGGCACGATGTCCTGCGCGTCCTTCGGCATCCACTGATGAGCGCCTGCCGGGCTCTTCGTCAGCACCCAATCGTGTTCGAGCAGATTGTCGAGATACTGCATCGTGAAGTGAACGGGGTCGACCGACCATGCGCCTTCAAGGCCGCTCGTGATCGTGTCGGCGCCCTTCCCGGTGCCGCACTTGTTCGCCCAGCCCAGGCCTTGCGCTTCGACGCCCGCGCCCGCCGGTGCCGCGCCGACGCATTTGTCGGGCGACGCCGCGCCATGGGCCTTGCCGAAGGTATGACCGCCCGCGATCAGCGCGAGGGTCTCCTCGTCATTCATCGCCATGCGGCCGAACGCGTCGCGAATGTCCTTTGCCGCGGCGACGGGATCGGGGTTGCCGTTCGGACCTTCCGGGTTCACGTAGATCAGCCCCATCTGGGTGGCCGCCAGCGGCTTCTCGAGCTTGCCGTTCTTGTCGCGGTTATTCGACATGAATTTCGTGCCGGCGCCCCAGTAAACCAGATCCGATTGCCAGTCGTCTTCCCGGCCGCCGCCAAAGCCGAAGGTTTGAAAACCCATGGATTCAAGCGCGACATTGCCGGTGAGGACCATCAAATCGCCCCACGAAATATTCTCGCCATATTTCTTCTTGATCGGCCACAACAAACGGCGCGCCTTGTCGAGATTGGCGTTATCGGGCCAGCTGTTCAGCGGCTCGAATCGCTGCTGTGCGCCGCCGGCGCCGCCACGGCCATCGTACGTGCGATAGGTGCCCGCGCCGTGCCACGCCATCCGGATGAAGAACGGTCCATAGTTGCCGTAGTCTGCCGGCCACCAGTCCTGCGACGTCGTCAGGGTCGCGCGGATATCCTTCTTCACGGCCTCGATATCGAGCTTGTTGAATGCCTGCGCATAATCGAAATCCTTTCCGTACGGATTCGACTCGACGTCGTGCTGACGCAGCGGCGAAAGATCGAGCCGCTCCGGCCACCAGAAGTCATTCGTGCGCGGCGCACCGTCGGCCCACGCGGCAACGGTGCCGGCACTCATCGCGATGATGGCGAGCGCGGCCACGACCGATTTTCCGACACGTTTTTTCTGCATATTGACCCCTCCGTAATTGGGCGTAATGTTGGAATGCCGGAGGATTGTGGTCTTTGATGGAATTCGTCGGCCAATCGGTAGTTTTTATTCTTCCGATTAATGCGGACTATGGGCGCGATTCGGAGGCCACGGGTTCACATGGCACCGGGCGCGAACGAAGGCGCTCACACAGAACGCGCACCGTCTGCGGTGAGGATGTAGCCAGGGCTACCGTGTCAGACCGCGCCGCGCGTAGATAGAAATAAGGTTGTCGCCGTTTTCAGCACCGCCTCCCTACCGCCCCAGAAACCGCTCCGCCAACCTCACGAAATAACTCGCCCCCACCGGCAGCAACGCATCGTTGAAGTCGTAACTGGCGTTATGCAGCAGGCAAGGGCCACCGCCATGCCCATGCACGCGATGATCGCCCGCCCCGTTCCCGAGGAACGCATAACAACCCGGCTTCTCGCGCAGCATGAACGAGAAATCCTCCGCCGCCATGGTCGGATCGACGGCGGCGTTCACATGCGCGTCGCCGACCAGCTCGCGCATCACCGCCACCGCCATCGCGGTCTGCTCGGCGTCGTTCACGGTAGCCGGATACTGGCGCTGGAAATCCACCTCGCTCTCGCAATCGAAGGCCGTGGCCGTCGCGGCCACCACGGCGCGCATGCGCGTCTCGATCAGGTCGAGCGTCGCATCGGAGAAGGTCCGCACCGTGCCGCCGAGCCACGCATCGGTCGGCACCACGTTCATCGCCTCGCCCGCATGCACCTGCGTGACCGACAGCACCGCGCCGTCGATCGGATTTCGGTTGCGCGTGACGATCCCCTGCAGAGCACTCAGCACCTGCCCCGCCGCGAACACCGGATCGCGGCCCAGATGCGGCATGGCCGCGTGGCAGCCGGCACCGCGCAAGTTGATCCGAAACAGGCTGGTCGAGGCCATCAGCGGCCCCGGCCGCACCGCGAAATCGCCGGCCGCGATGCCGGGCCAGTTGTGCAGCCCGAACACGGCATCCACCGGGAAACGCTCGAACAGGCCGTCCTCGATCATCGCGCGCGCGCCGCCGCCCGCCTCCTCGGCCGGCTGGAAGAACAGCTGCACGGTGCCGTCGAACTCGCCATGCCGCGCGAGATGGCGCGCGGCCCCCAACAGCATGGTGGTGTGCCCGTCGTGGCCGCACGCATGCATCGCGCCGGGCACCGTCGAACGATGCGCGAAGGTGTTGGCCTCCTGCACGGGCAGCGCATCCATGTCGGCGCGCAGGCCGATCGCGCGCGCGCTGTCGCCGCGCTTCAAGGTGCCGACCACGCCGGTGCGGCCGACGCCGCGCGTGACCGCATAACCCCATTGCTCGAGCCGCTCGGCGACGAGTTCAGCGGTGCGGAACACGTCGTAGCCCACCTCGGGATGGGCATGGATATCGCGGCGTAGCGCCGTCAGTTCGTCGGCGTGCGCGACGATGGAATCGATCAGTTTCATGCGGATGGAAGCGCTCTTGTCGGTCGGCGCGGCACGGCGGCGGGCCAGCCCATGCCGCCCGCCGCCGTGCCGCGACGCATCAGATATGGAACAGCTGCGCCACCAGGGTCGCGCCGATGAAGGTGCCGGCATTGGCCACGAAGGACACCAGCACGATGCGCCAGCCAAGCCGCCGGAAGGCCGGAATGTCCTTGGCGATCGACAGCCCCGCGAACACCAGCATCGGCGTGGTCACCCCGAGGAAATCGTTGTGCGAGCTGAGCGCGGCGATCTGCGAAGCCCATGGGGACCACGGCGAGGTCAGGAACATCGCCACCACCGATACCCAGCAGACCGCCGGAATCCTGCGCCCCGTCACGCGCGCCAGCGCATCGCCGACGATCGTCGCGCACACCATGATCGCGATTCCCGGCAGTCCCACCAGCGGTGTGGTGCCATGGGCGATCCAGTCGCACACCAGCGCCATCGCGGCCGTCACGATCCAGGCCAGCAGCTTGCCGCCGTAGCCGAGCGCGGGCGCCTCGGTCCGCACGTCGCCCAGCGACGGGCTGGCCGCTTCGGGCTGCGCCGATGCCTTGGTGGTGCGTCCGATCAGCGGCTCCAGCACGCGATAGCCCCAGACCGCGAGCGGCAGCGAGATGAATAGCGTGAAGTAAGTGCCGATGGTGGTGGTGATCAGGTTGCTGGCCGCGGCGAAGGCGAGCACCGATTTCGCCATCTCCGGGTCCTGCTGCGCGGCGATCGCGCCCGAGGCGGCCGCCATCATGCTGCCCGAGCCGACGCCCGAGCCCATCGCCAGCGCGAGCGGATCGAAGATGCCGAGGCTGCTCACGAAACCCGCGAACACGGCGATGAACACCGCACCGAACACGGTGCCGGTCAGGTACTCGGCCAGCACGCCGCGGCCCTCGGCCGAATCCATGCCGTACTTCTCGCCGATGATCGCGAGGCTCGGCTCGCGGCCCACCGAGAAGGTCGCGCCGATCGCCTCGCGCTTGATGCCGAGCAGCAACGCGAGCGGCAGGCCGAGCAGGATGGTGCCGACGAAGTGGCCGAATTCCTGGAAGGCCAGCGCCCAGCCCGCCGACGCCAGCTTGGGCAGCGCGCTGCCCACCATCAGCCCGAGCTTGGAGACGAACAGCAGCAGCGCCGGCTGCAGGATCGCGGCCGCGAAGAACTGGTCGGGCACGCTCAGGCGCGCGCTGCTGTTCCAGCGCGCGCTGGCCAGCCCCACCGCGGCGCCGAGCAGCAGTGCCCAGATCATCGGCAGCAGCACGACCTTGCCCGGCCCGAGCTTGAACGTGAATGAGCCGATCCATTCGGCGACCAGCAGGATGCCGGCCGCGTAAAGCAGGACCTTGGCGGTGGCCGCGCCGCCAAGCTCGCGGCGCTCGATACCCAATGCGTGTTCCATGACGAATCTCCCCTTGAAGCCCGGCTGCCGTCGAATGCGGGCCGGTTGTTACAGATAACCGAACGCGGTGGGCGGCGCTTCGGCCGTCTCGACCCACACGCTCTTGGTCTGCGTGTATTCGTACAGCGCCTCGACTCCGCTCGAGCGGCCGTAGCCGCTCATGCCGTAGCCGCCGAACGGGGAGGCCACGTTGATGGTCTTGTAGCCGTTGACCCAGAAGGTGCCGGCATTCACCTGCGCGGCCACGCGATGCGCGCGCGCCACGTCGGTGGTCCAGGCCGCGCCGGCCAGGCCGAAGTCGGTGTCGTTGGCGATCGCGATCGCCTCGTCCTCGGTGTCGAACGGGATGGCCGCCACCACCGGCCCGAAGATCTCGGTGCGCGCGACCTCCATCGCGTTCGACACGCCGGTCAGCACGGTCGGCGCCACGAAGTAGCCGCCGCGGCCCTCCCCGACGGGCTCGGCCGAACCGCAGGCGAGCGTGGCGCCCGCCGCCACGCCGCGCGCGATCATCGACATCACGTGGTCGTACTGCTTGCGATTGTTGATCGGGCCCACCTCGGTCGCATCGTCGAGCGGTGCACCGACGCGGATCTTCTTCGCCCCGGCAGCCACCATCGCGACGAATTCGTCGTAGACGGCGCGCTGCACCAGCAGACGCGAGCCGGCCACGCAGCTCTGGCCCGCGCCGGCGAAGATCGCCGCCTGGGCGGTCAGCGCGGCGCGCTTGAGGTCGGCGTCGGCGAACACGATATTGGCCGACTTGCCGCCCAGCTCCAGCACGCACGGCAGCACGCGGCGCGCGGCGGCCTCGGCGATGCGCGCGCCGGTGGCCGGCGAGCCGACGAATACCGCCTTGCTCACCACGCGATGCGCGATCGCGGCCTGCCCCGCGGTGTGACCGAAGCCGGCCAGCACGTTGACCAGGCCGCGCGGCAGCCCGGCCCGCTCGCCGAGTCGGGCGACCGCCAGCGAGGTGAAGGGCGTCAGCTCCGAGGGCTTGAGCAGCACGCCGTTGCCCATCGCCACCGCGGGCGCCACCTGCCAGCCGCAGGTGAACACCGGCGCGTTCCAGGGTGTGATCTGCAGCACCACGCCGGCCGGCTCGCGGCGCGTGTAGTTGAGGTGCGAGGTCGGCACCGGGATCACGCTGCCGTAGAACTTGTCGGTCCAGCCCGCGTAGTACTCGAACATCTCGGCGACCTTGCCCACCTCGCCCCGACAGTCGCGGATCGGCTTGCCCGAGCCCAGCGCCTCCAGCCGAGCGATCGCCTCGGCCTCGGCGCGGATCGCGCGCGCCACCTCCTGCATCACGCGGCCGCGCGCGGCATGCGTGAGCGCCCACCATTCGCGTTGCGCGCGGCGCGCGCTTTCGGCGGCATGGTCGATCACGGCTGCGCCGGCGTCGCGATAGGCGAGCGTGGCCTCGCCCGTCGCCGCATCGTACAGCTGGATCGTGTCGCCCTGGCCGGCGACGAGCTCGCCGTCGATATACGAGCCGATCGTGGCGGCGCCGGGGAAGAAATGCGCGAAGGCGGCGAGCAACTGGTCTGCGTGCTGGGTCATGTCAGGTTTCCGTATCTGTGGGTCGAGCGGGATCGTGGCGCGGGCTGCCCGGCCTCAGGCCGGGTCGACGAAGTCGACGATGCGGTTGAAGTCCTCGCCGTCGGCGACCGATACCTCGCTGGCGGCCCACACGCGCGCCGCCTCGCGCGCCACGGGAGCGACGCTGTCGAACTGGTCGAGCAACCCGAGCGCGAGCCGAACGTCCTTGCGCATCAGCTTCATGGTGAAGCCGGAATCGAACTTGCCGTTGAAGATCCAGGTCGGGTAGTTGGTCAGCGTCGCGCTGTTGCGGCCGGAGCCGCCGTTGAGCGCCTCGACCAGCTTTTCCGGATCGACGCCGGCCGCGCGCGCGGTGCGCACCGCCTCGCTGGCGGCCAGCAGGTGCACGCCGGTCAGCAGATTGTTGAGCAGCTTGGTGACGTGGCCGGCGCCCACCGGGCCCACATGCACGCGCTTGGCGCTGATCGCCGCGAGGATCGGCTCGACGGCCGCGATATCGCTGTCCGAGCCGCCCAGCACCATCGTCATGGTGGCGGTGGCCGCGCCCTTCGGGCCGCCGCTCACCGGGCCGTCGACGAAGCCGATGCCGCGCTCGGCCAGCGCCGCCGCCACGCGCCGCGTGCTGTCCGGATCGGCCGTGGTGGTATCGATCACGATGCTGCCCGGCCTCGCGTTCTCGAGCACGCCGCCCGCGCCCAGCACCACCGCCTCGACCACCGCCGACGTCGGCAGCGACAGCAGCAACACGTCGGCGTCGCGCGCGATTTCGGCCACCGAATCGCGCGCCGACAGCACCGCCTGCTCGGCCAGCGCGAGCGCCACGCCCGGCGCCGCGTCGTAGCCAAGCACCGTGTAGTCGCCGCGCCGCAGCGAACCAGCCATGCCGCGCCCCATGTTGCCCAGACCGATCACGCCCACCGTTTTCATCCGACGACTCCTGATAGCTGTTGGTTCGAGGCCAGCGCGCCAGCTTGGCGCCGCCTTGCATGGCTACGATGTTCGGTCCGGCGATCCGTATAATCAATCAACGCCAATATTGAGATTGTTCTCTTTTTTAGAACACCGGGATCATGAGCGACACCCTTACCGACAGCCGGATCGTCTATTTCTATGAGGCCGTGCGCTGCGGGACGATCCGCGCCGCGGCCGACTGGCTCGACGTGGCGCCCTCGGCCGTGAGCCGCCAGATCGGGTTGCTGGAGAAGGAGCTCGACGCCACCCTGGTCGAGCGCCACGCGCGCGGCGTGACGCCCACCGACGCTGGACGCTGCGTGATCGAGTATTTCCGCGAGCAGCTCGCGCATCGCGACGACCTGATCTCGCGCCTGCAGGAGCTGCGCGGGCTCAAGACCGGCCAGGTCAGCCTGGTGCTCGGCGAGGGCTTCGTCTCGGATCTACTGGCCGGGCCGATGCAGCAGTTCTGCCGGCAGTTCCCCGGGATCCGTGTCAACCTCGACGTGGGCAGCACCAACGACGTGATCCGCAAAATCTCGAACGACGAGGGCGAGATCGGCCTGGTCTACAACCCGCCCGCCGAGCCCAAGCTGGTGTCGCGCGCGTCGAAGCGGCAGCCGATGATGGCGATCGTCGGCCCCGACTTCCCGCGCCGCAGCCACAAGGTGCTGACGGTGCAGCAGCTCGCCACCTACCCGATGGCGGCCACCCACCCGTCCTACGGCACGCGGCAGATGATGGAGGCCGTGGAATACGCCGAGCGCGTACGGCTCGCGCCGATCATCACCACCAATTCCTTCGCGATCCTGAAGGAATTCGTGAAATCGGGGCTCGGCATCTCGGTGATGCCGGCTTTCGCGGTGGCGGCCGAACTGCAGGCCAAGGAACTGTTCGCGATCGAGATCGCGCATCCTATCCTCGAGAACGCCGAGGCGCACATGGTCACGCGCGTGGGCCGCAAGCTCTCGGTGGCCGCCAACAAGATGCTGCAGATGATGACGGGGCAGATGCGGGCGTTCCGTTAGCGGATCCTGCGCTGGCTCCTGCTCCTGCCGGCGACGCGAGGCCGGGCTGTCTCGCCAGCCTTCCCGGCGAAGCGTCACGTGCACGCGGGGTGTACCGCAATGCACCCGCACTTCCATGATCGCCTTGCGTTTTACGCGCGCTCCACGCCGGGCGCCGCAAGCAAGGCGTGAGCGGTGCGCGTCGCCATGACGTCGTCGGATCGGTAAGCCGCCGCATAGGCATAGGTGCGCCACGCCGCATCGCCAAGCGCATACAAGCAAACGGCCGCGAGCGCCATGCCGCGCGACGAAAGCACGCCGCCGCGCTCGACGCGGCGCAATTCGCTCAGCGCCTCGCCCCACGCACGCGCGCGCACATGCCACCACGCCAGCACCTCGCGCATCCCCCCGTCCCCGGGGCGCAGCACCGCCATGGCGTCGAGCAGGTCCAATACGTCGGACAACGTATCGAGCGCCGCACCGGCCCACAGCACGTGCATCATTCCCGTAGCGATCTGGTCGTCTTTCAACGTCTCGATCATATTCTTCTCCAAGCTGCTGCCCTTTCGGTGGCGCGCGCTTTATCTGCCGCCCGCGATCGCCCGTGCCTCGGCGGCCACGCCCACGAGCGAAAGCTGATCGCGCACCTGATCGATGAAGATGGCCGCCAGCAGCGCAAGCATCAGAATCGTGAGCGCGCCTTTCACGGGCTGCGCGAGCGACGGCAGATCGAGCTTTTGCGATACCTTTCCCGTAAAGCCGAAGCCGATGTCGATCAACAGCAGCATCAGCATCATCGGCGTTGCCAGCTTCGCCACCGTTTCCATCAGCGAATCGGTCTTCAAAAGCACGAACGATTCGAGTACCGAGCCGCCCGCGGGCGCGAGGCTGCCGAGCGGCCACCAGGTGTACGACTCGTAAATCGCGCCGAGCAGAAACGTCATGCCGCCGAGACACCAGAACGCCGCAATCGCGAACTGGCTCAGGAGCGTCGACGTCAGCGACGTCTGCTGCCCCTGGCTCGGGTTCTGCATCTGCAGTTGATTGAAGCCGGTCAGATCGTCGACGTACGTGCCGACGCTTTCCGCGGCCCAGAACACCGTCGATGCCGCGAAGCCGAGCCCGACGCCGATCAGCGCCTCCTTCAGGCCGATACCGACGAGTATCGTCGCATCCCCCTGCTCGAGCAGGCCGCGCTGCCCGTATGCGACGAAGCTGCCCCACAGCAGCGCGAGCGCGGTGCGCACGCGGCCCTGCACGACGTTGTCGGACGTGGGCGGAAAGATCATCATCAGCACCATCAATCGCTCGCTGCAAAGGCCGAGCACGATCAGAAACCTGACCAGTTGGTGGCTCGATTCGATCGATGCAAAGGTGATCTCGCTCATGTCGGTCGTCTGTCGTTCAAAGGATGTTTGCCTGCGAGCAAGCTCGCTGCTTCAAAACGCCGGACTGGGCCGGCGGTTCTCCGATGTTTCCTCGTCCTGCGCGTCCTCGATCGCCAGCTCGATGGCCTTGACGAGCGCGTCGCGCCGCTTGCCGTAGATGTCGATGCGCGCGCGGTTGCGCAGAATGTCCGTGCGCATCGCGCCGATCTGCGCGTGCTTCGCCGCCAGCGCCTGCCCGGCCTGATCCGCCTGTGCTTCGAGCATCGCGTGCTGCTCGGCCGCATGCGAGCGGAATTCGCGCAGCTTCAGATACGCGTCCGCCCTGAACGATGCGCCGCCGAGCATCGTGTCGATCTTGCCGTCGTGCGCAGCCAGCTCGGCCGCATGCGCGCGCACCGCCGCCCGGCACTCTTCCAATACGCCCGCGAGCGCCTGCAACTCGCCGCGCAAAGCGCCGAGCGCCGCATTGAGATTGCGATCGAGCTGGCGGCGGCGCGAGAGCACGCGCTCGAACGCGGCAACGCGGCGGTCTTTCATCGCTGGCCTCCGGCATCAGGACTGGACGATTTCGCCCAGGGCCGCGATTGTGTCGTCCGGATCGACGAGCAGATCGGTCGGCTGCCCGAGGAAATCCCGAATCGCGTCGATCTTTGCAATGGCTTCGTCGGCAAGCGCATCGGTGCCGCTCTGATACTCGCCCACCTGCAGCAGAAGTTCGACCTCCTTGTGCTTGGCCATCAGCCGCCGCACGTGCCCGGCCGCCGCCACGTGCTCGCGCGAAACGACCTGCGTCATCACGCGCGAGAGGCTGCCGAGCACGTCGATCGCCGGATAGCGGTTCTGTGCGGCGATCTCGCGCGACAGAATCATGTGGCCATCGAGAATCCCCCGCACTTCCTCGGCGATCGGGTCGCCGCCCGTTTCGTCCTCGGCCAGCACCGTATAGAGCGCGGTGATCGAGCCGAGCGCCGAGCGGCCCGCACGCTCGAGCAGCCGCGGCAGCTCCGCGAAGATCGACGGCGGAAAGCCGCGCCGTGTCGGCGGCTCGCCCATCGCTAGGCCGATTTCGCGCTGCGCGCGCGCAAAGCGCGTCAGCGAATCCATCATCAGCAGCACGCGCATGCCGCGGTCGCGGAAGTATTCGGCCACCGCCGTTGCCGCATAAGCGGCCTTCGCGCGCTCGATCGACGAGCGGTCCGAGGTGGCGCAGACCACCACGGAGCGGGCCATTCCGTCGGGCCCGAGAATGTGCTCGCAGAATTCGCGCACTTCGCGGCCCCGCTCCCCGATCAGCGCAATGACGTTGACGTCGCAGCGCGCACCGCGCGCGAACATACCCATCAACGTGCTCTTGCCCACGCCCGCCGGTGCGAAGATGCCCATGCGCTGCCCCTCGGCCAGCGTCATCATGCCGTCGACGACGCGCACGCCCGTGGGCATCGGTGTGTCGACGACGGGCCGCGACATCGGATCGGGCGGATCGGCGATCACGGGCTGCCACTCGTCGCATTCGAGCGGTCCCTTGCCGTCAATCGGCTCGCCGAGGCTGTCGATCACGCGGCCGAGCAGGCGCGGGCCGATGCGCAGCGAAAGCGGCCGCCGAAGTCCCACCACGCGCGTGGCCCGCGACACGCTGCCGAGCCGGCCGAACGGCGAAAGCAGCGCGACGTCGCGCGAGAATCCGACCACTTCCGCACGCTGCAGCAATGCGCCTTCGGGCGAGCGCAGCTCGCACAGCTCGCCGAGCGTCGCGTCGAGGCCCGATACGCGTACCAGCGTGCCGATCACTTCCTGCACCTTGCCGCATGCCGCGGGTTGCGCGCGGGCGCGCAGTTCGCGCTCCATCGCATCCGCCAGCGCCGAAAAACCGCGCGCGGCATGCTGTTGCGCTTCCGGCGTCCCGCTCGCTTCGCCGGTTCGGAGATCGTCCGCGCTGTCGATCATGGCGCTTCCTTCGTTGTCATGTGCTCTTCCGTGTGCGGTGTGAAGCGCGCTCAGATGGACATCGCGTCGGCGTCTTCATGCGCGACGTCGGCCGAACCGTCGGCCGGCAGGTCGGCCGCCGTTTGCATGGCGCCACCGTCTTGCCAGCCTGCTTCGACGCCGATGTTCCCGCCCGCGTCGTCGCCAGCGCGTTCATCTGCTTCGTCGCGGCCCTCGCCAGCGCCGATGGCGTGCTCGCCGGTCAGCGTATCGGCGTGCGCCGCGACATCCGCCAACGCGCCGAAATCGCGTTCGTCGGAGACGTGTGCATCATCCTCCGGCCGCGCATCGGGCGCGTCACACCCGGGTGCCGGCGCCACGCTGCGCACCGCGCGCGCCAGTGCGCCGCGCATCGCGGCCAGGTGCAACGACAAGCTCGCGTCGATCGCACCGAGATCGGTTTCGGCGATGCACGCGCCAGGCGCCAGCGCCACATCGGCCACGGCGCGCAGCCGCACGGCGCGCCCGGCCTCGCGCCATGCCAACGCGGCTTCCTCGAACGCCGCGCTCGCCGCGGCCAGATCCGACGGATGAACGCGCAGATGAATCGGGCTGCCGTCCGCGACGATGCGCTCGACCGTCGCGGCCGCGCGCGCGAAGAGCGCCTTGGGATCCGCCGACGCAATGATCTGCTCCACCGCAAGCGTCACGAGTTCGGCCAGCCGGTTCTGCTGCGCGGGCTCGATCCGGCAGGCTTCGGCGCGCGCCGCCGCCGCGCGTTCGTGCCAATCGGCCAGCCCGCGCCGCAAGCCGTCGTCGTAACCCCGCTCGGCCGCCTGCGCAAACTCGCGCATGGCTCGCTCGACGAGGTCGTCCGCGCGGGCCTGCGCATCGTCGAGCAGCATGCGCGCTCGGGCGCGCGCCACGTCCAGCGCCTCGTCGCATTGGCGATGCATCTCGGCATACGCCGCATCGATCTCGACGATCGCCGCGAGATCTGCATGACGCAGCACGTCGCCTTCGGCACCCACGCCGAGGCCCGTGCCTTCGGCCTGCGGATTACGTAACCAGATCACCATGACCACTCCGGAAACAGGTCGGGCAGTTGCGAGACGATCGAAAGGCTCGGGTTCGAGCCCTCCGAAGGCAGTAATGAAGGCGGCAACGAAGGGGGCGGCAGCGCCCCCGCGTCGTCGCGCGCCGGCATGGCCAACTGCATGATCGCGAGCGGGCCGCTCGGCGCCCACCGGCAGTCGCGCTCGAAGAGCCGAAAACCGAGCCAGGCGAGCGCATCGCCATCCGCCGAGTCGAGCGACACGTGCATCGCCGATGACGTGCCATGCGTGCGCGCGGCAAGCAAGCGGGCATCCCCGCCAAGGTCGCGCCCGCGCGCGAGGAGCAGCTTCACGCCGCGCGCCCCGATCCAGCTCGCCAATTTCTCGCGGCGCGGCCGGTCGATCCAGGTGCGCAACGCGTCGGCCTGCTCCACGAGCGCGCGCAAGCGGAACACGGTCACGCAATCCTGTGCCGGCAGCACGGCCAGTGCCGAGTCCGGCGCGTCGAACGCGGCGAGCGGCGGCACCGGCATGCCCCATTCGTCGAGCAGCGCGGCGGCAAGCGCCTCGACCTGCCCCGGGCCACATGCGTCGAGCAGGTCCGCGCAGGGCACCTGCGCGCGGCGCGCAGGATGCATCCAGTCGAATAGCGTGCGCCGGCGCCGATGATGGCTATCCAGCCGGGCCGCAATGGCCGCCGGCACCGCGACGCAGGCAAGCGCCGTCGCGCCGCTTGCCGCGGCGAGGCTGTCGTCGGTTGCGTCGTATGTGCTCATCGTGGGCTCATCCTGCTTGCCATGCCAGTCGTGCGATCGCGCGGGCCGACCGTCATGCCGGCGCTTTCGCCGCGCGCCCTGTCCGGCGCGCGAGCAGGCCCGCCAGGCCGCCGCCCTTGAGCAGGGTGCCGCGCAAGAGCGCAAAGCCGCCGGCGATCATCAACAACAGCATGCCGAGCGCGCCGCCCGCATAAACGATCCACCCGCCCTGTCGCCGCGGGCGGGCAGGCACATCGGGTGCATCGGCCGGCACGCTCGTCACGCTGACCTGATCGTAGGTCAGCCCCTCTATGCTGTGCACGACGAGGTTCTTGATCGCGGGGGTCATCCGCTCGAGATTCGCATCGGGCCGGTACTTGATGAAGACCGACGCGGACGACGGCTTGACCGACTGCGCCAGCGGATCGTTGTTCGGCAGCACGATCTGCACGCGCGCCACGACCACGCCGTCGATCTTCGACAAGGTATCGTCGAGCTCCTGCGACAGCCCGTAGATGAAGCGCACGCGCTCCTCGGTCGGCGTGGATACGAGCCCGTCCTTCTTGAAGAGCGAGCCGAGGTCGTCGAACTTCTTGCGCGGAATACCGCGTGCGCGCAGCACTTCCACGGCATGCACGATCTGCTTTTCGTCGACGCTGACCGACCAGGTCTTGCCGCCGTCCGGCGTGCTCTTTTGCGCATCGACGCCCGAACTCAGCAAAGCGGCGACCATCTCGTTGCAGTCGCTTTCGCTCAACTGGCCGTACAGATCCTGCTTGCAGGCCGCGAGCGACAGCACGAGCACCGCCGCCGCGACGAGCCGCCATGAAGCGCGCGGCCTTGTAGGCACGAGGTTCGATTTCATCAGAATTTGCTCCGAGAAACCCCGCCATTTCCCCCAAGGGGACTTCCTTCGGGGCGGATGGCGGGAAGGACTGTGGTGTCGAGCATGATCGAGATACCAACGCTGCGCTGAACATTCTCCGATGCGGACGTGCATCGCCAGGTGTGGGAATCACCTGCCTTTAGGCGGGTGAGGACGTCAAGTCATTGGTTCTTCATGAGCGTCTGCACGGCGTCCTTCGACGACTGGACGGTCGCCATCTTCACCTGCAGGTCGGCGTTCAGGCTCGCGATCTCGAGCTGGATCGTCATATCGGCGGCGGCGAGGCGCTCCATCGACAGCGCGCTCATGTGCTGGGTCATGTAGAGCACGTCGTTCGGCACCTGCCGGTAATAGTCGGCCTGCTCCTCGACCGCTTTCGTCACGAGGTCCGCGCGCTCGGTCGGGTGAACGGCTCCCGCGTGCGGCTGCGCCGAGGCCATCATCGCCTGGAATTTATCGACGAGGGGTTGCGACACGGCGTCCGCATTCGGCGCCGCGGACGACGTGCCGGTCACGCGGGCCAGTTCGTACTCGAGTTGCGATGCTGTCGTGATACTCATTTCGTTTCTCCTGGTAGCGGCAACAGGCTCAGACGCGCATGTACTGCATCGTCAGCAGCATGTCGCTGGATGAGGGCGACGGCGTCGCGTCCGCCACGCTGTCCTCGGCATGCGCTCCGTTCTCGAACGCGAGCGCGGAATCCGGCGCAACGAAGTGCCCCGTGCGCTTCGCCGTCGCGACCGCCTGCTTCAGCTCCTCGCTCGCGAGCAACACCTTGGCGAGCCGTTCGACGTCTTTGTTGCCGCCTTCCTCCAGGAGGGTCCGGGCCTCCTCCTGCCACCCGACCTCCTGGCGGGCCTTCAGGCACTGCAGCAACATTCCCTTGCTCGCCGGCACGCACACCGAACGCTCGACCAGGTCTCGAAAGAGCCATTCGGCTTCGCTCCATTCCTGGCGCACCATATGCAGCCAGCCGTCGAAAAACGCGAATTCGGCGGAATCAGGGCGCAGCAGATGCAGCCCTTCGACGAGGTGCTCCAGATCGTCGATGTCAACTTGCTGCGGCGTGCCGGCGCGGGCCAATGCCACCCTGACCAGGTCGACGATCGCGCCGACGACTCCCGACGGGCACTGCGGCCGATCCTTCAGAACGTCCATCCTTTCCCCCAAGGAAATCAGATTCGATCCGATGAGCCGCACCCGATGGGGGGGCGGCCTTCCGTTGACGCTAAGTTACGCAACGCGACGCGGGTGCCGCGTGCCGCGCACGAAGTCGCACAACGAATTGCGAAGCTGCCGCAAGCGACAGGCGACGGCCAGCGTCGCTTTCGCTTCCGTCCGCGCTCACGCTGCGCCGCGTTGCACGTTGCCTCGCGCGTTGCCGATTCGCGCAGTCCGCGCCTACCGTGAAGCGACCTTCCGTCACCTCGCTTCGCAGCCCTTGTCCTTGCTTCGCATCGCCATCGCGCCGGCCGCGGCGCCGCCGCTAACGTTGCATCGGGGCGCCCCATCCCGGGTACCCGCCTGCGAACAGCAAAGGACAGTCCGTCATGAGCGACGAGAAAACCGAAGAGCCCACAGACAAGAAGCTGGACAAAGTCCGCGAGGAAGGTCAGGTCGCGAAGAGTTCCGACCTCGTCGAAGTCGCGTCGCTGGGCTCGATCGTGCTCGTGCTGACGGCGGGCCAGCACTACCTTGCCGATACGCTGCGCGCGGTCGTCAAGGAGGCGATCGATTTCACGCACGGCCCGCGCGAGTTGCAGGACCTCTCGGTCGCGCTCGTTCATATGGGCGTGCAGGCGCTCGGCCTGCTGTGCGGGATCGCGGCCGTCGCGCTCGTCGCGGCCTTCCTCGCGCTTGCCCCGCAAACGGGGCTCAAGATCTCGCTGAAAGCCGTCATGCCGAAGCTCGCGTCGGTCAGCCCCGGGTCCGGCTTTCAGCGGATCTTCTCGATGAACTCGGCCATCGATCTCGTCAAGATGGTCGTCAAGGCCGCGATTCTCGTCGCCGTCATGTGGCAGACGATCAAAAGCGCGATGCCCGTCGTCGCGAGCGCGCTCGACCGGTCGGTACCCCAGTTGATCGCCGTGCTGTGGTCCGTGCTCATGCATGTCGTCGTCGTCGCGCTCGGCGTGTTCATCGCCATCGGCGCATTCGACTACAAGCTGCAGAAGTGGCTCTTCATCCGCAAGAACCGGATGTCGAAAGACGAGGTGAAGCGCGAGCACAAGGAAAGCGACGGCAACCCGGAAGTCAAGGGCGAACGCAAGCGCATGGCCAGGGAAATGTCGCAGGAAGGCCCGAAAGGCGGCGTATCGCGCGCGAACGTCGTGGTCGTCAACCCGGTTCACTACGCGGTCGCGCTGCGCTACGACCCGACGGAGTTTCCGCTGCCCGTCGTGCTCGCCAAGGGCGTCGACGAACAGGCGCTGCGGCTGCGCCAGCAGGCGATGCACGCGCGCGTGCCCATCGTCGCGAACCCGCCCGTCGCGCGGATGCTGCACAAGGTACCGCTCAATCAGCCGATTCCCGAAGAACTGTTCGAAGTCGTCGCCGCGATTCTTCGCTGGGTGGACGGCCTCGCGCCTCAAACCGCCATCACGGAGTAGTGGACATGCTGAAGACCATCAAGCTGCCCGGCATCGGCGAGGCCGGCATCGCCATCCTGCTGATCGCGATCGTCTCGCTGATGATCCTGCCGCTGCCGCCCGCCATCATCGATGGTTTGCTCGCCATCAACATCGCGATCAGCATCACGCTGCTCATGGTGACGATGTACGTCGGCCATATCGCGACGCTGTCGGCGTTCCCGTCGGTACTGCTTTTCACGACGCTTTACCGGCTCTCGCTGAACATCGCATCGACGAAGTCGATCCTGCTGCATGCCGATGCCGGCGAAATCATCGAGAGCTTCGGGCAGCTCGTCGTGGGCGGCAATCTCGTCGTCGGCCTTGTCGTGTTCGTCATCATTTCGGTCGTGCAGTTCATCGTCATCGCCAAGGGCTCGGAACGCGTCGCCGAAGTGGGGGCGCGCTTCACGCTCGATGCGCTGCCCGGCAAGCAGATGAGCATCGACGCCGATCTGCGCGCGAACATCCTGACACCGGAGGAGGCGCGCAGCAAACGCGCGCGGCTCGCTATCGAAAGCCAGCTGCACGGCGGCATGGACGGTGCGATGAAGTTCGTGAAAGGCGATGCGATCGCCGGCCTCATGATCACGATGATCAACATCGTCGCGGGCATTGCCGTGGGCGTCGCCTATCACGGCATGTCCGCCGGCGAGGCGGCCAACCGCTTCTCGGTCCTCTCGATCGGCGACGCCATGGTCTCGCAGATTCCGTCGCTGCTGATCTCGGTGGCCGCGGGCGTCATGATCACGCGCGTGGACGAAGGCGGCGAGCACGGCAACGCCTCGCTCGGCGAGGACATCCGGCGCCAGTTTACGAGCAGCTCGCGCGCGCTCTACTTCGCGTCGCTGCTGCTGCTCGGTTTCGCGGCCGTGCCCGGATTTCCGGCGGCGCTCTTCGCGTTGCTCGCCGGGCTGCTCGGCTTCGTCGGCTACCGTCTGCAGAAAAAGCAGCACGGCACGGCCAAAGGCGGCGGCAAGCCCGTCGTCGCGCTGCAGCGTGCCGGCGCCAGGGGCGACGCGCCCTCGATCCTGCCGCGCCCGCCGCAGTTCACCTGCCCGCTCGGCGTGCGGCTCGCAGCCGATGTCAGCGCGCGTCTCGCGGCCGACGCGCTCGACCGCGCGTTCGATGTGCAGCGCCATGCGCTGCAGTCGGAAGTCGGCCTGCCGTTCCCGGGCATCATGATGTGGACCGACGGCAAGCTGCCCGAGGACAGTTACGAAGTGCTCATCTTCGACGTGCCGCAAGGGCGCACCACGCTCGCCGAAACGCGAGCGGTACACGCGGCGGCCGACGGCGCCGCCGCGGGCGCACCTGCCGCCGCGCCGACACCGGAAGCATTGATCGCTCGCCACACGATCGACCTGCTGCGGCGCAATGCCCATCTCTTTCTCGGCATCCAGGAAGCGCAGTGGATGCTCGATCAGCTCAACGAGGACTACCCGGGCCTCGTCGCCGAGGTGCAAAAGGCGCTGCCGCTGCAGAAGATGGCGGACGTGCTGCGCCGGCTGCTGGAGGAGGACGTGCCCGTGCGCAACATCCGCAGCATTACCGAAAGCCTGATCGTCTGGGGGCCGAAGGAGAAGGACATGCTGATGTTGACCGAATACATCCGCATGGAGCTCGGCCGGCTCATCGCCTATCGCGCGACGGGCGGCCCACGGGATCTGCCCGTCCTGCTCGTGGACGTTCAGTTGGAGCAGCACATCCGGCAGTCGATCAAGCAGACGCCCACGGGCAACTTCCTCGCGCTGCCGCCCGACGAGATCGCCGGGCTCGTCGGCAAGATCGCGGAGCTCGTCGGCGACACGCCACGCCAGCCGCTCGCGCTCGTCGCGTCGATGGATATCCGGCGCTACATCAAGCGCATGATCGAGGCGCGGCTGCCCTGGCTGCCCGTCTACTCGTATCAGGAGCTCGGCGCTCACGTCGATCTCCAGCCCGTCGGCCGCCTGGCGATGTGATCGAGCGAGCCGCGCCATGCATACCTCCTCCCCTCATCACGCACGCATCATCGCCGCGCCGACGAAGCATGACGAGCCGGCACCCGACATGCCGGCCGCGCAATTGAGCCGCCAGGCCGCCCTGTTTCAGCGCCTGCGCGATGGCGCCCGCGCCGGTGCATCGGAAACGCCCGGTGGCGAGCAGCCATGCGCCGCACCGGCCGAGCCTCCATTCGCCGAGCAAGCCGATCCGCTCTACCCGGTCGCCGGGTTCACCGCGGACGAACATCGCGACGATGCCGGCAGCGGCGAGCGCGACGACGACGCACAGGCCGGCTCCGGCGACGAACGCGATGACGCTACCGCGCACGCTCGATCGGCAGCGCCGGTGCCGGCTCCGGTACTTGCGATGATTCATCCGCCTATGCATTCGGCGATGCATGAGCTCATGCATGTGCCGGCATATTCGACGATGCCCGCACCGACGCCGATGCCGGCGCGTGGCGCGGCGCCGCTGTCCCCGCAGAGGCCGCCCAACGCCCAGCCATCGATGGCTGCGCCGGACATGCCGCGCGTACAAGCCACGCGCGAGCCGCAACGCCCCGAAGCAGGCGGCGCGCACGCCGTGGTCGCCGTGCTGGCACCGGCGCGCACGGGCCAGGACATGAACCGGTTCGTCGATTCGATCGTCGCCGAAGTGTCCGACTTCTGCGCGAACCCGATCGTCCTCGAAAGCGGCGACTGGCAACTGACGATTCCCATCGATCCGGCGCTGCTGCCGGGCTGTACGTTGAACCTCGCGCTTTCGCATTTCCAATTGACGCTTCGCTTCGACACCACGGACGAACGGTCGCGCGAACTAATCTCACAACATGCGACGACGTTGCGCGAAAGCCTCGAGGAAGTGATGCAAAGCCGCTTCGACGGCACGCGCAGCGTCGAAATCATCGTCACGTAAAGCCAATATGGACACCACACGAACGCTACCGACCAACGACGTTCCCGCAGGCGGCCAACCGCACGCGGTTGCCGTTTCGCTCGATCCCGCACGGCTGCCCGCGCTTGCGGCCGCCACCGCGCGCCAGCATCGGCTCGCCGTCGACGAGCGCTTGAGCGCGCTTCTCACGCACACGCTCGGCGTCTCTGCGTTCGGCGTCGGCGCGCGCGATCTCGTGGACCCGGCGCGCGCCGCCATCGTGCGCTTGCGCTGGGGCATCGAAATGGCAGCGGTGCGCATCGACGTCGGACAGCACGCGGGGCTCGCGAGCGTGGTCGCATCGGACGAGCCCGCCAACGAGCCGCTGCGCCAGGCCGTGTGCGCCATTCTGCTCGAGCCGGTGCGACGCGCGCTGCAGGCGCTCGGGTTCGACGGCGTGGAAGTGCTCTCGCTCGAACGCGCCGCGCCGCAGACGCTGCGTGCGCCTTGCTGCGCGTTCACGTTCCGTGTGGGCGACGCACGCTTCGACGCAGCCATCGAGCATATCGACGGTGGCTGGCTCGACGCACTCGAGTCACTCGTGGCCCGCCAATGTACGCCGTTCGCCACGCACGTCAGCGAGATCGCCGTGCCCGGCCGGCTGCAGATCGGCGAGAAAACGATGAACGTGACGACGCTCGATTCGCTGCGCACGGGGGACGTCATCTTGCGTGTCGTACCCGAAGCCACCCGCGCGCTCTTCGCGAGCGCGCGCCCATCCGCCCCGATGCAAGTTGTCTGGGGCCGCTACGGGACGCGGCAACTGCGCGCCGTGGCAGACGTCACCCACCATCTGATGACCTTGAGCGAGGACCCCACCATGAGCCATGACACGCAGTTCAACGCGCCGCTTACCGATTCGATCGACACGCCCGTCGAAATCAGCCAGCTGGACCTGCCGCTGAAGCTCGAGATCGACACGGTTTCGATGCCGGTTGCCCAGCTCTCGGCGCTGCGCGCGGGCTACGTGCTCGAGCTTCCCACCGCGCTGCCCGATGCGCGCGTGCGGCTCGTCACCTACGGGCAGACGATCGGCTTCGGCGAACTCGTGAGCGTCGGCGATCATCTCGGCGTGCGTCTCGTTCAGCTGTCGCGCGGCCATGGTTCAGTTTAGCGATCTCACCGGGCTGCTGATCACCGTCGTCGCGATCAGCCTGATCCCGTTCGTCGCCATGGTCGCGACCTCGTACGCGAAGATCGTGGTCGTGCTCGGGCTGTTGCGCAACGCGCTCGGCGTCCAGCAGGTGCCGCCGAACATGGTGCTCAACGGCATCGCGGTCCTCGTCTCCGCTTACGTGATGGCGCCGATCGGCATGCAGGCCATGCAAACCATGCAGACGATGCACCGCACCCCCGGCAGCGATACGTCGCTCGTCGTGCTCGATGCCTTCGATGCGGCAAAGGAGCCGTTTCGCGCCTTTCTGAAGAAGCACGCGCACGAGCGCGAAAAGCGGTTCTTCGTGCGCTCGGCAACCGTGGTCTGGCCGAAGGACATGGCGGCGAAGATCCGTGAGGACGACCTCATCGTCCTCGCCCCGGCCTTCACGCTGACCGAGATGGCCGACGCGTTCAAGATCGGCTTTCTGCTGTACATCGCATTCATCGTCGTCGATCTCGTCATCGCCAACGTGCTGATGGCGATGGGCCTGAATCAGGTCCAGCCGACGAACGTCGCGATCCCGTTCAAGCTGCTCTTGTTTGTCGTCATGAGCGGCTGGTCCACATTGATTCACGGTCTTGTCATGACCTATCGCTGAGGCGCGCGCCATGGAAACCGATACGCTCGTTCGCATCACCTCGCAGGGCCTGCTGCTCTGCCTGTCCGTCTCGATGCCGGTGGTGGCCGTCGCCGCGCTCTCCGGCCTCGCGATTTCGTTCGTGCAGGCCATTACGTCGATGCAGGACCAAAGCATCTCGTACGCGGTGAAGCTCGTGGCCGTCGTGGCCACCGTGCTCATCACCGGCGCCTGGGGCGCCGCCGCGATCCTGCGCTTCGCCAATCAGATCATCACGCTCGCGGTGCCATCATGAATTCGCCGATCCGCAACAACCGCGGCCACCACGCCGCCGATCTCGCGCAGCAGGCGCAGGCCGGCGCCGAGCACATGGGGCAGCTGACCCAGGCGCGCGGCTTCACGGGCGTCAAGGTGCAGCACACGAAGATGCAGCGCGCGCGCATGCAGCACAACAAGATGCTCGCCGCCGCTTTCTACCGCGGCAAGCGTTTTGCCGAAGGCATGCACAAGCCGCCGCCCCCTTCCGCGCAAAAGCTGATGCGCCAGCTCGGCCAACGGCCGCGGCCGGCGGGCTCGGCGAAGGCGCAAGGCAAAGAGGCATCGGCTCACGAACGGCCGGACGGCCAGCACGCGCTCGAGCCGAGGCACGAGCACGAGCACGAACACCCGCACGAGCGCGAACGCGAGCACGAGCAGGGTCGGCAGCAAAAGCACGGACAGCAGCAAAAGCGCGAGCGCGATCAGCAACACGGCGACGGGCAGCAACAGCATCGCAACGGCCATGGGCACGATCGCGGCTCGAATCCGCAGGGCGAAGAGCACGGACAGGGGCAGCCGCAGCAGAGTGCGCCGCGCGACGGGCAGCCTCGGCGCGACGGCCGTCAGTCCGGCGAAGGCCGCGACAAACCGCTCAAGTTCGCGATCGGCAAGGCGGGCCGGGCCAAGGCCGCCGCGCGCAGCCAGCCGCTCGCGGCCACGATGCAGCTGCTCGCGAGGCAAAGGCTCGGTGCGCCGGACTTGCCTGCCGAACTCGCGGCGGCGTGCGCGAAGGAGGTGCTGCGGCTTGCCGCGCAGATCGAGCTGGGGCCCTTGCTGGCGGTGCCGATGCTGCTCGCGATGCGCTCGCCGATGGCGCTCCGGCGCAATGCTGCCCGGCTTCACGCGCACCGCCATGCGGCACTGATGCAAAGCGCCGCGACCCCGGGCAAGGCCGCCGCGGTGGCGGGGCTTCTCGGCGTATCGCTCGACAACACGCTCGCGCGCCAGAACGCGGGCATCGAATACTCGTACGACGATCAATCGATCGCGGCAGTGAAGCAACGCATTCTCGACACGCAAGCCGCGCTGCCGGCCGGCGGAGCACCAGCCGGTGCCGCCGTCACGGGCGGCGCGATCGGTGGTCAAGCCGGCGCCGCGCGGCAAGGGGCGGCCAAGCCCCCGGCCGGCGCTTCGGATAAGACGTTCGAAGTTCGCATGGCGCCGGCTGCGCCAACGGCAAAACCCTAAACTGATTTTGACGGTCAAGGCCCGGCGGCCCGATGCGCGAAGCAGCGCAGCAGCGAAACGCCGGAGCGGCAACCAGCAAGAGCAACCGCATGACCCACGGCACGACCCACGTCGGATACACGGATACCACGATCATGAAAGCGCTTCGAGTACTGACCGGCACCCACGCCGGAGCCCAGGTCCGGCTCACGAGCGGCACCTACCGGATCGGCGCGACCGAGCACTCGGATGTCTGCATCAGCGACTGGACGGTCGAGGACATCGAGCTTTGCGTGGGCGAGGACGGTGTGGCGCGGATCCGCTCGGCGAACGGCGATGAGGTGCTCTTGGCGGACTTCGTGGCCGTGCCGTTCGGCGATGTCGTGTTGTGCGTGGGCCCCGATGGCGAAGACTGGCCGCGCGATCTCGATTTGCTGGCGGGCCTCTGGAAGACGGCCGAGCCGCCTGCCGCCGACACCGCGGCGGAGGCCGACGTGGATGGAGACGCGCCGGATCGGGACCCGGCCCATGCGGACGAACCCGGCACCGGCCATGCGCCGGCCGCTTCGCCCAAGGTGCCCTGGCGCACGGCCGTGCTGGCGCTCGCCTGCACCGCTGCGATCGGCGGCATCGCCGTGACCGGTGTGATGTTCGCGGGCACGCAGTCGAGCGAAGCGGCGAGCGTGAGGTTCGACGCCGACGCGCTCGCACGGCAGTTGCAGGAGGCCCTGCACCGCGAAGGCCTCGGCGATCTGCAGGCAATCGCACGCAAGGACAGTGTTGCGGTGCGCGGCATCGTGACGAGCGCCGACGAAAGCGCGAAGGCGCAGCGGATCATGGACAGCCTCGCGCGCGGCAAGGTGCGGCGCGAATACGACGTCGCGCAGCAAGACGTGGACAACATCCAGCAGTCGCTCGCCGGCACGGGCGCGGCAGTGAGTTACCAGGGCCACGGCGTCTTCCGCGTGAGCGGCAGCGTGCAGTCGATGACGACCTTCCGCACGCTGATAGCAGGTGTCAGGGCCGACCTCGGCGACAACGTCAAACGCGTCGACGTCGATGTCAAGGAAGCGCAGGCGCTCGCGCCCGATGTCGAGTACACGGCGGTGATCGCCACGGGCGGGCTGCGTTACATCGAGACGCCCGACGGCACGAAGCATCTGTTCGCGGGCAGCAAGGACGAAGCAAACG
This sequence comes from Burkholderia ambifaria AMMD, assembly GCF_000203915.1. Taxonomy (NCBI): domain Bacteria; kingdom Pseudomonadati; phylum Pseudomonadota; class Betaproteobacteria; order Burkholderiales; family Burkholderiaceae; genus Burkholderia; species Burkholderia ambifaria. The sequence goes on from NC_008392.1 coordinate 341,745, forward strand.
ATTGACCTCGACCACCAAAGGAACCGACATGTACGACGCATTGCTTCCCATCGCGCAGGATCTGAACGCGCTGGATGCCACGCTCTCGGCGCCCGACGGCGCGCAACGGGTCGCGCGCATCGCGGCGGCCTTCGACGAAACCGCGCGCCGGATCAGTACGGCCACGCAGTCCGCGGCCGACGAGCGCGAGCGGCTCGATCTGCAAAAGCTCTATCGCGGGATGATCGCGGCGCGCCGCATCGTGCTCACGCTGCAGGAGCGCCACAGCGCCCGTGGCGCGGCGCTTTGACGGCATCCCTGGCGATACGGAAGACGGTTAAACAGTTTGCAGTTGCAGCATCCGGCTGCGCGTCAGCCGGTCCGGACCGGCGGCCACCACGGCCAAGGGCCTTTTACCGAAGCATCAGGCATCAACCAACAGCAGTGCTTTTTCCATCACTTTCTTGTTAAGGGGAATACATCATGTCTTCATCGATCGGAAGCTCGGGCGTCTCGCAAGCTGGTGCACAAAACGCCGACATGGTCGGCCAGATGCAGGCCATGGCCAACCAGAACAACGCCATGACGATGGCCGCCATGCAGATCAACATGCAGCAGCAGGAAACGTCGGCACTCGCGTCCGTCGGCAACAACGGCGCGAAGAACATCGCCGACGCCGCGAAGGGCCAGTAAGCCACTCGCCTTGCCGCAGTCCGTTCGCGCGGGGGGCACGAAAGCGGAAAGCCCGGCTTTCCGGCTACGTGCCCCCGCTTTTTTGCGACCGGGCCGCCATACTTTCGCCGGAGATTGCCGCCCATGAGCAGGGAACGTTTCGTCGAGTTGATTCACGAGGTTTGCGCGGTGGTCGGGCTGCCCGACGCCGAGTATGTCGTCGAGACGCAAACGCTCGAGATCGAAGGGTTCGACGTCCATCTCGACCACCACGAGACCGATCCCGATTCGGTCTATGTCAGCTTTCATTACGGCGCCGTCACGCCCGGACGGTCGCTCGTCGTTTTCCGGCTCATGCTCGAGGCCAACCTGCTGGTCTACGCGCACGACCAGGCGCAACTGTGCCTCGAATCCGATACGGGCAACGTCGTGCTGCTCGTCCATCTGCCGATGGGCCCGACGATCACCGGCGATTATCTCGCCGATCTCTTCTCGCACTACGCCGAACACGGCCGCTACTGGCAAAACAACATCCTCGAATCGCCCGACGAAATGTTCGAGGGCATCGCGTCGGGCAATTTCATGTGGCTACGGGCGTAAGCCCGGTGAGCGCAAGCGCGCGTCAGGCAAGGGGCGCATCCGCGCGCGCATCGATGCGGGGCCGGCCGCCGCATCCGTTCGTACACGGCACGTCGCTTCACACTCACGCCATCGCGGGCGCTCGCCCGATCGGCGCTATGCCGCCACGCGCGGTATCAGCAAGACGAGGCGGCGGCGCATGCCCCCCTCTCCCGCACCGCCGGAATCGGTATCGTCCGCGCGACGCTCGACATCGCCCCTGTGCCGCGCCGGTCCCTCGATGACGAGGCACTCGCCCGGCGCCAGGCTTTCGTCGACGGCCCGATAGCCGCGCGCATCGCGGCGGCGCCCCAGTTCCACGCGCAAGCCGATACGCGGCATCGACGCGGCGCCTTCGACCGTCGGTGCAATCGAGAGCCAGAGATCGCGGGCGCCGTCATCGGGCCGGTCATCCTCATCGCGGCGTGCGAGACGTGCCTCGTGGCGGTCGATGACGGCCGGCGAGCGGTCGTGCGTCAGCGCCGTTTGCGACACCTGGATTTCGGCGCGGCCGCTCCTGGCCAATGCCTTGAGCTGCGCGAGCAGCGCGCGGCCGCCGTCGGGCGCGATACCTGCATCGCGGTGCTCGCGCGCGTCCGCCGTCGCCTGCGCCGCGCCTGCCCCGTCGGCCAGGGCCGGCGGCAGCGCGGGCCGCAACGCGTCGAGCGCGTCGCCGTCGACATCCACCACCCACGTTTGGACCGATACGAGCTGCGCACGCACGTCCAGGCTGGCGACGAGCGCGCCGTCGGCGTCGATGCGCTCGGCCCGATCGCGTATCAGGATGGAATTCGTGGTCGCATCCGCTTCGATCGCCGGCAACGCCGCATCGAACTCGACGATCCGCGGTGCATCGGAAACGGCGGTCCCGCTCGCCACGGCCGGGTGCTCGAAACGGCGCCGCAAGAGCGTGGCCACACCGGGCACGACGAGCGTGCGGCCATCGACCACGCGCGTTTCGTCGGCGGCATTCGCGGCACTCAGGCGAAACACCCGCACGGACAAACGCACGCGCTTTTGCGCGTCGCGCTCGAAGCGCTCGGCCGCGGCACGAATACGCTCCACGTAGGTCGCTGGCCCGCGCACGTCCACCGTTTGCGCGGCGGCATCCACCGCCAACGGGAAGTGCGTATCGGCAAGACCTGCCTGCTCGAGCGACGCACGCAGCCCTTTCGCAGAAAGAAAGTGAGGCCGGATGGCGACATGCGCCTGCTCGTTCGCGGGCGACACATGCAGGACCGCACCGTCGTAGTACCAGACGAATCCGTACGAACGGCTCATGACATCGAGAAAGCGCTGCGGCGGCATGGCGAAGCGGCCGCTCACGACACCCTCCACTTGACCGTCGATGCGCAGGGCAACGTGCTGCCCCGCTGCGAAGGCATTCAGGACCTCCGCGAGGCCCGCGCCGTTCGTCACGTAGACGAAGCGGGCGCCGGGGCCGCCGGCCCACTCCATGCTCGCCGCCTGCGCATGCACAGCGGCCGCGCAGGCGAAGGCAGCGACGGCGCCGCGCGCGAGCGCTCGCATGCGTGCCGCGCTCATGCGGCGCTTTCCGGCGACGCATCGGCGCCCGACGCACCGGCGCCCGACGCACCGGCGCCCGACTGATCCACATCCGGCTTGAGGGTCAGGCGGTAACCCGTCGCATAGACCGATTGCACGGTCCAGCCGACGCCGGCCGCCTTCAGGCTCGCACGCAGGCGGCTCACGTACATGTCGACGGAGCGGCTTTGCACGGCCGCATCCCAGCCCCAGACCACGCTCATCAGATCCTGCCTCAGCACGACGGCGCCCGTGTGCCGGGCGAGATGCCAGAGAATGTCGAACTCCTTGGTGCCGAGCTTGTGCGCGACGCCCGCCACCACGAGCGAGCGCGCCTGCTGATCGAGCGCGCATTCGTCGTCGACGAACATCTTGCGGCCCTGCACGTTCATCGGCGCGAAGCGCCGCAGCAGCGCGCGCATGCGCGCGAGCAGCACCTGCCTGTCGTAGGGCTTCACGAGATAGTCGTCGGCACCCGCATCGAGTATGCGCACGATGTCGGACTCCGCCGAGTGCACGGTCTGAAAAATCACGGGCATGATCGATTGCGAGCGGCTGCGGATCTTTTGCAGCAGCTTGTCGCCGGAAACGCCCGGGAGGTCCCAGTCGAGAATCGCGAGATCGGCCCACTGCTCCGAGAGAAATTGCTGCGCGTCGAGCCCGCTGTGAAAAGCGTCGATGTGGTAGCCCTCGCTCTTGAGCCAGGAATGGATGAGCGCGTGATGCGCGACGTCGTCCTCGACGAACAGAATGCGTACGGGTTTGCCTGCAAGCGATTTCATTGTGAACCTTTGGTTCTGACGGCCGCGCGGAGCCGGCGCCCGCTCCGCGCAACGCGTGCCAAACGAATACGGGCCGCGCTCTGACGCCTCACTCGCGACCCGCCGCGCGCAACGCGCGGTCGGCATCGACGAGCGATGTCGCGTGCGGCTTGGCGGCGACCGGATTCAGGCACGGCAGACGCAGCACGAACATGGTACCGCCTTGTCCGTTGAGCTCGGCGTAAAGTGCGCCGCCGTGCATGCCGACGATCTGCACGGCGAGCTTGAGCCCGAGACCGAAGCCCGCTGCCGTCCGCTTGCCGAGCTTCTCGAAGTCGGTCAGCCGATCGCCCTCGACGAGACCCGGCAGCCCGCCCGCGCGATCGTGGACGACCACCTCGGCGAAACCGTCGGCCTGCCGGACCGACACCGTCACCGCCTCGCCGCGCGGCGACGCGCGAACGGCATTGTCGATGACGTTCTGGACGGCGCGCGCCACGAAGTTGCGCATGCCGCTCACCCAGAGCGGCGCGCTGTCGGGCAGCCACAAGTGTAGCGCGACGCCGCAATAGACGGCGGTGACCTCCAGCTGCGAGATGATCTGGCGCAGCGTCGCGCGCAGATCGAACCGTTTGAAGTCGCGGGCCTGCAGATGCTCGGTCACCGACGAGAAGATGAACTGCTCGCCGAGCGACAGCACGTACTGCGCGAGCGAGGTGATCTGCTGCATGCCACCGCAGCGCTCGAACGCGTCGGGGTCGCTCGCATCGAGCTGCGTGAGCGCGCTGATCGAATTGAGCGGGGAGCGCAGATCGTGCAGCAAAAAGCGCAGCGACATGGCCCGCTCGTCGAGCGAGCGCGCGAACGGCGTCACGTCCGTCACGGCGATGACGGATTCGCCCGCCCCCGCACCGGCGCACGCACCGGCGGGGCCCGCCTGAATCCAGAAGGTCGAATCGTCCACGCGTACCTCGCGGCCCGCTTCGAGATCGCGCAGCCGCGGCACGTCCGTCATCTCGAAGCGCTCGCTCAGCGCCACGCTGAAATCGACGCCCGCGGGCAGCGTCATCGCCAGCATCTCGAGCGCGCGTTCGTTCGCGTGAACGACCGCGCCCGCGCGATCGAGCACGATCACCCCGCACGGCAGCCCGTGCAGCGTGCCGCGCAGGCGGCGCGCGTCGTCGTCGGACAGGCCGCGATCGGCGGCGCCCTCGCCGCATGCGTCGGCGGGCAAGCCCGATTGACTGGGCCGCGGCTCGGACTGCTGCCCGGGCTGCGCGCCGGGCAGCGAATGCGGCTGAGCATCGAATTCGTTCACATGGCCTCCTGCATTCCCCGGCGCGGGCGGTTGCGGTGAATCACGGCGAGATGACGCGCGGCGACAGCAGGAAGAGCCGCTCCATGTGGCTCTTCTGGCGGCTGTCGGTCCTGAAGAGCGCGCCGATCAACGGAATCTTCGAGAGCCCGGGCACCCCAGTCACGCCCATCGTCGCGCTGTCCGCGCGATAGCCGGCGATGAGCAGCGCCTGCCCCTCCTCGATGAACGCCTGCGTGTTGATCGTACTGTTCTGGATCACCGGCAGGTTGCTGACCGTCCGATCGGTGAGCTGGCCGTCCTGAATCGCCACGTCGAGCTTGATACGCGTGCGCCCATCCTCCTCCACGACCATCGGCAGCACACGCAGCGAGATGCCCGTCGACACGCTGTAGAGATCGCCCGACGTGTATCCCGACACCGGCACGAAAAACTGCGTCTGGTTGTCCATCACGGCCTCGATGTTGTTGAGCGTGACGACCTTCGGGCTCGCGTCGATCTTGGCGGCCTTCGTCTCCTGCAGCGCCGAGATGCGTGCCATCAGATAGCGGCCGGCGTCGCCGAGCACCGCGGCCACCGATGCGCCCACGGGCGTTGCCGCCGCGAGCACGTTGCCCGCCAGCGCGGTCTGGCCGAAGTTCTGCGAGAGCGTGCCGTTGTAGGTGTTCTGTCCGAGCGTGCCGGTACCGGTCTGCACGTCGATGTGGCTGTTGTGCGCGGTCCAGTCGACGCCGAGCTGACGCAGCGCGTCGTCGTCGATCTCGATGATGTGCGCCTCGATCTCGATCAGTTGCGGTTTGACGTCGAGGCGATCGATCAGTTTGCCGTACTGATCCATCCGGTCGGCCGTATCGCGAATCACGACGGAGTTCGTGCGCTGGTCCGCGACGATGACGGGCAGTTGATCGTCGCTCGCCGGCGCCGTGCTCGTGTTCTGCGGCGGCGGCGGCTCGCCCACCGCCGCCGCCACGGCCGGCGACGGCTGCCCGGTGAGCCCGGCGAACATGCCCTTGCCGGCCGCGCCCGACGGCACCGGCGGCGGAATGTACGGGCCGTTGTAGGCATTGCCGTTCACGTCGTTGATCGGCGTGTTGCGCTTCACGCCGCCCGCCGGGCGGCCGCCCTCGCCCTCGCCGCCGCGCTTGTCGGCGGCCTTGGCCATGTGCGGGTGGTAGATGCCGTTGAGTACGGCCACCACGCCCTGCAGCGTGACCTGCCGGCCGTCGATGGGCACCGTGCGGTCGTGTGCCCACGCGTGAAAGAGCGGAAAGACGCGTACCTGCGTGCCGCTTCGATGCGCCGCGTTGTTGTCGAGCCGCGAGGCCACGTTCGTCACCATCTGCACGTAGCGAGGCGGCCCGCTCACGAGCGCCGTGCCCTGCGCGCTGTCGTAGACGATCGGAAAGCGCTCGTCCGAGATGCGCAGGCGGTCGAGCGCATCGCGCAGCGCGCCCGTATCGGCCGAATCGAGCTTCACGAGCGTGCTCTGCAGTTCGGCGGCCGTCGTGATGTCGAGCACTTCGCCGTCGTAGTACCACACGAAGCCGAACGACGACGCGAGCGTATCGAGAAAGCGCCGCGGCGGCAGATGGAACTTGCCGCTCACGGTGCCGCTCACATCGGCGGCGATGCGCGTGGGGATGCCCTGGCTCGCGCCGAAGTCGCGCAGCACATCCTTGATGTCCTTGCCCTGCGCTTCGTAATCGACGATCGACGCCTTCCAGCGCACGGCCGCCGCCTCGGCGACGGGGGCCGTCGCCCCGAATGCGAGCGCGGCGGCGAGGGCCACGGTGCCCAGTCGGCGAGCCCAGTTCATGACGCGCCGCCTGCGATGAAACGTACGCGGCGCCGCCCGGTGCTTCTCCGACACATAGACAAAGTTTTCATGTAAGTTCCGACTATCTTTCATAGGAAGGGCATTGACGATGAACGTTCCGAGTCACGAACGTCGCGACCTGACGCGCGAGATTCTCGAATTGATCGACCTGCGGCAGACTTTCACCGACATCCATATCGAGCAGGACCGGCCGATCATGATCAAGGCGCCGCGCGGCTGGCTCGCCGTCGGCGAGGAGCCCGTGCTCCACGACGAAATGCTGCCCACGCTGGCCTCGATCGAACCGGACTGGGAGGCGCTGCTTCAGCACGGCGCGATCGATCGCCCGTTCGTGCTCACGCGCTGCCGCCTTCGCTGCAACATCTACCGCACCAATGGCGGCCGCAAGCTCGTCATCTCGATCCGGCGCCTGCCGCTGCAGCCGCTCGCGCTCGACAAGCTCGGCCTGCCCGCCTACGTGCGCTCGATGATCGACAGCGCCAAGGGGCTGATCCTCGTGACGGGCCCGACCGGCTCGGGAAAGACGACGACGATCGCGTCGCTGCTCGAGCACATCAACCGCACGCGCAACAGCCACATCGTCACGATCGAAGAGCCGATCGAATACGAACTCGAGGGCCGCACGTCGATCGTCTCGCAGCGGCAAGTGCCCACCGACACGCCGAGCTTCTCGGCCGGCCTGCGCGAGGCGCTGCGGCAAAAACCCGACGTCATCATGGTGGGCGAGGTGCGCGACCCCGAGACGGCGGAGACGGCGCTGCAGGCCGGCGAATCGGGCCACCTCGTGCTCGCGACGATGCACACGGGCAGCGCGATCGGCACGCTCACGCGGCTGCTGTCGTTTTTTCCGGCCGAGCAGCGCGAGCGCTATGCGGCCGCGCTCGCGAACTGCCTCATCGGCGTGATCTGCCAATGCCTCGTGCCGACGGAGGATGGCGAGAACTTCGTGCTCGCGAGCGAACTGCTCTTCAACAACAATCAGCAGATCAGCGGCCTGCTGACCGATCCGGGCAAGCTGCCGTACCTTGCCGAGTTCATGAAGCGCAAGGAAGACAACATGTCGCGCATGCTCAACGATCACCTCTTCAGCCTCGTATCGAAGCAGCAATGCCTGCCGCGCGACGTGCTGCGCGCGACCTACAACCGGCTCGAACTGCACGAAATGCTGCAGACGCTCGCGCCGCACTGAGCCCGCGCGAAGGCGGTGCCGGCGCAATGGCGTCGCTTGCGCCGGTCGCGCCGTGCGTGGCGGTGCTGCGAAGATGTGCGGTGTCGATGGGCTCACGGTCGGGCGCTCAGTAGTAGGAGTTGATCGTCCAGCCCGCCGCGACGGGCGTGTTCCAGACCGTCTGGCCGGACTCCCCGCAAAAGCTGCTGACCCACGGCGTCGTGATACCGGCGTACGTCGCCCAGTTCGTCGTCACGACGATCGTATAGGTGCCAGGCGTGCCCGCCTGGGACAGCGCGTTGTTGATCCCGCCCGAATCGTCCTGAAGCGTCGGCGTCTGGCTCTCCGTATGCCCGAGGTTGTGGTTGCCGCTGTCGGTGATGTCGATGCTCTGCGAGAGTTGCGCCCGGTTGCCGGTGGGGCCGTTGCACATGCCGTCGTTCAGGTGCGCCCAGGTGGACGCGACGATGATCCCCGGCTTGGTGAGGTTGACGGTCGTCCTGAACGTATACGAGTACGTACCGTTGCTGCCGTTGTACGAATAGGCGCCCGATTGGAAGTTCGTCGCCGGCTGGCCCGTGCAGGCCGAGTAATCGCCCGCGCCGTTCGGGTTGGCCATCACGAGCTGACAGCCTGTGAGCGAGGACGCCGGCTCGATTTCGCTTTGCGTTTGCCACTTGCCGCCGCGGCACGACAGCACGCGCCCGTTCGCATCGGTGGAGACGAGCGTCGTGCTCGCCGACGCGGGGGCGATGGCCGAATTCTGCGGCGCGGGCGGGCATGGGTCGCCGACGTTGTGCGCGTTGCCGAGCGCGAGATTGCCCGCTTCGTCCACCGCCAGCGCCTGCCATGTGGCGCCGTTGTACGCATAGGCCCGATTCGTCGCGGTGGTGAGCCGCACGTCGCCCTGATGCGCGGCAACGCCCCCGAGCGCCGCTTCGTCGGCCACCGGTTCGCGCCAGTGATAGGCCGCCTGCGGCACCCAGAGGTTCTGCGTTCCATCGCAATTCAGGACGTTGCCCGAAGAGTCGGCCGCGATGGCGCCGGGCTGCGTGCAGGCGGCATAGTCGATCTGCCGCGCGAGCACGATCGGCACTTGCATCGTGTTCGCCTGCGGATTGCCCGGCACGGCCACGCGGTACAGATAGTCGACGTTCTGCGCCTGCGTGCCGTCGTAGAAAATCAGGCTCGCCAGATGTCCCGTGCCCGTTTTCGTGCTTGTGCAGGATGTATTCGCCGGGTTGGGCGTATCGATCTTCCAGGTGCCGAAGGCGCCGATGGCCGCGCCGATCGCATTGTTCGCCGCCTGGATCGAACCGCCGCCCGGGCCGGCGTTCGCCGCGATGTAGCCGAGTTCGGGATCGGCAATGGTCCGGCCGCCCTCCGTGACGAGCAGCGCCTGCAACGCCACCGGGTTGGCGCCGCCCGGGGCCGCGTAGACGAGCAGGCACGGCACCTGACCATAGGGGTTCGTGCCGCTCAACGCATTCGACAGGTAAGTCGACAGCTGATACGTCGAGCCGGTCATTTTCGCGATCACCGGCGAGGTAGTCGTGGCCTGGGCCGCGAGCGCCGTGTAGTTCTGTTGAATGAGCCGCGTGGCAGCCGCCGTCAGCTGCGACTGATAAAGCGCGGCCTGCTGCGCGCGCGTATCGTCGAGCGACGAGTTCGTGAGCGTGACGACGCCCGCCATCATCAATGCGGCGAGCGCAAGCACGGCCAGCATCTCCACCATCGTGAAGCCGGACATGCGGCGAGCCGGCCGCACGCGGGGGCCGGGGCGCCGCATGCCGTTGCGGGCAAGGGTACGGGTGCGCTCAGTCATACGCTTGCGCCATCCATACCGGCATGCCGTTCGGGATCGTGTTCGCCAATGCGGCCGGCAGCGGCACGGCCGGGTTGCCGGGGGACACGAGATTGGCGCCGAGCGCCACGCCGGCCAGCGCCGAGCCCTGCGCAATCTGCTCGATGCCGTCGACCGCGGCCGCGGCCGACGCCGACGCCGCATAGACCACGACCAGGCTGCCCGCATAGCCGGTATTGGGCTGGACGTAGTTCCGCCACATCGGATTGGGAACGGTCGCCCCGAGGTAGGGCGCGAGGCTCGCCGCCTGCACGCTGCCGGCGAACGACGGGTTGGCGCGCGCGAAGGCCACCACGGCCTGCCGGTAGGCGCTCATGTTCGCCGCGAGCGCCATCGCCGACGGCGCGAGCGGCCCCGGCGCCGCCTCGGCGCCGAGCAGCGCGTAGGCACCGGTAAGCATCGCGAAGGCGGCGACGATCCAGATCAGGAACATGGCGGGCGGCTCGTGGCGTCAATCGGAGCGAAGGCCGATACTCGGGCCTCGATCAGGCGGAGGTCCAGATGATGTTCTTCGCACCGCCGGCACAAGCCGCCTGAGCGGCGGCGGGCGTTACCGGCACGGTTTGCACCGAACCGCCGATCGAGACGGCTGTCCAGGTTCCGCCGGCAGATGCCGCGTTGATGCATACGTCCGTCGGCACGGAATCGAATTCGATCGTGAATGTACCGGTGCCAGCGCCCGTAACGGTTACTGCGCCGCCCCACGCATCGGTGACGGTATTTGCCGCGGTGTCGATGACGAGCGTAGTCGGGATGATGCCGGCGCCAATGGCGACGGTGGTCGTCAACCCGGTGTAGCCGTTGGTCTGCCCCATATACAGCTTCTTGACGCCGGTCTGGATGGCCGTCACCTGCTCGGCCGTCTGATTCGACGAAGCACTGCCGAATGCGCCGCGCAGCAGCGCAATGGCACCGATGACGACGATTGCGGCGATCCCGAGATAGGCGATCGCCTCGAGCAGGGTGGCGCCACGCTGCATGCGCCGCGACCCACGGCTGCCCACCCTGGCGCGAATCGATGCGACGGTCTTGACATTCATGTTGCTCTCCTTGGTTTCCTCAATCGACACTCAAGAAAGACGTGCCATCTGCTTTCAACACCCGTTCGTCCGCACTGCGTCCGCACTGCGCTTGCACGTCATTACACGGCACGCTCAATGCAGACTCCGAGCCAAAGCCGCAATTTCCTGCTGAATTCCGAAGAAGCCGCTGATGAGCCACGACAGCACGAGCGCGAGCACGACGATCGCCGCGCCGTTGACCACGCGCATCTGCGCCTCGATCGTCTCCACGCCGTCGGTCATCCATTCGCTGGCGATCGCGTGCAGCGCCTCGGCGAAGCCCTTGTATTCGGCATACACACACAGATCGTCGACGATCTCCTCCGAAGGAAACCGGTAGCCGGCGTTCTTCATCGCCTCGCCGACGTTGAGCCCCGACTTCACGCCGAAGAGCATGTCGTCGATGCGCTGCCTGAGCCACGGCTTCGCATCGGTGGCCAGCCGCGCGAGCGAGCGTTCGACCGTGAAGCCCGCCGCCTGCAGCGACGAAAACGCGACGAGAAAACCGCAGCCCGTAATGAGCCGATAGATCGAGTAAGGCGGGTAGCGGTCGAGCCACACCCGCACGTTGCCGGACCAGCGCGGCATCGAGTAAAAGAGCGCCGCGACTAGGATGGCGAGCACCACGAGGCAGTAGATCATGCCGCCCTGCACGAACCGGGACAGCTCGTACAGCGACTTCGCCACGCCGTGCCAGCGCTCGGGGCTCACGATCGACGCGAAGCGCGGAATCACGAGCTTGCCGAAGAGGTACACGTAGCCGATCGTCATCGCCACTATCACGCACGGGTAGGTCAACCCGCCGACGATGGCCGTGCGGATCCGGCGGCTGTACTGCACGACGGTGCACACGTTCAGCAGCGCGGCCTCGAGGCGTCCCGACTGCTCGCCGGCCATGACGATCATCTGCTCGGTATGCGGCACCCACCACGCCATCGCCTCGGCCAGCATGCCGCCGTTTTGCACGACGCTGCGCCAGTCCGCGAGCGTCAATGCCAGCGGCTCGTTCGGCTTGCGGCCCTCGTGCGACGCACGCAACTCGAGCTCCTCGAGAATCTTGAGCAACGGCAAACCGTTCGCGAGCATTTTCGCGATCTTGCGATAGAGCCGCAGGCGCGCCTGCGTCGTGAATTGCAGGCGCGCCCAGCGTCGGTTGAGCTCAAGTGCCATAGCCGCTTCCGAGCGGCTGCGGCCGCCCCCCGCTGCCTTGCATGAACGGGCCGACCACGCGCTCCGCCATGCGCGGATCGATGAGGCCCGCCGCCACTTTTTCGAGCGCGTGCTGCGCGACCGTCTGCCCCGCGAGCTCGCTGAGCCAGTACGCCTGTGCATCGGGCTTGCGCCCGGCGCGCAGCAATTCGCAAAACGTCGCGTCGGTACGCACGACCTCGGCCACAACCGTCCGGCCGACCGTGCCGTTCTTGCAATGCGGGCAACCGGGCCCGGCCACGCGCACCGCGTCGAACCGCGCGCCGACGGCCCGCTTCACGCGCGCGACGAGCCCCATGTCGAGCTGCGCCATCGCCTCGGCCAGCGGGCGCGAGCAGTGCGGACACAGCAGCTTGGCGAGCCGCTGGCTGATGAGCCCCGTGACGAGCGATTCGTCCGTCACCATCGCGATCGGCAAGCCGAGATCGACGAGACGGTCCACGATCGCGAGCGCGCCGTTCGCATGCACCGTCGTCCAGACCTGATGGCCCGTCATCGCGGCGCGCAACGCGCTTTGCGCCGATGCGCGGTCGCGCACCTCGCCGATCATGATCGTATCGGGATCGAGCCGCATCGCATTCGCGATCGCGGCGGCGAACGCGAGCGAGCGCGCCTCTTCCGTCGGCGCGTTGACGACGGGCGTCTGCACGGCGCCCTCGATCGGGTACTCCACCGGGTCTTCCACGGTGATGACGTGGATCGAGCCGGCCATCTCGCGCAGTTGCTTCGTCAGCACGCGCTGCAACGTCGTGGATTTGCCCGAGCCGGTCGGGCCGCTGATGATGTTCATGCCGTGCGGCTGCTGCGCGAGCAGCTCGAACGCGTTCGCCTGCGCCACCGTGAAGCCGAGCTCGGTCAGGGCCGTCGCCTCGCCCGCATCGTTGTAGAGCAGCCGCAGCACCATGACGCTGCCGACGCTCGTGGGCGCCGTCGCGATCCGCACGCCGAACAGCCGGTCCGGCAGCTTGTCGCGATCGCCGATGGCCGCGTCCTGGCGTTCGTTCGGCTTGTAGGTGTTGTCCGATACGCTCGACATCGCCGCATACAGCGTGGCGAGCAGCCGCTCGCCGTACTCGCGCGTCTGCTCCGAAATGCGCACGAGTTCGTTGTGGATGCGAAAAAGAATCTCCGTGCTGAAGCGGTTCACACGGATATGGATATCCGACGCACGCTCGTCGCACGCCCGCGCGATCAGGTTCTTCGCGAGGACCTGCATCCGCGTGTGATCGATGCGCTCGGCACTGCCGTCGCGACGCGGGCCCTGATAGCTGCGTCTGATCGCATCGAGTGTCACGAGCCGCGTCGTGTAGTGGCAATTGAGCCGTTCGAGCCTCGCGCAATACGACAGCACGAACGGATTCATTTCGTGCCCTTCGGCAACGAGCAGCGTGCCGTCGTCGAGCAGACAGAGAAACTTGCGCTCCTCCTCGCTCGCGGCGAACTCGCCGCTGTCGGAAAGCGGGCGCGCCACTGCGGCGAGCGGCAGCGCCTGCCCCGGCGGCTGGCTTTGCGACGCTGTTTGCGCGGGCTGCACCGAAGCGGCCGCGGCAGCGGCCACGGCGCTCAGCACCGGCTCGCGTGGCCGCGCAACGGGCGCGAGAGCCGGCCCGGCCGGGGCCGCCGGCTGACCCTGCGTAACAGACGGATCAGACGGATCGGTTTCGACCGGCTTCACGGCGCGCGAGAGAATCAGCGGCGTCACGCTTGTGGGCGTCTTGCCCGGAGGTGTCGGAGACGAACTCATGGCGTCACCTCGCAGGCATCGGCAAGGCAGGCAGCGTCGGCACCGGCGGCACGCCGGGCGAGCCTGTCGACGCCACGTTGCGCGCGGGCTGCTGCCGCGCGCTCGCGGAGACGGTCAGCGTCGTGCGCCGTCCGTCTTGCGATGCGAGGACGATCGCACCCGGGCGAACGGCCGCCACGCGCATGCCGTTGGGCAGCGTATCGCCGGGCCCGACGTCGAACTCCGCGCCGTCGCTCGTCGCCACCGTAGCGCTGAGCTTCTTGCCGAGCCCTTGTGTCGCCACGAGCGACACGTCCGAATACGAGGAGACGGTACTGCCCATCCGGTGCAGCGCTTCTTGCCGCTCCGCCACCTGCGCCTGCGCATCGAGCTTTTTCAGCTGTGCCTTGAGGATCATCGTTTCCTCCTCTAGCCGCATCAGTTCGTTGGCTGCCTGCACGGCGGCCGGTGTCGGAACGACGTTCATGCGCGGCGCCGCTTCAGCGGGCGCGGCGGCCGTGGCAGCCGCGGCGCTGGCCGCGCCGGACGCGGCCAACGGCCACGCGCAGCAGCAGGCGAGCACCAGCACAGTCAATGCATCGTCATTTCTCATAGAGCACTCCGTCGAGCGTCCACTGCCCGGATTTGTATGAAAGCGTCTCGACGCGCACGCCCGGCTCGTCGAGATACCTGATGAGGCTGTCGGGCCGCACGCCGCCCAGTTGCGCCGACATGCGCCAGGTCTGCCAGCTCGGCGCCGGCGGCGGGCCGCCGCCCGGATGCAGCCGGTCCAGCGTTTGCGAAGCGACGCTGCGCTGCGGCGCGCTTGCCGGCTGCAGCGTGAACGTCAGGCCGATGCCCAGCAACTGGAAGGCGGAAAGCATGCGCAAGCGCACGCCGCGCACGCCATCGATCACTTCGTCTCCCCCCGCGGGCAATGCCAGCGGCTCCACGTAGCTCGCATGCTCGCCGTTGCCGTCGATCGTCGCGCGCGGCTCCGCCGCCATCAGCATCGCCACGTTCGATCCGTCCCGCGACCAGCTGTAGCTGACGTTCGACGCGCGGCAAACGTAGTCGTCGAGTTCCCAGCCGCCCGGCGCGATGTGCGTGAAGTGATCGACGCACGCGCGAACGAACGCATCGGGCCGCGGCTCGCCGGCCCACGGGTGCACGGCTTCGGGCGGTGCCGCGGGCTTGGGCGGATGCAGCGCGAGCTCCGCGCGCATCCGCTCGAACGCCTGCTGCCGCTCGACTTCCATACGGTGGCGCCGGTACGCGACGATGCCGGCCACAACCGCGGCCGCCACCACGATCGCGACGGCGGCCAGCAGCACCTCGCGCCGCGGTGCGCGCCGCGAGACACGCGACAGATTCAGCCAGCGCGGCAAATGCGGCTTGCCGCCCCGGCGCGGGATCATGTCCTCGATGCGCCGCGCGTAGAAGTTGTGGAACCCCTGCACTTCCAGCTGCGGATCGCCGATGACGACGTTCCAGCCGCCGAGGCTGTAATCGCTGTGCAGCCGCTCGAACACTTCTTCGCTGGAACCGATCCGATCGCCGTTCGGCAGGAATGCGCCGTCGCGCACGGCGAAGTAGGCCCAGCGCCCGTCGGGCAGATGGAACGCACCGAGCCAGTTGGGCGCCGGCTGCTGGCGTCCGTCGTAGAACGCGCCTTCGACCGCGATCGTCTTCGACACGAGCGCGCCGAGCGACGGCAAGCCCAGTTGCGCGCCCTCGCGCGTGCTCGCGAAACCCGCGCCCGCGAAGGTGCGGTCGATACGCAGCACCATCGCATCGAAATTCAGGCGCGCGGCGAGTTCCACGGCCTCCGCGCGCAGCGCGTGCCGGCGCGACAGCGATTGCCAGAAAAGGCCGCATATGAACCGCTGCCGGCCGATCTGGATGACTTGCGTCGCCATGACGGATCCTGTGCCCGAGCGCGCTTCAAGCGCCGTTGATCGCGATCGGCGAGAGCAGGATCACGATCACCTCGCGCGTGCCGGACGCGTTGAACCCGCCCATCGCGTAGTTCGACGGATGGCCGACGCCTTGCCGGTTATCCTGATCGGTGATGCCCTCGTAGCCGCTGATGACGAGCGTCTGCCCCGACTTCACGGCGATGCGCTGCAGGAAGTTGCGCGTATCGACGGTCGGCAGCTGGATCTGCTGGTTCGCCGGGCCGAACGGCACAAGGTTCACGAGCGACGAAATGTTGCTGTAGAACTGCATCATGATCGTGCCGTCGTCGAGGATGTGCGGCAGCACCGTGAGGTTGAAGCCGGTCGTGATCGTGCCCGGCGTGAGCGACGTCTGGCTGCCGATGTTGACGGTGTTGGTCGTCGAGATCTGCGCGAGATAGCCTTGCTGCTCGGCCACCTGCACGGGAACGGGCTGATCGTTGAGCGTCGTGATCGAGGCCGAGGTCTTGCGGTGCACCGTGCCCTGCGTCGAAAGCGCATCGATGACGGCCGTCGTGCTCGACGCGCGGCTCGACGGTGTGATGACTGAGGCCGAGAGCTCGCTCGGGTTCTGGATCATGCTCGTGAACGCGGTGGTGATGCCGAACTGCGTGCCGAGCGCCTGATAGACCGCGTGCCAGTTGATGCCGTAGCTGTCCGCCGCGGAAAGCGTGACCGAGAGCACCGTCACGTTGATGAGCACCTGCCGCGCGAGCACGCGGTTTTGCTGCTCCATGAACTCGCCCACGCGCTCGAGCACATCGGGCGTATCGGTGACCGCGATCGAGCCCGTGGCTGGCGACGTGATGACCGAGCCTGCCGGAGAGAGCATCGCCTTGATCGCCGTCTGCAAGCCGTTGTACACCGAGAGCTGCGCGTTCATCGTGATGTTCGCGGTGTTGTCCGACGACACGGAGGGCGAACCGGACGTCCCGCCGCCTCCGCCGCCGATGCCCGCGCCGCCGGCGCCCGATCCGCCCGCGGCCCCCGTGCCGTTGCTCGAGGCGCCGCCGCTGTTGCTCGCACCGCTCACGACGTTCGTATCCAGCTTCGAGTCGCCCGGAATGGCGACGACCTGATAGACGCGCGTGCCCGTGTAGAAGAAGACGATCGCGCCGTCCTCGTACTTCCAATAGACGCCGAAGCGAGCCGACGCCGTGTCGAGCAGCCCGCGCAGCGTGCCGCGCGAATACGCGATGCGCACGGGCGAGGATACGCTCGGCACGCGCGCGGCCACCGTCGCGGCGCTCGTGCTCGGCGCGGGCCCCTGCAGCAGGCCGGGGGGCAGCGGCGGCACGCCGGGATAGGCTCCGGCGCCTCCCGTATCGACCGCGGTCTGCGTCGCGCGCGCGGCCGCTTCGCTCGTGCCCGGCGCAACCTTGGCCGGCAGGTGCGCGAGGCGCGAAATGCGATCGGCGAACATGCGCAGCGAATCGACCGTGCCGTCGAAGCTCGCCGGCTCGTCGAAGAGCTTCGGCAGCGTCGATTTCGTCGCGATCTTGATCGTCTTGCCCGAAAGCCAGAGTTCGTCCTTGACGACGACGTCGTCACTGCCCGGCACCGCGCGGTTGTCGCCGTTCGAGAGCTTGCCGAGCAATTGCCCCGCACGCGCGGTATCGGATTGCGAGTTGCGCTCGATCTTGTCCAGGAGACCGGTGCACCCCGCGAGCAGCGACAGGCACGCGGCAAGGACGACGAAAGGACGACGGAGGACGCTCATCAACTTGCTCCTTTGGGAACGACGCGCATGACGTGGTTGCGCTGGTACAAGACCACCTGAATCGGCACCTGCGAGCCGGCGAGCGCATTGGTCACCTGACGCAGCGCTTCGGCGAGCGTGCCGTGTATCGTGGCCGTCGCGTCGACCTGAAAATCGGTCGGCACGTCCCAGATGAATTGCCAGCCGGCTTCGCTCGCCCAGCGCGCGAGCGCATTGCGCACGGAGCCGTCCGACAGGCGCATCTGCCACTCCGTGCGCTCGGGCGCCGCCGCGGGTACGAACGCCGGAGTCGCGGCTGGCGCCGACGATGGCGCCGGGGAGTCCGGGCCGGACGCCGGTTGCGTGGCGGCGAGCAACGGGGGCTCTATGGCGTCGCGCTTTGCGGGCGCGGGTACCTGCGCTCGCGGCGGTGCTGAAACAAGCGCCGGTACCGATGCCGGCTTGGCCGGCCCGGCTGCCGGTGCGGGCGACATCGCCGGAGCGGGCGCGGGTGCGGGCGACATCGCCAGAGCGGGCGCGGGCGCGGGCGCGGGTGCTGGTGCTGGTGCTGGTGCTGGTGCTGGTGCTGGTGCGGGTGCGGGTGCCGGCATGGCCGGCCCGGCCGCCGGTGCGGACGACATCACCGGAGCGGGCGCGGGCGCGGGTGCCGATGCCGGCACGGGCGGGACCGCCAGTGCTGCCGCCGGTGTGCGAGCCGATGCCGGTGTTGCGGGTATCCACGTCGAAACGCGCGCCTGCACCAGGGTCTGCGCCGGTGCAATGGCAGGTCCCGCCGCGGGAGCCATCGCCGCCGCGCCCGTGGGCAAGGTGGAAGACGCATTCGTGGCGGCACTGTTCATGCGCGACGACGCGCCGGCTGCCGGCGAGGAAGGCTGCGGCGCGTCAACGTTTGCGCGCCGCGCATGCGCGGTCACCGTGAGCAAACGCATATCCGTATCGACGCGCGCCTGCAGCGCAGGATCGACCGACAGCACCTCGCCGAGCGCGTGCACGACCGACGAGCCGGCGCGCCAGCTCACGGACGCGTCGGCCCATGCGCCCGCGTTCGGCACATTGATGCTGTAACTCGTCGGCATGATCTGCTCGAGCGCGCGCAGCAACGGAACGTCGTGGCCGCCCGTGCGCACGACGCCGCCCAGGCGCTGCCCGCCGTCGACGATTACTTGCTGATCGGAAGCGTGCGCGACCGTGAAGGCGAACCAGACGCCGCACAGCAGCGCCCGAATGGCCGGCGGCATCGCCGCTATCCGAACATTCGCCCGCGGCCCGCTCCGCCTGTTGTCGCTCACGCACCTCGGATGGACCGGGAGTTCTATTTTTTTTGTTGCCACGTTCTTTTCACTCTGCTTGAACCATTACACCTGCCGGAACAAACCGAGCAACGGCAAGCCGACCCCTCGCTTTGTTCCGGAAACGCCAATAATTGCCCTAAAAGAAGCAGTACCGAATGGCGTTCGGAATTCGAAAGCAAGTATGCAAGAAAACAATACCGACCTGTAAGGATAGCTACAGCCCAATGGGTAATTACGGCAAAGTACACCGCACCTTTAAGTAAAAAAATACCCCTGGAAAATCATCCTTTCTCGGCCAGCATGGATGATACAGGCACCGGCGCAAGAATGTCGCCTTCGCGTCACAAGCCCCGCCCAGCATGGCGCTGTGGCAGCCGCCACGTTTGTTTGGACGTTTCGGCGCGAATCGCGGAATGGTTGCCCGCAGAAATATGCCAGATACAAACATGTGCTATGGCGCCGTTCGCGAGCGAGCCGCCCATTGGATGCCGTGCACCGCGCCAAACAGCGCACGGCGGCGAAAAACGTAACAAAAAATCATCAAAAAAAGCGACGCAGGCCTCCCGCTCGTGCGTGAAAGTCCACCGCAGCGCCCCCTCTCCGGCAAATGCCGATGCCAAACCGAAGGTAACAAACCATCACAAACACGAGCCTAAATCGGCCCGCGATGAAAACATGCGCTCACTGCTTCACGAATCGTTTCACGCCGCTTAACGCATCGCTCATTGAATCAGGAGCACGACATGTTCTCGACGATCTACTTCGCCGCGGCCTCGGCCCTCGCTTTCGACGACACCCCTGCGGACGTCGCCTCGAAAATGCTCCAAGGCCAGTTTCTCGACGCTGTCCGCCACGCCGCACGCCATGCCGATACCGACACGGCGCAAGCTCAGCCCGGCTACGCACAACTGCAGGTCTGCGCCGACCTCGAGCTGATGCTCGGCCGCCATGAAGAAGCGGAGGAAACGTATCGCCGCGCGCAAAAAGCCATTCGCGCCCAACGCGACGGTCTGCGTATCGCGTCGTGCCGCAATACCGGCTGGCAAGCCTTCTTCCGCAATCAGTTCAACGTCGCGCTCAGTTGCTTCAAGCGCGCCGGCGAGGAAAAGGCGGCCACGCCGCACCAACGTCTCGACAGCCTCGTCGGTGCGACACTCGTTTCGTTTCATCTGGGCTTGATCCAGGCGGCGTGCCATCGCCTCGGCGAGCTGGCCGCGCTGGCGGCAACGCATGGCGATCGCCGCTGGAGCTACCTCGTGGAGGCGCTGCGGCGGGACCTCTTCGCGCAGCACGAACTGCACGGTGCCGAGCGACTCGCCGACCACATCTACTGGCGCTCGGCGATCGGGGAGTTCGAGCCGAGCGAGGCACCGGTACCGGGCTCGCAGCCCGCCGGGACCGTGCTGCCGCTGCTGGCCGAACGACTCTCGCACCTGAACCGGCTCGTTTCGCTGGCCGACGGCCGGACGAGCGCGGGCGAAACGCTCAAGCAATACGTGAGCTGGAGCCGCCAGGCCGGCCTCAACGATTATCACCGCAGCCTGTGCCTCGAAATCACGTTGGCCGCGATCGCGGGCCACGCGACGCCGTTGGCCGAAGCGATGCTCGATGCGTCCGGCGCGGCGAATTCGCAAGGCAGCCAGCATGCGCGCTGGTACCTCGACTACCTCTACTGCCGCGCGAAGATCATGCAGCAGCAGATGCGCACGCAGGAATTCGCACAGTTCTACGGCCGCTACGCGCTCGCGTCGATTCAGCACGTGCGCGCGGACATGTCGATGCCCGCCGCCGCGGCCGATCACATGCAGGCATCGCGCACGGCGCAGCGCTCCGACGATGTGAGCGCCCGCCTGCCGGCGAAATACCGCCGCGCCTATCGCTACCTGATGGACAACCTCGACCAAAAGGATCTTTCGGTGCGCGAAGTGGCATCGCATGTGGGCGTGACCGAGCGCGCGATGCAGGCAGCGTTCAAGAACCACCTCGGGCTGTCGCCGAGCGAGCTGATCCGGCGCCAGCGGATGGAGCGCATTCGCGACGACCTGCTCGACGACGGCGCACCGGCCACGCGCGTGCTCGACGTCGCGAACAAGTGGGGAGTGCGCCATCGTTCGACGCTGATCAACGGCTACCGGCGCGTGTTCCAGGAAGCGCCGTCGGAGACGATGGGCCGCTGAGGGCAGCGGTGTGCTGCGCCAAAGCGCCTGCACCACCGATCGGTAACACGGCCGGTCCGCGGCTTTTTTCCGCCAACGCCGTCCGACGAAACGCAAACGCGTGGGTCGGACGGCGTTTTCATTCACACGTCGGTGCGAAGCGATTCCCGCACCGCTTCTCTTACCGGATGATCCATGATGCGACTATTCACGCCCAAGCCGGCGCTCGCGCTGGCGCTTGCCGTTCTGTCCGTGCGGCCCGCCGAAGTGCGCGCGCAGACCGCCGACTGCTTTGCGGCGGCCGCCGCCTATCAACATGTGAGCCCCGTCGTGCTGCGCGCGATCGCGTGGCAAGAATCGCATGGCAACGCGAACGCGCTCCATCGCAACCGGAACGGTTCGACCGATTACGGCATGATGCAGATCAACTCGATTCACCTTCCGCTGCTGTCGCGCTATGGCGTCTCGGCCGACGACCTCATGAACCCATGCTTGAGCGTGTACGTGGCTGCGTGGCACCTGCACAAGATGATGGTCAAGTACGGGAATAACTGGGCGGCGATCGGTGCCTACCATTCGGAGACACCTGCCGAGCGCGACCGCTACGCGCGTTCGGTGCAAAGCATCGTCGAGCGCATGAAGCTCGCGGATGACGGGCAGTAGGACGAGCAGGGGCAGCCGGGGAGACCCGGCTGGCCGCGAACGTCATCAAGAGAGAAAGCGACGTTGCATGAGGAAGTCGTCCCGTATGGCGAGCGCCAAGGCAAGCGCGAAGCGGGGACGAAGCGGGAACAATGCAGGCAGGAAGCGTAGGCGATCAGACAGGGGCATTCGCGAGCCGCGGGCGAAACGCCGCGGCCCGCCGTAGCCGTTACTGCCCCTTGGCGGCGTTCGAAATGTTGCTGGCACCCTTGTTACCCACCGACGCCAGCGCCGATGTGAGCTCCTGCGACTGCTGGTTGACAGCGGCCGCCAACGTGTTCGCGTTGTTGAGCCGCGTCATCTCGCTTTGCTGCTGCATGAAGTCGTTTTGCATCGCAGCCATTTGCGTCACGGGATTCCCTGCACCGAGGGCCGATGGACGCATCATGTCACCCGCCGCATGCATTGCGGTGGACGCGACGCCGGGCGGCAGAAAGTGACTTCCGGCATGAAGCGCCGAACTCAGAAACTGTGCACCGACGTTCCCCGCGCGCCCCGGCAGGCTGGCAAAGTTGCGGGGCGCCGGAGGCGGAGGTGGCGGCGCGCCGTCGGCCCCCTTGAAGCTGGATAGCCCGTCCAGTTGGCCTTTGCTGCGCGTGGGCGCTTGCTTTTGTGCGCCGTCGGTCGCACCGTTCTTCGTCCCTTTCTCGAACTCCGCGATACGGGACTGGACGAGCCCCGGTCGAATTCCTATGTTGTTCATGGCGAACTCCTTGAGTGACATGACGATTTCCGTCGCCGGCAACATCGCTCGATGTCGGTGCGGCACGGTCCCCGCATCCCACTCACGCGGAGCGATATCGAGGAATGCAAGCACAAGCTTATGCGCCACGGCATTGCGCAACGCAAGCGACGCGACGCGGCGAGCGAAATTGCGAAGCGCGCATGCGGCAAGTGCGATGAAGTGCGCAAATGGATTCGCAGTCGCAGCACCGGCGCCGGCATCGACGTGCGTTTTTTTGCACGCGACTTCGGAATCGGCAGGCTGTCACCGTTATGTCGTTTTACCTTTCCAACACGAGAACCCACGTTCGCAAAGCGCGAAGACGGAATCGACGGGCGAACGCACGTCGACCGCCTGGACGCGATGAGGCAGCGCGTCAGTCCATCAAGGCCTTTGTCGCGAGGCGACGTCGAACGATCGAAATCAACCGAAAGGAAACGTCATGCCGATCAGCAACAGCACGCAAGTACGGTCATCATCGCTCGACCTCCCGCGCAACGACACGCAGCCCGCGCCGGCCCCGCGCCAACGAAGCGCATCGATGACCGGCCCGCGCCCCTCCGGCGGCGCATTGCTCGGCGCGCTGAGCAATGCACCCGCCTTTCCGGCGCACACCGGCACCCATGCACCGGCGCAGGCGGGCCCGCTTTCGACAACATCGCAACCGGCCGGGACGGCGCAGCCCCCATCGTCGCCGCTGCCGGCGCCAGTCAGGCGCAGCTCGCTGCCTGCGCGCGCGTCGTCGCCGTCAGGCTCCGCGATCGGCCGCCCAGGTGGAGGCTCACGGTCGTTGCCCGGTTCGGGCAAGCTGGGCGCTCAACGTGCAGCCCTGGATGACGAGGCGGTGCCGGTGCTCGACTTGTCGGGGGGCGGGCAGTCGAGCGAAGACTTGCCCGTACACGAGGAACCGCAGCCACACACGCCTGCCTCGCAGCACGAGAGTGCGGCGTCCGTTGGACATCAGGAGCCGGTGGAAACGAGAGCTGCCGGCAAGCAACCGGCCACGTCGCGTTCGGGCAGCCCGCTGCCGCACGAGAAGGAAGCCTCGGGGCTGACAGCCGCGACGACGAGCGAGGCCGAAACGGAACCCGAAACGTCCCGTTCGGCCGGCACGCTGCCGCACGCGAAAGAAACGCCCGTGCGCCCGGAAGCGGAAACGGCGAAAGCGACCGGAGAAAAACCCGAAACGTCCCGCGCGGCCAGCCCTGTGCCGCTCCCGAAAGAGTCGCCCGCGCCCGTGGAAGAGGCAAGGACGAGCGCTGCCGGCAAAATGCCCGAGACGTCCCGTTCGAGCAGCCCACTGCCGCTCGATAAGGAAACCCCTAAACCCGCGAAAACCGCCAAGAGCGACGTCGAGCAGAAAACCGTGATGACGCGCCCTCACCTCGTCGCGCACGACATCGATAGTCAGGAGCCCGAAAGCCCGCCCGAAGCAACCGTTTCGAGCTCGTCGTCCCGGGTAGCGCCGGAAACCCGCACGCTGGCCCCCGCCAGGACATCGGTGGTCGCGGAGACCGGGGACACACGTCCGGCATCGGCCGCGGCGGGCACATCGGCGGTCGCGGTAACCGAAGACATACGTCCGGCGTCGGCCGCCGCGATCAGCACCAACCTGTCGGCCGCGCTGTCCCGGCCGGGGCAGATCCGGTCGTTCATCTCGAACGTCGGCGACATGCTGACTCAGAACCCCTACGGCGCCGCGCAACCGCTCAAAGGGTGGACGGCCAACCTCGTCAACGCGTTCAGTCATGAATTCGTCGCAACCGGCGGCGCCACGCTCTTCCGGGAGTTGTGCTCGATGGCGACCGAAGCAGTCCTGGACAAGACCGGCGCCGGGCCCGAAACACGCGGCGCAATTACGGCCTCGCTGTTCACAGCGGCGGCGATGGGCAACCTGGCCGCGATGTTGCACAAGTATCACACCGGCGCCGCGGACAACAAGACCTACGCGGGCCACGGTGCGCAGATCATCGCGCTGATAGCGACGGTGGCCACCGCAGCCTATACCGGCAAGAACGACGCGGGCAATGGGCATCTTGGGCAGCTCGCCGGCATACTGCCTAGCGCGATCAAATCGTACGCATACCTGGCGCGCGACGTGATCAACGTGTTCCGCCCGCTCGAAGGCAATCACGACGCAGGCTACGAGCGCCCCGTCAGAGGCCAGATGCTCAACGACGTTCCGTATTTCGGAAACCAGCTCGCCGTGAACACCGCGCAGGGCAGCTCGCAATGGTCGGCCACGTCCTACGTCGACAGCCTCATTCACCATACGAAGACCAACGCAGCGATCAAAGGCCTGTTCGGCTATTCGGCAGCGAATGCCGCCGGCGAGGGGCTGGATGCGATCGGGGGACGCGTGGCCTCGGAAATCTCGACGCACGGCTTCACGGGCAAGGCGCTCGATGAACTGAAGACGCTGCGCGTGAGCTGGGGCAAGCTCGACACCTCCGAAACCAGCACCGCCAAGCAGCTCGGCAACAAGGCGGCCGGCGCGGGAATCGCGCGTCTCAGCCTGTTCCTCTCCCTTTATGCCGCCACCGCGGTGGTCAATCACGCCGTGGAGGGTAGAGGCGATTGGTCCGCCGGCACCAAGAGCTTCACGGAGAACGCGTTGGGCGCACTGCTCATCATCGCGGGATGCCTGCCGTTTGCCGCGAGCACGTCGAGCCCGTCGAACCGGTCGAACGAGGGGCGAACGATCGGCGCCGACAACGCGGCGGAACTGAGCGTGATGCGTCGCTCGACCCCCTGAGCACGCGGGCCGCGCCGAGCACGCGAAACGACGAAGGTTCGCGCAGGTGGCCGCATCGGCGGCGGCTCGCCTGCCGCAAGCCGCTTGCATCGGCATCGCGGCCGCCACCCGGTTCGGCAGTTCGGCAATCCGACAACGACTTCGCATCCGTCAACGCGCTGTAAGCGCCGGGCAATAAATTAGGTTTCGCAGGCGGCCGTTATCGGCCCTCCCCCAGCAACTGATGAATACCGTCATTCTCACGCGGAGAAAATCATGTCCACCACAGCAGTGCAAGGCTATAACGCCGGCTATCTGAACGGCATCGACGATGTCGGCGGCATCGGCGGCACGAACGAATCGCAGCTCGCACAACTGCTCGAGTTGCTCATCGAAGAAATCAAGCAGATTCTCGATCCCTCCAGCCAGAATTCAGGCGATGCCGGTGGTGTGGGCGGCATCGGCGGCGGTACGCCTTCGTACTCCGCGCCGCCCGCCTATGCCGGCGGTGGCGGCGCCGCACCCGCTGGCGTGAGTGGCGGCGGTGGCGGCCAGGGCGGTGGCGGCGCGTCGCCGGGAATAGGCGGCGGTGGAAGCGGTGGCGGTGGCGGTGGCGGCGGCAACACGCTGCCCAACGTATCGGGCGGCGACGCCGCGCACGCCATCGCACAGGACCTCAAATCGCGCTACGGCCTGACCGACGCGCAGGTAGCCGGCGTGCTCGGTAACCTGCAGCAGGAAAGCGGGCTGAAAGGCAACGTCAATCAAGGCGGAGCGACAGGCGCGCCCTCCGGCAACTTCGCGGACGACAACGCCAACGGTTGGGGGCTTGCGCAATGGGGCGGCACACGCAAACAAGGCGAAATCAACTATGCGAAGGAGCACGGGCTCGACCCGGGCAGCCTCGAAGCCAACATCGGCTTCATGAATCAGGAACTCGACACGACGTACAGCAAGACGATCACGGACATCAAGCAGACGACGACGGCGGAACAAGCGGCACTGGTCTGGGATAAGGACTACGAACAGGCCACCGATCCGCAAATGGAAAACCGCAACAAGTACGCCGAGCAATTCCTCGCGCAAGGTCTCTGAACGCGAACGCATCCGCCCCCCGGGCGTTTGAAGCTCGCACGATCCCGTCCGATGTCCGGGCGGGATTTTTTTGCCCGGCATTTTCCGCCGCGCGAAAACAGCGCTCGTCGGCAATACACGGACTACCCGGATGCATGAGCCGGCGCGGAAACTGTTGGGACAATGCAGTGGTCGAGCGCTTCTTCCGAAGCCTCAAAGGTGAATGGATCGGCGAGCCGTTGTACTTCGATCACCGCCATGCAGAGCAAGACATCACCGACTATTGAGTCGATTTCTACAACCATCGTCGCCTTCGCTCAGCTGCGAAGGGACTGCCGCCAGCGCGTGTCGAAGCGCTCGCAGCCTGACCCGGCGCTGTGTCCAAAGTGACTTGACCACTTCAGAAGGACTCGCCGCTCGGGGCCGAAGGCCCCGGGAGCGGCCATCAGTCTCTTTCGAGCAGGCGCCGCATGGCAAGGCGCACGTAGGGATCGGTACTGTCCTCGTGTGCCGTCGCATAGCCATGCCACGACGGATCGTCGAGGACTTTCAGGCAGATTGCCTTCAGTTCGGGCGCGCGATCGTCGGGCAATCCGTTCACGATCTGCCACGCTTCGTGCGGACGCCCGCGCACCAATGCGATCGTCACGGCAAACACGTGCACCTCGCGCGTTTCGGGGTAGACATCGTGCAGGCGCGCCAGCAGCGCCTCGGCCTCGTCCAGCTCGTTGGCCTCGATATGCTCGATGATCGCCTGCGCCATGGCCGGCGCATCGGCCGGCAGTTCGGTAAGAAGCTCCATCATGCTCGTCACCGTCCGTGCATCAGGCTGCGCCAGTGCCTGAGGTCAGCGTTCGCACCGCCTCCTTGCCGCCCGCCAATGCGAGCGCGGTAGCGGCGCCCTCCGGCGTCAGGTTTTCCGCGAGCGCCGTGCCGCCCTCGAGCGCCTCGAGCCCACCCGTCGCAATGGCCCCCGCCCCCGCAAGGGCTTCCTTCGGGTTGCCGCTCAGCAGCCCCTTGCCGAACGTCGCCGCGCCGTGCAGCGCGTTGCCGACACCATTGAGGACACCCCCGGCAGCCTTGGTGACATCCCCGACTACGCTTTTCACAATATTGCCGATGAAGCTCATTCGTTTTCTCCTTGATCGTGAACGAAGCGCGCGTTCGATGAAACGCGCGAAACCGAACCGCGTGAAGCCGGCCCTCGTTCCAATCTAATGAATGCGGATGCGAAAGCGTTCGCGCGCGCGAAGCCGCACCGCGAAAACCGAATGCGCGACACCCGCGAGACGGCTCGGCGGTATGCCGCCGCGAACCTGCTTCGCCAATCCGAACGAGGCTTCGCGCGGTTCACGGGAGTGTCATGACCGGCCCGCACAGTGCAGTCCATCTTGTCTCCCCGTCCGAGAACATCATGGCGCCCCCACCCAAGATCGAGTTCCGGTCGCATGCGATCGAATCCGCCTCTCTCACCCGCACGACGAGCGACCCCGGCCCCTCCACGGGCGCGAAACCCGCGCCGGTGCCGACGCGGCGCGCGAGTGCCGGTGCGCTCATCGAGGAACTCGGCAGCCTCGGCAAGCGCCCGTGCGCGGAAAGTCTGCCCGCCGCGGCCGCCGCGCCCGCTGCTCCCAGGCCCGCAGCGGCTATCGCGCCGCAGAAGCCCGGTGTGGACGACATCGGCGCATTCGTGCCGGGTGCCGGCGGCAAAGGCCGACGCTTCGCCGATTTCGCGCACGCGATGGGCGTCAACCGCAAAGGCATGACGTTGACGGCCTTCGCCGCCAAGCGGCCCGCGAAAGACGGCCTGAACGGCGTATCGACGGCGACGCACGGACAGTTCGGCTACGACGCGGCGCCCGCCACCGACCTCGTGAACGCGCTGGCCTCGGGCTCGAACGCCGCCGCCGCGCATTCGATCCATAGCCGCTACGAAAACAAGGTCAAGGCGATGCTCGCCGCCGACGTCGAACGCTTCGAGCACCCCGAAAAACGCCCTCCGGGCGCGCCGATGCCCAACCAGGTCGAGAATCTGCTGCTGACGAAAAACAGCAACGGAGAATGGCAATACGACAAAGGCAAGCTCTCGCGCATCGCGCGAGACGACGCGCATCCGCTCACGCAACATGCCCGCGATGTATTGACCGCCATGAGCATCGCGGAGAACAAGGGCAAGCAACGTAACGGCGCGCTCTACCAGTCGGTCACGTCCGCCATCGGTCTGACGGCAAGCGGGCTGCTCATAGGCGGCTCGCACGGCGCGCTGGCACCGCTCGCGGCATCCGGGCACGTGACCAACGCGGTCAAGGAAGCGCTCGATTTGAAGAAGCCGTTTGTGGAAGGACGGCAAAACCTGCGCAATGCGAAGGCCGCCACGATCCAACGCTACGTCGACACGGTATTGGCCCCGCACGACTACACCGGCCAGACGCAGGACGAGCGCCTGCGCGCGGCGCTGCAAACGAGCCGCGCGAAGATCGACGATCTGCGCGCCATGGAGGCGCGGCCAGGGGACGAAGGCCTGCCTGCGGACTTGCGCAGCCCGCACGCGCAGGCGGGTATCTATGCGTCGCTCTATGACGATGCACGCCGCTACGCCAACAGCACGACGTCGTTCGGCAAGCGCTTGATCTCGGGCATGCACGCTGAAGACAAGGCGAAGGTACACAAGGATGCCGAGCGCGACATCGTGGTCAAGCACATTCTGTCGATGGTGACCAAGAGCATCGGGCGCCTCGATCCGGCGTCGCTTGCGGCGCTCGCGGGTGCCGACATGGCAGTCGACGCATCAGGCTCGCAGCGCGCGAAGCAGGCGCTCGCGATCGTGGGCAACCATCCGCGCGCGAGCCGCAATCGGGATCTGATCGCCGCGCACACGCTACTGACAGACAGCGGCATTCCGAAGGGCGAAGCGGCACTGCTGCTTTCGCAGCTTGCACGCGCGCGGCGCGAAAAACCGCAAGAGGCGCCGGCGCCGCGCGATACATCGGCTTCCAGCCGGAGCGCCGCACCGCTGACCGAAAGCGAGCGGCTCAAACAGATCGCCAACATCATCGGGCAGCCCGGCCTCACGGCAACCGCCGCCAAGACGGCGGAGGACGCCATCAAGAAAAACCTCGGGCTGAGGTCCTGACGCGCGGCGCGCAGTCGGCGGTTTATTTGCCGGTTCGCGGCACTCGACGAAACTTCGGAATGCGCAGGCTGTCCTCTACCGTGCGCGCTTACCGTGAAGCGGGGTGGCCGTCGGCCGTCATCGCCGTCCATGCCGCCATGACCTTCATTGCGAAAGGGAGAACCGATCATGCGATTCGCGTTCGCCGGCTTCGATCGCTGGCGTGTCGTCTTCGACGCGTTCGTTGCCGCCGGCTGGGAGCCTGTGGCGCTCTACTCGATTCCGGTCGACAACCGGCTCGACTTCAATAGCGAACTCGTCGAGCGCGCGGACAAGCTGCGCATTCCGGTGCAGCTGTCACGCATCGACGAAGACGATCTGCGCTGGCTCGCCGAACGGCAATGCGACGCACTGATCGTGGCCGGCTACAACCGGAAGATTCCGGCGTGGCAGCCCTATCTGCGCCATGCGGCGAACTTCCATCCGTCACCGCTACCCGACGGGCGCGGCCCGTACCCGGCCATGCGCGCCATCCTCGAGGGGCGGCGCGAGTGGGGCGTCAGTTGCCATCAAATCGATGCCGATTTCGATACCGGGGAGATCGTCGATTCCGAATGCTTTCCGCTCGATACCGACGAATGGCACGAGACGCTGCAGCTGAAGCTGCAGATGGCCGCCCATCGCCTGGCCACGCGCGTGGCCCGCGACTTCGATCGGCTTTGGAACGAACGGCGTCCGCAAGGTGCGGGCAGCTACTGGCCGCGCCTAGCCGATGCCGAGCGCACGATCGATTTCGCGCAGCCCGTGGCCGAGGTGATGCGCGTCGTGCGGGCCTGCGGGAACGTCGAATCGATCGCGCCGCTGTTCGGCACGACCGTCCACGTGCGGCGTGCCACCGCCTGGCAGGAAGCACACACGTACGAGCCCGGGCAGATCGTGCATCAGTACCGGCGCTGGGTCGTGGTCGCCGCGCAGGACGGCTTCGTCGCGTTGCTCGAATGGAGCCCGCTGAACGCGTCCCTTCGTCAGCAGATGGAGGGCTGAATCGGGACATCGGTTGCGCCGGTAAACAACGAAGCGGCCGCGCTGCGGTGTTTCGCAGCGCGGCCGCCGATTGTCGCCGATTGTCGCCGCTTGTCGCTTCCTGCAGCCCCCGATCGGCGGCCGCTCGGGTCGCCGATCGGGATGATCGCCGGAACTGCCGACGACGTTACTTCGTGCTGACGCCGGCGATCGTACCCGTGTGAATGCCGGTGATGTTCTCGAAGGCAACCGCGGCACGCGTCTTGCCCGGCGTCAGCACGTTCGCACCGCCCAACGCATCCGAAAGCGCCTTGCTCGCGTCGTGGCTGATCTTGCCACCGCCATGCGCGTTCGCCGTCTGCTGGAGTTGTGCGCCGATCGCCGCCGCATCCGACTGGCTCAGCTTGCCCGACTTCACTGCGTTGGCGAGCGTCTTCGCCGCGGCATTGCCGTCGCCGTGCGACAACGCGCTTTCCATGGCCTGGAAGTCGGCACCATCCTGCGCGTTGAAGTTGGCCAGCGCCTTGCCTTCGTCGGCCATCTGCAGCGGCTTGCCGTCCTTCAGGAGGTCGCCCGTGCCGGGGGTGAAGCCTGCCGTCGCGCCCGTTGTCGGTAAGCCACCCGTCGTCGGCAGCGTACTGGTGTTCGCCGGAAAACCGCCCGTGCCCGGCAAGCCGCCGGTCGTCCCCGACTGCCCCGCCACGCCGCCCGCGCCACCCGTTGCGTTGCCCGCCGCGCCGAGTCCGCCTTGAGCCGCCCATTGGAAATTGCTGACCGCGGACTTGCCGTCGGTGCCCGCCACGTCGTGCGTCTCGATCTGCTGGTAGGCACCCGGGTTCGCGAGCATTGTCTGCGCCGCTTGCTGCACCGTGGGTGGCGTGGCGCCGTCGGCGTTCGTCGAGAGTTTGTACATCGTGTTCGGGTCCGACGCGCTGAGGCCATGCTGCCCCATGTACGAGGCCAGCACGCCCGCCGCGTTTTGCACCGTCATCCCCCCGGTGCCGCCCGGCATGGCGCCCGCGCCCCCCATGCCGCCGGGCGTCGCCCCCACACCGCCGGGCATTGCGCCCGCGCCGCCACCGGACATGCCACCGGGCGTGCCGCCGGGCATGCCACCGGGCATGCCGCCAGCACCGCCGGCGCCGCCCGGCATGCCGCCGGCCTGCCCGTTCTGCCCGGCCTGCATCTGCTTGAGCAACTGGCTGATGAGGCCGATGAGATCCTTGAGCACGTCCTGCGTCGAGCCTGTCGAGGCACCGTTGGTCAGCCGTTGCAGGTAGCTCGCCGGATCGGTGGGGTAGGTGTTCATACTCGGAACGTTCAGATTCATGATGTTTCCTTCCTGTCGGGTAAGTGGTTGCGTGACCGTGGGTACTACGAGGCAAAGTCAGTCTAGGTTGCTGTCGCTGCTACAAGCGCACCGATGCGAAGGCTGCGATTGAAATGCGAATCGCCCGGCGCGCGGAAAGTGAAAACGGATGCTCATGCGCGGACCCACGTCATCGACGCGGAGAATCCGCTGTGGTCGGCCGGCACGCCGTGCGTGCTCGCCGGTGCGTCGGTGGACGCAGGCGCTTGCACGCTGGCGTCGAGCTTTGCGGCACGCTCGAGCAGACGCGCGCCGATCGTCGCGCCCTCGATGCTTTCGCGCTGCTCGGCCGCGCTGAGCGCATAGCTGTGCCACAGCGGGTCTTCGAGGCCGAACAGACACACCGCCATCAGTGCGGCATGAAGCCCCGAGCGCTTCGCTTCGGTGTCGTCGTCTTCGAGCACGCGGCGCGCGTCGCCCCATGCCTGGCGCCGGACGTAGCGCCACGCGGCGACCGTCCCCGCGCCGGGCCACTTGGGCCGAAGCACGCGGATCGCTTCGAGGAGATCCTCGAAATCGGCTTCGTCGTCGAGCTGCGAAGCCGTCCACAGCACCTTGGTTAGGCCGCCGGCAATCTCATCCCTGCATCCTGTGTAAGTCACGATGTCCTCGTCTGCTGGAGTGCTGCAATCAAAAAGCGCACGGCGGCGCCGCGCACAGCCGTGCCGCGCTTGCTGCCGGCTCGTGCGTCGTGGGCGTCCCCTGGCGGTTAGTCTCTTGTATCGGGTCGGCTTTCGCCGACGCGATGCGAACGGAACGATCGGGATGCGAAGAGAGAACGGAGAAGAAAATCGACCGCGGCGATGGGATCGATCGGTGCGGGAGGCCGGATCGGGCATTGGACCGTGCAGCTCGCTTCCGTGGCTATACCAAGGCGGTGCGAACAGACCAGGGGCCCGAATTGACGAGCCGCGCGCTTGACCAGTGGGCGTATGCGAACGGCGTCACGCTGAAGTTGGTTCAGGCGGGCAAGCCGACGCAGCATGCGTACAGCGAATCGTTCAACGGCAAGTTCGCGACGAATGCCTTAGAGACGGTTTCAAAATGGCCCCTTGGGGCTGTTAACTTTCGCGGCGAGCTGTTAACCTCAGGCATCGGAACAACCGAATCTGCCCGCCGAGATAGGTTGCGGCTCGGGCGTGACATGTTGGCGACGGCTACGCGACTGGCAGGCTGCGGGCGTGTGGGACCGCTTGCACGAGTTGCTGCTCGCGAAGCTGCGAGCAGCAGACCAGATCGACTTCTCGCGAGCCGCTGTCGATTCATCATCGATTCGCGCCGTTGGGGGGGCCAAAAACTGGGCCAAACCCTACCGATCGTGCGCGCCCCGGTTCCAAGCACCACATCATCACCGACGCCAACGGCACGCCGCTTGCCGCGATCCTGACCGGCGCGAACGTCAACGACGTCACGCAATTGCTGCCGCTGATCGACGCGATCCCGCCGATTCGCGGATTGCGCGGCCACCCGCTGCACAGACCGCGTGTGGTCTACGCCGATCGCGGATACGACTCCAAGCGACATCGAAGAGCGTTGCGCAATCGCGGTATCGAGCGGTGATCGCCAAGCGCCGTACCGAACATGGCAGCGGCCTTGGCAAATATCGCTGGGTCGTGGAACGCACGCATGCCTGGCTGCATCACTTCCGTCGTCTCCGTATTGGTTTCGAGCGCCGTGCTGACCTTCACGGCACGTTCCTCAAACTCGGTTGCTGCCTGATCTGCTGGAATACCCTCCGGCGCGCCGAGCAGCCTTTATGAAACCGTCTCTTATGAATTGCTTCAATGCAGTTCGGCATTAGCGCTGCACGTCGCCGGTCAACTGGTTCGATGCAAACGCCGTTTCCACGTGTGCAAGAAAGTCGGACGCGGGCCGTGTCAGTTGCAGCCCGGGCGGCGTGAGCCGGTACAACTGAAGCGGTGGCGGCGACATCGGCAACGGAAGCGGCGTCAGCTTCTGGCCGAACACGGTTTCCGCGAGCGAGAGCCGGGTCCACGAGAAAATCGCGTCGTTGGTCATGAGCAGGCTGTAGAACAGCGCATACGACGTGCAGCGCGTGATGCAGCGCGGCGGGGGCAGGCCCGCATGGGCATGCAGGTCGCGGATATAGGTCGGGAAGCTGTCGCTCGCATCGGCGTGGATCCATTCCGCGTCGCGCAGCGCGTCGAGCGATGTCGCGCCCGCAAAGCGCCCGTTCTCGCGGGTGACGAACGCGGTGTCGAACGTGCGGATCGCCTTGATGTCGACGGACTCGGAAAGGGGGCCCGTGACGGCGACGAAGGCGAGATCGAGCGTGCGATTGCGTAACTGTTCCGTGAGCAGGTTGAACGTCAGTTCACGCAGTTCGCACTCGACGTTTGGCCAGTGGCGGCGGAAAGCGGCGTAGGCCTCCGCAAAACCCGTCACCGCGACGATCGGCGTGAAGCCGATCACGAGCCGCCCGTCTCGCAGCCCCTTCATGTGCGCCATGTCCTCGTTCGCCCGTTCGAGCTCGCGCACGACTGCCTGGGCGCGCCCAAGCAACGCGTCGCCCTCCGGCGTCGGCACGACTCCCCACGGCTTGCGCTCGAGGAGCGGCACGCCGAACTCGTTCTCGAGTTCCTGGATCGCCTTGCTGATAGCCGGCTGCGTGACGTGCATGGTTCTGGCAGCGGCCTTGATGCTGCCGGCCGTCGTGACCGCGACGAGTGCGCGCAATTGATGGATTTTCATGATGCGGAAGATATTACCAAAAGTTATCTGCATCAAAATTCGTGAGTTTTTTGACCCGAAGCGCGTCTCTATGCTTGGCCGAGACGGTCGCGAGGCGGCCGATTCCACGGAGCCATCCATGATGCAGAACCTTGCTCACGTACTCGCGGCGATTCGCGAGTCGGAGCCCCGATTCGTTGCGATCCGCCGCGACATCCACGCCCATCCCGAACTCGGTTTCGCCGAGACCCGCACCGCACAACTCGTCGCCGAGCAACTGGCCGCATGGGGTTACGACGTGACGACGGGCGTTGGCGGCACGGGCGTCGTCGGTCAATTGCGGCGCGGCGCGTCGGTGCGCACGCTCGGCCTGCGCGCCGACATGGACGCGCTGCCGATCGAGGAGGCGACGGGGCTGTCGTATGCGAGCACGGTTGCGCGCACGATGCACGCGTGCGGACACGACGGTCATACGGCGATCTTGCTGGCCGCCGCCCACTATCTCGCTGAACAGGGCCGTTTCGACGGCACGCTCAACGTGATCTTCCAGCCGGCCGAGGAAGGGCTCGGCGGAGCAAAGCGAATGATTGACGACGGCCTGTTCGAACGTTTCCCGTGCGAACGCGTGTATGCGCTGCACAACGCGCCGGGCGTGCCGGTCGGCCATTTCGCGTTGCGCTACGGGCCGATGATGGCATCGTCCGATTCGGTGACGATCACCGTGACGGGCAAAGGCGGGCACGGTGCGATGCCGCAACTCGCGAGCGACCCGATCGTCACGGGTGCGCATATCGTGACCGCGCTGCAATCGATCGTCTCCCGCAACGTCGATCCGCTGAAGCCGGCCGTCGTGACCGTCGGAACGTTCCATGCGGGCACCGCCCCTAACGTGATCCCGGAAACCGCGACGCTGCAGTTGTCCGTGCGCGCGCTCGACGCGGCCACGCGCGACGAAATCGAGGCGCGGATCCGCAGGATCGTCGACGCGCAGGCGCAGGCGTACGGAATGACCGCGCAGATCGAATACCAATCGATCTCGCGTGTCGTGGACAACGACCGTGCGGCCTCGGATCTCGCGGTCGAGACGATCGAGGCGCTGGCCGGCGAAGGTGCGCTCACGCTGTTGCCCGACGGCGTGATGGGCAGCGAGGATTTCTCGTGGATGACCGAATGCGTACCGGGATGCTACGTGCTGATCGGTAACGGCGTCGATTCCCGGGGCGGGTGTTCGGTGCACAACCCGCATTACGACTTCAATGACACTGCGCTGAGCTGGGGGGCGGCCTACTTCACCGGTATCGTCGAACGCTTCCTGAAGGCGGGCTGACGAAGGCGCAAAGGAGACGTGCCGACCTGACACGGATTTAATTTACGATAAGGATTGCGAATGAAGAAGCGATTTGCACTAGGCGCGGCCTGTCTCGCGCTCGGCGCCGGCAACGCGCGTGCCGTGCCCTATCAGGACGTGTTGCTTGCGGCGGTGCCCGAGTACAACGGTCGCCTGACCGAGGGGGTCGCGCTATACGGCTCGCTCGACATGGGGATCAACTACCAGACGGTCGGCGGCCATTCGCTGTGGCAGACGCAGAGCGGCGGCGAGTGGACCTCCAAATTCGGCTTCTTCGGCCGCGAGAACCTCGGTGGCGGCTGGCGCGCCGAGTTCAACCTCGAAAGCGGTTTTCTCGCGAACAACGGCGCGCAGCAGGACAAGCAGTCGACTTACAACCGGCAGTCGTGGGTCGGCCTGTCGTCGGACAGCTACGGGCGTCTGCGTCTCGGTAAGCAGATCGGCACGGCGCTGCCGTTGTTCGTCGACGTG
Organism: Burkholderia ambifaria AMMD; assembly: GCF_000203915.1. Classification (NCBI taxonomy): domain Bacteria; kingdom Pseudomonadati; phylum Pseudomonadota; class Betaproteobacteria; order Burkholderiales; family Burkholderiaceae; genus Burkholderia; species Burkholderia ambifaria. The sequence continues at coordinate 377,871 of NC_008392.1, forward strand.
TTCGGCACGGTGGGCACGAACTCGGTCTATACGTGGCTGGGCGCGGCGGTCGTGCAGACGAGCCGCGGCGTCAGCTACAACTCGGACCTCGGGCCAGGGGCGACGCAATTGCCTGCGCGCGTCGACAACGCCGTCACGTACCGTACACCGATCGTCGCGGGCACCACGTCGCTGATGCTAATGTATGCGCCGAGCAACGTTGCCGGGCGCGCGCCCGCGGCGTCCGCGCAAGGCGCGCTGCTGCAGTGGTACAACGGCACGACCTATCTGGCCGCGAGCTACAACCAGGTGTGGGGCGTCAACGGGGCGAGCACCGTGCGCAACGACCTGTACGGGCTCGGCGCCGTCTATGACACGGGGCGGATCGTGCTGTCCGCATCGTTTAACCAGTACGCGCCGAAGCTGGCCGGCGACGGCATCGCGCGTGTCTACACGGTCGGCGCGATCGTGCCGTTCGGCGTCAATGCGATTCGCGCGTCGGTCGTCTATCGCGATACGTCGGGCGTACGTGACGCGGCCGGCCAGCCGGCCAAGGACTCTGCGCTCGGTGCGATGCTCGGCTATGACTACCTGCTGTCGAAACGCACGGGCCTCTATGCGCGCGCGGGGTTCATCCGCAACTACGGCATCTCGACCGTGTTGCTGAACGGCAACCCGCTGCCGACCGAACCGGGCGGAACCGCACCGCGCACCGGGACGACACCCGTGACCGTGTCGCTCGGCATGTATCACAACTTCTGAACAGGAATTTTCCGATGCATACCCTGAATCGCACGGCCGCAGCGCCAGTCGATGCCGAGCCGCGCGTGACGCGCCGCACGGTCGTTGCGGCCGCACTCGGCAACGGACTCGAGTTCTTCGACTTCACCGTCTACAGTTTCTTCGCCGCCCTCATCGGCAAGCTGTTCTTTCCCGCGTCAAGCGACGTAGGCGCGCTGATGCTGTCGCTCGCGACGTTCGGTGTCGGGTTCGTCGCGCGGCCGCTCGGCAGCGTCGCGATCGGCGCCTATGCGGACCGTGCGGGACGCAAGCCCGCGCTCGTGCTGACTGTCGCATTGATGGCGCTCGGCACCGGCATCATCGGTTTCGCGCCGACCTATGCGCAGATCGGCATCGCCGCGCCGCTGCTGATCGTTATCGGGCGTCTGTTGCAGGGCTTTTCGGCCGGCGGCGAAGTCGGCGCCGCGACGACACTGCTGATGGAGTCGGGCGACGCCGGCAGGCGCGGCGAGCGGGTGAGCTGGCAGATGGCCAGCCAGGGCGGCGCGACGCTGGTCGGCGCGTTCGTCGCGCTGACGCTGTCGCGCGCGCTGCCGCCCGAAGCACTGCACGCGTGGGGGTGGCGCGTACCGTTCGTGCTCGGTCTGCTGATCGGCCCGGTCGGCTTTTACCTGCGGCGTCACCTCGACGATACGCTGCCGCACCCGGCGGCCGGCGCACCGCGCGAGCGTGCGCGCATTCCATGGCGGCAGGTCGCAGCCGGCACGCTGCTCGTGATCGGCGGCACGTCGACCACCTATACCATCGTGTTTTTCCTGCCATCGTTCCTGACGCTGACCGTCGGCATGCCGGCATCAGTGTCGCTGCTGTCGGGCTGCGCGGCCGGCGCCGTGCTGCTGATCGGTTCGCCTTTCGCGGGACGGCTCGCGGATCGCGTGCGTCATCGCAAGCGGCTGGTGAGCATGACGTGCGTCGCGTCGGCCGTGCTCGTGCTGCCGGCGTTTTACGCAATGAACAAGTGGCCGTCGGTTGTCACCGCGGTCGCAGTCGTGATCGTGCTGATCGGCTTGATGACGCTGTCGAGTCCCGCCGGCTTCGTGATGATCCTTGATGCGCTCCGGCCCGAAGTGCGTGCGATGTCGCTCGGGACGATCTATGCGCTCGGTGTGACGATTTTCGGCGGGTTCGCGCAATTGATCGTCGGCGCGATGTGGCGCGCGACCGGCAGTTTCTATGCGCCTGCCTGGTATGTGCTGGCATGCAGTGCAGCGAGTCTCGTCGGTTTGATCTTGTTTCGGGAGAGCAGGGGCGTGGATACCATGCCGCCGGCAAATTGACATGGCGGCCGGTCAACTCGCGCAGCTCGTCATCAAGCATCTGCTTGCGCGAGGTGTGGCTACCAGTCACATCGTGGCAGGTACCCGAAGCCCTGAGAAGCTGGCAGGCCTTGACGCGGCAGGCATCGAGGTGCGGCCTTGTTTAGAATGCCGCGCTCCTCGGTCACCCGCTTGAGTTCGGCCTCCGCCCGCGTTATTTCTTGCCGAGCGCGCAGTGGTTGCCATGACCTTGCCCGGTCGGCTTTCGAGAACGGCGCAGGGGGCTGACCCAGCATCGGGTGGTCTTCGGCGTCCGGAGGACACCGCTTCTTAACGAGCACTGGTTCACGACACTCGCGCACGCTCGGGCTGTCAGCGTGGCATGGCGTCAGGACTTCCGATACCCCAACACCTTCAGTCAACGCCAGTTTGACTGCTTCGTCGCGAAGCTCCTTCGTATAGACCGATCGTGGAATTCGATTCATCCATGCCTCCGTTTCTCGATTTTACGAAACGTCGGCTTCCATTTTTTCCGACCGGCCTCACACCGCCCCCCCGTGACGGCTCAGAGATCCAGCACCAGCCGTTCGCCACGGCATCGCGACACGCACGGCATCATGCAATCGTTGCGGGCCTTTTCCGCCGCACTCAGGAACGCGTCCCGATGATCGGGCGTGCCCTCGAGCACGGTCGTCCGGCATGCGCCGCACACGCCCGCCTCGCACGACGTGGCGACCGCGATGCCGTGCTCGTACAGCACATCGGTGATCGACTGCCCCGGCGGCACGAGCAGCGCGCGCTGCGAGCGCGCGAGCTCGATCCGGAACGCGTCGGCCTCGCCGTCGGCAGGCTGCGCGGCTGGCGCGGAAAAATACTCGTGATGAAGCCGCGCATCGCCGAGCGCCGGGCGCGCGATCGCGTCGACGGCCGCCATGAACGGCGCCGGTCCGCAGAAATACAGATGCGAGCGCGAATCCATCGCGCCGACGATCGTCGTGATCGCGTCGCGGGTCGCGTCGGGCGTCAGCCCCGTGTGCACCGTCGCGACGTCCGCGAGCCGCGACGCGAGCGTCGCCCCGTACGCGGCCGCGTCGGCCGAACGCACGAAGTAGTGGAACGCGAGCGACCGCCCCGCGTGCACCAGGCTATGCGCCATCGCGAGCAACGGCGTCACGCCGATCCCGGCGGCGAGCAGCACGGCCGGGCTGTCGTCCGGCGCGAGCGGGAAGTAATTCAGCGGCGCGCCGATCCGCAGCACGTCGCCTACCCGGATCGCATCGTGCACGTGCGCGGAGCCGCCGCTCGACGCCGGCTCGCGCTTGATCGCGATCTCGTACACGCCGCGCTCGACCGGATCGTTGCACAGCGAATACTTGCGCGTGAGCCCGTCGCGCAGATGCAGGTCGATATGCGCGCCGGCTTCGAACGCCGGCAGCGCGAGACCCGGCGCGTCGCTGACGAGCCGCAGCGAAATCACGTCGCACGCGACGCGCTCGCGCGCAATCACGCGCGCGGCAAGCAGATCGTTTTCGATCATAGGATTCACCGTTCAGGAAAACTCACAGCAGCCCGATCAGCCGCCACCACAACGCATTGACCGGGATCACGAACACCACGCCCAGCAGCGCCGTCGCGATGCAGTACCGGAGCACCGCACCCCGGTCCAGCTGCGCGAGCGCGTTGCCGAACACGATCGGCGGCGACTGGTACGGCAGGACCGTGGTCGCATAGCCCATCACCTGCGCGAGCAGGCCGGCCTTCAGGTGCAGCCCCTGCGCGAGCAGGCGCGACACGATCGGCACGTACAGCGCCGGTTCCGCATTCGACGTGACCGCGAAGCAGACGACGATCGACAGCGCGGTCAGCGCGAAGTACATGAGCATCGGGCTGTCGCGCAGCGCGTCGAGCGCGAGCGTGTCCGGCACGCGCACGTCGAGATGGTTGACGAGCGCGGTCAGCCCGATGATCGCCGCGATGAACCACAGCAGGTCCATCTTCAGCGTCGCGGTGAAGCGCTCGAGCTGCGCGGGCGGCGACGTGCCGAAGTAGACGAGCGCGAAGCCGAGCCCGACCCAGCCGGGCGCGATGCGATGCACGGCGTCGGTGAACCAGAACGCGAGCGTGATCGCCAGCAGCACGATCGCGTGCCATTCGCGGCGGCCGAGCGCGACGCGCGCCGCCGGTATCTCGACTTCGCCGACCGTATCCGCGAACAGCCACCAGGACGCGAGCACCAGCACCGCGCCCCGCACGATCACGCCGGCCGGAAAGAACAGCAGCAGATATTCGGAGAAGCGCAGATGCATCCCGTGCGACTGCTCGAGAATCCCCGCCATGATCACGTTCGGCAGGTTCGCGGGCAGCACCGCGGCAGCCAGCTCGTACGAGCCGACGATCACGAGCAGCAGGATGCCGCGCCGCCCGTTCGCGTGCGCGCCGAGCTTCACGACGTCGCAGTAGCCGATCGCGATCGGAACCAGGATCGCGATCCGCCCGAACGTCGACGGCATCACGAGCGACAGCAGGAAGCTCAGGATCGCGAATGCGAGCAGCGCCTTCAGATACGAGCCGCCGATCCGGCGCGCGAGCGCGATGCCGATCCGTTCGCTCAGGCCGCTCTCCTTCAGCGCGAAGCCGATCGCCGCGCCGCTGAACACGAGCCAGAACGCGCTCGACCCGAAGCCGGAGAAGATCTCGGCGGTGGGCACCGCCGTGCAGGTCGCCGCGAGGAAGAAAAACAGCAGCGACACCCACAGGCTCGCGACGGCGCCAGTCGCCCACAGCACGATGCAGGTGAACACAATCGCGACGATGCGTGCGTCGCCGGCCGACAGCGTGCCGCGCGCGCCGAGCGCGGCGACGCTCGCGAGCCCCGCCACGAGCAGCGCGGCCGTGACGCGGCCGCCCGTCAGCATGCCGGTGCCGCGGCCCGGCCCGCCGAGCGCACCGCCGCTCAAGCGCGCATCACCGGCGAGTTCGCCGGGATCTCGTATTCGACGTGCGACTCGTCGAAGATGTCGCCGAATTCGCGCTGCTGGCGGAACGTCGGGTCCGGCGCGCAGCTCATCGGCAGATAGCCGCCCATCCATGCGCGCAGGTCGGTCACGTCCGGCGCGCCGCCGTACACGTTCGCGACCGGCCGCTCGCCGCGCGCGACCGCGTCGATCTGCTCCTGCAGCATCTGGCGGAACATCACGATCCCGCGATCGGACGCGCCGAGGTTCTCGCGCGAACGATCGAAGATCGGGCCCTGCGTCTCGACCGCCATCGCATCCTGGCTCATGAACGTGTCCATCAGGTAGCGGCCCGCCGCGTCGGTGCGCGCCGGCTGCCGGACGATCTTCGGCGCCTCGTCCGCGGGCGGCTGCGCGCCGTCCGCGTTCGGCGTGAACGACACCCAGACGATCCGCGTCGTCGTATCGTCGACCGGCACGCGCCAGTGCATCTCGGTCATGATCCGCAGCATGTTCGGGAACACCATCAGGTTGCCCCAGCCACGGCCCTCGCCTTCGTATTCCCAGCTCTTCACGATGCCCCAGTCGAAGCGCTGGAAGCCGAACCGCTTGAACGGCTTGCCGAACCCGGACGCGTCGCGCATGCCGAGGTGCTCGAAGTATTTCGAGTGCGTATAGAAGGTGTGCGTGACGTCGACGGCGTTTTCCTGCACCTGGAACCAGTTGCACGCGAGATCGTCCTGCACCTCGAAATGGCGGACGCCGTCGTTGCGCACGAGGATGTCCCAGTTCGGAAACGCGGGCTTCTGCTCCGCCGGCCCCATGTATGCGAAGATCAGCCCGCCGCATTCGTGCGTCGCATAGCTGTCGATCAGCTTCTTGCAGACGCGGCTCGCCTTCGCCGATTCGAACGGCCGCTCCACGCATTCGCCGGCCGCGTTGTACTGCCAGCCGTGATACGCGCAGCGGATCGTGGCTTCCTCGACGAAGCCGTACAGCAGCGATGCACCGCGATGCGGGCAACGCTCCTGCACGAGCAGCACGCCGCCGTTGCCGGTGCGCGCGAGCACCAGATCCTCGCCGAGAATCCGCACGCGTTTCGTCTGGCCGGCTTCGGCCAGCTCCGACGAATAACCGACCGGATGCCAGTAGCGACGCAGCAACTCGCCGCACGGCGTGCCGGGCCCCACGCGGGTCAGCAATTCGTTGGTGGCGTGGTCAAGCATGAATACACCTCTCTCTCAGGTTATAGCGGGCTGTATCGCCCCGGAGACGTCTGCGTACCGGCGAACCCTCGAGTCGCGATACGTCCGTCGATAAATCTATTTTTTTAGACTAAATAAAGTGAAGGGAAAATGCAAGACGGGAAAGTCCACAATTTTCAGCCCATCATCGCCGTCGCATCGCCAGAAATCGGCCGATGTGTATAATTAAAAAGACGACCGGCACGCGCGATCGCTGAGATCGACGCGCCGCGCGTCGGCCAACCAGGAGGACAAGATGGCGATCATTGGCGTGATGGGCTCGGGCAAGAACGAATGGCCGGAGTTGGCGACGCCGCTCGGAACGTGGATCGCCGCGCAAGGATTCGACCTGCTGACCGGCGCCGGCCGCGGCGTGATGCTGTCGATCGCGCGCGCGTACGCGACGACGCCGGGGCGCCGCGGCCGCTCGATCGGCATCGTGCCGAGCGAAGCGCACCCGCTGTTCGGCTTCGTGCCGATCGCCGGCTATCCGAATCCGTTCATCGACCTGCCTATCGTCACGCCACTGCCGCGCAAGGAAGCGGACGCGCCGGACGACGCATTGAGCCGCAACTACGTGAACGTGCTGACGAGCGACGTCGTCGTCGCGCTGCCGGGGAGCAAGGGCACGCTCGACGAGATCCGCCTCGCGACGCGCTTCGCGAAGCCGTTGATCTGCACCGGCCCCGCGAGCGCGTTCGATGGCGTCGCGGCCGGCACGCGCATCGTGTCGGCGCTCGATGACGTCTATGCATTCGTGCTCGCGCACGTGAACCGCGCGGAAGGCGGCGCGGGCGCACACGTTCCGTCGGCGTGAACCGCACGCCTTCCGGATCCACGGCGCGTCGGCCGCCATCGCTTCCCGTGTCGCCGGTCACAGCCGCGCAATCGTGTCGGCGAGCACGCGCACGCCCAGCATGAAATCATCGATCGACATCGCCTCGCGCGGGTTGTGCGACCCGTGATCGTTGCGCACGAACAGCATCCCGCTTGGCACGCCCGCGTTCGCGAACAGCGCCGCGTCGTGGCCCGCGCCGCTCGGCAGCGTCGCATACGGCACGTCGAGCCGCGTGCACGCGTCGGCAAGCGCGGCGCGCAGGGTGGCATCCATCCGCGCCGGCGCGCTCGCCAACCGCCGGTCGAAATCGAATCGCACGCCACGCTCGCGCGCGATCGAATTGCATTCGGCGATCAGCAGCTCATGGAAGACGTCGAGCGTCTCCGTGCTCTCGCTGCGCGCCTCGAAGCTGAAATGCACCTGGCCGGGAATCCGCGAAATCGAATGCTCGTCCTGGTCGGTCGACACGATGCCGGTCGTCACGACGAGATCGATGTTGCGTTCGAGCAGCCGGCGCCAGTGCTCGTCGAGCCGCGTGATCAGCTCGGCGACCGCGAAGATCGCGTCGTGCCGCAGGTCGCGCGGCACCGCGCCGGAGTGGCCGGCCTCGCCGATGCAGCTGATGGAGTTGTGCCGCACGTTGCCGCGAATGCCGGACACGACCGCGACCGGCAGCCCGCGCGCGACCATCACGGGCCCCTGCTCGATGTGGAGCTCCAGATACGCATGCGCGCGCCGCACGTCGAACAGCGGCTTGCGCGCCCGCACCGCGTCGATGTCGACGCCCGCCGCCGCCATGCAGTCGGCCAGCGGGCGGCCGGTGCTGCGATGCTTCATCGCGAGATCGTCCGGCGTCAGCCGGCCGAACAGCGCGCTCGATCCCATGTAGGCCTTGCCGAACCAGGCGCTCTCTTCGCCGCGCAGCGCGATCACGTTCAACGGGTGCGGCGACGCGAGGCCGCTACGCCGTTGCGCGACGAGGCATAGCAGCCCCGCGACGATGCCCGCGAGCCCGTCGTAGTTGCCGCCATGCGGCACCGAGTCGAGATGCGAGCCGACCCAGATCGCACGCGCATGCGGGTCCGCGTCGGGCAGGCTGAAGATCAAGTTGGCCGCGCGGTCGGCGCGCACCGCGATGCCATCGCGTTCGGCGTGCGCCGCCAGCCGCTGCGCGGCCGCCGTTTCGCTGTCGCCGTAGCTCTCGCGCGTGACGCCCACGCCGTCGGCCGACAGCACGCGGATCTCGTCAAACCACTGCTCGGCGAGGGCCGTCAGTTCGGCAAGCGGCAGCGTCGCCGCGTCGTGCACGTCGATATCCGCCGGCGCGTCCGGCCTGTCGGTATGCGCGTTCATCACGCCCCCGCCGTCGTGCCGCCCGCGCGCGCCGGCGCCGCGCAAAAGCGCTGCCAGCGCTCGCTCAGCTCCGCGTCGAGCCTGACCTGCCCGGTCAGCGACGCGATCGCGCCGATGCCCTCGTCCGCGCAAAACTGCTCGAGCCCGTCGATGATCGTGCGCATCACGCCCGGATCGCGGAACGACGCAGTGCCCACCTGCACCGCGCTCGCGCCGGCGAGCAGGAACTCGATGGCGTCGGCGGCGCTCCGGATGCCGCCGCAGCCGATCACCGGAATCGACACGGCGCGGTAGCACTGGTGGACGAGCCGCAGCGCGATCGGCTTGATCGACGGCCCGGACAGGCCGCCCATCACGTTGCCGAGCGACGGCCGGCGCGTGCGCACGTCGATCGACATGCCGAGCACCGTGTTGCCCATCACGATCGCGTCGGCGCCCGCGTCCTGCGCCGCTTGCGCGATCTTCGCGATGTTGCCCGCGTTCGGCGTCAGCTTCACCCACAGCGGATGCCCGGTGCGCGTGCGGATCGCGTCGACGACCTGCCGGGTCATGCCCGCGTCCATCCCGAACGCCATGCCGTCCGCCTCGAGATTCGGGCACGAGATGTTCGCCTCGATCGCCGCGACGTCCGGCCGCGACAGCGCCTCGCACGCGCGCGCGAACGCGTCCGCCGTATCGGCGGACACCGACGCGACGACCGGCGTGCCGTGGCCCGTGTACGCGGGCAGCACGTGTTCGAGATAGTCGTCGATGCCGCGGCTCGGAATGCCGATCGAATTCAGCATGCCGTCACCCGCGTCGGCGACACGCGGCGTCGGGTTGCCCGGGCGGCTGACGGGCGACACGCTCTTGATCACGAGCGCGCCGAGCCCGGTCAGGTCGAGCGCATCGCGATACTCGATCGCGAAACAGCCGGATGCCGGCATCACGGGATTGCGCAGGCGCAGTTCGCCCACGCGTACGCTCAGGTCAGCCAACTTCCACCTCCACCTCCGTCACCACGTCGCGAATTGCGAACACCGGGCCCTCGCGGCACACGCGCCGGAATGCGCGGGTCGCGCCGTCGTCGAACATCCGCACGCACGACAGGCAGACGCCCATCCCGCATGCCATCCGCTGCTCGAGCGCGACCTCGCCGCGCATCGACGGATGGTCGGCGAGCACGCGCTGCAGCAGCGCGAGCAACCGTTGCGAGCCGCACGTGTAGACCGCGTCCGGCCGATCGCGCGCGATCGCGGCGCGCAGCAGCGCGTCCACGTTCGCGACCGCCGACGAGCCGTCGCTGTCGAACACCGCATGCACGTCGGCCGGCGCGCCGCGCACGAATTCCGCGGTCATCAGGTCGTCCGGCGTGCGCGCCGACATCACGACCGTCAGCGCGATGCCCGCCCCCGCCGCGCGCTGCACGAGCGGCGCCATCGTCGCGAGACCGACGCCGCGCGCGACGAGCAGCAGCCGTCGCGCACCGGCGTCGAGCGTGAAGGGGCGACCGAGCGGCCCGACGATCGACAGCCGCGCGCCGACGCCGAGTTGCGCGAGCGCACGCGTGCCTTCGCCGGTCACGTTGTACAGGAACTCGATTTCGCCGGCGCCGGGGCCGACGCCGTACACGCTCATCGGGCGCGGCAGGAATGGCCGGTGCAGATCGCTGACGGGGCAGACGAGCTGATAGAACTGGCCGGCCTGCGTGACGCTCGCGAGCGGCGCGTCGGCGCGCACCCGCAGATAGCGATAGCGCCGGTTCACCGCGCGATGCGCGACCACGTCGCACGCGTGCGTGGCGACCGTGGCCGCCCACGGCTGCGCGCAGGCGCGCGCCCCGTCGATCACGTCCATCGTTCTCTCCTCGTTACGGTTGGGCGGGAGGCACGCGCGTCAGTCGAGCGCGCGGTCCTTCAGTTCCGGAATCAGCGTGACCGTGACGATCATGTCGAGCACGTACAGCGCGGCCAGCATCGCGATCGCGATCTGAAACGAATAGCGCGCGGCGAGCGCGCCGACGACGAGCGGCCCGAGGCCGCCGATCGCACGGCCGACGTTCCACAGCACGTTCTGCGCGGTCGCCCGCACCGCGGTCGGGTACGCTTCGGACATCAGCGTGCCGTAGCCGCCGACCATGCCGTTCACGAACATGCCCATCAGCGCGCCGGCCCACAGCATCGTGGCCGGGTCCGTCAGCCGCGAATACGCGAATACCATCGCCACCGCGCCGAGCTGGTACAGCAGGAACGTCGGCTTGCGGCCGATCCGGTCGGCCAGGTGTCCGAACAGCCAGACGCCGGCCATCATCCCGAGCACCGTCACGGCGGTCCACAATCCGGATTTCGTCAGCGAGAAGCCGAGCTGCTTCGACAGGAACGTCGGCATCCAGATCATGATTCCGTAGTAGCCGAAGTTCTGCACCGCGCACAGCACGACGATGCCGATGCTCGTGCGGGTCGTGCGCGCATCGGCGAACAGCAGCCGGAAACGCGCGCCCGTGCGCGCCGGCTGCGGGCTCCGGACGAACACTTCCGGCTCGTGCAGCTTGTTGCGCAGCACCCAGGCGACGATCGCGGGCAGCACGCCGATCGCGAACATGCCGCGCCAGCCGACGCTCTGCAGCAGCAGCGGCGTCAGCAGCGACGCCGCGAGCACGCCGCTCTGCCAGCCGAGCGCCACGTACGACGACACGCGGGCGCGCTTGGCTGCAGGCCACGCTTCGGCCGCGAGCGCCATGCCGATGCCGAATTCGCCGCCGAGGCCGATGCCGGCGATGGTCCGGTACGCGAGCAGATCCCAGAAGCCCTGTGCGAACGCGCACAGCCCGGTGAACACCGCGAAAAGCAGGATCGTCCAGGTCAGCACGCGCACGCGGCCGTAGCGATCGCTGAGCGCGCCGAAAATCACGCCGCCCGCGACCGCGCCGATCAGCGTCCACGTGACGAGCGCCCCCGCCTGCTGCGCGCCGAGGTGCAGCGACGCCGCAATTGCCGGCAGCATGAAGCCGAGGATCAGCAGGTCGAAGCCGTCCATCGCATAGCCGATGGCCGAGCCGGCCAGCACTTTCCACGCGTAGCGCGACACCCGTTCGGGCGGTGCGTCGGCGGGCGCGGCAGCGGAGGATCGAAGGTTCGCTTCCATGATTGTCCGTATCGTGAGGAGGGATATCGATGCCGGCCGTCCGCCTCGCGGCCGTTTGTCGTTTTTTTTAGACAGACGGACCACAACCCGATCGTCGGCATCGCACAGCTTAAGGGCGTGGCCCGGGCGGATTCGCGCCGGCGTCGCGCATCAGACGACCAGTTCCTTCGACACCTGCGCGGCGAAGCCGTTGAGCGCCGCGAGCAGCGCGTCGTCCGAGCGCCCGCTTGCATCGCTCAGCCGCCGCGCGTGCTCGCGCAGTTCGGCGAGAAACGCCTGCACCGTCTCCGTGCAGACCGCCACGCCCTCCTGCCGTTCGGCGAACGTCGCGGCCGCCTGTGCGAGCAGCACCAGCGCCGCCGATTCCCGCCCGTGCGGCGCCGCCGCGTCCCGGCAGCGCGTCGCGAACCGGTGAATGTCGGAAAAGCCGACGACGTCCTGTGCCAGCCACTGCGTAGCGTCCATAAGGTTCATGCTTTCCTCCTCGTCTAAATATTTAGACTACCCGCATCAAAAACGGAATGCAAGCGTCCGATGTATCGGGGTAAACCGGGAAGCCTCGCATCGCGATGCCTGCGTCAGAAACGCGTGCGCAGGCCCGCGCCGTACGTGATGCCGGTCGACAGCCCGCCGACGTGATCGACCTTGATCGCCGAATAGAGGTCGGTGCGCTTCGACAGCAGATAGTCGTAGCCGAGCGCGCCGGTGCTGCGATGCGCGCCGTCGGCGAGCGCCCCGCTCGAATGCGTATACGCGTAGCTCGCCAGCAGCGAACCCACGCCTATTGGCACGCTGACGCCGGCCTGCACCGTATCGCCGTGGAAGTTGCCGCGCTGCGCGCGGTTCGCGACGTTCATGTACTGCGCGAACAGCTTCACGACACGCCAGTCGTACAACGCACTGACCTGCACCGTGCGCTGGCTCGACAGGCCCGGCGCCGCGGCGAGCGCGCCGTCGAGATCGCCAGGCGTCGCGCTGAAATTCACGTACTGGAAGACCACGGCGGCCGCGAACGCGCCGCGCGCGTAGTTCGCGTTGACGCTCCATTTCTTCGCGCCGTTCCGGCCGGCCGTATTGCCGAGTGCATACAGCAGCCCCGCATTGAATCCGCCGAACGTCGGGCTCGTATAGGCGAGCGCGTTGTTCCACGCCGAATCGCCGACCACGCCCTCGGCGCCCACGCCCTTGAACGTATGGAAGATCATCGGCGAGAACGTGTACGAATTGAACAGCGGGTTGAACTGGATCGTCGCGAGATACAGCGGCGTCGTGATCCGGCCAAGACGAAGCTGGCCGAACCGCGACTGCAATCCCGCGTACGCATTGCGCGAAAACAGGCTGTCCCCGGCGTAGCGGCCGTACGCGCCGCTTTGTGGTTGAAAGTAGCTTTCGAGCACGAAGAACGCCTTGTTGCCGTTGCCGAGATCCTCGCTGCCGCCGAGCCCCCAGAACGACGTCGTCATCCCGCCGCCCGACTGCACGAGCGCCGTGCGCCCGCCGGGTTGCTTCACCGAACCGACGAAAGCGTCGGCGACGCCGTACAGCGTCACGCTCGACTGCGCGTGCGCGAGCGGCGCGACGCCAATGGCGCCTGCCGCGCCGGCCATCAGGAATCCTGCCCGAAATCGGGCGCGCGGGGTACGCAACGTCATGCTTTTCTCCTCCCGGCGCAATGGGCCGGCACGTGTGAATGTCTGGAAGGGGTGATGCCTCTATCGCCGACAGCGTCTGCGCGCTCGCCGTTCGTCTAAATATTTAGACGATGTGCACGCGCACGGACACGGTCCGGGCGCAGGCCGTTACCGTGCACCAGACGAGCGCAAGCCGCGGATGTGCGAGCATCCGTTGTCGGCTACGTTAAAATACCCGATACAAAAAAATAGACAAACATCGATCTTCGCGATGCCCCCGGCAGGATGCCGGCGCGGCGCGGTCGCGCAACCCGGTGTCTGTCGATTTTTCACCCGCCACTCAGAGGTACTTCATGTCCACCGCCGGTTCCCGAAAAACGCGTCTGCGCGGCGCGCGCTTCGACTTCGACAGCATTGGCGAGCGCTTGCGCGCGTACCGGATGGCTGCCGAGTTGCGCAGCGAGGATGTCGCCGAGCGCCTGAACATCTCGCGCGCGGCGGTCTACAAGCTCGAACGTGGCGAGATTGTAAAGATCGATACGCTCGAGCGGCTCGCCGCGCTGTTCGGCGTGTCGCTCGCGAACCTGATGGGCGTCGAGGTCGAGTATCACGATTCGGCGATCAGCTATTTCGAGCGCATGCGGCAGATCGAGAGCCGCTCGCAGCGGATCTTCGCGCATTTCGATCCGTTCTCGTTCCTGCTGACCTCCGACGATTACGACGGCTGGCTGCGCCAGATGCTCGAGGAAAGCATCCCGCCGTCGCTGACCGATGCCGCGTGGCGGCAGACGCTGTCGAAAGTGATGGCGATCCTCGCGGACCGGAAAGCCGCGTTCCGGCGCGCACCGCTGAACGTGACGAGCCTGATCGGGCTGCGCCAGATCGAGCAGTTCCTGCACCACGGCCTGGTCGGCCGCCTCGGGCTGCCGCCGGGCGTGCAGCTCGAGCGCAAGCTCGCCGCGCGGCGGGAAGTGATGCGGATTGTCGGGATGCTCGAGGACGATGCGAAAGGCGTGCGTATCGGCATCGTCAGCGACAACCTGCCGAACGAGACCTTCCAGATCTTCGAGGACGACGACAGCGCGCATATCGCGGTATCGCCGTTCCGGCTCGGCGAGCTGCCGAACATTCGTACCGGCATCGCGACGATCACCACGTCGGCGGATGCCGTCGCGATGTACCGGAAGATGATCGACCGGCTGTGGACCGATTCCACGAAGGGGGCCGACGGGGCCAGGCTGCTCGTCGACCTGCTCGACCGGGCGTAGTGGGGCGGCGTGTCGATCATGCGCGATTCCGGTTGATGCGCATCGCGCGAGCTCGTGCTCGGCGTTGCCTATGCGCTCCTGCAGTTCACGCCGAGCGTCGTCGACGCCGAGGAAGCCGTGGTGGTGCTCGACGTGACGGCGAGCCTGCGCCTGTTCCACGGCATCCGCGCGCTGCGCCAACGCGTGCGCGACGTCGTCGCATCGTTGCTCGACTGGCTCGACCAAGCCGCCGGCGTCGCGCCGGCCGCCTACGACTGGCTAGAAATGCCGCCGTCGTTCGATACGCGCGTCGAACTGATGGACCGCGTCGAGCACGCCGAGGCGCTGCTATTCGTCGCGCGCCGGCTGATCCTGCGGCTGACCGGCTGGCTCACCGCGAAGCAGCTGGACGCTTGAGCCGATCGTTCTCCGATTCCAGTTATTCGCATCGCACAACCTCTCAGTTCCAATTCGTCGCCCGTCATCTCAATGACTTGATTTTGCAACGCAAGATTTAAATTACATCGATTTGAACACCACTCGCCGGTGGTCTTCGTGTCAACGTTCGTCAGAAATTATTCACTGGATTTAGCTTATTCAGCCGATTATTTACCAAGGCAGTGTCGCCGATGCCATGTGGAAACGAATGCAATGAAGGCAGTAAATACCGATCAGCCGAAGCACAAATTCGTATTGAACGAAGATTGACAATCTTTTTGATCCGGGTGAAAATCCGCCCATGCTGTTTTGAGTCAACGCTGACCGGTGTGATTTCTATTTGTAAAATCGGCCAGAACTCCGTGGCATCCGGATTTTCCATGTTTTTTTTGCAAACCGGATTGGCAAGGCATTGCCACTCTTTACGGATATTGTCCGAAATTCCCGTTTCATCTTGATGGCGTTTCCCCGGGCATCGCTGAACCGCCATTGAACGCTTATCGGCCCGAGCCACCCTGTTTCACGCGTGATTCGGAGTCGCATCGATGCATGCGGATGCTGTTCCGAGATGCACGAAGTATGTCACATTGATTTCACCGATCAACGGCATGTCCCGTCTTTCCGAAATTTGCAGATCGCATTACAAACCGGCGACGCGCGCTTACGGAAACCTTGACTTACCGGACGCCCCGCCTCATTCAATCCCGAGCAAGCACAATTTTCCGTAACAATATGAGCGAAGACACCGATCATTGGATTTATTTTCCAGTCGAATCGCCTCGCGCAAGCGATGGGCCTTCCGTTGAAAGGGAATCGGGCACAAATTTGGCGAACTGGATGGAACAAATCCTGTACGAAATCGAAGCGACTCATTCTGAGCACGAGGCTTTCGGAAAAATCGCGAGCGCCGTCAAGGAAATCGGATTCGAATACAGCGCCTATTGCCTCCAGACGCCCTGGCCCTTGTCGCGTCGCAAGGTGCTGGTCTTCAGCAATTTTCCGGAACCCTGGCAGCGCCGCTACCACGACGCGCGCTACATCGACGTCGATCCGCTGCTGCGGCGCGGGCGCCAGTCCTACGCGCCGGTCATCTGGAGCGATGCCGTCTTCGAGGGGACGCCCCAGCTCTGGGAAGAGGCGCAGGCACACGGCCTGCGATACGGCTACTCGCTGGCGGCGGTATCGAACTGCGGCGTGTCGGGCATGATGTCGATGGCCCGCAGCCACACGCCCCTCACCGTGCGCGAGCTGCAGCAGCAGGAACTCAAGATGCGCTGGCTGGTGAACGCGGCGCACCTGGCGATCACCCGCGCGGTGCTTCCCAAACTCTCGCCGGAAGGCGACATCGAGCTGACCGATCGCGAGGTCGAGGTGCTGAAGTGGGTCGCCGACGGCAAGACCGCTGCCGAGATCTCGATGATCATGCTGATCTCCGTCTACACCGTGAATTTCCACGTGAAAAACGCGGTCACCAAGCTCAATACCTCGAACGCGACCGCAGCGGTCGCGCGTGCCGCGATGCTCGGCCTGCTCATCTGAGCCGCCTCCGCCCTTCCAACCGCTCATCTGGACAACATGGACCGCAAGAGAGAACTGAAACAGCAGTACAAGGACACGCCGCGCCTGATGGGCGTCTACCGCGTCGTCAACAAGACCACCGGGCGCTCGCTGGTGGAGGTCGGCCGCGATGTCAATGCCCGCCTGAACCGGCACCTGACCGAACTGCGCTTCGGCAAGCACCCGAACCGGCAGTTGCAGGCCGACTGGAACCTGCTCGGCGCCGAGGCCTTCGACTTCGAGCTGATCGAGGCCCTCAAGCCGCTCGACAAGCCCGACTACGACCCAGAGGAGGACCTCGAACTGCTGCTCGCGATGACGCTCGAGCGCAGCGAGTTCGACAAGGAGCGTCTCTACAACCGCTGACCAGCGCTGGTCAGCGCCAACGCCCGCCGGCACTCGCCGTCCTACCCGGGATGCCGGGCCCGGACCACCGCGCCGGCTCGTTCCGCCGAAGGCCAGAGCCACAAGGCAGGACCTTCGCGCGCGCCAACCTACCAGGATGCCCATGGACTTCTTCCAGCCGGTTCCCCTCGCGCTCGCCCACCTGACGGCACTCGATCTGCCGCCGCCCGAGCTCGTCACCGCGGCGGCGGCGGCCGGTTACGCGGCGGTCGGCCTGCGGCTGTACCCGGCCTTCGCCGGTTCGCGCTTCTACTCGCTGCCGGCCGGCTCGGCTGCGATCGCCGAGGTACGGCATCGCCTCGACGCCACCGGCCTCACGGTCAACGACATCGAGTTCATCGGCATCGGCGCCGACTTCGACGCCGCCGCGCTCGACCCGCTGCTGGAGACGGCGGCCGAGCTCGGCGCGCGCTGCCTCAGCGTGTGCGGGGACGATCCCGAGCGCGCCCGGCTGAGCGCGAACTTCGCCCGCCTTTGCGAGCGGGCGGCCCCGTTCGGCCTGCGCGTCGAACTCGAATTCATGGCCTGGCGCGCGGTCGCCCGCTTCGGCGATGCCGCCGAGGTGGTGACGGCGGCGCGCCAGCCCAATGGCGGCATGCTGATCGACGCGCTGCATGTGTGGCGCACCGGCGGCTCCGAGCGCGACCTCGGCAGCGTGCCGGCCGCGATGATCCGCACCGCGCAGCTCTGCGACGCGCCGGCCGCGCCGCCGCCCACGTCCGAGGCGCTGCTCGAGGAGGCCCGCGCCGGTCGGCTCGCGCCGGGCCGGGGCGGGCTGCCCGTGGCCGCCCTGCTGGCCGCGCTGCCCGACGACACCGCGCTGTCGCTCGAAGTGCCCGGCGGCGGGCAGGTCCCGCTCGAACGCCATGTGCGCGAGGTGTTCGAGGCGACGCGGAACCTGATCGCCTCGCTCGCGACGGTGCGCTCATGACGCCCGCCTCGTTCGTTACGCCGCTCGCCCCCCCCGAACTCCCCGCGCACGACCCGGCTGATACCGCGCCGCTCCGGCTCGGCCTGATCGGTGCCGGCATCGCCCAGTCGCGCTCGCCGGCGCTGCACGAGGGCGAGGCCGCCGCGCGCGGCCTGCCCTGCCGCTATGCGCTGCTCGATCTCGACCGGCTCGGGATCGGCGTCGACGGGCTCGACGGCCTACTGCGCCGCCTCGAGGACGAAGGCTGGGTCGGCGTGAACATCACGCTGCCGTGCAAGCAGGCGGTGATCCCGCTGCTCGACGAAGTCGCGCCCGAGGCCGCCGCGATCGGCGCCGTCAACACGGTGCGCTTCGCGGCCGGCCGGCGCATCGGCTACAACACTGACGCCCATGGCTTCGGCCAGGGCTTTCGCAGCGGCCTGCCCGGGGCGCGGCGCGAGCGCGTGGTGCAGTTCGGCGCGGGCGGCGCCGGCGCGGCCACCGCCTTCGCGCTACTCGAACTCGGGGCAACGCGGCTGACGCTCGTCGACGAGGTGCCGGCGCGCGCCGCCGCGCTCGCCGCGCAGCTCGGCCGGCATTTTCCGGCCTGCCGCATCGACGCACCCGAGCACGCCGAGGCCGCGCTCGGCACGGCCGACGGCGTGGTCAACGCCACGCCGGTCGGCACCGCGCGCCATCCCGGCTCGGCCGTGCCGCTCGATGCGCTGCATGCGGGCCTGTGGGTCGCCGATGTGATCTACGCGCCCGCCGAAACGCTGCTGCTGCGCAGCGCGCGCGCCCTGGGCTGCCAGACGCTCGACGGCACGCACATGCTGGTGGTGCAGGCCGCGCGCGCCTTCGAGCTGTTCACCGGCTGCCGCGCCGATGTGGCGCGCATGCTCGAGCGCTTCCGCGCGGCATCCGCGCCCTGAATTGCGGCGCAGCCGGGAGCCGGGCACGCCCGGCCTCCCGCCCCACCTCAGACCAGCGCCTCGTCGCAGCGCACCACCACCTTGCCGAGCGCGCGGCGCTCGGCAAGTACGGCCAGCGCCTCGGGCGCCTGCGCCAGCGGAAACCGCGCCGAGATGAACGGCCGGATCAGCCCGCGCTCGTAGAACGCCACCAGCTCCTCCACGTTGCGCCGGTTCGCCTGCGCCTCGCCGCTCGCGAACGCGCCCCACAGCACGCCGATCATGCGGGCCGCCTTGAGCAGCACCAGGTTGAGCGGGATCCGCGGAATCCCGGCCGTGAAGCCGATCACCAGGTAGCGGCCCTGGAACGCCAGCGAACGCAGCGCGGCTTCCGCGTAATCGCCGCCCACCGGATCGCAGACCACGTCGGCGCCGCGCGGCCCGCAGGCCGCGCGCAGAGCGTCCTTGAAGGCCTTGGCGGCCTCCAGGTCGAGCGGCCCGGCCGGGCAGACCACACCGGCATCGGCGCCGCGGCTCAGCGCCAGGTCGACCTTCTCGCGCGACGAGGCCACCGCCACCACGCGCGCACCCATCGCCTTGCCCAGTTCCACGCTCGCCACGCCGATGCCGCCCGCCGCGCCGAGCACCAGTAGCGTCTCGCCCGCCGCGAGCCGCGCGGCGTCCTTGAGCGCGTGCATCATGGTCGCGTAGGTCAGCAGCAGGGCCGAGGCATCGTCGAACGACATCGCCGCCGGCAGCGCGAAGCAGCCGTCGGCGGGCAGCGTGATCTTCTCGGCCAGGCCGCCGCGATTACCGGTCGCGCCGAACACGCGATCGCCAACGCGGATCCCCGCCACGCCGTCGCCCACCGCATCCACCACGCCGGCCACTTCCGAGCCCGGCGCGAACGGCCGCTCGGGCCGGTCCTGGTAGCGGTCCTGGATCACCAGCAGGTCGGGATAGTTGAGCGCGCAGGCGGCGATGCGCACGCGCACCTGGCCGGCGCCCGGCATCGGCTCGGGCACCTCGTGCAGCGCGAGCGTCTCGGGGCCGCCCGCGACGGTGCTGAGTATGGCTTTCATAAAACCTCCGTGGTGAGGGGCGCCGCCGCCGGCGCGGCCTGCAGCAGGAAGCGGTCGAGCGCATCGAACAGCGCCTCGATCAGCGCGGCCTGCTCGGCGGCCGTCAGCAGCGTGTCGTTGAGTTCCAGCGAACCTTCCAGCGCGTGGCCGTAATCGATCAGCCGCAGGTAGATCGACGGCAAGGGAATCGGCCAGGGCTCGCCGGCCGAGCGCGTCAGCTGCGGCGGCCAGGGCGGATCGGCGCGCTCGTCGAGCGGCGCGCCGGCGCCGGGGATGCGCACCGAGAACATGTTGATGGTGGCCGCGATGCCGCGCGGATCCTCGATGCCGCTGCCGCCCCGGTGCAGCGGATGGCGCATCAGGGTCGGCACGCGCAGCATCATCGCGCTGTGCGATTCGATCTCGCTGGCCTTCAGGATCGACACGAAATCGGCCTTGGCCGGCGCGTGGATCTCGATCACGTCGCTGCAGACCAGGTAACCGACGAGGTTCGCCAGCTCGGGCGAGGTGCGCAGGTCGCCGACGCAGCGCACCGGCACCCGCTCGCTGCCGGACCAGCGCGCCAGCGCCACGCCGAAGGCGCTCAGCAGCGCGCTGAAGAGCGAGGTCTGCAGGCGCGTGGCGGCGGCCTGCATGCGGCGCAGCTGCGCGGCCGGAATCACGAAGCGATGGTCGACCTTGCTGCCCGGCTGCCAGGCCAGCGAGCGACCCGTGAGCGGGCCGACCAGCTCGGGCAGCGCGCGAAAGCGCCGCGCCCAGTAGTCGATCAACGGCTGACGCGCGGGATCGGCCATCCAGGCCCGCTCCCAGGCCGCGTAGTCGAGGAACTGCGCGGCGGCTGGCAGCGCGCGCGGCGGATCGGCCAGCCGCGCGTCGAGCTCGGCGAGGATCAGCAGCAGCGAGGCCGCGTCGACGATGATGTGATGGAACACGCACAGCAGCAGGCTCTGGTCGGGCGCCAGCGAGACGACGCGCGCGCGCAGCAGCCACTGCCCGTCGAGCGGCAGCTGGCGCGCGGCATACTCGGCCGCCTGCGCTTTCAGCGCGGGCTCCAGCTCCTCGCGCGGCAGCGTGCCGTCGGCCTCGACGAACTCGATCGGCAGCGCCGCGGCTTCGTTGAGCGTGACGGTCAGCCGGCCGTCCTCTTCATGGAACGAGGAGCGCAGCGTGTGGTGGCGGGCCACGATGGCGCGCAGCGCCTCGGCCACGCGCCCGGCCGTCACGCCCGGGAACAGCTTGACGAGCGGCAGGCGCTCCTGGTTCAGCTGGCGCGGCGGCAGGCCGTACCAGTGCCACCAGAGTTCCTGGAGCAGCGAGGGACGCAGCTCGGCCGAGGGCGTGATCGTCACCGGATCGGTGCGGCGCGCGGCCTTGGCGGCCAGGTAGGCAACGATCGCTTCGCGCCTCGCCGACAGCGTCGCGCGATCGGCCGGCGTCAACGCGCCCTTGGGCGCGCGGAACGACAGCTCGCCATCGGCCAGGGACAGCGTGATGCCGCGCGCCTGCAGCTCGGACAGCAAGGCGGGAATCGTCATGTCGGGCCGCGCGCTCACAGGCTTGCCGCTTCGGGCACGCGCGCCGGCGCGAACAGCACGCCGTCGCCCTCCATCCGGTCGATCTCGTGCTCCGCGTAACCGAGCTCGGCGGCGATCTCGCGATTGTGCTGGCCCAGCATGGGCGCCACGCGCATCTCGGGCGGCTCGAAGCCGGAGAAGCGGAACGGCACGTTCGGCAGCCGGATCGTGCCGAGCACCGGATGCTGCTGCTCGATCAGCATGCCGCGCGCCGCGACGTGCGGGTCTCCCAGCACCTGATCGATGCGCTGCACCGGCGCGGCCGGCACGCCGGCCGCCTCGAGCGCGGCCAGGCAGTCCTCGGCGCTGCGCGCGCGGCTCCAGGCCTGCACCAGCTCGACGGCCTCGCGCCCGTGCGCGTTGCGGCTGGCCGCATCGAGGAAGCGCGGATCCTCGGCCAGGTCCGCGCCGCCGATCAGGCGCGCCAGCCGCCGCCAGGCGTCGTCGACCTGCGCGGCGATCACCACGCTGCCGTCCTGGGTCGCGAACACGCCGTAGACGGTCGATTGCGGCAGGTAGTGACCGCTGCGCGTCATGCGCTCCTCGCCGCCGCTCAGCGTGTGGCACTGCACCGCGTAGTCGTGCATCGACACCATGCAGTCGTAGAGCGCGAGATCGATGTGCTGGCCGCGCCCCGAGGCCGCCCGGCCCAGCAGCGCCGCGCAGACCGCCGCCACACCGTGGCTGCCCGCGTACATGTCGGCCACCGGCATGCGGAACAGCGGCGGCGTCTCGTCGGGATTGCCGATCAGGTCCATCGCCCCGCTCATCGCCTCGGCGATCAGGCCGAAGCCGGCCTGCTGCGAGCGCGGCCCGGTCTGGCCATAGGCCGACACCGAGCAGTAGACCAGCCCCGGGTTCGTCTCGGCGCAGGCCTCGTAGCCGAGCCCGAGTTTGGCGAGCGCGCCGGGCCGGTAGTTCTCGACCAGTACGTCGGCCTCGCCGATCAGCCTCTTCATCAGCGCGAGCCCGCGCGGATCCTTCACGTCGACGCACAGGCCCTTCTTGCCCATGTTCTGCTGCAGGAAATAGCCGCTCTCGCCCTGGATGAAGTAGGGATGCGCGCGGCCCGCGTCGCCGCCGGCGGGCCGCTCCACCTTGATCACGTCGGCGCCGAGCGCGGCGAGACAACGCGAGACATAGGGGCCCGCCAGGAAGTGCGTGTAGTCGACCACGCGGATGCCCTTCAGGGGTTGCAACTGTGCTTGGCTTGACATGTCGATCTCCATCGTTGTCAGGATGTCGGCGGCACGCGGGATGCCGCCGTCGATTCAGTGGGGAAACCGTGGACGGAACCGCCGGGGCGGCCTCAGCGGATCACGCCTTCTTCGTACTCCGATGCATCGTCCTGGTCGCCCGAAGGCGCCGGCGCCGCGAGCCGCACGATCGTCTCGGCCAGGCGGGCGACGGTGGGCGCCTCGTAGAGGCAACGCAGCGGCAGGTCGACGCCGTGGCGCTCACGCAGCTGGGCCAGCATGCGCAGGCCCAGCTGCGAATCGCCGCCGAGCGCGAAGAAATCCTGGTGGCGGCCAACCGCCGGCAGGGCGAACAGCGCCTGCCAGATCGCCGTCAGGTCAGGCTCGATGCCGGCCGCCGAGACGCCCGCGGCGGCGCCCTCGAAGGCTTCCGGCGCCGGCCGCGCGCCGGCCTCGAGCGGCGCCTGGTCGGGCCAAGCGAGGCGCCGCGGCGGCGGTCCCTCGCGCAGCGCGTCCCAGTCGAGCTGGCCGCCGCGCACCCAGATCAGCGCGAGGTTCTCGAGGTCGCGCGCGGCCCACAGCGCGCGCGCCATGGTCGCGGCCGCCGCGCCCGTGAGCAGGCGCGCCGTGCCCGAATCGGCGGCCAGGTCGCCGCGCAGGATGGTCACCAGTTCGCCGTGGCGGCCGGGCGTCACGCTGCGCGGCACGCTCGCCTCGGCCTGCGCATGCGCGCGCAGGTAGTGCTCGAGGCCGGCCGCGAGGTCATCGAGCTGCCGCGTCACGAAGGCGACGCGGCAGCCGCCGGCCTCGGGGCGCGACTTCAGCGTGTAGGCGAGGTCAGCCAGCGTGAACGGCTCGGCCGCGGCGTCGCTCGCGAGCGCGCGCAGCTGGCCCAGCAGCTGCCAGACGGCGCCGCGCAGCGCGTCGACGCCGGGCGCCGACAGCACGATGATGTCCGCCGTCTCGGCGGCTTGCAGGGTAGCGAGGGTCATGGCGTCGTCAGCCTGGTTGGAAACGGTCGGGGAAGCAGGGAGCACAGCCTGGCGCGGTGCGCTCACCATGCGCGCAGGTACTGCTCGGGCACCGCGATCGGCACGCCGAGCTCGGCGGCCGCGCGGCGCGGGAAGTAGGGGTCGCGCAGCGCCTCGCGCGCGACCAGCACGAGGTCGGCATCGCCGCGCTCGATGATCTCGGCGCCGCGCCGGCCCGAGGTGATCATCCCGACGGCGCCCGTCGCGATGCCGGCCTCGCGGCGGATGCGCGCGGCGAACGGCACCTGGTAGCCCTGGCCCACCGGGATCTTCGCGCTCGCGACATTGCCGCCCGACGAGGTGTCGATCAGGTCGACGCCGTCCTCGCGCAGCCAGCGGCACAACGCGACGCATTCCTCGATGTCCCAGCCGCCCGGCATCCAGTCCGTCGCCGACAGGCGCACCACCAGCGGCCTCCGGCGCGGCCACTGCTCGCGCACCGCGGCCACCACCTGGCGCAGCAGGCGGGCGCGGTTCTCGAGCGCGCCGCCGTAACGATCGCCGCGCCGGTTCGAGAGCGGCGAGAGGAATTCGTGGAACAGGTAGCCGTGCGCGGCGTGGATCTCGATCACGTCGAAGCCGGCCTCGCGCGCGCGGCGCGCGGCCGCCGCGTAGTCGGCGATTACCTTGTCGATGCCGGCCGCATCGATCTCGGTCGGCACGCTGTAGCCGGCATCGAAGGCCAGCGGGCTGGGCCCGAGCGGCTGCCAGCCGAGCGTGCCGGCCGGCAGCGGCTTGCCGCCGAGCCAGGGCAAATCCATGCTGGCCTTGCGCCCCGCATGCGCGAGCTGGATGCCCACGGCGGCGCCGCGGGCCCGCACGAAGCCGGTGATGCGCGCCCAGGCATCGCGCTGCGTGTCGTTCCACATGCCCGTGCAGCCGAAGGTGATGCGCCCTTCGGGCGATACCGCGGTGGCCTCGGTGAACACCAGCCCCGCGCCGCCGATCGCGCGGCTGCCCAGGTGCACGAGGTGCCAGTCGTCGGGCACGCCCTCGCTGGCCGAGTAGACGCAGATCGGCGAGATCGCGATGCGATTGCGCAGGCTCACATTGCCGAGTTGGTACGGGGAGAACAGTGACATGATCGTGGTGCGATCGGCTCGCTGGAGGAAGTGAAGGTCAGGTGCGTCCATCGGATCAGGCCCGCCCATCGACGACACTGGGTTCGCTGGCCGCCTCGGCCGGCTCGGCAGGGACCTGCGGCTCGCCCGCGCCGCGGCCCGCGGCGTCGCTCGCGCCGGACAGCCAGTAGCGCTCGCGCTCGAACGGATAGGTCGGCAGCACCAGGCGGCGCGCCGGCCGGCCCTCGCGCAGGGCGGCCCAGGGCACGTTGCCGCCCTGGACCCAGTGCAGCATCAGCCCCTCCAGGTTGCGTTCGGCCACCAGGGTCTGCGCCATCGCGTCGCCGGCGGCGCCCGCCAGCAGGTTGCGCATCTCGAGCTGGTCCTGCACGTTGCCGTGGTAGATCGCGGGCTCGGCCGCGCCGGCCGATTCGCCGAGGAAACGCCGCAGGCCATCGCCAAGCGTGTCGAGGCTGTCGGCCAGCAGCGCGAGCCGGCAGTCCATCGCCTCGCGCCCGATCTGCAGCGTGTGCGCGAGATTCGCGAGCGAGCAGGCGCGGCCGCGCTCGGCCAGCGGCACCGCCGATTCCGCCCTGCCCGCCGCCTGCCGCGTGGCGAGCCAGGCCAGCAGGCGCCGCGCCACCTCGCGCAACTGAGCCGGCGTGCGCGCCGACAGCACCACGATCTCGGCCGGCGGCGCCGCTTGCGCGACGGCTGGCGCGGGCTCCGCCTCGACCGTCTCGAAGGCCTCGACGATCAGGTGCGCGTTCGCGCCGCTCGCGCCGAACGAGCTGACCGTGGCGCGCCGCGGCCGCGCCGGATCGGACGGCCAGGCCGCCTGCCGCGAGAGCAGGCGGAACGGCGTGTGGGCCAGGTCGAGGTTGGGGTTGACGGGCTCGGTCTTGATCGAGGGCACCAGCGTCTCGTGCTGCATCTGCAGGATCACCTTGGTCAGTTGCGCGATGCCCGAGGCCGCCTCGGGATGGCCGATGTTCGACTTCACAGTGCCGATCGGCACGCGCCGGCCGTCGCGCGCGGTGCCGTCGAACACGCGCGCCAGCGCGCGCAGCTCGACCGCGTCGCCGAGGCTGGTGCCGTTGGCGGCGGCCTCGATGTAGTCGATCGACTCGGGCGACACGCCGGCCTTGCGGAAGCTGGCCTCCATCAGGTCGACCTGGGCGTTCGCGTTCGGCGCGTAGTAGCCGGTCGCGCGGCCGCCGTGGTTGACCGAGGAGGCTTTGATCACCGCCAGGATCCGGTCGTCGTCGGCCAGCGCGCGGGCCAGCGGCTTGAGCAGCACGGCGCCCACGCCCTCGGCCGGCAGGTAGCCGTCGCCGTCGCTGAAGCTGCGGCTGTCGGCATGGCTGCCGACGATCTGCGCCTGGCTCAGCCCGACGTACTTGCGCGGATGCAGCGACAGGTTCACGCCGCCCGCGATGGCCAGCGCGCAGTCGCCGTCGAGCAGGCTGCGGCAGGCGTAGTGGACCGCCGTCAGCGACGACGAGCACATTGTGTCGAGCGCGATGCTCGGCCCGCGCAGGTTGAAGAAGTACGAGGTGCGATGCGCGATCGCGTTGTAGGAGGACAGCGCGGTGGCCACGCGCTCGCCCTCGTCGGCCGCGCAGGCGCCATAGAGCTGGTACATCGCGCCGACGAACACGCCCACCTGCGCGCCATAGGCCTGCTGCATGCGCTCGCGCGTCTCGCCCGCCTCCTCCAGCAGGTTCCAGACCGTCTCGAGGAACAGCCGCTCCTTCGGATCGAGGTAGGCCGACATCCGCGGCGAGATGCTGAAGAAGGCCGGGTCGAAGGCGTCGACGTCCTCGATGAAGCCGCCCCAGGCGCTGTAGCTCTTGCCGGGCACGTTGCGCTGCCGGTCGAAGTAGGCGTCGTGGTTCCAGCGCTCGGGCGGGATCGGGGTGATCGCGTCGTGGCCGTCGCGCAGGTTGTCCCAGAACGCGCCGAGGTCGGCCGCGCCGGGGTAGCGGCCCGATACGCCGATGATGGCGATGTCGTCGGGGCCGGCGCCGGGCGGCAGCGCCGCGCCGCCGGCACGACGCGGCTCGGCCGCGAACGTGGCGCGCGACGGGGCGCCGGCTGCCGCTGCAGCGGATGCAGCGGATGCAGCGGCCGACGCGGCCCCGGCCGGCACGGGCGAGGCCGACGATACGGCATGCGCAGCCGCGGCCCCAGTGGCGCCGGCAGGCGCGCCGGTGCCTGCACCGGCACCGCCCGCGGCCCCTGCGCGAACCGTCCCCGCCGGCGGCGCACCCACGCGTTCGGCCAGGAAGCCCGCCAGCGCCTCGATGGTCGGATGGTCGTGCAGCACCGTGGTCGAGAGGCTGCAGGCCAGGTCCTTCTCGAGCTGCATGCGCAGGTCGATACTGAGCAGCGAATCGAGACCGAGATCGAACATGCTGGCGCGATCGTCGAGCGTATCGGCGCGGTTGAGCAGCTTGCGGATCGCGGCCTCGAGATGGCGCTTCAGGCGCGCCGCGCGCGCCGCCGCATCGAGGCTCGCGAGGCCCGCCAGCAGTGCCGCGCCGGCCGTGCCGCCGGCGCGGCGCTCGACGCGCGGTGCTCCGCTCGCGCCCGTCGCGCCTGCCTCGGCCTCGACCAGCTCGGCCAGCAGCGCACGCAGCCAGGGCATGCGGTCCTGGCCGGCCAGCGCGGCGAGCCGCATCGGGATCAAGGCGAAATCGCCGTCGCGATGCGCGAACTGGCGGGCGATTACCTCGGCACCCTGCTCCGGCGGGATCAGGCCGATCGTGGCCTCGGCGCGCGCCTCGCCCCGGCCGGCGGCCATCCCCCCGCCCGCCCAGCCGGCCCAGCCGATCGCCAGCCCTGCCAGCCCGAGGCCGCGGCGATAGGCGGCGAAGCTGTCGAGGAAGGCATTGGCGGCCGCGTAGTTGGTCTGCCCCGGGTTGCCGAGCAGCGCGGCCGCCGACGAATAGAGCACGAAGAAATCGAGCGCATGCTTGCGCAGCGCGTGATGGAGATTGAGCGTGCCGGCCACCTTGGCGGCGAACACCGCGAGGTAGCGCCCCCAGTCCTGGTCGTCGAGCACGCCGTCGTCCAGGCTGCCCGCCGAATGGACCACGCCCTTGAGCGGCGGCAGCGTGCGCAGGCATTCGGCCAGGCGCGGCAGGAAGCTGGCGCGCTCGCCCACGTCGGCCGCCAGCGGCGTCAGTCGCACGCCCATCTCGCGCAGGCCGGCCAGCGCCGGGTCGCCCTCGGCGCGGGACGGATCGCGGCCCACCAGCACCAGGTGGCGCGCGCCCTGCCGCGCCAGCGCGGTGGCCGTCTCGATGCCGAGCTGGCCGTAACCGCCGGTGATCAGGTAGCTGGCCTCGGGATCGATCACCGGCGCTGGCGCCGCGAGCGGCGCGGCGCGCCGCAGCCGCGCCACCAGCAGGCGCGCCCCGCGCACCGCGTACTGCGTCTCCTCGCCGTCCGCGTGAAGCGCCTGCACCAGCAGCGCGGCATCCGCGCGGCCGTCGCGGCTGTCGGGGTCGAGATCGACCAGGCGCGCCGGGCGGCGCTGTTCGTTGACGAAGCTGCCCACCAGCCCCCAGGCCAGCGCGGCCAGCGGCGCCCGCACGCGCGAGCCGCCGGCCGGCTGGCTGCCGCGCGTGAGGAAATGCAGCGCCAGTTCGCGCCGGCCCGGCGCGAGCGCGGCCTGGCATAGCCACAGCGGCCCCTGCGCGCAGCGCGCCAGCGCCTCGTCCGACACGGCCTCGTGCCCCGGCCCGTGCGCCTCGGGATCGAAGCCGTCGAGCGACCAGCCGTGGATCACGCCGTCGAGGCCGCCATCGGCCGCCGCGCCATCGATCAACGCGCCGAAGCCGTCCGCGTCGGCCGGCGCGGCCTCGCGGCCGAGCACCGAGACGCGATCGCCGCGCGCGGCCAGCACCGTCGCGAGCGCCGCGCAGGCCGTGCCGCCGTCGCTGAGCAGCAGCCAGTGGCGCGCGGCACGCTCGGCCGACGACGACGAAGCCGCGCACGGCGCGGCCGGCACCCAGTGCCGGTCGTAGAGCCAGTGGGTCCAGTTCTCGGCAGCGGGCGCGACGGCGCCCGTGTAACGCGTGGTCTCGAAGCGGTCGATGCGCATCACCGGCTCGCCCTGCATGTCGACGATCGTCAGCTTGGCGTGCTGGGTGCCGCGCCCGCCGTCGTCGGCGAGGACCTCGACGCGGCACCAGATCAGTTCGGGCAGCGGCCTGAACAGGTGGATGCCGCGCATCGCGGCCGGGATCAGCAGCTCGCCGCCGGCATCGGGCGGCGAGGCTGCGGAAATCGCCTGCAGGCAGGCGTCGAGCAGGATCGGGTGGGTGCTGTAGCCGTCCAGCGACTGGTCGACGCCGGGCGGCAGCGCGATCTTGGCGAGCGCGCAGCCGGTGCCGCGCGACAGTTCGAAGATGCCCTGGAAGTCGGCCTCGTATTCGAGCCCGACCTGCGCGATCGCGTGATAGTGGCGGCGCACCGGCACCGGTTCGGCGCAGGCGGCGCGCCAGGCGGCCGGATCGACGGTGGCCGGCGCGTTGGCCGCGTGGGCCTCGTCCGGCGCGATGCGCGCCCGCGCGTGGAGCGTCCAGCCCGGCGCGCCGCGCGGCCGCCCATGCAGCTCGACGCGCCCGTCGGCGGGCCGCAGGTGGCAGTAGACTTCGAGCGGCTCGTCGCCGAGCACGCAGCGGTTCGGCAGCTGCAGCTCGTCGATCAGCAGCGGCTGGCCCGGCCAGCATGCGCGGCCCGCGGTGGCGATCAGGTCGAACTGCGCGCTGGCCGGCAGTACGATCTCGCCGAGGATGCGGTGCGCGGCCAGGTAGGGCAGCGCCGTGAGCGAAAGCTCGCCCGAGAAATTGCGTGCGCCCGACGGGCACGCGAACAGGCTGCGCAGCACCGGGTGATCGAGCGGCTCCGCGGCCAGCCCGGTGGCGAGCGCCGGCAGGCGCGGCGCCACGCCGCCGCCGGCGCGGCCGACGGTGGACGGCAGCGTCGCGTCGAACGAATACCCCCAGTCGGTCCACACGCGCTCGCGCTGGAACGGATAACCGGGCTGGCTCTGGCGGCGCGGCGCCTGCGCCTCGAACAGCGGCGCCCAGCGCACCGGCAGGCCCGCCATGTAGGCCTGCGCGAGGAAGGCCTCGAGCGGCCGGGCCGGGTCGCGATTGGTGCGGCCGTGGGTCCAGCGGAACAGGCGCTCGTCGGCCGCATCGCCGAGCCGCAGCGCGAGGCCCGCGCCCAGCTCGACCACGATGCCCTGCGCGTGCTCGGGCCAAGCCTCGTCGCCGAGCGGAGCCGCGTCGGCCGCCGCCGGGCCGCCGTCGCGCTGCCACGACTCGGGCAGCTCGCCCGTGCCGAAGCGGCTGGTGAATTCGCAGCGCGCGCGGCCCGCCTTGAAGCCGGCCGGCAGTGCCTCGCCGGCCGCGAGGCCGAGCGCCGTGTCCCAGTCGACCAGGCCCGCGACGGCCGCCGCCACATACTCGCCGGCGCCATGGCCGCTCACGCGGGCCGGCTGCAGGCCGAGGTGGACTAGCAGCTGCGCGAGCGCCCAGCGGTGCACCGTGTGCGGTAGCGTCGCGTCGGCCGGCAAGCCGGCATCGCCGCCCGCGCAGAGCCGCGCGAACGCGGCGGCGCCATCCGGCACGCGCGACGCGAGGCGCGCCCAGGCCTGCTGGACCCGCTCGCGATAGAAGCCGGGCTGCGCATGCAGCGCCCCGGCCACGCGCCAGTCGACATCGGCCGCGCCGCCGATCACCCACTCGGCCGCGCAGGATTTCGGCACCGGCTCGCTCGGGTCGCCGCCGGCCACGTCGAGGTATTCGCGCAGGCAGGCGCGCAGGTCATCGAGCGTCTCGAAGCTCAGCGCGATCCGGCAGCCGGCCTCGCCGCGGCCCACCGCGGCCGTGTAGCAGAGCGCGGCCGGATCGAGCCGGGCTTGCCGCGCGTGCGCGTCGTCGAGCCAGTCGAGGTAGCGGCGCGCGTAGTCGGCCAGCGCGGCGCCCGAATGCGCGGCAAGCCGGAATAGCTGCAGCGGTGCAGCCTCCGCGTTGGCGGCGTCTTCATGTGCCGAGCCGTCCACGCCCACTCGATCGTCCCGCGGCGCATAGGCCTCGACGATCACGTGCGCATTGGTGCCGCTGAAGCCGAACGAGCTGACGCCCGCCAGCGCGCGTTCCCGTTCCGGCATCGCCACCGCCTCGGCGGCGATGCGCAGCCGCTCGAGGTCGACGCGAATCTGCGGATTGAGGGTCTCGAAATGCAGGTTCCTCGGCACCCTGCGATGGCGCACCACCTGGATGGCCTTGTGCAGGCCACCGATACCGGCCGCCGATTCCATGTGGCCGAGATTGGACTTCAGCGCGCCGACCACCAGCGGCGCGCGCTCGCCCGCTTCGAGCACGTAGCTGGCCTCCAGCGCGCGCAGCTCGATCGGATCGCCCAGCGCGGTGCCGGTGCCGTGGCATTCGACGAAGCCGACCTCGGCGGCCGCCACGCCCGCGTCGGCCAGCGCCGCCGCGATCACGCGCCGCTGCGCCTGGCCGCTCGGCGCGGTCAGGCCCTGCGTGCGGCCGTCGTGGTTGACGGCCGAGCCGCGGACCAGCGCGAGGATCCGGTCGCCGTCGCGTTCGGCATCGGACAAGCGCTTGAGCAGCACCAGCCCGCAGCCCTCGGCGCGCACGTAGCCGTCTGCGCTGGCGTCGAAGGTGCGGCAGCGCCCGCTCGGCGAGAGCATCTGCGAGCGGCAGGCCACCACCGTGCCCTGCGGCGAAAGGATCAGGTTCACGCCACCGGCCAGCGCCGCGTCGCATTCGCCGCGCCGCAGCGCCTGCACGGCCAGGTGCACGCCCACCAGCGACGAGGAGCAGGCGGTGTCGAGCGCCAGCGTCGGCCCCTCCAGCCCGAAGGTGTAGGCCAGCCGCCCCGCCGCGCAGCTCTTGGCGATGCCCGAGCCGATGTAGAGGCTGGCCGCCTCCAGCGGCCCCTGCAGCTGGCCGTAGTCGTCGTTCATGATCCCGACGTAGACGCCGGTGCGGCTGCCCGAGAACGCGTCCACCGCGTAGCCGGCATCCTCGAAGGCCTCCCAGGCCACTTCCATCAGCAGCCGATGCTGCGGGTCGATGTGGATCGCCTCGTCGTGGCGCAGGCCGAAATGCGCGGCATCGAAACCGTCGATCGCCTCGAGCAGGCCCATCGCATCGCTGTAGATGCCGCCGGGCCGGTGGGGATCGTCGGTGAGGAAGCGCTGCATCGGCCAGCGCTCGCCGACCATCGTGCGGATGCCGTCGCGGCCCGCCTCGAGCGCGGTCCAGAGCTGGTCGAGCGAGCCGATCCCGCCCGGGTAGCGGCAGGCCGCGCCGACAATCGCGATCGGCTCGCGGCGGGCCTGCTCGAGCGCCTGGTTGGCCGCCTTCAGGCGCTTGATTTCGGTCAGGCTCTTCGCGAGGAGCTGCTGAATGTCTTGCATGTTCCGGATTTCCTGGAAGGTGCGGTTAGTCGTCGCCCATCTCTTGCCTGAGCAGCGCGGACAGTTCGTCGATCGGCAAGGCGGCATCGGCCGGCGCGGCCTGCCCGGCCGGGCCCGGCGGCGCCTGCCGCGCCTGTGCCGCCGCCAGCCGTTCGAGCAGGTAGGCGCTCAGGCTCGCGACGCTCGGGTAGTCGAAGATCGTGTCGACATGCAGGTCGAGCGCGAAGCAGGCGCCGAGCTCGTCGCTGAATTCGAGGGCCGACACCGAATCCATGCCGAGCTCGAAGAACGGCCGCTCGTCGGACACGGCGCCCGCGTCGATCTTCAGGAAGCGCACCAGCAGCTCGCGCACCAGCCGCGCGACCAGGTCCTGCTTCGCGTCGGGCATCAGCTGGGCGAACTCGTCGGGCAAGGCGATCGCCGGCTCGGCCGCCGCCGGCGCAGCCCGGGCGGCCTCGTCCTGCCCCGCCGCGGGCACGGCCTCGTCCTCGACTGCCAGCAGCGCGGCGCGGCGGAAACGCGCGTGCTCGATCAGCGCGAACACCCGCTCCTGCTCGTCGATCAGCGCGAGGTCGTAGACCAGTTCGCCGGCCGCGCCCGCCTCGGGCAGATGGCGCACCAGGCAGCGCATGCGCCGGCCAGCGGGCCAGCCGGCCAGCCAGACGCGCCGCAGCGCATAAGGCAGGTAGCTCGCGCCCGCCGGCTCGTCCGAGCCGGTGTCGATCGCGTTGACGGCCTGCAGGCAGGCGTCGAGCACGCGCGGATCGACCAGGAAGTCCGAATGGACGGTGGCGATCTCGGCCAGCGCGAGGCCGCCGTCGCAGACCAGCGCCTCGATGCGCCGGTAGCCCGCGCCGAGCCACAGCTGCGGCGGCAGGCGATCGCGATAGAAGGCCTCGCCGTCCTGACGCGCCGGCGCCTGCTCGCGCAGGGCACGCAGCGCGGCGAGCCAGGGTTCGGCCTGCGCCGGCGTCGGGCCGCCGCCCAGGCTCAGCTTCGCGACGGTCGCGAAAGCCCGCGCCGCCCGATCGGCAAGCGAGGCGGCCCGCTCATGCAGCGAGGCCTGGCCGTCGGCGCCGATCTCCAGCTGCACGTCGAGCCGCGCGCCGAAGCGCAGCGGCCGCAGGAAGCGCACCTCGTCGAGCGTGACGCCGCCCGCCAGCGCCTCGCGGCCCAGCGCATGCAGCACGAAGGCGAGCGAGCCGGCCGCGGGCAGCACGTTGTCGCGGCCGAGGCGATGTTCGTCGAGGAAGGGATGACGCTCGCGATCGAGTGCGAACTCGACATAGCGGCTGCCGTCGCGCGCGGAGGTCAGGTCGGCGACGACCAGGCCGCCCGCCGGGGTCGTCGAGGGCGCCGTCTGCGGCACCCAGTAGCGGCGCGCCGGGAAGTGGCTGGCCGGCAGCGCGATGCGGCGTGCCCGCGAGGGCTCGAAATAGGCATGCCAGTCGATGCGCTGGCCGCGCGCCGGCAGCGCGGCGACCAGCGCGGCCAGGCCGCCCAGCGGGCGCGCGTCGAGCGAAGCGGCCGGCAGGTCGATCACGGCCGGCATGCGCGTCGTCTTGCGCGCCGGCGCATGCGTGCGGCAGGCCAGCGCGGCCGCCTCGTTCAGCTCGACCTGCCAGGACGGCTGCGGCTCGAAGGCGAGCGAGACCTCGCTCTCGCGCTGGCCCAGCTGCGCCAGCGCGGCGCGCACGGCACGCGCATCCTCGGCCACGAGGCCGTCGAGCATGGTGTCGAGATCGAGCGCGCCGCCGAGCGCGGCGGCCACAAAGCAGAGCGGGCCGCGCGCGCGGATCCGCTCGGGCTGCACGCCCAGACGCTGCAGCAGCCGCCCGAAGGCATAGACCAGGATCGCCGCCTCGAACGCGGCGGCATCACCCTGGCACAGCGCGCGGCCCGTGACGGGGGCGCGGCCGCGGACGCGCAGCCCCTCGACGCAGGCGTCCACGGCATCGCGGAAGGCCGGGTAGAGATCGTAGAAATGCACCGCCTGCGCGGCCCAGACCGGTCGCGCGCCGTCGCCGAGCCGCCATTCGAGCGGCACGCTCGCGGCGGGCCGCTCGAAGCCCGAGACGGTGCCGGCCGCCAGCGCCAGCAGCGCGTCGCGCAGCTGCGCGACCGAGCCGGCCGGCAGCACCGCCTGCAACGCGTGGCCGGCGCGCGAGACGCTCAGCGTGTAGGCGAGATCGGCCAGCTCGGCGCCGTTGGCCAGCGCCGCCGCGTAACGCTCGGCGTCGGCGGCCAGCTGCGCGCGATCGACCTGCGAGAGCATCGCCAGCGGCACGAAGCCGGCCGGCATGTCGGGCAGCGTCACCGGCGCGACATACTGCTCGACCAGCAGATGCGCATTCGTGCCGCTCAGGCCGAACGAGCTGACGCCCGCCACCAGCGGCGCGGCCGCATGCCAGCCGCGGCGCTGGCCCACCACCTCGAGCGCGCCGCGCGTCCAGTCGAAATTGGGATTGGCGCGCCGGTAATGCAGGTGCGGCGGCAGGGTCTCGTGCCGCATCGCCAGCAGCACCTTGATCAGCCCGGCGATGCCGGCTGCCGCCTCGGCGTGGCCGATGTTGGTCTTGACTGAACCGAGCAGCAGCGGCGTGTCGCGCGGCGTGCGGCCATACACGGCCTGCAGCGCGTTCAGCTCGATCGGGTCGCCCAGATGGGTGCCGGTGCCGTGCGCCTCGACATAGGACACGCGCTCGCGCGCGATGCCCGCGTCGGCCAGCGCCTTCTCCAGCACGCGCTGCTGCGCCAGGCCGTTGGGCACCGTCAGGCCGCCGGCGCGGCCGTCGTGCGCGACCGCGCCGCCGCGGATCACGCCTACCACCGGATCGCCGGCCGCCACCGCGTCGGCCAGGCGCTTGAGTACCACCACGCCGCAACCCTCGCCGCGCACGAAGCCGTCGGCATCGGCGTCGAAGGTGCGGCAGCGCCCGGTCGGCGAGAGCATCCCGCCCGCGCATTCGAGCACCAGCGGCTCGGGCGTGAGCTGCAGGCTCACGCCGCCGGCCACCGCCATATCGCAGGCGCCCGAACGCAGCTGCTCGCAGGCCAGTTGCACGGTCACCAGCGAGGACGAGCAGGCGGTGTCGATGGTCATCGCCGGCCCCATCAGGCCGAAGGTGTGCGCGATACGGCCCGAGACGATGCTGTTGGCAGTGCCGGTGCCGACGTAGAAGGCGTGGTCGCGCACATGCTGGGTCAGCTGCAGGTAGTCCTGCGTCATCACGCCCATGAAGACGCCGGTCTCCGAGCCGCCGAGCGAGGCCGGATCCAGCCCCGCGCGCTCGAAGGCCTCGTAGCAGACGTCGAGCAGCATGCGCTGCTGCGGGTCCATCAGCTCGGCCTCGATGCCGGCGATGCCGAAGCGCTCGGGATAGAAGCGGTCCACCGAGTCGACGAAGCAGCCTTCCTTGACATAGGCCTTGCCCGGCTTGCCCTTCTCGCTGTCGTAGTAGCGCGAGTGGTCCCAGCGCTCGGGCGGGATCGGGCCGGCCGTGTCGACGCCGTTGGCCAGCAGCTCCCAGAACGCCTCGGGCGAATTCGCGCCGCCCGGGAAACGGCAGGCCATCGAGATCACCGCGATCGCGCCTTCGGCGAATGCGGGCTCGGCCGCGTCCGCCGCGTCGGCCTCGACAACGCGCGCCGGCGCCGCATGTGCCGTGGAGGAAGCAGGTGCCGCCGCGGCGCGCGGCACCTGCTCCGCCAGCGCGCCGAGCAGGAATTCCGTCAGCGCCGCCACG
This sequence comes from Burkholderia ambifaria AMMD, assembly GCF_000203915.1. Taxonomy (NCBI): domain Bacteria; kingdom Pseudomonadati; phylum Pseudomonadota; class Betaproteobacteria; order Burkholderiales; family Burkholderiaceae; genus Burkholderia; species Burkholderia ambifaria. The sequence goes on from NC_008392.1 coordinate 413,676, forward strand.
CTCGGATGATCGAACAGCAGCGTCGATTCGAAGCGCTGCTCGAAGCGTCGTTCGAGCGTGCCGCGCAGGTCGATCGCGAGCAGCGAGTCGAGCCCCTGGTCGAACAGGCTGGCCTGCCCGTCGATCGCGCCGGGCCGCCTGAGCAGGCTTCCCGCCGTCTGTTCGAGATACTCGCCGAGCTCGCGGCGGCGCTCGCGCGTGCTCACGCGCAGCAGGCGGTCGAGCCAGGCATCCCCGGCCTCGGCATCGGCCGCCGCGCCGCCGGTCACACCGCCCGCGCCGGTCGCCTGCGTCGCCCCGCCGGCCGGTGCCTCGGCCAGCAATTCGGCCAGCAGGCGCCGCACCTGCGGCTGGCGGCTCGCGTCGATTGGCTGGTTCAGCTTCAGGGGCAGCACCGCTAGCTGCGTATTGGCGCAGCCGAACTGGCGCGCCATCACGGCCGCGCCCTGCTCGGGCGCGATCACGCCGGCGATCGAGCCCTCGGCGCCGAGCCGCGCGCCCACGTCGCGCGCGGCGGCCGCGCCGATCTCGGACCAGGCGCCCCAGTCGAGCGCGACGGCCGGCACGCCCCGGCCGCGCAGATACCAGGCGAAGGCGTCGAGGAAGGCGCTCGCGGCGGCGTGATTGGCCTGGCCGGGATTGCCCATCAGCCCGGCCGCCGACGAATAGAGCACGAAGAAATCGAGCGGGCGCGGCGCGAGCAGCCGATGCAGCAGCAGCGCGCCGCCCAGCTTCGGATGCAGCACGCGCTGGTAGCGCGCCCAGCTCTGCTGGCCGATCACGCCGTCGTCGAGCACGCCGACCGAATGCACCACGCCGCGCAGCGGCGGCAGCTCGGCCGGCACGCCGGCCAGTGCCGCGCGCAGCGACGCCTCGTCGCCGACATCGGCCAGCAGCGTGTGCACGGCGACGCCCTGCTCGCGCAGGCCGGCGAGCGCGACTTCGGCCGACGGCGGCAGGCGGCGGCCGAGCAGCAGCAGATGCCGGGCGCCTTGCGCGGCCAGCGCGCGGGCGGTCTCGATGCCCAGCGCGCCGAAGCCGCCGGTGACCAGGTAGCTGGCCTCGGCCGACACCACCGGCGCGCCGGCCTCGACGAGGGCGGCGCGGCGCAGCCGCGGCACGAAGCCGGCCTCGCCGCGCACCGCGATCTGGCAATCCTCGCGCTGCGCGAGCGCGCCGAGCAGGGCCGCGCCGGCCGGCTCGTCGCGATCGACGTCGATGATCCGCGCGAAGCGCGCGTTCTCGTTGACGAAGGCGGGCAGGTGGCCCCACAGCAGGGCCTGCAGCGGCTCGGACACGCGACCCGCGACGGCCTGCGCGCCGGCCGTCAGGAAGCTGGCCTCGAGCTGGCGCCAGCGCGGCAGCAAGAGCGCCTGGCACAGCGCGAGCGGCTCGCGCAGATAGGGCTCCGCGGCGGTCTCGGGATCGACCGTATCGAGCGCGGCCGGACGTGCCGACCAGGCATAGACCAGTTCGTCGACGCCACCGTGCTCGGCCTCCAGCGCTTCCAGGCGCGCGGCGAAATCGTCGCGCTCGAGCGGCGCGCGTTCGGCACCCGCTTCGGCCTCCACCACCGACACGCGCCGCCCGCTGTCGCGCAGCGCCGCCACCAGCCCGGCCGACCAGGCATCCCGGTCGGCGAACACCACGCAGTGCCCGGCCGCGCTCGCGGCAGTCCTGCGCGCCACGATCACGCTCTCGGTGCGGCCCGCCTCGGCGGTGGCCAGCGCCGGCTCGAAACCCTGTTCGCGCAACACCTGCTCCCATTGCGCCGCGTCGAGCAGCGGGCCGTGCTCGCGCAGCGGCGCATCGGCGAAACCCCACCAGCCCGGCGTGAGCCCGAAGCTCAGGTCGAGCCAGGCCTGCGGCTCGGTCACCTCGCGCAGCACCAGCATCCCGCCCTCGGTCAGGCAGCTCGACAGATGCGCGAGCGAACGCGCGATATCGGCCGTGGCATGCACCACGTTGACGGCGATCACCACGTCGAATTCGCCGGCCTCGAAGCCCTGCTCGCCCGGCGGGCGCTCCAGGTCGAGCGTGCGATAGCTGAGGAAGGCATCGCCGGCGAACTTGTCCTGGGCGCGATGCAGGAAGTGCGCGGAGATGTCGGTGAACACGTACTCGGCCGCGCGGCCGCGCAGCACCGGCAGCAGGCGGCTGGTGGTGGCGCCGGTGCCGGCGCCGACTTCCAGCACGCGCAGCGGCCGCCCCTCGGGCCGCGACGTCGCGAGCCGCTCCAGCAGCGCCGCGATCCGGTCGTTGAGCGCGCGGCTGCCAGCGCTGTCCTGGTAGACCGCCTCCACGTCGGCCGTACGGGCCGGCTCGAACAGCAGCGTCAGCGCGCCGACCCGGCCGCGCAGCACGTCGGCGAGCACCTCGCCGCAGCGCACCAGCAGGTCCAGCTCGCGCGTCTCGCCGCCCAGGGCGCGGCGCAGCTCGGCCTCGATCTCGGGCGTGCTGCGCGACGGCGCGGGCAGCGTCTCGCGCAGCGCCAGCAGCCGGCGCACCAGCCGGTGATGCTCGGGCGCGATCCGGTATTGCGACTCGAGCTGCTGCGCCGACGGCACCCCCTCGCGCAGCCGGGCCGGCGTCAGCTCGAGCGCGTCGAGCGCGCGCGCGACGTAGCCGGCGGCGATCTCGTCGAAGCCGCGGCGCAGCGCGTCGCTCACCACGTAGGAAGCCGCGTTGGCATCGGCGCCGAGGTCGGCGACCAGCGCCGCCGCCGTCAGCGCGAAGCCCGTCGCGCGCGGCGCGCCGGCCGGCAGCCAGTGCCGCTCCAGCAGCCAGTCGCGCCATGCCTCGGCGGCTGCCCGCGGGCGATAGCGCGCCGCCTCGAAGCGCTCGATCGACAGCAGTTCGCGGCCCTGCTCGTCGCACACGCGCAGCTGCACCGAGAAGTTGTCGCGACCGCGCAGGTAGTCGTGCAGCGAGGCATCGTCGGCCCAGGGCGCGCCGGGCCCGTCGATGCGCGCGACACACCAGAGCGTGGCCGCGCGCGGGCCACCGTCCTGCACGCCGTCGCGCACGCCGTGCAGCGCGGCCGGCACGAACAGGCCGCGCGGGCCGTCCGCGCCGCCCTCGCCGGCCGCCGCCGCGCCGATCACCTGGAAGCAGGCGTCGAGCATCACCGGGTGCAGGCCCGGGCCGTTCCAGCCGGCGCCCAGCGCGGCCGGCCGTACGATGCGGCCCAGCGCGACGCCGGGCCCGCGCCACAGGCCCTCGATCGCGCGGAATGCCGGCCCGTAGGCCACCCCGGCCTCGCGCGCCTCGCGCCGCAGCGCCTCGGGCGAAACCGGCTCGGGGCAGGCGGCGCGATCGGCAGCCAGGTCGTGCTGCCGCGCGGCCGCGGCCGGCACCGCGCGCACGCTCGCGCGCACATGGTGCTGCCAGTCCTCGCGGCCGGCGCGGCGCGTCAGGATGTCGACGGCCAGCGTGTCGCCGCCGCGCGGGCCGACGCGGCAATAGAGGCCCAGCGGCGTCTCGCCGAGCACGCAGGGCTGCAAGAGGCTCATCTGTTCGATGCGCGCGGGCGCGCCGAGCGCGGCCGCGCAGGCATGCACCACCATATCGACGAAGCAGCTGGCCGGCAGCACCACCTCGCCGGCCACCACGTGGTCGCGCAGGAAGGGCTGACGCGCCAGCGACAGTTCGCCGGCCAGCAGGGAGCCGCCGTCGGGCTCGTTCATGCTGGTCGCGAAGAACGGATGGCGTACCGGCTCGAACAGCGCCGGCAGCGCGCCCGCGCGCGCCGTCATGTGGTCGGGCAGCCAGTAGCGGCGGCGCTCGAAGCGATGCGCGGGACGGGCCGCTTCGGCATCGGCGTCGAGCGCGTCGCCGGGCGAGAGCAGCAGGTGCGCATTGGTGCCGGTATAGCCGAACGAGCTTAGCGCGGCCACCGACGGGCGCCCTTGCGGCCACGCGGCGGCGGCGCCCTTCGGGAATAGCAGCTGGTCGCTGAGACCGTCGAAATGCGGATTCAGCGCATCGAGATGCGCGACCGGCGGCAGGCTGTCGTGCCGCAGCAGCTGCACCAGCTTGATCAGCCCGGCGATGCCGGCGGCCGATTCACCGTGGCCCATGTTGGCCTTCACGGCGCCCAGCGCGAGCGGCGAGCGGCGTCCCTCGGCGCGACCGTAGACGGTGTCGATCGCCTGCACCTCGACCGGATCGCCGAGCGGGGTGCCGGTGCCGTGCGTCTCCAGGTAGCCGACCTCGGCCGGGTCGAGCCGCGCGCGCGCCAGCGCATCGCGCATCACCTGCACCTGGGCCGGGCCGTTCGGGGCGCTCAGGCCGTGGCTGCGGCCGTCCTGGTTCACCGCCGAGCCGCGGATGACGGCCAGCACGGTGTCGCCGTCGGCGCGCGCGCGCGACAGCGTCTTGAGCAGCACCAGGCCGCAGCCCTCGGCGCGCACGTAGCCGTCCGCCTCGCCGCCGAAGGTATTGCAGCGCCCGCGCGCCGACAGCATGCGCGCGACGCAGGCGCCCACCGCCGTCTCGGGACTCAGCAGCAGGTTCACGCCGCCAGCCAGCGCCATCCCGCACTCGCCCAGGCGCAGGCTCTGGCTGGCCAAGTGCACGGCCACCAGCGAGGACGAGCAGGCCGTGTCGATCGTGATGCTCGGCCCCTTCAGGCCGAACACGTAGGACAGGCGGCCGGCCGCCGCGCTCGGCGCACTGCCGGCGCCCACGTAGGGATTGAGGTCCTCGGCGCGGCGGATCAGCCGCGCGTAGTCGTTGTTCATCTGGCCGACGAACACGCCGATGTCGCTGCCCTTCACCGTCTTCGCGTCGAGGCCCGCGTGCTCCAGGCAGAACCAGGCCTGTTCGAGCAGCAGCCGGTGCTGCGGATCGATGTAGGGCGCCTCCTCCTCGGAGATGCCGAAGGCGCCCGGCTCGAAGCCGTCGATGTCCTCCAGCAGGCCGAAGCGGCGCGTGTAGATGCGGCCGGCCTCGGCGGCCTCGGCCGAGGCCGCGTCGGTATGCCAGGCCTCCATTTCCCAGCGCTGGCCGGTCATGGTCGTCACCGTGTCGGCGCCGGCCTCGATCGCGCGCCAGAACGCTTCGGCGTCGGGTGCGCCGGGAAACCGGCACGACATGCCGATGATCGCCACCGGCTCGTCGACGCCGGACTCGAGTTCGCGGATGCGCCGATCCTGTTCCTGGATCTTGCGGATCGAGCTCTTGAGCAATGCCTTGTAGTCGTTCAACTCGGGCTCCTCACAGCAATTTGTCGAGAACGTCGGCCAGTTCGCCTTCGTCCAGTTGATCGAGCGCGTCGGCAGGCGCGGCACGCGGCGTCGGCGCTGAAGCCGAGGCCGGGGCCCGAGCCGCCTGCGCGGGCCCCGCCAGCCAGTGCGCGAGGCTGTCGATATCGGGGTAGTCGAACATCACGGTGGCAGGCACGCGGGCCGCGAAACCCTCCTGCAGCGCGCGCTTGAGCTCGATCGCCATCAGCGAATCGAGACCCAGCTCGTGGAAGGACTTGTTCTGAGCGAGCGGCCGGGCCGCGTCGAGCGCCATGATCCGGCGCACGATGCCCACCAGGTGACGCCGCGCGATCTCGAGTCGGGCGTCCACGTCCACCGCCGCGGCAAGCTCGCGGGCGGCCTCGGCGGGCACTGCGCCGGCGGCGGCAAGCGCCTGCCGCGGCGCCGCCTGCGGATGCGCGGCGAACCAGTCCTCCACCAGGGCCGGCACGGCCGCGGCCGACGCGCGCCAGTCGCGGCCGAACACCGACCAGTCGACATCGGCGATCCCCACCTGGGCCTGCCCGCCCGCCAGCGCCCGGCCCAGTTCGCCGAGGGCCCGCTCCGGCGCCAGCCGGCGCAGGCCGCTGCCGGGCTCGCCGCGGGCGTTACGCGCGGCCATTCCCACGCCGCCCCAGCCCGGCCAGTTCAGCGACAGCGCAGGCAGGCCGAGCGCGCGGCGCGAGCGCGCCAGTTGATCCATGAAGCCGTTGGCGGCCGCGTAGTTGGCCTGCCCGGCCGAGCCCAGCAAGGAGGCCAGCGACGAATACAGCACGAAGGCGTCGAGATCGAGCCCGCGCGAGAGCTGGTGCAGGTTCCAGCTGCCGAGCACCTTGGCGCGCGCCACGCGCTCGAAGGCGCCGTCGTCGAGCGTGGCGAAGGCGCCGTCGGCGAGCACGCCCGCGCAGTGGAAGATGCCGCGCAGCGGACCGTCCCGCGCGGCATCCGCGAACAGGGCCGCGAGCGCGTCGCGATCGGCGATGTCGCAGGCGCGGTAGTCGACGCGCAGGCCGGTCGCCTCGCGCAGCGCGTCGAGCTGGCGCTCGATCGCCGCGTCGGCTTCGCGACGGCCGGTCAGCCAGACATGACGCACGCCCTCGTCGGCGAGCCAGTGGCAGGTCTCGGCCGCCAGGTCGCCGAGGCCGCCCGTCAGCAAGTAGGGGCCGTCGGCGCGGGGCTGCCACGACGCGAGCGGCGGCGCGGCGAGTTCGGTAACGCGGCGCACATGGCGGCGGCCGCCGCGCCAGGCGATGCACTCGCCGCGCGGCGAGCGCCATTCGGCCGCGAGCGCGGCGGCATCCGCCGGCGAGCCCTCCCCATCCACGTCGAGCAGCGTGACGGCGCGTCCCGGCCATTCGAGGCTCAGCGACTTGGCGAGGCCGAGCGCGAAGCCATGGAGCGGCGAGCCGCCCTGCCCGTCGAGATCGGCCTGGGCCTCCGACAGCAGGCCGAAGCGCACCGTGGCACCCGCCGCCTCGAGCGCGTCGCCGAGCCTGTCGGCGCGGCGCACGGCGCCCACCAGGCCCAGGAGCGGCATGCGCCAGGATTCAGCCGCGAGGTCCTGGTCCGCCGCCGGAGCCGCCGGCAGGCCAGCCAGCAGCACCGCCGGCTCGCTGCCCAGGGCCGCGAGCACGGCGGCGTCGTCAAGCCCGCTCGCATCGATGACCTCGCCCGAGGCGGCCAGCCAGGATCGCGCGGTCGTGCGCGCCGCCTCGTCGAGCAGCACCAGGCGCGGCGCGATGGACGGCGCCGTTTCATGCTCGACCCGGCGTTCGACCCAGTGCTCGACCAGTTGCGGCAAGGGCTCGGCCGCGCGGCGCAATTGCGCCGCGGCGGCGCGTCGCGTCAGCAGGCCCTCGACACGCAGGAACGGCGGCCGGCCCGCCTCGGCCACCTCCAGGTCGTGCACGAAGCTCGCGCCGTCGGCGCTCTCGCTGACGAGCCGCGTATTGGCGATCACCGGCGCCGGCGTGGATGCCGCGCGCGGCAGCACCACCAGTCGATCGATCGCGAACGGAATGGTCGCGCCGTTCATGTGGCTGTGGCCCGGCTGGTCGGCCAGCGTGGCCAGCGCGATGGTCTGGAACAGCGAGTCGAGCACGCCCGGCACCAGCGGCTGCCCCGCAGCCGGCCAGGCCAGTTCCGCGCGCGCCTGGCCGACGTGCTGCTCGATCGACAGCACGCCGCGGAACGCGCCGGCCAGGCCGATCTCGGTCCCATAGAGGCGGTCGTAGAAGGTCGCGCCGTCGAAGCGGGCCAGCGCCGCGCCGGCCGGCGCAACCGCGACCACGGCGGCGCTCGGCTCAAGCGCTTGCGCCTCGCGCGGCAGCGCGCGGGCCTCGGCGCGCAGGTGGCAGCGCGTGCGGCCCTCGCCGTCGGACAGCACCGCGACGCGATAGGCCGCGCCGCCGTCGCCGGCATCGGGCTCGGCATCGAACACGTAGCGCACCGCCTCGCTGTCGGCGCCGACGACCAGCGCCGTCTCGCAGACCACGTCGGCGAGCGTCCAGCCGCGCTCGCCGCGCAGCTCGCCCAACATCCCGACGATCAGCGCCAGATGCGCGGCGGCCGGCACCACGCGCTCGCCATGCACGAGGTGCTCGTCGAGCCGGAACGGCGGCCGGCTCGCGTAGTCGAGCGCGTAGATCACCTGGCGCGCGTCCCTGGCCGTCAGGCGCAGGCCAAGCTGCGCTGCGGGCCCGGGCGCCTCCACCTGCGCCTCCACCTGCGCCTCGGCCGCGCGCGGCGCGAGCCAGAAGCGCTGCCGGTCGAACGGATAGACCGGCACCTCGGGGCCACCATCGCGCGGCAGATCGGCGCCGACGCGCGGGCCGGTTTCGCCGCACGCCCCGGCGCCGGCTTCGGGGCTCATCTCGGCGAGCGCGGCCTCGATCGCGGCCAGCGCCTCGGCCGCGTTCGCGGCGGCGAAGCTGCGCGTGCAGGCGAGCCGCGCCCGGCGCGCGGCACCCGCGAGCAGCGCGCCGTAGCGCTGCGGCGGCAGCGTGGCAAGACGGTGGCGATAGGCCAGCAGATAAGCGCGCAGCGCCGCCGGGCTGGCCGCCGAGATGCGCAGCTCCGCGCCCGGTACCGGTACCTGTTCCTGCCCCTGCTGCTCCCGTGCCTCGACGCCGGCCGCAGCGGGCGCCGCCTCCAGCACCACATGCACGTTGGTGCCGCTGAACCCGAACGAGCTGACCGCCGCGTAACGCCCGGCACCGCGCCAGGCGGCCGTCGCGCCCGGGATCCGCATTGCGGCTTCATCGAGTTCGATCTCGGGATTGAGCCGCGTGAAATGCAGGTGCGGGACGATCATCTCGTGGCGCAGGCACAGCACCGCCTTGATGAAGCCGGCGATGCCGGCGGCCGCCTCGGCATGGCCGAGATTGGTCTTGACCGAGCCGATCCAGAGCGGCGCCTCGCGCCCGGGCGCCTCGCCGTACACGGCACGCGCCGCGGCGAACTCGATCGGGTCGCCTAGCGGCGTGCCGGTGCCGTGCGCCTCCAGCAGCCCGACCCGCGCGGGATCGAGCGCCGCATCGGCCAGCGCGTTGCGCAGCACGCGCTGCTGCGCCTGCCCGTTCGGCGCGGTCAGCCCCTGGCTGTGGCCGTCCTGGTTGGCGGCCGAGCCGCGCACCACGGCCAGCACCTCGTCGCCGGCAGCCAGCGCGTCGCCCAGGCGCTTGAGCACCACCATCGCACAGCCCTCGCTGCGCACATAGCCGTCGGCGGCCGCGTCGAAGGTCTTGCAGCGGCCGTCGGGCGCGAGCATCCCGCCCTTCGACAGCAGCACCGAGGTTTCCGCCGAGAGCAGCAGGTTCACGCCGCCCGCCAGCGCGATCGAGCACTCGCCGCGACGCAGCGCCTGTACCGCCAGGTGCAGGGCCATCAGCGACGAGGAACAGGCGGTGTCGACCGCCAGCGCCGGCCCCTGCCAGTCGAGCACGAAGGCGAGCCGGCCGGCCGTCACGCTGAGTGCGTTGCCGGTACTGTGGTGATGCGAAAGCGCCTTGGCGTCGGTCGCGAAACGGCGCGCATAGTCGTTCGGGCCGGGGCCGATGAACACGCCGCCGGCGGTGCCGCCCGCGCCGAAATCGTAGCCGGCGCGCTCGAGCGCCTCCCAGCTGGTCTCCAGCAGCAGGCGCTGCTGCGGGTCCATGCACTGCGCCTCGCGCGGCGTGATGCCGAACAGCTCGCAATCGAAGCGCTCGACGCCGTCGAGCACGCCGGCGCGCGTGGTGGTCAGCGCCCCGGCGCGCTGCAGCGCGGGCGCGTCCCAGCGCAGCGCGTCGATCTCGCCGATCAGGTCGCGGCTCTCCCTGAGCGCGGCCCAGAACGTCTCCGGCGAATCGATGCCGCCGGGGAAGCGGCAGCCGATGCCGATCACGGCGATGTCCTCGCGGCCGGCCGCGGCGGCGGCGCCATGCGCGGCCGGAGCCGGCTGCGCGCGCGGCGCCTCGGGCTGGCCGAGCGCCAGGTAGCGGGCCAACTGGCCGACCTGCGGGAAATCGAACAGCAGCCGCGAGGGCAGCTCGCGGCCGAGCCGCCGCACCAGCTGGTCGCGCAACTCGACCAGCGTGATCGAGTCCATGCCGAGCGCATGCAGGGTGTCGTGGGCGCCGATCGCGCCCGGGTCGGGCAGGTCGAGCACCTCGGCGATCGATTCGCGAAGCAAGGCGCCGGTCTCGGCCGGCGTTGGCGCGCGAGCCTCGGCGACGACGCGTGCCGGCGCGGCCGCCGGCTTGGCCGCAGTAACCGCAGCCGCCGCGGGGAACGTCGCCACGAAGGCCTGCAGCAAGGGCCGCGCGGCGGATCGCGGATTGGCAGCCACGCGCGCCCAGTCGAAGGCCGCCACGATCGCTTGCGGTCCCGGCTGCGCGAACCAGCGCGCGGCGCTCGCGAGTAGCCGCGCCGGCTCGATCGCGCCCACGCCGGCACGCTGCAGGTGGCGCGCCGCGCGTGGGTCGGCCGCCATGCCCTCGCCGGCCACCGCGCCCAGGCACAGGCTCAGCGCGGGCCGCCCCTCGGCGTGGCGCCGGCGCGCGAGCGCGTCGAGCGCGGCGTTGGCGGCCGCGTAGTTGGCCTGCCCCGGCGCGCCGAGCACGCCCGAGATCGAGGACAGCATCAGGAAGAAATCGAGTTCGAGCTCGCGACAGGCCGCGTCGAGCCGCCACGCGCCCTCGACCTTGGCCTCGAACACGCGGCGGAACGCATCGGCATCGAGCCGCGCATGGGCCGCGTCGGCCACCTGGCCCGCCGCATGGACCAGGCCCGCCAGCGGTGCATGCTCGCGCGCCAGTTGCGCGAACAACCGTTCGACCGAGGCGGCATCGGCCAGGTCGGCGGCGATCACGCTCAGGCGCGCGCCATGCGCCTCGGCCAGCGCACGCAGGCCCGGCGGCTCGGCATCGGGGCCGCGGCGCGAACTGAGCACGACGTCGCGCGCGCCCGCCTCGATCAGCGCACGCGAGAACAGCGCACCGAGCGCGCCGGTGCCGCCCGTGACCAGATAGCTGCGATCGGCGCGCAGGCTCGGCGCGGCCACATTCGCCAGTGGCGTGGCGGCGACGAGCCGCGGCAGCCGCGTGCCCGCGGCGCTGACCCAGCGCTCGGACTCGACGCCGCGCGCGGCGGCCAGTTCGCCGGCCAGCGCGGCGGCACGGGCCTCGGCATCGAGCGCGGCATCGACGCCGATCATGCCCAGGCGCAGCTCGGGCGCCTCCTCGTGCAGCGAGCGGCACAGCGCCGCCAGCGCTGCGGCCAGCGGCCGATAAGCGCCGGCCTCCATCTCGCCGACGCAATGCAGCGCCGGGCGCCGCGCGGCGGGCATCGCCTCGATGGCCGCGACCAGCGCCAGCAGCGCGACCAGCGGCGCGGGCTCGGGCGCCTGCGTCGATGCCGGCTCGCCAGGCCATACCAGCACCGCGTCGAAACTCGACAGATCGCCGCCCAGCGCGGCGATGCCGACCGGCGTCAGCGACCGGCCGACCGTCACCGCCGCGCCGCCGCGAGTCAGGCAGGCATTGAGCGCATCGGCTTGCGCTACCTCGCCGGCGAACAAAAGCCAGCGGCCGGTCGGCGGCCCGGCCGGCGCCGCCACCGGCGCGTCGATCCAGTCGAGCGCGTAATCGAGCGCCGGTTCCCGATCCTCAGGGCTGCCAACCATGCCGGCAGCGCGCGCGGCACGCGGCGCGGCATCGGGCAGCCAGTAACGCTGCCTCTGGAACGGGTAACCCGGCAGGGCCGGGCGCGCATCGTCGCGCGCCATGCCGCGCGGCCAGCGCAGCGGCAGGCCGGCCAGGTAGACGGCGCGCAGGGTCTCGGCGAACGAACCCTGGTCGTCGCGCGGGCGCAGCAGGCCGCGCCACTGCGCGCCATCGGCGCCGGCCATCTGCCGCGCCATGCCGATCAGTTGCTCGTTGGGGCCGATCTCGATCGCCAGCCGCGCCGGCGCCTCACGCCAGCCCGGGTCGGCGCCCAGCGCGGCCACCGCGGCGTCGAAGCGCACCGCCTCGCGCACATGGGCGACCCAGTAGTCGGGATCGGTCAGCTCGCCGGCGGCGAGCCGGCCCAGCGCCGTCGAGACGAAGGCGATACGCGGCGGCGAGAAACGCGTCTGCCGCACCACCTCGGCGAACTCGGCGAGCATCGGCTCCATCATCGGCGAATGGAAGGCATGCGAGACCGCCAGCGGCACGCAGCGCACCTCCGCCTCGCGCGCGGCGTTCGCGAGGCGCTCGATGGCCTCGGCCGGCCCCGCGTAGACCAGGCTGGCCGGGCCGTTCGCCACCGCCAGCGTGGCGCCTCCGCCAGCGGCACGCGCCAGCGTGGCGGCGCGCGCCGGATCGGCCAGCAGCACCAGCATGCCGCCCGGTGCGCAGCGCTGCTCCATCAGTCGGCCGCGCTGGACGATCATGCGCGCGGCGTCGTCGAGTTTGAACACACCGGCCAGCACCGCCGCCGCGTACTCGCCGATGCTGTGGCCGAGCACGTAGCGCGGCGTCAGGCCGAAACCCAGCAGCGTGTGCGAGAGCGCGTACTGCAGCGCGAAGATCGCCGGCTGCGTGTAGCGCGTGCTGTTGAGCGCGCCGGCCTCGCCGCGGATCACCGGCAGCACCGATTCGCCGAGATGCGGCGCGAGCGCGCGATCGGCCGCGTCGAGGCAGGCGCGGAAGGCCGGCAGCGTGTCGTACAACAGGATGCCCATGCCGGCATATTGCGAGCCCTGCCCCGTGAACAGCCAGGCCATCGCGGCCGCGTCGGGCGCCGGCGCATCGGCCTCGAGCGCCGCCTCGGCGGCCGCCGCCGCGAGCTGCTCGAGCAGCGTCTCGCGATCGCGCGCGACGAAGCCGGCGCGATGCGCGTAATGCGCGCGCCCGGCATTGAGCGCCTCGCAGGCGGCGGCCCAGTCGGGCACCTCGCGGAAATAGGCGTGGCAGCGCGCCAGCAACTCGCGCAGCGCCGCCGGATCCTTCGCCGACAAGCCGACGAAACGCGCCACCGCCTGCGTTGCCGCGGCGCCCGCGGCTTCGGCCCGGGCCGGCACCGCGCTGACCGGGTCCTGCAGGATCAGGTGCGCATTGGTGCCGCTGAAGCCGAAGCTGCTGACACCGGCGTAGAACGGCGCGTCGGGGCCGTAGGCGATCGGCGTGGACTCGCTCACCACCGCGACGCCACCCGAGGACCAGTCGACATGCGGCGTCGGCGTGCCCAGGTTGATCTGCGCGGGCAGCAGCCGATGGCGCAGCGCGAGCACGGTCTTGATCACGCCGGCCACGCCGCTGGCGGCCTCGAGATGGCCGATATGGGCCTTCAGCGCGCCGATCAGCACCGGCCGCCCGGCCTCGCGGCCGGCGCCGAGCGCCTGCTGCAGCGCCTTGATCTCGATCGGGTCGCCGAGCGCGGTGCCGGTGCCGTGCGCCTCGACATAGCCGATCGCGCCGGGCGCGAGCCTGGCGCGCTTGAGCGCGGTGGCGATCAGTGCCTGCTGCGCATAGCCGTTCGGCACCGTTAGCCCGCTGCTCGCGCCATCCTGGTTCACGTGGCTGCCGCGGATCACGGCGAGGATCCGGCAGCCCTGCGCGAGCGCGTCGTCGAGCCGCTTGAGCACCAGCATTCCGCAGCCCTCGCCGCGCACCAGCCCGTCGGCCTCGGCGCTGAACGGGCTGCAGCGCCCGCTGGCGCTGAGCACCTTGTTCTGCGCCAGCGCGATCGAGGGCTCGGGCGTCAGCAGGCAGTTCACGCCGCCGGCCAGCGCGGTGTGGCATTCCTCGTTGAGCAGGCTGCGCACGGCCTGGTGGATCGCCACCAGCGAGGACGAGCAGGCCGTGTCGATCGCCAGTGCCGGCCCGTTGAAGCCGTAGTGATAGGCCAGCCGGCCGGCGGCCGAATTCATCGAGGTGCCTGTGATCGACCAGGCATCCTGGCTGTCGCTGCGCGCCTTGTCGAAGGTCATCACCGCGTATTCGCCCGAGCTGATGCCGACGAACACGCCCACCGGCTGCTCGCGCAGCGCCGTGACCGGCAGCTCGGCATCCTCCAGCGCGCGATGGCTGACCTCGAGCAGCAGCCGCTGCTGCGGATCCATGCGCTGCGCCTCGCGCGGCGAGATGCCGAAGAAGCGCGCGTCGAAGTGGTCGACCTCGTCGAGGTAGCCTGCGCGGCGCGCATAGGTCTTGTAGGGCGTGCCCGGCGTCGCGTCGTAATACGCGTCGAGATCCCAGCGCCCGGGCGGCACCTCGGCGAGCGCCTCGCGCCCATCGCGCAGCAGCTCCCAGAGCGCCTCGGGGGAATCGGCACCGGGCACGCGGCAGCCGATCCCGACGATCGCCACGGGCTGGTCCAGCCGCGCCGACAACGCCTGGATCTTCTGGATGCCCTGGCGGATGGCATCACGCTGCCTGGCCAGCAGCTCGCGGTCTTTCGAGTCCATCAACGGTCCTCCAGCAGCGCCTGCATCGTCTGCAGCTCGCGTTCGATTTCATCGGTCACGGCATCGCCGGCGGCGTCGCTCGCGGTGGGGGAGACAGTGGCGGCCAGCGGGCCGGCGGGCGGCGGCGCGTCGGTCGCGTCCGGATGCGTGGCATCGGCGGCACTGAAGGCGCTGGTGGCACCAGTAGCCCCAGCGTTACCGGTGCTGCCGGCAGCGGCCGGCGCGGCCGCGTAGAGCGCCTTCAGGCGCGCCGCGAGCCAGCCGCGCAAGCGCGCCGGATTCGCGTTGTCAAACACGTCGACCGAGGACACCGGCAAGCCGACGCGCGCGCCGAGCTTCTCGGCGAACGACAGGGTCAGCAGCGAATCCATGCCGAGATCGTGGAAGCCCGTGCCGGCGTAGGCCGCGAAGTTGCCCGACAGGCCCAGCACCTCGCGCAGCAGCGCGTGCAGCAGTTCGTCGAGCATCGACTCGCGGTAGCCGGCCGCCGCGTAGGCACGCCGGAACGCGGCCGCGCCATCGGCGGCCTTGGCACCGGCCGCACCGCCGTCGGCGGGCGTGCCGAGTTCGGCGAACAGCGCGTCGAGCCAGCCGTGGCGGTAGATCGGCCGGAAGCGGGCCCAGTCGATGTCGAGTAGCGCGATGCCGGCGCGCGGCAGCGGCGCGGCGAGCCAGCCGGCCAGCTCGCGCAGCGTGAAGCTGCGCACCCCGACGCGCGCCGCGGCGGCCTTGCCGGCCGCGTCGAGCATGCCGCCGTCGATCGGGCCCAGGTGCACGATCGAGGCCGGCAGCCCGCGCGCGCGGCGCCATTCGACGACGCGCTCGGCGAAGTGATTGGCCAGCGTGTAGTGGGCCTTCTCGCGCGCGCCCCACAGTGCGAGCATGGTCGAGAGCACGGTGAAGGACTTCAGCGACGGGCCGGCATGCCGGTGCAGATGCCAGGTGCCGGCCAGCTTCGCGTCGACCACCTCGCGCAGTTCCCCGCGCCCGCTCGCGGCCAGCGCCAGGCTGCCGCCCACCCCGGCCGCGTGGATCAGGTGCGAGACCGCCACGCCCTCGGCGACCAGCCGCGCGAACAGCGCCGCGACCTGCGCCTCGTCAGCGAGATCGGCGGCCAGCGCGATCACGCGCGCGCCGCGTTCGCGCAGCGCGGCGAGCTGCGCCTCGCGCTCGGGACCGCCGACCTGGCGCCCGACCAGCACCAGCGTCTCGACGCGCGCGGCCAGCGTGTCCGCCAGCGCCAGGCCGATGCCGCCGAAACCGCCCGTGATCAGCACCGTGCCGTCGAAGGCAGCGCCGCCGGCCAACGACGAAGCACCGAGCGCGCCGGCATCGAGCGGCCGCAGGCGCGGCACATGGGGCCGGCCGCCGCGCAGCGCGAAGCAGCGCAGCTCGCCCGGCTCGCGCCAATGCGCGATGAGCGAGGCGAAATCGGCCGGCTCGGCCTCCAGATCGACCAGGCCGGCGACGCGGCCCGGGAATTCCAGCGCGGCGCACTTGAGCACGCCGGCCGCCACCGACTGGCCGAGCCCGTCGACGCGGTCGGCATCGACGGCGCGCTCGGCCTGGCGCGTCACGCACCAGAGGCGCGCGCCGGGCGCGGCCTCGGGGCCGAGCCAGCGCCGGCACAGCGCGATCATGGCCTCGTACTGCGCGGTGGCCGCCGCGACGGGATCGGCGTTGTCGCGCTCGCCGGCATCGGCGAAGCAGACGATGTGCTGGTAGCTTTCGCGCGCCGGATCGGCCTCCAGCGCCTCGGCCCAGGACAGCTCGCGGCACGCGATCCGCTCGTGCGCGAGCTGCGCGACGCAGCCGACGCCCTGCCCGTCGTGCACCACCAGCCAGTGCTCCGCGCGATCGACGGCCGAGGCCTGCGCGACGATCAGCGCCTCGGCGCTGGCCTCGCTCGGCGGCAGGCCGAGCGTATGCTCGAAGCCGGCCAGGGCCAGTTGCCGCTCCCATTGCGCGACCGACAGCACCGGGTAGTCGGCGCGCAGCGCGTGGTCCTCGAAGCGCCACCAGCCCTCGGTCATCCCGAAGCTTAGGTCGGCGCTGAGGCGCTGCGCCGTGCACTCGCGCAGCAGCAGGTAGCCGCCCGGCGCCAGCAGCTCGCGCACCTGGCGCAGCGTGTCGGCGATCGAGCGCGTCGCATGCAGCACGTTGGCGGCGATCACCAGGTCGAACTCGCCGGCCGTGAAACCCTGGTCGGCGATCGGCTGCTCGATGTCGAGCAGGCGGTAGTCGATGAAGCCCTCCTCGCCGAAGCGCGGCCGCGCGCGTTCGAGGAACAGCGGCGAGACGTCGGTGTAGCAGTAGCGCGCCACCGGCAGGCCGCGCAGCGCGTCGAGCACGGTGCGCGAGGTGCCGCCCGTGCCGGCGCCGATCTCGACGATGCGCAGCGGCCGTTGCGCGGCGAGCCGCGCGGCCCATTGCGCGAGCTGGCCGTTCAGCACGCGCGCGATCGGCGAATCGACGTAGACGGCCTCGCTGCCGTCGAACGCGGAACCGCCGAACAGCACCTCGAGCGGATTGCGCCGGCCGCGCAGCACCTCGGGCAAGGCGGCGGCGCAGCGGCGCAGGAATTCGGTCTCGCCGTGGAACTGTGGGAACGCCGCGGCGACGCCGTCGAGCCGCGCGGCGCCCGCCGCGAGTGCAACGGCGTCGCCGCGCGCGCGCACCGCGAGCAGGTGCGCGAACAGCCGCTGCTGGGCCGGCGCGACGTCGGCGGCTTCCATGTCGGCGCCCTCGTGCCCGAGATCGGCTAGCGTGTCGGCCACGATGCCGGCGCAGGCCTGCTCGATCTGCCCGCGATAGGCGTCGTAGCTGTCGAGCCCGAAGCGCGCGGCCCAGGTGGCCGAAGCCTCGAGCCCATCCAGCGCGTCCGGGGCCGGCAGCGCCGCATGCATGGGCGCGGCGGCGCGCGCCGGCCACTCGACGGCTTCCCAGCCGGTCTCGTGGAACGGCGCGGCGCGCTGTGCCCCCTGCACGCGCCGGAACAGCACCTCGCGCAACCGGCCGACCGGCGCACCTTCGGCATCGGCCAGCATGATCGTGAAGCGATAGCCCTCGTCGCAAGCCTCGCGCACCAGCCGCACGCGCAGGCGCTCGGGCAAGGCCACGGCGGGCGGCAGCACCACCTCGCCCACCCCGGCCAGCAGGAACAGGCCGTCGTCGACCTCGCGCGTGGCGGCGCTGGCCTGCAGGCAGGCATCGATCAGCAGGGCGGCACGCTGCGTCGCGTCGTGGCTGGCGCCCCGCGGCGGGCCGACCTCGGCCTCGCTGCGCGCGCCCCGCACGCGCAAGGCGGCGAGGCAGCGGAAATCCTCGCCGAGCACGATGTCGCCGGCCTGGTGGCGCGCATAGAGTGCACCGACATCGAGTTCGTGCCAGCCCTCGGCGGGCCAGTCGCGGCCTTCGGCCTCGACCTCGGCCGGCGGCGCGTCCTGCGCATCCGTCGTCTCGGCGAGGCGGCAGGCGGCGCTCGCATGCTCGACCCAGGGCGCCGCCGCATCGTCGGCCGGCCGGCCCCACAGAGCGACGCGCGCGCCCTCGCCCGGCGCATCGACCTGGACCAGGTAATCGCAGGCGGCCGCGTCGAGATCGAAGGGGCGCCGGAAGCGCGCGTCGCTGAGCGTCACCGCCGCGCCGCGCGCATCGGCCGCCGCCGTGCGCATCAGTTCGAGCAGCAGCGAGGCCGGCAGCAGACGATGCCCCTGCACACGGTGGCCGTCGATGAAATCGAGCCAGGCCGTGGCCGTGCGCAGGCGGCAGCTCACGCGGCCGTCGGGCTGCGCCAGGCGATCGCGCACCAGCGGATGGATCGCGCTTTCGCTCTCGCGCGGCGCGTCGGCGCCGGCCAGTGCCGCGTCGATGCGAGGCGAGCGGAAGCTTCGGCGTGCGAAGGGCCGGCGCGGAAAGTCGCGGACCACGCGATGGCGTCGCGCATCGAGCGGCGTCCAGTCGATCTCGATGCCGGCCGTGAAGAGCGCGGCAAGCGTCGTGCGCAGTGCGGCCTCGTCGTCGAGGCGCAACCAGCGGGTCGACGACGAGGCCGGCAAGGCAAACGGCGGCGCGCCGAGCGCGAGCACCTCCGCGTCCTCGAACAGCTCGGCCGCTGCCGCCTCTGCGGCAATGACCTCGCCGGCGGCCGTCTCGCTGGTGGAAAAGCCGCGCAGCGCGTCGCCGGCCGTCTCGTCCAGGTAGGCGAGCCCGGTGGGCTCGGCATGCTGCCAGAGCCAGGCGCGCACGAAGGCGGGCGCGATGCCGCGCAGCACCACCCGATCGGGGAACAGGCCGAAGCCGGCGCAGCGCGCCAGCCAGCCGCGATGCAAGGCGGCCAGCGCGGCCGGGTCGGCCGTGCCGGCCGGCAGGTCGGCGCTCGACAGGTAGAGCACGATGCGGCCCGGCGCGCGCCGCGGCGCGCGCTCGGCCAGCGCGCGCCTTAGCCGCGCGGCCAGCTCGGCGCCGTCGCGCCCGGTCACGGCGATCCGCTCGCCGAGCGCGACGCGCCGGCAGGTCGAGGTTTGCGCGATCGCGGCCAGCTCGGCTGCGGGCTTGCCGGCCAGGTAGGCGGCCACTTCCTCGACATGACGACCCAGCGCCTCGGGCGTCTTCGCGCTCAGCGCGAGCACGTGCAGGCCGCCCGGCGGCTCGGCCGCCGGCTCGCCCTCCTCGGCCGCCAAGGGCGCCGCCGCGACGATCGCGTGCGCGTTGGTGCCGCTGAAGCCGAAGCTGCTGACGCCGGCCAGCCAGGGCCGCCCGTCGGCGGGCCGCAGCGGCGTGGGCTGCCGCACCACCTTGAACTTCGCGGTATCCCAGCCGATCGCGGGATTCAGCGTCTCGAAGCCGGGCTGCGGCGGCGCCTCGCCGTGGCGCACCACCAGCATCGCCTTGATCAACCCGGCCAGACCCGCCGCGGCCTCGAGATGGCCGAGGTTCGCCTTCACCGCGCCGATCACGAGCGGGCGGCCCGCCTCGCGCGCCTCGCCGTAGACGTCGGCGATCGCATGCGCCTCGATCGGATCGCCAAGCCGCGTGCCGGTGCCATGGGCCTCGGCGTAGTCGACCTCGGCGGGCGCCACGCCGGCGCGCCGCAGCGCCGCGCGGATCACCGCGCGCTGGGCCGAACCGTTGGGCACGGTCAGGCCGCTGCTGTGGCCGTCGTGGTTGATCGCCACGCCGCGGATCACGGCGTGGATGCGGTCGCCGTCAGCCTGCGCGTCGGCCAGGCGCTTGAGCACCAGCACCGCGCAGCCCTCGCCGCGCACGTACCCCTTGGCGCGCGCGTCGAAGGTATGGCAGTCGCGCTCGGTGCTCAGCATCCGTGCGCGCGAGAAGTTGATGCCCGCGTGCGGCGTCAGCATCGCGTTGACGCCGGCCGCCAGCGCCAGGCCGCATTCGCCCAGCTGCAGGCGCCGGCAGGCCTCGTGCACGGCCACCAGCGAGGACGAGCAGGCGGTGTCGATCGACAGCGAGGGGCCGCTGAAGTCGAAGAAGTAGGACAGCCGCCCGGCCGCCATGCTCAACGAGTTGCCGGAGGCCACGTAGGGATTCGCGTGGGCGGGATCGGCCAGCAGCGCCATGCCGTAATCCTGGCTGCCGATCCCCACCACCACGCCGGTATCGCTGCCGCGCAGCCGGCCGATGTCGTAGCCGGCATCCTCGAGCGCGAGCCAGCTCTGTTCGAGCAGCAGCCGCTGCTGCGGATCGAGGTTCTCGGCCTCGAGCGCGGACAGGCCGAAGAATTCGGCGTCGAAATCGTAGATGTGCTCCAGCAGTCCCGCATACGGCGTCACCAGCTTGCCGGCGGCGGCATAGTCGGGATCGACGAACTGGCGGTTGCTCCAGCGTTCGGGCTCGACCTCGATCACCCCGCTGCGGCCTTCTCGCAGCAGCGCCCAGTAGCTGTCGAGATCGGTCACGCCTCCGGGAAAGCGCAGCGACACGCCGACCACCGCCACCGCCACCGCCTCGTGATGGCCTTGCTCGGCCTGCGCGAGCCGCGTCTTCAGTTCGCGGATCGTCTGGATCGATTGCAGCAGCAGGTCCTTGTCCATGTCCGTCATCAAAGTGCTCCGCGTGATTCGAGACCGCCGAGCTCGTGCGCGAGGATCCGGGCGAGTTCGGCGGCACTGTGGTCCCCCAGCGATGCGTCGGCCGCGGCGTTCGCCAGCTGCGCCGGCGCGGCCACGATGGCCGGCGCGAACAGCTCGGCCAGCGCACCGCGCGCGAGGCAGTCGGCGACGGCGGCCACCGTGGGGTGATCGAAGGCGATGGTGGCCGGCAGCGCGGCGCCGAATTCGCGTTCGAGCTGCCGGTGCAGCACCGTGGCGTGCAGCGAATCGATGCCGATCTCGGCAAAGCCGTCGGTATCGGTGATCGCGGCGGCGTCGCGCCCGATGCAGGCGGCGACGATCTCGCGCAGCCGCGCGCGCAGGGCACGCCGGCGCCGCTCGGGCGGCACCTCGGCGAGCCGCTCGGCGAACGAGGGCGGCTCGGCCGGCGCGCCGCCATCGCCCAGCAGCCCGGCCCACAGCGGCGCCGGCGCGTAGGTGGCCGCATGGCGCCGCCAGTCGAGATCGAACACGCCGACGCAGGCTTCCTGGCCCGCGCCGGACGCGAGCCGCGCCGACAGCACGCGCAGATAGTCGTCGGCGCCGCGCGCGGCCAGGCCGATCGCGCGGTACTGGGCGGCCAGCGCCTCGCCGCCGCGCGCCGCCATGCCGACGCCGGCCCACGGCCCCCATTGGATCGCCAGCGCGGGCAGGCCGAGTGCGCGGCGCCGTTCGACCACGGCCTCGGCCAGCGCATTGGCCAGCGCGTAGGCGGCTTGCCCCGGCTGGCCGAGCAGCGCCGACAGCGAGGAGAACACCACGAAGTGATCGAGCGGCTGGCCCAGCGTGGCGCGGTGCAGATGCCAGGCGCCGGCGCCCTTGGGCCGCAGCACCTCCCGCGCCGCGTCCCAGGCCTGCGCCGCGAACGGCTGGTCGTCGAGCACGGCGGCGCAATGGAACACGCCGGCCAACGGCGTGCCGCCGAGCGTGGCCCGCAGCGCCTCGCGCAAGGCCTCGGGATCGTCGAGGCCGAGGTCCAGCGTGTCGATGCGCGCGGCGTGGCGTCGAGCCAGGCGCTCGAGCGCGGCTGCTTCGGCGGCATCGGGCGCGCGGCGGTTCAGGCTGACGACATGACGCGCGCCTTGTTCGAGCAGCCAGCCGAGCACGCGCGCGCCGACCCCGCCGAGCCCGCCGCTGACGAGATAGGCATGCGCGTCGCGCGCGCGGAACGCGGCGGCAGGCAGCGGCGCGGCGGCGGCCAGGCGCGGCACCACGAGGCCCGCGCGCGTGAGCCGGCAAGCCGGTTCGCGGATCGCGAGCAGCGCATCGAGATGGGCGTCGAGCAGGCTGTCGAGCCCGGCCTCGCCAAGGCCCGGTTCGCAGTCGAGCCAGGTGAGGGCCGGCCCCGCGCGCTCCTTGTCGACGCAGGCCAGCACCGCCGGCCAGCGCGGTTGCGCGGCGCCGCTCACGAGCACCGGCGGGGCCTCGGCCGGCAGGCTCGCGAGCGCGGACCAGCCGTGGCCGAGGCGCTCCAGCCAGGCCGTGTCGAGCGCCGCGTCGGGCCAGGCGGCGCCGTCGCCGAGACGCAGCACGATGCGCTCGAAGCGACCGTGCGCGGCTGTCTGCGCGGCCAGCACCGCCGCCAGGCCGAGGCCCGGGGCCGGCTCGCCGTCGGCCTCGATCACGCGGATGCCGCGCGCGCGCATCGCCTCGATCAGGCCGCGATCCAGCGCGTCGTACAGGGGATCACCGGCCGCGACCGGCATGCGCAGCACCAGCACCTGCCGCATCGCGACGGCGGCCGGGGCCGCGAACGGCGCCCAGCGCGTCACGTAGCTGGCCGGCGCGAGGCTCGCCGGCGCGGCACCGAAGGCCTGCGCGAGCCCGCTGCTGGCCGACAGCGGGCGCGCCGAGTACCAGCAGCGCACCCGCGCGAACGGCGCGCCGGGCAGGCGCCGCGAGGGCCGCTCCTCGCCGCGCTCGACGATCACGTGCGCATTGGTGCCGTTGAAGCCGAAAGCGCTGACGGCGCCCAGCACGCGCCCGTCACCGCCGAGCGCGCGCGCGCCACGCGGGATCTCGATCCGCTCGCTGGTCTCGATGAACGGGTTCGGCGTGACGTAGTGCCGCTGCGCGGGCGCGATGCGCGCACGCAGGCTCAGCACCAGCTTGAGCAGGCCGGCCAGCCCCGAGGCGGCCTCGGTATGGCCGATGAAAGACTTCAGCGCGCCGAGCACCAGCGGTGTGGCGCGCGGCGCATCGTCGGCGTAGACGGCGCGCAGCGCGTGGTATTCGATCGGGTCGCCGAGCGCGGTGCCGGTGCCGTGCGCCTCGACCAGCGCCACCTCGTGCGCGGCCACGCCGGCGTCGCGCAGCGCGGCGCGCATCACGCGCTCCTGGGCCGCGCCGCTCGGCGCGGTCAGTCCGCTGCTGCGGCCGTCGTGGTTGACCGCGCTGCCGCGGATCACGGCATGGATCGCGTCGCCGTCGGCGCGCGCGTCGGCCAGCCGCTTGAGCACCATCACCACGCAGCCCTCGGCGCGCACGTAGCCGTCGGCGCGTGCGTCGAACGCGGCGCAGCGGCCCTGCCGCGACAGCGCGCGCGCCTTACCGAGCAGCACGAAGGTGTCGGGCGAGACCAGCGCGTTGACGCCGCCGACCACGGCCAGCCGGTTGCGGCCGCCCCGCAGGTGCTGCACCGCTGCGTCGAGCGCGACCAGCGAGGACGAGCAGGCGGTGTCGTGGCAGATCGCCGGGCCGTCCAGACCGAACAGGTGGGCGACGCGCCCGGCGATGATGTTCATCGACTGGCCGGTCGACATCAGCCCGGCATCCTCGCCGTCGGCCACCGAGCGGCACAGCGGGCCGTATTCGTTCTGGCCGATGCCGAAGAACACGGCCGCGTCGAGCGCGTCGGCGGCGCTGCCGTCGAGCCGCGCAGCGGGATCGATGCCGACGTCCTCGAAGGCGCGCCAGGTGGTCTCCAGCGCGAGCCGCTGCTGCGGGTCCATGAAGCAGGCCTCGCGATGCGAAAGACGAAAGCGCGCGTGGTCGAACTGCTCCAAGTCGTCGAGGAAGCCGCCCGCGAGGCTGTAGGCCTTGCCCGGCGCATCCTCGTCGGACAGGTAGCGCGCGAGGTCAAAGCGCGCGGCGGGCCTCGACTCGACCGGGTCGAGCGCGACGGCCTCGGCCTGCATCAGTTGGGCCCACAGCGCGTCAGGGGAATCGGCGCCGGGCAGCCGGCAGGCCATGCCGACGATCGCGATCGCACCCTCGTCGGCATCGGCGGCACGGGCGCTGGCGGCGCCCACCCGCGCGAGCGCCACCGCCGGGCGCGGATTGGCGTGCGCCCAGGCCTGCGCCAGCGACTCGGCCAGCGCGCGCAGGTTGGCATGATCGAACACCACGGTCGGGCGGCAAGGCACGCCTAGGCGCTGGCGCAGCTTCTGGCTCAGCTCGATGCTCAGCAGCGAGGTCAGTCCGAGTTCCTGCATCGGCCGCGCCTCGCCGCGCTCGGGCAGCGCCGCGCCGGTCAGCTCGGCCACCAGTTCGCGCAGCAGGGCCAGCGTTGCCCCGGCCTGACCGAAATCCTCGGCGGCGGAAGGCACGGCGTCGAGCGGCGGCGCGGCACCGGATGCCGTCGCGCAAGCCGCCGACGCAGCGGCGCTCAGGGCAGCGAACGGACGCAGATGCTTGGCCACCGCGACCTGCTCGGCATAACACGGCCAATCGACATCCACGATCTGCCGCGTGGCGCCGGCGATGCCGGGCTGGCCGAGCGCCTGCGCCAGCGCGGCGAGCCCGAGCCCCGGCGCGAGCGCGCGCAGCCCGAGCGCGCCGAAGCCTTGCTGCCGCTGCCGGACCATCATGCCGACCTCGGCCCACGGCCCCCAGGCCAGGCTGCGCGTGCGGCGTCCCTCGGCCTCGCGGCGCTCGGCCAGCGCGTCGAGAAAGCGGTTCGCCATCGCGTAGGGTGCCATCTGCGCGGTGCCCCAGCGGCCGGCGACCGACGAAAAGTAGACCTGGAAATCGAGCGCGTCCTCGCGCGTCAGCTGATCGAGATGCAGCGCGCCGAAGGCCTTGGCGCCGACGATGCGCGCGATGTCGTCGCGCGTGAGGCGCGCCAGCGCGATCCGTTCGTTGCTGCCGGCCGCGTGGAAGATGCCGCGCAGCGGCGGGCCGCTGCGGCGGATATCGTCGAGCGCCGCGCCGAGCGCGGCCCGGTCGGCGGGATCGGCCGCGACCAGAATGACGCGTTCGTCCCGGCCGGCGGCGCGCCGTCGCGCGGCCAGCCATGCCGCCGCCTCGGGCGCGGCGGGGGCGCGCCGCCCGAGCACCACCACGCGCCCCGCGCCGCGCGCGAGCAGGTCGTCGACCAGCACGGTGCCGATGCCGCCCGTGCCGCCGGTAACCAGGTAGCTGGCCTCGGACGAGGGCACGAAGGGCGCGCGCGGCGCCTCGGACACGCGTTCGAGCACGGGCAGGTAGCGCTGGCCGGCGCGATAGGCGACTTCGTCGTCGCTGCCGCCCGGGTCGCGGGCGATCTCGTCGAAGGCACGTTCGAGCGAGGAGGGCGCCTCGTCGAGATCGAGGCAGCCGCCCCAGGCGGCCGGCAGTTCGAGCGAGAGCGTGCGGCCCAGCGCGGCCAGCGGCGCCAGCGCCGGGTCGGCCGGCAGGCGATCGTCGGGCAGGCACTGGGCGCCGCGCGTGACGAACCACAGGCGCGCCGGCGCCACTTGGCCGGCCACCGCGGCGGCCAGCGCCAACGCGGTGCCCCAGTGCGCGGCCAGCGTCACTGCATCCGGCTCGCCGCGGGCCGCCGCGCCATGGGCATCGCCGCCGACGGCAAGCACGATCGCGTCGAACGGCCCCGAGGCCTGCGCGAGCCGCATCAGTTGCGCGGCGAGTGCCTCGGGCGCCCAACCGGTGTCGGGATCGAGCGTCGCCCTCGCCGTCACGCAGGAGGCGATCGCGGCGCAGCCGGCCGGCGGCCAGGCGGCGTCGCGCCAATTCAGCAGCAGCACGCGCGGCGCGCCGGCTCGGCCCGGGTTCATCGCGGCGAGGGCCGGCGGCGCGATCTGCCAGCGCGTCTCGTAGGCCAGCCCTGAAATGTCTGCCGGCGCGGCATCCGCCCGCTCGTCGGGCCGCAGTTGCAGGATCTCGTCGCGCATCGCACGCGCGAGCGCCTGCAACTGCGGCTTCGACAGTTGTTCGATCCGATCGAGAAAATGTGCCACGGTCCTCCCCATGCCGGCTGCCTGCGTCAATGGCCGGGCGCGACGCGCCCGGTTGCCCGGTTATTCGGCCTGCAAATCCTCCAGCAGCAGCTCGAGCGAGCGCTCGCCGGCCGGCAGCCGCGCGGGCCGCGAACAGTCGCGGTGCTCGAACGGATAGGCCGGCAGCGCCACGCGCCGGTAGGCGGAGCCGGCGAAGCCGGCCAGCCAGTCCACCCGGCGCCCTCCTTCCCAGAGCGCGCCGAAGGCGCGTCGCCAGGCCTCGTCGTCGAGGCCGGCGGCGGCATCGAGATGGCGCGTCGCGCGGCCGCTCGCGTCGCGCAGCATGAGGAAGCCGCCCTCGCCTTCGTCGCCTTCGCACTGGTCGGCCGGCCGCAGCGCGATGCCGCCGAGCCGCTTGGGCGCGGGCGCGGGATCGGCGGCCAGGAAGCGGCGCGCGGCCTCGTCGAGCGAACCGGCCTGATGGATCGGCGCGGCCGCCAGCCAGAGCCGGCCGCGATAGTCGATCCGGTCCGGCTCGACACCGAACGCGGCCATGCAGTGGCTCAGCGCATGCAGCACGCAGAACCAGGCGGCGTCGAGCGAGGCCGGAGCGCCCTCGCCTGCCGGCTCGCCCGCCTGTGCCGCCGACAGCGCGTCGCGCGCCGCCGCGAGTGCGGCGGCGAAACGCGGCTCGTCGTGCCAGCCGGCCAGCGTCGCGGCGGGCAGCGCGGCACCGGCGACCAGGCGCAGCGCCAGTGTGTCGATCGCGGCGGGCGCGGCCGGTGCCGGTGCCTGCCGCAGCCGCGCCGCGCTCGCGCGCAGTTGCGCGATCAGCTCGGCATGGCTGTCCGGATAGAGGCAGAGGACGTGCTCGAAGCGGCGCCGGCCCAGCAGCGTGCTCGCACAGAGATCGGCGAGCGGCTCGGCCGTGCCGGCGCGCGCCAGATGCACGGCATGGCGCTCGCAGAGGCGCGCCAGCGCGGGCAGACTGCGCGCCGACACCGCGAACAGGCCGCGCCCACTCCGCGCGAGCGGCCGCGCCGGCTTGCCCGGCGGCGCGGCGACGATCAGGTGCGCATTGGTGCCGCTGAAGCCGAACGAGCTGACCGCGCAGCTCAGCGTGCCGTCCTCGCGCGCGAGCAACGGCTGCGGGGCGGTCGGGATGCGGATCGTGCGCGGGTCGATCTCGAGGTGGGGATTGAGCGTGTTCAGGTGCAGCGTGGGCGGGATCATCCGGTGCCGCATCATCAGCAGCACCTTGATCAACCCGGCCACGCCGGCTGCGCTCTCGGTATGCCCGATCGCCGACTTGACGGCGCCCACGTAGAGCGGATCGGCCGCGTCGCGATGCGCGCCGTAGGTGGCTTTCAATGCGGCCATCTCGATCGGATCCCCGAGCGGCGTGCCGGTGCCGTGCGCCTCGACGTAGCGGATCTCGGACGGCAGCGTGCCGGCGCGCGCCAGCGCCGCCTCGATCAGGCGCGCCTGCTGGCGGCTGCTCGGCGCGGTGAGCCCCTGGCCCCGGCCGTTGTGGTTGACGGCGCTGCCGCGGATCACGCCGAGGATCGCGTCGCCGTCGGCGAGCGCGTCGTCGAGGCGCTTGAGCAGCACCATCCCGCAGCCGTCGGAGCGCACGTAGCCGTCGGCCCCGACATCGAAGGTGCGGCAGCGGCCGGCCGGCGACAGCATGCCGGCCTTCGACAGCACGATGTTGTTGGCCGGCGAGAGGATCACGTTGACGCCGCCGGCCAGCGCGACGCGGCACTCGCGCTCGCGCAGGTGCTGGGCAGCCACGTGCACTGCCACCAGCGAGGACGAGCAGGCGGTGTCGATCGCCATGCAGGGCCCCTGCCAGTCGAACAGGTGCGCGATGCGTCCCGGTATCGCGCTGACGTGGTGGCCGGGGCCCATCAGCCCGACCAGCGCCCCGGCATGGCGCTGCGACAGGTCGGCGAAATCGGACGGGCCCGGGCCGATGAACACGCCGGCCCCGTCGGCCAGTTGCTCGGGCGTGTAGGCGGCCGATTCGAGGGTCTCCCAGGCCACCTCGAGCGCGATGCGCTGCTGCGGGTCCATGTACTCGGCTTCGCGATCGCCGATGCCGAAGAAGCGGTTGTCGAAGCCGTGCACGTCGGCGATCTGACCGCCGTCGTTGGCGACCATCTTGCCGTCCTCGGTCGAGCCAGGCGTGTAGAAGCGCGGTACATCCCAGCGCGTGCCGTCGAACGGTCGGACCATGTCGGTACCCGAGATCAGTTGATCCCAGAACGCGCCGACATCGTTCGCGCCGGCCGGCATCCGGCAGGCCATGCCGATCACGGCGATATCGCAGCGCGCCTCGTCGCGTCGCGGCGCGCCCGCTGCCATTTCGATTGCGGCGGCGCGCGGGGCGGCCGTGCCCTCTTTCGAGCGCAGCTCGTCGAGCAGGCGCCGCGACACGGCGGCCACGCTCGGGCAGTCGAACATCAGCGAGACCGGCAGCGACAGGCCCCATTGCGCGGCGAAGCGATTGCGCAGCTCAACCGACAGCAGCGAATCCATGCCGAGTTCGAGCAGCGAGCGCGCCGGGTCGATCGCATCGCCAGCGTCGATCGCCAGCACCTTGCGCACGATGGCCTCGGCGTGGGCCTGCATCTGCCGCGCCGCGGCCGCCTCGCCCTGCTGCAGCAGCTCGCGCACTGCATCGGCCAGCGCCTCGCCGCGCATCTCGACGCTCGCCCCCGCGGGCCGCGCCGGCGCGGTCGAGACCTGATCGAACAGCGGGCGCGCGCCGCGATCGGCCAGGTAATCGGCGATACGCGCCCAGTCGAAGCGCGCGATCACGGCCTCGGCCTCGTCGCGCGCGAGCACGGCCTGCAGCGCATCGAGCGCGGCCTCGGGCTCGATCAGCACGAAGCCGGCGCGCTCGATCTTCTGCCGCACCCGCTCCGGGCCGGCCATGCCTGCCTCGGCCCAGGGGCCCCAGTGGATCACCGTCGCGCCGAGGCCTTCGGCGCGACGCGCGCGGCCAAGCGCGGCCAGGAAGCCGTTCGCGCTCGCGTAGTTGGCCTGCCCCGCCGAGCCGACGACCGCGGCCACCGAGGAGAACAGCACGAAGCGCTCGACGCCGGCCTCCCGGGCGATGCGGTCAAGGTTCAGCGCGCCGGCCACCTTGGCATGCATCACGCGCGCGAAATGCGCGTCGGTCAGGTTCTGCAGTGGCGCGTCGTCGAGCACGCCGGCCGCATGGTAGATCCCGCCGAGCGGCAGGCGCACGGCGGCGAGACCGGCGCGCAGCGCCTCGGAGTCGCCGACGTCGGCGCGCACCCAGGTCAGCGGCACGCCGGCCGCGGCCAGCATGTCGTGCGCGGCGCGGGCCTCGGCATCCTCGGGGCCGCGCCGCGATACCAGCACCAGCTCGCCGGCGCCGTCGCGGGCCAGGCGGCGCGCGAGGGCCAGCCCGATGCCGCCCAGGCCACCGGTGATCAGGTAGGCGCGGTCGCCGCGCGCGGGTGCCTCGCGGGCGGCCTCGGTGGCGTTGTTGGATGCCTCGGCGGCGTTGGCTGCGTCGATAGCGTCGACGGTGTGGGTGTCGTCAGCGGCATCGGCCGTCGCGGCAGCCAGCCTTCGGACATGGCGTTGCCGGTCACGAATCGCGACATCGTTCTCGTCGTCGGCCGCATCGAGCGCCAGCACGATCTGCGCGGCGCCGTCAGCGCGCGCATCGAGATCGACGACCCAGGGACGCCATTGCGGCTGCTCGAAGCCGAGCGTCTTGACGAAGCCGGCAACCACGCCATCGCCGACGTTCGGGGCCTGCCGCGCATCGGCCTCGACTACCTGCTCGACGCCCTCGGTGGCGAAACCGATCCGCATTCCCGCCGACTCGCCGAGCGCGAGCAGCGCCTGGCCGATCACGCACAGGCCGCGCGTGGTGTCGGCGGCGCGGCGCGCGGCATCGTCGCGTTCGACGCGCGACGGCGACAGCCAGAACAGCAGGTCGAGCGCAGCGCCTGCGGCGCCAGGTTCGAGCGAGGCGAGCAGGCCGGCCAGCACCTGCGCGTCGCGCCAGCCCTCGGGCAGCGGCAGCCACTGCAGACCCGCTGGCAGCTCGGCCGCATCCGACCAGGCGCCGGGTTCAGCCAGCACGATGCGACGCCGCGCGGGAGCCGCGCCAGAAGCCGATATGTCGACCGGCGCGGCGGCGGGCTGCCAGACCAGCCGGAATTCGGCGCTCGCCTGGCGCGCAGGCGCCCGCAGCTGCTCGACCTTGGCGTTGCGCGGCCAGTAGCGCCGCCGCTGGAACGCGTAGGTCGGCAACACCAGCCGCGGCGGACGCGTCGTGCCGTACAGCGCCGACCAGTCGAGCGACAGGCCCGAGCGATAGAGCATGGCCCAGGCGGGGTCCCAGGAGCGCGAGGCGAACTCGCGCGGGAACAGGAACGGCGCGGCGGCCGGGCTCTTGCCCGCCGCCGCATTCAGGTCGCCGATCGCCAGCCAGCGGATCGCCTCGTCCCCGCCTTGGTGCGCCGCCGGCACGGGCTCGACCGGCTGCGCGAGCCAGGCGCGGCGGCGCGCGGCATCGCGCCAGGTATCGAGACGGCTCTCGCCGCTGCCGGCATCGACCAGCGCGATTTCCGGCGGCAGCGCCGGCCAATCGGCCAGTGCGACGTCGCGCGCGGCGGCATCGAGTGGCAACCAGGCGAGCACGGTATCGACGCTCACCAGGCCGGCAGCAGTTGCCGCCACCAGCCTGCCGAGCGGATCGGCACCGGCCAGCGCGTCGGCATGCAGGCCCGCGTCGTGCAGGGTCTCGACGATCGCGCAGCCGGTCAGGTAGGCGAGCACATCGTCGCGAGCCGCCAGCTCCGGCGCCGCGCGCGCCACCAGCGCGTCGAACCGCCGTGCAAAGGCGCCGCTGCTCCGCCGCAGTTGCGCGACCAACTCCGAGGGCGTCATGTCGAAGACGCCGAATACCCAGCCCGCGCGGGCGGTCGGCGGCCACTCGTCATGCGCCGTCGCGGCGGCCGCGGCACGGGCCGCGATGGCCGCATCGAGCGCCGCGCGCAGCCCGGCGATGTCGTCGGCCGTCAGCGCCACGCGTTCGCGGAAATGGTTGCGACCCACCTGGCTGGTATAGGCCAGCGCATCCCAGTCCGGCTCGGGCCGGCCCGGCGCCAGGTAATCGCGGTAGCGCAGCAGCAGCGCGTCGAGCGCGGCGGCGTTGGTGGCCGACACGGCCAGCACGCCCGGCCCGCGCAGCGAGGGCGCCACCGGCGCGGCGGGCGGCAGGTCGCGCACGATCAGGTGCGCGTTGGTGCCGCTGAACCCGAAGGAATTGACGGCGCCGTAGCGCGCGCCGGCCTCGCCGCCGAACGGCTCGTCGCGCAGCGCGAGCCGCACGCCATCGCGCAGCGTGATATGCGGGTTGAGCCGCTCGAAATTGCGCTGCGGCACCACGCGATCGTGCGCGACGCACAGCGCGAGCTTGATCAGGCCGGCCACGCCCGCGCAGGCCTCGGTGTGACCGATCTGGGTCTTGACCGAGCCGATCACGAGCGGTGACGCCTCGTCGCGCGCCTCGCCGTAGACGGCCTGGATCGAGTTCATCTCGATCGGGTCGCCCAGCGGCGTGCCGGTGCCGTGCGCCTCCACGTAGCGGATGCGCGCGGCATCGAGTTTCGCGCCGCGGAGGGCCTCGCGCATCAGCGCCATCTGCGCGGCCGTGTTCGGCGCGGTCAGCCCCTGGCTGCGGCCGTCGTGGTTGACGGCCGAGCCGGCGATCACGGCCAGCACCGGGTCGCCGTCGGCGAGCGCGCGCGACAGGCGCTTGAGCACCACCACGGCGCAGCCCTCGCCGCGCACGTACCCGTCGGCGCGATGATCGAAGCTCCAGCACTGCCCGGTGGGCGACAGCATCCGCGCGTTCGAGCTGACGATCGAGGCTTCCGGCGAGAGGATCAGCGAGGTGCCGCCGGCCAGCGCCAGCTCGCATTCGTCCTCGAGCAGGCTGCGGCAGGCGAGATGCACGGCCACCAGCGAGGACGAGCAGGCGGTGTCGATCGTCATGCAGGGCCCGTGCACGCCGAGGATGTAGGCCAGGCGTCCGGCCGCGATGCTGAAGGCCTCGCCGGAGGCGTAATAGGGCGAATGCCGTGCCGCCTCGCCGGTGATGTCCGGCGCGTTCAGGTGCAGGTAGTCCTTGTTCATCATGCCGACGAACACGCCCACCTGGCGCCCGTCGAGCGAGGCGCAGGCGTGGCCACTGCGCTCGATCGCCTCCCAGGCCACCTCCAGCAGCAGGCGCTGCTGCGGGTCCATCGACTCGGCCTCGCGCGGCGAGATCGAGAAGAAGTCGGCGTCGAAGCGGTCGACCTCGTCGACCAGGCCCAGCGAACGCGTATGAATGCGCCCGCCCGCCTCGGGATCGGCATCGAAGTAGGCGGCCATGTTCCAGCGCTGGTCCTGCATCTCGACGATGCCACTGCCGGCCGAGCGCAGCAGCGCCCAGTAGTCGTCCGGGCCGGCCACGCCGCCGGGCAGCCGGCAGCCGACGCCGACGATCGCGATCGGCTCGGCCGCGGGCCCCTGCTCGAGTTGCTGCTGCTTGAGCTTGAGCGCGAGCGCCATCAGCTGGTTCTTCGACAGCCGCGACAGCCGGCTCAGGTAGTCGTCCTTCCAGCCGTCGGACGAGGTGGGCTTATTCACGGATGAACTCCTTGCCGAGCAGCGCGGCCAGATCGTCGTCCTGCAATCCCTCGATTTCGCTGAGCTCGGTATCGAGCGGGGCCGCGGCGGGTTCCGTGGCTTCGACCGCCGGCGCAACGGACGCGGCCTCCGCCACGGCGGACCCGGCGGGCGCATTGGCCGCCAGCACGTGCAGGGCCAGCGCGTCGAGCGTCGGGTGGTCGAACAGCAGCGTGGCCGAGGCGGCGATGCCAAGGCAGTGGGCCAGCGCGTCGCTGAGCGCGACGCTCATCAGCGAATCCATGCCGAGTATGCTGAGCGGCGCGGCCGGCTCGATCGTCGCGGCGGCGATGCCGGTGACCAGCGCGATCTGCTCGGCCACCAGGCGCCGCGCCAGCGCGGCGCGTTCGGCTGGCAGCGCATCGGCGAGCCGCTGCCGGTAGGACGCGGGACCGGCCTGCCCGGCCGTGGCCGGTGTCGCCACCGATGTCGCGGCCGTCACCAGGTCGCGCAGCAGCGCGGGCAGGCCCGGCACGCGCGCCAGCGCATCGAGGCGCCAGTGCACCACGCAGAGCTGCGCGCCGTCGGTGGCGAGCAGCGCATCGAACCAGCGCGCCGCCTCGGCGGGCTCGAGCGGATCGGCATGCAGCCGCGCATAGGTGGCCTCGGGCCGCGCCACGCGCGCCAGCATCCCGGTATCGCGCCACGGCCCCCAGTTGATCGCGGTGGCCGGCACGCCGCGTGCGCGCAGCGTGTGGGCGTAGCCGTCGAGCGCGGCATTGGCGGCCGCGTAGTTGGCCTGGCCCGCGCCGCCGTGCAGCGCGGTGATCGACGAGAACAGCCAGACGAAATCGAGCGACGCGGCCAGCGATGCGCCAGCCAGCGCGTCCAGCAGATGGCGCGCGCCGTCGAGCTTGGGCGCCGCCACGCGCCGCAGGCGCGCCGCATCCTGGTCGATCAGGCGCGCATCGTCGAGCACCCCGGCCGCATGCACGATGCCGCGCAGCGGCAGCTCGCGCCCCAGCGTGCCCGGCACGCTCGCGACCCGCGCGGCATCGCTTAGATCGCAGGCCACCAGTTCGACAACGGCACGTTCCGCCTGCAACGCCGCGAGCCAGGCCGGCGGCTCGGCCGGCAGCGTGCGCCCGAGCACGACGATGCGGCCCGCGCCGCGTGCATGCAGGAATTCGACGACGCGACGGCCGAGGCCGCCCAGGCCGCCCGTCACCAGGTAGCTGCCGTCGCCGGAAATCGTCAGCGGACCGCGCGCGGTGGCCGGCGCGAGCACGCGCTGGTGCCAGCGGCCCGCGCGCAGCGCGAGATGATCGGGCCACGCGGGGGCGCGCGCGGCGCCGGCGTCGATGGCATCGGCGGCGTTGAGCACGGTCTCGATCCCGACCAGCGCGTCGAGGCCCGCCTCCAGATCGACCAGCGTGACCGCCTGCTGCGGCGCCTCGGCCTGCAGCGTGGCGCCGAGCCCCCAGAGCACGGTCGCCGACAGATCGGGCAACTCGCCCGCCACGGCCTGCGCGCCCTGCGTGACCAGCAGCGCGCGATGCAGGCAGCCGGCGGGCAGGCCGGCGAGGAAACGGACCACGGCGAGATCGACGGCGGCGTCCGCGTGCAGATGGATCAGGCCGAACGGCTCGGCCCGCGCCGCGGCGTAGTCGGCCAGGCTGCGCGCGAAGGCGGCCAGGCCGGCCGCGTCATGCGCGTCGCGCGGATCGAGCCGCTCGACGCGGGCACCGCGCGCGCCGAGCGCGGCGGCGAAGGCACCGCCCGACGCGCCGGCGGCGCTAACGACCAGCCAGGACCGGCCGGCCTCGTCGGCGGCGACGGAAGGCGGGTCGACGCGCCGCCAGCGCAGCGCGTGCAGCGGCGAGGCGGATCGCGACGGTGCGGACGCGGGCGACACCACCGAGGCAGCGCCGCCCGCGCCGGCCAGCCCGCGACGATCGACGCGCGCAAAGCGCAGGCCCTCCATCTCGCAACACGGCTTGCCCTGGGCGTCGGTGATACGCAGTTCGGCCTCGACGCCATCGTGATGCGCGCGCACGCGGCAGACCACGCGCGGCGCGGCCGGCAGCGGGCCGTGCCAGACCAGGCGCTCGACGCCGGTCGGCAGCAGTAGGTGCGCGCCATCGGCTTCCAGCGCCTCGAGCCTCGCGGCCAGCACGGTCTGCAGGCAATGGTCGAGGCGCCAGGGCGCGGCCGCGTAGCCGTCCGGCTCGGGCGTGCCGGCGGCCGATAGGTCGGCGCCGATGCTGTCGCCGGCGCGGCGCAGCCAGGTAATGCCGCGGAACGGCGCGGCATAGTCGTAGCCGAGCGCGGCCACGCGCCGGTAGAACGAGGCGCCGTCCATCGCGACCGCCTGCGTATCGGCGGGCGCCGCGAGCACGGACGCGGCGGTGCCGGCCGCC
The DNA here is from genome assembly GCF_000203915.1 of Burkholderia ambifaria AMMD. Lineage (NCBI taxonomy): Bacteria > Pseudomonadati > Pseudomonadota > Betaproteobacteria > Burkholderiales > Burkholderiaceae > Burkholderia > Burkholderia ambifaria. The sequence continues at coordinate 448,206 of NC_008392.1, forward strand.
AGCGGCTCGGCCGTGGCGCGCGCATGCGTGGTCCAGGCCGCGCCGGTGCCGCCCGCGCTGCGCACCAGGATCGCCGCGCGGGCGGGATCGCCGCCCTCGCCCGGATCGCCCGGCCGGGCCGTCGCTTCGAGCCGGTAGGCGCCGTCCTCGGCCAGCCGCAGCATCTGCTCGACACGCAGCCCGCGCAGCACCACGCCGGCCGGGCGGTCGAGCCAGCGCAGCGCGGCCTCGATCGCCAAGCCGAGGTAGCCGCCAGCGGGGAACACGCTGTGCCGGCCGATCACGTGCGCCCACGGCGCGCGGTCCAGCGCCGGATCGATGCGCACCTCGGTACGCGCGGCCGCATCGACATTCGGCTCGACGCGCGAGCCGGCCTGCGACGGCGAATCCGGCAAGGCAGCGCCGGCTTCGCGCGCCGCGCCCGGTGCCGCGCCGCGCGCGCCGAGAGCCGGCAGCCAGTACGACTCGCGCTGGAAGCGATACAGCGGCAAATCGTCGAGCCGCGCGGTACTCTCGTGCGGATAGACGCGCCAGTTCACCGCCAGCCCCGCCTCGCTGGCCTTCGCGAAGATCGCGGCGAGGCCATGGCGCTCGGCATCGACCAGCGCCGGCAGCCACTGCAGTGTCGGCGCGGGCGCGACGGCCTGCGCCATGCGGGTGAGGACCGGCTTCGGGCCGATCTCGATCACCAGGTCGACCTCCTGCGCGAGCAGCGTGCGCACCGAGTGCTCGAAGCGCACCGGCTGGCGAATGTGATCGGTCCAGTAGCCGGCGTCGGGCGCGCCGCGGCAGACCTCGCCCGTCAGGTTCGAGATCAGCGTCGCGCGCGGCGCGGCATAGGCGAAGCGCTCGGCCAGCTCGCGGAAGCCCGGCAGGATCGGCGCCATCAGCGGCGAGTGGAAGGCGCGCTCGACCGGCAGCGGGAAGGCCGGGATCTGCCGTTCGCCGGCCAGCCGCACCAGCGCCTCGAGCTGCTGCGAATCGCCGGCCACCACCTGGTTGCGCGGGCCGTTGAGCGCGGCCACGGCCAGCCGGTCGAAGCCGCGCAGCAGCGCCTCGACCTCGGCGAGCGGCGCGAGCAGCGCGACCATCGCGCCGCGCGCGGTGCCCTCGTGCATCAGCTCGCCGCGACGGCTCAGCAGGCGGATCGTGGCGGCTTCTTCCATCACGCCGGCGTAGCAGGCCGCGCCGTATTCGCCGACGCTGTGGCCCAGCACCACGCTCGCCTCGATGCCGGCCTCGCGCAGCAGCAGCGCGAGGCTGTGCTCGACGCAGAACAGCGCGACCTGCGTGTAGCGCGTCTCGTCGATGCGCGCGCGCGGCTCGCCCCACATCAGGTCGAACAGGTCGAAACCGGCATGCTCACGCACCAGCGCCGCGCAGCGCTCCAGGTGCGCACGAAACACCGGGCTGGTGCCGGCCAGCCGCTGCGCCATGCCGTGATACTGAGCACCCTGCCCGGTGTACATGAAGGCGATGCGCAGGCCGGCGCGCGGTGCCGCGTCGTGATCGACGGCGGCCTGGGCCTGCGCGAGACGCTCGCGCAGCGCCTCCTTCGAATCGAAGCTGAAGGCCACGCGACGCGCGTGCTGGGCGCGCCCGGCCGTCAGCGCGCGAGAGAGCGCCGCCAGGTCGAGCGGCGCCGGGCTCGCTTCGAGATACTCGGCCAGCGCCGCGAGATTGGCGCGCAGCGCGGCCGGCGTCGCGGCCGAAACCACCGCAGGCAGCGGCGCCGCGACAGGCGCCGCGGGCATGGCTTCGGGCGCCACGAATTCCTCGACGATCAGGTGGGTGTTGCTGCCGCTGAAGCCGAACGAGCTGATGCCGGCGCGGCGCGGGCGGCCCGGCGTGGCCTGCCAGTCGCGAGCCTGCCGCGCGATCTCGATGTTGCGTTCGTCGAGCCGGAGCAGCGGGCTGGGCTGGTTCAGGTGCAGATGCGCGGGCACCCTGCGGTGCTGCATCGAGAGCACCACCTTGACCAGTCCGGCCATCCCCGAGACCGCCTCGGTATGACCGAGATTGGTCTTGACCGAGCCGACCGACAGCGGCGCGGCACGCTCGACGCCGGCGCAATAGGCCTCGTGCAGCGCCTGGATCTCGACCGGATCGCCGAGCCGCGTGCCGGTGCCGTGCGCCTCGACATAGTCGATGTCGGCCGGGTCGCAGCCGGCCTGGGCCAGCGCGCGGCGGATCACGTCCACCTGGGCCTGCCCGTTCGGCGCGGTCAGGCCGTTGGTGCGGCCGTCCTGCATCAGCGCGGCCGACTTGATCACGGCGTGGACGCGGTCGCCGTCGGCCAGCGCGTCGTCGAGGCGCTTGAGCAGCAGCACCACGCCACCCTCGCCGCGCACGTAGCCGTCCGCGCCGGCATCGAAGGTCTTGCAGAGGCCGTCGGGCGAGAGCATGCTCGCGCGGCCGTAGGCCACGCTCAGCGACGGCCCGATCATCAGGTTCACCGAGGCAGCCACCGCCAGCGAGGCGCTGCCATCGAGCAGGCTGCGGCAAGCCGAGAAGATCGCGCTGCTGGAGGATGAGCAGGCGGTGTCGATCGTCATCGTGGGGCCGCGGAAATCGAAGCAATAGGCAAGCCGCCCGGCCGCCGTGGACAGCGCGGTGCCCGAGCCGAACCAGGCGTCGATCTCGCCGAGCGCGCGCTCGCGCAGCGTCAGCGCCTCGTAGTCGTGCGTATAGGCGCCGAGGAACACGCCCACCTCGCGCCCGGCCTGCGTGTCGGCGTCGATGCCGGCCTGCTCGAAGGCCTCGTGGACCAGTTCGAGCAGCAGCCGCTGCTGCGGATCGAGCGCCTGCGCCTCGCGCGGCGTGATGCGGAAGAACGCGGCGTCGAAGCGGTCGACCTCGGCCAGGAAACCGCCGCGATGGATCTGCGGCAAGGCCGGCGCCAGCGCGGCCAGCTCCTCGCGATATTCGCGCCAGCGCGTGTCGGGGCGCTCGCCGATCACGCAGCGGCCCTCGTCGAGCATGCGCCAGTAGGCTTGCGGCGTGTCGATGCCGCCCGGGAAACGCAGCGCGATGCCGACGATCGCCACCTCGGTCTCGCGCGTGCCGGCGGCAGCGCCCGGGTTCGTCGAATCGGCCGAGGCATCCGCCCGCCGCGACGCGTCCGGCCGGGCCGGGAACGAGGCACGGCCCACCGAGGCCGAGGCGGCGGCATCGGCCGGCCGGCGCTGCGCGTCGATATGGCCGGCGATCGCGCGCGCGGTCGGATAGCTGAAGAACGCGGCCGGATCGAACTCGATCGAGAACGCGGCGCCGAGCAGCAGGCGCAGCTCCATCAGCCCCATCGAATCGAGGCCCAGCTCGCGCAGCGGGCAATCGGCCGCGAAGCTGTCGGGCACGCGCATGATGCGCCGGACCGATTCGGACACGACTTCGAGCGTGTCGCGCTCGCGACACTCATCGCCGGCCGCCGGCAGGGCCGCCGCACCCGCCGCGCGGAAGCGCGCCGAAAGCTCGTAGCGGATCAGCACGCCGTCGCCGCCGTTGTCGAGGTCCTCGGGGCGCGCGCCCGGTACCACGCGCTCGATGCTGGCGCCATGCAGGTGATGGAAGCGCAGCAGCGGATCGACGGGGTGACCGTGCGCGTCGCGCAGGCCGATATAGGCCTCCATCGTTTCGGATTGCGAAATAAAAGAGAGACAACGCGTGATGCCGTAGACCGTTTCGACGCCGGCCGTCAGCGCGGCCAGGTCGAGCGCGTGTTCGAGCAGCTGGTCGCCGAGCGCCAGCGACGGGAAATCGGGATGCGCGCTGATCGAGATCAGTTGCCAGTAGCGGCCGTTGGCGACGTGCGCTTCGGCGTAGTCGGCATGACGGCGCCCCAGCACGGCATCGAGATCGTCGATGCGCTGCGTGTAGAGAACGCCGACCACGCGCCCTTGGTATTCGACGACGAACTGCCCCTCGGGGAAACGGCGATGGCGCTGCTCGATCGCCTCGCGCGACAACCGCAGCGGCTCGGGCCAGCAGCGCGCGTCGATCTCGAGCAGGGCCGGGATGTCGTCCGACTGCAAGGTACGGATCGTGAACGGCTTGGGATGCACGCGCTGCAGCACGATCCGCGAGAACGGCGTGACGCTCGGGTAGCGGCGCAGCGATTCGCGATCCGGATAGAGCCCGGCGCTGGCCAGCGCCTGGTGGAAGGTGCCGGCGTCGACCAGCGCCTGGCGCGACAGCGCGTGATAGAAATCGAAGCTGAAGCTTTCGGTCTGGCTGAAATACTCGCGCGTGAGCCGCACCGGCAGCGCGAACACCTCGAGCACGATCAGGCCATGGCGGCCTATGATGCCGGCCCAGCGCGAAAGATGCTCGCGCAGGTCGCGCGCGACGCGCGCCGAGGACAGCCAGTTGCCGCGCGCGTCCACGTAGACGTGATCGTCGGCGGCAGGCTGCGCCGCATCGGCCGGCTCGGCCGTCAGGTCCAGCGGCCGGTCGTGGTCGAGGAACGAGCGCACGTGCAGGATCGCGTCGGGATCGTCGATGCCGTGCTCGCGCAGCGCGTCGAGCAGCGCCTGCGGCTTGCCGATGTCGGCATGCACCAGAAGGTGCGGCAGGCCCTCGAGCGTGCGGCCGGCGGCGTCGAGCGAGCGCTGGTTGTAGTCGGCGCCGATCAACAGCAGCGGGTACCCATCGAGGCAGCGGCCGCGCGCCGAGCGCGTCGCGATCGCCTTGTACAGATGGCGCAGCAGGGCGCCGTCGCCGCAACCCATGTCGACGATGTAGCGCGGCTGCGCGTCGAGCGGCTCGCGGTCGAACAGCTCGACCACCAGGTCGGCCATGTCGTTGAAATACTTGCCGTGCTGGAAGCCGCTGCCGATCACGTTGAGGGTGCGGTCCACATAGGTCTCGTGGCCGTCGGCGTCGCGCGTCAGCACCCGGCGCGGATCGCCGCCGATCAGCTCGGGCAGCGCCATCAGCATCGGCCGGTACGAGGCGGTCACGCCCATCGTCAACGCGCGCTCGCACAGGTGCCGGCCGCGCTCGTTGAGCCTGAGCCCGTCCGCCGGCGCGAGCCATTGGCGCGCCGCGAGCCAGTCGCGCAGCATCGCGTGCAGCGCCGGATGCACACGCGTGTCCAGTCGCGCGTCGTCATCTCCGTTGCCGCGCCCCACTCCGCGCCTGGCCAGCGCAAGCAGCAGCGGAACCGTCAATGCGCCGTCGAGCAGTTGCGCCCATTCGGTATCCTCGCTATCCCAGCCGCGCGCCGACAGCGCGAACCAGGGTTCCAGCCGCGTCGCCTGCGTGCCTTCGCCCAGGCAGGCGTCGAAGTCGATCCGGTACAGCGTGTCGATGCCTTCGGGCAGAGCGGCGCAGGCACGAAAGCGCGCGGTCGCCCCATAGGTCTCGTGATCGTCCGAGGCCACGCAGTCGAGCGCGTGCAGCGCGCGAAATGCCAGGCGCAGATAGCCGGGGTTCGCGCGCAGGTCCGCGCCGAGCCGCGTCAGGCCGACCGGGCCCGCTTGCAGCGCGGCGAGAATTCCGAGCTCGCGGCAGGCCGACAGCAACGGCACGGCGGCATAGCCGTGCAGGTAGGTGTTGATCAGTTCCAGCATGTCAGGCGCCTCTCGGCAGGGCCGCGTCGGACGGCACCACGCCATCCTCGGCGGCATCGACGATCAGCCTCACCAGCGCGGCGCGGCTCTCGTTGATGAAGAAGTGACCGCCCGGCAGCCATTCGCACGCGGCCTGGCGCGAGGTCTGGGTCGCCCACGCGCGGGCCGCGTCGCGGCCGACCAGGTGGTCCGAGGCGCCGTTCACGCACAGCAGGTCGCAGTCGAGCGGTGCGCCGGCGCGGTAGCGATAGCCGTCCATTGCCACGAAATCGGCACGGATCTGCGGCAGCAGCAGCGCGAGCAGGTCGGGGTTGTCGAGGATCACCGAGGGCATGCCGCCGTAGCCTTGCAGCAGTTGCACGAAGCGCGCGTCGTCGAGCGCTTCCACCGGCACCGGGCGTGGCACGCGCGGCAGCTGCGGCGCCTTGCAGCCCGACACCACCAGGCAGCGCGGGCCGGCCTCGGCGCCGAGCCGGCGCGCCACCTCGAAACCCACCAGGGCGCCCATGCTGTGCCCCCAGAACACCATCGGCAGGCCGCCCGCGGCCTCGGGCAGCGCCTCTGCCAGGTGCGCGGCGATATCGTCGAGATCGGTTAGCGGCGGGATCTGCCGGCTCGCCTCGCGGCCCGGCAGCCGCGCCACCAGCGGCCGCAGCTGCGGCGGCAGCGCGCGGCAGAAGGCGTGATAGGCCGAGGGGCCGCCGCCCGCGTAGGGGAAGCAGACCAGCGCGGCGCGCGGCCTCGCCTCGGGCGCCGCGTCGAGCGGCGCATGAAACCACGCATGGACATCCTGAACAGCCATCAGACGATCCTCCTGCGAGCCGCCGCGACGTGCGCGACGGCGGGCCCATCGAACCGTTCCGCGCGGTGCCGTGACGGCGCTGCGCGGGCCACGCCTCACGAGAACACCGGCACCGTGTTCCAGGTGCCCCAGTCGGTAATGCGCGGCGCCGTGATGGCGGCCCCGGCATCCCAGTAGCGCGCCAGCAGCGGATCGCGATCCTCCTCGGCGAAGCGCTGCGCGAGGAACGGCCGCATCGGCTCGGACATGCGGAATTCGCAGAGGATGTCGCGCACCTCGCGCTTGCGGAACATGGCCTGCAGCGCCTCTCGCTCGATCAGGGAGAGATCCGGGTGCCAGGCGTCGATGATGAACACCAGGCGGCTCTTCGGGCCGTTCCAGGCCTCGTGCTCGAAGCAGTCCTCGAACACGATCGATTCGCCGACCTGCCATTGCTTGCGGATCTCGCCAACGCGCAGCGTGCAGTCGGCATCGACGATGATCCCGACGCTGTAGCGCAGTCGCAGCGAGTCAACGCTGCAGTGCGCGCCCAGGTGCGTGTTCGGCTCCTGCCACGACAGCAGCGCCTCAGAGAACGGATGCGCGACGCCGCAGTGCGGCAGCTCGGCGGCGATGCGCTTGAGCTCGGGGCAGTGCATGGTCATGAACGGCAGCTGCGTGCCCATGTACCAGAGCGGGTAGATCAGCCAGGCGCCGTCGGTCACCACGCCTCCGGTGAAGGACAGCACGCGGTTGCGCAGGCGCAGCGCCTCGTTGCGGATCGCGGGCGTGGCCGCGCGCAAGTAGTCGGCCACCGGGTCGCCCTCGGGGCTGCGGATCGGCCGGTTGTCGAGGCCGGGGAAGATCGGCAGGAAGGTCGGGTGCTGCTTGGGCAGGCGCTCGCCGTGCTCGGGGCGCGCCATGCGCAGCAGGAATTCCTTCACGCGATCCAGTTCGGGGCCGCCGTCCATGATCCGCCGGTAGCACCCGCCCTGCTCCATCACGTCCAGCACGGCCCTGCGCAGGGCCAGGTTTTTCTCGAACGGCGACATGTCGGTTCCTCTCAGGCCGGTTCCGCCGCGCGCAGCGGCTGGAGGTTGCGCGAGATGTCGACGTTGTTGTGGATGCTCACGGCCAGCTCCTCGAGCAATCCGATGTTCTCGCGCAGCTTGGCGATCAGCGCATCGTCGTCGGGATGCTCGATCAGCAGCTCCTGGTTCAGGTTGCGGCCGAACAGGAAGGTCTTGGTCAGGTCGACGTACTCGCCGGCCAGCGACGCGTCGTGCAGGATCGGCTGGCGCTTGAAGTGGTCGGCCACCGAGCGCAGCAGGTCGTTGTAGCGCGCCAGCTCGTTGTCGATGCGGCCCAGGAAGGCCAGGTCGTGCCACTTGTGGTGGAAGTACAGCAGGCAGGTCACGCCGAGATAGATCACGCTGTCCCAGAGGATCTTCTGCGTCATCACGAAGCCGTTGCCGAACTTCGGATAGAGCCCCTCGTAGAGCATGAACACCACCTCCGCGAGCTGCAGGAACACGCGGTCGTAGGCGCGCGCGAGCGGCGCGATGTCCTCGCCGCGCAGGTCGCGCAGGATCAGGTCGCCGACGAACTCGTTGCTGTAGGCGATGAAGTCGCTGCCCGGCGAATAGAACGGGTCGATGAACACGCCGGCCTCGCCCGTGATGCACCAGCGATCGGCCGAATAGACCTGCTTGCAGCTGTAGGAATAGTCCTGGTAGCAGAGGAAGTCCTGCAGCGTGTCGCGATAGCGCTCGACCATGTCCGCGCATTGCGGCTCGTTCCTGCGCAGCCATTCCATCGACTTCTCGAACGAGTTCATCTCCTTCACGTTGTGCATGGTGTTGTCGAACACGATGCCCACGCTGGTCGAGCCCGAGCCGAGCGGAATGAACCAGACCCAGTAGCCGGGGCCCATGAAGTGATTGGTGCTGAAGCGCCGCGACGGGCCGGTGCGCGCGAGCCAGTCGGGATCGTCGCTCATCTCGGAGATGTCGACTTCGGCGCCGAGCCGGAACCATACCGCGCCGTTGCGCAGATTGCCGTCCTTCTCGAGGTCGAGCTTGCGCTTGAGGATCTTGCTGCGGCCGGCCGCGTCGACCACCCAGCGGCACGTGACGGTCTTGACCTCGTCGCCGTGCACGAAGCCGATCTCGTGCAACTCGCCGGGACGCAACTCGACACGCTGCACGCGGGCGCGGTCGAACACGGTCACGCCGTCGGCCAGCACCTGATCGTGGAGGAAGTTCTCGAAGCGGCCGCGGTCGAGCTGGTAGCTCGGCACGGTCGGGTAGTCGCTCGGCCCGATCTCGAGCCGCTGCGTGACGTCGCTGTTGTCGCCGTGCGGGAAGAAGAAGCGCAGGCCGAGCTTGGGCAACTGCGCCTCGTCGATGTGGGCCTTGAGCTTCAAGCGCTCGCCGTAATAATGCGCGGCCACCTCCACACTTGACTCGCCCACCTTGTAGCTGGCCTCCTGCGCCGGGCGCTTGCCGCGCTCGAGCACCACGATGCGGATGTCCGGCTTCTCGAGCCGCAACTGACGCGCCAGCGACAAGCCAGCCAACCCACCCCCCAAGATTGCGACATCAGCTTCCATCCACGCCTCCATCCTTGAATGATCGAAATCGATGATGAAAATGGCCCGTGGGGACCGGCCGCTCGCAAGCGCCGGGCCGCAGGCAGGTTGCCGGGGAAGGCAGTCATGCCTCGATCCGGATGCGATCGGGGCGCACGACCCTGAGACGCGGGCATGCACGCTGACGACATGACCCGCCGGAAGAATCGCGTTCGCGACGCGACGTGCGGTGACGATGACGAAAGCGGCTTCGTCATCGACGCCTGCTCGATTGATTCGCCTCGAACCCATCTTAACCAGCGAAGCGCGGATCGGAACACCTACTAAATTTCCGAGTGGCAGGCGGCCCGCGCAAATGGTTTCATCCGCAATCGCCCCGATCGGCGCGTGGGGATTGCGCACGCGCGACGCCCGGTTATCGATACCGGCGTATCCCGGCCGCGACGGGCGTGTCGCCAGCCGCGGTCCGCCGCGCGCGTCGAATTCCACGCGCGGCCTGGCCGAACATTTCGCGCGGCTGCCCGTCCAAGCGGAGATGGCCGCACCACCCGCATGTCCGCCCGCGGGCATCGCCGATGCAACCCGTTCTATCGGAAACCACCATGAAGACCATCAGCCCCATCGACAAATACCGGCTGCAGGCGGCACGCCTGCAGAAAACGGTCCGGCAGGCGCTCGACGACGAAGCCGGCGCACTCGCGCAGCATCCCGTGGTGCAGCGCCTGCGCGAGCGTCTCGGCCTGAGCGCCGACAGCGACGCGGTGCTGCGCAAGCGGCTGCAGGCGCTGCCGGTCGGCAAGTACCTGGACCTGCTGGCGCGCGAGTCGGGACATGAGGACTGGCCGGCCCTGAACCGGCACCTGCGTGCGCAGCAGGAAGGCTCGGACGATATCGCCGAGACCGAGCTCTACAAGTTCAACGCGAGCGAGTTCAACCTGAACGTCTGGTTCCCGAGCTACGAGGAGGCGCGCGAGTATCTCGACACACATCGCGGCTTCTACCTGCTGCAGTTCAAGGGCCACTGCTTCCTGGCGCAGGCGCCGCACATCATCGATATCGGCCTGGACCCGAAGGATCCGGACTGGGAGCGGATCGGCTGGGACTGGGTCAAGCCGAAGGACCCGGAAGCCAAGCAGCGCCTGCGCGACAGGCTGCGGCTCGCGCGCGAGCGGGATAATCAGCCGGCCGGCGCCTGAGGCGCGACGAGACGCGAGCGGCGGCCCCGCGGGCTCCGGATGCCGATTCCTGCCTAGTCGTCGAGCACCAGCGACGTATCCGCCCCGTGCGCCTCGTACTGCCGCGCGGCCGGCGTCTCGCGCCGCGCGCCGCCCTTGTGGACGATTACGTCGTCGAGCACCAGCACGTCGATGCCGCTGGTCGCGAAGATCGCGATCGCATCCTCGACCGAGTGCGCGATCGGCTTGCCCATCACGTTGAAGCTGGTATTGAGCAGGATCGGCACGCCGGTGATCGCGTGGAAGGCCTCGATCAGCGCGTGGTAGCGCGGGTTCAGCTCGCGCTTGACGGTCTGCAGGCGCCCGGTGCCGTCCACGTGCACCACGCCCGGCACGCGCGGGGCCATCTCGGGGCGGAAGCGCAGCGCGCGCTCCATGTAGGGCGTCTCGCAGGCATGCTCGAAATAGGCCCGCGCATGCTCGGCCAAGATCGACGGAGCAAACGGCCGGAATTCCTCGCGGAACTTCACCCTCGCATTGATCCGCTCCTTCACGTCGGCATCGCGCGGGTCGGCGAGGATCGAGCGGTTGCCGAGCGCACGCGGGCCGAACTCGGCGCGGCCCTGCACCCAGGCGACGATCTTGCCCTCGCTCAGCGAGGTCGCGACGCGCCGACACAGCTCGCCGGTGTCGGCGACACGCTCTGCGTCGAAGCCGCCGTATTCCAGCAGCTTGCCAAGCGCGTCGCTCGACAGGTGGCTGCCGACATAGGGCGACTGCACCTCGGCGCGCGGCTGCCAGACACCCGGGTGATCCTCGTGATAGGCCAGCCACGCGGCACCGACCGAATTGCCGTTGTCGGCCGGCGCGCAGAACACATGGCTGCGGCTGAACGGGCCGCGGCCCGCGAGGCTGCCGACATAGGCCGAATTCAGCGCGCAGCCGCCCGACAGCACCAGGTTGTCGGACAGGCCGCGCCGATGCGCGTTGGCCAGCAGCTCGTCGACGAATTCGCCGAACACGAGCTGCCCGGTATAGGCGAGGTCGGCGAACTCGATCGCCGGCTGGTCGCGCGTGCGGCGCAGCTTGACCAGCTCGCCGATCGCGGCCGCCGCGCCGCGCCCCTCGCGGATGCGCAGGTCGTCCACTTCCAGCAGGCCGCGCAGCAGGCCGTAGTAGCGCTCGTTGCGGCTGCCGTAGGGTGCCAGGCCCATCACCTTCCACTCCTCGCCGCCGATCGGGTCGAAGCCGCACAGCTCGCAGAGCAGACTGTAGTACTGGCCGAAGCTGCCCTGCGAGGGCTTGGTCGACAGCTCGCGATGCGCGCCGCGGTCGAAGTGGAACACCTTGCACGAGGTCGATTCACCAAGGCCGTCGATCACGATGCTGATCGCGTCGGAGAAGATGCTGCCGAAGCAGGCCGCCGCCGAGTGGGTCAGGTGATGCTCGTATTCGCGGTGGATCACGGGACGCCGGCCGAACACGCGCTGCAGGTGCGCCTCGGTGTTGATGCCGTGGCGCACGTTCGCGTAGCTGGCGATACAGCGCAGCATGTCGAAATTGTCGGCGCCGATCTTGCGCCGGATCATGCCCCTGAGCGGCCCGAAGGCGAAGAACTGCAAGCGCTTGAAGAACTTCCGGCGCCAGCTGCCGACGATCACGAATTCCGCGTCGGGCTCGCAGTACTGGCCGAGCAGCTTGCCGATGCGGATGAAATCGTCGGGCGGAGCATTCCAGGCGCGCTTGTTCTGCAGATAGCGTTCCGCGTCCTCGGCGAACACCAGCTGGCCCTGCGAATCGACGATCGCGAGCGACGGATCGTGCGGACTCGTGCCGAGTCCGATGTAGTTGCGCTTCATCGTGACACCCTCGTGAAAATTCGATGGCCGGCGGCCGGGCTCGGCCGCCAGCGGAGTCGGGGCCGCGTCAGTCGTGGCTGAACACGCCGCGGCTCAGGTCCGGCGGCTGCAGCCCGAAAGCGGCGGCGTTATAGGCGGAATCGAAGGCGCGGTAGCGGCGCCCATGCGAGACGCGCTCGTACCACGGGATCTTGCGCTTGGTGACGCTCTGCTGGATCTGCATCCACTGCACGTAGCTGTCGAGATCGACGCTTTGCGGGCACAGCGTGGAGGCGAAGTCGTAGAGCGGCGCGGGGCTCAGGAAGTCCTTGCCGGGCACGCCGAACCAGCGGTCGGCCACGGCCACGGTGCGCTTGGTCTGGTTCTTGACCGAGTGGAACCAGTAATACGGATTCCATAGCACGTCGCCGGGCTGCAGCACGGCCTCGTAGCGCGGGCAGAAGCGGAACAGCGGACAGCGCTCGTGATCCGATTCGTCCTGCCAGTGCAGGGCCGTGACGGCATCCCCGGGCAGCAGCAGCGGATACACCAGGTAGAGGAAGGCCGGATCGACCAGGCTCCAGACCTTCACGCCCTCGAGCTGGTAGAAGGTGTTCGCGATCTTGCCGAAATGCGAGGGGCTGCCCGCGCCGCCGTTCGAGATGAACAGCTGCGAGGAGATCCGCGTCATCTTCGTGTACGGCGCGAACGAGGACGAATACAGGTTCTCCTCGAGCTCGGAATGGTCGATGAACAGCCGGTCGCTGTTGGCCAGGTAGGACTTGCCCTCCAGCAGCTCGGCGAGCGGCCCTTCGTAGTTCTCGCCGGTGTCGATGCGCATCATCGGCACGACATCCTTGCCGTAGCGCTCGACCAGCGCGTCGAGGTGATAGGACGAGGCATCATGGCCGACGTTCTCGATTACCACCGGATGCGGGCGGCGCACGTAGTTCTCGTGGAACGCCTCCGGCGTGATGGTGCGGAAATCGACGCGGGGCAGCGGCACGGCCGAGGCGACCGGGTTCTCGGATGCGACGGCCGCGTAGATCTCCTCGCAGTCGGCGGCCATCGCCTCGCGCTCGTAGTGATGGTCCTGCAGGATGGTGCGCGCCAGCAGCCGCTGCTGGTAGCGATGCCGCGCGGCCTCGCACTTCTCGAGGCCGTGCACCACTTGGCGCGGCTCGTATTCGGACAGGTGCGGCTGGGCCAGGATCTGATTCATCCGCGCCGGATCGATGGCCTGGCGCGCCTGGGTCAGGCGCGAGCCCAGCGAGCGCAGCAGCAGCGACAGTTCGGGGCGAACGTGGGTACGTGTTGGAGCGGTCAGCACGAGCTTCTCCTTCGTAACGGGTTCAGGGCAAACCGTAGGCGACCAGCCGCGCGGGATTGCCGCCGCCGCCGACCGGCACCACGATGTACTGCCGGTTGTCGGTGACGTAGGTCATCGGCGAGCCCGAGGCGTTGCCGTACCGCATTGGCAGTTCGAGCAGCGTGCGGCCGGTGCGCGGATCGAGCGCCCACAGGTAGGCGTCGTCGTTCTTGATCAGGTTCAGCGTGGTGGTCTGACTCAGCTGCGTCGGGTTCGCGGTCACGATCCCCTCCTGCGTGCCGAACAGCAGGCCGTTGGTGGCGATGAAGAAGCTGCGGCGGTCCCAGCCCAGCGGGCCGAGCTTGAGCCCCGCCAGCGCCGGGTGATCGACCGGCCCGCGCCCCACCGGGCGCATCCAGGCGTGGTCGCCGGTGCGCATGTCGATCGCCGTCAGGCGCCCGTAGGGCGGCTTCGAGATCGGCAGGCCGTCGGGCATGGTCAGCATCTTCGGCACGCCCGCGTACGTCTCGGTCGAGAACGGGAACAGGCCGATCACCGACGGCTTGGTTACCGAGGGGACGTACAGGTACCCCGTCTCGGGGCTGTAGGCGGCGCCGGTCCAGCTGCTGCCGCCGACATTGCCGGGCATCATCAGCGTGCCCTGCGTGCCGCCCGTGGCGGTCTGGTCGAGCGAGGGCGGCGTGTAGAGCGGCCCGTGCACGTATTTCGCGGCGGTGGCGCGCGCCTCGGCGCGCAGCGCCGGCGTGAAGTCGATCAGGTCGTCGTCGGCCAGGCCCTGGCGATCGAACGGCAGCGGCTTGGTCGGGGTCGGCTGGGTGGGCGAGACCACCTCGCTGGGCAGCGTCGAGGGCGGCGCGGGCCGCTCCACGATCGGCCAGACCGGCTTGCCGTTGGTGCGGTCGAACACGTAGACGAAACCCTGCTTGGAGACCTGCGCGACCGCCTTCACGAGCCGGCCGTCGTGCCAGACGTCGAACAGCGTCGGCGCTGCGGGCGGATCGTAGTCCCACAGCCCGTGGTGGATCAGCTGGTAGTTCCAGACCAGCTTGCCGGTGCGCCCGCGCAGCGCCAGCAGGTTGTCGCCGAACCAGCCGTCGCCGACGCGCCGGCCGCCGTAGTAGTCGTTCGCGGGCGTGCTGACCGGCAGATAGGCGATGCCCGATTCGCTGTCGCAGCTCATCGGCGCCCAGACATTGGCGCCGCCGGTATTCACGTTGGCGTTGCCGACCCAGGTGGAGGCGCCCGTCTCGCCGTTCTCGGGCACGGTGTGGAAGGTCCACAGCAGCTGGCCGGTGCGCGGGTCGAAGCCGCGCACGTCTCCCGGCGCCATCGGCTGCGCGAGCGGGAAATCGAGGATGTTCGAGCCGATGATCACCGCGCCGCCGCACACGATCGGCGGCGAGCTCATGCCGTACAGCGTCTGCGATACGCTGCGGCGCAGGTCCTGCTTCAGGTCGATCACGCCGCCGCTGCCGAAGCCGCTGTCGGGCTTGCCGGTGCGCGCATCGAGCGAGATCAGCAGCGCGCTGCCGGTGGCGAAGAAGATCCGCTCCACGCCGTCATGCTTCCAGTACGACACGCCGCGCTGCACGAAGCCGATGTTCGGCGGATAGGCGAAGCTGGTGCCGTCCGCGGCCACGTAGCTCTTCGGATTGAAGACCCACAGCGTCTTGCCGGTGGCCGCGTCGATCGCCGCGATCTCGCTGAGCGAGGTGATCACGTAGAGGCGCCCGCCCGCCATCAGCGGGGTGGCCTCGTTCGCGTTCGGCCAGAGCTTCATGCCGCCGGCATTGGCCTGCGCCACGATCGCGTTGTCGGGCGAGTCCCACACCCACTTCTGGACCAGGTGACGGACATTGCCGGGATTGATCCGGTCGACCGGCAGGTATTTCGACGAGGCCTGGTCGGCCGCGTACTGCGGCCACTCGACCTCGCCGCCGCCGTAGCCAGGCGCGGCCTGCAGCGAGCCGCCAGCGAGGGCGACGCCGAACAGGGCAAGCCGTATCGCGACGCTCGCGAGCGTCGATGTCGTTGCCATTGCTGTCTCCTGTTGCGAGCCCCCCGGCCCGAACACGTCCCGGCGCCCGGCCGCGCAGGCGCGCGGCGCAGGCGATCAGGCCTGGCGAGGGAAACGGTTTCTCCAGCGCTGCCAGAGGATCAGCGCACCGACCGCCATGACGAGGTCGTGCGCGACGGTGATGCCGACGAGGCCCCAGCCAAGCGTGAATCCCATCACGTAGGCGAGCGGCACGCCCACCGGCCAGATCAGGATCATGCTGACCTTCATCGGGAACTTGGTGTCCTGCAGGCCGCGCAGCGCGCCCGTCAGGGTGTTGCGCGCCGCGTCGAAGATCTGCCCGACGGCGATCAGCACCAGGATGATCGACAGCGTGTGGTAGATGCCGGCGTTCTCCGGCGTGTCGGCCACAAATACACGCACGAACAGGCTCGGCACCAGCGCGAAGGCGGCCAGCACGATCAGCGAATAGATCACGCCCATGCGCGTGTAGGCGTCGCCGACCTCTTTCACGGCGCCGAGCCGGCCGCCGCCGAAGTGCCGGCTCGCCACCACGGTGGCCGCCTGCGACAGGCCGACGATCGGGATCACCAGCAACAGCAGGTAGCGCGTGGCGACCTGCTGCACGTTCAGCGCGGCGATGCCGAGCCAGCCCACCATCACCGTGGTCACGAAGAACGACAGGATCTCGTTGCCCATCTGCACCGAGATCGGCAGGCCGACCTTGACGATGCGCGTCACGCCCTGCTTGACTGCTTGTCCGTGCATCGCGAGCAGCCCGTAGGGACGGTGGCTGCCGTGGCTCAGCACGAAGCCGCCGAGCACCAGCGCCGCCGCCCAGGCCGTGATCGACTGCGCCCAGGCCAGGCCCTCGAGGCCGAGCATCGGGAAGCCGAACTTGCCGAAGATCAGCAGGTAGCCGAGCAGCGTCGTCAGCAACAGGCTGCAGAGGCTGTAGAGCAGCACCAGGGCCTGCTTCAGGATGCCCAACAGCAGCTGCACGCAGACCGAGATGATGCCGACGGCCGGCAGCGAATAAACATAGATGCGGAAGAAGCCGGTACAGGCGCCGACCAGCTCGGGCGGCTGGTGCAGGGCCGTGAGGATCGGGCCGATGAACAGCAGCACGACGATGGTCGGCACGCACAACAGCATCGCCACTGCCAGCGCCGCCGAGAACAGATGCCCGATCCGCTCGGGCTCGCGGCCCTCGCCCTTCACGTGGCCGATCAGCGGGCTCAGGGCGAACAACATGCCGAACACCACCGTCATCAGCAGCATTTGCACCGCGTTGATCAGCAGGCCGGCGGCGAAGGTGGTGGCGTCGACGCGCGACAGCAGCAAGTTGCTGACGAAGCCACCGATCATCACGACGAACTGCGAGATCATGATCGGCAGCGAGATCTTCAATGCCTCGCGTGTCGACGACGGTGGCAATGTGGCGGTTTTTTCCACAAACCCATTCATTATTTAGTTCCTCTACTCATATAAGCTGCGACAGGGAACGCCGGGATATTGAATGCCGCGCGCCGCGGACGCCGCCATGGCCATTACGCGCTTTCGGCCAGCGGTGCATGACGTCCGAGTGCAGCGATCCTAACTGAACGGGTAGGGCTTGTGTCGGACTTCCTACCTACTAAATTTCGCAGTTTGATCGCGCTCCGTGCTTCGCCCACACTAGGCCGTGCCCGGTCTCCCATGCCTGCACGCCCGCGCTGCCAGACGGCGGCGAGACTACGCCGCGGTACGCGGCATTCGAGCACCTTCTCGCGAAATCCAAGCCTCACATCTCCACGCGGCCGACCCCATATGCAGCGGCGCACGGGAGAACGTCCCCCGTGTCCGGGACACGGCGGTTCCGAATCCGACATGCCGAGGGAGCATCGTGCCTACGATAGATGCAATGCTGAAGATGTCGTTCTATGTCTCGCTGGTGCTGATCGTGCCGGGACCGACCAATACGCTGCTGCTCTCGGCCGGCCTGAAGGCCGGCATCCGGGACACGTGGCGGCTGGTGGGCGCCGAGGCGGCGGGCTACGTCGTCGCAATCTCGATATGGGGCTTCTTCCTGCTGAGCCTGGTTGCCGGCAACAGCTGGATGCTCAGCGCGATCAAGGTGCTCAGCGCCGGATTCATCTTCTTTCTCGCGCTGAAGATGTGGACCCAGGGCCCGAAGCTGCGCGAGCTCAGCTCCGGCCCGGTCAGCACGCGCGACCTGTTCCTGGCCACGCTGACCAATCCCAAGGCGCTGCTGTTCGCGAGTACGCTGTTCCCGCTCACCGCCTTCGGCTCCGCGAGCCAGTTCGCCTGCACCATCGGCGTGTTTCTCCTGGTCCTGCTGCCGATCGGCATCGGCTGGGCCTGCCTCGGCGGCCTGCTGACCTCGAATCGCGCCTGGGCGGATCGCGCCTCGACCCTGCTGCGCTGCGCCTCGCTGGTGCTGTTGATGTTCTCGGCAACCCTCTTTTATTCCGCCTTCAGGCGGTGAGCTCGCGCATCGCGTCGCCGTCGTCCCTGCCGGGACGGCGACGCCGCGTCCTCAATCCCGCCGCCGCGAACGCAGCCTCCCCACCCCGCATGATCAAGGACTGCGCTTGCACAACGGCCATCACACCATACAAACGGTTTGAAAGTTCGCCGATACCCGAAGTACACCGGCTTTCACGGCTCTCAGTGCTTCGCGTCCGGCTCGCTTCCGGTCGTCGTGACAGCCGCGCGTCACCTCATGGAATACGGGACGGCGGGAGCGCTCCTGGTCATCGACAACACGACCGGCTGCGCCATCGACATCGATATCTACCTGCCGACTGCCGACACCGGCCAGCCCACCCGTGCCGCCGACACGCCGGAAGCCGATGACGAGGCGCGCCCGCGCGGGCTGCACGGCCGCGGCCGGCCCCGGCTCGGGGTGGTGTCGCGCGAAGTGACGCTGCTGCCGCATCAATGGGCGTGGCTGGCCGCGCAATCCGGCAACCTGTCCGCCGCCCTGCGCAAGCTCATCGAGATGCAGATCCAGCGCCACCCGGCAAACGACCCCGGCTACGAAGCGCGGAAGCGGGCCTGTCGTTTCGTGTCGACCATGGCGGGCGAATTGGACGATACCGATCGCGCCGTCCAGGCGCTGCTGTCGGACGACCATGCGAGCCTGCTGAGCGCCGTCGAACACTGGCCGCCCGATGTGCGCGATCACGCGCTGCTGCTCGCGACGGAGGGCAGCGACTGGCGATCGGCCGGCGAATCCTAGGTGCCGGCCCCTCGGGACCTCGTCGCATGCACGCGCCAACGCTGCCACGCAGCCAGCCGCAACGACAAGCGCGAGAAGCATGGGCAGTGTTCAGCCGCGAGTGCCGCCCCTCCAACCTCTCTGGTTCGGTGACGCTGGTTTCCGCTCTGACGGCGGAAATGGCCGCTGCTAGGACGACTTTGTAGAAAGCATCGAATGCCCTCAAAATAACTCGATAGCCACCTACGCCCTTCTGACGAGTCGAGTGCGGATGCGCCAGTTGCGTGCGCAAATCGGGCTCCTATCGCACTCAGCGTCGCGCCGCCTTCGCGATGGCAATGACTGCACGATGCAAGGCGTCGGCCGTATCGAGCGGCGCGTGCTCGATCGCTCCGCCCGTTGCGCTCGTCGGGCGCGCTGCCTGATCGGGCGACGATGAGAACTTGACGACCGTGAGACGCGCACGCGGATCGACGACTATCGCCTGACCGAAGCGGCCGCTCGCCGCGAATGAACCATCGCCATCGTTCAATTGATACCAGTAGTCCCGATAACTGTAGCCAGGCCGGCCAGGCGCGAGATTGCCCTTTGCGAAAGCCGCGGCGTTCGAGGCCGGTTGCAGGGCGAGGCGTGTTGAGCTCGAGGGAAAGCGCGCGTTGTCGCCGGTCGCGCTCGTGCGCACGAGTTCGCCAAAGCGCGCCGCATCGCGCAACGTGGTGTTGAGGCCCGCACTTGCCATTTCCGTGCCGGTGTGATCTACGACGATATCGGCGTCGTCGTCGGCGAGCTTGCTCCAGATCTCGCGCGATGCGAGCGCACTCCACGACTCGCCCGTCACGCGCCGGATCGCCCATGCCACCGCTTCCGGCGAGCCGTTTTGGTAATACCAGAGTCCACCCGCGCGTGCATCGGGCGAAGGCAGCGCGGCTTTCAGGAAGCGATGGATGCTGTCGGGCGCGCCACTCCCGCGCGGTACGAAGCCGACTGCCGCAAAGAGCCCGAGGTCCGGTGGCAATGCCGCCGGATAGCGCACGGGCACTTCCATGTCGAGATTCTGCTGGAGTGTCGCGTCGCCAAACGGCGTGCCGGCGAGTTCAGGCACATACGTCGAGAGCGGCGCGTCGGGCGCGAGCTTGCCGGCGGTGATCAGTTGCGCGGCGAGCAGGCCCGTCACCGATTTCGTCATCGACGCCCACATATGCGTCTGATGCGGGCCGAAGCCGTCGAAATAGCGCTCGAGCACGACGTGCCCGTCGCGCACGACGATGAAACCATCGGTCTGCGTGCGGCGCAGGTAGTCGCTAAGTGTGAGCGTCGTGCCATCCACCGTGAAGGCAATCGAATCCGGATCGAGTTGCGGGCCGTCGGGCAGCGGGAGGGGCGTACGTGCGCGCTCGACGTTCGCGGTGGGGATGAACATGCGCGTGTTGCGCAGCTTCCAGCGCAGCGTGGTTTCCGGTCGCGCGCCGGTAGCGGCGGTGTTGTCGGCTTTCGCGACAGGTTCACGTGGGACGTCCGCACGCGTAGCAGGTGCGAAGACGCATGCCGCGCCCAACAAAAAGGCGAGCAGCGCGGGATTCGAACGATGGACGAGGCGATTCATGTCGATGCAGGCTCCAATGTGATGATGTTTTTACCGTCGCCCGAGAATGAAAGATGAGGAAATCGGCGTCAAGGCCGCATCAGGCATAGGGGGATAACCGTCAGACATGCCATTGGCACGTCCGCGCCGCCACTTCGCGTTACCACGGACATCTCCAGGAGGAATGGTTCTATTCCCGACGCTTGATGGCCGAGGGCGTTCTCCTGCTCCACACTATCCGAAGGTGGCGACGAATCTGTCGAGGCGAATCTGCCATCGCCCATCATTTCGCAGGTCTTATCGAATAACAATGAACGAAGGAGACAAATGAAAAAGATCGTCTTATCCGCGCTAATTGCCGGTCTGTCACCCTGTCTGTCTCATGCGCAATCCAGCGTCACGCTGTATGGCGACATCGGTGGGGGCGTGCGCTGGGTCAATGGTCAGAAGGGCGGTAGCGCAGTCATGTTCAACAACAACATCCTCACCGTGAATCGTTTCGGCCTTTACGGCAGGGAAGACCTCGGCAATGGCTTCGCTGCCATTTTCAAGCTCGAAAATGCCTTCAACAGCGGAACCGGCGCATTGAAGAGCGCCGGGGTACTCTTCTCGCAGGCAGCGTTCGTCGGTCTTTCAGGCAGCTTCGGGCGGCTCACCTTCGGCCGCCAGGTCAGCGCGAGCGAGTATTTCGCCACGCTCGTCGATCCCACCGGCGGTCAGGCACAGTCGCTCGCCATCCAGCCCAACGCGCTCTACTTCTTCAACTACTTCACCAACGAAACCCGTTTTAACAACACGATCAGCTACATCGGTCGTGCGGGCGGTTTCCGCTTTGGCGCCAGCTATTCGCCGGGCGGCGTCGCCGGCAATCTGCGCTCGGGCACCAATGTCTCCGGTACCGCCATGTACCAATGGGGCCCGGCGCTCGGCGGCTTCGGCTATCAGAAGACTTGGAACGCGACCGCGACGCAATGGGCCCAGACCTTTCACGCAGGCGGCTCGCTGCAACTCGGTCCCGCGCGCCTCTACATGAGCTACGCCGATTTCAGCGTGAGCGCGGCCACTGAACGCCAACCCACCCGGCGCGATCATATTCCGAGCATCGGCGTCATGGTCGTGGCCACCCCCGGGCTGCAATTCACGGCCGCCGCGTACTACGACAGCGCCCGTCATCTCGCCAATGCCAAAGACGGCAGCGGGCACAAGGTCACGACCTATGCCATCGCCGAGTACTACCTTTCGAAGCGCACCGAGCTTTACGCCGAAGTCGACTACAACGGCTTCTCCGGCGCCTATCGAACCGACGCCATGAACATCGCGGGGCTCGGCATGCGCAACGGCGCAAGCTCGACGACCGGCGTCACGCTCGGCCTCATGACGCGGTTCTAGGCAGTTTTGCCGCGTTCTTCCTCACTCAGCATTCACACGTCAACATGAAGATATCCACTCGCATCCCATGCATCGCCGTCGTGGTGATGCTCGCCGCGCTCAGCGACTGCGCGAGCGCCCAACCGGTTGCCGCAGAAGCGGCGCCCTCGTCCGCGACCGGTACGAAGGCAGCCGCAAGCGACGTCAAAGCCGCCAGGGCCGCGAACCGCAAGCTCGCGCACCGCGTGGAAAACGCACTGGCGCGCACGCGCGGCCTGAACTCCGCGCGCATCATCGTGACGGTACGCGGCGGACACGTCACGCTCTCCGGCGCCGTGAACTACAACAAGCAGATCACATTCGCGGTCGAGGCCGCGCGCAAGGTCGAAGGCGTCATCGACGTCGATAACCGCATTCGCGTATCGGGCGCATCGCTCTGACGTTCGCATCCGGCTGCGCGCCGGATGCGCCTGCACGACATCACGGCTCGACGACGTTAAAACGCCCGTCGGGCTTTTCCAGCGTCTTGAGGAACGCGCCGAACAGCGCCTTGGTACCTTCGAGCACGATCTCGCCTTCCGCCAGCGCGG
Organism: Burkholderia ambifaria AMMD; assembly: GCF_000203915.1. NCBI lineage: Bacteria > Pseudomonadati > Pseudomonadota > Betaproteobacteria > Burkholderiales > Burkholderiaceae > Burkholderia > Burkholderia ambifaria. Next base: position 470,270 of record NC_008392.1, read on the forward strand.
CGCCGAACTGCGTCTCGCCGAGCAGGATGCGATTGAGCGTGGCACGCTTCATGGTGATATCCAGGTCGTGGCCTTCGCGATGCGGCGTAGCCGACCAGGTCAGCGCGCCATGCTTCAGATACAGCGCATAGCATGCATCGCGGTCGGTAAAGCGCCACGTCATGCGAATGTTGAGCGTCTGCGCCTTGGGGCCGTCGACCATCACGGCCAGGTAGTCGAAAAACGCGCCGTCGCTCAGCACGCGCACGAGGTCCTGGCTACGCATGGTCTGTCCGGCCCCCGCTCCCGCGCCTTCGCGCAGTTCACGCGCACCAAGCAGGTAGGCGTTGCGCCACGTCGCGGATTCCGCCTGAAAGCCCATTTGCTCAAGCGCCGCCGCGCCCAGTTCACGCGCCTCGCGCAGCGTCGGCTGTGCAAACACGAGGCGGTTCATCACCTCGGCGACCCAGCGATACTCGCCGCGCTCGAAATCGCGGCGCGCGCGTTCGAGCATCGCCTCGGCGCCTCCCATGTACTCCACGTAGCGCGGCGCGGAAAGCTCGTCCGGCAAGGCGTGCAGATGCGCCGGATTGCCGTCGTACCAGCTCAGGTAGCGCTGATAGATCGCCTTCACATTGTGCGACACAGTGCCATAATAGCCGCGCGTATGCCATTGCGCGGCAAGCGTATCGGGCAGCGTCATCCGTTCGGCGATTTCGGCGGCGGTTCCGCCACGATTCATCATGCGCAGCGTCTGGTCGTGCAGGTACTTGTAGAGATCGCGCTGCTGTTCGAGAAAACAAGTGAGGCGCGCGGTGCCCCACGTAGGCCAGTGATGCTGCGCGAACACGACGTCCGCGCCGCCCGCGTAGCGTTCGAGCGCCTGATGCAGATAGCGCGACCAGGCCTTCGCGTTGCGCACCTGCGCGCCACGCAGCGGACACAGGTTGTGCAGCGTGCGCGTGCCGTTCTCCGCCACGTTCAGCGCCCGCAATTGCGGAAAGAAGAAGTGCATTTCGGCGGGCGCTTCGCTATCGGGCGTCAACTGAAACACGATGTCGATGCCGTCGATCGTATGTGTTTCGCTTTCCTGATGAATCAGCTGGGTCGGCTCGATGAGCGTAACGGTGCCGTTCGGCATCGTCTTGCCGAGCCCCGCGTCGATCTGGCAGCAGGCATTGCGCGCGAGCGTCTGGCCGAACTGGAATTGCGAGCGCCGCTCCATGGCCGTGCCTGCCATCACGTTTTCCGCGACGGCCTCTTCCATGAAACCCGCGGGCGCGATCACGGCGACCTCGCCCGCGCGCACGCGTGCCTCGTCGACCACACCCTTCACGCCGCCGAAGTGATCGGTATGGCTATGGCTGTAGATCACGGCCAGAACAGGCCGGTGCGGCCGGTGCGCGTAGAAGAGTTCGAGCGCCGCCTGCGCCGTTTCGCGGCACGTGAGCGGATCGATGATGATGAGACCCGTATCGCCTTCGATCAGCGTCATGTTCGCGAGATCGAAGCCGCGTACCTGATAAATCCGCGGCATGACCTCGAACAGCCCATGCAGGCAATTGAGCCGCGCCTGACGCCATAGCGCGGGATGCGCCGTGGGCGGCGCGGTTTCTTCGTCGAGGAACGCATAGTCGGCCATGCTCCAGACAAGCCGACCATAGGCATCGCGAATCTCGGCGTCGGCAAGCGTGCCGATAAAGCCGCGTTGCGCTTCCTCCATGTCGAGATCGTCGTTCGCGGGCAGTGCCTGCAACGCGTGGTGGTTAGCTTGCCGAGTCGCCTCGGTCGCGCGCTGCACGGGCAGATCGGCAAGCGCCGATGAAATCGGAGTGTTTTGCATGGCGTGATGAAATGAGAGACGCGCAAGGTTCGCGGCCCTGCGCAGGGGAAGAGCGGCGAAAGCGCGGCCGCGCTCAGGACAAAACGGCTTCGGCATCGCGCACGGTTTGAATGGCGGCGCGCGAGCGCTGGGGGTCGAGCCAGCGCGCGCACAGCACGCCGCAGCCTATCAGCACGAAGCCGCACAGTACGCACGATTGTTCGAAGCCCTGTGCCGTGGCCGTCATGCCGTGCGCGTGCTGGATCAGCACGCCCGTGAGCACGGGCGCGGCGAGTCCGGCCAGCGAGCCAATCGCGTTGCTCAACGCGAGGACCGCGCCGCGCTGACCGTCCGGCGCAACTTCGCTGAGCATGGCGGGGCCGACCGAATACATCACGAGCGTGAGCCCGCTGCTCAGCGTAAGCATCAGCACCTTCACGAGCGGCCCGAGCGCGGGCAGATACACCGCGAAGCGCAAGACCCCGGCTGCCACGAGCGCAATGGCGATGAAGACACCACGCGACTTGCGCGACGGCATCCCCGCGCCCAGCAGGTGCTGCGAGAGCCACGCGAGCCCGAGGCCCATCGGCGTGGTGATCGCGACGAACAACGCGAAGAGCCGCCCGGAATTCTCCGCGCCGAAGCCCAGTCCGGCCTGGAGATAGTGCGGCATCCACGTGAGGCTGGTGGCGAGCACCCAGTTGGCCGCGAAATGCCCGCAGAAATTGCCGACGATGGTGCGGTCGGCCAGCAGCGTGCTCCAGGGTACGCGCCGTTCGTCGCGCAGGGCACGCGGCCGTTCCAGCGGACCCTCGGCGCCGAAGAAAAACCAGCACACGCACCACACGAAGCCGAGCGCGGCCAGCACAGCGAAGTTGGTGCGCCAGCCCCACCGCGCGGTGATGACCGGTATCGCGAGACCGGCGACGAACAAGCCGAGCGCGCTGCCCTGATAGAGCACGGCGGCGGGCAGGCCGCGCTTCTGGTCCGGAAACCACTTGTAGAGCGCGTGCAGCGAAACGGGCGATGCCGGACCTTCGCCGGCGCCGAGCAGCACGCGCGTGACGAGCGCGACCGTCATCGAACCCGCGAAGAGCATCGGCAATTGCAGCAGCGACCACGAAAGCGCCATCAGCAGCAGGATGGCGCGCGTGGCAACGCGGTCCGCCAGCACGCCGCCCACCACGGCCGCGATTGCGAAGAGCCAGTTGAGGCTGCCGCCGATCAGGCCGAACTGCGTGGGCGTAAGGCCGAGGTCGCGCATCATCGGCACGGAGATCATGCCGAACACCACCTTGTCGAGAAAGTTCACCGTCATCAGCAACGCGAGCATGATGGCGATCGACCACGCGCGCGCGGGCCGATAGTTAGGGTTGTCTCTGCCGTATGCGGACATCCTTGTCTCCAGTCTTTTTCTCTTGCTCGCCGCTAGGCGGCGGCGCGAACCCGACGGGTTCGCCCAACCTGCTCCGGACCGCTTACGAGGCCTGCGCGCCGGTATCGAGAATCGCACGCGCAATCGTGTTGCGCTGAATCTCGCTCGTCCCCGTGAAAATGCGGAACATCCGCAGCTTGCGGAACGCCTGCTCCACCGGATGATGGCGCGTCACGCCCACGTTGCCGTGAATCTGCACCGCCTTGTCGGCAATCTCGAAGCAGCGTTCGGAAACGAACACCTTGCACGCGGCCGCTTTCATGCGCAGGTCGCCGCCGGCATCCGCGAGCATGGCCGTCTGCGCAATCATGCTTTCGCAGGCCCACAACGCGGCCGCCATGTCGGCCAGCATGTGCTGGATCGCCTGAAACCTCGCAATCGGACCGCCGAACTGCCGCCGGCTGCGCGCGTAATCGAGCGATGCTTCGTACACCGAGGTCGCGAGCCCGAGCATGGTCGGGCAATGTAGCAGACGGTTCACGTTGATGCGCGACATGCCGAGCTTGAAGCCGTTGCCCGCGCCGCCGAACAGGTTGGTGCGCGGCACGCGCACGTTCTCGAAGCGGATGTCCGCGTCGATATGCTGGCCCGACATCGGCACGTACGCCTGCTCGACCGTCACGCCCGGCAGATCGAGATCGATGAGTACCGCGCTGATGGCGGGCGGCGTGGTTGTGGTGTCGGTCACGCACATCACGATCGCGAAGTCCGCGAACGGTGCCCCGCTGATGTAGTGCTTGTGGCCGTTCACGATCAGATCGTCGCCGTCCGCCACGGCGCTCGTCGCGATGCTCTGCACGTCCGAGCCCGAATGCGGCTCGGTCAACGCGAAGCAGGTCGACTTCTCGCCGCGGATCACCGGCATGAAGTAGCGCTGCAACTGATCCGCCGTCGCGTACTTGAGCATGTTGCCCACGCGCGGCGGCCCGCCCAGATCGCCGAGCACGTGCATGGCGAGCGAGCAGCCGCTCGCTGCGAGATCGGCTTTCAGCGCGCACTGCTGCAGAATCGAAAAGCCCTTGCCGCCCAGTTGCACCGGCAGGCACGCCGAGTAATAACCGAGTTCGGCGGAACGCCGCCACACGCGCCGCAACACGTCCTTCGGCCAGACGCTCTCCGAATCGAGACCGAGTTCGCGCTCCATCGGCTTGAGTTCATCGGCCACGAAACGGCGAATGCCCTCGCGCGTGGCGTCGAATACCGCATCGCCTACCTGTTCGAACATCATGGAGAATCCTCAGTTGATGCGCCGCTCCGCGCCTTGCCAGTACTGTTCGCGCACCATCTTGCGCGCGATCTTGCCGCTCGCGTTGCGCGGCAGTTCCGCGACGAAACTGATCGAGCGCGGCAGCTTGTAGTCGGCGAGCAGGCTGCGGCAATGCGCGACCAGCGCGTCCTGATTCGCCGTGCGTTGCGGCTTGAGCACCACCGCCGCTTTCACGCCCTCGCCCCAGCGCTCGTCGGGCACGCTGAACACACAGGCTTCGAGCACGTCGGGATGCTGATAGAGCACGGCCTCGACCTCGGTCGGATAGACGTTGAAGCCGCCCGAGACGATCATGTCCTTCTTGCGGTCGACCAGATACAGGTAGCCGTCTTCATCGGTGCGCGCGAGATCGCCCGTCATCAGCCAGCCGTTCACGAGCACTTCGGCCGTGAGTTCGGGCGCGCCCCAGTAGCCCTTGAAAACGTCCTCGCCGCGCACGGCAATTTCGCCGACTTCACCCGCCGCCAGCGGCCGCCCGTCTTCGCCGAGCACGCACACTTCGGTCTCGCCCATCGGCCGCCCGCACGAAGCGAGACGTTCCGGGCACTGCGCGATCGCATACGCGTGGTCCGCAATCGTGAGACGCGTGACGCCCGAGGTCGATTCGCTCGCGCCATAGCCTTGCGAGAGAATCGGCCCGAAGCGCGCCCACGCCTCCTGAATGCGCGCGGGGGCCATCGGCGCGGCGCCATACGAGAGCGACTTCAGCGCGCTCAGGTCGGTGTGCGCGAGCGCAGGCTCGTTGAGCAGCATGTTGATCATCGCGGGCACCATGAAGACGTGCGTGACGCGCAGGCGTTCGAGATCGGCGAGAAATTGCGCGGTCTCGAATGCGTCGAACAGCACGAGCGTGGCGCCGCAATAGAGAAACGGCTGCATGAGCATGCCCGACGCATGCGTAATCGGCCCGACGAGCGCGAGCCGGTCGCCGGGGCGCGGCTGCGTGTCCATGCCGATCAGCAGCTTGCGCAGCGACGCCATGCGGTTGCCGTAGCTTTGCATCGCGGCCTTGATCTTGCCGGTCGAGCCTGACGAGAAATGCAGCACGGCGAGATCGTCCGCGTGGCTGGCAAAATCCGGCGCGTGCGAAGCGGCCCGCCCCAGCAGCGCTTCGTAATCCACATAGCCTTCGGCGCCGCCGATGGCGATGAACGTCTCGACGCTCGCAAAACCCGGCGTGGCGCGCGTATAGCCCGTATAGCCGCGGCCCGCGATCAGCACGCGCGGCGTGCAGTTTTCCACCACGTCCGACGCTTCCGCCGTCGTAAAGCGTGGGTTGAGCGCCGCTTTCACGAGACCCGTCTTGTACAGCGCGCATTCGATCTCGACCAGTTCCGTGCAGTTGCGCGACTGCACCGCCACGCGGTCGCCGCGCCGCAGACCGAGGGCGATAAGCGCGTGCGCAAGCTGGTTCGAACGCGCCTCGAGTTGCCGGTAAGTGAGCGGGCGGTCGCGATGGATCACGGCGGGCACGTCACCCCAGAAGGCCGCCGCGCGCCGCAGGAAATACGGGAAGCTCATTCAGGTCTCCAATGAATGTCGAGCCAGTGTGTAAGATGTCGTTCATTCCCGCAATGAAGCGGTGGCTATAAACCCATAACCAAGGGGAATGGCATGGAGACACGCGATCTGGACTATCTGCTGGAAGTCCGTCGCTGCGGCAGCATTGGCAAGGCCGCAGAAGCGCTCGGCATGAGTCAGCCCGCATTGACCAAGGCGGTCAAGCGCATCGAGAGCGAAGTGGGCCAGGCGGTGTTTCACCGTGGCCCGAACGGCGTCGCGCTCACGCCTGGCGGCGCGGTGTTCGTCGAGCGTGCGCAGCGTATCGCGCTCGAATACCAGGATGCGCTCAAGGAACTGCGCGCGATCCAGATCGGCGAGCAAGGCATTCTGCGCGTGGGCTATTCGCCCACGGTGCCCGACTCGATCGTGCTGCGCGCCTGCCGGCAGTTGATGAACGAACGCCCGGCCGCGCGGCTGCGTCTGCGGCGGCGGCTCGCGAACGACCTGTTCATGCTGATGAAGGCCGGCGAACTGGACATGGCAGTCGCGCCCGAGCCGCCGGACATGAGCAAGGAGTTCGACACGCTGCCGCTCTTTCGCGATCGTCTGCATGTGATGGCCGACGAATCGCATCTGCTGCACCGCAAGACGCGGCTCAGGCTGCGCGATCTGGCGAATGAGGAATGGTTGCTGCCGGGCATGAACATCCCGCTGCGCCGTCAGGTGAACGACGCTTTTCGCCGCCAGGGATTGCCGGAACCGGCGTTGCGGGTCGAAACGGACTTCGCGATTCCCGCGCTGCTCGAACTGGTGCGCGGCTCGCGCATGCTCTGCATCGCGGGCAATGCGACGGCCAACTCGCAGCGCGGAATCCTGCCGTTGAACATCGACGCGACCGAGTTGAATCTCGCGCGCAACGTCGGCGCGGTGTTACGCGTGGGCGGCTATGTCTCGCCGCTTGCGCAGCGGCTCGTGGAGTTGCTGCAGCGCGCGCGTCCGCATGCCGGAAGCCTCGCGCCAGTGGATTGACCGGGTACTGTTCACATTGTCACCGGCGGCCCCCAAGAGCACATGACCGCGCCCGGCGGCCGCCAATCCCGCCATGTCGCGGCGCGCTGGCAGCATGCCGCGCGCTGTCACGCCTTCACGGGTGCTGGAACCGACTGTATTGCCGCTCCCGCGAGCGCGGTTGACTTGCGTCAAGCGTCCTCTTTCGTTGCAGGCTTGACGCGTATCAAGTCGGCACGCGCGCTGCTCGGCTGCAATGGAGTCCGTCATCTGCGGGATAGTCGCGCCGCCGCCGGAACGCCCGGGGCGCGATCGGCTCACTCTGCCAGCAATTCAGCGCCGCGGCGCGACGAGATGCCGACCAGCTGGTCGGCAGGCTGCGGCCGTGCGAACAGGAAGCCCTGGCCCTGGTGGCAACCGATCTCCTGCAGGAAGGCCAGCTGCTTTGCCGTCTCGACGCCCTCCATCACGACATCGAGCCCCAGCGCGCGCCCCATTGCAACGATCGCGCGCACGATCGCGTCGTCCGTACTGCCCGAGCCGCAGTCCGTGAGGAACGACTGATCGATCTTCAGCGTATCGACGGGCAGATCCTTCAGATACACCAGCGATGAATAACCCGTACCGAAATCGTCGATCGCGAGGCTGATCCCCCGCGTCGCCAGTTCGCGCAGCAGGATGCCGATTTCCTCGCGGGTGTTCATCGCCATGCTTTCGAGCAACTCGAGCTGCAGGTATTCGGCCGGCAACGCGGTTTCACTGAGAATGGTCGTCAGGTCGCTCAGAAAGTGGTCGGTAAAGCACTGCCGCGCCGACACGTTCACCGACACACGCCCGAACTCGAAGCCCTCGTCGAGCCAGCGGCGCGCCTGGCGGCAGGCTTCGTGCAGCACCCACCTGCCGATCGGGACGGTCAGCGCCGATCGCTCCGCGAGCCCGATGAAGTCGCGCGGCGGCACCAAACCCCTGCTCGGATGCAACCAGCGCAGCAGCGCCTCCACGCCGACGATCCGGCCGCTGGCCAGATCGTATTGCGGCTGGTAGAACAGGCGGAATTCATTCTGCTCGAGCGCGCGGTGCAACTCGCCGAGCGTCTCCAGCTGCTCGATCGCCGACGACGTCATCTTGCTCTCGAAGAACTGGAACACGTTCCTGCCGCGGCTCTTCGCACCGTACATCGCCTGGTCCGCGAGCAGGATCAAGTCCTCCGCCTCGGTGCCGTCGTCCGGATAGATGCTGATGCCGATGCTCGGCGTCACGAAGATCTGGCGATCGCCGATATCGATCGCCCGTCCCACTTCGTCCAGCAGCTTGCGCGCGACTCGCCCGACGTCGCGGACATCGTCGACCTCCTCGAGCACGAGCGCGAATTCGTCACCGCCCATGCGCGCCACCGTGTCGTTCGCGCGCACATTCGCGACGATGCGCTCCGCGACCATCTTCAGCACCTCGTCGCCTGCGTTGTGGCCGAGCGTATCGTTGACCAGCTTGAAGCGGTCGAGATCGAGGTACATCACCGCGACCTTGCGCCCGAACCGCTTCGCATGAACGATCGCGTGCGTGAGCCGCTCCTCGAACAGCATCCGGTTCGCGAGATTGGTGAGCACGTCGTGCGTGGCGAGATAGCCCAGCCGCTCCTCCGCCTGGCGCCGCTGCGTGATGTCGGAAAAAATCGCCGCGTAGTGGGAGATCTCGCTTTCGCTGTCGCGAATGCTGGTGATCGTCAGGTATTCGAGAAACAGCTCGCCGGCCTTGCGGCGATTCCAGATTTCGCCTTGCCAGTGGCCATCGGTTGTGAGCGAATGCCACAGCTGCTTGTAGAAATCGGGCGTCTGGCGCCCGGAACTCAGCAGGCCCGGGTTGCGCCCGACCACTTCGTCCTCGGTGTACCCGGTCAGGCGCGTGAAGGCCTGGTTGACACGCTCGATCTTCGCGTGCCGGTCGGTCACCATGATGCCTTCGAGCGCCGATTCGAACACCCGATCCGCCATGCGCAGGTTAAAGCGCGCGAGACCCAGCGCTTCGTCGCGCTCGCGCAACGCGCTGCGCAGCTGGTTCGCGTATTCGTGCTCGATGCTCTGCAGCACGTCCGCGAAACAGAGCAACCCGGTCAGCCGGCCATCCTCGTCCTCGATGCCAACATGCCGCACACTTTGCTCGGTCATGAAACGCTGCGCCGCATACAGGCTCTGTCTTGCGGTCAGCATCTGCAGCGGCTTGCTCGCGTAGGCCCCGACCGCGCCGTGGGCCCCTCCGTCTGCCAATAGCCGGACGATGTCCCGCTCGGTCAGGATGCCGTGCTCGCCATCGTCGTAGCCGACGAGGATCGCATCGAGCCGTTGCACACGCATCCGTGCGATGACTTCGTGCAGCGCGGTCTGCTCGGGCACCACAACAGGCGGCTGAACGCGGATCGATTCGATCGGCTTCAGGTGCAGGAAAAATTCCGCCTCGGCCGGACAGTGGCTCGCGGTATCGGTAGGAAAAATCATCGATTCGTCATCGCCAGTCTGCCGAGCCTTCAGTTCGCCAACGCGTGTATCGCCCGCCCGCATCCAGATCCCCGTAGTACTGATTTCGCATAGCGCATCCACGCCGCGCCGGCATCCAAGAATTGCACGTTCCGCCCCGAACGGTCTAGCCGCTGAGTGCGCAGCGTGTCTTCCAGTTGACGTATCCGCTGCGACAGCGTGGGCTGCGAAACGTGCAGTGCCTCGGCGGCGTACGTGAAATTGCGGTGTTCCGGGACGGCCAGGACGTAACAGACATCACACAACAGCACGGCGAATTTCCTCGTGCCCGACAACAATTGCTCTTGCCTATGGTTAGCATCACAAACCCGTCTTGGACACTATGACGCAACAGGTCCATTCTCTGTTCAACGCATCGCACTGACCGACGCGGCGACGAACGCCAGACTGAATGGAGCTGACCATGCAAGAGATCATCGACGGTTTTCTGAAATTTCAACGGGACATCATGCCCGCTCGCAGGGAGTTGTTCCGCAAGCTGGCCACCAGCCAGACGCCGCGCACTCTTTTCATTTCCTGTTCCGATAGCCGCATGGTTCCCGAACTGGTCACTCAGCGCGAACCGGGCGATCTGTTCGTAATCCGCAACGCCGGCAACATCGTGCCTTCGTTCGGTCCCGAGCCGGGCGGTGTGTCGGCAACGGTCGAATATGCAGTCGCCGCGCTCGGCGTGACGGATGTGGTGATCTGCGGCCACTCGGACTGCGGCGCGATGACGGCCGTCGCAACGTGCAAGTGCCTCGACCATATGCCCGCCGTCGCGAACTGGCTGCGCTACGCCGACTCGGCGAAGCTCGTCAACGAGGCGCGTGAACATGCAGGCGAGCGCGAGCGCGTCGACTCGATGGTGCGCGAGAACGTCATCGCACAGCTCGACAACCTCAAGACCCATCCCTCCGTTGCACTGGGACTCGCGCAAGGCCGCCTCAATTTGCACGGATGGGTCTACGACATCGAATCCGGCTCGATCGACGCGCTCGACGCCGCGACTCGCCAGTTCGTGCCGCTCGCCGCGCATCCCGATGTCACCGCGACGCCCGCCGAGTGCGTGGCTGCGCTCTGATTCCCGGCTCGTCACACCGACTGCCGATCTCACTAGGTTGATTCACTCAAGGAGCAACATCATGACCCAATCGCAAGTCACACCGAACGCGCGCGAAGCTCTGACGGAAACGATCGTCGACGCGAAGGTGCGCAAGAACCTCACGTTCGAAGCCATCAACGAAGGCACGGGCCTGAGCCTCGCATACACGACAGCCGCGCTGCTCGGTCAGCATGCGCTGCCGGAGAAGGCGGCGAAGCTTGTCGCCGAACGCCTCGGGCTCGACGACGACGCCGTGCGCCTGCTGCAAACCATTCCGGTGCGCGGCAGCATTCCGGGTGGCGTGCCGACCGATCCGACCGTCTACCGCTTCTACGAAATGGTGCAGGTGTACGGTTCGACGTTGAAGGCGCTGGTTCACGAGAAATTCGGCGACGGCATCATCAGCGCGATCAACTTCAAACTCGATATCCAGAAGGTTCCGGACCCGGAAGGCGGCGAGCGTGCCGTCATCACGCTCAACGGCAAGTATCTGCCAACCAAGCCGTTCTGAACCAATGATGCGAAGACGAAAATTCTTACTGAGCACCGGTGCCGCGCTTGCTTCGGGCGGCCTTGCACTCTCGGGTTGCACGATGACGGGGCCGCGCTCCACGTCGAGCACCAACAACGCGCTGTACCCCACAAGGAGATCCGAAGTGACTTCACCCGCAGCAATTCGCCCGCCGCTTCCGCCGTTCACGCTGGAGACGGCCATCGAGAAAGTCCGTCTCGCGGAAGACGGCTGGAATTCGCGCGACGCCGCCAAGGTCGCGCTCGCCTATTCGCTCGACACGAAATGGCGCAATCGCGCAGAGTTCGCGAACAATCGAGCGGAAGCGCAGGCGTTCCTCGAGCGCAAGTGGAAGAAGGAGCACGAGTATCGTCTGATCAAGGAACTGTGGGCGTTCGGCGGCAATCGCATTGCCGTACGCTACGCCTACGAATGGCACGACGACTCGGGCAACTGGTTCCGCTCCTACGGCAACGAGAACTGGGAGTTCGGCGAGGATGGCCTTATGCAGCGCCGCTATGCGTGCATCAACGACATGCCGATCAAGGAATCCGAGCGCAAGTATCACTGGCCCCTGGGCCGTCGGCCGGACGATCATCCGGGGCTGAGCGAGTTGGGGCTTTGAAGCCCGGATCGCTACAGCCGCGGTGAGCGATTAGCGCCCAACGATCTGGTTGCGAAGAACGACGGATTGTTGGGCGTGTATTGAAGTTCACTGGTACTGCTAGTTTTGTCGGGCGGTGCGCGAATCTCGTCCGGTGATTCGGCTAGCAGAAACTATGAACCGCAACATCATTACAGTTAGTACTACCTAATTTATATCGAAACAAGGAAAGGGAAACATCATGAACAAGAGCATCCGTCACATTTCTTACGTCCTGTCGGCACTCACGCTGGCTGCTTCCACCACGACCGCGTTTGCTGCCTCTTCCGCAGAAGCGGCTGCACCGGGTTACCACTCCGCTGCACCGTTGATCCAGCGGAACGCGGCGCCGGAAGCCCAGCGCGCACTGACCCGCCGCGACGTGATCAACGAGCTGATCCAGGCCGAGCAGGACGGTACGCTGCAACGCCTGAACGATACGGTTTTCCACGGCTCGTGACGCCAGACCAAGCGGCTGCGACGAAGCGAGTCGTACGCCGCCTCACAAAGGGCGAGTCGCCTCGATGTGTTTATGTCCGGCGGATCGTCAGTTGCAGCATCCAATGGTCAGCAAAAGCGGGCTTCCTGTCGATGATCTCGGCAAAACGCGCTGTTGCGGGCCAATCCCCTCGCGCGGCATCAGCTTCAAAGCAAGTTACTCAACTACGCAACGACGGCGATGTCGGTGGTGGTCACGTCGGCTTTCCAAACTGCTCAGTCAGCAGCTGTAAGAACGCCCTGCTTGCTGCAGTGCGATACGCACCCTTGCGCTCTAAGACGGCAGCCGTACGCGTTGGCAGAGGGGGATCGAGCGGCACGGGATGTAGGCCCTCTTGCACGCGTGCGATGTGATCAGGGAGAACCGTCGCCAGCTGCCCGCGACGCACGATCTCGACGATTGCACCGACCGTATCCACTTCGATTGCGACAAGCGGTCGAATAGCGTGACGCGCAAAATGCTCATCGATGAACCGGCGCGTCGCGAATGTGTCGTTCAGCAAGACCAGCGGCTCCTTGCCAAAGTCAGGCCCCGCGAGTGCCTTGCGGCGTGCGGCACGCGGGTGGTTGCGGCCTACCACCAGGCTCAGCGTTTCCGCGAAGAGGGGTTGGCTTTCGATGTCGACTGAAAAGGCCGGATGGAATGCGACACCGATATCAAGCCTGTCGTCTGCAAGCTGCGCCTCCATCTGATCCTGTGTGAGTTCGCGGATATCGATCCTGATGCCAGGATGCAGTTGGTGGAAGCCATCGACGACCGGCCCGACCAAGGAAGCCGTAAAGGTCGGCGTTACTGCGAAACGCAGGCTGCCCCGACTCAATTCCGCCACGTCGTGTATCGCCCTCACCCCTGCGTCAAGGTCCTGTAGCGCGAGCTTGGCATAACGCATCCACGCTTCGCCCGCGTCGGTCAGGTGAACGGTTCTGCCGGAACGGTCGAACAGCAGTGTTCCCAGGGTGTCCTCGAGCTGCCGGATCTGCTGCGACAAGGTGGGCTGCGATACATGAAGCGCCTCGGCAGCGCGCGTGAAGTTCTTCTGTTCTGCTACTGCAAGGAAGTAACGGATATGACGTAGCAGCACGGGAATTCCCTCACGTATTGGCTATCCCTATCGAATCTATCGCAAACCAGTCGTGGACGCTATTGAAATTGCATCCATCCTTCATCCATCGAATCAAGGCACGCATCCAAGCCGATCTTGAGGGAGGTGGTCGATGGGTTGCGGATACGCTGAACCGGGCCGTTAGTACGCTCGCGCTGAGGGAAATTATTTTGGTTCGTAGATCTTCGTTCGAGCGACCATCGTGTCCGCCTTTTCTGCTTGCCATCGACCTCCCGCTCTGTGTCGTGCGGTCGCGCGCACCTTCGACCGTTCGTTTGCTCGGCGGCGAAACGCCGGGCGATGCGTTGCCCGAGGCTTACAACAGTGTTGGTCAAAACCACAGTCGTATGCCTGCCCGTTATCGTAGGTGGGTGACCGTGTCCGGCGTTTCAGGAGGCTGCTCCACTTGGACCGAAGACCCGAAAGTTGGAGATGGCATCAATGGAGAACGGACCAGCTTTCAGCTGATTCCACTTCTTTCGAGTTTGCACCCACTGCGCGTGCTTAAATTGTGCAGCGTTTGCTGCATCGTGAAGCGCCGGATATCCAAAGTCGTCGGCATACTCGCGAAGGGCTGCCTGTCGCTCACGCCAATTGCCGGTACCTTGGTTAGCAAACGCGATATGTTCGAGGCACATGTGAAGGACCGTTGCCGCACAGCGTTCGCTCGATGAACGGTCTCTATATGACACAACACGATCAGCAAAGAGACGTGCGAAAAGCCCCGTTGGCCCTTTTGGGTCCACCCTTGGATTCGAGTGAGAGAGCGAGTGGGGTCTATGGATGCTCCGTCATACCAAACTTCGGGAGGCCGTCGTCGCAGAGACTGCCTCACCGTTGCCTTCGTTTCCCCGCGTACTTCCAATCGAAGCGATACGATCAGCCCAGCTATTAGAGGCCGAGCTCCGACAAGCCGGGATGATCGTCCGGCCGACGGCCCAGGGGCCAGTGATACTTGCGCTCGGATTCCTTGATCGGCATGTCGTTGATGCACGCATAGCGGCGCTGCATAAGGCCATCCTCGCCGAACTCCCAGTTCTCGTTGCCGTAGGAGCGGAACCAGTTGCCCGAGTCGTCGTGCCATTCGTAGGCGTAGCGTACGGCAATGCGATTGCCGCCGAACGCCCACAGTTCCTTGATCAGACGATACTCGTGCTCCTTCTTCCACTTGCGCTCGAGGAACGCCTGCGCTTCCGCTCGATTGTTCGCGAACTCTGCGCGATTGCGCCATTTCGTGTCGAGCGAATAGGCGAGCGCGACCTTGGCGGCGTCGCGCGAATTCCAGCCGTCTTCCGCGAGACGGACTTTCTCGATGGCGGATTCGCGTGTGAAAGGAGGAAGCGGCGGACGGAGTTCAGTGCTGGTCGACATGGTGTTACCTCAGTGGCTGGTGGATGAAGACCCGATACCGGGCCGAAGGGTGGATAAGAGCAGTGCTGCGTGTTCTCGATCGCTTAGTCTGGCGATTAGCCTGTGTGCAGGGCGGACTTCGCTCGCTTACACCGCGAAGGTGATGTAACCGCCCGAGTGCGTCATGATGTGCGCCCAACGCACGGCCGCGTACAGCCCCTCGGCGCATGCAAAGTCGCTGCCGTCAATCGCGACGACCCACTGGTCTTCTTTGAGGCGAAGCGCGAGTCGTTGGTTGTCGACCAGGTCGCTGTACCAGCGCCATGTGGCCGGATTCGACTTATCGGCCTGCAGAGCCTGATGAAGGGCAGTGACTTCGCAATCTGAGGGGCACATGACAGTCTCCTTGACGTACCGACCTTGAATGATTGAGACAGGTCTGTCTCAATATTGGTGTAGACAGGTCTGTCTGTCAAGAAATTTCTGTGTCTCTCGGCGCCTGTGCAGAGACAGGTCTGTCTGCCATAATGGAGGCATGATTTGGCAAACAAGGGGCCGAAATGTCACAACCCTCCGCACGCGACCGGATATTGGAAACCGCGGCGCGCCTGTTCTATCAGGACGGGTTCCGTGCCACGGGCATCGACAAGATCATCGCCGAGTCAGGCGTCGCAAAAATGTCGCTTTACCGGCACTTCGCCTCCAAGAGCGAACTTATTGCAGCGTTCCTGGACCGTCGTCATGAGTTCTGGATGCGCTGGTTTGTCGACGAGGTGGAGGCTCGTTTTGCTCAGCGTGCCGAGTTGTCCGTCGTCGCGGAAGCCCTAGGTGAATGGTTCGCGCAGGAAGACTTCCGTGGTTGCGCCTTTATCAATGTGGTCGCCGAAGCTGGATCGACGGGAGACCCAGGGCACCTTCAGCAGGCCGTATCCCATAAGCACGCGCTTGAGCAGTACATTTCTGAACTCGCTGGCCGCCTCGGGCTCCAGTCGCCTGCTACCGTCGCCGCAGACGCGATGATCTGCGTGGAAGGCATGATTGTGCGCTATCAGGTGACACATGATTCGACAGTGGTGGATTCGGGCAAGCGTGTACTGGCGAGAATCGAAGAAGGCGCGTCGACAAGGCGAAGGTCTAAAGCTGCCTGACGGGGCCATTTCTGCGTGGACGCCAATACCCATGTCGAGTTTCATGGACGCATAGGCCTCTCATCCAAGTAACAGCTCTTCCAGTTGTACAGAGGCACCCCGTCGTCGTCCAGCGTTCGCGCCACCCGCCTGTGCACTTGCTTCCCGTGTGCGCAATTCGGACGCCAATGAAGCAGGTCGGCCGACCCTCTCCATCGGCGTTCAATCGCTCGCACACAAAGCGAAGGCTTGGTACAGAGCAAGGCCGTCTGCGGTCGTAACGAGAGCCATCGGGACGTTGAATTTCAGCATCGACAATCCGGACTCCTGCCCTTTTGGCGCAGTCCAACCTTGAGGCGAGACGTAGTCCTCGGGATTCGCCATGCTCGTGAGGACTTGCACGTTGTATTCCGCAGCAGTGTCCTGATCGGTGGCGCTCGATCGAATCACGCTAACGGACAGATACGGTGTCGCATTTCGACGCACCTGTCGCCCCGCTCCCCATGCGGAAGCGGCGGACCCAAGCCCGCCGCTTCGCCGTTCGCATTCGAACCCGTTCGAATGCCGCCCGCAGCCCTACTTCAGCCGCGTCGCGATTTCGTTGGCCATCGCCTTCATCGCCGCCTTGGTCGGCGCGTCCTCGGCCAGTGCGTTCAGCAAACCGAAATCGTGAATCGTGCCGTCATATCGCGTGGTCGTCGCATCGACGCCGGCTGCGTCGAGCTTGCGGCCGTACGCTTCGCCTTCGTCGCGCAGCACGTCGAACTGCGCGACCTGGATCAGCGCGGGCGGCAATCCCTTCAACTGCGCGGTGCTCGCACGCAGCGGCGACGCGTAGATCTCGTTGCGTTGCGCTTCGTTCTTCGTATAGGCGTCCCAGAACCACTTCATCATCGGCCGGGTCAGGAAGTGCCCCTGCTGATACGCGTTGTACGAACCGGTATTGAAGTCGTGGTCCGTCACGGGCCACAACAGGCCCTGGAAGCGGATCGCCGGGCCGCCCTTGTCCTTCGCCATCAGCGCCACGACAGCCGCCATGTTCCCGCCGACGCTATTGCCGACCACCGCGAGGCGGCTGCCGTCGACACCGATTTCCGCGCCGTGCGCGGCGACCCACTTCGTCGCCGCATACGCCTGGTTGATCGCGACTGGGTAATGCGCTTCCGGCGACGGCGTGTAGTTCACGAACACCGCGACGGCGCCCGATTGCACCACCAGATCGCGCACCAGGCGCTCATGCGTCGGGAAGTCGCCGAGAATCCAGCCGCCCCCGTGGAAAAACATGAACACCGGCGGCGTGCCCGCCGTGCCCCGCGGGCGCACGATCGTGATCGGCACCGACAGGCCGTCCTGCTCGATCGTGCGGTTCGATACGTCGATGCCGGACAGGTCGACCTTCGCGCCGCGCTGGGCATCGACCAGCACCTGACGCGCCTTCGCGGAACTCAGCGTTTCGAGGCCCGGCCCCTTCTGGCCGTTCAGCACGGCGAGGAACCCGCTGGTCGCCGTATCGGGGCGGACGCCGTCGGTGCCGGCGGCAAAGGCGACGGGGGCGGTGAACACCGCGGCCGCAACGGCAGCGGCGATCAGCAGCGGCTTGACGATCTTCATGATGAGACTCCTTGGTTCAACCGGTGAATGCAATGAATGGCGATGGATTCGTTCGCAGTACGTGCGATCAGACGAGCGTCAGCGTGACGTCGATGTTGCCGCGCGTCGCGTTCGAGTACGGGCAGACGATGTGCGCGCGATCGATCAGCGTTTGCGCGGTTTCACGGTCGAGGCCCGGCAGCGAGATCTTCAGTTCGACTTCGATGCCGAAGCCGTTCGGGATCGCGCCGATGCCGACGCTGCCTTCGATCGCGGCATCCGCGGGGATCGCGATCTTGTCGCGGGCCGCGACGAACTTCATCGCACCGATGAAGCACGCGCTGTAGCCGGCCGCGAAAAGTTGTTCGGGGTTCGCGCCGACGCCGCCCGCGCCGCCGAGTTCGCGCGGCGTGGTCAACTTCAGGTCGAGACCGCTTTCGGGCACCGTGGCACGGCCGTCACGGCCGCCGGTGGCTTTTGCATGAGCGCGGTACAGAACTTTTTCGATCGACATGACAGACTCCTTTTCAATGATGAGTGAGTGAAACAGCCTTCCAACCGGGGATCGCGCGCCGACGGCTTGGCGGCCGGCATCGCGCTTGTTTATCTACCCATAGATAGACAGATGTCCCTAAAAAATGCGGATGATTGAATTCATCCGCCCGCCAATCTATTTACCACAAGATAGATAGCAAACCCCGCAAAAGGCGGCGAACCGCCTGACTACCCGCCCCGTGCGTCACGACCGGGCTTTCCAGACGCCCTCGACATCCTCGAGACGCGCCCGCGTATGAAACAGCCGGCTGGCCAGCACGCTCCCCTGAAACGCCGCATACAACGTGCGTGCCGCCGTTTCCGGCTTGCCGCTGAACTGCAGCGTGCGTTCCTTCGCGCCCTGCGCCAGCAACTCGGCGAGCCACTTCTCGTTGGCCTTGAAGAAGGCCTGAACCGCCTGCCGCACGCTTTCCGGCAACGATTCGATGTCCGCCGCGAGCATGCCGCACAGACAGATCTGGTTGCCATCGCCGAGCGTTCTGCCGAACAGCTTCGTGTAGAGGCTGAGCTTGACGTCGGCCGGCAACGCCGAATCGATCGCGCGCATCGCTGCAAGCACTTCGTCGCTATACGCCGCCACCGCTTCCAGCACGAGATCGTCTTTCGACGGGAAGTAGTAGTGGATGCTCGACGTCTTCACGCCTACCAGATCGGACAGGTCTCGATAGCTGAAGCCGTTGTAGCCGCGCAGCATCATCAGCGTGATCGCGTGGTCGAGAATCTGTTCGCGGACGGTCGATTTCGTTTCCATGGATCGAACTTTATCTACTCATAGATAGATAGTCAAGATCTTTTTTATTGGGGGCGATGAAAGGTGACCTCGCCCCCAAAAGTCGGACACTGATCCAGCCTTTGGGGTGTTTTTCATGAGTACGAGGAGCGGTTTCGCCTGCAGGTAGTTCAGGAGTATCTGGGAGGAGAGGCGAGCCCACGCATGCTCGCAGCTCGTCACGGGGGGTTGGACGCACGGTCATCCGGCGCTGGTGGCACAAGTGTGGTTGCAAATCCGGGGCGGACCATAGATGTGCTTCGCTCTACGCGTCCGCTGCCGGCCGTATCGAATGCTCAAAGGAGGATTGGCCGTGGCATCGCCGGGCGGCTTGGTTCATGCCGCCGGGCAGCCCGGCCATCGCGGCGTGCTCTCCTTTATGGAAGGCCGCGGTCAGGCCGTCAGGGCGTGCCTGCCTGGTAACACGATTGCGAGCCACTCGTCTGATAGATGAGCCGGTAGCCGCTCGTTGCCGTTGCGTTCGCGTTCTTCGAGGCCAACGTGAGCAAGCCTTTGTGGGCCGGCGACAGCGGCCGGATCACATAATCGGCGAGATTCGGATCGGTCAGTACCGCATCCGCGCCGATGATGCGCCGCACATGCGACAGGTGCTCGGCATACCAGCCGAGGAACGGCCGATAAGCGGGACCGGCATAGTGGCTGTCAATGATCATCCACGGATCGTGACCCGGCTGGCCGAGATTGGCCGCGCTGTCGCCCGGGCCGAGCAGCGCGAGAAAGTCGCCGCCGAGGCGCGAGTCCGGCCGGCCGATGCGGCTCAGGTCGTACTTCGCGCGATCCGGCCCCGCCTGAAGGTCGCTGAAACGCTTGCCGGTCCAAGTGATCACATGCGCGAGCTTGAAGTCCGCAGCGAAAGCGCCCGTGCCTACGATCTTTTTCTGCGTGATGTACAGCAGGTCGCCCGGCAACAGGTATTGCTCCGTCGACGAAAGATTGCCGCGATTGATGTCGAGCAGGACGCCGGTCAGCAGATCCGTGCCCGAGGACGTCGTGCTGCACGCCTGCACGCCGATGGCGCCCGACAGCTGATTGGTCGCGAGCCCCGCAAAGTTGTAGACCCAGGACGTGAAATTCGAGCAGTCCGCGCCGTTCCACATCAGCGCCGAGGTAATGACGGGCGGTGTTTGCTTCGAATCCGTCTGCACGCTTTGCGAGCCGTCGGCGCCGCGCTGCGCGGTGCAGGTCAGTTTCGGGGCGTTCGGATCGACTGGGCCGCCGTCCGTCGGGGCGGGCGGCGATTCGCGGTAGTTGGTTTTCCCGGTGTTCTCCGGCGGCGTCCAACCGGGAATGTGATGGTGGCAGTAGTTCAGGTTCTGATCGACCCAGTAGTTCTCGATTGCCATCACCAGTTCGCGCCGGAACGTGTCTTGATCGTGGCACGTCGATGGCGCGGAGATCGTGCCATAGATCGCCGCGTGCGGTCCCCACGTGCTGGTGGTCGGATATGTCGACCAGTTGGCGGCCGTCATGCCCGGTAAGAGCGACGCTTGCACACTGTTCTTGCGTCCCTCGAAAAGCGACCGGTTCTGCTCGAGCAGCGCAACGCGGTCTCCACATGCATTGGCCTCCGCGCTGGCCGTCTGGTGACCGGCCGCCTGTGTCGTGCCGAGCATAGCGAGCGCGGTGACGCCCGAGCGGTTCAGCGGATTCGTCGAGAAGCCGAGCGCGCCGGCGCTAACATCGCACGTGTCGTCGGCGGGCGCCGAGACCGTGCCGTCGGCTGTCACGTCGCCAGCGCCCGAGTGACACGCGGCTAGCGTATCGCCTTTCGCCGATTGCGCGACGATGTTCTGCACGCTCGTTGCCACGCTCGCGCCGATGTCGGTGCGGCTCTGCGATTCGGCACCCAGCGCGAACGCCATGCGGTTGCCGTCAGCAATGGTATTCAGGGTCGCGCCGACGGCGACGAAGGCGGGCACCGTCTGCTGAGGATCGACTCCGCCAAGGAACGCCGATACGCGCGTAGACGCGGCCGCGACGTTCGACGCGGTCAGGGCGCCCGCCGCCAGCGCGTCGGCGACGATTGCGCTCGAGTAGGGCGAAAGGACCATCGTCGACGGTGCGCTGAGATACACCGCCGACAGCGAGGTTTCGCCGGGCGCGCTAGTGGCGCCGGTGGCTTCCTCTGTGTAGCTGCCGCCGGTCGATTTTACGAGCAGCGGCCAACGCAGCGTGCCCGGCAGCACGAAGTGGCCGTCGGCATCGGTGACCGTAGTGGCGAGCGGCGTGGCCGCGATGTGTCCATCGGCGTCCACGGCATACGCCGCGACTTGCGCGCCGGAGACGGCGCCGAGATACACGTTGCCGTTGATCGGAGGTTGCTGATCGACCGCGCCGCCGCACCCGGCAACCGCGACACACAGCGCGGCGAGGACGGCGGAGTTCGCGATGCTCGTAGTCAATGCGTGTGGAACGCGCGGAAAGTGCATGACTGTCTCCGGGTTGGATGAATCTTTTAGGAATGTTAACGGCACATTACGAGACGGCTTGAGCCAATCGAGGAATCGAGACTCCCCCGATATCCCGCACTAACAATCGGCTAGATGAACCCCGGCATGTATCCAGGCTGGTTGCCCGCGCGCAGTCAGCCGTCCGTCCAGCTCACATGCAGCCGGCTCGGAAATCCGCCAAGCCATTCGACTGAACGCATGAAATTTGACGCCAGCAGCCACGAGTAATCCCTACTGTAGTGGGCAATTAATCTCGGACACTGCGTTAAGTTTTTCTTCCGCAACGGCCGGCACCAGTCCGTTATTGAACTGATGTGGCTGTATCCAGTGGTACCGGTGCATCAGGTAGTGGCTAATATCCCAGTGTGCTTCGCGAGCCAGCGCAAGTACAACTCCATCTGACTCTTGTACTCGGCCTTGCAGGAACCGAGCTTCAGTTCGATCGCGACAAGGCGTTTGAGCTTGCGGTTGTAGAACAGCAGATCAAGATAGAAGTCGTCGTCGTCGATCGGCAGCCGCTTCTGGCGCGCGACGAATGTAAAGCCGGCGCCGAGCTCCAAGAGAAACTGTTCCATCTCGCGCAGAATTGCTCTTTCAGCACGAGATCGGGTGTCATCTGCTGCGCGTCACACAGGTGCGCCATTTCGCGCCGGATCACTTCGTCGGGTTGGCGCGAGAGAGCGCTACGCTCGAACAACATCGACTGCATTCGCTCCTGCAACTGCCGCGACGACCAGCGCTCCAGGCGACAGAGTTCAATGTAGAAGTCGCGCTTGAGCGGGTCTTCTACGTACATCAACATCTTCAGATGGGTCCAGCTCAATTCTCTCCGCAGTGCGGAGAGAATCGACTCGTCCGAAAACACCTCGGCCGCGCGGAGGCAGTGGCGCAATTGCTGCTCGCTCCAACCCCGGCCGTATTCGACTCTCAGTTGCCGGGCGAGCGCGGGGAGGATCTGTTGTCCGTAGCCCGCGCGCTCACCGCGCAGCACATCATCCCGAATGCGACAACGAACCTGCCAATAAAGTAGGGTCAGCAATGCGCATCAGCGCTCGGTGTGATTCGCGACCGCAGTCAAACCACGCTCATGCCCCAGTCCGATTCGGATTCGCCACGCCACTCGACGAACACTAAAAAACACTAAAAATCGCGGCGCAAACTGGCGCTCGGTACATATCGGCGGCTCGCCCGCTCGGAGGCCCCTGCCAGTCGGCGCTTCGACGGATTCCACCGCCCCCCTCGCAAAACACCCCAACCATCACAAATCCTTTAACTTTCCGTGAGGACTTAGACACCGGCCGCTGCCTACTCTGTGCGCATGTTTTCAGGACCCTGCTTCAAGGAGCCCGTCATGCCAACCCGCAGACATCTGCTGTTCGCCGGCGTCACCGGCCTCGCCACGCTCGCGGCACTGTCGTCGGCTGGCCGCCGTGCGCTCGTCGGCCGCGCGTTCGCCGCGCCGCCCGCCGCCCCGTTCGAAATCACCCGCAGCGACGCCGAATGGCGCCGCCGCCTCACGCCCGCCCAATACACGGTGCTGCGCAATGCCGGCACCGAGCCGCCGTACAGCAGCCCGCTGAACGCCGAGCACCGCCGCGGCACGTTCGCGTGCGCCGGCTGCGACCTCGCGCTGTTCTCGTCCGACACCAAATTCGACAGCCACACCGGCTGGCCGAGCTTCTGGAAGCCGCTCGACCACGCGGTCGCGACCGAGACGGATCCGTCATACGGGATGGCGCGCACCGAAGTGCACTGCCGCCGCTGCGGCGGCCACCTCGGCCACGTGTTCGACGACGGCCCGCCGCCCACCGGCCTGCGCTACTGCATGAACGGGCTCGCGCTCGCCTTCCACCCGGCCGCCGCCTGACAGGCCGCCGCTTCTGAACGACCGGAGACTGCCCCATGCTGCTCATCGTCCTTGCCTATCTCGGCGGCGTCCTCACGATCCTGAGCCCGTGCATCCTGCCCGTGCTGCCGTTCGTGTTCGCGCGCGCCGACCAGCCGTTCGTCCGTACCGGCCTGCCGCTGCTGATCGGCATGGCGCTCACGTTCGCCGTCGTCGCGACGCTCGCCGCCGTCGGCGGCGGCTGGGTCGCGCAGGCCAACCAGGCCGGCCGCTGGCTCGCGATCGTGCTGCTCGCGGTGTTCGGCCTGACGCTGCTGCTGCCGCGCTTCGCCGAACACCTGACGCGCCCGCTCGTCGCGGCCGGCAACCGGCTCACCGGCTTCGCGCAGCGCGACGGCCGCCCGGCGGGCCCCTTGTCGTCGCTGCTGCTCGGCGTCGCGACCGGCCTGCTGTGGGCGCCGTGCGCGGGCCCGATCCTCGGGCTCGTGCTGACCGGTGCCGCGCTGCGCGGGGCGAGCGTCGGCACGACGGCGCTGCTGGTCGCGTATGCGGCCGGCGCGGCGACGTCGCTCGGCGTCGCGCTCGTGATCGGCGGCAAGGTGTTCGCCGCGATGAAGCGCTCGCTCGGCGCCGGCGAATGGATCCGGCGCGGGATCGGCGTGGCGCTGCTGGCTGGCGTCGGCGCGATCGCGCTGGGCCTCGATACGGGTGCGCTCGCGCAGTTGTCGACGGTCACGACGGGCAGCCTCGAGACGAAGCTCGTCGACCGGCTCGGCGGGCGCTCGAATGGTGCGCCGGCCGCCATGTCCTCGACGAGCAACATCGGCAGCGGCGACAACGCCGGCAGCGGCACGGCGAGCGGCGCGATGATGGCCGCGGCGACCGATGGCGCACCGGCGGCCGGCAGCGCGATGATGCGCACGGCCGGCACGACGCCCGCGATGCAAGCGGCCGCGCTGCCCGTCGAAGGCACGCTGCCGTCGCTCGACGGCGCCGTGCAGTGGCTGAATTCGCCGCCGCTGACGGCGGCCGGCCTGCGCGGCAAGGTCGTGCTCGTCGATTTCTGGACGTATTCGTGCATCAACTGCCTGCGCACGCTGCCGTACACGACCGCGTGGGCGCACAAGTACGCGCCGTACGGGCTCGTCGTGATCGGTGTGCACGCACCGGAGTTCGCGTTCGAGCGCGACATCGGCAACGTGAAGAAGGCCGTGCATGACCTCGGCATCGACTACCCGGTCGCGATCGACAACGGCTATGCGATCTGGCGCGCGTTCGGCAACGAATACTGGCCCGCGCACTACTTCGTCGACGCGCAGGGGCGGATCCGCCATCACCACTTCGGCGAAGGCGAATACGCGCAGTCGGAACGCGCGATCCAGTCGCTGCTCGCCGAAGCCGGCCACCCGGAAGCGCTGAACGTGCCGCTCGGTCTCACCGGCGCGCCCGCGAAAGGCGCGCTCGCGGCGGCCGACAGCGCGGACGTCCGCTCGCCCGAAACCTATGTCGGCTATGCGCGCGCGGAAGACTTCACGTCGCCGGGCGGCGTCGTGCGCGACGCGTCACACCGCTACGACGCGCCCGCTCACCCCGACCTGAACGACTGGGGCCTCGCCGGCACGTGGCAGGTCGGCGCCGAGCGCGCGACGCTCGCCGCGCCGGCCGGCCGGATCGTCTACCGCTTCCATGCGCGCGACCTGCACCTCGTGCTCGGCCCGGGTGCGAACGGCAAGCCCGTGCGCTTTCGCGTGACGCTCGACGGCGCGGCGCCCGGCGCGGCCCACGGCGCGGACGTCGACGCGCAGGGCTACGGCACCGTCACCGGCCAACGCCTGTATCAGTTGGTGCGGCAGCCGGGCACGATCGCCGACCGCACGTTCTCGATCGAGTTTCTCGATCCGGGCGTCGATGCGTATGCGTTCACGTTTGGTTGAGTGCCGCGGCCCGGACACCTTATTTCGTCCCTCGTTTTCGAAGGAGCAATTCATGATCCCGACATCCACTCGCCGTTCCGCACCGAAGCGGGCGGCCATGCTGCGCCGCATCGGCGCGATTGCCCTCGCGGCGGCCGCCGTGTTTGGCTATCAGCGTGTCGTCAGTTCCGCGGAACCGATGCGCACGGTGCCCGCGCCGACGCTCGACGAAACCCCGGGCACCTCCCACGAGGAAACCGCCGTGATCGCCGGCGGCTGCTTCTGGGGCGTGCAGGGCGTGTTCGAGCACGTGAAGGGCGTGAAGCAGGTGACGGCCGGCTATGCGGGCGGCGCATCCGAAACCGCGCACTACGCGCTGGTCGGCAGCGGGCTGACCGGGCATGCGGAATCGGTGCGCATCGTCTTCGACCCGACGCAGGTCACGTACGGTCGGCTGCTGCAGGTGTTCTTCTCGGTCGCGCACGATCCGACCGAACTGAACCGTCAGGGCCCCGACGAAGGCTCGCAATACCGGTCCGCGATCTTCCCGACCACCGCGCAGCAGCGGGCCGTCGCGACCGCGTACATCGCGCAGCTCGGCACCGCGCACACGTTCGCGTCGCCCGTCGTCACGCGCGTCGAGCCGTACAAGGGCTTCTATCCGGCCGAGGCGTATCACCAGAACTACCTCGAGCTGCATCCCGACGCGCCGTACATCGCATACAACGACATGCCGAAGGTTGCCGGGCTGAAGCAGCGCTTCCCGGCGCTGTATCGTCCCGATGCGGTGCTGTGGCGCGACGCCCATCTGTGACAGGCAACCGTCGGTGCGGCGGCCGGCCCGCGGCATGACGCGGCCGGCCCGCGCCGCCGGCCGCGTTTGAGCTGCATCAACGAAACGCATGCCGCGCCGACGGGGCAAACCCCGATCAGGTCAGCTGCACGGGCCAACTTCGCGTAGACTTCTCCAGATCAGTCCCCGCCGCATCACGCGGCGCCCGGAACTCACCAGATTGCCAGGAGGCGTCACGCATGCGCGCAGTGCCTTTGTCTGACAGCAGTACCCTCGAACAACCGTCCACCGGCGCAGTCGTGCGCGACCTGCGCCGCGTGCCCATCCATCCCGACCACTGGTATCCGCTCGCGTGGTCGCGCGAGCTCAAGCGCGGCAAGACGCTCGGCGTGCGCTTCGCCGGCGATCCGATCGTGCTCGTGCGCACCGAATCCGGCGCCGTGTATGCGCTCGAAGATCGTTGCGCGCACCGCCAGGTGCCGCTGCATGCGGGCGTCGTGTCCGGCGAAACGCTGCGCTGCTGCTACCACGGCTGGACCTATGCGTGCGACAGCGGCCGCTGCGTCGACGTGCCTTACCTCGGCCGCGACCGTTTGCCCAACGGCGTGCGCGCGTATCCGTGCCGCGAGGCGCACGGGTTGATCTTCGTGTTCCCCGGCGACGCGACGCTCGCCGACGAACGCCCGTTCCCCGCGCTCGAATCGGCGGACGACCGTGCATTCAAGACGCGCCGCTTCGGCCGCGAGGTCAAGTGCCACTACTCGTTCATGCACGAGAACCTGATGGACATGAACCATCAGTTCCTGCATCGCAAGCAGATGGGACAGATGCGCGCGCGCAGCGTCGGTCGCCGGCGCGGCGACGACTGGGTCGAGGTCGACTACACGTTCGCACGGATGGAAGGCAAGCAGCCGGTCGGCGAGGCGCTCGTGTTCGGCGCCAGCAAGAAGCCGGCCGACCAGTCCGACAAGAGCGTGATGACGGTGCGCACCCTCTACCCGTACCAGACGCTGCAGATCCGCTCGAGCGAGGGCACGCTCGTGATGGACCTGTGGATCGTCTACGTGCCGCTCGACGCGGAGCAGCGCACCAACCGCACGTTCGGCGTGCTGTCGATCCACAAGCCGGGCATTCCGTTCGCGCTCGATCTCGCGTGGCCGCTGCTCGTGTGGTTCACCGAGCGGATCTTCCGCGAGGATCGCTGGATCGTCGAGCGCGAGCAGGAAGCGCACGACCGACAGGGCGCCGACTGGAACCACGAGGTGTTCCCGGTCATCAACGAACTGCGCGACCTGCTGCGCCAGTGCGGCGCGCGCACCGTGATCCCGATCCGCGAAGCGAACGCGGGCGACGCGCGCTGACCGCCGCGGCGGGCGCGCGCGCCTTTGTCCGGTTCGCACGCTTTGCCCGCTTCGCCCTCGCTCAGCCCGCGCGCTCGACCGGATGCGGCTCGCGCAGCCGGTTCGCGATGCGGGCGGCTTCGTAGTAGCCGGCGGCCGGCGGCCGCTCCAGGTAGCGGCCCGCGCCGCGCACCGCGCGCAGCTCGCCGTCGGCCCACGCGAGCGCGCCGCGCGTGAGCGTGTGCGTCGCGACGCCCTGCACGGTCATCCCTTCGAACACGTTGAAGTCGACCTGCTGGTGATGGGTCTTCACCGAGATCGTCTTCGTCGCGGCCGGATCCCACACGACGAGGTCGGCATCGGCGCCAACCTGCACGGCCCCCTTGCGCGGATACAGGTTGAAGATCTGCGCGGCGTTCGTCGACGTGATCCGCACGAACTCGTTCGGCGTGATGCGGCCGTGATTCACGCCGTGATGCCACAGCACCGACATGCGGTCCTCGACGCCGCCGCAACCGTTCGGAATCTTCGTGAAGTCCTCGCGGCCCATCGCCTTCTGCGACGCGCAGAACACGCAGTGGTCGGTCGCCGTCGTATGCAGTTGGCCGGCCTGCAGCCCGCGCCACAGCGCCTCGCGATGCTCGGCCGAGCGAAACGGCGGGCTCATCACGTGCGCGGCCGCACGCGTCCAGTCCGGGTCGCGATAAACGGCCTCGTCGATCACCAGGTGGCCCGGCAGCACTTCACCGAACACGCGCAGCCCTTCGCTGCGCGCGCGCGTGATCGCATCGACCGCGTCCTTCGACGACACGTGCACGATATACACGGGCACGCCGAGCACCTGCGCGATGCGGATCGCGCGGTTCGCGGCCTCGCCCTCGACCTCGGGCGGACGCGACAGCGGATGCGCCTCCGGCCCGGTCATTCCACGCGCGAGCAGCGCCTGCTGCAGCCGGAACACGAGTTCGCCGTTCTCCGCGTGCACGGTCGGCAGCGCGCCGAGTTCGAGCGAACGCGAGAAGCTGTTCACGAGCACTTCGTCGTCCGCCATGATCGCGTTCTTGTACGCCATGAAGTGCTTGAAGCTCGACACGCCGTGCTCGCGCACGAGCGTGCCCATGTCGCGGTGCACCGATTCGTCCCACCATGTGACGGCCACGTGAAAACCGTAGTCGGCCGCCGCCTTCTCGGCCCAGCCGCGCCATTCGCGGAACGCGTCCATCAGCGGCTGCTTCGGGCTCGGGATCACGAAGTCGATGATGCTCGTCGTGCCGCCCGACAGCCCGGCGGCCGTCCCCGAATAGAAATCGTCGCTCGCCGTCGTGCCCATGAACGGCAGTTCCATGTGCGTATGCGGATCGATGCCGCCCGGCATCACGTACTGGTCGTGCGCGTCGACCACCGTCGCGCCGGCCGGCGCGTCGATCGTCTCGGCGATCTGCAGGATCGTGCCGCCGTCCTGCGGGTCGGCACACAGTACGTCCGCGCGATAGGTGCGGTCCGCATCGACCACGGTGCCGCCGCGAATCAGGATTGCCATGTCGTTGCCTCCTCGTTGATTGTCGGATGCCGCATGCCTGCGCGCATCACGCGCTCGCGATCTGCGCGCGCTGGGCGGCGCGCCACTTCATCCAGGTGCCGTACACGCCGGACGCCAGCACGAGGCCGACGAACCACGCGTACGTGTAGAGCGTGTTGAAGAAGGCCGGCACGTTGGGGAACGACGCCGGGAATGCGGTGTGCAGGAAGCCGGGCAGGTTCGGCAGCACGCCGATCGCGAGCGCGGCCAGCGCGGCCGGGTTCCAGCCGCGCGCATAGCTGAAGTCGCCGCGCTCGTCGAACAGCGCGTGCGTATCGAGCCGCGTGCCGCGAATCAGGAAGTAGTCGACCATCAGGATGCCCGCGACCGGGCCCAGCAGCGCCGAATAACCGACGAGCCAGGTGAAGATGTAGCCATCCGTCGTCGCGAGGATCTTCCACGGCATCATCACGATCGCGATCGTCGCGGTGATCATCCCGCCGGTGCGATACGAGATCGCCTTCGGCCACAGGCTCGAGAAATCGTAGGCGGGGCCGACGAGGTTCGCCGCGAGGTTGCAGCACATCGTGTCGAGCGTGAGGATCACCAGCGCGATGCCGACGCCGATGCCGGTCATCCGGCTCGTCAGGTCGATCGGATCCCAGATCGCGTTGCCGTAGATCACGACGGTCGCCGACGTCACGACGACCGACACCACCGACAGCAGCGCCATCGGCAGCGGCAGCCCGATCGACTGACCGATGATCTGGTCGCGCTGCGAATGCGCGAAGCGCGTGAAGTCGGGAATGTTCAGCGCGAGCGTCGCCCAGAAGCCGACCATCGCGGTCAGGCCCGGCCAGAACGTCGCCCAGAAGAGTCCCGCCTTCTTGCCGCCCGCGACGAACTGCGACGGCGCCGACAGCATCGAGCCGAAGCCGCCCGCCTGCGACGTCGCCCACCACACGAGCGCGACGCACATCACGACCTTGATCGGCGCGGACCAGCTCTCGAGCCAGCGGATCGAATCGGTGCCATGCAGGATGAAGTACAGCTGCAGCGCCCAAAACACCAGGAAGCACGCGAGCTGCCCGAACGAGATGCCGATGATCGGCAGCGCCGCGCCGTGCAGCGCATTGCCGGTCAGGATGTTCAGCAGCGTGTAGATTGCGCTGCCGCCGAGCCAGGTCTGGATGCCGTACCAGCCGCACGCGACGATCGCGCGCAGCAGCGCCGGCAGCTTCGCCCCCTGCGTGCCGAACGACGCGCGCACGAGCACCGCGTACGGAATCCCGTGCTTCGCGCCCGCATGGCCGACCAGCAGCATCGGCACGAGCACGATCAGATTGCCGAGCAACACGGTCAGCACAGCCTGCCACGGCGACATGCCTTCCTGGATCAGCCCGGCCGCGAGCATGTACGACGCGATGTTCATCACCATCCCGACCCATAGCGCCGCGAAGTGATACCACCGCCATGTGCGCTGCGCGGCCGTCGTCGGCGCGAGGTCGTCGTTGTACAGGCTGCCGGCCGGCGCCGCGGCGCTGTCGGCATCGGCGGGAATCGCTGCTGGTTTCATCGAAAGCGCTCCACGTAAACGTCGGCGCCGGCATCGCGCGATGCCGGCGAAACAGGACACAAGCGGCGGCGCGGCCCGTACCGCGCCGCCGGCCGCCGGTCAGGCCGCCTTCGCGTGCTTCGCGGGTTCCGCCGGGCCGGCACCCGCGTCGGCCCGCGCCGGATTGTTCGGATGCGTGGTCCAGTTCGCATAGTCGCCCGCGTCGACCCGCTCCATCGTGATGCATTGCTCGACCGGACACACATGCATGCAAAGATTGCACCCGACGCACTCCGCGTCCACCACTTCGAAATGCCGCACGCCGTCCTTCTCGGCGGTGATCGCCTGGTGCGACGTGTCCTCGCACGCGATATGGCACAGCCCGCACTGGATGCAGCGGTCCTGGTCGATGCGCGCCTTGATGTCGTATTTCAGGTTCAGGTATTTCCAGTCGGTGACGTTCGGCACCGCGCGGCCGCGGATGTCGTCGAGCGTCGCGTAGCCCTTCTCGTCCATCCAGTTCGACAGCCCGTCGGCGAGATCCGTCACGATCCGGAAGCCGTAGTGCATCGCGGCGGTGCACACCTGCACGCTGCCGGCGCCGAGCACCATGAATTCGGCCGCGTCGCGCCACGACGAAATCCCGCCGATGCCGGAAATCGGCAGGTTCGGCGTTTCCGGGTCGCGCGCGATCTCCGCGACCATGTTCAGCGCGATCGGCTTGACCGCGGGTCCGCAATAGCCGCCGTGCGTGCCCTTGCCGTCGACGGTCGGCATCGGCGCCATCTGGTCGAGGTCCACCGCGACGATCGAGTTGATCGTGTTGATCAGCGACACGCCGTCCGCGCCGCCCTTGTAGGCGGCGCGCGAGCCCATCCGGATGTCGCTGATGTTCGGCGTGAGCTTCACGAGGCACGGCAGCTTCGTGCCTTCCTTGACCCAGCGCGTGACCATCTCGACGTATTCCGGCACCTGTCCGACGGCCGCGCCCATTCCGCGCTCGCTCATCCCGTGCGGGCAGCCGAAGTTCAGTTCGACCGCGTCGGCGCCCGTGTCCTCGACGAGCGGCAGGATCCATTTCCAGTCGCGCTCGTTGCACGGCACCATCAGCGACACGATCAGCGCGCGGTCGGGCCAGTCGCGCTTCACCTGCGCGATCTCTCTGAGGTTCACGTCGAGCGGGCGGTCGGTGATCAGCTCGATGTTGTTCAGCCCGGCGATCCGCTGGCCGTTCCACTGCACCGCGCCGTAGCGCGAGCTGACGTTGACGACGTGCGGATCGAGCCCGAGCGTCTTCCAGACGACGCCGCCCCAGCCAGCCTCGAACGCGCGGTTGACGTTGTAGGCCTTGTCGGTCGGCGGCGCGGACGCGAGCCAGAAGGGATTCGGCGAAGTGATGCCTGCGATGGTGCAGCGAAGGTCGGCCATGTTCGGCTCCGTGAAAATGGGGCGTTTATCGTGATCCGCGCGGCATGCGCGATGCCGTTGCGTAGGCCGCGCTCACGCGGCCTTCGCGTCGCGCTGCGCGAGCGCCGCGTCGATCGCGGCCGCGGCGCGCTTGCCGTCCTTCACGGCCTGCACCGTGAGGTCGATGCCGCCCGTCGCCGCGCAATCGCCGCCGGCCCACACGTCGGGCAACGCGGTGCGTCCGTCCGCATCGACCGCGATGCGCGTACCGTCCGCCGTCAGCAACGCAGCCGCGATGCCGTCCGGCACCAGCGTCTGGCCGATTGCCTTCAGCACCATGTCCGCGTCGACGGTGAAGCGTTCGCCCGACGCGGCCTCGAATTCGACGCCCGTCACGTGTCCATCCCCGCCCACGATGCGCACCGGCTTCGCGTGCGTGACGAGCGTGACGCCGCTCTTTTGCGCGAACTCGCGTTCGGCCCACGTCGCGCTCATCGCGTCCACGCCGCGCCGGTACACCATCGTCACGCGCTCGGCGCCGAGCTTGCGGCTCTGCACGGACGCGTCGATCGCCGTGTTGCCGCCGCCGATCACGACCACACGCCGCCCGACCGGCACGTTCTCCAGCCCGTCGGCCTGTCGCACCTGCTCGATGAAGTCGACCGCGTTCATCACGCCGGTCAACTGCTCGCCGTCGATCGCGAGCGTGCGCACGCCGCCCAGCCCCATCGCGAGAAACACCGCGTCATGCCGCTCGCGCAATGCGTCGAGCGTCACGTCGCGGCCGAGCGCGACGCCCGTCTCCAGCGCGATACCGCCGACCGACAGCAACCATTCCACTTCGCGCTGCGCGAAATCGTCGACGGTCTTGTACGCGGCGATGCCGTATTCGTTCAAGCCGCCCGCCTTCGGCCGCGCGTCGAACAGCGTGACGCGATGGCCGGCCAGCGCGAGCCGGTGCGCGCAGGCAAGCCCAGCCGGCCCCGCGCCGACCACCGCGACATGCCGCCCCGTATCGGGCGCACGGGTGAAGCGCACCGCGCCGGTCGCCATCGCCCAGTCGGTCGCGTGCCGCTGCAGCGCGCCGATCGCGACCGGCTGCGCGTCCTGGTGATTGCGCACGCACGCGCCTTCGCACAGGATCTCGGTCGGACACACGCGTGCACACATCCCGCCGAGCGGATTGGCAGACAAGATGTCGGTCGCCGCGCCCTTCAGGTTGCCGTTGCCAATCTTGCGGATGAAGCTCGGGATATCGATCTGCGTCGGGCAAGCCTGCACGCACGGCGCGTCGTAGCAGTAGTGGCAGCGGCTGGCGGCCGCCGCGGCGGCGGTCGGATCGAGCAGCGGCGCGATATCGGCGAATTCGCACGAGAGTTGCGTGGACGTCAGGCGATGCGCGGCGATATCGCCGGTTGGCTTGGTGGTCATACGCGTTCCTTCGACTGAGTGGAGACAAAACCGTCCCCGCCGGCTGTGAACGCACAGTCGGGTCGGCTATATTTTGGAGTGCTACGGTCAGGCGATGAGCCGCCTGCCGGCCGCGCTAGATTCGATCCGTCATGAAGCCGGCTCGCACGCACGCGAGAGCATCGCGTGCAGCAGCACGTTCGCGCCTGCCTCGATCCACGCAGGCGTCGCGTCCTCGATCTCGTTGTGGCTGATGCCGTCGACGCAGGGCACGAACACCATCGACGTCGGCGCGACCTGCGCCAGATAGCACGCGTCGTGTCCCGCACCCGACACGATGTCGCGATGCGAGTAGCCGAAGCGGTCGGCCGCGTCGCGCACGGCCGCCACGCAGGCCGGATCGAACGCGACGGGCTTGTAGTAGAAAATCTGCTCGAGCGCGGTCTCGAGCCCGATCTCGCCCGCGATGCGTGCGACGCCGTCGCGCAGCGCTGCATCCATCTTCGCGAGCACGGCGTCGTCCGGATGACGGAAATCGACGGTGAAGAACACGCGGCCCGGAATCACGTTGCGCGAGTTCGGATGAACCTGCATCATCCCGACCGTCGCGCAACCGAACGGCGCGTGATCGAGGCCGATCCGGTTCACGAGATCGACGACGCGCGACGCGCCGAGCAGCGCGTCGCGGCGGCGCGGCATCGGCGTCGGCCCCGCATGTGCTTCCTGGCCGGTGAACGTGATCTCGTACCAGCGCTGCCCCTGCGCGTCGGTCACCACGCCGATCGTCTTGCACTCCGCTTCGAGAATCGGCCCCTGCTCGATATGCAGCTCGAACGCCGCATGCAGCTTGCGGCCGCCGCATGGCACGTCGCCGGCATAGCCGATGCGCGCCAGCTCCTCGCCGATCGTCTTGCCGTCGACGTCCTTGCGCGACAGCCCGTATTCGAGCGAAAACACCCCCGCGAACACGCCCGACGCGACCATCGCCGGGGCGAAGCGCGAGCCTTCCTCGTTGGTCCAGATCACGACCTCGATCGGATGCTCGGTCTCGATGCCGTAATCGTTCAGACTGCGAATCACCTCGAGGCCGCCCAGCACGCCGTAGATGCCATCGAAGCGGCCGCCCGTCGGCTGCGAATCCGCGTGCGAGCCGGTGACGACCGGCGCCGCGTCGGCCACGCGCCCCGCGCGACGCATGAATACGTTGCCCATCGTATCGACCGTCACCGTGCAGCCGGCCGCCTTCGCCCAACTGACGATCAGGTCGCGGCCGGCCTTGTCGAGATCGGTCAGCGCGAGGCGGCAGACGCCGCCCTTCGGCGTCGCGCCGATCTTCGCCACCTCCATCAGGCTGTCCCACAACCGTCTGCCGTCGATCTTGATCGACGTGTCGAATGCTGCCCGCTTCACTGTTTCCGATACCGTGTCCATTCGTATCGCTCCTGTGGGGTCGGTCATGTCGTGATCCGGTCGGTGCCGGTGCACGCATTGCTGCTGTCGGGGCAAACCCGCACCTGCGAGGTGCAGGTGCGCATCGTTCGTGCGATTCGTCCGATCGATCGGCGGGGGTGCTGGCACTGCGTTCCGCCGCTCGTCGAATCCTGTCCGATTGGACAGGTTTTAGACCATCAAAATGTCCAGCGCAACGTCTTTCTTGCGTGACGTGTTCCAGCGAGAACCGTGCCATCGCATCGCAGCATCGCGCCCGCACGAATGCATCGTGCAGGTGCGTTCGAAGCGGACCTGCGACTAGAATGAAGCCCAACGCGGCACCCATGCCGCGCGAGGGCAACGATGAGACATGATGAAGCGGCCGCCGCAGCCGGCGGCCACGACGAAACGGGCACGCCTTTGCGGCGACGCAAGGCGCACATCCGCGAGTCCAACGAAGCGCATTTGCTGGCCTGCGCGGAAGCCGTGTTCGCGGAGCGCGGGCTCAACGGTGCGAGCACCGCGATGATCGCCGAACGGGCGGGCCTGCCGAAGGCGAACCTGCATTACTACTTCCCGACGAAGCTGGCGTTGTACCGCCGTGTGCTCGACGACCTGTTCGAAGACTGGCATCACGCGGCCGGCTCGTTCGAGGCCGGCGACGATCCGGTCGAGGCGATCGGCAGCTACGTGCGCGCGAAGATGGATCTGTCGCGACGGCGCCCGCTCGGCTCGAAGGTGTGGGCCAACGAGATCATCCACGGCGCCGAGCACATGCAGGACATCCTGTCGGAACGTGTGAAGCCGTGGTTCGACACGCGCGTGCACGTGATCGAAGGCTGGATCGCGCGCGGGCTGCTCGCGCCGATCGACGCGCACGCATTGATGTACCTGATCTGGGCGACCACGCAGCACTATGCGGATTTCGATGCGCAGATCCGCGCGCTGAGCGGCAAGCGTGCGTTCACGCAGAAGGCCTTCGCCGCGAAGACCGAGCACGTCGTGCAGCTCGTGATCCGCGCGTGCGGTGCGGTGTCGCCGGGAGCGAGCGCATAGCGCGATCGCGCATTCCCGGGAAAACAAAACGGGCGACGGGCACCATGCCCGCCGCCCGCGTCGCGAGAGACGGCTTACGTGCCGTCCCCGCGGGTGATGCGTGAACGCGTTCGCGTTACGCGACGCGCTCGATCGCGATCGCCGTCGCCTCGCCGCCGCCGATGCACAGCGATGCGATGCCGCGCTTCAGGCCATACGATTCGAGCGCGGCCAGCAGCGTCACCATCACGCGTGCACCCGATGCGCCGATCGGATGGCCGAGCGCACACGCGCCGCCGTGCACGTTGACCTTGTCGTGCGACAGGTCGAGATCGCGCATCGCGGCCATCACGACCACCGCGAAGGCTTCGTTGATCTCGAACAGGTCGACGTCGCGCAGGTTCCAGCCGATTTTTTCGGACAGCTTGCGAATTGCGCCGATCGGTGCCGTCGCGAACAGGCCCGGCTTGTTCGCGTAGGTCGAATGCCCGACGATCACGGCCTTCGGCGTGAGGCCGAGCCGCTCCGCTTCCGAGCGGCGCATCATCACGAGCGCGGCCGCGCCGTCGGAAATCGATGACGAATTGGCCGCCGTCACCGTGCCGCCTTCGCGGAACGCCGGCTTGAGCGTCGGAATCTTGTCGAGCTTCGCCTTGCCCGGTTGCTCGTCGATCGAGACCACCGCTTCGGTCTTGCCGGCCTTCACGGTCACCGGCGCGACCTCCGACGTGAAGCGCCCTTCCGCGATCGCACGTTGCGCACGCGTCAGCGACGCGATCGCGAACGCATCCTGCTCCTCGCGCGTGAACTGGTAAGCCTGCGCGCAATCTTCCGCGAACGTGCCCATCAGCCGGCCCTTGTCGTATGCGTCCTCGAGCCCATCGAGGAACATGTGGTCGAGCACCTGGCCGTGACCCATGCGCATCCCCGCGCGCGCCTTCGGCAGCAGGTACGGCGCGTTCGTCATGCTCTCCATCCCGCCCGCGACCGCCACGTCCGCCGAGCCGGCCAGCAGCAGGTCGTGCGCGAACATCGCGGCCTTCATCCCGGAGCCGCACATCTTGTTGACCGTGGTCGCGCCCGCGGCCAGCGGCAATCCGGCCTTCAGCGCGGCCTGCCGTGCCGGCGCCTGACCCTGGCCGGCCGGCAGCACGCAGCCGAACACGATTTCATCGATGCGCTCGGCCGGCACGCGCGCGCGCTCGAGCGCCGCGCGGATCGCCGCCGCGCCGAGCTCGCTCGCGCTTGCCCCGGCGAGGTCGCCTTGAAAACCACCCATCGGCGTGCGTGCCGCGCCGACGATTACGATCGGATCCTGTGTCGTCATGATCGAGTTTCTCCAGTTCCAGTTCTAGTTCCAGTTTCAGCGCGGCGCCATGCGCAACGCGCCATCGAGACGGATGACTTCGCCGTTCAGCATCGTGTTCTCGGCGATGTGGCGCACCAGCGCCGCGAATTCGTCGGGGCGGCCGAGCCGCGGCGGGAACGGCACGCTCTTGCCGAGCGCGTCCTGCACGTCCTGCGGCATGCCGGCCATCATCGGCGTCGCGAAGATGCCCGGTGCGATCGTCACCACGCGAATGCCGAACCGCGCGAGTTCGCGCGCGATCGGCAGCGTCATGCCTACCACGCCGCTCTTCGATGCCGCATACGCGGCCTGCCCGATCTGTCCGTCGAACGCCGCGACCGACGCGGTGTTGACGATCACGCCGCGCTCGCCTTGCGCGTCGGCGTCCTGCTTCGACATTACTTCGGCCGCCAGGCGGATCATGTTGAACGTGCCGACCAGGTTGATCGACACCGCGCGCGCGAAGCGCTCGAGCGAATGCGGACCGTCGCGCCCGACGACTTTCTCACCCGGCGCGACGCCCGCGCAGTTCACGAGCACATCGATGCGGCCGAACGCGTCGCGCGCGGCGGCGACGGCAGCTTGCCCGTCGGCTTCGCTCGTCACGTCGGTCTTCACGAAGCAT
The DNA here is from genome assembly GCF_000203915.1 of Burkholderia ambifaria AMMD. Lineage (NCBI taxonomy): Bacteria > Pseudomonadati > Pseudomonadota > Betaproteobacteria > Burkholderiales > Burkholderiaceae > Burkholderia > Burkholderia ambifaria. The sequence goes on from NC_008392.1 coordinate 507,738, forward strand.
GCGGCCGCACCGAGTTCGTGCGCGAGGCTCGTGCCGGCATCCTCATTGACGTCCAGCAAAACCGCCTTGCTGCCTGCGGCCACCACCATGCGCGCCACCGCGGCGCCGAGGCCCGAACCGGCGCCCGTAATCAGAAAAACGCGATCCTCGATATTCATTCGCACTCCGTATTCAGTCTTCAGGATTGAGCGGTCTTCTCGGCTTCCATCTTGCGCAGAACGAAGCGCTGGATCTTGCCGCTCGGGGTTTTCGGCAGCGCGTCGACGAAGTCGATCGCGCGGGGATACGCGTGAGCCGACAGCCGCCGCTTCACGTGCTGGCTCAGTTCGTCGGCCAGCGCCGGCGTGCCTTCAAAGCCTTTCGACAGCACGACGAACGCCTTGACGATCTCCGTGCGCTCCGGGTCCGGCACGCCTATCACCGCGGCCTCGCTGACGGCCGGATGCTCGATCAGCGCGCTTTCCACGTCGAACGGGCCGATCCGGTAGCCGGACGACGTGATCACGTCGTCCGCGCGGCCGATGAAGCTCACGGTGCCGTCCGGCTCGAGCTCGACGTTGTCGCCGGTCCGGTAGTAGCCGCCCGCGATCGCCGGCGTATCCTGCTGCCAGTAGCCGGTGAACCACAGCAGCGGCGAGCGTGCGATGTCGATGGCGAGGTTGCCGGGCTCACCCGGGCCCAGCTCGCGACCGGCTTCGTCGAGTACCGCGACGCGATAGCCGGGCATCGCGAGACCGGCCGAACCGACATGGACGACGTGCGTGAGCCCGTGATGGTTGTTCACGACCATCCCGAGTTCGGTCTGGCCGTAGTGATCGTGGATCGGCGCGCCGAGCGCCGCGTGGAACCAGCGCACGACTTCCGGATTCAGCGGCTCGCCCGCGCTACTGACGACGCGCAGTTGCCCTTTCAGCCGCGCCGCCACTTCGGTGCCGGCCGCCATCAGCATCCGGTACGCCGTCGGAGAACCGGCGAGGCTCGTGATGCCGAGCCGTTCGATCACGTCGCAGGTGCTGTCGACGGTAAAGCTGCCTTCGTACAGCGTCGTCGCATGGCCGAGCAGCAGCGGGCCCGTGATCGCATAGTAGAGACCGTATGCCCAACCGGGGTCGGCGATGTTCCAGAAGCGGTCGCTGTCGCGCAGGTCCACCGCGTCGCGCATGTACGCGCCGAACGCAAGCAGGGCGCGCAGCGGCACCGGCACGCCCTTCGGCAAACCCGTCGTGCCCGACGTCGACATCATCATGAACAGGTCGGTCCCCTTGCGCAGCACCGGTTCGAACCTGCCCGACTGCGCGTCGAGCGCCGTACGGAAATCGATGTCGCGGGCCGGCAGCGTGTCGCCCGGCTCGCGCACCGTCGCCACCGGCGGGCAATCCACGATTTCGTCGAGCTTCGCGCGATTCGCGATGTTGGTGACGATCAGCCGCGCATCGCTCATGCGCAGCCGGTGCTCGATCGCCTTCGGTCCGAACGCTGTGAAAAGCGGCTGGTAGACGGCCCCCGCGCGCCACGTGCCGAGGATCGTCGCGACGAGTTCGGGTGTGCGCGGCAACAGGCCGGCTACCACATCACCCGGCTTCACACCCTGCTCGACCAGCAGGTTCGCGACGCGCGCCGACAGCGCCTGCATCTGCGCGAACGTGAAGCTGCGATGCCGGCCGCCAGCGTCGATCCAGTCGAGGGCGATCGCGTTCGGGTCCGCCGCCGCATGCCGGTCGCAGCATTCGACGCAGGCGTTCAGGCCCTGCTCCAGGTCGCCGTGCAGATATGCGGTGGCGGTCTCGATACGGAAGCCGGCCACGGCGTCGGCGTAGGCCGGCACCTCCCGGGCAGTTGCTCCATCACGCATGCGTGTCTCCTGTTCGTTATGACCGCCCGGTGAACCGAGGGTATATCGATGATGGTAGACAGCAGTCACATTGCAATCAATGACAAACAGAATCTAGAATCGTGATCGCTTTTGCCATGTCTGGAGGGCATGAAAACATGGGGCCGCAGATGATCTCGCCCGATTTCGTCGAAGATGCGCTCGAGAGCCTGCGCCGGCAACGGATTCCGGCCGGGCCGGTACTGCACGCGGCCGGCCTGCCGGCCGCCGTGCGCGGGCCGGTTACGCCGCAGCAGTATGGCCGGCTGTGGCTGGCAATCGCCAGCGCGATCGACGACGAATTTTTCGGGCTCGCGGCCCGGCCGATGCGGCGGGGCAGCTTCATGCTGCTGTGCCATGCCGTGCTGGATGCGGGCACGCTCGAGAACGCGCTGCGGCGTGCGCTGCAGTTCTTGCGCGTGGTGCTGGACGAGCCGCACGGCGAGCTCGTGGTCGCCGACGGACAGGCGCAGATCGTGCTCAAGCAGGCCGGCGCGCCCTATTCCGCGTTCGCTTACCGGACGTTCTGGCTGATCCTGCTCGGGGTCGCCTGCTGGCTGACCGGCCGGCGCATTCCACTGCAGCGCATCGATTTCGCGTGCCCGTGCCCCGATCACCGCAGCGATTATCACCAGTTCTTCGGGGTACCGGTCCATTTCGACCGGCCCGACAGCCGGCTCGCCTTCAACGCCGCGTATCTCGGGCTGCCGACGATCCGCTCCGCACAAGCATTGAAGACCTTCCTGCGCGGCGCGCCCGGCAATCTGCTGGTCCGCTACCGGCACGACACCGGCTGGGTGGCAAAAACGCGCGCGCACCTGAAGGCACTGCCGGCCGCCGAGTGGCCGGACTTCGACACGCTGGCCGTGCGCCTCGGCACGACGCCCGCGACGCTGCGGCGACGCCTGCGCAGCGAGGGACAGAGCTTCGCGTCGATCAAGGACGAGCTGCGCGGGGCACTGGCGCAGTCGCTGCTGCGCGCGCACAGGCTCAGCGTCGCGGAAATCGCGGCCGAACTCGGCTTCACCGAACCCAGCGCGTTTCATCGCGCGTTCCGGAAATGGACGGGCACGAGCCCGGGCGCGTTTCGGCGGGACGTCAATGTGGGGCAATCGGAGCATTGATGCGCGGCGGGGCCCGGGCGGGCGCGCTGCGGGATCGGTGCGACATGCCGTCGACGCGGGCGGCTACCGGCTTGCTGACTTTCGTCGTGAGCCTGTTTCGTGGGGAACGCGGCTGGTCGCATCGGCTGGTTTTTCGCGTGCGCGGCGCTATCGCGCGATACCGCTCTGGATGCGGACCGACGACCCGACGATGTCGATCTGCCTGGTCATGCTGATCGAGCTTGCCGGCCTCGGTGCGACCTACGCTGTGCGTGCTCAAGTACGTGCTGAGCACGTTGAATGTCGCGGTTGTGTTCTATCCGTCGGTCAACAGCTTCGCGAGGATCGGCATCTGCTGGCTGATGATGGTTCGGCGTCAGACGCTGTCGAAAGCGGAGTAGTCTCTGTCGAATAGCCGTGATGGCGGAATGCGAAGGCCACCGCGGGCCGCTTGGCGAGCACGCGTGGAATCGCGATCCTTCGAACTGATGCGAGGCCCGATATGGATGCAGTTCGTGCAGTCATCGAACCGTATGAAGCCGCACTTCGAGCGGCGATGCTCGCCAACGACGTCGACGCGCTCGACACGTTGCTCGATGACGACCTGATCTTCACGGTTCCGACCGGGCAGGTCATTGCAAAGCACGACGATCTGTCCGTGCATCGTGCGAAGCTGCTGCGCCTCGACGCACTCGATATCCAGGAGATGGGGACGAAGATGATCGGCGAGATGATTCTCACCACGACGAAGGCGATGCTTGCCGGTCGTTTCGACGGCGCCGTATTCCACGGCATGTTCGCCTATACGCGCCTGTGGCGCCGGTCGGGAAGCGACTGGCGTGTGGTTGCAGGACATGCATCGCAGATCGGTTGAACTGAGACATGCCGGCAATCGACGAACTGCGGGATCCAAAGGTGAATCGATGCCGCGAGTGTCGCGCACCGACATGCTCGGCGCGGTGGGAGCTGCGCCAATGAGGGGGAGAAGAGATGCGCCAACGCTGACTCCGCCCCGCGCTGCCATCGCGTTTCCGCCGCGCCAATGCAAAAACCCCCGCCTTTCGGGCGGGGGTTCTTGGCTTAGGGAGCCTGACGATTACCTACTTTCACACGGGAATCCGCACTATCATCGGCGTAGAGTCGTTTCACGGTCCTGTTCGGGATGGGAAGGGGTGGGACCGACTCGCTATGGTCATCAGGCAAAGAGGGTTGTCACGTTGCTTCGCAACGCGACCAATCTGGGAAGAAGCAGTAATTTAGGTTGTGTGTATCACACACGAGAATCCAACTTGTCTCGTCTTGCTACGCAGGTCGCCGGTACTTCAACCGGCGCGCCGCATCGATCAGCTTTGCTGCTCGATGCTCTGCGTGGGATGCTCGTAAGTGCTGAAGCACTAACGATCATCGACACAAGGCAGACTTGTTATAGGATCAAGCCTTACGGGCAATTAGTATCAGTTAGCTGAACGCATTACTGCGCTTACACACCTGACCTATCAACGTCCTGGTCTCGAACGACCCTTCAAGGGGATCTAGTCCCCAGGGATATCTCATCTTAAGGCGAGTTTCCCGCTTAGATGCTTTCAGCGGTTATCTCTTCCGAACATAGCTACCCGGCGATGCCACTGGCGTGACAACCGGTACACCAGAGGTTCGTCCACTCCGGTCCTCTCGTACTAGGAGCAGCCCCCTTCAAATATCCAACGCCCACGGCAGATAGGGACCAAACTGTCTCACGACGTTTTAAACCCAGCTCACGTACCTCTTTAAATGGCGAACAGCCATACCCTTGGGACCGGCTACAGCCCCAGGATGAGATGAGCCGACATCGAGGTGCCAAACACCGCCGTCGATATGAACTCTTGGGCGGTATCAGCCTGTTATCCCCAGAGTACCTTTTATCCGTTGAGCGATGGCCCTTCCATACAGAACCACCGGATCACTATGACCTGCTTTCGCACCTGCTCGACTTGTCGGTCTCGCAGTTAAGCACGCTTATGCCATTGCACTATCAGCACGATTTCCGACCGTACCTAGCGTACCTTCGTACTCCTCCGTTACGCTTTGGGAGGAGACCGCCCCAGTCAAACTGCCTACCATGCACTGTCCCCGACCCGGATCACGGGCCAAGGTTAGAACCTCAAACAAACCAGGGTGGTATTTCAAGGACGGCTCCACCGAAACTAGCGTTCCGGCTTCATAGCCTCCCACCTATCCTACACAGATCGGTTCAAAGTCCAATGCAAAGCTACAGTAAAGGTTCATGGGGTCTTTCCGTCTAGCCGCGGGTAGATTGCATCATCACAAACACTTCAACTTCGCTGAGTCTCGGGAGGAGACAGTGTGGCCATCGTTACGCCATTCGTGCAGGTCGGAACTTACCCGACAAGGAATTTCGCTACCTTAGGACCGTTATAGTTACGGCCGCCGTTTACCGGGACTTCAATCAAGAGCTTGCACCCCATCATTTAATCTTCCGGCACCGGGCAGGCGTCACACCCTATACGTCCACTTTCGTGTTTGCAGAGTGCTGTGTTTTTATTAAACAGTCGCAGCCACCAGTTTATTGCAACCCCTTCACCCTCTGCGCGCAGGCGCATCAAGCTACAAGGGCGTACCTTATCCCGAAGTTACGGTACCAATTTGCCGAGTTCCTTCTCCCGAGTTCTCTCAAGCGCCTTAGAATACTCATCTCGCCCACCTGTGTCGGTTTGCGGTACGGTCATCGTTAGACTGAAGCTTAGAGGCTTTTCTTGGAACCACTTCCAATTGCTTCGCTCCCGAGGGAGCTCGCGCCACACCCTTGAATTACGCACCCGGATTTGCCTAAGTGCCTTCTCCAATGCAGCGACCGGGACTTCCAACACCCGGACAACCTTCCGCGATCCGTCCCCCCATCGCATCTAACAATGGTGCAGGAATATTGACCTGCTTCCCATCAGCTACGCATTTCTGCCTCGCCTTAGGGGCCGACTCACCCTACGCCGATGAACGTTGCGTAGGAAACCTTGGGCTTACGGCGAGGGGGCCTTTCACCCCCTTTATCGCTACTCATGTCAGCATTCGCACTTCCGATACCTCCAGCACGCTTTTCAACGCACCTTCGCAGGCTTACGGAACGCTCTCCTACCATGCGAGCATAGCTCGCATCCGCAGCTTCGGTATATAGCTTAGCCCCGTTACATCTTCCGCGCAGGACGACTCGATCAGTGAGCTATTACGCTTTCTTTAAAGGGTGGCTGCTTCTAAGCCAACCTCCTGACTGTTTTAGCCTTCCCACTTCGTTTCCCACTTAGCTATATTTGGGGACCTTAGCTGGCGGTCTGGGTTGTTTCCCTCTTGACACCGGACGTTAGCACCCGATGTCTGTCTCCCGTGATTGCACTCTTCGGTATTCGGAGTTTGCTATGGCGGGGTAATCTGCAATAGACCCCCCAACCATGACAGTGCTCTACCCCCGAAGGTGAGACACGAGGCACTACCTAAATAGTTTTCGGAGAGAACCAGCTATTTCCAAGTTTGTTTAGCCTTTCACCCCTATCCACAGCTCATCCCCTAACTTTTCAACGTTAGTGGGTTCGGACCTCCAGTACGTGTTACCGCACCTTCATCCTGGCCATGGATAGATCACTTGGTTTCGGGTCTACGCCCAGCAACTGAACGCCCTATTCGGACTCGCTTTCGCTACGCCTGCCCTATACGGTTAAGCTTGCTACTGAACGTAAGTCGCTGACCCATTATACAAAAGGTACGCCGTCACCCCTTACGAGGCTCCGACTGTTTGTATGCATGCGGTTTCAGGATCTATTTCACTCCCCTCCCGGGGTTCTTTTCGCCTTTCCCTCACGGTACTGGTTCACTATCGGTCGATCACGAGTATTTAGCCTTGGAGGATGGTCCCCCCATCTTCAGACAGGATTTCACGTGTCCCGCCCTACTTGTCGTACACTTAGTTCTTTCATACTGTTTTCGCCTACAGGGCTATCACCTGCTATGGCCGCACTTTCCAGAGCGTTCGGCTAACAATACAAATAAAGAGTACAAGGCTCATCCCATTTCGCTCGCCACTACTTTGGGAATCTCGGTTGATTTCTTTTCCTGCGGTTACTTAGATGTTTCAGTTCACCGCGTTCGCTTCGCATGGCCTATGTATTCAGCCATGGATACTCCAAAAGGAGTGGGTTTCCCCATTCGGACATCTACGGATCAAAGCTCGTTTGCCAGCTCCCCGTAGCTTTTCGCAGGCTACCGCGTCCTTCATCGCCTGTGATCGCCAAGGCATCCACCACATGCACTTGTTCGCTTGACCCTATAACGAGTCTGTCTCATCGACAGTCGCTACAGGTTGAGTTCTCGCGTTGTGCCGTATTCCAATTGAGTCAAACATAGAGTTCGAATCATCTTGAGATACATCGATACAATCACAACCCGGATAGTTTCCACGTCCATCTCAAGACGCTTCCGCTATCCAAATTACTTACTTCTTCCAGATTGTTAAAGAACGACAGCCGATATCTGTTGATATCACTCTGACTGGCTCAATCGCCAATGCAAAATTCTCGGTTCAGTGTCTGAACCAAGCCCTTAGCGTTGGTGATTGGTGGAGGCAGACGGGATCGAACCGACGACCCCCTGCTTGCAAAGCAGGTGCTCTCCCAGCTGAGCTATGCCCCCATGTACAGATGACCTCAGGTTTCAGCCTAGCGGTAGAGGTACTCGTAAGCGCTGAAGCGCTAACGACCACCGACACGTCAGACAATGGTGGGTCTGGTTGGATTCGAACCAACGACCCCCGCCTTATCAAGACGGTGCTCTAACCGACTGAGCTACAGACCCCTGAGTCTGTCTTTAATTTACAGCCGATAAGCGTGAGCGCTCAATTTTGCGAGAAGCTCTGGAAAGGAGGTGATCCAGCCGCACCTTCCGATACGGCTACCTTGTTACGACTTCACCCCAGTCATGAATCCTACCGTGGTGACCGTCCTCCTTGCGGTTAGACTAGCCACTTCTGGTAAAACCCACTCCCATGGTGTGACGGGCGGTGTGTACAAGACCCGGGAACGTATTCACCGCGGCATGCTGATCCGCGATTACTAGCGATTCCAGCTTCATGCACTCGAGTTGCAGAGTGCAATCCGGACTACGATCGGTTTTCTGGGATTAGCTCCCCCTCGCGGGTTGGCAACCCTCTGTTCCGACCATTGTATGACGTGTGAAGCCCTACCCATAAGGGCCATGAGGACTTGACGTCATCCCCACCTTCCTCCGGTTTGTCACCGGCAGTCTCCTTAGAGTGCTCTTGCGTAGCAACTAAGGACAAGGGTTGCGCTCGTTGCGGGACTTAACCCAACATCTCACGACACGAGCTGACGACAGCCATGCAGCACCTGTGCGCCGGTTCTCTTTCGAGCACTCCCACCTCTCAGCAGGATTCCGACCATGTCAAGGGTAGGTAAGGTTTTTCGCGTTGCATCGAATTAATCCACATCATCCACCGCTTGTGCGGGTCCCCGTCAATTCCTTTGAGTTTTAATCTTGCGACCGTACTCCCCAGGCGGTCAACTTCACGCGTTAGCTACGTTACTAAGGAAATGAATCCCCAACAACTAGTTGACATCGTTTAGGGCGTGGACTACCAGGGTATCTAATCCTGTTTGCTCCCCACGCTTTCGTGCATGAGCGTCAGTATTGGCCCAGGGGGCTGCCTTCGCCATCGGTATTCCTCCACATCTCTACGCATTTCACTGCTACACGTGGAATTCTACCCCCCTCTGCCATACTCTAGCTTGCCAGTCACCAATGCAGTTCCCAGGTTGAGCCCGGGGATTTCACATCGGTCTTAACAAACCGCCTGCGCACGCTTTACGCCCAGTAATTCCGATTAACGCTCGCACCCTACGTATTACCGCGGCTGCTGGCACGTAGTTAGCCGGTGCTTATTCTTCCGGTACCGTCATCCCCCGGCTATATTAGAACCAAGGATTTCTTTCCGGACAAAAGTGCTTTACAACCCGAAGGCCTTCTTCACACACGCGGCATTGCTGGATCAGGCTTTCGCCCATTGTCCAAAATTCCCCACTGCTGCCTCCCGTAGGAGTCTGGGCCGTGTCTCAGTCCCAGTGTGGCTGGTCGTCCTCTCAGACCAGCTACTGATCGTCGCCTTGGTAGGCCTTTACCCCACCAACTAGCTAATCAGCCATCGGCCAACCCTATAGCGCGAGGCCCGAAGGTCCCCCGCTTTCATCCGTAGATCGTATGCGGTATTAATCCGGCTTTCGCCGGGCTATCCCCCACTACAGGACATGTTCCGATGTATTACTCACCCGTTCGCCACTCGCCACCAGGTGCAAGCACCCGTGCTGCCGTTCGACTTGCATGTGTAAGGCATGCCGCCAGCGTTCAATCTGAGCCAGGATCAAACTCTTCAGTTTAAACCTGTTACTGTTTTCGGTTCGGTTAAGAACCGGTCGCTCACTCAAAGCTGACAGGAATATGAATCACTTCATAAACCTGACTTACTTTAGTGTGAGACTCTTGATACTTTCGCTATCTGATCCGAAGATCAGCTCGCTTCCATCAAGCGCCCACACTTATCGGCTGTTAATTTTTAAAGAGCATTTCTGCGAGAAACCTTCTGTTTCCCAGCAGCGCTGCGTTTTCAGCAGCAGAGAAGCGAGATTATGAACCGTCTTTCTTCGCTCGTCAACAACTTTCTGAACTGCTTCGTTGCGACGGCGGGGGTTCAACTTCGTGTGCGCCAGGGCTTCTACAACCTTCCCCGTCAGCACCGCTTCCCTTCCCTCCCGCGCCGCGTTTCCGTTAGCGCGAAAGAGGCGTGATTCTAAGCACCCGCCCCTGCCGACGCAACCCCTTTTGTGAAAATATTTTGAAAAAGCCGCCCGCGCAGCCTCCAGGGCGCGCGCCCTTCTTTCCTCTTATATAAGGAGGCCGACAGCATCCCGATCGTACGCACCCGTGCCAGTCACCATGCCGCGGAACAAACAAAGGGGTACGCGCGGTCGAGTATCATCCCGCGATCGAACAACGCACTCATACCGACGATGGACAGCACCACTCAATCCGGCGACGCCGATCTTCGCGACGAATATGCCGCGCTTCGCGAGCGCGCCGTCATGCTGGAAGAACAGGCCCCGCCGCTCCTGCAACGCATCTCGGATGTGCTGCCGCGCATCAGCGGCGAGTCCGAACTGGCGGACGAGCATCGCGAACGGCTCGTCGGCGCACGCAACGCCGCGATGGTCTCGATCGAAAACTATCAGCAGGCGATTCCGTTCCTGCAGACGGCCGACTCGATCATCGAGCAGCTCGACAAGACGCCCGAGCGCGACGAGGACATCGAGTGGCGCGAATCGCTGCTGCAGCGGCTCGACGAACTGATCGACGTCGCGGTCGTGATGATCGACGATGCGCAAGCCTATTTCGAGCAAGCGGATGCTTGCGATCTCTCCAGCGTGCCGAAGTCCATTCTCGAAGACTGAGCATCACGGCCCGGACACGCACTGCGCATCGACTGAACATGATGTTGCGCATGCCGATCGGCTGTCACTGCTCGACACCTTGACGTCGACGATCAGATACGTCCCGCAAAAGCTCACCTTGCCGTCACGGGTTTACGGGTACCCGCCAACCGTGGCCCGTGAGTGACTAGAGCGTATCGAGCACGATCGTCTCGCTGACGATCGGCACACGGATGTACCCGCCCACCGCATCGCCATACGCGTGCGCATTTCCATCGATTACGTATTGCGCGGTCAATGCGCACAGCGTCGCGTCCCGCGCGTCGACCGAGCGCAGAGTCGACACGTCGATCCCGACTTGCGCGAGCAATTGCCGGCGCTGGTTGCGTTTCTGCTTCGCCGACGCAATCGCCTTGCCGAGCATCGCGCAGGTAATCGCGTACGGATAGGTCTCGAAGCTCACGTTCCCGCCGGCGTACCGTGCATCGGTGAGCAGCGGATAGGCCTGCGCCAGCGCGCGGTACACGCGCTCGCCCATGAACATCCAGTCGAAGAAGCCCGACGCACTGGTCACGGCCTGTTCGCGCGACGGCGTCGGAAAGCACGAGATCCGCTCGCGCGCGAGCGCCTGCTCGGCCGCGCGGCGTCCGCTTCCCGTCCACCACAGGCTCGGCGCATCGACGCCGACGGCCACCACGCCATGCTCGATGCACAGCGCGGGCAGCGCTTCGGGTGCGATCCGAGCCTCGCGGCAGACGATCGTCGAGCCGCGCAGGATCACGAGATCGCATTGCTTCTTGTCGCCGCCGACATCGACGCCCGCCACCGCAGGCACCGACCACGCGACGGATCGGGATCGGGCCGCCCGCATGGCTGCGCGTCAGTCCGCCGGCCGCGCGTCGTACGCGGCATCGAAGATCCCTTCCAGGCCGGGATGCACGCCGCGCATCCGGTCGACGACCGACTTCGCCCAGTCGAAGTACGCCTGCTTTCGCTCGAGCGGCCAGTCCGCGGGCGGATGCCGCGTGATGTCGCGCAGGTTGCAGATCTTGTCGGCCAGCTTCACGAGCTTCGCGCGCCGGCTGATGCTCGCCGCATGCTCGACCTGAAGGCGCTTGCGCTCTTCCTTCGGCAACGACTTGTCGTCGGTGACTTCCATCACGATGTCCGCGACGTCCTTGCCGAACAGCCGCAGCAGTTCCTGCTCGGTCGTCTCCGTATCCTCGATCGTGTCGTGCAACACGGCCGCGACGATCACGCGCTCGTCCTCGATGCCGGCTTCGTTGGCCAGCACATCGGCCAGCGCGATCGGATGGTTGATGTACGGCGATGCCTCGTCGTCCTTGCGCCGCTGATTGCGATGCTTGTCCGCCGCGAATGCGATGGCAGCTACCAGCTTGTTCATATTGACCCCTCGTGTGGCCGGACTACGGCCGGCAGAACCGGTCGCGTCCGTTTCGGAACCGCACATACTACCTGTACGCGATGATCATTCCCACGTATCGGGAACATCGAGCCGCCCGGCGTCATGCGCCGGCCGTCTCGCGCTGCAGCCCGACCACGTTGACCTGCGCGCCGAACACGTCCCGCACGAGCGGCAGCAGGTGATCGTGGTGCGTCAGGAACAGCACCTGGGTTCGCGTCGACAGATCGCGCAGCGCCTCGAGCCCCGCCTTCGCACGCGCATCGTCGAAGTTGATGAACAGATCGTCGGCAACGAACGGCAGCGCGGTCCGGCTGGCGAGCTGCAGTTCGAGCGCCGCGATCCGCAGCGCGAGGAACAGCTGGTCGCGCGTGCCTTCGCTCAGGCCGGCGACCTCGACCGACGCGCCCTTGGTGCGCCGCGCGTATAGCGCGGGCGGCGTCCGTTCGGTGTCGACGGTCAGCCGCGCGAATTCGCCGAGCGTGAGCCCCGCGAAAATCTCGCCCGCCCGGCGCAGCATCGGCCCCTGCTTCTGGTCGCGATAGCGATCGGTCGCCCACTTCAGCAGACGGCTCGCGGTCGCCGCTTCCAGATACTGTTCGGCCGCGTCGCCCATCGCGGCCAGCGCTTCCTGCCGCTTCGCCTCGGCGACGGCCGCGCTCGCCTGGCCGTCGATCGCGCCGAATGCCTGCTGCGCGACGACCTGCTGCTGCGCGAGTGCGTTCAGGCGCTGGCCGACGTCGCCGAGCGCCTGCTTCACTGCTTCGAGATGCGCGGGCACGTCGGCGATGTCCTGTTCCGCGACCTCCGCCTCGACGACCGCCTGGGACAACCCGTCGCCATCGCGCACCAGCGCCTCCTTCGCGGCATCGACGGCCTGCCGAAGCTGGCGCTGCCGATCCGATCGCTCGGCCAGCGGCAGCGCCGCGTCGATCGACGCGACGCCGGCCAGTTGCAGCAACGGCTGAATGCGCGCATCCGCACCGGCCACCGCGGCGGCCGCATCGGCGACCTTGCCGTCGGCCTGCCGCACCGCCTCGTCGGCACGATCGATCGCGCGCGCGGTTTCCCGTGCGGCCGCCACGCGCATCGTCAACCGGCGCGCAACGTCCAGCCAGTCGCCGCTCGCCAGCCATGCGGGCTCGAGCGCTTCAGCGAGCCGCCGTGCGCCTGCCTCGAGCGCCGCCAGCTCCGCGCGGATCGCGGCCATCCGGTTGCGCGGCGCATCGACCGCGGCCAGCTCGGCCGTCACCGTATTCGCAAGCCCGAGCGCCCCTTCCGCCGCAGCCAGCGTCACAGCATTCGCTGACAGCTTCGCGTCGGCGAGCGCATCGCGCCATTGTGCTTGCCACGCATCGTAGGCCGCCTGGGCCTGGCCCGCGCGTGAACGGGCCGTCGCGCATCCGCGTTCGGCTTCGCGCGCGCGGTCCTCCAGGCTGTCCTTCTGCGCGAGCGTCTTCTCGGCCGATTGCACGAACGTCTCGGCGATCGCGATGAGCGCAGCCAGCCCGTCGGCGTCACTGCCGCGCGATACCAGACGCAGCGCCGTACGCAACGCAGCTTCCGCGCCGGCCCGCGCTTCGCGGATCGTCTCGAAGTCACGGCGCTGACGGTCAAGCTCGAGTTGCGCGGCAAACACCACGTCGCGCTTCGCGAGCCAGTCGCCCATCGCCGCCAGCGGCATGCCAGGCACGCCGGCCGTCGCCGCGAGGTCGGACCATGCGTCGCGATGCGCGGCCAGCTCGCGCTCACGCTCGTCGACGGCCGCCTGTCGGCGCGTCAATACGGCGCGGGCGGACTCGACCTGCTGACGCAGCGATTGCAACGTCGCCGCCGCTTGCGTGGCACCGAGCTGCGCGTCGACGAGTTCGTCGGCGAGGCGAATCGCATCGTCGACGGCCGGCGCACCCGTTGCGAGATCGACCGCGCCGCTGCGGATGTCGCCCCACGCACCGTCGCGACGTGCGCGCGCCGCCAGCACCTCGGCGGTCGTGACGACCTTGTGAGTCTCGGCGAAATGCTTCTCTTGCAGTTCGAGCCGCTCGAGTTCCTCCTGCGCGGCGTCGCGCGCATCGCGTGCGGCGGCCGCCGCGCTCGCGCGCTCGCTTGCTTCGTTGAGCAGCACGCCGAGCCGCGCCGCAGACGGCACATCGAGCACCCGCAGCGCGTCGACCGGCTTGCGCCACTGGCCCAGCGCATCGAGCGCATCGGCGAGCGCGCGCTCCGCGGCGGCGATGTCGCGTTCGAGCGCCTGTTCGCGCTGGCCGCTGCTGCGAAAGCCCTGCGCGTCGGCAAGCGCCGCGCGAAGCACTTCCGGCACATCGACCGTGGACACACGCGCCAGTTGTTCCTGCGCGTGCGCGAGTTCCTGCGTGCGCTCGTCGAGCGATTCGCGCGCGCCGGCCAGCGCCTGATGCAGCGCGCCGTGATCGCGCAACAGGTTCGCGACCGTCTTCAGCGACAGCGCGCTCGGCAGCGCCGCACGCAGCGACGCCTCGTCGGTCGGCCAGCCGAGCTGAGCCGCGGCGGAAGCGGCGGCGGACAGATGCCGCTCGACGTCCGCGCCGAGCAACAGCAGATCCTGTGCGTGATTCATGCAGGCGCCGCGCAACTGGTCGAGTGCTTCGATGTCGCGTTCGAGCGCGATCGCGTCGGCATCCGGATCGATCGCATCGCGCGCCTGCCGTTTCGCGAGCAGATCCGCACGGCGCTCCTCGAGCACCTTCTGTTCGGCCGCGAGATCGCCTTGCGCTTTCAGCAGGTCTGCGTACGCGGTCGGCGGCAATTCGACGACGGCGCCCAGTTCGGCAAGCGCCGCTTCCTTGATCGTCAATTCCTTCAGGTACGGCGCCAGCCGGCGCACGCGCTCGAGCTTCGAGCGCAGCGCTTCAAGGCGGCGCTGCTCCGTGCGCGCCTGCTCGATCTCCTGTTCGACCGCATCGCGCGCTTCCTTGCGATCGACCCAGTCGCGCGTGCGCACCTGGACCGCCTTCAGTTCGCCGACCGCCTCGTTGAACGACGTCTCCGCCTGCGCGAATGCGCTGCCGCTGCGCCGCGGCGCCCACAGCTCGCCCGCGCGCGCGTCGAGTTCCTCGCGCACGGGCCCGAGCGTGCCGACGCCCGCCGCCGATTCGAACAGCACCTGGCCGAGTTTGTCGGACGCGTCGAGTATGCTGCGGCCGCCATCGACGAGCCGACCGTGGTCGAGCCCGAACATCTGCTCGAAGAATTCGCGCGTCGCGCCGTCGAGGATGGCGTTCAGATAGTCGTCCGGCAGCTTGTCGTCGGCGGGGGTGCGCAGCGGGCTGCGCCCGCGGGCGCGATGAAATGCGAGCGCGCCGGTGCCGCTCTCCAGCACGCCGCCGATCCGCAGTTCGGGCGTCGCATGCAGGAAGTCGAGCGGCGTCTGCAGCTTCATCCCGAACAGGAGCTCCGACACGGCCGTCCGGATCGTCGACTTGCCGGCCTCGTTCGGCCCCACGATCACGTGGAAATCCTGGTCGGCCGACGGAAAGCGCAGCGTCTCGTCGGTGAACTTGCCGTACTTGATCAGATCGAGCTGGCTGATGCGCATCGCTTATTCCCCCCTCGCCAGCCGCGCGAGCAACGCGGGGCCCACCTGCTCGACCAGCGCCGTGAGTTCGCCGGCGCGGGCCATCGTCAGCAGCGGCACCTCCTCCTTCACGTCGCTGCGCACCTTGCCGATGAACGGCTTCAGGTCGCGCTCCAGCAGCGCGAGAAAATCCGGATCGTGCGCGGCGTCGGCCAGGATCTGCTTGAGATCCTCCAGCGCCTCGAGTTGCTCGCTCTCTCCTTGCGGCTGCTCGGGCGCGGACGTCGCGAGCCGGACCTTCTCCAGCCACAACCGTTCGTTGCCGATGATGCCGATCTGGTTCAGCACCTCCGCGCGCAGTTGCGGCGCGCGCCCGAAAAAGAGGCCGTGCGCGGGCGTACGCCCCGTGACCGTCACGCGCACCGCGCGCGGCACGTGGCCATCGACGTTCAGCAGCGCCTCCAGCGACTGGCCGATCTTTCTCGACAGGTCGGCGACCGTGAAGCAGTCGGACGCGTCGACCGACACGGCTTCCCAGCGCAACACGTCGAGGTACAGACGTTCGAGGTGCGTGCGCCCCTGCTCGATCGTCACGAGCACTGCGCCGCGGCGGCCCGTCTCGCGGATATGGCGGCCCTGCAGGTTGCCGGGAAACACGACGGTCGACGGCCCCGACCATTGCTGGAACTCGTGCACGTGGCCGAGCGCCCAGTAGTCGTAGCCTTTCGCGTGCAGCTCCGCCAGCGTGCACGGCGCATAGTTCGCATGCGCCGCATAGCCTTCGAGCGCGGTGTGCAGCACGCCGATGTTGTAGTAACCCGGCACCGGGTCCGGATAGCCGATCGCGAGATTGTCGACGACGGCCTTGTCCTTGAAGCTCTGCCCGTGCAGCGCCACGTCGAATTCCGGCAGTCGGTGGGTTTCCGGCTTGCGGTGGCCGAACACGGTGACGTTGTCGGGCAACGTGAGCTTCTTCGTCATCTCGCTTTCGGCATCGTGATTGCCGCCGAGAACGAATGCGCGAATGCCGGCCTTGCGCAGGCGGCCCATTTGCTGGCCGAAGAAAATGCCGGTGTTGTGGTCCTTCCAGTCGCCGTCGTACAGGTCGCCGGCGATCACGAGGAACGCAACCTCCTCTTCGATCGCACGATCCACGAGTTGCCGCAGCGCCTCGCGCGACGCGTTGCGCAACTGCGCGGCCGGCGCGTCGGGATACGCGCTCAGGCCGTGCAACGGACTGTCAAGGTGAATGTCTGCCGCGTGGATGAACTTCACGAAGATTCCTCTGTTTCATGACGAAGGGGCGATGTCGACCGGCATCGTGCGCGATCGAACGCCGGGCGCGGCCGCCCGTCGCCAGCGGTCGGGATGGTACCTGAAAGCGGGTGCCGGCCAGGCACGCCCGACGACGGCGATGTTCGTCGCGCCGCGTCACTCGCCGCGCGGGCACACGGGCGGCAGTGCAAAGCCATTGCGTTGCCCGGGAACGGATTCGCGTGGCGACGCAGCTTCCTTGTCGCCTTCCTTCCGCGCGAACAATGCGATGCCGATCACACCGACGTTCGCCGTCTCGCCGTACTTCGAATTCGTGATGCCTCGGCATGTTACCCGACCACGCCGGGAGGGCCGGCGACCGGGAGCCCTGCTATTTAAGCATGGCGTGCGGGCAACGGGCAGAGCGTACACGGACCGCCGGGTCGGTCCGCGGCACACACTTCCTGTCACGATGCGCGGCGCATCAATAAAAAAGCCCGGCCCGCATCGAAGCGGGCCGGGCTTGTGCGGGAAGCAGGTCGCTTACAGCGCGCCGCCTTGTGCCGACGCCGAACCCTTCACGCCGACCGATGCGCCGCCTTGCACCGAGTTCGTTGCGCCCTCGAGCGCTTCGCCGGCCTTCGCCTTCGCGCCGCCGGCGACATCGCCCGCCGTCGACACCGCGCCTTGCGCATGGCTCTTCGCCGAACTCGCGACGTGCTTCACGTGCGACTTCGTCGCGTGCGTGGCCGATACCGCCGCATCCTTCGCCGAACCGGCCGCCGAGCCGACTGCCTGCGTCGCGCCACCGACCGCACCACCGACCGTGTTGCCGGCCGCCGAGCCAACGCTACCGACCGTCTTGCCCACGCCGTTCAGCGCACCGCCGACGACGTTGCCTGCGCCCGCACCCGAGCCCGAGCCCGCGGCATTCGCGCCCGCGCCAGCCTGCACGCCCACGCCGCCGCCGAGCAGCGGCGTCTGGACTTGCGCGCCGACGCCGGCGGAACCCTCAGCGCCCGTCTGGGCCGTTTGTGCGAAAGCCGCCGATGCGATTGCCGTCAGCGCGGCGCCAAGCAGAATCGTGCGAATCTTGTTCATGGTCATTCTCCCCAAAGACGTTGTTGCTGCGGGCCGCGTTCCGCGGCTGGTCGCATGCCTCACCGCGACGTGCGGCAGGTGGAGCTAATGTAGCGGCGCCAACGTCCAAAACCGTCGAATTGCGGGGACTGTTACTTCAGTTGCAAATGCTGACGATTGACTCACACTGTTTGACAAACATCGAAATCGGCCCGTGATTGGCGCCGTCCGATGGCATGCATCGGTGCGCCGGGCACAACGCGCCGGTTAGCAGGGAAAGCGGCCATTCCTGTAGGCGTCCCAAAGAATCTCGGTGGGCCAGCCGTCGGTGCGGCCCGATGAACGGCTCCGCGCGATCAGCTCGATGTCGTCGGATACGCACGCCGCGATGTCGGCATTCCCCGATGCGCGGAACGCCAGCCTGAACGCCTTTTCCCTGAGCGCGTCCACCGCCTGCTTGTCGAGCGGGGCACCCGGTTCGCCGTCGACTTCGTCGAACGCCGTCATCCAGCACGCGTCGAACGGCTCCGCGTCGCGGCTGGCCAGCGCGCGATCGCAATCGATGTCGCCGAGGAAATCGAAAAATCCCGGGGCCGACAGGACGGCGTCCATTTCAAGCAGATGCGCGTTCGTCACGGCGGCCCCTTGCCACGATGCGTGGTTGTTCTGTTCATCGATCGTTGCCGCCATGCGCCGCTTTCACGTTCGGCATCGGCGACGCGCAGCCCCGTATCCACCGCGACCGGCAGACGGGAGCCGCACGCCATGCTCCGCTACCGCCGGCTTACGGCTTGAACGTGTCGCCGAGCACGACGCCTTCGCGACGCGGATCGGTACCGCCCTGCAGCGCGGGCGACTGTCCGACCGTCACGCGCATCACGGTGTTGACGCCGCTCGCCTGCGCGGATGTCGATACCTTGTGCCCGAGCGCGACGAGGCCCGCGATCAGCGGATCGTTCGCGCCATTGTTCGCCGCATTGACGTTCGGATGCTCGCCGCCGATGTTGGTCGTCGGGCTGTTGCTCGCGCCGAAGTCGACGAGGCCCGCGGACTGCTGCGCATCGAGCCCCCAGTCGAGCGCGCCGACGAGCGTCTTCACCACGTATTGCGGAATCGTGCCGCCGCCCGGCGAACCGGTAGCCATCACGAAATCGCCGCGCGAGCCGTCCGCGGCCGTGCCGAACACGATCGTCGGCGCCATCGAGCTGCGCGGCCGCTTACCCGGCTGCACGCGGTTCGCCACCGGATTGCCGGCACTGTCGAGCGGGTTCGCCGAGAAATCGGTCAGCTGGTTGTTCAGCAGGAAGCCGTTAGTCATGTGGAACGAGCCCATGCTCGACTCGACGGTCGTCGTCGCGCTCAGCACGCTGCCGTCCGCGTCGACGATCGTGAAATGGTTCGTGCCGTGTTCGATCAGCGTCGTGTCGACGCCGAGCGGCACCGCGCCGAAATTGCCGGGCTGCGCGGTGCCCATGCTGTGGTTCGTGTCGATCAATGCGGCGCGCGACTTCAGGTACGGCTTGTTCAGCAGCGTGTCCCACGTGCCGCCCGGCAGCGGCACGAAATCGGTATCGGCCACGTACTTGTCGCGATCGGCATACGCGAGCCGCTCGGCTTCGGTGATCAGATGCACGCCGGCGACGGTCGGCTTGCCGCCTTCGAGATCGATCGCCGTCGGCTTCAGCGACTTCAGGTCGAAATTCTCGAGAATGCCGAGCGCCGACGCGACCGCGATACCGCCCGACGACGGCGGCGGCATCCCGCATACCCAGTAGCTGCGATAGGTCGTGCATACGGGGTCGCGACGCTTCGCCTGGTACGCGGCCAGATCGGCGACGGTCGTCTTGCCGGGCGTGATCGTCGAGCCGTCGGCGCCCTGCGTCGTCGCGATCTTCGCGACGATGTCCTGCGCGATCTGTCCCGTGTACAGCGCATTCGCGCCGGACTGCGCCATCAGCGTCAGCGTGTGCGCGTAAGCCGGGTTCTTCAGCACGGTGCCGAGCGTTTTCGGCGTGCCGTCCGCCTTCAGGAAATACGCGGCGGCCTCGGGATCGCGCTTCAGGTTCGCGGCGTTCAACGCGATCGCATCGGCCAGCCGGCCGCCGATCGGGAAGCCGTTGTTCGCGAGCGTGATCGCGTCGCCGAACAGCCCCTGCCACGGCAGCTTGCCGTGATCCTGCTGCAACGCCTCGATGAGCCTCGGTACGCCGATCGTGCCGATCGAACGGCCGCTTGCACGCGCGTTCGGTTGCGGCGCCGACCGGTCGTTCTGGTCGTCGACGTAGCGCAGGTAGTTCTCCGTAGCCGCCGCCGGCGCCGTTTCACGTCCGTCGTATGCCTGCAGCGTCTTGGCGCGCGCATCGTAGTAGAGCAGCACGCCGCCCGAGCCGAGGCCGGTCGCCTCGGGCAC
Organism: Burkholderia ambifaria AMMD; assembly: GCF_000203915.1. Taxonomy (NCBI): domain Bacteria; kingdom Pseudomonadati; phylum Pseudomonadota; class Betaproteobacteria; order Burkholderiales; family Burkholderiaceae; genus Burkholderia; species Burkholderia ambifaria. The sequence goes on from NC_008392.1 coordinate 527,909, forward strand.
CGTCAGGCCGAGCACGGCCTGCACGGCGACCGCCGCATCGGCGGCCGTGCCGCCCCGCTTCAGCACCGCGCAACCGGCCGCGCTCGCATACGCGTTCGAGGTGGCCACGAGGTACCGCTTCGCGTAGACGGGCTTCATGCCGGTGCGGTAGCCCGACGAGGCTTCCGGCAGCGACGGATCGCCGGGCTGGTTCGAGCCCACGACGACCGTCGAACCGCTGCTGTCGATCGCGAGGCAGCTCGTGTCGGGCGCCGGCGGCGACGTGGCGCCCGCGTTGCTTTCGATTTCGTCACTGCCGCACGCCGTCATCAGGACGGCGGCGACCAGTGCGGACACGTACGGGAAAAGCGCGGTTCTGTTCATGGTCTCTCGGGATTCTCGTAGGTCGTTGCGCGTTCGTCACGCTGACGGCGCCGCCCCTCGGCGGGCGGACAACGCGTTCGATAGTCCCATGACCGGATTTTTTTCCGCAATAAGGAATTGATGCGAGGTGAGCGGCGCAGCAAGCACGGGCTTGCTAGACGGCGCCGGCGGTTATGCCGCCGGTCTGCCGTGCCAATCCGCACGACATCTTTTTGACCGGGTGATAGCCGACGCGCGACAGGGCTACACCGCCGCGGCTCACTGTCGCGCGACTTCGACGTACGGGCGTGAAAGGGTGTCGAACTCAAACCCCGGATCACCCCTGTGCGCTCGACGAGGCTCGGACCCGCCAGGTCGCGGCATTCCTGTCAGCGTTGCCGCCGCCCTTCGAGGAGGAAGCGGATGCCGTGCGCGACCGCGCGTCATCCGACACCCGCGTCGGGTCGAGCTCGCGCAGCACACTCGCGCGGCCGCCGTCGTCGCTCGGCAATTCCGGCTGCCCGCGCGCAAAGGCCGGTATGGCCGTCGCCGCGAGCAGCGCGGCGACCACCATCCGGGAACGGAGCTTCGTCACGTTCCCCCGCTTCATTGCGCGCTCGCGGTCGATACGGTCGCTGCCGCGCCGGCCATGGCGGTGCGCTGGTCACCGTGCGCGATCGCGTAGAGCTCGCGGTTGCGTGCGACCGTCGCCGCGCTCGGCGGATAGTCGGAGTTCGAAGTGGGCACGATGCCGTCGCGTTCTGCCTGAACGAGATCGGCGATCACTTCGGCACGGGTCACGCCGGACGACGAAGTTTGTGCGAAGGCGGCAACCGGCGTTCCGACGACGACGGCGAGCAGTGCGGCTGCGATCAGTTTGCGATTCATGATGAAACTCCCGAGAACGGTTCAATGAAGACGCATCGTCGATGCGCCGCCGGCGTGACCGCAATCGCGATTCGCCGCCTGACACGTCCATTCTGGCGATCGACCCGTACCCCACGCTGACCGGCAGATGACAACTTTGAAATCCGTCGCCCGCGCCCGGATAACAGTTTCGTAATGTTCAGGTCAGCATCGGGTCAACGCCGCGCCAGCAGACTGCATGCTCACCGCATCGAATGCGGCACCCATGCCCTGCTTCGAGGAAAAAATCATGTGGATCGTCCGGCTGGCGCTGCGCAGGCCCTATACCTTCGTCGTACTCGCATTGCTGATCTTCATCGCGGGACCGCTCGCGATCCTGCGCATGCCGACCGACATCTTCCCGAACATCGACATTCCGGTCGTCAGCATCGTGTGGTCGTACAACGGCTTTTCCGCCGAGGACATGGCCAAGCGCATCACGTCCAACTACGAGCGCGCGCTGACGTCGGACGTCGACGACATCGAGCACATCGAATCGCAGTCGCTGAACGGCGTGTCGGTCGTGAAGATCTTCTTCCACCCCGGCGCGGACATCAATCGCGCGATCGCGGAAGCCGCGAGCAATTCCGCGTCGATCCTGCGGATCCTGCCGCCGGGCACGCTGCCGCCGAACATCATCACGTACAACGCGTCGACGGTGCCGATCCTGCAGCTCGGACTGTCGAGCAACACGCTTGCCGAACAGCAACTGTACGACCTCGGCAACAGCTTCATCCGCACGCAGCTCGCGACCGTTCAGGGCGCTGCGGTACCGCTGCCGTTCGGCGGCAAGATTCGCCAGATCGTCGTCGACCTCGACACGCGCGCGCTGCAGGCGAAGGGGCTCGCGCCGATCGACGTGGTGAACGCGATCAACGCGCAGAACCTGATCCTGCCGGGCGGCACCGCGAAGATTGGCACGCGCGAGTACAACGTGCAGATGAACGGCAGCACGCAGACGGTCGCCGCGCTGAACAACCTGCCCGTCAAGACGATCGACGGCAACGTGGTCTATGTGCACGACGTCGCGCACGTTCGCGACGGCTACGCTCCGCAGACGAACATCGTGCGCGTCGACGGCAAGCGCGCGGCGCTGCTGACCGTCGAGAAGACCGGCAGCGCGTCGACACTGACGATCATCGACCAGGTCAAGGCGATGCTGCCGAAGATCGCGGCCGGCTTGCCGAAAGCGCTGCACATCTCCGCGCTCGGCGACCAGTCGGTGTTCGTGAAGGCGGCGGTCCAGGGCGTCGTGCGCGAAGCGCTGATCGCCGCCTGCCTGACCGCGCTGATGATCCTGTTGTTCCTCGGCAGCTGGCGCGCGACGTTGATCATCGCCGTATCGATTCCGCTGGCGGTGCTCACGTCGCTGCTCGCGCTGGGCGCGCTCGGCCAGACCATCAACATCATGACGCTCGGTGGGCTCGCGCTCGCGGTCGGGATACTCGTCGACGACGCGACCGTCGCGATCGAGAACATCACGCATCATCTCGAACGCGGCGCGCCGCTGGAAGACGCGATTCTGACCGGCTCGGGCGAAATCGCCGTGCCGACCTTCGTGTCGACGCTGTCGATCTGCATCGTGTTCGTGCCGATGTTCATGCTCACGGGCGTCGCGCGCTACCTGTTCGTGCCGTTGGCCGAAGCGGTGATCTTCGCGATGGTCGCGTCGTATTTCTTCTCGCGCACGCTGGTGCCGACGCTCGCCATGGTCCTGATGCGCGCGAAGGGGCAAGGCCGCCCGCCGCGTGGCGTGTTCGCGCGCATCGCACGATTCCAGGCCGCGTTCGAACGTCGCTTCGAGGCGGTCCGGCTGCGCTATCGCGCGCTGCTGTCGGCAGCGATCTCGAATCGTCGCCGTTTCGCGGCCGCGTTCCTTCTCGCGTGCGCCGCGTCGACCGGCCTGTTCGCATTCGCCGGCCAGGATTTCTTCCCGTCGGTCGACACGGGCGAGATCCGTCTGCATCTGCGCGCCCCGACCGGTACGCGGATCGAGGAAACCGCGCGCCTCACCGACGAAGTGGAAGCGCGCATCCGGACCGTGATTCCGGCGAACCAGTTGGCCGGCATGCTCGACAACATCGGCGTGCCGGTGAGCGGGATCAACCTCACGTACGACTCGTCCGACCCGATCGGCACCGAGGATGCGGACGTGAACATCACGCTGAAGCCGAACCACGCGCCGACGGCAGCGTATGTCGCGAAGCTGCGCAACCTGCTCGCCCAATCATTCCCGGGCGTCACGTTCGCGTTCCTGCCGGCCGACATCGTCAGCCAGATTCTCAATTTCGGACTGCCTGCGCCGGTCGACATCCAGATCGTCGGTAACAAGCTGGACCAGAACCGCGCGGTGGCGAATGCGCTGCTTGCCAAGCTGCGCGGCGTGCGCGGCCTCGTCGATACGCGCATCCAGCAGCCCGGCGACGAGCCGGCGATCAACGTCGACGTGGACCGCACGAAGGCGATTCAGGCCGGCCTCGAACAACGCGACGTCGCGCAGAACCTGCTGATCGCGCTGTCGGGCAGTTCGCAGACGACGCCGAACTTCTGGCTCGATCCGCGCAACGGCGTCAGCTATCCATTGATCGTGCAGGCCCCGCAGTATTCGGTCGACTCACTGCAGTCGCTGGCGAACATACCGCTGCCGACGGGTGCCGCACGCCCGCCGCAGACGCCCGCCGGCGGTCCGGCCGCAGGCGCGCCCGCCCAGAACCTGCTCGGCGCATTGGGCGCGTTCTCGCGCGCGACGCAGCAGGCCGTGGTGTCGCATTACAACGTGCAGCCCGTGCTCGACATCTTCGCGTCGGTGCAAGGGCGCGATCTGGGTGGCGTCACGGCCGACGTGACGAAGCTCGTCGACGATGCGCGCGCGCAACTTCCGCCCGGTTCGTCGATCGTGCTGCGCGGGCAGGTACAGGCGATGCACGAGTCGTTTGCCGGGCTGCTCGGCGGGCTCGCGATCGCGATCGCGCTCGTCTACTTGCTGATGGTCGTCAACTTCCAGTCGTGGCTGGACCCGCTCGTGATCGTCGGCGGCCTGCCCGCGTCGCTCGCCGGCATCGCGTGGATGCTGTTCGTCACGCGCACCACGCTGTCGGTGCCCGCGCTGACCGGCACGATCCTGTGCATCGGCATCGCGACCGCGAACAGCATCCTCGTCGTCAACGCGGCGCGCGAGCTGATCGCGAGCGGCGCATCACCGTGGCAGGCCGCGCTCGAGGCCGGATTCAGCCGCTTTCGTCCGGTCGTGATGACCGCGCTCGCGATGCTGATCGGCATGCTGCCGATGGCGCTCGGCCTCGGCGACGGCGGCGAACAAAATGCCCCGCTCGGCCGTGCCGTGATCGGCGGGCTGGCGTTCGGCACGCTGTCGACACTGCTGTTCGTACCTGTGCTGTTCGGCTTCATCCACGCGTGGCTCGACCGACGCCGCGAAGCGGCCGACGTCCGCCCCGCGCAGGACATGCCGGTGGTGCGCTGATCAAGCACGCATCCCGATTCCCTACGACTCGCCCGACATCGAGCTCATCATGAACGACACGACCGAACCTCTCGCCCCGCCGCCGGCTCCCGAACCGGAAACGATGCCATCTGCCGCGCGCGGCGCAGCGCCGGAAACACCGCCGCCCCGGCGCGGCCGCAAGCTTGCCGTCCCGCTTGCCGCGATTGCCGTCGCCGCCGCGCTGCTCGCGATCGGCATCGTGCCGCGCATCGACGCGCGCGCCGCGCAGCGCCACCAGGTGGCGGCACAGCAGGCGCTGCCGGTGACCGTGCTCCAGCCCGGCGCCGCACCGGCCGACCAGACGCTCACGCTGCCGGGTGCCGTGACGCCGTATGCGGAGGCGTCGATCTACGCGCGCACGAGCGGCTACATCGCCCACTGGAGCGCGGACATCGGCACGCATGTGAAGGCCGGACAAACGCTCGCGCAGATCACGGCGCCCGACCTCGACGCGCAGTTGCGCCAGGCGCGCGCGGACGCGGCGACCGCGCAAGCGAACTACGACTATGCGAAATCGACCGCGCAGCGCTGGCAGGACATGCTGAAGACGCAATCGGTGTCGCAGCAGGATACCGACACGAAGGTGGCCGACATGAACGCGAAGCGCGCGATGCTCTCATCCGCGCAGGCCAATACCGCCCATCTGAACGAACTCGTGTCGTTCGAATCCGTGACCGCGCCGTTCGACGGCGTGATTACCGCGCGCAACGTCGACGTCGGCACGCTCGTCACGGCGGGCGGCACGCCGGGCAGCCCCGGGCTGTCGGGCGAGCTGTTCCATCTGGAGCAGACCGACACGCTGCGCGTGTTCGTCGACGTGCCGCAGGACAGCGCGACCGGCGTCTCCACCGGCACGGCCGTCTACCTGACCACGCAGCAGTATCCGGGGCGGCGCTTCGCCGCGCACGTCGCCCGCAGCGCGGGCGCGATCGACCCGGTCACGCGCACGCTGCGCGTCGAGATCGACGTCGACAATCGCGATGGCGCGTTGCTGCCCGGCGCGTATGCGCAGGCGCACCTGCTCGTGCCGAGCGCGGCGCCCGCGTTCGAGCTGCCGGTCAGTGCACTGCTGTACCGGCCGAACGGCGTGACGGTTGCAACGGTCGACGCGAATGGACGCACGGCGCTGAAGACCGTGCAGATCGGGCGCGATTTCGGCACGCACGTCGAGATCGTCGCGGGGCTCGGCGCGACCGATCGCGTGATCGACAACCCGGGCGATTCGATCGCAAACGGCGAAACCGTGAAGATCGTGTCGGTCGAGCACGGCGCGGTGCCGGCCGCTGCGCCGGCAGCGCAATCGGCCACGGCAGGCGGTGCGCCGTCAGCGCCACGCGCGGCGACGTCCATGCCCGCCTCCGCGCCCGTTGCGCCTGCCTCGAACGCCCGCACCTGACCCGCCATGCCTACCTGTGAGATTCCCGCCATGCGCCTTCCTCACCCGCTCCCGTTCGCCCGCCGCGTCGTCGCGCTCGGCGTTGTCACCGCGTTGGCCGCTTGCTCGACGCTGCCGCCCTATTCGCCGCCGACCGTCGCGGTGCCCACGCACTATGCGGGCGCACCGGCCGCGCAACCGGGCTGGCAAGTCGCGGCGCCGGCCGATGCCGCGTCGCGCGGCGCGTGGTGGACCGTGTTCAACGATGCGGATCTGAACGCGCTCGAAGCGCGCGTCGACGTGTCGAACCAGACCGTGAAGAAAGCCGTTGCCGACCTCGAGCAAGCGCGCGCGACGGTCGACTACCAGCATGCGGGCTTTCTGCCGACCGTGACGGCGGGCGTGGCGCAAAGCCGTTCACGCATATCGCAGAACAAGCTGGGTTCGTCACTCGCCGGCAAGACGACACCCGACCATCAGCTCGGCGTCGCGGCAAGCTGGGAACCCGACGTGTTCGGCCGCGTGCGCGATGCAGTCGCAGGTGCGCAGGCGAACGCGGACGCGAGCGCGGCCGATCTGCAAGCCGTCAAGCTGTCGGTCACGGCGGAACTCGCGACCGACTATTTCGCGCTGCGCTCGCTCGACACGCAAAAGCAGCTGCTCGACGACACGGTGCGGGCCTATGCGGATGCGCTGAAGCTGTTGCAACAGCAGCTCGCGGCCGGCGCGATCGATGCGTCCGCCGTCGCACAAGCCGAAACTCAACTGGAAGCGACGCGCACGCAGGACACCGACATCGACGCGTCGCGGGCACAGCTCCAGCATGCGATCGCGACGCTCGTCGGCGAGAACGCGTCGACGTTCGCGTTGCCGCCGCGCGTTCAAGCGTTCGACGTGCCGGCCATTCCGGCCGGCGTGCCGTCGCAACTGCTCGAACGACGGCCTGACATCGCCGCTGCCGAGCGTCGCGTCGCGGCCGCGAACGCACAGATCGGCGAAGCGCGCGCCGCGTTCTTCCCCGACCTCGTGCTGTCGGCGAGCGCGGGGCTCGAAAGCGGGTTCTTCATGCCGTGGCTGACAGCGCCAAGCCTGTTCTGGTCGCTCGGCCCGCAACTCGTCGGCACGCTGTTCGACGGCGGCCGACGCAGCGCGACGTTGCGCGGCGCGCACGCGCAGTACGATGGCGAGGTCGCCGACTATCGGCAGACCGTGCTGGGCGCATTCCAGCAGGTGGAGGATCAACTGTCCGCGCTCGATGCGCTCGCGTCCGAAGCCGCCAGTCAACAGCGTGCGACCGACGCGGCCGACCTGTCGCTGCGGCTGACGACGAATCGCTTCAACGCTGGCGCCGTCAGCTATCTGGACGTGGTGACCGCGCAAACGATCGCGCTGACCAATCGGCGCCTGGCCGACCAGATCGCCGCGCGCCGGATGGAAGCTGCGGTCGGATTGCTGAAGGCGCTGGGCGGCGGCTGGCACGCGGGCGCGGATCTCGCCGCTTCCACCGCCGGATCGGGCACGGCGATCAAGACGCAGCGTTCCTGACGAAGATGAGGATGAACCGCGTGCCCGCCGCGTCGCTTTCGACGCGCGCGGTGCCGCCGTGCAGCTCCATCACCGAACGCACGATCGCAAGCCCGAGCCCGGCCGTGCCGCCCGGCACGCCGCCGCTGCGCGCGGGGTCGCCGCGCACGAACCGGTCGAAGATGCGCGGCAGCAGCGCGGGATCGATCGGCTCGCCCGGATTCTCGACGACGACGCGTACCGCGTCCGCCGTTTCGTCGACGCTCAGCGCGATGACACCGCCCGCAGGCGTGTAGCGAAGCGCATTCGCGAGCAGGTTGCCGACCGCGCGGCGAAACAGTTCGACATCGGCAGTCAGCTGGCCGTGCCCTTCCACACGCAGCGTCGAACCCGCTTCATCGGCGAGCCCTTCGAAGTATTCGGCGATGCGCGTCAGCTCGTCATGCACGTCAAACGCGCGCTGCCGTGTCACGAAGGTCGGGTGTTCGGCGCGCGCGAGAAACAGCACGTTCTCGATCATTCGCGCGAGACGGTCGTATTCCTCGAGATTCGATTCGAGCAGCGCCTGATATTCGCCGGGCGAACGCGGCCGCGCAAGCGCCACCTCGGTCGCGCCGCGCATGTTGTTCAGCGGCGTGCGCAGGTCGTGCGCGAGATCGGCGCTGAATTGCGACAGATGTCCGAACGCTTGCTGCAGCCGGCCGAGCATCGCGTTCTGCGCATCGACGAGCGCGCGCAGTTCGCGCGGCGCGCGCGCGGCGTCGAGCCGCGCGTCGAGCTTGTCGACGGTGATCCGGCCGGTGTTCGCGACGATCTCGCGCAGCGGTGCGAGCGCCGTGCGGATCAGCCAGTAGCTGAGCAGCATCGCGCACAGGGCGCCGAGCCCGCCGGCGAGCTTCAGCTTGTCGCGATAGCCGTCGAGCAGTTCGGCGCGATCGCTCATGTCGCGCGCGATCGCGATGCGGATCTGCGTACCGTCGCGCAGCATCGCGCCGGCCACGACACCGCGCACGGACGTGCCGCCGTCGGCGCGCCATGTCGCGATCCGGTCGACCGTGATCCGTTCGGCCGCCGGCACCGGCGTCGCGTGGGGCGGAAACAGCTCGGCATCGGGCAGCGCAGGCGGTGCGGGCGACGCCGTGCCAGACGCAGCCGGCGGCAGATCCTCGCGTTCGTTCCGCTTGACGTTGTGCCGCGCGAGCACGTTGCCCCGCTCGTCGACCACGGCCATCGACAATGCCGTGTTGCCGAGCACCTGGCTCGTCAGCCGGTCCGCGTGCGCGCGCACGGCGTCGAGCGAATCGAGTTCGCCCGCGAGCCGGCGCGTGTGTCGTGCGGCAAGCACGATGTCCAGATCGTCCTGCGTCCTCACCTGCCGCTCGAGGCCGGTATACACGTACGTGCCGACGAGCGCGAAGACCGCGAGCATCGTCGCCCCGAACGCGAGCGCGAGCGTCGCGCCAAGCGATCGACCGAGCGTCATGCACCGTCCTTCGGTTCGAGCACGTAACCTACGCCGCGCACCGTATGGATCAGCTTGACCGAAAACGCATCGTCGATCTTCGCGCGCAGTCGCCGGATGGCGACTTCGACGACGTTGGTGTCGCTGTCGAAGTTCATGTCCCACACATACGACGCGATCTGCGTGCGGCTCAACACCTCGCCTTGCCGACGCGCGAGCAGCTGCAGCAGCGAGAACTCGCGTGGCGTCAGGTCGATCCGCACCGTGCCGCGCTTCACGCGGCGGCGCACGACATCGATTTCCAGGTCGCCGATCACGATGCGCTCCGTCTCGCGTGGTGGCCCGCGGCGCGCAAGCGTGCGGATGCGAGCGAGCAGTTCGACGAACGCGAACGGCTTCACGAGGTAATCATCGGCGCCCAGTTCGAGACCGTGCACGCGGTCCTGCACATCGTCGCGCGCGGTCAGGAACAGCACGGGCGTGGTATGGGTGTCGCGCAGGCGCTTGAGCACGCCCCACCCGTCGAGCACGGGCAGCATCACGTCGAGCACGATCACGTCGTAGTTCTCTTCCTGCGCGAGCATCAGCCCTTCCGCGCCGTCCTTTGCGAGATCGATGCTGAAGCCGGATTCCTCGAGGCCCTTCTTCAAGTACGCGGCCGTCTTCGGTTCGTCTTCGACTATCAGGATGCGCATGCTCGGCTCCATCGCATTCGGTTGGAATATGCGGCGATGTTACCGGTAAACCGGCGGGCGAAAGGCTTCGCCGACCAGCGGCGCGGCTCGATTACGAAAATGTAATCGGAGGGTCAGCGTGGTGACTGTCGCGGCATTGCGCACGTCGTGACGACGCGTCGGCGATTTGCCATGCCGCGGTGTGGCAGTGATGAGCCGCACGTTCGCTTTCAGCGGCTGCTCGTCGGATGGCGGTCGATCTCGGTGGATGCCCCCGCATCGGCACTGCCGTTTCCCGCACCACGCGGCGGCGGCGCAATGAACGACCTGTTCCTGCTGCTCGTCGTGCGCGGTGCGCGACGCGCCCTATTCGCTCTTGTTCGACTGGACCAGCCGCAGAATCCGGCTGTCGTACGGCGACTGCATGACTTCCGCGATGCGGACGTCGGATGCGGCCGGGTGCAGCGGATTCAACAGGAAGTTGTGCGCGTGCGGCACGACGACGCTCGGTACGCGCAGCAGTGCGCTCGGCTGCGTGTGCAGCCACTCGGTGCCGGCGCTACGGGTCCAGTCGACGTTCTCCCGCCAGTCGGCCGGCGCATCGCCTTCCGCGATCTCCGCAATGTCCACCGATTCAGACACCTCGACGCGCAGCAACTGGTATCCGCTCGGCAATTGCGCAACGGTGGCCATTTCGAAGTGGACGAGCGTCTCGAGCAGCGCGAGCGCCGGATGCTCGGCGAGATAGACGACGGGCTGCCCGGCAAAATGCCAGCGCCCGCCGGCCCGCAAACCGCCGATGCCTTTCAGATCGACGTAATTGCTGATCCGCCACAGCGTCGTCAAGCGAAATACCCTTCGTCGATCTGCGTGAGCGCCTCTTCGACGAGTCGCGCGCCGTGCTCGGTGCTCGACATGTCGAGCGACGTGCGGCCGCCGAAGCGCTGGAGCCCGTTGCGCAGCCACGCCATCGCCTTGTCCTGGTCGCCGAACGTGGCCGTCGCCTGCGCGACGATGCGCGCCAGCCGGATCGCCTTGTCGGACTCCTCCGGCGACAGGCGCTCGTGCGCCTGGCGGCGATGACTCAACGTGCGCCGCGGGATGATGAAGGCGAGTTCGTCCGACTTCAGGCCGCGCTCCAACAGCCGATCGATCACCGCGACGTCGACGCGCGCGCTGGCCAGCTCGGCGAGATCGGCGCCCGAGCGCACGCGAATCGCGAGCAGTTGCTCGAGTATCGTGAATTCGGCCTGGCGCGGGTGCGCGACGCCCGAAGGGTGAAACGCGATCGTGCTCATGACTCTTCTCCGGCAATTTGCCCAATCATTATAGGCGTTTTGCCGAAGGCGGGCAGATTCTTGTCGTTGGCGGTTCGATCGCGCTTCGTCGCGAGCGGCCCGTTTCGGCCCCATCACACGTTGTCGCGGGCGCGCAATCGCCGGTTCGCGCGAGAACGGAGGCCGTGAAATTCAGGATACGACGGCCTGTACCGACGTCATGTGGTTGTCACGTAACAACTTTTCTAAGAAATAACGATCGGCAGGCGCGACGTGCGCCGCCCAGACCGCCCTTCCTCTCACGGCCTGCCCGGCGCCGATACCGATCAGCCAACCCACGCCGACGATCGGATCACGCTGCAGAAATTGCCTGCATGGAAATGCGGATCCTTGTCGGCCAGCACATCGGCCTTCACGTTGCCGAACGTCGTGTCCGGCTTGTGCCGGATGCCGTCGTAGAACGCCTGGATGATGTCTTCCTTGAAATGCGGCGTGCGCGGATGCGCGCGGACGACGGCGTCTCGTTCGACGTCGCTGTACTCCGGATACGCGAGGCCCAGCACGTCCATCTCGACCCCTGCGGTGACGAGCGCAACGACCGGATGCATATGCTTCGGAATGCCGGGTGTGGTGTGCAGCGCGATCGCTGTCCACACGATGTCGATGTCCTGCTGCGAAATGCCCTTGCTCTTCAGAAAATCGCGGGCGGCATTGGCGCCGTCCACTTCGAATCGTTCGCACGCGCTGCTGTGCCGATGTGTGAGCCCCATGTCATGAAACATGCAGCCGCAATAGAGCAGTTCGGGATCGTAGCGGAGCCCGCGGCGCTGCCCCGCGAGCGCGGCGAAGTAGTAGACGCGGCTGGAATGATGAAACAGCAACTCGGACTCGGTGTCCCGTACGAGTTCGGTGATCTCGCGAGCGAGTTGGCTATCGGGAACGGTGATGCCGGCGACGTTCACAGTCATGATCGACCTCCATTGAAGACAGCACCCATTTTCGGGAGGGCCGGGTTTGGCATCAATCGTCGTATTACGCCAAATCCTGCCATTTCACTCGATCGACAGCCATCGCCGCTGGAACCCTCGAATCGTGCGCGCGAAGTGCGCCGATGCCCCACTCGCCGCCTCGCATTGCGCGTCTATACTGCTACGCGTCACGTTCGACACATCGATACAACACGCAACCGAACATGCCGAAGGTCGTGGGAATTTTCGCGGTACCGGGCGTACAACTGCTCGACGTCTCCGCGCCGCTCGACGTATTCGCCCAGGCCAACGTCGAGTGCGGCAAGCCGTTCTATACGCTGCGGATCATCGCGAGCGAGTCGGGGCCGCTCCGCACGTCATCGGGCGCGCAATTGCTGGCCGACTGGATCGCTCCCGACATTCCCGATCGCCTCGACACGTTGCTCGTCGCCGGTGCGCCGCATGCCGCCGGGGTCGCGCTGCGAACCGACGTTCTCGCATGGCTGCGCTCGGCCGCCGTGCAAAGCAAGCGGTATGGCTCGATCTGCACCGGCGCCTTCATCCTCGCGGCGACCGGCCTGCTGAAAGGACGACGTCTGACGACGCACTGGGCCGCCGCCGACGCGCTCGCCGATGCGTATCCGTCGCTCACGGTCGAAGCGGACGCGCTGTACGTACGCGACGGCAAGCTGCGCACCGGAGCAGGCGTCACGGCCGGGCTCGATCTCGCGCTCGCGCTGGTCGAGGAGGATCTCGGCCGGGAAATCGCGCGGCGCGTCGCCGCGCAACTGGTCATGTTCTTCAAGCGCCCGGGCGGGCAGCTTCAGTTCAGCCGCAGCGGCGAGGCACGGCCGGCCGGGCGCTCCGTGCTGCAGGAAGTCCAGCGCTGGATCGCCAGCCATCCTGAACTCGAACACTCGGTGGCGGCACTCGCGCAGCATGCGGGCATGAGCCCGCGCCACTTCGCGCGGCTCTTTCGCGCGGAGGTCGGCCTAACGCCGGCCGCGTGGGTTGAAGCGACCCGCATCTCCGCGGCCCGGCAACTGCTCGAAAACGGACATGACACGCCGAAGCAGGTCGCCGCGAAATGCGGCTTCGCGAATGTCGATACGCTCAGACGGGCGTTCGCGAAGCATGTCGGGATCACGCCTGCCGAATACCGGAAACGACAGTCGGTCATCGACGAGTGAGTGACGCGGTATGCGCGACGATGCGGCGTTGATACTCGCGTCGGTGCGTGAGAAGGCCGGGTCCGTCCGAATTCCACAGCGATGGGGCGAACACACTTTCGTGCCCACGACAAATGCTTCGCAATCCGATTTAATCGATCTCTCGACCGACCGAGGTCGGCGCGCGGTTGCAATACACCTCTGTCCCGGATCGCGCCAGTTCGTGGTTCAGCGTTGGCATGGCACGCGAATCCCCCAACGCCCCCTACGACCGTGCACTGCCAATCGCACCCCGCGAATGCGCTCCGACACGCCAACAATCATCAGACAAAACCCGGCTTTCCCCGCCAATCGTTTACCCAGTTGCAATAATTATTCGCTGGAACGCCTATTTCCGACCGGTATCGCGATCGTTACGATGCAATCAACCGCTGAACGCAACAAGCGAAGCGCGAAATCTACGAAAACCGGAGGTCACCATGAAGTCGTTCATCTACGCAGTCGCTGCTGCCACCGCCCTTACCGCATCCGTTGGCGCATTCGCCCAGTCGAACCCGTCGGGCGAACTGACGCGCGCCCAGGTCCGCGCGGAACTCGTGCAGCTCGAGCAAGCCGGTTACAAGCCGGAAGCGTCCGACGCCCACTATCCGAATGCGCTGCAAACCGCGCAGGCACGCGTGACGAACAGCGACGCAACGGGTTACGGCGCACAAGCCGCCGCCGGCGTGCGCACCGGCCGCGCGATCGCAGTCAAGCAAACCGCTCGCGACTCGGTCTATTTCGGTCAGTAAGACCGATGCACGCGGCGCGTACCTCGATACGCGCGCTGCCGACACAACACCCCGCTCCCGTTCATCGGGGCGGGGTGTTTCGTTTTCGGTGACTCCGACATGCGCACTCCACGACGCACGATCGATGCGCGAGCGCGGCGCGGCCGCTGCCCCGAACCATTCACGCAGACGGCCGGCGTTTGCGCATAGAATGGCCGCGTGGTCGGCGCCGGCCGAAGCGAACGCGAGCGAAACCTCGAGTCACCGGGCAACCGCACTCGCTGGCCGACCCGATGCCGCACTCATCGCATTTTTCGAAAAGGAGCGGTTTCATGTCTCAAACATCCGGTTCCATGATCACGTTTCGCCGCCCCGACGGCAAGGAACTGCAGGGCTACCTCGCGACGCCGGAAAAGACCGAAGGTGCACCTGCGGTCGTCGTCATCCAGGAGTGGTGGGGGCTGAATGACCAGATCCGCGGCGTCGCCGACCGCCTCGCGCGCTGCGGCTACTTCGCGCTCGTGCCCGACCTGTATCGCGGCAAGTCGACGGTCGAGGAGGAAGAAGCGCACCACCTGATGACCGGCCTCGATTTCGGCGACGCCGCGTCGCAGGACATTCCGGGCGCAGTGCAATATCTGAAGACGCGCGCGTCGCGCGTGGCGGTCACCGGCTTCTGCATGGGCGGCGCACTCACGCTGCTGTCGCTGCAGTTCGCCGATGTCGATGCCGGCGTCACGTGGTACGGCTTCCCTCCGCTCGACTACCTCGATCCGTCGAAGCTCAAGGTGCCGCTGATGGGTCACTGGGGTACCCAGGATGCGTTCTTCGCGATCGATCAGGTCGATGCGCTGGAGAAGAAGCTGACCGATGCGAAGGTCGACATCGAATTCCACCGCTATCTCGCGCATCACGCGTTCGCAAACGAAACGGCCGTCGGCCCCGGCCGCATCGGCGGCACGCAGTTCGATCCGGTGTGGTCGCAGATCGCGTGGGATCGCACGCTGACGTTCTTCGGGCGCACGCTCTGGGGCCAGCAGCAGTAATACCGCAGCAGACAGCAGGCACCCGCCGACACCGTGCGGCGATACACGCAATGCGAAACGCCACGGATCTGCATCCGTGGCGTTGTCGTTTGCGGCTACGAATTCGTCACGCGAGCGTGGGCGGCGCCGCCTGGCTGACGTCCACGCGTTTCGGCAGGATGCCTGCCTGATAGAACACGTCCGCGATGTGCTGCTGGTACGCGAGCGTCTCGCGCGTCACCGGTTCGACACCGAAGCGCGCACGGCGAAACGCGAGCGCCACGGCCGGCTCCGGAATGCCCCACAGTTTCGAGAACTCGGCCGCACCCTGCGCGCGATTCGCATCGAGCCATCGCTGGACCGTCGTGAGCTCGGACACGGCCACACCCAGCACGTCGGCATTGCGCTGCGCATAGGTGCGCGACGCGAAGTAGTAGCTGCGGTTCTCGACGAGCCCCGTGCCATCCGCGACGATGCGCGCGCCCAACGTCTGCTGGACGACGGCGAGAAACGGATCCCAGATGATCCACGCGTCGACCGAGCGGTTCTCGAACGCGGCGCGCGCATCGGACGGAGACAACCAGACCGGCTTGACGTCCGCAAAGTCGAGCTTCGCGGCCTGCAGCAAGCGGACCAGCAGGAAGTGCGTGTTGGATCCCTTCACCAGCGCGATGCGCTTGCCGCGCAAATCCGCGAAGGTCCTGACCGGCGAATCCTTCGCGACGACCACGGCCTCGGTCGAGGGCCCTGCCGGCGTTTGCGCGTAGTAGACGAGCGGCGCACCCGCCGCGAGCGCAAAAATCGGCGGCGCCTCGCCGACATCGCCGAAGTCGATCGACCCGGCGTTGAGCGCCTCGAGCTGCGGCGGCCCCGACGGGAACTCGGTCCAGGTCACGTTCACACCGAGCGTCGCGAGCTTGTCCTGCAGCGTGCCTCTCGCCTTCAGCAGGCTGAGCGGCCCTTTCTGATAGCCGATGCGCAACGTGCGTGCGCCGGCCGCGGCAGCGAGCGCGAAGCGCGGCTGGGCGGCAGCGCCGGCCGCGAGCGCCAGACCGGCCTGGATGAGCCGGCGGCGGGATCTGGATAGTCGATCTGCCATGATGTCCTGGGTTCGATGGGAAGGCGCGCAAGCGCGAGTCGAGTCGATTCTAGGGGTTCGACGCTTCGCACCGAACCAACGAAGTCCGATATCGAAAGCACGCGCTTTCATAAAGACGTGCATCGCGCGATGCAATCGATCGGAGACGTTGCGCCTATTCGTCTTCACCATCAATTTCGGTCTGCGAATTATCTGGCACGGGCCAACGTCGATCTATGGACTACGTAACGTGTGCCGCGTCAATCAACCGGGCACACGCTGCCCACTTTCGCTCAGGACACGCAGGAACCGCGCAGCGCGGCCTCATCGGCGGCCAGCAATTCGGGCACGCATTCCCGCAGGAAATCGACGAAGGTCCGGATCTTCGCGTCGAGGTACTGGCGCGACGCGTACAGCGTATAGACCGTCAGCTTCTGCAGCCGGTACTCGGGCAACACGCGAACCAGCGCGCCACTGGCCAGGGCCGGCACCGCGCTCGACATCGGCAACGAGCCGATCCCGAGGCCCGCGCGCAGCGCGGCGCCGAGCGCGTCGGCGATGTTCACCTGGAAGTCCGGCAGCGGCAACTCGAATGTCTCGCGACCGTCGGGGCCGTCGAGATGCCAGCGGTCGCGCGGAAAGATCGGCGTGACGATCTGCAGGCATGAATGCGCTTCCAGATCGCGCACGGAGCGCGGCGTGCCGCGCTCCTTCAGGTAAGCGGGCGACGCGCACAGCACGCTGTGCACATCGCCGAGCCGCTGCGACACCAGGCCCGAGTCGGGCAGCTCCGCCGAGCTCAGCTGCAGCGACACGTCGTAACCTTCGTCGATGATGTCGGGCACGTGTTGCGACAGCGTAAGTTCGACCGCGACCGACGGATAGCGCTGCCGGTATCGCACGACCGCCGGCACCACGTAGGCCTGGCCGAAACTTGTGGTCGCATGCACATGCAGGCGCCCCGACGGCTTCGCCTGCGCGTCCGCCGCCTCGGCTTCCGCTTCGTCGATATAGCCGAGAATGCGCTGACACCGGTCGAGATAGCGCTGCCCGGCATCGGTCAATGCGATGCGGCGCGTGCTCCGGTTGAGCAGGCGCGTGCGCAGATGCGTTTCGAGTTGCGCGACCGAACGCGACGCATAGGCGGTGGTGATGTCCAGGCGCTGGGCCGCGCTCGTGAAGCTGCCCTCCTCCGCCACCCGGACGAAAATGCGCATCATCTGTAACGTGTCCATCGACAGGTCCCCGGGATTGAAATCGCTTCGCGGCGGCGCCCGCCCCGGCACAGCCCGGTCTGGCGCGAATTGTGCGGAACAGTACCGCAGCGGTGCAGGCGTGTCCAGTTTGCCGTGCACCGTTGCTACGGGCCCTCGCTCACGCGACAACCGCTGTCGAAGGACGACCGGCATCGGATCGATGCAGGCCGCACGGTGGCAGCCTGCCGCGCACGCATTGCACGTGCGCGTTGCGCTCAGGCCTGCTCGAAGGGGTTGCTCAGTACGATCGTGTCGTCGCGCTCGGCGCCGGTCGTGATCATCGACACGGGCACGCCCGCGACCGCCTCGACGCGCGCGATGAAATCCTGCGCGGCACGCGGCAACGCCGCACGCTCGCGCACGCCCTTCACGGTGCCGTCCCACCCGGTGAACGTTTCGTAGACGGGCATTGCACGCGCCTGCGCGTCGAGACTCGCGGGCAGATGGTCGACCCGTGCGCCATCGAGCTCGTAGCCGACGCACAGCTCGATCGACGCAAAGCCATCGAGCACGTCGAGCTTGGTGAGCGCAAGCGAATCGATCCCCGAGATCCGGACGGCCTGCCGCAACTGCGCGGCATCGAGCCATCCGCAGCGACGCGGCCGGCCGGTATTGACGCCGAACTCCTGCCCGCGCGCGCGCAGCGTTTCGCCGGTGGCGTCGGTCAGTTCGGTGAGGAACGGGCCGCCGCCGACGCGCGTCGCGTACGCCTTGGTCACGCCCAGCACGTGGCCGAGTTTCGACGCGCCGAGCCCCGTGCCGGCCGCCGCGGCCGATGCAACGGTGCCCGACGACGTCACGAACGGATACGTGCCCCAGTCGATGTCGAGCATCACGGCCTGTGAGCCTTCGAACAGGATGCGCTCGCCGCGGTCGTTCGCGTCGTTGAGGTCGGCCCACACGGGACGCACGAACGGCAGGATCTTCGGCGCGATGTCGACCAGCGTTGCCAGCATCGCGTCGCGCGAGCACGGTTCGAGCCCCAGGCCGCGAAACCATGCATTGTGATAATCGACCAGCACGTCGAGCTTGTCGGCAAGCCGGCCCGGTTCCGCCAGATCGGCGACCCGCAATCCGCGGCGCCCGACCTTGTCCTCATAGGCCGGCCCGATCCCGCGCAGCGTGGTGCCGATCGGTTCGCGACGCAGACGCTCCTGCGCCTGGTCGATCGCGCGGTGAATCGGTAGGACCAGCGTGGCGTTTTCCGCGATCGACAGATTGTCGGGCGTCACCGACAGCCCGAGCTCGGCCATCCGCCCGATCTCGGCCAGCAGCGCCTCGGGATCGAGCGCCACGCCGTTGCCGATCACGCCGCGCTTGCCGCGCACGATCCCGCTCGGCAGCAGCGCCAGCTTGTACGTCTTGTCGCCGACGACCAGCGTATGGCCCGCGTTGTGGCCGCCGTTGTAGCGGGCGACGAGATCGGCCTGTGCCGCCAGCCAGTCCACGACGCGCCCCTTGCCTTCGTCACCCCATTGGGCGCCCACCACCACCACGTTCGGCATGCTCCATACTCCATGTGAGAAATCCAGACACGTACTGCGGCCACATCGGCCGTTTGTGTGCCATATTGGCGGAGCAGGATCGCCCGATCAAACGATTAAATCTGAGCATTCATGTGAGTAAAACTCACGCGCAACGATGAAATGGCCCGACGACTCCCTCCGTTGAATTCGCTGCGCGCGTTCGAAGCCGCGGCCCGGCTCGGCAGTTTCACGCTTGCCGCCGATGAGCTGTGCGTCACGCATGGCGCGATCAGCCGGCATGTCCAGCAGCTGGAGGCATGGCTCGGCCGGCCGCTGTTCGAACGGCACAACCGGCGGGTCGAGCTCACCGATGCCGGTCGCGCGTATCTCGCCGAAGTTGGCGCATCGTTCGACCGGATCGCACTCGCCACCGCGCAGCATTTCGGCCAGGGGCAGCAACGCGTGCTGCGCGTCAGCGCGCCCGCGACGTTTTCGCTGCGCTGGCTCGTGCCGAAGCTGTCGTCGTTCCAGGTTGCTCATCCGGCCATCGAGGTGCGGCTGTCGACGTCGAACGAGCCGATCGAGAAGTTGCGCGACAAGGTCGACCTCATCGTCCGCGGCGGCCCGCAGGCGATCGACGGATACGTCGCCGAGGAATTCCTGTCGGAAGTGCGGTTGCCCGTCTGCGCGCCGAAGCTGCTCGAGGGCCGGCCGTTGCGTACACCGGCCGATCTCGCCGGCTTCACGCTGCTGCATGCGGCGACCTATCCCGGCATGTGGCCTGAATGGCTCGCGGCGGCCGGGCACGCGAATCTGGTGCCGCGGCACTCGCTCACGCTCGAGCATTTCTACCTGACGCTGCAAGGCGCGCTCGACGGCCTCGGCGTCGCGATGGGGCCGATCGCGCTCGTCGCGGACGACATTGCCGAAGGGCGGCTGGTGCAACCGTTCAGCGAACCGGCACTGCCGCCGTGGCGCTACTTCACCTACGTGGCGGCTGCGCGCGCGGATGACGAAGCGGTGCGGGCATTCAAGGACTGGTTGAAAACGACGGGGAACGCGGCGGCGAACGCGCGGCACTGACTATGCCGGCTGTGGGTGGTCAAGCCGTTGCGGCGGCCCGGATATGAACATGCTGGAAGTCGCGCTCGGATATCGACTCGCTCAACCAAGATACAGAGGATACCGAATCAATTGATACGGATATGCTATCCGCTTGGTAGCCACGACGCGCCGCGTATTTGCGCGGCACAAACAAGAAACCCCGGCTCGAGCCGGGGTCTTTTCCGCGAAGCGCGCTTATTGGCTGGCGGCAGCGGCTTCGCCTGCCTTCTTCTCGGCCTTCTGCAGGTTCTGCGGATAGTTCGGATCGTTGGCCGCCGGCTTGTAACCGGCGTCTTCGAGTTTCTTCAGTTCGGCGGTGTTCTTCGCGCGCGCAGCCTTGTGTTCGGCTTTGCGTTGTGCCCGTGCTGCCTTGCGCGCCTCACGCTTCGCGGCCTTCGCATCCGAGGCCGAGGCGGCCGGTGCGCTGCTGGCGTCGGTCTGCGCGAACACCGGAGCGGCGGAGCCGAAGAGGAAGGCTGCTGCCGTAGCAGCCAGCGTGAATTTTCTGATCTGGATTCGCATCGCTGAGCTCTCTATTCTGATTGATCACGGAGTGAAAATGCATCGAGATACCGCCCCTGCCCCCGGTCGGTTTTCATGCTGCGACCAGGGCCTTTGCATCATAACCGCGTTGCAAAAAATGTGGCGCCATCGTGTGCACAATGTTGGGGATACACGTATGGGAGAGATCGTGTCGCTGGGCCGCAGCGCTGCATCGGGCGCGACGATCATGAGCGCAGCAACCGTGTGACGAACCGGATTATTCCGTCGATACGATGCAGATGGCCTATGCGGATGCGATCCGTTTCCGCATGTCGTGCACTCGTATGAGGCTGACTGTTTCACCTGCGGAATTTGCCGATCGCGCAACGTGAGCGTCGCTTCATGAACGGGATCACCTATCGACTTGCAAGTCTGTGTGCCTGGCTGTGATTCGTGGTCGCATGCGCGGCGGTTCATCCCATAAACGGGCACGCTTCGTTCGGTGCCGAGTTCGACGCGATCCCCTGCATGTACAGACGATGCAAAGCGAACGATCGGGTAGCCGCTCGCTGAATGCATGGTTACCTGTTCGGGGCGCTTCGTTACCAGTTGTGGGAGTGACGTTGGCGAACGAGAGACGTCGTCGCCGCACAGGGTGAATGCTTGGATTGACCTTCGTTCACGGTTGCGCGAAGAGCTTGCATCGTGCGTTTGCATGTGCGAATGCGAAGGCTTCGTCACCGCCCGGCGTCGCAATGAGTCTTGAGTCTGTGGGACGAGGATGCCGGCACGTGCTGCGCTGCGCGTCTGCGTCACAGCGTTTCCATTGGGCGGGCGCATCTGGCGCGGTGGCGTCGCGCACCCGATTTGCCCATCCGAGGAACACCTTATCGGTGAGCTTTTACAGGACGTGGCATTTTCCGACGGTGAGGATATTCGGGATTCGAGCGCGGATCCGATGGAGGTGAACTTGGTTGATGCCGGCCGCCTCACGTTCGGACATCCAGCTGCCTGCGGTTGCTGTCTCCCCGATCACGAAGCCGTACCGGTTCCGGTTCCGTCCAAAGGTAGAAAACTATGAGGCCGGGTGCCCGCGGAGACGCCGACCCATTTCGTCAGTACACAGGCCAGCGATTGGAAAAGTGCCGATTGGCCAGGCTGGCGATAGCCGAAGACTTATCCACGGAAGCCCCAGCCCAGACGACAAAAAATTCACTTGCGCGTCGATTTCGGCGATTTCTCACTGCCGGGAGGGAAACCGAGGGCGCTCCCCTGTGGAGCGCAGGCTTCAGTTACTGCGGGTAATCCCGGATGCGAGATAGAGCGGGACGGCCATTCTTGGGTCCCATACGCGGGTACCTATGTCCCGCAAACGGCGATTTCCTCCCATAAGTTTCTACGTTTGAGTGCTTGTGAGTGGGTACTCACCTCCTTGGAAAGCCTTGTTGGGCCTGGGAGCCTTGCAGAGTGAGTCCAGATATCGAGGATTGCACAGGCAGAAAAGCCGGTTTCCTGTGCGTGCGGAGCGCTGCAGACTGGCTTTGGTAGCGGTTTATGGGGGTTGTGTTTCTGCAGAGGCACACGTGTGTTTACATCTTTTGTAAACAACGTTTACTTCTTTAACTACTTTTAGGCGGCTCAGAGCCTTGTCTGGCAAGGGTTTGACAGGTGTTCGGTACCCATTTATGGGGGCACAGGCGGAAGAGTATGGGGCTTCAGGTCTGTGGATTTGGGGAATGGGGTACCGAGTTGTGGGAAATGGGGGTTGTGGATATGGGGTACGCATAGCCTGTTATGGGATTTCGGCCCGGAAATGCTTCAGGTAGCCCTCTATGGGGGAATCCGTTGGTAGCCATTTATGGTGCCTTTTTCCCGATCCGTCGGCGGCCTGCGGCACAGCATTTTATGTGAGGTTGCCGGTTATGGGATGGACTTTAGGTAGCCGGTTATGGGCGCCTCCACGGACCGAGTGATCTCGTTTTGCTTGGCCCTCGGGATGTAGAGTCCCATAGACAGGATCAGGGAAACGGAAAGGTTACCTTCTATGGGGAATTCGGAAGGTAGTCATCCATGGGAGTTATTTTCGCCCGCTGGACACGATTGAAGGCAAAACGGCCAACCGGTGGTTCTCGTCAGGTACCCATTCATGGGAAGCATTAAAGGTAGTCTGTTATGGGAGCGCGCGGAGCGTGTTGCAGGGCACCACGAATCCGGTTTGCAAATCCCGTTCCGGTGAATTGTTTCCCATGAATGGGTACCTTCGATTGGGCAAGTCTCGTGCCGGATCCTGATGGCGAACTGCACAGGTAGCAGGATTTGGGAGCTATTTTTGGCGGAAAGGTATATGGATATGGGGCTTCGCGCACATCTAAAAAAAGCCAATTTCACTTTAATTACAATAAGTTAGGCGCTGTATTGAAAGTGATACTGGAGAAAGAGACGTTGCTCACCGGCTGGAAAAGGTATAAAGTCCGCCATCAACACGGTCACCTTCTCCGGACATCACGATGCCGCGTAAGCCCGCAATCAAAGGCTCCGACAAGCAGGTTTCGCTATTTCAGACGCCCGAGCCTCCCGATCTGCTGCGCAAGGCGGTCCAGGCCATTCATATCGCTCCGAAGTCCGGAAAGATCGGTCTCCAGCAGCGCAAGATGTTCAGCTCGCTGATCAAGAACGCCCTTCGTCAGGAAGCGTTCGAGCCCGGCCGGACGAGCTTCTCGATCTCGATCGCGGCGCTCTCGCACGAGAGCGGGTTGAACAGCAACAACACGAAGTACGTGAAGGACACGGTCAACTCGCTGATCAGTACCGTCGTCAACTGGGACTACCTTGCCGCGGACCGCTCGACGGTGTGGAAGGCGTCGGGCCTGCTCGCCGGCGCCGAGCTCGAGCAATCGGTGCTGAAGTACAGCTTCTCCGACCAGATTCGCAGCGAGTTGCTCAATCCGGAGATCTACGCGCTCATCGATATGCGGATCGCGCGCGAGTTTCGGCGCTCGCACTCGCTCGCGCTGTGGGAGAACACGGTGCGCTACGAAGGGATCGGCATCACGGCGAAGATTCCGCTGCCGAAATTCCGCGATCTCATTCTCGGTCAGGACAAGGCATCGCAGTCCTACAAGGAGTACAAGCTCTTCAAGAGCAAGGTCCTGGTGCCGTGCATTCAGGAGGTGAACGAAGTTTCCGACCATACGCTCGAGCTGATCGAACACAAGTCAGGTCGCAGCGTGGAGGCCGTGCAGTTCAAGGTGACGCGCAAGCAGAGCGCGGATACGGTCGAGGAAGGCGACGTCAAGAACGAAGCGCTCGTCGACGAAGTCGCCAAGTTCGGCATCCCGCGTTCGGAAGCGCGCCGGTTGATCACGCAGTACGGCGTGCAGCGCATCAAGGCGGCGATCGCCTATACGCTCAATCGGACTACGAAGAAGAACGCGGCGCCCATCGACAACGTGGCCGCGTATTTCCGCAAGGCGCTGACGCACGGCTATACGCTGGCTGACGGGCAGGGGACCGAAACGGCCGCCCCGGCGAAGGAATCCGCGCAGAGCAAGCAGGAACAGATTCGCGACAAATACCTGGCCGCGAAGGTCGACGAAGCCGGTGCGTATTTCCGCGAGCTGGAGATCGACGACCAGACCAAGCTGATCGAGCGCTACAACGAGACGGTGGCCGGTTCGAAGGATCTCACGCTATCGCCGAAGAAGAAGGCGAGCAAGCTGGCGCAAACCAGTTTCTTCCGGTGGCTGGCGCTCGATACCTGGGGCGAACCGACCTCGGACGACTTGCTCGAATTCCTGCTGAAAAGCAGCCTCGCGACCAACTGATTGTTCGAGGCCTCGCGCCTGGCATGCATCGCGCGCCGGACTGCGTCCGGCTACGCGGAGCCGTGCAGGTGCGAGGCCCTTGCCTGCGGCGCTTACTTTTGCGCCGCTACAGCCAGTTCGGCGACATATGCGTCGATCACGGTCTTGAGCCGGTCGGCGAGCGATTCCTGGTGGGACGCATCGACGCCCTTCAGTTGCAGATCCAGGCGTCCGTCCGGATAGGTCTTCAGTTGACCGATCGCGCGCGATTCGAGCGCGAAATCGTGGCGAACGCTGTAGCGCGTGCGCCCCGTCTTCTTGTTGCCGTCGCTCTGCGCGCGCAGGAAATTCTCGAGGTCGCGTACCGACTTTTTCCGGTCGATCACCGCCGTGAGCAGACGGTCGGCAGCCGGTTCGCCCAGGCGCTCGAAGATCAGCTTGAGGAAGTACGCCGCCTGCAGGCCGACCACGTCGTTCGCGCTGGCCATCCGTTCGAGCAGCGTGTTCGGTAGCGCGTTCAGCGACAGCGTCTTGCTGATCGATGCCTTGTCCTTGCCGATCTTCTCCGCGAGCGTGTTCTGGTCGGGGAAGACCTTTTCGTCGAGAAGCCGCTTCCACGCGACCGCGTCGTCGAAGATCGTCTGGCGTTCGTGGTCGTGGTTGGCGCGATACGCGATCGTATAGAGCTGCTCGGGCGTATGGTCCGTACGGAACGTCGCGTTGATCGTCTCGTCGCCGTTGATGCTCGTCGCACGCAAACGGCGTTGCCCGTCGATCACGACGAGCTTGCCGGGAAATTCCGGAAGCCGCGTGACCTTGATCGGTTCGATCTGCCCTTCCCGCTTCAGCGTCAGCGCGAGCTCGTGCAGGCTCGACTCCGAATAAAACACACGCGGGTTGAACGGGTTCGGGATGCAGTCCTTGACTGCGACTCTCTGCGGCGCGCCGAGATCGTGCGCGTCCGCGGGCGTGGCGGCAGTCGGGGCCGCGGGGGTTGCGGCTTCGGCGGTGGGGTTCGATGCCGGCGGCGGCTCAGGCAGGCGCGTTTCCAGCGCCGCGTTTTCCTGCGCGAGCCCGCGCAGCAGGCCGGCAGCGAGATGCAGGTTGCCGGTCGGCTTCTTGTCCTTCGATGTTTCCTTAGCCATGTGCGGCTCCCGTAGCGCGCGTCGACGCGATGTATTGGGCCATTTCGGTGACCAGTCTCTCGATTTCCGCGCGGGCTTCCTTCAGCCCCTTCAGGTATCGATTGTGGTGATGGATCGTGGTGCCGAGGGCGAACGTCTGACGGTAAACCTCGCGCTGCGCGATCTGGCTGTCCAGCAGATGCTCCCCTATTTCTTCTGCCCTTAGAATTTTTAAAATTTCTTCACGCATTTTAGTTTTTCCATTGACGCTATTCAGCATCAGCGCGGAAGACAAATTCGGGTTACGAACCGCACGCATCGATTCGATCATGCGAATCATCGCGACAGTGCTGTACAGGTCGGCTGGCGACGGCGACAGCGGCACGAGGCAGAAATCCGCCACTTCAAGCACGGATGCGATGCGCGGATCCTCAAGGTTGCCCGGGCAGTCGACGACGATCACATCGAAATTCGCATCCTGCTTCTTGATTTCGCCGCCGATCCCGCGCCCGGCGGGGGCCAGCGACAGCACCGTCATCGGGAGCGTATTTTCGCCGCTCGTCACCCATCTGACGGACGTGCCTTGAGGGTCGGCATCTATCAAGGCGACCTTGTTGCCGCCGGCCTCGAAGGCTGCCGCGATATTGACGGAGATGGTCGTCTTTCCAGTACCACCTTTCTGATTGCTCACGGCGATCTTGAAAGCCATTAAATTCCTCCAAGGAGTTTTGCGTAATATATGCAGTTATTGCGGAAAAGTCCAGAAAAGTGGTAGATAAAAAGATGAGCTTTGCGGAGTGATGTGGTTGTTACGTGACAAGCCGGCCAAGTGGCTAGGAAGTTCTTCGAGGAGTTGCGGGCGAATCGAAAATAAAAACTGATGAAAAATTTCGTTCGAGATGAAATTAGCTAAGAGACGCTAATGAAAATACTGGGGGCTTTAGCGTCGAGGGGGCGAGAAATCGGAGTAGTTCGTAAGCGCCCGGTTTCGTTCTTGTGCGGCAAGTGCTGATGCTGTTTTGCTAACGACTCGCGAGCCTAAACTGTGCCGGAATCCGCAGTTGTCACGTGACAAGTCGATTCAGCTGATCGCGGCATTCAAATATGGATCATCGGGCGGCACGCGGATTCGATGTGCCGCGATGATTCCGGAAAATCCACTTTTCCCTCGATGCAATCCGCGCTCGGATATGGCTGCTGGTGCTGGTGCTGGTGCTGGTGCTCGTGCTCGTGCTCGTGCTCGTGCTCGTGCGACTGCGACTGCGACTGCGACTGCGACTGCGACTGCGACTGCGACTGCGACTGCGACTGCGACGGGCGGTTGTTACGTGACAACCTCGCCACAGGCGATTGAGGACGGACGTCTTCTACCCCAGCGCGGCCACGGTAGAGATTGCTACCCTGAAGGAATCCGAGGAGGGACACGAAGCGATGTTGGTCCGTTGTGGCCGGTCGCTGGTCGGCGTTCGATGTAGGCGCACCGGTTGTCACGTGACAACCGGTGCGGTTCGATCCGGGAATGACCAGCGTGATAGCGGTGTGGCGCGCATGCGGTCTTCGAGGAAGCGCGCTATGCGAGCCGGGGGCGTGCGCGTCGATATTCCGTTCCGCTACTCAGGTCAGCTGGCGCCTCTCCTGGCACCGTTCAACGGCGTGGGCTCTTGTGAGTGCGTGCCGGCCTGTATTCTAGGGTCAATGATATGACCCCAATAAATTCGCCAGTTCAGCGTCCACAAAGCAAACAACCCGGGGCAGGGGAGGGGCAGGTATTCCTGAGCTTGTTGTATCAGCGAGTGGTCTGATGGAGGCCCGACATCGGCATCCTGTCACGTAGCCTCGCGTGACGATTCCTCTTTTGAAGGTAAATTCATATGTCCGGCGACACGAGGCGACGTGGGTCCGCAGGGTCGTGAAACATTTCTGAAAAACAGGGTGTCTTCGTAAACCCTTGTCTGGCAATGGGTTGCGCCACTTTCTTCATGTTGTTTCACGCAAAATGCGCATGATCTGCCGGCAAAATGGGGGCGCATGAATTCCGCACGGGAGATTGGCTGCGAGCAAGGATCGTCGGTGCGAAATCGTATCGTACGATACGTGTTTCGTGGTGAAAAACACGCATCGCAGACAAATGCAACCCGATCGACATACCGGCGACCCGATGCAGCGCGCCGAACAGTCGGGGAAGAATTCAGTCGATGCAGTTTCCTCTCGATCGCCAGTTGTCACGTGACAACGAGGGTGCAGGATCGCGAACTGACGGGATGTCGGGAGAAGCCAAAGCTCGGGGCTGGCTATATTGACTCTACAGTGCGCCCCAAGGCGGGTCGAGCGATATGTGATTCTGTAGACAACCTGAGATGATCGGCGTGTCTATCGTGGCGCGGCGGGCGAATCCGGAATCTAGAGAGTCTGCATCAGGGAGGCGAAGCGCGTCGGCATCGTCGGCCGACCGAATAGCTCTCGGCCGACGCCGAACGTCTGCTTTTCCGGCCGACCATCGTCACCGACACGCAATTGAAGAGTCCGCCGCCACGGCTCACGCCGTAACAAAAAACCCCAACGCAGCGCAACACTTCTGGCGAGAAGCGCCCCGGCCATCAAACCTACTTCGTCGTCTCCGATGCGCACAGCTGCCACCGGCGCGGCTTGGCTGCTTGCGCTTTTTCTGCGTCATCGACGGTTCGCCACCACCGTTCCCCGCGATGCGGCTCGGTCAGATCGAGCCGCTCGCCCATCCTGGGCGTTGACAGCTCGACGCCGCGCACCATTGCCAACGCCGTGACGCGCTCGAACGGCTCCTGCCAACGATGCATCGCGAGATCGAACGTGCCGTTGTGAATCGGTATCAGCGTGCGTCCGCGCAGGTCGATGTGCGCCTGCACGGTTTCTTCCGGCTGCATGTGCACGTAGGGCCATTGCGGGTCGTATGCGCCGGTCTCGATCAACGTCACATCGAAAGGCCCAAGACGTTCGCCGATTGTCCGGAAACCGTCGAAGTAACCGGTGTCGCCGCTGAAGAACACGCGTAGATCGTCGGCGACGATGACCCAGGACGCCCACAGCGTGCTGTTGCCGTCAAACAGGCTGCGCCCGGAGAAGTGCTGCGCCGGTGTTGCGGTCAGCGTCAGGCCGTCGATGTCGATGCTTTGCCACCAATCGAGCTGGCGCACCTTCTTCGCGTCGATACCCCACTCGATCAGGCGGTCGCCGACACCCAGCGTCGTGACGAACACGCCAGTCGTGGCCGCAAGCGCGAGCACCGTGTCACGGTCGAGGTGATCGTAGTGATCGTGCGACAGGATCACGCCGCGCAACGGCGGGAGATCCTCGAGCGCAATCGGCGGCGCATGGAAGCGCTTGGGGCCGACGCGCCGAAACGGCGATGCACGTTCGGCAAATACCGGATCGGTCAGCCAGAACTCACCGCGCAGCTTCAACAGCAGCGTCGAATGCCCGAGCCGATACAGGCTGCGGTCAGGGGCCGCGTCGAGTTGCTCGCGAGTCAGCGAATCGACCGGCAGGGCACCGGTCGGAACCGTGTTGCGTGGCTTGTTGACCAGCATGTTCCATGCAATGCCGAGCGTCTTGCCGAAGCCTTCGACCGGTCGCGGCGCGACGTTGCGGAAGCGTTCGCCATTGTGCTGCGGCGACTCGCCGGACAGCGTGCGGCCACGCCTGACGGCGGCGAAACCCAGTACACGATGAAGAAAAACGAGAGGCGAAGCCATTGTCGATCCGTCCGGAAATAAAAGTACACTGAGCAGTGTAGTTTATCCCTGGGAAAAGTAAACTCAGCGGTGTAAAATTTTTGCATGGATACGAGCACTTCCCCCCAGCGCATGACCGACCGAAAGCGCGCGGCAATTCTCGCTGCGGCGATCGAGGAATTTCGCGCGGCGGGCTACGACGCGACCAGCATGGATCGCATCGCCGCGCGCGCGGACGTGTCGAAGCGCACCGTCTACAACCACTTCCCCGGCAAGGAAGCATTGTTCGCAGCGATCCTGCACCAGCTGTGGGACGCGACGCTGACCGCCGGCGCGCCGACCTATTGCGCCGACGTGCCGCTGCGTGATCAATTGCTCGCACTGCTGGAGCGCAAATTGCGGTTATTGAACGACGAAGCGTTTCTCGCGCTCGCTCGCGTCGCGATCGGCGCGGCCATCCACTCGCCGGAACGCGCGCGCGACATGGTCGAACGCATGGGCGAGCGCGAAGAGGACGTGACGGTATGGATTCGTGCGGCCGCGGCGGCTGGCCGGCTGGCGGCGACCGATCCCGTATTCGCCGCACATCAGCTGCACGGGATCGTGAAAGCGTTCGCATTCTGGCCGCAGGTGACGATGGGCCAGCCGCCGCTGGGCGCGCAGGAACAGCAGAAGGTCGCGGAAATGGCCGCCGACATGTTTCTTGCGTACTACGCGTGTCCGGATCACGGCGGGGAGTCAGGTGCAGGGCAGGGCTGAGGGCGCACTATGCGACGCGCGAAGCGCAACAGGCGCGTCGTTTTACTCGATGCGCGGTCCATCCGCCGCCTGGAAGAAATCGCCACGCAACGACGGGCGAGTGCAGGATCGGGCATACCCGTGGAGATTGCCCGCTTGAGCCGATTAAGCCTTTTGCGCCGCATGAGCCGCATGAGCCGCATGAGCCGCATGAGCCGCATGAGCCGTATGAGCCGTATGAGCCGTATGAGCCGTATGAGCCGTATGAGCCGCACCGACGCGTGTAGCCGGCGCATATGAACCCCAACCCGAGCGAACACCGATGAAGACGCTGTTGATCGTCTATCACACGATGACCGGCGGCACGCAGCAGATGGCCGAAGCGGCCGCGGGTGCAGCGCGCGAGCAGCCCGGTGTCGACGTGAGGTTGCAGCGTGCGGATGCGACGAGTGCGGACGATGTGCTCGCCGCCGACGCCTATCTGTTCGCGACGCCGGAAAATCTCGCCGCGATGTCCGGGCTGATGAAGGATTTCTTCGATCGCTGCTACTACGCGGCGCTCGATCGCGTGAATGGTCGCCCGTATGCGGCGATGATCTGCGCGGGCAGCGACGGACAAAACGCGCTGCGCCAGATCGACCGGATCGCGACCGGATGGCGGCTCAGGAACGTGGCGCCGGGCCTGATCGTTTGCACCCATGCGCAGACGCCGGAGCGGATCCTCGCGCCGAAGACGATCGGCGCCGAGGATCTCGCGCGCTGCGCGGAGATCGGTGCGGGTCTTGCTGCGGGGCTCGCGCTCGGCGTGTTCTGATGATCGGCGATCAATCGGACCGAAGCGGTGCCGCAGCGGCACGCAAGCGCCGCAGCGCGACGCCTGCCGTTATATCTCCAATCGCATCGAGTTCAAGCGAAGTGCACTGTTCGCGCGACGTGGCGGCTGCGACTCGCATCGCCGTTCGCCGCAGCGGCCCTGTCGAGTATCGATGCCCTAGTCACCCTGGGTCGACACGGTCGGCTGATGGTATTCGGGCCACAGGCGCTTCACGAGATCCCGCGAAGCGCCATACGCATAGCAGCTGTCGATCTTGAGCGGCTTTCCGTTGTCGTCCCGGTAATTCAGCGACGACGGCCGCACGCCGACCATCGTCTGATAAGCCGCGGTCGCGACCGGTCCGAGAATTTCCTTCAGATGCGTGCACGTGTCGCAGGACGGCAGGCGCTTGCGGACCTCGCTGTTCCAGCCCGCGCCGATGCGCAATCCGACGAGCGCCTGCAACGTATCGCCGCCGCCCGGACACTGTGCATAAGGATGCGATCGGATGAACGTGGATACCGCGCGCACGATCATGTCGACGTCGAACACCAGCGTCACGCCGAGGTCGTGAATCGGGGCCAGCGCCGCGACTGTGCGCGTGCCGCCGGGAGGGGTGAAATCGCGCGTCTTGCGGTCCGCGAGACAGGCCGTGACTTCGAACAGGCCGTCGCTGCGGCGATAGCCGCGCATGTCGATCTGCCGATGGTGAATCTCTTCGCGCGTAATGCCGTCGTGCGGGAGGTCGTGTCGGGGATTCATGTAACCGCTCCGTTTCGTACAACCGGGTCTCTTTGCATTCGACAACGATGTCGTTGGCCGATCGGTGCGTCGCGAAACCACCACAGGCCGCCGACGATGTCGATCCGGTCATACTACGCATTTTCTGGTGCCGCCGTACGATCGACGATCGATGCGTACGCAACTAATTGAATATCCGCAGCGAGCGACGCGAACGCCGCCACGCCGCGCGGGTCGTACGCGAAAGCCAGGTCTTCGAACCGCGTGAATCCGCTGGCGACGGGGTATTTGGACCTCCGTGCCATCTTTCGGCATTCCGTAGTGTGGAATGGTCGACTAAAACCGAAAGTACCGAAATGGCACTACGTAACGCGCGTCTCGCTACTGATGCAAAACGCCGCGATAATGCGCAACGTAGCCACGTGGACGCATTCCGCACCCTTCGGATCCGTCAAATGCGAACCGGTGAGTCAGCCGACAGCCGCGCGTACCGGTATACTTCCACTCCTGCCTTTTGTCCGGCATCGTGGCCGGGTGCCTGAAAACAGCGGTTGTGGCGATGCGGCCCCGCAATGTTCCGCATCGGTGGCAGACAAGCCGCACGCAATGCGGCAAAACGCCGATGTGCGGAATGGCAGCACGAACCACACCTTATATTCCTGGTGGATTGAATTTATGGGTTTTGAACAACTTGCCGAATTGCGGGCGCAGCTCGCAGCCAAGGCCAAGCAGGAGCGCAATGCGAAGCGACCGGCTGCGCAACCGGACGCCGGCGCGAAGCCGAAGTCCGGCGACCGGCCCGCTCGTGGGGCCAAATCGGGTGCCGCGGCCAAAGCGCCGTCCGGTGCCAAGCCCGCTTCGGCGAAGCCGTCGACCCCGGTCGATCCGGTCATTGTCGCGATCGGCAAACTGCAGCGCCGGTTCCCGCGCGCGTTTCCGAAGAATCCGGCTCCGAAGGTGCCGCTGAAGGTCGGCATCTGGGACGATCTCGCCCGCGAGGCGCAGGCCGTCGGCCTGACTGAAGCCGAACTGCGCGAGGCGATGTCCACGTGGTGCCGCGGCAATCGTTACTGGTCGTGCCTCGTCGAAGACGCGGTGCGGGTCGATCTGCAAGGTAACGAAGCCGGGCGCGTGACGCACGACGACGCGGCGCGTGCGCGCCGGCTGAAGTCGCGTCGTCCGGGCAACAAGGGCAGCGCGCAAGCGGCAAAGGGCGCACCGCAGCAGCCGAAGGCGGACGCGCAGGCCGACGCCGCCGCGGCGCAGCCGGCGATCGACGAAGCACCGGCCGACGCAGCACCGGCAAATGCAGCACCGGCAAATGCAGCACCGGCAAATGCAGCACCGGCAAATGCAGCACCGGCAAATGCAGCACCGGCAAATGCAGCACCGGCAAATGCAGCACCGGCAAATGCAGCACCGGCGAATGCAGCACCGGCGAATGCAGCACCGGCGAATGCAGCACCGGCCAATGCAGCACCGGCCAATGCAGCACCGCAGGCCGAGCAGCAAACGGCTGCGAGCGAGTAACGCGCCATGCGTCGCCGCGCGATCGCGCGGTGACGGCCCGCCTGCACTGCGCGTGCAGCGCATCGCATCACGGACCGGCCTGTCCCTGCTCGGGGCAGGTCGGGACTGCCTCCGCTGGCGACACCACCAATCAGCTAGCCTCCAACCCATCAGCATCGAATAGCCAATCGAACCCGCGATGAAAGCGCGTCGGCGAACGCAGCTTGCGCAATGCATCACTCGTGTTGAACGAGCATGGCGACCGGATATCGAAACAAGGACGATGTGCATCGCGAATCCGCTTACGTCGTGCCGCAATAGTTCGTTTTCCTAAAGTAACGGCAGCGCAGATGAAGTGCCCGATTCGCACTCACGCCCGTATGTCTCGCGTCAGCAATTACCCGGCGCGAAATGCAATCGTAGTCGCGTGACCGACGCGCGATGTCCGGACGCGCGACCACTGCAGCGGCCGCCAGCCCATCCGTTGGCGACCCGCGACACAAACGCCGATAATCTCAGCAACCGGGAACGCAGGGCCGATACACATTGCCGACCACACATGACGCACAAGTGCCTGAAAAGCCGACGCAAGCTGCCCCGCAATCCCCGAAATTGAACGGCACCGGCAAACCGTCCGCGCTGCGGCATCAAATGAAGCCTGCCAACGCCCAACACCTTACGCCCAACGCCTTACGCAAAGACCGCCTCATGAACCCGAGACATTCCGCGATTCTCGTCGCGCTCACCGCCGCAGCGCTGTTCGGCGCCGCGACGCCGCTCGCGAAGGCACTACTCGGCGCGATGTCGCCGTTCATGGTCGCGGGCCTGTTCTATCTCGGTAGCGGGATCGGTCTCGCCATCGGGATCCTGCTTCGCGGGTTGCGCAGCCGCCACGCGCCGGCCGGGAATGCCGCGCCGCTGCAACGCGCGGACCTGCCGTGGCTCGCCGGCGCGATCGCGGCCGGCGGCGTCGCGGGCCCGTCGCTGCTGATGCTCGGGCTGTCGAGCACGCCGGCCGCGACGAGTGCGCTGCTGCTCAATCTCGAAGGTGTACTGACGGCCGTCATCGCGTGGGTCGTGTTTCGCGAGAACGTGGATCTCCAGGTGTTTCTCGGCATGGTCGCAATCGTCGCCGGCGGCACGCTGCTGTCGTGGGTGCCGGGGCGCGCGGGCGTGCCGGTCGGTGCGCTGCTGATTGCCGCCGCGTGCCTGTGCTGGGCGATCGACAACAACCTGACCCGCAAGGTCGCCGCGAACGATGCAATGGTCATCGCGTGCGTGAAAGGCCTGGTCGCCGGGCCCGTGAATATCGGCATCGCGCTCGCAGCCGGCGCGGCGCTGCCCGCCGTTCCGGCCACGGCCGCCGCGATGCTGACCGGCCTCGGCGGCTACGGGATCAGTCTCGTGTTGTTCGTCGTCGCGCTGCGTCATCTCGGCAGTGCACGCACGGGCGCGTATTTTTCCGTGGCGCCGCTGTTCGGCGTCGTGCTGTCGCTGCTGATCTGGCCGGCGCTACCGTCCGTCATGTTCTGGATCGCGGCCGCGTTGATGGCGCTCGGCATCTGGCTGCATGTGCGCGAACGGCACGAACACGAACATGCGCACGAGCGGCTCGACCATACGCACCGGCATCGGCATGACGAACATCATCAGCACACGCACGACTTTCCGTACGATGGCAATGAACCGCACACGCACCCGCACGTGCATCTGCCGATCACGCACAGTCACGCGCATTTCCCGGACATTCACCATCGCCATCGACATTGACCGCGCGGCCCTCGGGCAAAGACGCGCAACGTGTTTCGCAAGGTAACCGTTTATGGGGCGTCGTTTCGTGTCCGCCGCGCGCCTTCGACGCCCAACGATTCAGTCGTCCGTCTGAATCAGCCGAATCAATGAACCGTCCAGGTCGATTAGCGCGCCGCGGGTACCGCCCCATGGCTCGCGTTTCGGCCGATGCGCACGCGGCCAGCCGGTCGTCTGCTCCGGAATGCCGGCCGCGAGCAGCTCATCGAAGAACGCGGCGACGTCGGCGAGCCGGAAACAGCAGCTGAACCAACTGGTGGCCGGATCGAGGTCGGGATGCGGAAAGAATTCCAGCAGCACGTCGCCGCGCCTCAGGATCATCCAGGTGTCGTCGCGCCAGGTTTCGACGAAGCCGAGATTCGCGTAGAACTGCGATGTGGCTTCGAAATCTCGCGACGGCAGATTGGGAGTGGCCAAGTCGGTCAGGGTTGTTCCTCCGGTGGGCGTTGAGATCGAACGATCGTGCATGCTCGGTCAAGCGCCGCGTATCGGCAACCGACGCAGGGCACCGTCGTGACGCAGGTGCGGCGAACGACGGGTCGTCATCGCAATCGGTCAGACGATCAGCCGATCACTCGACCCCGACGATCACGCTCGACGCCTTGAAGATCGCCGACGCTGGCTTGCCGCTCGCGAGGCCGAGACGATCGACGCTGTCGTTGGTGACGATCGCGACGATTTCTGCGCCACCCGCCGCCTGGATCACGACTTCCGAATTGACCGCGCCCTTCGCGATCGACGACACGGTGCCCGCGATGCAGTTGCGCGCCGACACCTTGCTGCTGTCGACGTCGACCATCACGATCACCGACGATGCCTTGACGAGCGCGAACGCTTTCGTGCCGGCCGCGAGACCGAGCGACGCGACGCTGCCGTGCGTGATCACCGCGACGATGTCGAGGCCGTCCTGCGTACGCAGCGTGACTTCGTCGTTGACGGCACCGGGCTTGACGACGCTGATCTGGCCGGCGAACTGATTACGGGCACTGCTTCGCATGATGACCCTCCGGAACAAGGGCCGCCCGGCGTCGGGCGGCGAGCGAATGATGGAAACCGCGGACGAGTTTACCGGCAATGCCGGTGACGCGCGCCGTCGGCATCGACATACCGGACATGCGAGACCACGCAGGGTGATGCGCGACGGCGCGTGTCACGCACGCCGTCCCGCACAGTGCGCGATTACCTGGCCGGGGCCGACGCAGCAGCCGGCGCACTGGCCGCCGACGTCTGCTGCGACACAGCGGGCGCCGCGTCGCCTTCCCATCCGCCGCCGAGCGCGAGGAACAGCTTCACCTGGTCGGCGGCGACTTGCCCTTCGGCCGCGGCGACCTGCGCGCGCACGCTCGTCAACGTCCGCGTCGCGTCGAGATCGGAGATGAACGATTCGCGGCCGGCCACAAAGAGCCGGTGCGTTTCGTCAGCGGAGTTGCGCGCCGATTCGTACGCCGTGCGCAGCGCATCGGTGCGCTGCACGTCGGCCGCGTAGGTCGCGAGACTCGACTGCGTTTCGCGCAGCGCGTTCAGCACGACGCCGTCGAAGTGCGCGAGTGCGCCGCCGGTCGCGGCTTCGGCTTCGCGCACGCGCGCGCGCTGGCCGTTGACCGGGAACGACCAGCTGATCAGTGGTCCGAACGACCAGCGATTCGTGGTGGGCGAGAACAGGTCGGCGGCGACGCCGACCGAGCCGGCCGACGCGCCGATGCTGATCGACGGATACAGCGCGGCGGTCGCGACGCCGATCCGTGCGGTTGCGGCGGCGAGCTGGCGCTCGGCTTCGCGAACGTCGGGGCGGCGGCGAAGCAGCGCGGCGCCGTCGCCGATCGGAATCGGCTGGCGCAGCTTCGGCAGGCGCTCGCATTCGGCGACCGCCTTCGGCAGGTCGGCCGGCGAGCGCGCGAGCAGCGCGGCGAGCTGGTATTGCGCGATCTTGCGGCGACCTTCGAAACGCGGGATGTCGGCGGACAGCGTGCGCACCTGCGTGACGCCACGCGTCACGTCGGTCTGGTTGCCGCGCCCCGCATCGCGCAGCCGCTGCGACAGCTTCACGCGCTGCTGCTGCAGCGCGAGCGACTGCTTCGCGATCGCGAGTTCGTCGCCGGCGGAGCACGATTCGACGTACGCACGCACGACGTCCGCGACGACCGTGATGCGCGCGAGGTCGGCGGCCGCCTGCACGGCTTCGCTGTCCGCGCGCGCGGCCTCGACGCCGCGCCGCAACTTGCCGAACAGATCGAGTTCATACGACACGTTGATGCCGACCGTGCCTTCGTTGACGACCGGCAGCTTGTTTTCAAGCAAATACTGCTCGGCCGATTCCTGCGCGCGCTGCACGGCTGCTTCCGCGCTGCCGGAGAAGCCGCCCTGTTCGTTCGCGACTTCCAGCGCTGCACGCGAACGCGCGAGGTTGGCCGCGGCGACGCGCAGATCGGTGTTCGATTTCAGCGCGCTGCGCACGAGCGCGTCGAGCACGGGATCGTCGTACAGCTGCCACCAGTTGCCGGGCACGGCGTTGCGCG
This sequence comes from Burkholderia ambifaria AMMD, assembly GCF_000203915.1. NCBI lineage: Bacteria > Pseudomonadati > Pseudomonadota > Betaproteobacteria > Burkholderiales > Burkholderiaceae > Burkholderia > Burkholderia ambifaria. The sequence goes on from NC_008392.1 coordinate 565,051, forward strand.
AGACGAGCGCGCCGTTCGCGTCGTCGAGCGCATGGTTCGCGAGCGGCGCATTCACGTACGCCTGCTGCGGCAGCGTGTAATCGGGGCCGACGGACTTGCACGCGCCGAGTGCGAGCGCGAGCGGCGCGAGTGCCGCCGCGAGGCGCAGGCCGTGCCGCTTCATTGCGATGCTCCCGTCGCGCTGACGGCCGCCGGCGCGGATGCCGCGGGCGCCGAAGTGGGCGACGAAGCGGATGGCACGGCTGCCGCGGAAGCGCCGGCAGCCGGCTTCGTCTTGTCGTCGTGGCGCGTATCGGTGCGCACCGCGACGGTCGCGGTGCGGCCGGCGATCATCCGGAAGTCGTCGGGCACCTCGTCGAGCACGACGCGCACCGGCACGCGCTGCGCAAGCCGCACCCAGCTGAATGCCGGGTTCACGTTCGGCAGCAGATTTGCGCCCTGCGTGCGGTCGCGATCCTCGATCGCGGCGACGATGCTCTGCACGTGGCCGCGCAGCGGATGCGGCTCGCCCATCACGACGATGTCGACCGGCTGGCCGATGTGGATGCCGCGCAGCTTGGTTTCCTCGAAGTAGCCGTCGACGCGGAACGAATTGCGGTCGACGACCGACAGCACCGCGCGGCCGGCCGGCACGTATTCGCCGACGCGCGGCGCACGGTCGTTCAGGTAGCCGTCGACGGGGCTCACGATCGTCGTGCGCTGCAGGTTCAGCTTCGCGGTGTCGAGCGATACCTGCGCATCGGCGACGGCGGCTTCGCCCTGCTCGACGCGCGTGCGGCTTTCCTCGACCTGTTCGCTGGCGACCAGGTTGCCGAGCTGCAGGTTGCGCGTGTATTCGCGCTTCGCCTGGGCGAGCGTCGCGCGGCGCTGCGCGAGCGTCGCTTCGGCCAGCCGTTCCGCGAGCGCGTAGCGCGCCTGGTCGATCACGAACAGCACCTGGCCGCGCTTGACCTCCTGGTTGTCGGCGACCTGCACGGCGGTGATGAGCCCCGCTACGTCGGGCGCGACCTGGATCACGTCGGCGCGCACGTGCCCGTCGCGTGTCCACGGCGAGAACATGTAGTAGTTGATGATCCGCCACAGCACGAGGGCGGCCACGACGACGACGATCAGGGTGAGCAGGATCTGCCCTGCCGAGAGCCAGGTTTTTTTCACGGTTAGCTAGCCACGAGATGGTGAGACACGATGACGACGGCGGCAAACACGAACACGTAGATGCCGAGGTCGAAGATCGAACGGTGCCAGACGAGGCGGTAAAAGCCGACGCGCTCGAGCAGCGCGCGCACGACGATGTTGATCAGGTAGGCGATCAGCATCAGCACGAGCGGAGCCGGCACGAATACGCCGAAGATGTCGATTTCGCCGATCATGGTCGTGGTCGGAAAGACAGGTTGGAAAGCGGGATCATGCGCGTGCTCCGTCCGGGGCCGCTTGCGGCGGCTGCGCGGACGCGCTCGGGTACAGCGACAGCCGCAGGCCGACGAGCGCATGCAGCGTGTCGCGCAGCCGGCGGTGCGTGGCGGGGGCCGCTGGCGCCGCGGGCGTCGTGCCGTCGTCCGCCGGTGCGGCCGCCGCGCCCGGCAGGTTGCGGCCGGCCACGCGCTGCAACGCATCGTCGATCGACGCGAGCAGTGCCGGCGGCGCCGGCTGGCGCGCGTTCGCGGCCGCGCAGCGCGTGTAGTAATCGGTGACGCCGGCCAGCACGCGGTCGATCGCGTCCGGCACGTCGCCCGACAGCTTGCGGCGCGAGCGGCGCAGGTCGAGCGCGTTCAGCGCGATGCGCAGGTCGCGGAAGCTCTCGATCGACGGATGGCGGTGGTCGTCGGACGCGCCGAGGCGCGGCAGCAGTTGCGTGACGCGATCGAGCATGCGCGACGCATGGTTGCGCTGGTCGTCGAGCGGCTGCGTCGACGCGGAGCGTGCGACGTCCTCCCACCCCGAGCGCAGCAATCGCCGCACCGCGAGTTCCGCGCCGAACGGCCGCGTCGCCCGCGTCCATACGTACGCGAACAGCAGCCCGGCGACGCCCGCGAGATTGCTGTTCAGGAACACGAAGAAATCGGCCTCGTATGCGCTCTGGATGCTGATGAAGGTCGCGGTGTTCACCGCGACGAGCATCGTCACCATGTTGAACTGCGGGCGCGGCAGCAGCGTGCCGATCAGGATGAACGGGCCGGCGAACATCAGCACTAGCATCGCGAAGTCGTGCACGTGCGGCAGCACGGCGAACAGGTACAGGCCCGCGAACACGACGCTCGCGGTGGTGGCCAGGAAGAACTTGAATACGAGCGGCGCGGGTTCGTCGAGCGCCGCGAAGAAGCTGCATGCGACGGCGACCAGCGTGACGGCACCGGCGCCGTCGTGCCAGCCGGACTGGATCCACAGCCAGCACGCGAACACGATCGCCCCGGCCACGGTCAGCGTCGAGAACAGCATCATCCCGCGATCGAAGAAGCGCTCGGTGCCGCCGAGCCGCCAGTGCCGGTAACGCGGCTGCCAGACGCCCGACTCGTTCGCGATCAGCGCGCGCAGCGAGCGGCAGTCCTGCCAGATGTCGATGACCTGGCGCAGCCGCCACAGCGCGTTCGACAGCAGCGCGCCGTCCCAGCTCGTCAGCGCGCTGTCGGGCGGCTGCAGCGCCGCGACGCGCGCGCGCAAGTCGTCCGCGACCGGGTCGTCGGCCATCGCGCCGTCGGTGCCGTCCTTCAAGGCCGGCAGCGGCGCGTCGAACCACTTCGCGGCGTCGGCGAGCAGCGCGTCGAGCGCGGGAGGGCGCACGTGCAGGTCGCGCATCAGCGCGATCAGCGGATCGGCGAGCGACGACATCAGCGGCAGGAACAACTGCATCCGGCCCGCGAGCGCCTGCGTGCGGGCGAGCACGTGCGGGTGCGCGTGGTCGTAGCTCAGCTGGCTCAGCAGGAATTCGAGGCCGGTGATGGTCGCCGCGAGGCGCTGCCGGCACGCGGACAGCGCCTTGCCGGCGAGGTGCCCGGACAGCGTCTCGCGGCCGTAGAACGCGGCGTCCTTGAACCACGCGTCGGTGCGCTCGATCAGCGTGGGCGCGAGCCGGTTCGGGAACACGGCGCTGCCGACCACGCTCGCGCACACGATGCCGAGCACGATTTCCTCGGTGCGCGCGATCGCGACGTCGAAGACCGTCGACGGATCGGTCACGGTGGGCAGCGCGACCAGCGGCATCGTATAACCGGCAAGCATGAACACGTAGCTGCGCGCGGTGCGGTCGGAGATCGCGAGGTAGAGCAGCGTGCCGCACCACGTCGCGACGATGACGCTGAACAGGAGCGGCGTCTCGACGAACGGCGGCACGAACAGGATCGCGGCGGCCGCGCCGAGCGCGGTGCCGAGCGCGCGATACAGCGCCTTCGAGCGCGTCGCGCCGACGAACGGGTTCGACACGATGTAGACGCTCGCCATCGCCCAGTACGGACGCGGCAACTGGAAATACAGGCCGAGGTACAGCGCCAGCATCGACGCGGCGAACGTCTTACCCGAGAACAGCCAGTCGCGAAGGCTCGGATAGGTCATGACGCGGAATCGGCGGGATGGGACGGACGTGACGCCGGGTGCTGCGCATCGGCCGCGCCGAATGCGTTCAGGACGCGCAGCGTCGCTTCGAGATCGGCGCGCGTGACGCCCTTGAGCACCTGCGCGCGCAGCACGCGAAGGTCTTCTTCCATCTTCGCGGTGACCGCGCGGCCGGCGGCCGTCAGCGAAATCGTCTTCGCGCGGCGGTCGTGCGGATCCTCGTCGCGGCGCGCGAGGCCGGCCGCGCACAGCTGATCGAGCAGGCGCACGAGCGACGGCCCTTCGATGCCGACGTGCTCGGCGAGCGTGCCCTGGCGCACGCCTTCGCCGAGACGGCCCGCGATCAGCAGCGGCGTCGCGCAGGCTTCGGACACGTTGTACGCGGTCAGCACGGCGTCGCTCGTGCGGCGCCACTTGCGCGCGGTGAGCACCAGCAGGCTGCTGACGGCGAGGCGTAGATCGTGCAGATTGGTCATGCGCGAAATGATAGAGGCAAAAACATTCGATAGCAAACTATCGGTTTTGTCACCGGAGTGTCATTGCCGAACGCGCGCGGCGCCAGCGCGCAGCGAGTAATTTAGGCAGCGGAGCCGAGGCTGGTCGCGCTGTAAACCTGTGAATTCGCGGTGGATCGAATCAGACCATGCCGGCCGACTGAAGCGATCGAGATCGCCGCCGGCGGGGCCGCACGATCCGGAAGGAGTGTCGGCGCGTTGTCAGCCAGACGCGACGCGCCACCTGGACAGCCCCACACCAGTTCCGCCCAATGAATGTAGCGCATCATGCGTTCCTGACCGTCCTGCTTGCACGCGCGATTGCACTAGGACAATAATTTTCGGGTGTCTTTCTGAGCGACCATGCGAAAGCAACGACGGAGACATCGAGATGGGACGGACCGAGGTATCGGCGCGCTGGCACGACGCGATCGGCGCGGTGCACGGCATCGAGTCGAAATACAAGCGGCTCGTGAAGGCGATCGCCACCGACATCGAAAGCGGCGCGCTCGCACCGGGCGCGCGGCTCGCGCCGCAGCGCGACGTGGCGTCGAGCCTCGGCGTCAGCGTGCAGACCGTCACCAATGCCTACAAGGAACTCGAAAGGCAGGGGCTGATCCGCTGCGAAGTCGGGCGCGGCAGCTTCGTGGCCGCCCGCGTGACCGAATCGATGTCGAACTACATCCTCGATACGGCCGAGCGCGAGCTGGTCGACTTCTCGATCGCGCGCATCGTGCATACGCCGGAGCACGATGCCGCGTGGCGGGGCGTCTGCGCGGCGATGGCCGACACCGACGACCAGCCGTGGATCCGCTCGTTCCGGCCGATCGCGGGCCTCGACGCGCATCGCGAGGCCGGCGCCGCGTGGCTCGGGTCGCTGAACCTGCCGGTCCATCCCGAATCGCTGCTGATCACGAACGGCGCGGCGCACGGCATCTTTCTCGCGCTCGCGTCGATCGTCGGGCCGGGCGACACCGTGCTGTGCGAGAGCCTGACCGACCACGGCGTGATCGGCTCGGCGAACGTGCTCGGGTTTACGCTGAAAGGGCTCGAGATGGACGAACATGGGATCCGTCCCGAACATTTCGAAGAAATGTGCGACGGCGAGCGGATCAGTGCGCTCGTCTGCACGCCGACCCTCAATAACCCGACGGTGTCGATGATGTCCGATTCGCGCCGCAAGTCGATCGCGCGCATCGCGTCGCGCTACGGCGTGTACGTGATCGAGGACGACGTGTACGGCCCGCTCCCTGCGAAGACGGCGACTCCGATCGCGAGCCTGATTCCGGAGCTGGGCTTCTACTGCACGAGCATGACGAAATCCGTGCTCACCGGATTGCGCACCGGTTATCTCGCGATGCCGAGGCGGCTCGCGTTGCGCGTCGAGAGCGTGCTGCGCGTGAGCAGCTGGATGGCGACGTCGCCGATCGCGGAGATCGCGACGCGCTGGATCGCCGACGGCACAGCGCGCAGGCTCGTCGAACTGCAGCGGCAGCGGCTCGCGGCGCGTCAGGAGATGGTGAAGGCCGCGCTTGGGCCCTATGTGCTGGGTGCGCATCCGAATGCATTGTCGGCGTGGCTGCGCGTGCCCGACTACTGGCAGGCCGACCGGCTCGTGCGCGAATTGCGTACCCGCAAGATCGCGGTGACGTCGCCCGACCCGTTCCTCGTCGGCGGCACGGAGCGGCCGAACGCGGTGCGCGTGTGTATCGGCGCGGAGACGACGGATGCCGCATGCAACGCCGCGCTCCAGACCATCGCGGGCGTGTTCGAGCAGTATCCGCACGTGCACGATTTTCACTGAAGCGCGGCACGCGTCGTGCCAGCGACGCACAATGTACCAGGACATTCGAAAGCGCAATTTGGAACATTAGACTGGATCGCACCACATCAATGAGGCACGCGATCCATGTCCTTCCTGTCGCTGTCCGACGTCTACCGCGCGCGCCGACGCATCGCCGGGCATGCGTGCGTCACGCCGCTCGTCACGTCCACCGCGCTGTCCGCGCGGGCCGGCGCACCCGTCCATCTGAAACTCGAAACGTTGCAGCCGACCGGCAGTTTCAAGCTGCGCGGCGCGGTCAACGCGCTCGCTGAACTCGCATCGCAGGGTGTGACGCGCGTCGTCACCGCATCGACCGGCAATCACGGCCGTGCGGTTGCGCATGCAGCGCGCGTATTCGGCATCGAGGCCGCGGTCTGCATGTCGTCGCTCGTGCCGGCCAACAAGGTGGACGCGGTCGCCGCGCTTGGCGCGCGGGTCGTGATCGCGGGCGACAGCCAGGACGACGCGCAGGCCGACGCGCGGCGTCTCGTGCGCGACGAAGGCTATGCGTACGTGCCGCCGTTCGACGATCCGCGAATCATCGCCGGGCAGGCGACGATCGGCGTCGAGATTCTCGAAGCGTTGCCCGAGGCGGCAACGCTCGTCGTGCCGCTGTCCGGCGGCGGGCTGTTCAGCGGTGTCGCACTCGCCGCGAAGGCGATCCGGCCGGCGATCGAGGTGATCGGCGTGTCGATGACGCGCGGCGCCGCGATGCATGCGAGCCTCGAGGCCGGACGCCCGGTCGACGTCGACGAACGGCCGACGCTCGCCGATTCGCTCGGCGGCGGCATCGGCCTCGACAACCGCTACACGTTCGACATGACGCGCGCGCTGGCCGACGGCGTCGTGCTGCTCGACGAGCCGGCGATTGCGCGCGGCATCGCGCATGCGTATCGCGAAGAGCGTCTCGTCGTGGAAGGCGCGGGCGCGGTCGGCATCGCCGCGTTGCTGGACGAACGGATCGCGCGCCGTGATCGCGGCGGACCGATCGTCGTGATCGTCAGCGGTGCGAACATCGAGATGGCCGTGCATCGCCGGCTCGTTTCGGAGAACTGACATGATCCATCCCGTCACGCTGCTCGGGCAAGCGCAATTGCGCGCGCTGGTTCCGCTCGATCTGGCCGCGATCGACCAGGTCGAGGCCGCGTTCGCGTCGCTCGCCACCGAAGCGGTCGCGATGCCCCCGATCCTCAATCTCGCGTTGCCGGCGCGGCACGGCGAAGTCGACGTGAAGACCGCCTACCTGCCGCGCTTCGACAGCTTCGCGATCAAGGTCAGCCCCGGCTTCTTCGACAACCCGTCGCTCGGGCTGCCGAGCCTGAACGGGCTGATGCTCGTGCTGTCCGCGCGCACCGGCCTGACCGAGGCCGTGCTGCTCGACAACGGCTATCTGACGGCCGTGCGCACCGCGGCGGCCGGCGCGGTGGCCGCGCGCCGGCTCGCGCGTGCCGATGCGCGCCGCGCGGCGATCGTCGGCGCGGGCGAACAGGCGCGACTGCAACTCGACGCGCTGATGCTCGTGCGCGACATCACGCACGTGACGGTCTGGGCGCGCGACGCCGGGCGTGCCGCACGGTTCGCGGCCGACGTGCGCGCCGCGCACGGGATTGATGCGATCGTCGCGCGATCGGTGCATGCGGCGCTCGCCGACGCGGACATCGCGGTGACGACGACGCCGAGTCGCGAGCCGCTCGTGCACGCGGAGGATCTGCATCCGGGGCTGCACGTGACCGCGATGGGTTCCGACGCCGACTACAAGACCGAGCTCGCGCCGTCGGTGTTCGGCGCGGCGCGCTACTTCTGCGACCGGCTGCAGCAGACCCGCGTGGCCGGCGAACTCGCGCACGCGATCGCCGCCGGCGCGGTCGCGGCCGACGCGGTGTTTCCCGAACTCGGCGCAGTGATCGCCGGGCAGCGCGACGGCCGCACGCATCGCGACGACATCACGATCTGCGACCTGACCGGCACCGGCGCGCAGGACACCGCCATCGCCGTGCTCGCGCTGCAGCGCGCCCGCGCGGCGGAGGTGGGCACGATTTTCCACAACGACCTCACGACCTGAGAGGAGACAGATGTCCGCAGTCATCGAAACCCACCAAGCCGTGCCGCGCCTCGCGTTCGAGCGCAGCGAATACGCTGCGCGCATCGCGAAGACGCGCACGGCGATGCAGCGGGCCGGCATCGACCTGTTGATCGTCACCGACCCGACCAACATGGGCTGGCTCACCGGCTATGACGGATGGTCGTTCTACGTACACCAGTGCGTGCTGCTGCCGATGGACGGCGAGCCGGTCTGGTACGGCCGCGGCCAGGACGCGAACGGCGCGAAGCGCACCGTGTTCATGGCGCACGAGAACATCGTCGGCTACCCGGATCACTATGTGCAGTCGACGGCCCGTCATCCGATGGACTACCTGTCGACCGACGTGATTGCCGCACGCGGCTGGAGCACGCTGCGCATCGGCGTCGAGCTCGACAACTATTACTTCAGCGCGGCCGCGTATGCGTCGCTGCAGAAGCATCTGCCGGCCGCGCGCTGGGTCGACGCGACGGCGCTCGTGAACTGGCAGCGCGCGGTGAAGTCGCCGCGCGAGATCGAGTACATGCGCGTTGCCGCACGGATCGTCGAGCGCATGCATGCGCACATCGTCGACACGATCGAGCCCGGCATGAAGAAGAGCGATCTCGTCGCGCAGATCTATGCGACCGGGATCGGCGGCGCGGACGGCTTCGGCGGCGACTATCCGGCGATCGTCCCGCTGCTGCCGACCGGCGCCGATGCGGCCGCGCCGCACCTGACGTGGGACGACACGACGTTCGCGCGCGGCGCGGGCACGTTCTTCGAGATCGCGGGCTGCTACCGCCGCTATCACTGCCCGCTGTCGCGCACCGTCTATCTCGGCAAGCCGCCCGCGCACTTCATCGAAGGCGAGCGCGCGGTGGTCGAAGGCATCGAGGCGGGGCTCGCGGCCGCGAAGCCCGGCAACGTGTGCGAGGACATCGCGAACGCGTTCTTCGCGGTGCTGCGCCGCGCTGGCATCGAGAAGGACAGCCGCTGCGGCTACCCGATCGGCGCGAGCTATCCGCCGGACTGGGGCGAGCGCACGATGAGCCTGCGCCCGGGCGACCGCACGGTGCTCGAACCCGGCATGACGTTCCATTTCATGCCGGGGCTGTGGCTCGACGACTGGGGTCTGGAGATCACCGAAAGCATCCTGATCACCGATACCGGCGTCGAGACGTTCTGCAACACGCCGCGCAAGCTGTTCGTGAAGGAGTAGGGCGATGCGGGCTTCTCCGATCACGCCGACCGTCGACTTCGACGCGGACGGCGAACAACATGGCTTTCTGAAGCTGCCTTACTCGCGCGACGATTCCGCGTGGGGGGCGATCATGATTCCGGTGACCGTCGTGAAGCGCGGCGACGGGCCGACGGTGTTGCTGACCGGTGGCAATCACGGCGACGAATACGAAGGGCCGGTCGCGCTGTCGAAGCTCGCCGGTTCGCTGAAGGCGGCCGACGTGACCGGCCGCGTGATCGTCGTGCCGTTCATGAACTACCCGGCATTCCGCGCCGGTTGCCGTACGTCGCCGATCGATTCGGGCAACCTGAACCGCAGTTTTCCGGGGCGGCCGGACGGCACCGTCACCGAGAAGATCGCCGATTACTTCCAGCGTCATCTGCTGCCGCTCGCGACGCACGTGCTCGACATCCATGCGGGCGGCCGCACGCTCGACTTCGTGCCGTTCGCGGCGATCCACGTGCTGGACGATCGCGATCAGCAGGCACGCTGCGATCGCGCGATGCGCGCATTCGGCGCACCGTACTCGATGCGGATGCTGGAGCTCGACAGCGTGGGACTCTTCGACAGCGCGGCCGAGGCGGCCGGCAAGGTGTTCGTGTCGACCGAGCTGGGCGGCGGCGGGTCGTCGACGGCCGCGAGCGTCGCGATCGCCGAGCGCGGCGTGCGCGGATTTCTCGCGCATGCGGGCGTGATCGCGAAGGGCGACGGCGCACGCGCCGCACCGCGCACGACCACGCTGCTCGACATGCCGGACGGCTCGTGCTTCACGACCAGCGAGCACCGCGGGCTGCTGGAGATGTGCCGCGACCTCGGCAGCGAGGTCGATGCGGGCGACGTGCTCGCACGCGTGCACGACATCGACCGCACGGGCGTCGCGCCGGTCGAATACGTCGCGCGCCGGCGCGGCCTGCTCGCCGCCCGGCATTTCCCGGGCATCGTGCAGGCCGGCGACACGATCGCGGTGGTCGCCGACATCGTCGAGCGCAACATTCCGGTGGCCGCATAAGGGTGTGCACGACGTGATCAAGCTCGACCGATACGACCTGGCGATCCTGCGCATTCTCGAACGCGACGGACGCATCACGAAGTCGAAGCTCGCGGAGGCCGTGAACCTGTCGATCTCGCCGGCGTGGGAGCGCGTGCGCAAGCTCGAGGAAAGCGGCGTGATCCGCGGCTATCGCGCGGACGTCGACTGGATCGGTACGTTCTCGGGCAGTCGCATCGTCGTCGAGGTGACGCTGTCGCGGCATACCGCGCCCGACATGCGGCGCTTCGAGGATCGCGTGAGCGCGGCGCCCGAGGTCGCGCAGTGTTTCGCGACGGGCGGCGGCGTCGACTACGTGCTGCACGTGGTCGCGCGCGACATCGACCACTACCAGCGCTTCATCGATGCGTTGCTGATGGAGGACATCGGCATCGAACGCTACTTCACGTACATCGTGACGAAGGTCGTGAAGTGCGAGTCCGGCGGCGCACCGGACTGGCACTGAAACTTCGCGCGAACGCGCGGCAATACGGAAAAAACCGCAAGAACCGGGCGCCGAAACCGAAATTTCCGCACCCGGCGGCACGCCAGAATGAAGCTCGTGCCCACCCAAACGAGGAGACGCAGCATGCTGCCCGGACACCCCGTTCTGTTCAAGTCGACGTGCTATGTCGACGGTCGCTGGATCCACAGCGACAGTGCCGCGACGGTCGCCGTCGTGAACCCCGCCGACCAGGCCGTGATCGGCCATGTGCCGATGCTCGAGCGCGCGCAGATCGTCGCCGCCGTCGACGCCGCGCAGCGCGCGTTCGACACGTGGCGCTGGACGCCGCAAGCGGTGCGCAGCGCGGCGCTGCTGCGCTGGCATGCACTGATCCTGCGGCATCTCGACGATCTCGCCGCGCTGCTGTCGCTCGAACAGGGCAAGCCGCTTGCCGAGTCGCGCGGCGAGATCCGCTATGCGGCGAGCTTCGTCGAATGGTTCGCGAACGAGGCGAAACGCGTCGCGGGCCGCACGATACCGACGCATATCGACGGTGCGCATCTCGGCACGGTGATGGAGCCGGTCGGTGTCGCGGCGCTGATCACGCCGTGGAATTTCCCGGCCGCGATGATCACGCGCAAGGCTGCCGCCGCGATCGCGGCCGGCTGTGCGGTGGTGGTGAAGCCCGCGCACGAGACGCCGTTTTCGGCGCTCGCGCTCGCGCAGCTCGCCGACGAGGCCGGCTTTCCGGCCGGCGTGTTCAACGTCGTGCTCGGCGAACCGCAGATGGCGATGGAAACGCTCGTCGGCGATGCGCGCGTGCGCGCGGTGAGCTTCACCGGATCGACGCGCGTCGGGCGGCTCGTGACCGAAACCGCCGCGAAGGCCGGCATTCGCAAGATCGCGCTCGAACTGGGCGGCAACGCGCCGTTCATCGTGACCGAGGATGCGGACCTCGACCAGGCGGTGCGGATCGCCATCGGCGCGAAGTTCCAGACCTCCGGGCAGGACTGCTGCGCGGCGAACCGGATCTTCGTCGCACGGCCGCTGTACGAAGCATTCGTCAGCCGTTACGCGAACGCGGTGCGGGAACTGAAGACCGGCCCCGCATTCGAGCCGGGCGTCGACGTCGGCCCGCTGATGCACCAGGCCGCGTTCGATGCGACGGCGGCGCGCGTCGACGACGCCCGTGCGCGTGGTGCGCGCATCGTCGCGGGCGGCCGGCCGCATGCGCTCGGCGGCTGGTTCTACGAACCGACCGTGATCGCGGATGCCGCACCGGGCATGCGCGTGGTCGACGAAGAAAACTTCGCGCCGATCTCGGCGGTGTGCGCGTTCGACACGCTCGACGAAGTGGTCGAAAAAGCCAACGACACCGAGTACGGCCTCGCCGCCTACGTGTGCGCGACGCGCATCGACACGATCTTCCAGCTCGTGCGGCGGCTCGACTTCGCGATGGTGTCGGTCAACGGCGTGAAATTCACCGGCGCGCCGATCCCGTTCGGCGGGATGAAGGCGTCGGGCCTCGGGCGAGAAGGCGGCGCCGAAGGCTTCGAACCGTTCACCGAAACCAAGTACTTCTGCCTCGGCAATCTCGGCCTGCCTGTTACGGCGACGGCCTGACTCATTCAAAGGAACCCATCATGAAACAATCGATCGACGCACTGCTGCGCGAGGACCGCGCCCACTTCATGCACCCGTCGACGCACGCGTACGACCACGAGACCGGCGCGCTGCCCGGCAAGATCGTGCGCGGCGCCGAAGGCATCCGCATCGAGGATCACCAGGGCAAGCGCTATATCGACGCGTTCGCCGGCCTCTACTGCGTGAATATCGGCTACGGCCGCACCGAGGTCGCCGAGGCGATGTACGAACAGGCGAAGCAGCTCGCGTACTACCACACGTATGTCGGTCACTCGTCGGACGCGATCATCGAGCTGTCGTCGCGCATCATCGACTGGGCGCCGGCCGGGATGAAGAAGGTCTACTACGGGATGTCGGGATCCGACGCGAACGAGACGCAGGTCAAGATCGTCTGGTACTACAACAACGTGCTCGGGCGTCCGAACAAGAAGAAGATCATCTCGCGCGAGCGCGGCTATCACGGCTCGGGCATCGTGACGGGGAGCCTCACGGGCCTGCCGACTTTCCACCAGCACTTCGACCTGCCGATCGATCGCGTGAAGCATACGGTGTGTCCGCACTGGTATCGCAAGGCGCCCGTCGGCATGAGCGAAACGCAGTTCGTCGCGTACTGCGTCGATGAGCTCGAGAAGCTGATCGCGCGCGAAGGCGCCGACACGATCGCGGCGTTCATCGCCGAACCGGTGATGGGCACGGGCGGCATCATCGAGCCCCCGCGCGGCTACTGGCCGGCGATCCAGGCCGTGCTGCGCAAGCACGACATCCTGCTGATCTCGGATGAAGTCGTCTGCGGGTTCGGGCGCCTCGGCTCGAAGATGGGCGCGCAGCACTTCGGGATCGAGCCCGACCTGATCACCGTCGCGAAGGGGCTGACGAGCGCGTATGCGCCGTTGTCGGGCGTGATCGTCGGCGAGAAGGTGTGGGACGTGATCGCGCGCGGCTCGCAGGAGCACGGGCCGATGGGGCACGGCTGGACCTACTCGGGGCACCCGGTATGCGCGGCCGCGGCACTCGCGAACCTCGCGATTCTCGAGCGCGAGAACCTGGTCGGCAATGCCGCCGAGGTGGGCGCGTATTTCGGCGCGAAGCTACGTGACGTGTTCGGCGCGCATCCGCTCGTCGGCGAGGTGCGCAGCGTCGGGATGCTGGCCGCGCTCGAATTCATGGCCGACAAGGACGCGCGCACGCCGTTCGATCCCGCGCTGAAGATCGGCGCGCAGGTGTCGGCCGCGGCGCTGCAGCGCGGCGTGATCGCGCGCGCGATGCCGCATGGGGACATTCTCGGGTTTGCGCCGCCGCTCGTGATGACGCGCGACGAAGCGGACGAGATCGTCGGCATCGTGAAGGGCGCCGTGGACGAGGTCGCGGAGCGGAATATTTCGACCGTCGCGTGACGGTCATGCGGTCCTGATGTGCGCGAGAAGACGCCGTCGCACGGAAGTGCGGCGGCGTCTTTCTATCGACCGGTGCCGATTCGGGAAACGTCGGCTGTCGTCACCCGAGCATCACTCAGTAGTCCCACGTTACCGGAACGAAGCGGAAACCGTCGCCGTTCTTTGCGACATGCCCGATCGACGGAAACGCCACATGCGCCGCGGCCAGCATCGCGCCGGTTTCGGCGGCTTCGTTGAACAGCGCGATACGCACGTCGACCGCCCCTTCGGGATCGTGTTCGAAGCCGTTTTGCCAGTCGGGATTGTCGAAGTTGACTTCGAAGACGGCATCGCCGACGAACGTCAGCTTTTCACCCTTCGACGCGATGTCCACCACGCAGTGTCCCGGCGTGTGCCCGCCCGTCACGCGCGCCGACACGCCCGGCGCGACTTCCACGGTGCGGTCGAACTGCACGATGTTTTCGCCGTAGAGCTCGACGAACTTGGCCGCCGCCTTGCGCAGCGCGGGCGGAACGGTTTCCGGCATCACCGTCTTGCTGAAATCCGGATTCTTCCAGAACGCGACTTCCGCGGCCGCTACGTGAATGCGCACGTCCGGGCTCAGCCGTGCCTTGACGCCATCGGTGTTCAGCCCGCCGACGTGATCCATGTGCATGTGCGTGATCACGATATCGGTGATCGCGGCCAGGTCGATGCCGGCCGATTCCAGACGCATGACGGACCGGCCGGCGCGCGTGAAGTATTCGAAACCGTCGCCCACGCCCGAGTCGATCAGGATCAGGCGCTCGCCGCTGCGCACGAGCGCGATATTCAGCGCCCAGTCGAACATGTCGCGTTGCAGGAAACGGCCGTCGAACCATTCGTTACGGTCCGCTTCGCTCACGTTGGTCGACATGGTGGAGGTCGGCAGCGGCAGAACGCCGTCGCTGATCAGCACGACATCGACGTCGCCGATGCGCACCGCATAGCGGGAAGAGACGAGTTCGCCCGCCTCTTCGTTGCCGAGGGGGGCGGTAACCGGCTGTACATTGCGGATGGATTTGTTCATGGTCGATCGTCCTGTTGATCATGTGGGGTAAGCCGCACTGCGCAGCGCGGTTCGCGAGCACGACCGTGCAGGTCGCGTCCTTCGCTTCGCTCGCATGTCGATCGAGCGTGTGAACGATTGTAGGAAAGAGCGGCGGATGCCAGTAGCACCGCGTGTGCGCACATGATGTTGTCCGGGCGACAACAATCGGGCGCCCGTCAGGGCGCCGAGCGGACCAACAGCGCTATCCCGCCAACCTCGTGATCGCGGCCTGGCTGCCCGCTTGCTCCCGAAGGCGGAACTTCTGGATCTTGCCCGTGGCGGTCTTGGGCAACTCGCCGAAAATCACACGACGCGGGCATTTGAAATGCGCCAGTCGCTCGCGGCAGAACAGGATGACGTCCTGCTCGGTGATGGGGGAGGCATCCGGTTTCAGTTCGATGAACGCACAAGGCGTCTCGCCCCATTTGTCGTCCGGCTGAGCGACCACGGCCGCGTTGAGCACGCCTGCCATGCGATAAATGACCTCCTCCACTTCCACGGACGAAATGTTTTCTCCACCCGAGATGATGACGTCCTTGGAGCGGTCGGTGATCTGGATATAGCCGTCGGGATGCACGACCGCAAGATCGCCGGTGTGGAACCAGCCGCCGGCGAACGCTTTTGCCGTTGCGTCGGCATTCTTGAAGTATCCCATCATGACCGTATTCCCGCGGACCAGCACTTCGCCGCAAGACGTGCTATCGGCGGGGACGGGTTCGAGCGTCGCGAGATCGGCGACCGACATGTTCTCGAACGCCGCCGCGCGTACACCTTGTCGCGCTTTCATTTTCCCTTGCTGGTCCGACGGCAACGTATCCCACTCGTCGTGCCACGCACAGCTGATCGGCGTGCCGGCGATTTCGGTAATGCCATAGACGTGGTCGACGTCGAAACCCACCGCGCCGACGGCCTCGAGCACCGCTGCCGGCGCTGGCGAGCCGGCGGTTAGAACCCGCACACGACGAGGCAACGGCTGCAGCTCAGACGGCGGCACGCTCGCGATGCCTGCGAGAACAATCGGCGCCGCACAAAAATGATCGACGCCGTGCTTGGCGATGGCAGAGAGAATATTCGCGGCATTCACCTTGCGCAAACAGACATGCGTGCCCGCCGCTGACGTAATCGCCCATGTGAAGCACCAGCCGTTCGCGTGGAACATGGGAAGCGTCCACAGGTAGATCGGCGCACGCGGGAGCGGCCAGTTCGTCATTTGCAACAGGCTCATCACATAGGTGCTGCGATGGCTCGGAACGACGCCTTTCGGATCCCCGGTGGTGCCCGACGTGTAGTTCAACGCGATCGGCGTCCACTCGTCGGCCGGGCGGCGGCCGGCAAATTCCGGATCGCCGCTCGCCAGCAGCGACTCATAATCGGTTTCGCCAATGGCCGGGCCGTCGGGTGCTTCGTGATCGTTGATGTCGATCACGCGTGGCGGATGGGGAACCGACTGCAACGCTTTCGCGACCAGGGGAGCCAGTTCGCGATCCACGAGCAGCAGCTTGCATTCGCCGTGGCGCAGAATGAATGCGATGCCGTCGGCGTCGAGGCGGCAATTGATCGCATTGAGAACGGCGCCCGACAGCGGGACGCCGAAGTGGGCTTCGAGCATGGCCGGGGTGTTCGGCGCGATGATCGACACCGTGTCGCCCGGCTCGATCCCCAACCGAACGAGCGCCGACGCGAAGCGATAGCAGCGCTCGCGCGTTTTCGCCCACGTCTGCCGGAAGTCGCCATGAATGATCGCGGTTCGATTCGGAAAGACGTCGGCGGTTCGATCGAGAAAGGTCAGGGGCGTCAATGGAACGTGGTTTGCCGCGTTCTTCTCGAGCCCACGAGAATAGGCCGTTGCACTCATGACGTTGTCTCCATTCATTCATTATAAAAAGTGGTGAAATCGCGTACCGGACTGCGCTCCGTCACCAGCGTGTTCTCGATGCAGCCGTGATCCGCATAACCGAGGCTCATGCCGCACACCAACATCTGGTTGTCGGGAATGGACAGTTCGTTGGCGATGACGCGGTGGAACTTGTTGAAGGCCGCCTGCGGGCAGGTGTCGAGGCCGCGCGCCCGGGCGGCGATCATCACGCTTTGCAGGAACATCCCCGTGTCGAGCAGACTGCCTTCACGCATAACCCGGTCAACCGTGAAGAACAGGCCCACCGGTGCGTCGAAGAAGTTGTAGTTGCGACCGTGCTGGACGTGCATGCGCTCCTTGTCACCCTTCTCGATGCCCAGCAAGCCATACAGGTTCCAGCCAACCGCGCGCCGGCGATCCACATACGGTGCGATCCATTCGCGCGGGTAGTAGTCGTAGGGCTCGTCCAGGTCGGAGCTGCGGTCAGGATCGTCATTGATCTCGTTGATGGCGGCAGACAGGCGGGACTTCGTCGCGCCGGTCACGACATGCACATGCCACGGCTGGATGTTGACGCCGGTTGCGCTGAAGCGCGCCACGTCGAGGATGGCCTCGATGTGCTCGCGAGGAACCGGCGTGGGCAGGAAAGCACGGACGCTGCGCCGCGTGACGAGCGCCCAATCGACGGCGTGGGCCACGTCGGCGAACGTGTTCAACGGAGGAGGAGAAAGGCGGTCCATTTCGATACCGGCATTGAAAGGTGCGTTGCACTGAGCCATGTGGTGTTTGCTGAGGTAGAGCTCATACGAGCCGTGTTGTTCGCAAGCATGTCGGCGATCGAGTTGCGATGCAGAAGCGTCAGCTGCCGGCGCTACCCTGAACCGCGACAACAGGCGCACTGTTCGAGCGATGCGAGTCGGCACGTGTCTGGTTGATCAGCGTCACCGCCGCCGCGCCGACGAGGCCCGCCAGGCCGATGGCCATGAAATTCTGCTCGAGCGGCAGCTTCAAGGACACGAGCCAACCGATGAGCACCGGCGCCACGATCGCGCCGATCCGGCCCACGCCGGAAGCAAAGCCGACACCCGTAGACCGGATCGCATGGGGATAGAAGTCACCGGCATACGCGTACGCAAGCAATTGCGTACCGAGCGTCGATGCGCCGACCACGAATACGACGACAAACAACGATACGGTCGACTTCGTGTAGCCCATCAGTGACAGCGCAACCGCCCCGACGACGTAAAACGCAATCAGCACGCGCTTGATGTTGACCTTGTCGCTGAGCCAGCCGCCGAAGATCGCACCGGCGATGGCGCCGACGTTGAACACAATCACGAAGTTCAACGCCGAGCCGAGGCTATATCCGGCCATGGCCATCAGCTTGGTCAACCACGAACTGAGCGCGTAGACCATGAAGAGGCCCGTCATGAACGCAACCCAGATCATCGAGGTACTGAAGCCGCGCCCGTCCTGGAAGAGGCGTCGCACCGAGGCGTCCTGGGCTTTGTCTGACGAACCTCCCGCAAACTGCTCTTGACCGCTCGACGAATAGTCGGGCACCAACCGCTTCAGCACCGCGCGCAGTTTGTCGTGCCGGCCGCGTTTGATCAGAAAGACCATTGAATGGGGCATTGTCTTGATGATGAACGGGATCAGCAGGACGGGCAGGCCCGCGGCGAAAAAGACCGATTGCCAGCCGTAGCTGCCGATCAGCTGCTTCGCGGTCAGCGCCACCAGAATTCCGCCAATCGAATATCCGGCGAACACCAGCGTGACCAAGCGGGTTCGCAACGCATTGGGCGAAAACTCCGCCATCTGCGCGGTGACGATCGGCAACACGCCGCCAATGCCCAGGCCGGCGACGAAGCGCGTGACGCTGAAACTGACGGGATCGCTCGTCAACCCGGCGGCCGCGGTGAACAGACTGAACAGCGCCACGCAAACGCACATCATAGTTGGTCGTCCGAAACGGTCAGCTAGCGTGCCGAGGAAAATGGCCCCGAGCATGACGCCAAACAGCGTCGAGCCAGCCATGATGCCCGCGCTGGTCGCGTCGATGTGCATGTCCTTCATGATCGACGGCAGCGCCGCGCCGACGACGGCAAGATCGTAGCCGTCGAGTATCAACATCAGGACACACCAGAACAGCACAAGGGCATGAAAGCCATTGAATCTGGCCCGACCGGCGAGTGAGTACACGTCTATCTGGTTCATGTCGTCTCCTTGGATTTAATGTCGTGCATTGAAATGCGCGCGCGTTGCAGCCAGTGTCAGACGGGCGCGATTCGCAGTCCATGTCCGTGAACTTCAACCTGAATGAGGTCGCCGGACACCGACGTTTGCGGTGTTACGGCACCGGCGGCAGCGAGTTGGAGAAATCGCTTCTCTTGACGATGGATTGCCACAGTCCCGCGGACAAACCGTGCCCCGTGCGACGGTCCGCATCGCACGGCGCTATTCATCTATTCGTTTGAGTACGGGCGTAACGCGGGTAGTGATTTGAATCGGGCTGGAACGTGCGGACCCGGTTGCGTCAGCGCGGATCACTCCGGGCGGAAGCCAACCGCCCGGCACAGCCGATTGCCGCGCACTGCGAACCGCACTAGTTCGAGCACGAGAAGCTCGCCGCCAGATTCTGGTCGCCCCCGATGTATTTCGGCCACTGCGGGTATTCGCACAGCGGGCGGGTACGTCCGGCTGTTGCCGGAGTCAGGTCGGTAATGGTGAGATCTTTGGGCGCGATTCCTTTCGTCACCCAGTTGTCCAATGCCGTCAGGCCGTCATATGAACCATTGAATTGTCCGCCGAAGCTGTGGGCTGCACCCGGAACCAGGTAGAACTTCAGAAATTGACTGAGCGGCCCCTGCCCGAATCGGGATACCAGCCTGTTGTAGTAATCGATCGACAATTGCGCCGGGATGAACTGATCGGATTGTCCGTGCTGGAGAATGATCTTGCCGCCACGGCTCTGAAATTGACTCAAGTCGGTGCCGGTGCTGTCCATGAGCGCGCTGACTGCCTGGACGCGCGAGGTCAATGAGCCCGGGTTCGCAGGATTGAAATTCAGAATGCTGGCGGCAGCGTCGCGAGCGACCGCGAACCGGAGCATGTCATTGGGAAACGCGTAAAAGAATGCGGTCTTGCCGACGACCCCGGGCTCGACCGTCGCATCGGCGGCGGAACTACCCCAGGCCAGCGGAGTCGACCAAAAGTCCGCACCGGAGAACGCGTTATATGCCGGAAAGGTGTGAATTCCGTTTGCCAGATCGAAGCTGAAGTCGAGCGGTGTGCCGGCGGTGTTCAGCGTATTGATTTGCGCGTCCGACAAGCAACTGTCGCCGGTGTCGCCGCCGCCCGAGCAGCGAATCGCTGCCGGATCGAACACGCACGCAGCCGGGTTGCTGATAATGCCGTCGGTCACACCGTCCAGCGCGTCGCATTGCTTGATGACCGCTGCGAGCACGACCTTGCCTTTGGCGGGCGTGATGTATCCGCCGGGCGCCAGCAGAGATCGCGAGATCCTGCCCATCTGCAACCACAGCCCAGTAATTCCCGACGCGGGATAGGTGGAAATGATGCCGTCGTAGTCGTGCGGGAAGCGTTGCGCGGCGATCAAGCCTTGTCGTCCGCCGCTCGAGCCGCCGATGAAATAACTATGCACGAAGTCCGACCCATATCGTGCCTTAGCGAGGAAGGCTGCGAAATCATGCGTCTTCTTGATGTGGTCGCCTGCGTAGTTGGCAAGTGCCTCGTCGTTCGCCGCAAACGAACCGTCCAGCGCGTTTCCCTCATGCCCGCTGTCGCTCCCCATCGTTACGTAGCCCCTGCGCAACGGCGTACTGACACCAGCGGGCTCTGCCCCCGCCAGGAATCCGTCGGCGGGCGAACCCTCGGTATCGGCAATGGTGCCGTCAAATCCGCCGCCGCCAAAGTGGACCGCTTTTCCGTTGAAGTTGGTCGGAAGATCCACTTCCGCCCGAATATCGGGTGCATTGAAATCGACCGGGTGAATGGTGCCAAGCACTTTGCAGTACTCACCATTGCGGTTACCAGAAGCGGTATCGGCGACGAGCGTCGCGGACACGACAGTCGCACCGGTGGTCGGCAACCCGATCGAGCTGGCAGGAACGGTCGTGCCAGCCAACGCACTGCACTTCGCGGCTGCCGTCACGGCCGTGGCGTTTGCCGGTGCGGCGTCGTCGCCGCCGCAGCCCGATACGGTAACGGCTGATGCTGCGAATAGCGCACTCAAAATAGCCGAGCTTCGGCGGGTGCTGAACCGGGTTCTCATTCTCGTCTCCATATATTTTTGCTACCGCAATGCGCTGCTCGTCGAGGGCAATTCTTCTCTTCTCGCCGCTGATTGGGCAGCGGGTTGAAAGGAAAACTGCGGCCCGAGTAAGCGAGTGCTTGTCTTGCGGCGTTTATCAAGCGCGGGGCTTTCGCGGAGCCAACTCCGGTTACGCCGCGCAACCGGGCGCGAGGCTTGTTCTGGTTTGCCGAACGCGGTTGCAGTGTCAGCCTGGGTGGCACACCAATCCATGCCCGCCGACCTCAGTTTGCGTGAGGTCTGTGGACACGGCGGGTTTTCACGGTGCTACGTGCGTTGGCTGCCCAGGGAACCTGAGCGGAATGCGGCATCGGCGCTGCCCGTCCGCGCGCGATTCACCGGTTGCACGGCTTGGCCTGCGTTGCCTCGGCAGCCATGCTCTTGCGCAATGCTCGTTTGGAAACGAGGCTCGAGGCTTTCGGCCGCTCGGACCTACGATCAAGCGTTCGTCTTACCGTGGCGGTACATTCCCGGGCTGGCCCCCGTCCACTTCCTGAAGGCCCTGTGAAAAGCGCTGGCTTCCTGAAATCCAGTCCTTGCCGCGACTTCGGCGACCGTCAGGGAAGTGCTGGAGAACAACTCGATTGCGATGTCACGGCGCAATTCGTCTTTCAGTTGCCGGTAGTTCGTGCCTTCGGCTAGCAGGCGGCGTTGCAGCGTGGCCGCGGATAGATTCAGCAACCGCGAGAGCGCGTCGAGGTCCGGCCAGTCGTCGGGGGCCTGGTTTCTGAGTCGGCGCCTCACCTGGGCCGTCGTGCTCGATTCATTGCGATACTTGACCAGGATATTGGCCGGTGCATTCTCCAGGAATGCACGCAGGCTCTCTTCCGTGCCGGACAGCTTGAGGTCGAGGAAACTGCGATCGAACCGGATCAGGGTCTCGTCCGCGGAGAACGTCACGTCCTCGCAGAAGCGCATGCGGTAGTCGCTGTCATCGCTTGGCGCCGACGCGCGAAACCTCATCTCGATCAGCGGAATCCGTCTGCGCGCGAGCCAGCATGCAAAACCGTGCACGAGGATGAACCACGTGCCGTAGGCAAAGAGCCGGCGTGTGCGTCCATCGTCATGCAGGACGATCACCGCATGCTCGCCTTCGCAGCGCAACTCGCCGTGAATGTCGTCGAGCACGGCACGCAGGAACTTCAGCATGCGACGCAGCGCGTGCTCC
Source organism: Burkholderia ambifaria AMMD (assembly GCF_000203915.1). Lineage (NCBI taxonomy): Bacteria > Pseudomonadati > Pseudomonadota > Betaproteobacteria > Burkholderiales > Burkholderiaceae > Burkholderia > Burkholderia ambifaria. The sequence goes on from NC_008392.1 coordinate 587,153, forward strand.
AGATTGTCCGAATGCAGCACCGCGTGACACATCAGCGCGTAACTGCCCCGGCGCAGTGGGTGGCTGTCGAGACCAAAGAACTCGTCGTCCATCAAGTCGGCCAGCGCCGCCCACAGGCGCGAAAAGGCCAGCGCAGGCACGCGGGCTCTCGGCGCATTCAACAATTCCGCTGCGATTCCAGCGTGCTGCAGGACGGCCGACACATCGAGATTCCGCTGTGTCGCCACGAGAATGGCCTCACGTACCAGGCTGATGGAGGTTGTGCCCTTGTCTTGAGCATCGTTCATGGTCAGGCTCATCCACGGAAAGTGCAGTGATGTTAATCGCTGCCGGGCGCAAGCGAAACCTGCTCCCCGTGATGGCCGTGCGCGTGGTGCTGATAGAGGGCATCGGCGTGCTGCGCGATGCGGGACTCGAGTGGCCGTCTCCGTGGATCACGCGAAACGACCTCACGCCGCGCAGCAAGTGGATGTACTGCTGGAATGAGCATCGCCCGCCGTCCGTTGCCGGAAGGCGGGCGATGCGAAGGATGCCGTTTATGGGAAGCCGATCAGCCGCGTATCAGCCCGCTCGCCCCGGCACCGTGTCCCCGCGCAGCGAACACCCGCGCGTCTCGATCACGCCCGCCAGCGCAACCAGCCCGACCGCACAGGCCGCCATCATGTAGTACGCGGGAATCATCGTATTGCCGGTCTTGCCGATCAGCCAGTCGTTGACGATCGGCGCGGTGCCGCCGAACAGCGACGTCGACACGTTGTATGCGATCGCCATGCCCGCATACCGCACGTGGGTCGGGAACATCGCCGGGAACATCGCGGAAATGGTCGCGAGCTGCGGTACGTACAGCAGGCCGAGCACCGCGAAGCCGATGAATGCGCCGAGCACGCCGTGCGTCATCAGCGTGAACATCGGCACGGCCGCGACGAACAGCCCGACGAGCGAGATCCACCACATCGTCTTGCGGCCGACGCGATCCGACAGCCAGCCGGCGAACGGCAGCAGCACCATCATCGCGAGCATGCCGATCAGCGGAATCAGCAGCGACATGTTCTCGCTGACACCGAGTTCCTTGTGCATGTAGGTCGGCATGTACGCGAGCAGTACGTAGTTGACGACGTTCAACGCGACGACGAGCCCGCCGAGCAGCAGCAGCGGCCGCGCATAGCGCACCAGCAGCTGGCCGACCGGCAGCGCGGTGGCGGCGGTGCTCTGCTCGCGCCGCTGCGCCTGCTCCTCGAGCTCGCGGAACACCGGCGTTTCCTCGAGGCGCGAACGCAGGTAGAAGCCGATCAGCCCGAGCGGGGCCGCGACGAGGAATGGCAGGCGCCAGCCCCATGCGTGCATCGACGAGTCGCCGAGCAGCAGCGCGAAGCCGAGCATCAGCAGCGCGCCGAGCGAGAACCCGGCAATCGTCGCGAATTCGAGGAAGCTGCCGCACAGGCCGCGGCGCGAATCCGGTGCGTATTCGGCAATGAAGGTCGCCGCGCCGCCGTATTCGCCGCCGGTCGAGAAGCCCTGCACCATGCGCAGCACGATGAGTGCCGCCGGCGCGAGCCAGCCGGCCGTCGCGTAGGTCGGCAGCAAGCCGACCAGCAGGGTTGCACCCGACATCGTGAGCACGGTCAGCGCGAGCACCCGCTTGCGGCCGAGGCGGTCGCCGAGCGGGCCCCAGAACAGGCCGCCGAGCGGGCGGATCAGGAACGAGATGGCGAAGGTGCCGAGCGCGAACAACGTCGCACTGGCCGTGTTGCCGGGAAACAGCGCCGCGGAGATGTAGGCGAGCCCGTACGCGTAAATGCCGTAATCGAACCATTCGGTCGCGTTGCCGAGGGCGGCGGCCGCGATCGCGACCCGCGGCAGGCAGTGCGGCTCGTCGCCGCGGGAAGCCGTCTCGTCCGGGACGGACGCGGCGGGGGAAACGGAAGTCCACGATGGCACGTATCGCATGAGGGATCCTCGTTATCAGCATGCGCCCGGGCGGGCGCCGACGAGGATCAAAGTAATCCCGCCAATTAGCGAGGCCGGATGTCATAGGACGATATTGGGGATTGGGGTTTTCCCCCGTGCCGTGGACGAGGATGCGGCGATGCGGTGGCCCGGCAGGCCGGCGCATCGCCCGGATCGGTGCCTAGCGAATATGCGGCAGCAACGCGCGCAACCAGCACGCGACCGCCACCGCGCCGCCATCCGGCGTGCCGATCGCGCGTTCGCCGAGATAGCTCGCCCGCCCGGCGCGCGGCGTCATGCCGGCCGTTTGCTGCGCACCGTGTTCCGCGGCTTCCACTGCGGCCGCCCATGCGCTCGCGGGATCGCGATCATGGTCGAGGGCGCGGTCGAACGCAGCGGCGGCCGGCACCAGCGCGTCGAGCATCGTCCGATCGCCGGCGCGCGCGCCGCCGAGTTCGCCGATCGCATCCACCGCGCTACGGAACGCCGCGGCCCAGTCGCGCGCCGACGGCTCGGCGGTCGCGTCGGCATCGTCGGTGGCGGCGAGGCGTCGCGACGCGCGCACCAGCGCGGTCGCATAAAACGGTCCCGAACTGCCGGCGATCGCACGGCGCAACGCGGCGCCCAGCGCCGCGAGCGTACCGGCCGGCGTGCCGAACGCGGCTTCCGGCAACGCAAGGATCGCCTGCGCGGCGCGATGCATGCTTGCGCCGAGATCGCCGTCGCCCGCGGCCGTGTCGAGTTCCGTCAGTGTCGCTTCGTTGTCGATCAACGCCTGCGCGACCGCATGCAGCGCCGGCTGCAGCCGCGCGGCCCACGCGCGACCGGCCGCATCGAGCGGCGGCAGCGGCTCGTCGTGCGCGGCCGCCGCGGCCAGATGAATCTGCGGATTGACCGCGCCGCCGCCGGGCCACGCGCGCGCCTGCGTCGGCGCGTCGAGCAGCGCGGCGCGTTCGTCGTTCAAGCGCAGCAGCGAAATCGAGCAGCCGGGCATGTTCAGCGCGGACAGGAACGTGCCGGCCCATGCGCGCGCGACCGTGATGCCGCGCCGGCTCAGGTTGTCGTACGCGGCGCGCAGCACGATCGCCAGCTCCATGTCCGGCGTCGCGCCGAGACCGTTGACGAACAGCGCGACGCGTTCGCCGCGATCGAGCACGAGATCGGCGACGATGCTCGACAGCAGCGTGTCGACGAGCGCGTCGGCCGGCAGCGGCGCGGTGCGTTCGACGCCTTTCTCGCCGTGGATGCCGAGGCCGAGCTCGATCTCGTGATCGGCGAGACTGAACCCCGATTTCCCGGCGCCGGGGATCGTGCAGCCGTCGAGCGCGACGCCCATCGTGCCGAGGTCGACCGCCGCGTCGCGCGCGATTGCCGCGACGCGGGCAAGCGGCAGCCCGCGCGCGGCGGCCGCGCCGGCCAGCTTGTGGATCAGCACGGTGCCCGCGATTCCACGCCGCTGCCCGCGCGCGACGCGACCGCGCAGCGACACGTCGTCGGCGACGATCACTGTCTCCACCGGAATGCCTTCCGCGCGGGCGAGCTCGGCGGCCAGCCCGAAATTGAGGCGGTCGCCGGTGTAGTTCTTCACGACGAGCAGCGCGCCGTTCGGGCCGGCGCTCGCGCGGATCGCGGCGAGCACGGCGTCGGTCGACGGCGACGTGAACACTTCACCGCAGACGGCCGCGCTCAGCATCCCTTCGCCGACATAGCCGCCGTGTGCGGGCTCGTGGCCGCTGCCGCCGCCGGACAGGATCGCGACGGGGCGCTGCGACGGCTCGGGCAGCGGCTGGCGGACGAGCACGTGCTCGTCGCCGAGGATCGCGAGATGCGGCGACTGCCGCGCGATGCCTTCGAGCATTTCGCGCACGACATCGGACGGGTGGTTCACGAGTTTTTTCATGGCGACGGTTTCCTGACGATGGGACGGAGGCCGGCCGGGCGGCGTGCTGTAAACGATAGGCGACGCGCACAGCAGAGTCGGCGTTACGGGTGATGCATTCGTAGCACGAATGTAACGATAACAGCGTCGCGCCGATTCCCGGGCTCGTCATGAGCTTGGTCGGCGGCGCTTCGGTCACGGCCGTGCGGAACGGGGCGGCAAATGGCGGGTCGAGCGGTTCGGGCGGGGTGGGGCTGCAACGCGGCTTGTTGTCGGGACTTGGCCTGATGCCGCTCGGTTCGCTGACCGTCGCTCGCCGCGGCGGCGTCGCGTGTGCCGCCTCGCTCGCGTCGGTCGACGCCGCAGCAGGGATCGTGGCAGGCTCGGCGCGAGCGTTATCCGCATCGCGAAAGCGCGGCACTGCGTGTCGCCGCGCGCTTCCTCTTACTTGACGGCCGCGATCACCTTCGCGCGAATCAGCCGCGCGCGCAGCACATTGCGGCTGATGCCGAGCAGTCGCGCGGCCTGGATCTGGTTGCGGTGGCTGAAGTCGAACGCTACGCGCATCACGGTGTCCTCGATACGCTCGAACAGGTTCTCGTGCGCGTCGTCGAACAGCGCGCACAGCGCCAGTTCGAGCGCCTCCTGAGCGGGCGCGTGGCTCGCCGCTTCCCGCGCGCCCGTGACCGGTGCGCATGCCGACGACAGGTTCAGGTCGGTGTCCTGCAACGCATCGTGGCGGCTCACGAGCACCGCATGATGCATCACGTTCTCCAGTTCGCGGATGTTGCCGGGCCACGGATGCGCTTCGAGCCGGCGCGCCGCGCGCGGATCGATGCTGCGCGGCCCGTGGCCGAGGCGGCCGCGGTATGTGTCCAGGAAGTGGCGCGCGAGCGGCAGGATGTCGCCGGGACGTTCGCGCAACGTCGGCACGTCGAGCCGCACGACATTGAGCCGGTAGAACAGGTCGCCGCGAAACCGTCCGGCCGCCACCGCCTGCTCCAGGTCGACGTTGGTCGCGGCCACCACGCGCACGTCGATCGGGATGCTCGCGCGCGAGCCGAGCCGTACGACCTCGCGCTCCTGCAGTACGCGCAGCAGCTTGACCTGCATCGGCAGCGGCAGGTCGCCGATCTCGTCGAGAAACAGCGTGCCGCCGTTCGCGGCTTCGAACCAGCCGGGCTTCGCGCCGACCGCGCCCGTGAATGCGCCTTTCTCGTGACCGAACAGTTCGCTGTCGACGAGCGTGTCGGACAGCGCGCCGCAGTTCACGGCAACGAACGGTCCGTCGCCGCGATGGCTGACGTCGTGCACGCGGCGCGCGATCAATTCCTTGCCCGTGCCGGTCTCGCCGGCGATCAGCACGTTCGCGTCGCTCGGCGCGACGCGCCGCACGCGTTCAAGCAGCGCGAGCGAACGCGGATCGACGAACACGTGTGCACGGGTGCGATCCGTCGCTTGATGCGCCGAGCCAGTGAGAATGGGCGCGCCGCGCGAGCGTGTGCGCGATTCGTCCGGCTGAGCGGTGACGATGCGAAGATTGACCGGACGCGGCGTTGCAAACAGGGAGGTCATGGCGATGAAGGCGTGAGTCGTTCGAACGGGCGGACCCGCGCCGATGGGCGCCGCGGTCCGGTTGCCGCCTGGTCAGCAGAGTGTTCCGTGTTTTGCGTCGCGCGGGAAGCATCGATTTCTGATAACGAAAGCGGCATTGCTGCGCAGGATGCAGCGACGCGCGAGCGCGTTGCGGCGACAGCGGATTCGACGTCATCGTGTTCGCTGCGATTGGACGCGCGCGGCGCGCCAAACTGCTGATTGAGCAGCAGCGCATCAGCAACGCTGTTTCCGCCGGTTCATCTCGCTGGGGAATATCGATGTGAGGCGTTTCCTGGAACGCTTGCCACGGCTGCTCAATTGGCCGCGTACCCCATACCTGGCGGGCGATCGAGGAAAACTTCGTGATGCAGATGATCGGACGGTCGTGCCACCGTCGACAATGGCACGCTCCTTGCGACCCTCGCACCGTATCGGCGCGACAGCGCGCCGCTCGACCACGGGGAACGCATGGCATGAGCAACACCCTCAACGTAGTCGCCCTGTCGGGCGGGCTGCAACGACCGTCACGCACGCTGGCGCTGACGAACGCGATCGTTGCCGCGCTCGATGACGCGTTGCCGATCGACACGCGGCTGATCGAACTCGGCGAGATCGGCAACCGGCTGGCCGGCGCGCTGAAGCGCGCGCAGGTACCACCCGATCTCGAAGCGCTGATCCGCGCGATCGAGACGGCCGATGCGCTGATCGTCGCGAGCCCCGTGTATCGCGCGTCGTACACCGGCCTCTTCAAGCACCTGTTCGACCTCGCGCATCACGAGTCGCTCGTCGATGTGCCGGTGCTGCTCGCGGCCACCGGCGGCAGCGAGCGCCACGCGCTCGTGATCGATCACCAGCTGCGGCCGCTGTTCAGCTTCTTCCAGGCGCGCACGCTGCCGATCGGCGTGTACGCGGCCGAAAGCGATTTCGACGGCTATGAGATCGCGAACCCCGCGCTGCGCGCCCGCATCGCGCTCGCGGTGGACCGTGCGGTGCCGCAACTGCGGCCGCGCGCACTCGCCGCCGTGGCTGCGTAACCCGTTTTCCCCTTCGATCAGGACCTTTCATGAGCATTCACGAACCTTCGGCCGATGGCGTCAAATTCGCGTACTGGGTGCCGAACGTCAGCGGCGGCCTCGTCGTCAGCACGATCGAGCAGCGTACCGACTGGAGTCTCGAATACAACCAGAAGCTCGCGCGCACGGCCGAGGCGGCCGGCTTCGACTACGCGCTGAGCCAGATCCGCTTCACGGCCGGCTACGGCGCCGAATACCAGCACGAATCGGTCTCGTTCAGCCAGGCGCTGCTGCACGCGACGACGAAGCTCAAGGTGCTCGCCGCGATCCTGCCGGGGCCGTGGCATCCGGCCGTGGTCGCGAAGCAGCTCGCGACGATCGACCATATTTCGAATGGACGCATCGCGATCAACGTCGTCAGCGGCTGGTTCAAGGGCGAATTCACCGCGATCGGCGAGCCGTGGCTCGAGCATGACGAACGCTATCGGCGCTCGAAGGAGTTCATCCAGGCGCTGAAGGGTATCTGGACGCAGGACAACTTTACGTTCAAGGGCGACTTCTACCGCTTCAACGATTACACGCTGAGCCCGAAACCCGTGCAGAAGCCGCATCCGGAGATCTTCCAGGGCGGCAGCTCGCGCGCGGCGCGCGACAACGCGGCGAGCGTGTCGGACTGGTACTTCACGAACGGCAATACGCCGGAGAACCTGAAGGCGCAGATCGACGACATCCGCGCGAAGGCCGCCGCGAACAACCATCGCGTGCGGATCGGCGTCAATGCGTTCGTGATCGCGCGCGACACCGAGGAAGAGGCGCGGGCCGTGCTCGACGACATCATCCGGCACGCGCACGTCGAGGCCGTGCATGCGTTCGGCGACGCAGTGAAACAGGCCGGCAGCGCATCGCCGGAAGGCGAGGGCAACTGGGCGAAGTCGACGTTCGAGGATCTCGTGCAGTACAACGACGGCTTCCGCACGAACCTGATCGGCACGCCGCAACAGATCGCCGAGCGGATCGTCGCGCTGCAGGCGATCGGCGTCGATCTCGTGCTCGCCGGGTTCCTGCATTTCATCGAGGAAGTCGAGTATTTCGGCCAGCGCGTGCTGCCGCTCGTGCGCGAGCTCGAAGCGCGGCGGCAGGCGGTTGCCGTGTGATGCGGGCGGCTGTGCGGCGGCCGGTTGCGATCGCCCGGGACTGCCCGAGCGTGTGAATGCGATGGCCGGCGATACGTGTCGCCGGCCATCGACGAGCGCTGCCGCACGACGGGCGGCGCGTGCGGGCCGGCGCTTCGGCCGATCCGCGACCCGCCGAGCGCGTTACGCGACATCCGCCATTCTCGACGCCTCGACGAGCATCTGCACGCCGAGACCGCCGAGGATGACGCCCATCGCCCAGCGCTGCGCGAGCAGCAGCGCCGGACGTCCGCGCAGGAACGTCGCGATGCTGCTCGAGCAGATCGCGACCAGCCCGTTCGCGGAAGCGAACACCGCGATCAACAACGAACCGAGAAACAGCGACTGGCCGAACACGCTGCCCTGCCGGTAATCGATGAACTGCGGCAGCAGCGACACGAACAGCATCGCGAGTTTCGGATTCAGCACGCTGGTGGTCGCGCCCATCGCGAGCAGCCGCAGCGGCTGCTCGTTCGGCAGCGTCCGCACCTCGAACGGCGAACGGCCGCCGGGCCGCACGGCCTGCCATGCGAGGTAGAGCAGATAGGCGGCGCCCACCACGCCGAGCACGGTGCCCGCATAGGGCACGCTCATGAACAGCGTCGTGATGCCGAACGCCGCGCCGAACATGTAGAACAGGTAGCCGATCATCACGCCGGCGAGCGAAATGAGCCCGGCCGCACGCCCCTGCGCGATCGAGCGCGACATCACGTAGAGCATGTTCGGCCCCGGCGTGACCGCGAGCATGCCGCCGATGACGAGAAACCCGTAGAGCGATCCGGACGTATGCATGTTGTTCGCTTCCTGCATCGAATGAGTGCTGACGGGGTTCATTGTCCGATCATGGAGGTAGGCAGTAAAACGGGATAAACTGAATCGATTAATCAGTTTTTCTGAATTGCCATGAAAAAGCTCGACCTCGATGTACTCGCGATGGTGGTGGCCGTCGCGGAATCCGGATCGTTCGCGCAGGGCGCGCAGGCCGTGCACCGGTCGCCGTCCGCGGTGAGCATGCAAATCAAGGCGCTGGAGGATGCGCTCGGCAAGCCGCTGTTCATCCGCGACACGCGCAACGTCACGGCCACCGACGACGGCCGCATGCTCGCCGAATACGGCCGCCGGATGCTGGCGATGCGCGACGAGGCGTGGGCGTCGGTCGTGCGGCCGGAGATCCGCGGTCGCGTGACGATCGGCGTGCCGGACGACTACATCTCGTCGCTGCTGCCGCAGGTGCTCGGCAAGTTCGCGGCGATGCATCCGCGCGTCGAAGTGCGCGTGATCGGCCAGCCGAGCAGCGCGCTCGTGCCGATGCTGAAGGACAACACCGTCGACCTCGCGTGCCTCACGCGCATCAAGGGCGTGACCGGCGAGCTGATCCGGATGGAGCCGCTCGTCTGGGTCGGCTCACCCAAGCGCAACGTGTGGGAGGAGCGGCCGCTGCCGGTGGCGTTTTTCACGCACGGCGGCAGCATGGCGCGCGATCACGCGGTCAAGGCGCTGAACCGGCGGAAGATCCCGTACCGGATGTCGTACGAAAGCCCGAGCCACCTCGGGCTGCTGAGCATGGTGGAGGCCGGGCTCGCGGTCGCGCCGCTCGCGCGCTGCTGCATTCCCGATCATCTCGTGCAGCTGTCGGAAAGCCACGGGCTGCCGTCGCTCGGCGAACTCGAGGTCGTGCTGGCGCGCAGCGCCAAGTCCGCGCGGCCGCCGTGCGACTACCTGGCCGAGCAGATTCTGGATGAATGGCGTACGTGATCGCGTCAGCACGATTTCAGCAGCCATTCCCGAAACGCCACCAGCGACGGCAGCGTGTCGTTTTCCGGCGGGTACACGAGGTAGTAGCTGCGCTGGCTGGTGATCGCGTCGCCGATCGACACGAGCTCGTTGCGGCTCAGTTCGTCTTCCACCAGCACCTTCGGCACGAGGCCGATTCCCATGCCGGCCCGCACAGCCTGGATCAGGTGCGACGTCAGCTCGAAGCTCGGGCCGATCCGCATCTCGCGATGATCGAGGCCGAAGTGCGAGAACCATTCCGCCCATGCGTGCTGATTGCTCGTCACGCCCAGCAGCGTCTGCCCGACCGCCCATGCCGGCGCGCGCGGGCCGGCCTTGCGGCGCCCGGCCGCATCGGGGCTCGCGATCGCGATCAGGAACTCGTTGTACAGCCGGTGCGCGTGCAGGCCGGGCCAGTCGCCCGAGCCGACGGTGATGGCCGCGTCGAGATCGTCGGTATGGAAGTCGATGCCGCCGATCCGCGAATGCAGGTGCACGGTCACGCCCGGATGCGCGGCATAGAAGTCGTGCAGGTGCGGCAGCAGCCATTTCGAGCCGAAGGTCGGCAGCGTCGCGAGCCGCAGCGTGCCGGCGCCGGCCTGGTGCGACATCGCCTGCAGCGTCGCGCCGCGAATGCGCCCGAGCGCGCCGCTCAGCTCGACGAAGTAGCGCCGCCCGACTTCCGTCAGCTTCACGGAGCGGCCCTCACGCCGGAACAGCGACACGCCGAGCTGATCCTCGAGCGTTTGCACCTGCCGGCTGATCGCGCTCTGGCTCAGCGACAGCTCGTCGGCCGCGCGCGTGTAGCTTTCGTGGCGCGCGGCGGCCTCGAACACCAGCAACAGCGACATGGACGGGGTCAGGCGACGGTAATTCATGAGTTTTATGCAAGTTTTGCCGGGAGAGAATTCGTTTGTTTCTCGCGCTGATTCGCAAGATACTGGATTTCCGCGTGGCGTGGAATCTTGCTCAAAACTCATGTTTCTGATCGAGACCGCGCAGCGCCTCCGTCCATCTCGCGCTTTCATCCCATGTCGATCGCTCCGTTGCCCCGTCCCGTCAGCCCGCCCGAGGGCCATTACCGCGACTTTCTCGCCGCCCTCCAGGCCGCCGGATTCGCCGGCGAAATCCGCGCGGACCATGCGAACCGGACCGTGCAGGCGACCGACAACTCGATCTACCAGCGTCTGCCGCAGGCGGTGATCTGTCCCGCGCATGCCGAGGACGTGCGGCTCGTCGCGCGGCTGCTGGCCGACCCCGCGCACCGCGACGTCGCGGTGGCGGCGCGCGGCGGCGGCACCGGCACCAACGGGCAGTCGCTGACCGACGGCGTGGTCGTGGACCTGTCGCGCAACATGAACCGGATCCTCGAAATCAACGCCGACGAGCGTTGGGTGCGCGTGCAGGCAGGCGTCGTCAAGGATCAGCTCAACGCCGCGCTGAAGCCGCATGGCCTCTTTTTCGCGCCGGAGCTGTCGACGTCGAACCGCGCGACGGTCGGCGGGATGATCAACACCGATGCGAGCGGGCAGGGCAGCTGCACGTACGGCAAGACGCGCGACCACGTGCTCGCGCTCGACTTCGTGCTGATGGGCGGCGAGCAGCTGCACAGCGATGCGCTCGCGGACGACGAGCTGGAACGCCGCTGCGCGCGGCAGGACCGGGTCGGCAAGGTCTATCGCACCGCGCGCCGCATCAGCGACGAAAAAGCCGCGCTGATCGACGCGAAGTTTCCGAAGCTCAATCGCTGCCTGACCGGCTACGATCTCGCGCACCTGCGCGAACCGGACGGTCGCTTCAACCTGAACAGCGTGCTGTGCGGCGCCGAAGGCTCGCTCGGCTTCGTCGTCGAGGCGAAGCTGAACGTGCTGCCGATCCCGAAGGTGTCGGTGCTGGTGAACGTGCGCTACGCCGGCTTCATGGACGCGCTGCGCGATGCGCGCGCGCTGCTCGCGCTCGAGCCGCTGTCGATCGAGACGGTCGACTCGAAGGTGCTGATGCTCGCGATGAAGGATTTCGTGTGGAGCAGCGTGGCCGAGTATTTCCCGCAGGACGAAGCGCGTCCGACGCTCGGCATCAACCTGATCGAATTCAGCGGCGATGATGCTGAGGAGGTCGATGCGCGCGTGCGTGCGTTCGTCGAGCATCTGCGCACCGATACGAGCGTCGAGCGCCTGGGCCATACGCTCGCGACCGGTGACGAGGCGGTCAAGCGCGTGTACGCGATGCGCAAGCGCGCGGTCGGCCTGCTCGGCAACGTGCAGGGCGAGGCGCGCCCGCAGCCGTTCGTCGAGGACACCGCGGTGCCGCCCGAGAACCTGGCCGCGTACATCGCCGAATTCCGCGCGCTGCTCGACGGCCACGGGCTGCAGTACGGGATGTTCGGCCACGTCGACGCGGGCGTGCTGCACGTGCGTCCGGCGCTCGACATGAAGGACCCGAAGCAGGCCGCACTGGTGCGGCCGGTGTCGGACGCGGTGGCCGAACTCACGCAGCGGCATGGTGGCCTGTTATGGGGAGAGCATGGCAAGGGCGTGCGCTCCGAATATGCGCCGGCGTTCTTCGGCGAGCTGTATCCGTCGCTGCAGCAGCTGAAGGCCGCATTCGATCCGCACAACCAGTTCAACCCGGGCAAGATCGCGACGCCGCCGGACCATACGCTGCGGCTGCTGAAGATCGACGAGGTGCCCACGCGCGGCGAACACGACCGGCAGATCGACGAGCGCGTGTGGCAGAGCTACGGCACGGCGATGCACTGCAACGGCAACGGTGCGTGCTACAACTTCGATCCGGACGATGCGATGTGCCCGTCATGGAAGGCGACGCGCGAACGGGTGCAGTCGCCGAAGGGGCGCGCGTCGCTGATGCGCGAATGGTTGCGCCTGCAAGGACAGGCCGGCATCGACGTCGTCGCGGCGGCGCGTGCGCGGCAGCCGTTCCTGCGCGGTCTCGCGGCCCGCTGGCGCAACAGCCGCGCCGCGCGCAACGGGGAAGCCGACTTCTCGCACGAGGTGTATGACGCGATGGCCGGCTGCCTCGCGTGCAAATCGTGCGCGGGGCAGTGCCCGGTCAAGGTCAACGTGCCCGAATTCCGCTCGCGCTTTCTCGAGCTGTATCACCAGCGCTACCTGCGGCCGGTGCGCGACTACCTGATTGGCTCGCTCGAATTCACGATGCCGTGGATGGCGCGCGTGCCGGCGCTGTACAACGGGCTGATGCGTGCCGGCTGGGTGCGCACGCTGCTCGAGCGGCACGTCGGCATGGTCGACAGCCCGCTCCTGAGCCGCTTCGATCTCGCGGCCGTGATCCGGCGGTGGAACGTTCGGCCGGCCGATCCGCACGCGCTCGCCGCGCTGAGCGACGCGCAGCGCATGCGCAGCGTCGTCATCGTGCAGGACACGTTCACGCGCTATTTCGACACCGAGCAACTGGCGACGCTGATCGAGCTGGCCGCGCGCATCGGCTTCCAGGTGTGGCTCGCGCCACTCGCGCCGAACGGCAAGGCGCTGCATGTGCAGGGCTTTCTCCGCGCGTTCGAGAAGGCGGCGATTCGCAACGCGACGCAACTGGCGGCGCTCGCGCGCTCGGGTGTCGCGCTCGTCGGCCTCGATCCGGCGATGACGCTCACCTATCGGCAGGAATACCTGAAGGTGACGGGGCTGGCCGACGTGCCGAAGGTCGCGCTGCCGCAGGAGTGGCTGCTGCACGCGCTGCCGGAAGCCGGCGCGGGCGCCGCCGACCCTTCGGCAGCGTACCGGCTGCTGCCGCATTGCACGGAGAAGACCAACGCGCCGGACAGCGGCAAGCACTGGGCGCAGGTGTTCGCGCGCCGCGGGTTGCGGCTGACGGTTCAGGCGACCGGATGCTGCGGAATGTCGGGGACCTACGGGCACGAGGCGCGCAACCTGCAGACATCGAAGACGATCTATGCACAATCGTGGGCCGCGCATGTCGATGCGCCGCAAGCGCAGGGCGAAGCGCTGGCGACCGGCTATTCGTGTCGGAGCCAGGTGAAGCGCATGTCCGCGCGGCAGGTGCGTCATCCGCTGCAGGCGCTGCTCGATCACGTGCGTAATGGACTGTGACGGCTGGTCGAATCGTCGATGCGGAGCACGGCGCGCAAGCGTTCACCATAGCCGGCGCCGGCATGATGCCGGACACCGGAGCGGCGGACGGGTTCCGCATGCGGCTATACCTGCAGCGTGCATGCACGCGCTTCAGACACGCATGCCGTTGTGACGGCAACCGGTACGGGAGACCGAATCGCGCCGTTTGTGATTAGTAGATGATGCCGAGCAACACGGCCTTGACGATCGCTTGTGTCTTATTGACCGAGTTGAGTTTCTCCATGATGTTCTGCATGTGGAAGGTGATGGTTCGCTCCGAGATGGAAAGAATGGAAGCGATTTCCAGCGCGGTCTTCCCGTCAGCGGCCCATTTCAGCACTTCCTTTTCGCGCGTGGTGAACGGGCCCATTTGCATCGCGGCTGCAGGCGCGTCGACCAGGCGCGAATTCACCGCGTGAGCGGCGTGCGCCAGATAGATCAGCCGGCTTTCCGTGGCGGCAAGTTCGAGATCCGAAATCGGGTCCGCGCTGCGCGCGACGCTCCACATCGCGATGCGCCCGTGCTTGTCGCGGATGGGCTGCGACCAGCCGTGCGCAACCCCATGCGCCTTCGCTTCCTCCCAGAATGATTCATCGGCGCACGCATCGACAGGCCATACAAGCGGTGACGTATAGATCAGCCCGTAACGGACGACGGGGTCGCGTGCGAAATAGTTTCCCTCGATATAGCGCTGTTGCCAGGATTCCGGGTAGGTATTGCGTGTACGGAACGTGGGCCGCGTCACGGGTAACGGGTCGCGTGCGCCATAGGCGCACATTTCAAAATCGAGCGCGCGTGCCTGTGCGGCAACGATTTCGAATACATCGTCGAAGCTCAGCGCGCGCGACAACGTCGTCATGACGTCTTCTCTCCATGCATCCACAACAATCTCCAAATAGCGTGTAGTGTCAAACGCACGCGGTCGATGACCAGGCCGCGTGCGCGGGCGACATGTTCGCTGCGCATGGAGCCGGGAAGCTCGAGCCCTCGCGCAACACAGTGATTCAGGAGGTTTCTGCGGCGTGTCGATATCGACTGGCTGAATCAGTCGGGGAAGAAGCGTGAAGCCCTTCGAGTGCCACCGACGTGATGCACCCGGTTCCGACCGGATGCTGTTGTGTGTTTTGTTCTGGAAAGCGCGCTGACCCCCGGCGCCTGAAGTGCTGCACGAATGCTTTCGCCGGGTGCATGCACGGATGCTTCGCACGTGCGTGATGCAGAGCCGGTTGTGTCGTCGATGCACGGTGACGAACCCGCCAGCGTCCGGCCGGCAGACGGACCGTCAAGCGTCGAGTCGAATCTGAATCTTCAGCGAAGCGCTCGATCGGGATGTAGTCGAGCGTTGTCGACGGCGTGGTACGGCGAACCGCCGTTTGTTCTTGTCGGCTACGCGCATCTCGTGTGCTGCGCGCACGTTGCCTCTTTCATGCGGTACGGCATGCCCGCACGATCAGTCGAGCCAGATCGGCACGATCGACAGCGCGAGCAGGAGCCCCAGCGTAACGTTTGCGATGCGCCAATGACGGTCGGTCCGCAGCGTGCGGCCGAGCAGCACGCCGGCCGTACACCACAGCACGAGGGAAAAGATCGCTGCGATGCCGAATGCAATACCGAGTATCACGGCGAGGTGCATCGGGTCGGGCGTCAGCGCCGCGAACGACGCGGCCGCGCCGAGCGCCATCGTCCATCCTTTCGGATTGAGCCACAGCAGCAGCGCGCCGCCGAGGAAGCTGGTCGGCGTTTGCGATGCATTCACGTGACTCTTGGGCGCGCCGCTCGACGCGATTTTCCACGCGAGCCACAGAAGGTAGGCGGAGCCCAGCACTTTCATGATCAGTTGCAGCGCCGGCACCGCGTGCAGCAGCCCGGCGAGCCCGGCCGCCGAGATTGCCGCGAGCGATGCGAGGCCGAGCGCGATGCCGCCGAGCAGCGGCACGCTGCGCCTGAACCCGAACTGCGTGCCCGACGCCGTCGCGAGCGTGGTCGCGCCGCCCGGCGTGATGGTGGCGACGATGACGAACACGATCAGTGAGAACAGCGTCTGGGACATGGTTGGACAACCTCGTATGAAGAGCGGGCGGCTTTGGAATCCGTCTTGGCGCGAATGGGATCGGGTGCCTGACAAACTCTAAAAGTCTTTCGCAAGCTAGGGTATGGAATGTTTATAATGAGCCTATTAGCGTTGCTAATACTCTATTTTTCCCCATGCCCCGCAATCTCGATACGAGTCTGTTGCGCACCTTTGTCACCGTTTCGCGTCGCTCGACCATGACGGCGGCGGCGCACGCGCTGCATCTGACCCAGGGCGCGATCAGCCAGCAGATCAAGCGGCTCGAGGAGTGCTTTGGCCAGCGGCTGTTCGATCGCTCGCAGGGGCGCCTGAAACTCACTGCCGCGGGTGAACGTCTGCTCGAGCGGGCGGAGCAGCTCGTGCGGCTCAACGACCGCATCTGGGACGACATGAGCGAGCCGGTATTTGCCGGCGTGTTGCGCGTCGGCGCGCCGTCCGATCTGGTCGGTACCTATCTCGCCGGCGTTTTCAAGGCGTTTGCTCAGCACTATCCGCACGTCGAGATCGTGCTCGTCAATCTTGCGTCGGTCGAACTGTCGGCCGCGCTGCTCGATGGAAGAGTCGATATCGCGGTGATCGAGCAGCCGGCGAGCGAGCCGGGCGGGGAGCGCCTGCGCACCGAGCCGCTCGCGTGGGTCGGTGCGGTCGGCGGCAACGCGCACCTGAAGCGGCCGCTGGCGGTGTCGATCGTCAGCGACGCGTGCGTGTTTCGCCCCGCGTTGTTCGACGCGTTGACGCAGCACGAGATCGCATGGCGGACGGTGTTCGAAAACGGTGACATCGAAGCGACGAAGGCGACCGTCCGAATGGACATGGCGGTGACCGCGTGGCTCGCGTCGACGGTCCCCTCTGATCTGCAAATGCTGCGACCGGCGCAGGGCTTGCCCACGTTGCCGGATTTCGCCGTGACCTTGCATCTGCCGCCATCCGGAACGACGCCGCTGGTCGAGGAAATGGCGAACTTCATTCGCAACGGCTTTCTCCACGCGCCGTCCGGTGGCGACGGCAGGTTGTTGTCCGGTGCGGCCGATCGCGCGGCTTGAGCGCGTGCTTCACATCTGGCCGTCGCCGGGCGCCGCCCGCCTGTAGGTCCTTCCAGTATCGCCACGCTTAGCCGCGCTATAGGATCGATGCCGAGATTCGGTTGACGGCATCGCGAAGTGTGCGTACGTACTGCACGCGTTGCGATGCGCGTTCGACCACACTTCGGCTTTGCGCCGCTTCCCCGTTTCCGCCAGTCGATTTTTCCCGAGGCATTCCATGACTATCTGGTTGCTGCAACTCATGCTCGTGATCGCGTGTTGCAACGTCTGCGGCCGTCTTGCCGAGCGGCTCGGCCAATGTGCGGTCGTCGGCGAAATCGCGGCCGGACTCTTGCTCGGCCCTTCGCTGTTCGGTACGATCGCACCGGATTTCTACGATGTGCTGTTCGGCCCGCGCGCGCCGTCGGCGATGGCGCAGGTCGGGGAGATCGGCCTGGTGTTGCTGATGTTCCAGCTCGGGCTGCACATGGAATTCGGCGTCACGTTGCGCGGCGGCCGGTGGCGCGTGCCCGTCGCCGTCGCGATCGGCGGCTTGTGCATACCGGCCGCGATCGGCATGGTCATCGCGGTCGTGTCGAAGGACACGCTTGCGATCGACGCACCGTGGCTGCCGTACGTGCTCTTCTGCGGTGTCGCGCTCGCGGTGTCGGCCGTGCCGGTCATGGCGCGCATCGTCGACGATCTGAGGCTCGGCGCGATGAGCGGCGCGCGGCACGCGATGTCTGCGGCGATGCTGACGGATGCGCTCGGCTGGATGTTGCTGGCGACGATCGCGTCGCTGTCGAACGGTCCTGGTTGGGCCTTCGCGCGCATGCTCGCCAGCTTGCTCGTGTTTCTGGCGATCAGTGCGTTGCTGGCGCGCTTCGTCGTGCGCCCGCTGCTCATGCGGTTGGCACAAACGGCGCACGCGACGCGCGACCGGCTGGCGGTGTTGTTCTGCTTCGTGCTGGCGTCGGCGGTCGCAACGTCGCTGATCGGTTTCCATAGCGCGTTCGGCGCGCTGTCGGCGGCGCTGTTCGTGCGTCGCGTGCCGGGGCTGGACGTCGAGTGGCGCGAGAATGTCGAGGGCTTCGTGAAGCTCGTGCTGATGCCGGTGTTCTTCGCGTACGCCGGGTTGCACGCGTCGATCGGGATGATCGACGATGCGTCGTCATGGATGTGGTTCGGCGTGTTTCTCGCCGGCGGGTTCGCGGGCAAGTTCGGCGGCAGCTACGTCGGTGCGCGCGTGACGGGGCTTGCGCCGCGCGATGCGATGCTGGTCGGCTCGTTGATGAATACGCGCGGCTTGATGGAACTGATCGTGCTGTCGATCGGGCTGCAGATGCAGATTCTTCCGACCCGCGTCTATACGATCCTCGTCATATTCGCGCTGGTGACGACGGCGCTGACCGCGCCGCTCGTGCGACTCACGCTGCGCGCGCATTCGCGCTCGGCCCCTGCGATGCAGATCGTCGGCGAGTGACGGGGGCGGCGCGCACGGGGAAGCGTATCCGGATGCGCGCCACGTCACGACAGCGTCGACTGCGTCAATCGCGCACGACGGCGTCCCACGCACGCTTCAACCGGCGAGCGGCCTCTTCGGCACTCTGTTCTCCCAGCATCGAATACGACACGCGCAGCGTGTCGCGTTCCGGATCGGATGCATAGAAGGCGTTTCCGGGCACGAACACGACCTTTTCGCGGATGGCCGCTTCGAGCACCTTTTCCGCCGGAACTTGCCGCGCGAAGCGGCACCACAGGAACATCCCGCCTTCGGGTTCGTTGAACGACAGGTCGTTGCCGAAGGCGTCGCGCAATGCCTTCGTCAGCGCATCGCGGCGCGTGCGGTAAGCGGTGCGCAGCACGTCGATGCGGGACGTCAGGCGGCCCGACGCGAGATAACGCGCAACGATGTTCTGCGTCAGCGTCGACGTGTGCAGGTCGAATGCCTGCTTCGCGACGGCCATTGGCGGACGCAGCGCCGCGGGCGGCACGATCCATCCGACGCGCACGCCGGGAGAGAAGACCTTCGACAAGGTGGACAGGTAGCACACGGTGCGGTTGCCGCCCGGCTGCTGCGAAGCGATCGACAGCAGGCTCGGGATCGCCGCGCCGCTGAAGCGCAACTGGCCGTACGGATCGTCCTCGATGATCGCGCAGCCATGACGCTGCGCGAGTTCGACCAGGCGGATACGCTGCGCGAGCGGCATCGTATAGCCGGTCGGATTCGCGAAATTCGGCGTCAGGTAGATCGCCTTGACGCCGCCGCGCTTCAGTTCGCGTTCGACCTGGTCGAGATCGAGCCCGTCCGGGCCGCCGTTGATGCCGTCTATCCGGGCGCCGATGAACTGGAATACCTGCAGCGCGGCGACATAGGTCGGCCGCTCGACGAGTACGCGATCGCCCTGATCGAACAGCACGCGCGCAACGAGATCGAGCCCCTGCTGCGATCCGGACGTGATCAGTATCGATTCCGGCGAAGCCGGTATGCCGAGCGTGCCGGCCCAGTTGCCGATCTGTTGGCGCAAGCCCGCTTCGCCTTCGGTGAGGCCATACTGGAACAGGTCGCGGTGCTCGTCGCGCAGGATGGCGCCCAGTGTGTCGTCGATGCCGTCCATGTCGAACAGGTCGGAAGCGGGGATGCCGCCGGCCAGCGAGATCACGTCCGGATTCTTGCTGAACTCCAGCAGCTCGCGCACTGCGGAGGACTTGATGCCACGCGCGCGCATGGCCAGCACGATGTCGTTCATGGAGGTGCCTGTTGTCGGAAATGCCGGCGCCCACGGACGCCGGAAGTGAAAAAGGCCGGCAGGTTCGTCGAACCGGCCGGCGGATGGGAAGCGTGTCGAGCGAATCGAGCGCGAAGCACGATCGCCGTCGCTCAATCGAACATGCGCCAGCCGTCTTCCGTGTGGATCAGGAACAGGCCCATCGTGCGTCGCGTCGACGTACAGCGCTCGATCGCATGCAGGTTCTTGCTCTGGAACAGCGTCAATTGACCGGGCTGCGGCTTCAGCATGATCTTCGCGGCCCTTTCGAGCGCGGCGATCGCACCGGTTTCACGATATTCGGCGTGCATCTCGTCGAGTGCGGCGCGGGATTCCGGTCGGTTGTCCCACATCACCATGCCCGCGTCGTTGTCGGCGCCCTGAATGGTCAGAAACCCGCCGAGCTGCCGTGGAAACGATCGCTTTAGCGGCCAGTTCACGGTGTCGCGCCCGTAGCTCACGTCGTCGCAGTGCGGCGCGAAGTTGAACGGCGCCTCGAACGGTTCGTACACGCGTCGCGTCGCCAGCAGGAACTCGACTTCGTAGTCGTGTCCGATCGTCAGCGGCTTCGCGTCCAGCGCGTCCGAAAACAGCCGAACGAAGCGGGTCGTACGCAGGCCGTCGTTGACGCGACAGGCGATCCCGAAGTACTCCGCCGCCTTCGAAACGAGCTTGTCCCCCTGTTCACGCTGGAGCTGGCCGAGCGTGACCGACGTGGCGACGATGCCCGCGTGGTGGGCGTTTTTCGTAAACGGCGAGCTCGAGAAGCCCTCGTCGTCCCACCACGCGTCGCGCTCGCCGTCGGGCACGATGTCCATGACGATGGCGTCGGCTTCGTCCGCATCGAGCGCGTGAATCGCCGCGGCGATGGTCATGTGCTCGGCGCGCGCCGCGGTGCCGAAGCGCATCAGTTGAGCTGGGTAGGTATGCTGCATGATGCCTCCACGTGTGCGGAATGATTAGGATTGCGGCATAAGGCAGTCGCCCTTGCCCAGTTCGGACAATGCCGGTTGCCTCAATAGACGGTAAAGCTCCGCGGGCTTCGGCTCGGATTCGGATCGCCGGTACTTCGGAAACAGCAGCAGACCGCTCGTGCCGGCGACGAGCGGCGCGCCGTCCCGCGTGCCGAGACGATCGCCGGCCCGGATCGGCTGGAAATTCCGCAAGCCTGCGTCGAGCCTGACCTCGCCGTCCGGATAGGGGACGATGTGCGCCCACGTATAGATCGGATTCACGCACGCGTCGACGGGCGGCAGCGAAGCGCCGTGGACGACCGCGCTGACGGTGGTGATCGCGTCCAGGCACACGCGCACGCCCGCCGCGATCTGATAGAGGCCGAAGCCCTTCTGGCCCAGCTCGATGCTCAGCGCAACGCCGTCGCCCTGCTGGATGAATTCGTCCGACGTGCAGCCGCCGGCGGACGCGGTGGAAAACGGCCTGCCCCAATGCGTGACGACGGGCGTGTCCGGTGCGATCGCGTGCGCCAGTTGCAGGCTCGTCGGGTGGTAGTTGAAGACGAAGAACGGCGCTTCCGACGGCTCGATCGTCTGATGCAGGTCGACGCAGAAGCGCGCGCGCCTCATCACCGGCTCCATCTCGCGAGCGCGCCGGTCGTCGGCCGTGTCGCGCCCGGCGCGACCGAACGTGCGGTTCAAGTCGCGTTCGACGAAGCGCGTGCCGCGCCGCGCGGCGTCGACGTTGCCGAGCAGAAAGCCGATCGACACCGACGGCGCCAGCACGCCGGCCTCCACGTAGCGGCAAAGCGCATTGAGCACGGGGAGTCCCGCGTATTCGTTGCCGTGCGTCAGCGCGATGAACAACAGGTCGAATCGCGGCTCGTGCGCCGCGTTCGCGTGGGGCGGATGGATCACGAAGCCGAAGCGCTCGACCCGCTCGACGCGCGCGCGACCGATCGTGCTCGACTCGGCGAACCGTTCGAACGCCGCGATCTCGGCCTCGAGCCGACTGCGCGCGGGGTCGTTCCCCTCCGTTAAAGCGATGGCCGTCATCAGTGAAACATCCGCCATTGACCGTCGTGCCAGACGAGGAACGATCCGAGCGTGCGGCGCACGGTCGTGCATTGCTCGACCGCGTGCATGACGCGCGTGTTGAGAATGTTCAGCTGTCCGGGCCGCCCGTTGATGGTGACGCTGCGCACACGGTCGAGCCGGTCGATGCGGCGGGTTTGCGCGAATTCGCTCATCAGTTCGTCGAGCTCGGCGCGCGTCGCGGGCCGGTAGTCCCACATGACGAGGCCGGCGCTGTTTTCCGCATCCTGAATCGACAGGAAGAGCGAGATCTGATCGTAGCCTTCGTCGTAACCGTCCTTGATCGGCCAGTTCAGCGGTTCGCGGCCGAAGTGGATCGCGTCGCAATGCGGCGGGACGCTGTAGAGCCCGTTGGGCACCGGCTGGTATTCCCGTTTGGACACGAGCGGGAGTTCGCCCCAGTCGCCGACCCGGACCGAACCGGCGCCGAGTTCGCGGACACACAGTTTGACGAATTCCGTGTCGCGCAGCGCCGCATTCGTGCGGCCTGCATAGGAGAAGTAGTCGATCAGACCGGGGATCAACTGCTCTTTCACCAGCCGCTGGGTCGGCCCGATCGCGAGCCCCGACTTGCCGGCGCCGGCGAAGCTCTGGTGCTGCGTGACCGGCGGGAAGGCCGGATCGTCCCACCATCGGTCGAGCGCGCTCGGATCGACCAAATCGACAAGGACCGCGGCGGCCTTGCGATCGCGAATCAGCAATGCGGCATCGGCGAGCGTGAGATCCGCGCGCTCGACCTGCTTGTCGAAATCGTAGATTTCGGCGCGATAGTGCTTGTTCAAAGCGAATTCCTCCGAGGAGAAGGCGATTCAGGACAGTGATCTCGGAACTACCGTGCGGCCACGCTCATGGATTCGAGCAGTTTTTCGCTGAAGACGCGAAGGCACGGATATTCGAACAGCAGGCGCACCGGCACGTCGTGGCCGAGCTGCCGCTCGAGCTGGGTGCTCACCAGCGCGGCGGAAATCGACGAGCCGCCGATCGTGAAGAAGTCGTCGTCGGGCGTCACGGCGTCGCGGCCGAGGACGCTCGCCACGACGGACGCGACGACGTGGTCGACGCGCCGGACATGAGGTATCTCGATAGGCTGGATCATGGGTTGGCACCGGTCGAATGACGAACGGCGCGCCGCGCCGTTCGCCGGTTTCATGGCCGCGGGTGCGGTCGGTCAGGCGTAGGACGGTTGCTGCGCGAAGCTGACGCCGCGCGCGTTGCGCTCGACGCGGCGGTTATGCCCGAATCGATCCTCGCCGGAGACGAGCACGACGCCGAACTTGTCGAGCGAGATCTTGCTGCCGTATTCGTCGACGGTGTCGGTGTCCGGATAGACCTTGACCGCGGCCGGCACGTAGCGGCTCGCGTAGCCGAGCCGGGTCTGGTCGACCGTCGAGTTCGGAAACGACGAGTGCATCAGCGTCGACCAGAAGATCACGAACTGGCCGGGCTTCATCACGATCGACACGGCCTTGCTCTCGTCCGGCTTCCAGTCCGGATCCTTCTGCAGGCTGCGATAGTCGTAGCCGAAGAAGCCGCGCTTGATGCCGTCCTTCTCGAGGGCATTGATGTTGGACGGATCGAACTGCATCTTCCGCGACTCGTCGTAGAACATCTCTTCATGCGTGCCCGGCACGAAGCGCAGACAGCCGTTTTGCTCGGTCGCGTCGGTCAGCGCCGTCCATACCGTGATCGCGCCGCCGAAACGCTGATCGCCCGGCCACACGATCTGCGGCTGGCCCGACGCATGCGCGAACGTATCGGCCTGGTGCCAGTCGGTCCCTTCGTCACCCGGATACTTCGGGAACATCTCCGAACGCCAGCAGATGACGTCGGGCCCGAGAATCGAGTTCAGCCGCTGGACGATTTCCTGCCGGCCGATATGCTCGCTCAGCAGATTGACGTCGAGGTGGCGATCGTAATTGGCGATCGGGCTCGTCGGCGGCAGGTCGTACACCGCGTATTCACGATCGAACAGCTGCGCGCGGATCGTCCTGTAGCGCTCGCGCGCTTCCTCGGGCGAATACAGCGTGAACGGGCCGATGTAGCCTTGCGCGCGAAAAGTGGCGATTTCCTCGGGCGTCAGTCGAAAGTTCTGCATGGAGGTGCTCCTGGTCGAATCGATTAAATGCATCCGCTTCGAACGGACGAAGCGGTGTTCGGGAAATGACGCACGCGCTTACGCGAGTTCGGCGGCCGCTGCTTCGTAGATGCCGGCCCAGCCGTCGATCGTGGGCGCAGCCATCAGCTTGCTGGTCGGCACCCGCACCTGCAGCCGGTTTTCGATCTGAATCTGCAGTTCGACGATCGTCAGCGAGCTGGCGCCCCGGTCGAAGAAATCCTCGTCGCCGCGCAGGTCGGCGAAGCCGAGCGTGTCCCGGCAGGTCGAGGCGATCATGTCGGGGATGGCAACAGTTTTTTCAGTCATTACGTTCTCCGGATTTTCAGATGGGACTTGCGAGTCGAACCCGATCGACCTTGCCGTTCGCGTTGACCGGTAGTTCGGCGCACACGGCGATGGCGTCGGGAATCATGAAACCAGGCACCAGCTTGCGCAGTTCGCCGCGAATGAACGCAGGCATGTTGTCGCGCTGTTCGTTGGTCTGAACCGTGGCGACCAGCAACTTTTCGCCGTTCGGATCTTCGCGAACCTGGACGACGCATTCCTCCACGCACGGCAAGCGCGCGACGATTTGCTGCACCTCGTCGAGGCTCACGCGGTAGCCGCGGATCTTCGTGAGCCGGTCGCGACGACCGACGAATTCGAGCGTGCCGTCCGCGCGGCGCCGGACGATGTCGCCGGTGCGGTACAGCCGGCCGGGCCCGGCCGGATCCGGCACGAAGGCCGCGCGGGTCGCGTCGGGTTGGTTCAGATAGCCGAGCGCGACGCCGTCGCCGCCGGCGTAGAGCTCGCCTTCCTGCCCGTCCGGAACCGACGCGAGATCGCCGTCGCCGCGCACGACATGCACCGACGTGCCGGTCACGGGCGTGCCGATCGGTACGACGCCGTCGGGCCGGTTGTCGCGCGTCATCACGTGGCAGCACGTAAACGTCGTGTTTTCGGTCGGGCCGTATCCGTTGACGACGGTGATGCCCGGGAACGCATCGAGCGCGGCATTGACCGCGTCCGGATGCAGCACGTCGCCGCCCGCCAGCAGCACACGCACGCCGGTCAGCATGGCCGGATAGCGGCGCACGACGAGATGAAACAGCGCGGCGGTCAGCCACATCACGCTCACGCGCTGTTCGCGAATCAGCTGCGAAACGGCATTGGGATCGAAGATGGCGCCGTCGTACACCACGAGGCGCGCGCCGTTCAGCAACGCGCCCCAGATCTCGAACGTCGACGCGTCGAAGGTGATCGGGGACAGCAGCAGGAAGGCATCGTCCGGCTGGATCGCGATGTAGTTCGGCCGGTCGACGAGCCGCACGACACCGCGATGCGGCACCACGACGCCTTTCGGCTTGCCGGTGCTTCCCGACGTAAACATCACGTAGGCCGGCGCGTCGGCTCCGTGCGACGCGGCGGGCGGCGGAGCGTCGGCCGATCTGTCGTTCGCGAGATCGGCGATGTGGATCACCGACAGTCCCGACTCGCGCAGCGTGTCGTCGCCTGCGGCCGCGATCGCGTGCCGCGCCGCACTGTCACGTGCATACGCGTGCTTGACCGCAGCGGGGTAGTTCGGATCGAGCGGGACGAAGATCGC
Organism: Burkholderia ambifaria AMMD; assembly: GCF_000203915.1. Taxonomy (NCBI): domain Bacteria; kingdom Pseudomonadati; phylum Pseudomonadota; class Betaproteobacteria; order Burkholderiales; family Burkholderiaceae; genus Burkholderia; species Burkholderia ambifaria. Next base: position 612,249 of record NC_008392.1, read on the forward strand.
GCCGAGCTTGACGATCGCCAGCATCGCGATCACGGCGTTCGAGCAGCGCGGCAGCATCAGCAGCACGGGCGCGCCCTGCGTGACGCCGTGCCGCGCAAGCACCGCGGCAAGCCGGTTCGCGCAGCGGTCGAGTTCGCGGTAGGTGAGCGGCGGCACGTGCGCCGTTCCCTCCAGTGCGATGCGCTCCGGCGTGCGGCGCACCTGCTCGGCGAAGCGGCCGTCGATGGTCGAATGGTTCATTGAACAGGTTCCGATCGGTTGGCTTGCGTTCCGAAGAATTGCAGCAGCGTGTCGGTCATGGCCGGCTGCGCGCGGCACAGCTCGTAGTGGTCGCCGTCGAATTCGTACACGCCGCTCGCGTCCGGCAGATGCGCCACGATGATGCGTGCGCTTTCCGGGAGCACCTGTCGATCGCTTCGCGTCGCGATCACGAGCGTCGGCTGCGTGACGGTGGCGGCTTCGTCGAGGAAGTCGGTGCGCCGGTACGCGATGTAGTTCAGTCCGTAGCGGTGCAGGTGCGCCGCGCTCGAGAACGGCACCGAGATGAACGAATGAAATTCGGATTGGGGCGCGCTGCGGCCGGACGAGATCTTGTCGAACAGCATGCCGGCCATTTCCTTGCTCGTCGCCGCGACCGGAAGGAGCACGTCCACTTCGCGCTGGAAGCTGCTCGGCGGACAGACCGACGGCTTCAGCATGAATTCGCCGCACACCAGTGCGAGCCGGCGGACGCTGTCGGGGTAGCGCGCGGCGGCCAGCAGGCCGACGCCGGCGCCGGAGCAATAGCCGATCACATCGATCGGGCCGTCGTGCCCGACGCGGTCGTTCGCATGCGCGGCAACCGTCACGAGATCGCGCACGTGGTATTCGACGTCGAATGCGTCGTCGGTCGCATCATCCTGCAGGTCGAGCACGAACCGTGATTCCCACGTGATCACGTTGAAGTGCGGCTCGAGCGCGTTGCACAGTCGTTCGACCATCGCATGACGCACGCCGAACGGCAAAACGAGCATCAGGTTGCGTCGGCCGGTCGAGCGTTCCGTATGAAACACTCGCAGGGGCCGACCGTCGAAGGCCGGAATGGTCTCTCGCTGCATGGGGCGAATATCGTAGGGAAGGAAGGGCGTCGCCGCGTCGCGCGGGACGGCATGCGTTGGGACCGCAGCCGGCCCAATTTCAGCTCGGAGTCGGCGTGCGCGGACAGTCGATGCCGAGCGACGCGCACGTGATTTCATCGATCTCGATCCAGCACGCGAACACCGGCTTTCCGTCGATGATCTGCGGCGGCGCGGCACGGTGCGCATGAACGTTCAGACGCATCAGCAGCCGTTCGACGCCGAGCGGCGACACCGTGATGAGCCGTCGAACGCCGTTCGAGCGCGCGAATTCCACGATGTCCGCCAGCAATCTGCGCGTGTTCGCATGCGCGCGCTTGAGGCCGCCGGAATCGGCGCCGAGGATGTAGGACGAAAAGCGCGAGAGTTCCCAGATATCCGGCGCATTCGGCACCGGTGCCGCGCCCATCAGCCCGGGAAAAATCTCGCTCAGCAGGTACGGCCGGGTCGTCGGCAGCAGTCGGGCGCACGAGCAGATCGCGCCGCTATCCTCGCGACCGAAGATATGGATCGTGTCCGGTCGATCGAATTGATCGAACTCCTGCTGATTGACTACCGGAAGCTGCCAGCCCAGCTTCTCGATGAAGATTGCGTGTCGATACGACGCGAGTGCCGCGAGGTTCGATGCGGACAGTTGCGACGCGTTTCCGATAGTGGTTTGGTGCATGTGCGAACTCCAATGGACGTACGCATTAAATGCGAAATGGAGGACGCGTCGAAACTGCAACTTTTTACAGGACCGGCAGTGCGAGATGCGCACGGACACTAACGGTCCACGGCAGCGTATTGATCCAGTCCGCGAGCAGCGATCGGGTGTGGTCGGGCCCGACGTCGTAGCCTCGTGCGCAGACGATCATCACGTTGGAGGTCACGCTGTTCGGAAACATTCGGCAAGTGCGATCGCGATCCGTCAACCAGGCCCAGCCGAAGGTCATCGGCGGGCGCCAGTTGGTATCGATCCATTCGCAATGGCCGGCGTGGCACGCGGGAAGGCCGAGATCCCATGCGTCGCTCAGTACGCGTTCGTCGCACGCTGCATAAAGCAGGGCGAGCGTGATCGATGCGAGCTGCGTAGCGGACACGCGGACGTATCCGTCGTGCGAACACGTGTCGAAGTAAGCCGGCATCGCATGTCCGTCCGGTTTCAGATCCAAGAGCAACCTCCTTGTTTGGCGTGTGTCCCGGCCGCTGCGCATCGCGCGCGAATGACGACCGTTACCTTCAAACATGGGCGGACGACTGGCCGCGGCGTCGCCACGGCAGGCCGGAAGCGGAACAACATCGATGCGGAACGGATCGGATCGCGCGGCGGGAAGTAGCCGTTGGCGCGACGATGTGCGGTGTGATGCCGGAGGTGATCCGGCTGAATCGCGGTGATCCGGACGGGATTGGTTCGGATACCAAAAAGGCCATGAAGCCACGCCATCCGCCGTGATTCGAAGTGCGGACTCGATGCCATGAATGGCTGGATTTCGAAAACATTCTGCGACTAACCGTGGCGACGCGCAATTCCTTTGATCCTGCAAAAAACTACAGCTGACGGTCGGTGCCGGATGTCTGCATCATCGCGACAGACGGATTGGCCGGCCGCTTCACGGCATGGCCCGACGCGGGCACGCAAGGCCCGGTCGACCGCAGTGAAGCGACAAAGGGAGCGTGGCGTGATCGACGTAGCGGATATTGAGGTACGGGATTTTGACAGCGCCGACATCGACGGCTTCATCGCGTACTGGTACGACAGCGGCGACAGCCATCTGATCGAGATGGGCGTCGACCCGGCGCGGCTGCCCGGCCGCCGCCAGATGCGCGACATGCTCGCGCTCAACATCGAGCGGGACACGCGCGCCGACACGCCACGCAACGCGATCCTGAGCGTCGCGCTGAAAGGACAGACCGTGGGCGTGCACGAACTCACGCATCTCGAGCCGCGTGCCGGGGCGGCGCCGGGGCAGTATGTGAGCGGCGTCATGCACGCGCATATCTGGAGCCCGGAACATCGGCGGCTCGGCATCGGCATCGTGTCGTACGTGAAGGCGATGGCGGCATTCTTCGCGCGCTTCTCGCTCGATTCGATCCGGTTCGAGTCGCCGGCCGACAACGTGGGCGCCAATCGGGTCAAGACGCGGCTCGGCATCGATGCGCAAGGAGAGGGCGTGTTCGATCTGCCGATCCTGCGCACGCCGCTGCGTACGGTCAGGTATTGCGTGGCGCGGGATCAGCTGCCGGCCATTACCGCGCGCATGGAAGCGCTGTGGGAAGCGAGGCGGCATACCGGCTCGCCTGCCTGACGTACGCGTCCGGCGCGTGGCCGGCGCTTGCTCGACCGATGAACCCGACCTCCCGACCACGACACTCATGACCCCCACCGCAGCGTTGAAAGTCTTCATGCCGGTCCGCGCGCCGCGTATCCGGCTCGTGTGCTGCTCGTACGCCGGCGGCAACGCTTCCGCGTACGCCCATTGGCATGCCGGGTTGCCGGACGACGTCGAAGTGTGCGCGGTCGAACTACCCGGGCGCGGCGCGCGGTTCCGCGAGCCGCCGTTGCGCACGATGGGCGCGCTCGCCGACCATGTCATGGCAAGCCTGCTGCCACTCGCCGACGCGGGCATCGTGCTGTTCGGACACAGCATGGGCGGCGCGCTGGCGCTCGAGCTGGCGAGCCGGCTCGTCGACGTCGGCATGCCGCCGTCGGCGCTGGCCGTGTCCGGATGCGCGGCGCCGCATCTGCCGTCGCGACGTCGGCGCCGGCTGCACGATCTGCCCCGCGACGAACTGGTGCAGGAACTGAATCTGCTGGAAGGGCTGCCCGCGGGGATGCTGGATGCGGATGCCTTCATCGATCTGTTCCTGCCGACGATCCGTGCGGACCTCGAGTGCCGGGAAACCTGGCGTGCGGCGATTCGCGCGGTGCCGGTGCCGGTCCATGTGCTCGCCGGTGCCGACGATGCGCTGGTCGCACTCGACGATCTGGGCGAATGGCAACGGTATTCGTCGTTGCCGATCCGAGTGCGGGTGTTCGGCGGCGAGCATTTCTTTATTGACTCGCATCGCGCCGAGGTGCTTGCGCATCTGCGCGAAATCCTCGGCGAGCCGCCGGCGCCGGCCGGCGGTGGTGCGGTGAAGCGGGCATCTGCATCAACCGCCGAACGGATTGCCTAGAAGACAAAAATGGCGCGCCGTTCACTTGCCGCAAGCCGCGCCGGATGTCGCGGCGTCGATCGAGCGCGCCGCTGTCAGGCCCGGCCGATCACGACGCGCCGCGATTCTTTTTCCCGGACTGGGCGCTACCCGCCGCCGGAAACGCGCCGACGCCGCGCGGGCGTTTCGGTTCGATCGCCGTGTTGCCGATCACGTGCCGGAAATCGATCTCGTGCGCGGCGAGCGCGCCGATGAGGGTCGCGATGACCGCAAGGTGGGACGGGACGGTGCCCTTGCTCGAATAGTTCGTGATGGAGCTTTCGTTCATCCGGATCAGACGGGCGAATTCCCGCGCCGTCAACTGCGCTTTCTTCAACTCCTGTTGAAATTCCGTATACGCCATTGCACACATGTCGCTTCATCTCCGCAAAACGCGAATCGACCCGGGCGGCGCCGGCGCCGACGGGTGGCGTGCCCGTCGTGCCGGCGTCGCGGCGGGTTACATCTTCACCTGGTCGAGGAAGGTCTTCTTGCCGCTCTTGTAGCCGTAGATCGAGATGATCCCGTGCGTCAGGTCGCCCTTCGCATCGAACGTCGTCGTGCCGATCACGCCTTCGTACTTCGTCGACGGCATCGCGGCGAGCACCTTCGCCGGGTCGGTCGAGTTCGCGCGCTTCATCGCGTCGACCGCGATGTAGACCGCGTCGTACGCGAACGGCGCATCGAACTTGATGCCCTGGTTGAAGCGCTTCTGATACTTCGCGAGGAATGCCGCGCCGCCCGGCATCTTCTCGAGCGCGGCGCCCGCCTGCGAGCACAGCACGTTGTCGGCCGCCGGGCCGGCCAGTTCGGCCAGCGAGTCGGTGCACACGCCGTCGCCGGACAGGATCTTCGCGCGCAGGCCGAGCTGCCTTGCCTGCTTCGCGAGCGGGCCGCCGGTGGCGTCCATGCCGCCGTACATGATCGCGTCCGGGTTCTCGCCCTTGACCTTCGTGAGAATCGCGCGGAAGTCGACGGCCTTGTCGTTGGTCGCGTCGTGCGACAGCACCTTCAGGCCGAGCGCCTTCGCCTTCTTCTCGAATTCGTTCGCGAGGCCCTGGCCGTACGCGGTCGAATCGTCGATCACCGCGACGCTCTTCACGCCCTTCGACTGCGCGTAGCTCGCGAGCGCCGGACCTTGCTGCGCGTCGGTCGCGACCACGCGGTAGGTCGTCTTGAAGCCCTGCTGCGTATAGGTCGGATTCGTGGCCGACGGCGAGATCTGCACGATGCCCGCGTCGCTGTAGATCTTCGAGGCCGGGATCGACGTGCCCGAGTTCAGGTGGCCGATGACGGCGACGACCTTGTCGTCGACGAGCTTCTGCGCGACCTGCGTGGCCTGGCGCGGGTCGGCCGCGTCATCCTGCGCGTCGAGCTGCAGCGTGATCTTCTTGCCGCCGATCGTCAGGCCCTTCGCATTGATTTCCTCGACCGCGAGGCGCGCACCGTTCTCGTTGTCCTTGCCCAGGTGCGAAATGCCGCCCGTCGTTGGTTCGACGCTGCCGATCTTCACGACCTGATCGGCCATCGCGCCCGACGCGGCCGCGAATGCGGCGGCTGCGAGTGCGACGGTGATCAGGGGTTTGCAGCGCATGCCGACAGTGCTTCGTTCCATCTGCCATCTCCGTTGATTGATATTTCTAGTGCCGTCCGGCCGCTTGCGCGCCCTTGTGAGGCGATCGGCGTGCCGGACGAATCTCCATGACCCGTGAGGGGGCCGGCTTGCATGCCGCCGGCTCTCGACGTCGACGGAAAATGCCGGCGCCGAGCGGTTCCCCGAGCGAACGGGATGCTTTCGTCAGGCGACACGCAATTGGTATGAATATATCCGAACGCGTATGTGCCCGCTTCGCCGAATTGCGTAGCCTTGCGCAAATGTGAGGCGATTCGCGTGATTGTTGCGCCGGCCCGTCGTGCAGGTTGGTGGCCGTTTCGCGCTGCTGTCGATTGCTTCGATTATTCGACCGGGCCGATGCCGATGGCCATGGACAGTGCGATGCAATCAATCGCGAACTGTTCGGTCGGTTTGTCTGCACACTTTCATCGCCTTCTCTTTGATGCAACTAACGGTCGAGCCCGGCCGCGTCAGCGAATTGGTGCGGGTCGATATGAGCGGCGTATGCGTTCGGCTTTGCAGATAACCGGGCCCGGCATGACCGGACCGCTGTCAGATCGTTCGTCGGATCGTTCTTGCCGTTCGACGAAATCGCGATCCTACGTCCGCCCACGCAACGCGACGACTATCACGCCCGCAATCGCCAGCAACCCGCCGCACACCGTCTCGATGCCGGGCCGCTCGCCGGTCAGCATCATCGACAATGCGGTCGCGACCGCCGGCGTCAGGTAGAGAAAATTGGCGGCGCGCGCCGCGCCGAAGTGGCCGAGCGCGACAGTCCAGGTTGCGTAACCTAGCGCGGCGGGAAAGACGCCGAGCACCAGCACGGCCAGCGTCGTGTCGTGCGACGCGCCGCCGAGCGACGCGACCGCGCCGGGCAACCATGGCGTGAGCAGGAGCGCGCCGGCCAGCAGCGTATACGCTGCGCAGGGCAGCGCGCCGTACACGGGAATCAGCCGCCGCTGCAGCACGAAATAGCTGGCCGAACACAGCGCCGCGCCGAGGATCAGCGTGCTCCCCGAGCCGAGCACGAGCCCGCCGGGCTGTCCATGCGCGATCACCGCGATGCCGGCCAGGCTGATCAGCGAACCGGCCCACCCCCAGCGATTGAAGCGTTCGTGCAGAAACACCGCGGCCAGCAGCGCCGTGAAGATCGGCAGCGTGTTCACGATGAAGCTCGCCGCGCCGGCCGACACGGTTTGCTCGCCGGTATTGAGCAGCGCGTTGTAGAGCGCGATGCCGAGAAACCCGCAGACGAGAAAGCGCAACGCGTCGCGTGTCGACGGCTTCGCGGGCCGCCGCCACGCCAGCCATGCGATCACGAGCACGGCCGCGGTCGCGAAGCGTGCGGCCGCGAGTTGCAGCGGCGCCAGCCCGTGCAGGCCGATCCGGATGAACGGGAAAGCGGAGGCCCACGAGACGATCGTGAACGCCACCGCGCCGGCCGCGACGAGCGGCTGTCGCGCGCTGCGCGACGAGGAGGAAAGGGTGTTCATGCGACAATGGTGCGGTGGGGCGAGATGTTAAGCTAGCGCACAGATCAACATCCGAATATGAATATGGCTCACAGCTCGGTGCGGCGCCGGGCCGACGGCTCGGCACGCACGCCTCGGCGTGTGGCGGACGCGCTGTCGGCCATCACGCCGGCATCTGGCTCGCGGCCGCCGCTGGCGAGCCTGGAGACTGTCTGCATGGTGGCGCGCCACGGTTCGTTTCTGGCGGCCGCCGACGTGTCCGGCGTCACGCACGGCGCGATCAGCCGGCGCGTGGCCGCCGTCGAGAACTGGCTGGGCATGGCGTTGTTCGAACGCCATGCGCGCGGCGTGCGCCTCACGCCGGACGGCCAGCGCTTCGTCGGCCGGATCGAACAGGCGTTCACGATCATCGACGGCGCGGCCGACCAGTGGCGCTCGCCGCGTACGCCGCGCCTCGTCAAGCTGAGTGTGGTGCCGGCATTCGCGCAGCTCTGGCTGTTCGAGCGGCAGCATGCACTCGAGAGCGAAGCGCCCGCGTTGCGCATCGAGCTCGGCATCGAAGTGCGCAACGTGGATATCGCCGCCGGCGAGGCGGATCTGTCGATCCGCTACGGGCGCGGCAACTGGCGTCAGCTCGAAACCCGCGAGTTCATGCCGGAGACGCTCCATCCGGTCGCGCATCCGCGGCTCGCCGCACAGCTGGCCGCGCTGCGCCGTCGAAGCGGCGACGCCGCGCTGCTCGAGATGCCGCTGCTGCACGATTCCGACGTGACCGGCTGGCGTACCTGGTTCGACGCGCTCGGCATTGCGTTCAAGCCGCGCGCGCAGGATCGCCGCTTCGAGGATTACAACCTGGTGCTCGCGGCGGCGGAAGCAGGGCTCGGCGTGGCGCTGGCGCGGGTGCCGCTCGCGGATGCGTATCTCGAGCGCAGCGCGCTCGTCCGCGTGAGCCGGCACGAGGTGGAGTCGCCGCTCAGGTATCACTTCGTGCATGCGAAGGGCGAGAATCGTCCCGAGGTGCTCGCGCTGATGGAGCGGATGCGGGCGGCGCTGGGGCAGGCGGTGCAGCCGCCGGCGCGTGCGTCGAAGGGCGCCTGACGTCGCCGCGGCTCGACCCGGGATGCCGGATGATTGACAATGCGATCGCGGAAAACCGCGAGATCCGATAATGAATGAGAATCGACAGTGTCTGCAGACGTACGGATGCAGAGGGAGAGAGTGAGTAATGAATAGACCAGACAAGTCGTCGAAAGCGCGTGCGGCGCTCGACCAGCTGTTTTCGGGCATGGCGCCCGCGGACGCGCAGCAGCGCGCGTCGCGTCCGGGCAACCCGTTCGAAGCGGCAGGCGACCCCGCCGGCCCCGACGGCCGGGTCGAAGTCACGTTGTCGACGCGGATCCAGTTGCGCGGCTATCCGGGCGCGGATGCGTTCATGAAGCGCATGGCCGAAGCCTGGGGCCTCACGTGGGGCGCGTACGACGCGGTTCGCGCGACGGCGACGCTGCCGGCCGGCTGGCGCTCGCGCCGGCTTCCGGACGTCACGCAGATCGTCGACGAGCGCGACGTGCTGCGCGCGGAAAGCAGCCTGCAGGGCGGCGAGATGTCGTATCTGAAAGTGCATCCGCGCTACTACATCGATGCGCGCAAGGGGTTCGGCTGGGGCAAGTCGTCGAAGGCGTCCGACGATCCGGATGGCGATGGCCCGGACTGGAACTGCTATGTGATGGATCGGGAAAAGTCCGTCGAAGTGCACGAGCTGACGACGTCGTCATCGAAGGCCGACATGGACAACGCGCGTGCGACGTTGCTGAAGTGGCTCGACGAGCACTATCCGAAGCATCGCGATCCGTTCGCGTACTGGACGGACTGCGAACGTCCGTTGTAGGCCCCGCCTTGCGGCGGGCGGCCATCGCGGAGGGCGCTTGAAACGGAACGGTCCGGTGCCGATTCTGTGGGCTGCGTTCGGCGCGGCGGTCGGCTCGACCGTCATCGAGCTGATGGTCTGGCCGATCGCCGGCGAGGATGCGATTCACAACCTGCTCCGCGATGCGCGCCTGACGGCCGCCATCGTGATGGGGCGAGCCGTGCTCGGCGCGTCCTCGGGGTTCGATCCGCTGATCATGGGCGTCGCGACGCTGGTGCACGCCGCGCTGTCGCTGGCCTATGCGGCCGTGCTGGCGAAGCTGGTCCGCAACCTGTCGCCCGGCGCCGCGCTGCTCGCGGGCGGCGTGTTCGGACTCGTTCTCTACGGCGTCAACCTGCACGCGTTCACCGCGATCTTTCCGTGGTTCGTTCCCGTGCGCGGCGCGATCACGCTGGTCGCCCATCTGGCCTTCGGCGTGACCGCCGCGGGCGTCTACTGCATCGTGCGGCGCTCGCCGCGCGCCTGATCGACGGCGGTTGCCGCGTCGCGCTTTCGCATCACGACCCCTGGAATAATCCGCCGTGCCCGGTCGTTCAATCGTCGGGTGACCCTATACGAAGCCGGCGCCGTGCGTGACGCCAAGGGTCGAATGGTCGGGGGCAACAATGCAGGAGCCGATCATGTGCAATTTGTTTCGGTTCGGGATGGGCGTGGTCTGTCTCGGGTGTTCGGTGTGCGTCCTTGCGCAAACGTACGGCGACGATTCGCCGGACGAAGGCGCCCGTTGTCGTGCGGTCGTCGCGCAGGCGGAAATCGACGGCACGGAGCAGCAGATCGTCGGGCGTGCGTGTCGGCAAAGCGACGGCACCTGGCAGATGGTGCAAAGCCCGGACGGCAGCATCGTGTGGTATCCGGATACCGCCTATCCGTACACCGACCCGTGGTACTGGGGGCCGGCGGTTTTCGTCGGCACGGGCGTGAGTTTCGTCTTCATCGACCGCTTCCATCATCGCCATCACTTCGACCACTTCGGTCACTTCGGTCACTTCGACGGAGTCGGGCGCGGCCGCGTCGGCGTTCCGATGGGCGCGGGCTTTCACCATGGCCCGGCCTTCGTCGGCGGCGGCCACGGATTCGGCGGGATGCGACGGCATTAGAACTGGGCGACACGGCGCGCGGCGGACGCACATCGCAACGTGCGTCCGCCGGGTCGGCGCGAGGCGACGTGCGCCGTCAGAACTTGTGACGGATGCCGACGATCGCGAGTTCCTGTGTATCGGTTCCGGAGTTCACGCCATACGAGCCGACCGATGCCGCGGCCTTCACGATCGCGCCGCTCGCATTCAACGTATTGCCGCTCGCCTTCTGATAGCCGAACAGCGCATACAGGTCGGTGCGCTTCGACAGCGCGTAGTCCGCGCCGAGGTTCACCTGGTTGTAGTGCGCGGCGGTCGGGCCCGTCAGCGACGTGTAGTTGTAGCCGACGCCCGCGCGCAGCGCCGGCGAGAACTGCCAGTTGAAGAACGCGGAGCCGTTGTTGAACTTCGCATTCTGCGTGAAGGCCGACAGCGTGTCCGCGCCGTACTGCGTGTTCGAATACGCGAGGCCGAAGGTCGCCGGCCCGGCCACGTACTGGCCGGCCACGCGCACGATCTGGATCGACTTCGCGCTCGAGAAGCCCTGGTTGATCACGGTGTTGAACAGCGTGTCCGAACTGCTCGACCACGTGCGCACGCCGCTCGCGACCGTCGAGCCGCCGTTCGCGAAGAAGTAGCCGGCGCCGAGCGACAGCGGGCCGTTCGCATAGCTCAGGCCGAAGCTGTAGGTGCGGCCGCTGCCGGTCGCGCCCGCGACGCCGCCGAAGCCGTACAGCGCGGCGAACTGGAAGCCGGAGATCAACGGGCTCGTGTATTTCACCGAGTTGCTGACGCGCAGGCTGTTGTCGTAGTTGTCGAGGTCGCCTGGCGTTGCGAATACGCCGCCGAAGTAGTTGTCCTCGGTGAGGCCCTGCACGAGATCGACGACCGGATCGTACTGGCGGCCGAGCGTCACGGTGCCGTAGGTGTTGCTCGCGAGGCCGACGACGGCCTTGCGGCCGAATTCGCGCCCGCCCTGGCCGAGCGCGCCGGTGCCGAGGTTGAAGCCGTTCTCGAGCTGGAACAGCGCGGACAGCCCGCCGCCGAGATCCTCGATGCCGCGCAGCCCCCAGCGGCTGCCGGACAGGTTGCCGCTGCTGAACCTGACGAGGTTCGACGCATTGCTGCCGTTCGCGTTGCGCACGTTGTGCACGTACGCGATGCCCGCATCGGCGATGCCGTACAGCGTCACACTGCTTTGCGCGTGCGCGCCGGCGGCATGGAGCGAGGCCGGCAGGGCGAGCAGCGCGAATGTCCGGATTCGTTTCATGGTTGGATTCCCCCGTTGGTCGATAGGTCTGACGAGTCGGTGAACGATACGGACGGCGCATCGTCAAGGGAACCAATAAATTGTCGGATCGTTATGAGGCTCGGCGGCGTATCGCCGTATCGTTGCGTGCGCAACCGGACGACGGCGCGCTTGCCGGGCCCTCACGCATCGTGTCGACGCGATGCATTCCTGAGCACGAGCGCCATCAGCTGCCGCCGCGAATCGACGCCGAGCTTCGCGAACGCGCGCTTCGCATAGGTATCGACGGTGGACGTCTTGAGCCCCATCGACTGCGCGATCGCCGCCGACGTCATGCCCTGGATGAACGATGCGCACACATGCATCTCGCGCGCGGTCAGGCGTTCCTGCAGTTCCGGCAGCCATTGCGCGACGCGGTCGAGATCGAGTTCGTCGCGCGGCCCTTCGTCCGCGCAGACAGCGCCAAGCAGCCGCTTGTGCGCGGACGCCATCGGCAGCACGACCTGCGACAACTGCTTCAGCAGACTCAGTTCCTTCAGCGAAAACGGCGGCAGCCGTCGCGACCGCGCGATCGAAATCGAGTAGCGCGTGCCGCCCGTCACGCCCGCGATCACGCATTCGTCGTGAATGTCGCCAGCGTCGAAGAACAGGTGCCGCAGCTCGCTCGCGACCCGCTGCGACGACACCTGCAGCAACTGCGTGTCGCTTTCGCTGTCGATGGCCGCATACGTGAGGTCCTCGCTCGCATAGCTTCGGTAGTAGTGGCGCATCACCTGCGCGACGAGCTCCGGCTCGCGGCCGAAGCTGCCGATCCAGCCGACGCTGCGCCGGCCCGACGCCGCGCTTCGTTCGTAGTCGAGATGCACCGCGTCGAAATCGACGTAGCGCACGAGCGTGTCGTACACGGCGCGCATGAACTGCGGCGTCCCGATCGCTTGCGCGATATCGCCGAGCGTATCCGTCACGAATGCGACGTGACTCAGCGGGAGATCGGGGATGGAAAGCGCAGCGCTCATGGCGTCGGATGTCGAAGAAGTCAGGTGGCGCTACAGGTATCACGAATATTTTCGACTGCCTACGCGGGAATCTACCCAAACCACCGCGAACGGCGATGACGTTTGTCCCGGTTTTCACGACTGACGGTACGGGCCGCGATCTCTACATTGACCCTTGTGCTGAACACCGCTTGACGGCGTTGACGCGAGTCCGGACCCGGACATGGCGCCAGGGCCGATACCCATCACAAGGAGAATCCCCATGCGTATCCGTTCCCGTCGTCGCGCGGCCCTGTGCGCCGCGCTCGTCACGTCCGCGGGGTTGGCCCTCGCGACCAGCCGGTCCGCCCATGCGGGCGACGCCAACCTGAACGTCTACAACTGGTCCCAGTACATCGCGAACGACACGGTGCCCAACTTCGAGAAGCAGACGGGCATCAAGGTGCGCTACGACAGCTACGACAGCGACGACACGTTGCAGACCAAACTGCTCGCAGGCAGCTCGGGCTACGACATCGTCGTGCCGACGTCGAACTATCTCGCCCAGCAGATCCAGGCCGGCGTGTACCAGAAGCTCGACAAGTCGAAGCTGCCGAATCTCGCGAATCTCGATCCGGTGCTGATGAAGATGATCGCGAAGGCCGATCCGGGCAATCAGTACGGCGTGCCGTGGGCCTGGGGCACGACGGGCCTCGGCTACAACGTTGACGCAGTGAAAAAGCGGCTCGGCGAGAGCGCGCCCACCGACAGCTGGGCACTGCTGTTCGATCCCGCGAACGCGGCGAAGCTCAAAGGCTGTGGCATCTCGCTGCTCGATGCGCCGGACGCCGCGTTCGCGGCCGCGCTGCAGTACCTGGGCAAGGATCCGGAGAGCAAGAATCCGGCCGACTACCAGGCCGCCTACGACGTGCTGAAGAAGATCCGCCCGTACGTGACGCAGTTCAGCTCGGCCGGCTATGCGGACGATCTCGCGAACAACGACGTGTGCGTCGTGCTCGGCTGGTCCGGCGACGTCAGCGTCGCGCGGCGGCGCACGCTCGACGCGAAGCGTCCGTACGAAATCCGCTACGTGAATCCGAAGGAAGGCGGCCTGCTGTGGTTCGACGTGATGGCGATTCCGAAGGACGCACCGCACCCGGAAGCGGCGCTGAAGTGGATCAACTACATCGAGGAGCCGAAGACCAACGCGGCGATCACGAACGAGATCTTCTATCCGAGCGCGAACAAGGCCGCGAAATCGTTCGTGACGCCGGCGATCGCGCAGGATTCGGGCATCTACCTGCCGGACGGCACGCTCGCGAAGACGTCGCTCGCGATGCCGCGCAGCGCCGACATCGCGCGGATGCAGAACCGGTTGTGGCTGCAACTGAAGTCGGGCGGTTGAGGGCGACGATCATGGACTCCATCGCATACGCCCGGCCGGCCGCCGCCGGCCATCGCAGCCGGCCCGCGCACGACGCGTTCGTGCGCATCGAAAATGTCGTGAAGAGGTTCGGCGACAGCACCGCCGTCGACAACGTGAACCTGACGATCGCGAAGAACGAGCTGTTCGCGCTGCTCGGCAGCTCGGGCTGCGGCAAGTCGACGCTGTTGCGCATGCTCGCCGGGCTGGAGACGGCCACCTCCGGCAAGATTCTCGTCGACGGCGAAGACCTCGCGTCGCTGCCGCCGTACCGCCGCCCGGTGAACATGATGTTCCAGTCGTACGCGCTGTTCCCGCACATGTCGGTCGAGTCGAACGTCGCGTTCGGGCTGAAGCAGGAAGGCACGCCGAAGAACGAGATCAAGGAACGCGTGGCCGACGCGCTCGCGCTCGTGCAGATGAGCAAGTACGCGAAGCGCAAGCCGCACCAGTTGTCCGGCGGCCAGCAGCAGCGCGTCGCGCTGGCTCGCTCGCTGGTCAAGCGCCCGAAGCTGCTGCTGCTCGACGAACCGATGTCCGCGCTCGACAAGAAGATCCGCCAGAAGACCCAGCTCGAACTCGTGAACATCATCGAGAAGGTCGACGTGACCTGCGTGATGGTCACGCACGACCAGGAAGAGGCGATGACGATGGCGAGCCGCCTCGCGGTGATGAGCGAAGGCAAGATCGTGCAGATCGGCACGCCCGGCGAAGTGTACGAATACCCGAACAGCCGCTTCTCGGCCGAGTTCATCGGCTCGACGAACCTGTTCGAAGGGCGCGTGGTCGAGGACGAGCCCGATCACATCTTCGTCGAGAGCGACGACCTCGAGGCGCGCATGTACGTGAGCCACGGCGTGACCGGCCCGCTGGGGATGCCCGTCGGCATCTCGGTGCGGCCCGAACGCGTGCACGTGTCGCGCGACAAGCCCGGCTCCCATCACAACTGGGCGCGCGGCGTCGTGACCGACATCGCGTACATGGGCAGCTACTCGCTGTATCACGTGCGGCTGCCGAGCGGCAAGACGGTCGTGTCGAACCTGTCGAGCTCGCACCTGCTGCACGACGGCGCGCCATCGTGGAACGACGACGTGTTCGTGTCGTGGTCGCCGGCCAGCGGCGTCGTGCTGACGCAGTGAGGACGACATGATCAGAACTTCCGCTTCCACTCCGTCCGCGCCGGTGTCGACCGGTGCGGCAAGCGCCAGAGCCGGCCGCTTCGCCGCGCTGTCGCGCTTCCTGCCGTCGGGCCGCAACGTCGCGATCGGCGTGCCGTTCCTGTGGCTCACGATCTTCTTCGCGCTCCCGTTCGTGCTGGTGCTGAAGATCAGCTTCGCCGACCAGGTGCTCGGCATTCCGCCGTATACCGCGCTCGCACGGCTGGAATCCGGCACGGTCCAGCTCGTGTTGTCGCTGAAGCATTACGCGTTGCTGCTGCAGGACGACCTGTATCTGAAAACCTACGTCAGTTCACTGAAGATGGCCGCCGCGTCGACGCTGATGTGCGTGCTCGCCGGCTATCCGATCGCGTACTGCATCGCCCGCGCGGCGCCGGCACGCCGCAACCTGCTGATGATGGCCGTGATGCTGCCGTTCTGGACGTCGTTCCTGATTCGCGTCTATGCATGGGTCGGGATCATGAAGGACGACGGCCTGCTGAATCGCGCGCTGGCGGCGCTCGGCGTGATCGCGACGCCGCTGCGCCTCTATCACACGGACGCGGGCGTCTACATCGGGATGGTCTATTCGTACCTGCCGTTCATGGTGATGCCGCTCTATGCGCACCTCGTGAAGATGGACCTCACGCTGCTCGAGGCCGCGCACGATCTCGGCGCGACGCCGTGGTCCGCGTTCTGGCGCATCACGCTGCCGCTGTCGCGCAACGGAATCGTCGCGGGCAGCCTGCTCGTGTTCATCCCGGCCGTCGGCGAATACGTGATCCCGGAACTGCTCGGCGGCGCGAACACGCTGATGCTCGGCCGCGTGATGTGGGACGAGTTCTTCAACAACATGGACTGGCCGATGGCGTCCGCGGTGACGGTGACGATGGTGGCGCTGCTGCTCGTGCCGATGGCGCTGCTCCATTACAGCCAGGCCGAAGCGGAGGGGCGCTCATGACCCGCGCGAATCGCCTGTTGTCCGCCTGTGTGCTGGGCGTGGGCTTCCTGTTCCTGTACGTGCCGATCGCGAGCCTCGTCGTCTATTCGTTCAACGCGTCGAAGCTCGTGACGGTGTGGTCCGGCTTCTCGTTTCGCTGGTACGGCGTGCTACTGCACGACGGCGAACTGCTGACGGCCGCGTGGCTGTCGCTGAAGATCGCGGTGCTGACGGCGACCGCGTCGGTCGCGATCGGCACCTGGGCCGGCTTCGTGCTGGCCCGCATGGGGCGCTTTCGCGGCTTCACGCTCTATGCGGCAATGATCAACGCGCCACTGGTGATTCCCGAAGTGATCCAGGGCATCTCGCTGCTGCTGCTGTTCGTCGCGATGCAGCAGACCTTCGGCTGGCCTGCCGGGCGCGGCTGGCTGACGATCTGGATCGGCCACGTGATGCTGTGCCTGTCGTTCGTCGCGGTGATCGTGCAGTCGCGCGTGAAGGAGCTCGATCGCTCGATCGAGGAAGCCGCGCTCGACCTCGGTGCCCGGCCGTTGAAGGTGTTCTTCGTGATCACGCTGCCGCTGATCGCGCAGGCGCTGGTGTCCGGCTGGCTGCTCGCGTTCACCGTGTCGATCGACGACGTCATTCTTTCTGCCTTCCTGTCGGGCCCCGGTTCGACGACGCTGCCGCTCGTCGTGTTCTCGCGCGTGCGGCTCGGCTTGAACCCGGAGATGAACGCGCTCGCGACGGTGTTCATCACGGTCGTGACGATCGGCGTCGTCGTCGTGAACCGCTCGATGCTGGCCCGCGAGCGACGGCAAGCCCGCGACGCCCGTGCGTGGCACGCGGCCTGCGCGCCGGACGCACCGTCTGCACCGACGGTCTCGCCGCCCGCTCGCGCGTCGGCCGTGCACGCGCGCCGCGACCCCGCACCGCATCCCGTGAAGTGAAGAACGACAAGGAGACGTTGGATGAAAAAGAAGATGCTGTGCGCGCTGATCGCCGGTGCGTTGCCGGGGTTGGCCGTCGCGAGTTCGAGCGCCGAGCAGATCAGGGCGCTGCAACAGCAGCTCGCCGTGCTGCAGCGGCAGATGAGCGCGCTGCAATCGCAACTCGCCGCGAAACCGGTGGCCGCGCAGGCTTCGTCGGCCGCGGCGACGAGTACGCCCGCGGCCGACCCATCGGCGTCCGGCTACGGGCACGCGCCTGCGGTGCTGACCAACGACGACGTGACCGAGATCCGTCAGCAGGTCGCGAACCAGCGGCTGAAGGTCGACTCGCTCACCGACGCCGCGCGCACCGGCCCGATCGCCGGGTTGTCGGTGACCGGCTACCTCGATCCGACCTACGTGTACAACCGGGGCGCCGGCACGTCGTCGTTCCAGTTCGCGAATCACGAGAGCGCGTACACCTACTACAACAGCACGTTTGGCGACGTATTCCTCGACATCAAGAAGACGTTCGGCGTCGGGCCGAGCGCGCCGTCCGCCGAAATCACGCTGATGCCGAACCGCGGCGCCGGCCTGTCGATGATGACGGGCAGCGGCGCGAGCGGTCTCGACATCGTGAACACTGCCGTCGTCACGGTGCCGCTGTCGGGCACGACCGCGTTCATCGGCGGGCTGGTGCTCGGCTTCGGCGGCTACGAGTACCAGCAGTCGAACCAGATGCTCACGCTCACGCACAACCTGCTGTACGACTTCTCGGATCCGGGTTCGTCGATCGGCGCGGGCGGCATCAACTACCTGAGTCCGAGCGGGCAGTGGGCGTGGAAGTTCTTCGTCGGCAACGAGCAGTTCCGCAGCGCGGGCGCGGTCACGCAGACCGGCGTGAACGCACTCGGCGATCCGATCACGACGAGCAACAAGGTGCCCACCTTCACCGCGCGCGTCGACTACATGCGCGGCAGCGCGCTGGATATCGGCGGGTCGATCAACATCGGCCGCCAGACGCTGCCGAGCGCGATCGACCCGGCCACCGGCAACGTGCACTACGGCGTGGGCGGCAATGCGCCCGGCGCATACGGTGCGTTTTTCTTCGCGGAAGCCGACGCGACCTACACGCTCGCCGACGCGCAGTACAACGCGGAGTTCGACTACGGCCAGCAGCAGCACGGCGCGTTCAACGGCGGGCTTGCGCAGTGGTTCGGGTTGTCGTTGCTCGCGCATCGCAAGTTCAACGTGCCGGTGGTCGGCCGCATGGGCGCGACGTTGCGCTACGACCTGCTCGTCAACCGCAAGAATGGCGGCGGCGGATCGTCGATCGGCCTGAACGGCAACGGGATGGATCCGTACAACGGCTTCGGCATCGACGCGGACTGCCTCGCGATGTCGAAGGCGAACGGCGGCGTCGGCTTCGAGTGCAAGGGCGCGACGCGGCAGGCGGCTGCATTCGACCTGCTGTTCTATCCGACCCAGCAAGTGACGGTCAAGGTCGAGTATCGGCACGACTGGGCGAGCAACAAGGTATTCCTGCGTCACGACGGGTCGTATGCAAAGTCGAACGACCTGCTCGCGACCCAACTCATCTACGCGTTCTGACGCGACGCCGTTAGCGATTGTCACTCATGCTCAAGTTCGAAAATCAGCAACATATTCAGTCGTACTATGCAGATACCGCCAACGACCGAACCCGCCATCCATCGCTTGATGGAGCCGTGTCGGCCGACGTGTGCGTGATCGGCGGCGGGCTCACCGGCCTCACCGCGGCGCTCGATCTCGCCGAGCGCGGCCATTCGGTCGTGCTCGTCGAGGCATCACGGATCGGCTGGGGCGCCAGCGGTCGCAATGGCGGCCAGTTGATCGCCGGATACTCGTGCGACATCGATACGTTCTCGGCTTATCTTCCGGACGACGACGTGCGGCAGATATGGGCGATGGGGCTCGAATCGGTCGATCTCGTCCGGCAGCGGGTCGAGCGCTACGGCATCGATTGCGACCTGACCCTCGGTTATCTGACGGCCGCGAACAAGAAGCGCCACATCGACGCGCTGCGCAAATGGCGCGACACCGCGGCGAGCCGCTTCGGCTATCGCGGCTACGAAATCGTCGAACGTGCCGACATGCGGCGCTTCGTCGCTTCGGACCGCTACGTCGGCGGCCTGCGTCATGAAGGCAGCGGCCATCTGCATCCGCTGAACTACACGCTCGGCCTCGCACGCGCGGCGCGCGCGGCCGGCGTGACGATCCACGAGGACACGCCGGCGCTCGCGCTCGAGCGCGCCGCGCCGTACCACCGCGTCAGGTGTGCGCGCGGCCACGTGGACGCCCGCTACGTCGTGCTGGCCGGCAATGCGTACCTCGGGCAGCTGGCGCCGGCGCTCGCACGCAAGATCATCCCGGTGGCGACCTACGTGATCGCGACGGAGCCGCTCGGCGCCGCACGCGCGGCCGAAACGATGCCGGCCGACGCGGCAATCAGCGACTGCAATTCGGCGCTCGACTATTTCCGGCTGACGCGCGATCGCCGGTTGCTGTGGGGCGGCAAGGCGAGCAGCTCGACGCGCACCCCGCGCGATCTCGCGCAGGCGATGCGGCACGACATGCTGAAGACGTTCCCGCAGCTCGCCGACGTACGGATCGACTACGCGTGGGGCGGCCTGATCGACGCGACGATGAATCGCGCGCCGCATTTCGGGCGGCTCGAGCCGACCGTGTATTTCGCGCAGGGCTTCTCCGGGCACGGCGTGAACGTGACCGGTCTCGCGGGGCGGCTGATCGCGGAAGCGATCGACGCGCAGGCTGCGCGTTTCGACCTGTTCGGCCGCATTCGCCATCGCGACTTTCCGGGCGGCCGC
The DNA here is from genome assembly GCF_000203915.1 of Burkholderia ambifaria AMMD. Classification (NCBI taxonomy): domain Bacteria; kingdom Pseudomonadati; phylum Pseudomonadota; class Betaproteobacteria; order Burkholderiales; family Burkholderiaceae; genus Burkholderia; species Burkholderia ambifaria. The sequence goes on from NC_008392.1 coordinate 632,170, forward strand.
GCGCTGCGCACGCCGATGCTGGCGCTCGCTATGGCATGGCACCGGACGATGGATCTGCTTTGACCCGTGCGGCGCGGCTTGCTCGACCGCGCGGCAACGAATCGTTTTGAACCATTCACTCATGCGCTGGAGGCATTCATGACCCACGTCACCCATCTCGTCGACCTGATGCAGGCGCCGGCCCGGCTCACGCAAAGCCGCGTGCCGGCCGGGCTGCTGCTCGACGGCAATCCGATGCAGACACTGTCGCATCACTACATCAGCCCGTGCGGGCAGTTCAGTTGCGGGATCTGGGAATGCACGCCCGGACGCTGGACGATCGACTACGACGAGTCGGAGTACTGCGAGATGCTGAGCGGCGTCGCGATCGTGCGCGGTGCGCACGGCGGCGAGCGCGTGCTGCGCGCCGGCGACCGCTTCGTGATTCCGCCGGGTTTTCGCGGCACGTGGGAGGTTGTCGAGACGTGCCGGAAGATCTACGCGTCGCATGCGCCGCAGGCCGAGCCGTCGCGCGCGTAGCGCGAGGCCAAATCCATTCGATCGAAACATCAACGAGGAGCATCCCATGACCCAGGAATTGTGGCGTCTGAGCGCGGCCGAGATGGCCGCGTACGTCGCGCGGCGCGACGTGTCGTCGACGGAACTCGTGCACAGCTGCCTGCGGCGGCTCGAGCAGGTGAACCCCGTCATCAACGCGATCGTCGACGTGCTGGCCGACAGCGCGTTGCAGGCGGCTTCCGAAGCCGATGCCGCGATCGCGCGCGGCGCGCCGGTCGGCCCGCTGCACGGCGTGCCGGTGACGGTGAAGATCAACGTCGACACGGCCGGCCGCGCGACGACGAACGGGGTGCGCGCATTTGCCGGCCTGCTCGCGCAGGAAGACAGCCCGGTGACCGCGAACCTGCGCAACGCCGGCGCGATCGTGATCGGGCGCAGCAATGCGCCGGCGTTTTCGTATCGGTGGTTCACCGACAACGAGCTGCACGGCCGCACGTCGAATCCGTGGAATCCGTCGCTGACGCCGGGCGGCTCCAGCGGCGGCGCGGCCGCCGCGGTCGCCGCCGGCATCGGCGCGATCGCGCACGGCAACGACCTCGGCGGTTCGATCCGCTACCCGGCCTACGCATGCGGCGTCGCGGGGTTGCGGCCGAGCACCGGCCGCGTGCCGGCCTACAACGCGACGCAATCGAAGGACCGTACGCTCGCCGTGCAGCTCGCGTCCGTGCAAGGGCCGCTCGCGCGCACAGTCGGCGACCTGCGCGTCGCGCTCGATGCGATGGCGGTGGGCGACGCGCGCGACGCGTGGTGGATGCCGGTCGCGCCGGTCGCTCGCGACGCGACGTTCCCGGTACGGGTTGCCGTGTGTCCGGCGCTACCCGGCGTGCCGTCGGACCCGGTGGTCGTCGAAGCGGTCCGGCAGGCCGCGCGCTGGCTGGAAGAGGCGGGCTGCGTCGTCGAGGAAGCGCAACCGCCGCGGATCGCCGAAGCGTGCACGCTGTGGCTCGACCTCGTGACGAACGAAGCGCGCAGCGGGCTCGGCGACGTGATCATGCAGCACGGCGACGCGGCGATCCGCACCGCGTTCGCGAGCCAGCGCAGGCTCGCGTCGCCGCTCGACCTCGCCGGCTACATGAACGGCCTGGCGCGGCGGACTGCTCTTCTGCGCGACTGGCAGCAGTTCTTCACGCGTTACCCGCTGCTGCTGATGCCGGTGTCGTGTGCGCAGCCGTTCGCGATCGATGCCGACCAGCACGGCGATGACGCGATGCGCGACATCGTCGCCATGCAGGGGCCGTTGCTGGCGACGGCGCTGCTCGGGCTGCCGGGGCTGTCGGTGCCGACCGGCGTGCGCGACGGCGTGCCGACGGGCGTGCAACTCGTCGCCGGGCGCTTCCAGGAGGCGCTGTGCCTCGCCGCCGGCGAGGCGATCGAGGCGCGCGCCGGCACGTTCACGCCGATCGATCCGGTGACCGGATCGTGATGACCGACTTTTGACCGGAAGGGAACACCCATGAATCCATCCACATTCGAAGACTGGCAGGCCCGCGCGGCCGTGCTGCGGATCGAAGCGCGCGCGTTTATCGACGGCGACCTGTGCCACGCGCACACCGGGGCGACGTTCGCGTGCGTGAGTCCGATCGACGGCCGCGTGCTCGCGCACGTGGCCGACTGCGGCGCCGACGACGTCGATGCGGCCGTGGCGGCCGCGCGCCGCGCGTTCGACGCGCAGGCGTGGGCCGGCATGAATCCGCGTGCCCGCAAGGCCGTGCTGCAGCGCTGGGCGGCGCTGATGCGCGAGCATCGCGACGAACTTGCGCTGCTCGAGACGCTCGACACCGGAAAGCCGATTGCCGACACCACGGCCATCGACGTGCCGGCCGCCGCGCATTGCGTCGACTGGTACGCCGAAGCGATCGACAAGGTCGGCGGCGAGGTCGTGCCGGCCGACCGTCATCTCGTCGGGCTCGTCACGCGCGAGCCGATCGGCGTCGTCGCGGCGGTCGTGCCGTGGAATTTTCCGCTGTTGATGGCCGCGTGGAAATTCGCGCCGGCGCTCGCGGCCGGCAACAGCGTCGTGCTCAAGCCGTCCGAGAAGTCGCCGCTGACCGCGATTCGCGTCGCGCAGCTCGCCTGCGACGCCGGTGTGCCGCCCGGCGTGTTCAGCGTCGTGCCCGGCGGCGCCGAGCCGGGACGGCTGCTGGCGCTGCATCGCGACGTCGACTGCATCGCGTTCACCGGCTCGGCGCGCACCGGGCAGCAGATCATGGCGTGCGCCGCGCAATCGAACCTGAAGCGCGTATGGCTCGAACTGGGCGGCAAGTCGCCGAACATCGTGCTGCCCGATTGCCCGGACCTCGATCGCGCCGCGCAGGCGGCGGCCGATGCGATCTTCTTCAACATGGGGGAAGTGTGCACGGCGGGCTCGCGCCTGCTCGTGCATCGCGACATCAAGGAGGCGTTCGTCGACCGGCTGGTCGCTGCGTCGCGACGCTTCGCACCGGGGCATCCGCTCGATCCCGCGGTGGCGATGGGCGCGATCGTCGATCGTGCGCAGCTCGAGCGCGTGATGCGCTACATCGGCATCGGACGGGAGGAAGGGCGCCTCGTGACGGGCGGAGCGCGCGTGCGCGAGGACACGGGCGGGTTCTATGTCGAGCCGACCGTGTTCGAGGTCGACGCGCACGCGACGATCGCGCGCGAGGAGATCTTCGGGCCGGTGCTGTCGGTGATCGCGTTCGACGACGTCGACACGGCCGTACGCATCGCCAACGATACCGAGTACGGGCTCGCGGCGGCCGTGTGGTCGGCCGACCTCGCGACGGCACACACGGTCGCGCGGCGCCTGCGTGCCGGCACGGTGTGGGTCAACTGCTACGGCGACGGCGGCGACGACATGAACTTCCCGTTCGGCGGCTACAAGCAGTCGGGCAACGGTCGCGACAAGTCGCTGCACGCGCTCGACAAATACACCGAGCTCAAATCGACGATCGTGCGGTTGTGACGCGGGCGGGGCGGTCGGTCGCATGTCCCGCACGCATCGGCTGCGTCGTGCATCTCGCGTTCGGTCGCGTCGGGGCGGGCGGTGGCGCGCGGCTTGGCGCATGGCGACGGGATCAATCAATCCTGACCACCTTGCGCACCAGCCCGATGACGTCCCGCCGTCCGTCCGGCATTCAATGTTGGTACGATCGCGCGTATCGTCCACGCCGGCGTCGCTCGCCGCCGGTTCATCGGCCGCGCGGCTACCCGGTACCGCAGTAGCGCGGCCACGTTCGGGAGAAGCGGTTCATGCTGCAGGCGTTCGCGGTCTTGCTGACCTTCCAGTGTCTCGGGGAAGGCGTGTCCTATCTGTTCGGCCTGCCGGTGCCGGGCCCCGTGATCGGCATGCTGCTGCTGTTCGGCTTCGTGATGCTGCGCCCGCAGGCGGCCGACGCGATCGAACCGACCGCGCTCGAACTGCTGCGCCATCTGTCGCTGCTGTTCGTGCCGGCCGGCGTCGGCATCATGGTGTCGGCCGACCGCGTGCGCGGCGATGCGCTCGCGGTCGTCGTCGCGCTGGCGGTCAGCACGTCGCTCGCGATCGCCGTGACGGCGCTCGTCACGCGCGCGTTGCTGCGCCGCCAGCGGCGCGGGCACGGCGCGGCGGAGGGCACGCCGTGACGGCCTTCCCGAAACTCGGCGCGATCTGGGTCTACCTCGCCGCAACCCCGCTGCTCGGCCTGACGATCACGCTGATCGCCTACCTGATTGCACAGGCCGTCTATGCACGCGCACGCTTCAACCCGCTCGCGAACCCGGTGCTGATCGCGGTCGCGCTGATCGTCGTGCTGCTGACGATCACGCACACGCCGTATCCGACGTATTTCGAGGGCGCGCAGTTCGTCCACTTCCTGCTCGGCCCGGCGACCGTCGCGCTGGCGCTGCCGCTGTACCGCCAGTGGTCGAAGCTGCGGCGCGCCGCGGTGCCGCTGCTCGTCGGGCTGCTGGCGGGCTCGCTGACCGCGATCGTGTCGGCGGTCGGCATCGCCGCGCTGTTCGGCGCGTCGCACCAGACGATCGCGTCGCTCGCGCCGAAATCCGCGACCACGCCGATCGCGATGGCCGTCGCGCAGGCGATCGGCGGGATTCCGTCGCTGACCGCGGTGCTGGTGATCTCGACGGGGATTTTCGGCGCCGTGTGCGCACGCGGGATCCTGAACGCGCTGCGTATCGAGGAGCCGGCCGTGCGCGGTTTCGCGCTCGGCGTCGCATCGCACGGGATCGGCACCGCGCGCGCGTTCCAGGTCAGCGAGGAGGCCGGCGCGTTCGCCGGGCTCGGGATGGGGCTGAACGGCGTGCTGACCGCGTTCATCGTGCCGATCCTGCTGCCGGTGCTGTCGCGCTGGATCTGAGCGGCGGCGCGCGTGAGGCCTATCGGTTTCCCTGATGACGGCGGGCGCCGCGCCGGCCGGCCGGGCGCCCGCCGCGCACGTATCGCTACCGTTATCAGGAGAATTCAGGAACCGGCACGGACATTCGTGCGACGATCGGCTAACGTTGCATCGGCGCCGTCGTCGCACGCCGACACCCGTCGCGTGCGTGCCGGCGTTGACCCACATCCAACAATCGACAAGGAGAACCGGCGATGACGAAGTTTCGCGTGGTTTCGGTGGCAGTGGCAGTAACGGCGTCGTTCGGTCTGCTGTTGACCGCGGCGCCGGCGGCATACGCGCAGGATCCGGCGTCCGCGCCGACGCAGAAGCAGCTCGACAAGGCGCAGAAGAAGGCCGCCCGCAAGGCCGCCCGCGCGCGCCATGCGAAGGACCTGAACGCGATCGGCACGGGCAGCGGCTACCGGCTGACCAACGACCAGAGCAACTACCCGCAGAACGCGGTGGAAAAGGCGCCCGCGACGAAGGCGGCGCCGGCTCCCGCCCCGGCTCCTGCAGCGCCCGCATCGGGCCAGTAACGGCCGGCGTTCGCGGCCGGTGTTCGCGCAATGACAAACGGCGCCGGTTCGACCGGCGCCGTTCGTTCGTGTGCGTGCCGCGCAGGCGGAACGCGCCGCGGTCCCGGGCTTGCCGGGGCCGGCGGCACCCGCGTTACGACGCGAGCTTCACGGCCAGTTCCGCGACGTGCTTGCCCTGGTAGCGCGCGATGTCGAGTTCGTTCGCACTCGGCTGACGGCTGCCGTCCGCGCCCGCGAGCGTGGTCGCGCCGTACGGCGTGCCGCCCGTGATCTCGCTCATGTTGACGAGCCCGCTGCATGCGTAGGGCACGCCCACGATCACCATCCCCTGGTGCAGTAGCGTCGTGTGGAACGACGTGATGGTCGTTTCCTGGCCGCCGTGCTGCGTGCCGGTCGACGCGAACACGCTGCCGATCTTGCCGACGAGCGCGCCCTTCATCCACAGGCCGCCGGTCTGGTCGAGGAACGTGCGCATCTGGCCGGCCATGTTGCCGAAGCGGGTCGGCGTGCCGAAGATGATCGCGTCGTAGTTCGGGAGCTCGTCCACGGTGGCGACGGGCGCGGCCTGGTCGACCTTCACGCCGATGGCCTTTGCCTGGTCGGCGGGGATGGTTTCCGGCACGCGCTTGAGCGTGACCTCGACGCCGGGCACCGATTTCGCGCCTTCCGCGATGTGCTGCGCCATCGTTTCGACGTGCCCGTAGGACGAGTAGTAAAGAACGAGTACCTTGGCCATGATGCGAATCTCCGATTGATAAGGTAAGGCCCCGCGGTCAGCGGGGCCTGGTTTTCCGAACGGGCGTCACGCCCACTCGGCCGTCACTTCGACCGGGCGCAGGTCGAATACCAGCACCTCGGCATCCTTGCCGTCGGCGAACGTCAGCGCCTGTTCGTCGCGGATGCGTGCGCCGTCACCTTCGCCGAGCGTCACGCCGTTGACCGTCACGCTGCCGCGTGCGACATGCACGTAGGCGAAGCGGCCCGGTGCCAGTTCGAGCGTGGCGCGCTCGTCGCCGTCGAACAGGCCGGCGTAGATCCGCGTGTCCTGGCGGATCTTCAGCGAACCGCCGTTACCGTCGGGCGACACGATCGGCGTGAGCCTGCCGCGCTTGTCGGCCTCCGCGACATTCGTCTGCTGATAGCGCGGCTCGGCACCCTTCTCGGACGGTCCGACCCAGATCTGCAGGAAGTGGACGGGCGTTTCGTGCGAGTGGTTGAACTCGCTGTGACGCACGCCGGTACCCGCGCTCATCAACTGGACGTCGCCCGGCACGATCACCGACCCGGTGCCCATCGAATCCTTGTGCTCCAGCGCACCGTCGAGCACGTACGACAGGATTTCCATGTCGCGGTGCGGGTGCGTGCCGAAGCCGCGGCCCGGGGCGACGCGGTCGTCGTTGATCACCAGCAGATCGGAGAAGCCGACTTGCTTCGGGTCGTAGTAGTTCGCGAACGAAAACGTGTGACGGGAGCTGAGCCAGCCATGCTCGGCGTGGCCACGTTGGTTTGCTGCACGAGTCTCGATCATGATTTTGTCCTGGAAGTCGCCGGACCTCGAAAGTGGGCCCGGCCGTTCGTTGAGATGAATCTTAGGTCAATCGATTTGACAAATAAATGGTTGTAGAGATAATGACTGTCACTTTCAGGTGGACAATATGGAACTCAACGACCTCAGGATCTTCGTGTCGACCGTCGATGCGGGCAGCTTCACGGCGGCGGCCGATCAACTGATGCTGTCCAAGCAATTCGTGAGCCGGCGCACGATGGCGTTGGAGGCGTCGCTCGGCGTGCGCCTCCTGCATCGCAATACGCGCAATCTCGCGGTCACGGAATCGGGGCAGGAGTTCTATGCGCGCGCGCAGCGGATCCTCGCCGAGGTCGCCGACGCCGAGCAGGCGATGTCGGTGCGCAGCACCGAACTGCATGGCTCGCTGAAGATCAGCGCGCCGCTGTCGTTCGGGATCACGCACGTGTCGCCGCTGATCGCCGAATTCCTGGCCGCGCATCCGGCCGTGCGGCTGAACCTCGACCTGACCGACCGGCGCGTCGATCTCATCGGCGAGGGCTTCGACCTCGTGCTGCGGATCGGCGCGCTCGAGGATTCGACGCTGATCGCGCGTCCGCTCGGTGCGTGGAAGATGATCGCGTGCGCGAGCCCCGCTTACCTGAAGCGGCAGGGCACGCCCGACACGCCAGCCGATCTCGCCGCGCACACGTGCCTGCTGTACGGCCGCGAGCGGCGCGTCGGCTGGGAATTCCGGATCGACGGCGCGGCGCGCACGTTCGACGTGCAGGGGCCGCTCGTCGCGAACAACGGTGAAGTCGTGCGCGACGCGGCGATCGCGGGGCTCGGCATCGCGCTGCTGCCGCATTTCATCGTCGGCGCGGCGCTCGACAGCGGCGCGCTCGTGCCGGTGCTCGACGCGTACGCGCCGTCGCCGATCACGCTGAACGCGGTGTTTCCGCAGCATCGGGAAGGGTTCGTCACGCTGCGCACCTTCATCGGATTTCTGGCGGAGCGGCTGGGTATGCGGAGGTAGAGGGCAGGGGGTGCGATTGATCGGCGGCGCGCATTCGCGTTAGGCTTCAACGGGGCCGACGGTCCGCAGTGCATGCCGGGCCGGGCGTTTTTACCTCACATCGCATCGAGCACGTAGCTTCTACTCACTGCGATCCACGACGAGTCCAATGACAATGAAAAACCGATCGAATGCTCGCGCCGGCGAGCGAGGGCAAACCGTGATGCACGGCCGGCATGCGCGGCGCGCGAACCTGCGATCCGCGATGATATTGGCAGTACTGACGATAGCGCCGATGGCCGCGCACGCGGCCGGTTTCGACTGCGCGAAAGCCGCTTCGCCGACCGAGAAGGCGATCTGCGCAGATCCCGCGCTGTCATCGCTCGACGGCCAGCTGGCCGGGGCATGGAAGAAGGCGCTCGCGAAAGGCGGCGATACGGCCGCGCTGAAGGCCGCGCAGTTGCAATGGCTGAAGCAACGCGACCGCTGCGGCGCCGGCGTGTTGTGCGTCGGCGATCGCTATCGCGAGCGGCTCGCGAGCCTGAACGGTGCGCCGCTTGCAGCCGACCGGTGGCAGCAGACGTGGTATCGCGACAGCGACACCCCGTCGTTCGGCGGCGTGCTGACGTTCACCGGCACGGCGCCGCGCCTGCACTTCGAACTGAGCGGCAACAACGGTGGGAATACGGGCGGGCTCAGCGGCGATATCGAACTGCACGGCGACCGCGGCACGTTTCGCCAGGATCAATGCCGGCTCGATTTCAGCCGCAACGGTGGACGCATGCAGGTCGCACAGCAGGGCAGCGATGTCGATTGCGGCGCCGGTTCGGGCGTCACGTATTCGGGCGATTACGTGACGGCATCGAAGGCGCAGGCGCGTCCGCCGGCGGATCTCGTGACCCTGAAGGTGCTGACCGACGCGCGGCAGAACGCGGTCGCGCACAAGCTGCTCGGCGCCGACTATCAGACGCTCGTCGACATGATCAACGTCAGCGCGGACGAGAAGGATCTCGACGGCCTGAACGCCAACGTGACGTCGTACTGGGTGCGTGGCATCGCGACGACGAACGCCGCGATCGTGATGCAACGGGGTACCGATCTGTGGATCGGGCTACTCGTGTTCGACGCGCATGACAAGGTGCGGATGCGCTACTACTCGAACGTGCCGGCGTGGAAAAAGACGGTGCCGAAGACCATTCGTGCGTGGCACGACAAGCTCGACAAGACGCTGCCGATCGACCTCATGTGATTCGGCGGGACGGCGGCCCGATACACGTGTTGGCTGACTGTTGGTAAATCGAGCTTTTTATGGCTTTTCTTGCCCGTTCGGTTTTTCCGAGTGGCAATTGAATTTGTCCCGCGCAACATGTCGCCGGCACCGGCAGAGGGCATCCTGATCGGACGACGGCGGATGGTGGGCGGCAATATGACGGTGCGTCCGAAATCGTCATACTATTGCGCTCGAAAATCTTCTCCGGAGCTTTCTGCAAATGTCATCGCCCATCGACGTTCACTTCTTCCGCGTCCTTGCGGACAGCTATCAGCGACTGCTCCACAAGTCGCTCGTTCCTGCCGGGATGGGCACGTCCGAAGCCGCGACATGGCTGTACGAGGAAGCGCCTTTCGGGATTCTCGCGCACGACGTAGCGGCAGATCCCGTGTTCGTCTACGGCAACAAGCGCGCGCAGGCCATTTTCGGATATGACTGGGATGAACTGACCGCCCTGCCTTCACGCTTCTCCGCGGAGCCGATGGAGCGAAGCGAACGCCAGTCGTTTCTCGAGAAAGTCGCGCGAGACGGCTTCGTTTCGGGATATCGCGGGATACGCATCACCAAGTCCGGCACACGTTTCTGGATCGATCACGCGACGGTGTGGCAACTCACCGATCCGGCCGGGAATCACTGCGGTCAGGCAGCGATGATTCCGGAGGTGCGCGCCATTGGGTAGTTTTCGCGACGCTGACGCGAGTGCCGAACCTGGGCCAGTGTGGTGCTTTGATCGACATCGTGGGTTACCACGTGGGACACGGCCTTGCGCATTAACGTGACCAAGCAAGCTGAAGACGGTGTTTTCGTCATATGAATTCGCGCCGAATCATCTATATTGAGCGTTCGGCAATCGAGGGCCGAGTCTTCTCCGCGCTCGCGTTGGAAAAGAGCCCACGTCCGCGGCGGAGCGTGTTGCCGATCACTGATCATTACAAGGAGTGGCAAGCATGGGATCGTCTCTGCAGGGCATTGCGTTCAGGTCGGTGTACAACAAAAAGTGGATATCGCTGGTTACTAGCTTCTACGGTCGAGATTGTTACGTGGCGTGCAAGGACACACCGGATGCGTTCTGCATGTTCACCATGAATCCGACGATGGGGGTATTTAGCGATGTGCAGGGCAACTGGATCATGCAAAGCCTAGACGATCCGACGAAATTGATCCCATATTCAGCCGTTGAGCCGCCGGATGACAATACCCTCAATCACGCGCGCTTCTCGTTTACCAAGACCGCGCTCGGCCAGGGCACGCAGGTATCGATTGTTGCGCTGGATAAGGCCAGGACCTGGGTGGTCGACGACAACGGCACCGACCAAGGCGTGCTGAGCCTGGCCACCGCTTATACGTTGGATTACGTCGGTGACGAAGTCGCCGGCAAACTGACGTTCGAGTACTGGGACAGCGTGCTTTCGCCGTGGCCGCCCGCCTGAGGGCGATCGGGCCGCCAGACTGCCGCTCGCCCACGCTGCCGGAGTGACGCAGATCGCGGCGCGCGGAGCCGACCGGCTAGCGGCCAGCACCGTAGTGCTCGCGTCGCGAAGCCGTGCTGCGAAATAGCCTGTTCCACCTACGGTCACGTATCTCACAACCCGGCTTCCGCCGGGTTTTTTCATGGTCGACGCCGGCTGGCACTCAGGGGGCCAGAAATACTGCATCTGATAACGCCCTTGGCAGATCCATCGATGCCGTGGGACCCGGGGCCGATACCAAAATTTGGTATATGATGGTGCCATCATGAGGAGGTGCACGATGGCACGGAACACTTCAATCTCGCTGGGAGACCACCTCGCTCAGTTTGTCGACACGCAGGTCGCATCCGGTCGCTATGGCTCGGCCAGCGACGTGGTGCGGGCGGGGCTGCGCCTGCTCGAAACGCAGGAAACCGAGTTGCGGGCCCTGCAGGAGGCCTTGAAGGCCGGCGAGGCCTCGGGCGAGCCGACTGCCTTTGACAGCCAGGCGTTCTTGGAGCGGATGCGGAAAAAGCATGCCGATTGAGGCGCGTCTGGTGCGGCTGACGCCGCTGGCCGAGGCCGATCTCGAGGACATCTGGACCTACACCTTCGAACGCTGGTCGCTTGAGCAGGCCGAGCACTATGTGGGCGAGCTCGCCTCGGCGTTCGAGCGTCTCGCGCGGCGCGAGTGGAGAGGGCGACCGAGTCGTGCGGGCAACGGCTATTGGCGCTACATGGTCGGTTCCCACGTGGTGTTCTATCGGGAAACGGCCGACAGCCTTGACGTGATTCGGGTATTGCATCAACGCATGGACGTGGACCGGCACCTGTAGAGGACGCCGACCTGCCACGGGCCGTGTCTTTTCAGCAAAACTCCCGTGCAGTCGTCGGCAGCGCCCCGAGGAGTTCGGTCCGGTCGACGAGCTTGCTAGCAATCAGATGCCGCACTTTACCTTCGGCCTGCCATACGCCATAGACGGCGAGCAGCGCAGCGCCGAGCGCTTCCTTCCGAAACTTCTCCAGTAGGTGCCGCGCAGCAGATTTGCCATGCCCCCTCGGCCGCATGTGACGCGTTTGTTACGTGACAATTGTCCACTCAATCGAGACAACGAATCTTGTTTCGGCGGATTGATGATTTTCGGTGAGACAGTAGACTGCACCCGTGCTTCGCCAGAACCGATTCGCAGCGTGCCACGACGGCGCGACCGGACGGGTTCTTCGGCAGCGGGCCGACCGGCCCGCGGTTCGATCGTGCGAGGCGGGTTCGTTGTCGATCTTTGGGTTCGCCGTTGCGGCGGACGTCGGCACCGAATGCGTCAAACCATCCATTCAAGGTGATTGCTATGCGTTACGTTTCGCTGGATTCGAAGAAGGACGAGCTGCTGCTGGCGGGTCGCGTGCTGATGATGATCCTGTTCGTGCTGTTCGGCTGGCAGAAGCTGAACGGCTTCTCGGGCACGGTCGCGTACATGGCGTCGACGGGGGCGCCGTCGCCCGAGCTGTCGGCGGTAATCGCGGTGGCGGTCGAGCTGGTCGGCGGCGCGCTGATCGCGGTCGGCTTCTACACGCGTCCGCTCGCGCTGGTGTTCGCGGTCTATACGCTCGCAACCGCGTTGATCGGGCATCGCTACTGGGCACTGCAGGGCATGGACCAGTACCTCGCGATGATCAACTTCTACAAGAACATCAGCATCATCGGCGGCCTGCTGTTGCTCGCGGTCACCGGGCCGGGGCGGTATTCGTTCGACCGGAAGTAAGCGAGCGCGAGGCTTCGCGCCGCACGACGGGCCCGGTGCGCGCAATTGCGCACCGGGCCGTGTTTCATCATGCGCACGTCGTCGACGTGCGACCGAAATCGACATCGGTGCCGGTTCTCGTATAGATTGGGGGCCCTCTTTCCCTTTCGTCGTTGGCTACCGTGTCGCATCCGACCATCCTTCTCATCGGCGCGTCCGGCCTGCTCGGCCGTGCGGTTGCCGCTTCGCTGTCCCGCGAATCGTCGCTGACGCAGGTCGCCACCATCCGGAACCCGGACACCGCGGGCGCACGCCGCCTCGCGTTGCCGCCGGACAACGTCGCGCGGCTCGACGTCCTCGATCAGCCGGCGCTCGAACAGCTGTTCGACACCCGGCGACCGGCCGCCGTGATCATCTGCGCCGCCGAGCGGCGCCCGGACGTCTGCGAACGCGACCCCGCGGCCGCACGCGCGATCAACGTCGATGCGCCGGCCCGTATCGGCGCACTCGCCGCGCGCTACGGCGCGTGGACGCTCGGCATTTCCACCGACTACGTATTCGACGGCAAGGACGCGCCGTACCGCGAAGACGCCGCGCCAAACCCGCTGAACATCTACGGCCGCACCAAGCTGGAAGGCGAGGCCGCGTTGCTCGCCGCGTCGCCGCTTGCCTGCGTGCTGCGCCTGCCGTTGCTCTACGGCCCGATCGTCGACTGGCGCGAGTCGGCCGTCACGAGCCTCGTGCCGGCGATCGTCGCGTCCGCACGACCGGGCGCGGACGCGGTCGGCATGGACGCGTGGGCGATCCGCTATCCGACCTACACGCCCGACGTCGCCGAGGTCATCCGCGACCTGACGCTGCGCCATCTCGCGGGTTCGACCGTCACCGGCATCCGGCATTGGTCGGCCGAGGAACCGATGACGAAGTACGACATCGCGCAGCGGATCGCGGCCGCGCTCGGCATCGACGCCGCGCTCGCGCGGATCGACACGCCGGCCGATGCGACGCCGCGTCCGTACGATTGCCATCTGGATGCGGCGCGCGTGCGTGCACTCGGGATCGCGCATGCGACGCCGTTCGCGACCGGGCTGCAAGCCGTGTTGCGGGACGCGCCGCCGCTGCCGTAAGTCCGAAACGCCCGGTTCGCCGACGCGCTGACGCATTCGAACAACGCACGAGAGCAAGAGAGCGAGACCGGGCCCATGCCGACACGTCTTCGTACCGACGTACCGGACTCGATCGCGCACGCGACCTCCGCGACGATGTTGAGCGGCATGGCAGGCGTCCGCGTGTCGCCGATACCGTTCGGCGAGTTTTTCGCGCGACGGGCATGAGCATCGCGCGACCCGCCATTTGACACCCCGCGCGCGCGGCCATTAAAGTCGCGTCGCGGGGCGGTGGGTCAAGCACACCCCCGGAACAGGCAGCCGATGTTCCAGGACCACGGGGCTACCCCGTGGATGAGACCGACACTCCGATGCGTCGCAAGAGCGCAGGTTGCGCGTTGCGCAACGACTGCTCTCGCAGCACCTGTCACGTTGACTCATCGTCCCGCCCATTCCTTGCCATGCACGCATCCCGGTTCGATACAGCCCGCATGATTGCCGAAGCGATGCTGGCCGGCCCGCCCGAACGTGGCGGCATGCTCGAGCGCATCAAGACCGTGCTCGGCGCCGCACCGTCGTGGTCGCATGAGCTCGTGGATCACGCGATCGCGCACTTCGGCACGCACTGGGCCGACGTCGATACCGACCTGCTCGCCAGCGCGCTGGCCGATACGTCGGCGTTCATGATCGCGTGGTACGGCCGCGATCGGCCGGTCGTGATGCGCATCGTGCGCCGGCCGCCGGTGCAGCGGCTCTTGCCGGCGCGGCTCGCCGGCGCCGACGTGCCGCAATGGCCGACGTGCGGCGACCTGGCACGCTGGCTTGGCGTGAGTGCGCCCGAGCTCGACTGGCTGTCCGAGCGCTGGCGCGTCGACGCGCGCGGCAGCGGCTCGCCGCTGCATCACTACACGTACACCGGCTACGACAAGCGTCGCGGCGGCTGCCGCCTGATCGAGATCCCGAAGGGCCGGCTACGCGAAGCGCAGCGCCGCATCCTGCACGGTCTGCTCGATCGCATCCCGCCGCACGACGCGGCGCACGGCTTTCGCAAGGGACGCGGGATCGTGTCGTTCGCGGCCCCGCATGCGGATCGCGACGTCGTCGTCCGCTTCGATCTCGCGGATTTCTTCGTGTCGGTGCGCGCGGCGCGGGTTCATGCGTTGTTCGTGACGCTCGGCTATCCGGCGGAAGTCGCGCGCACGCTGACCGCGCTGTGCACCAACCGCGTGCCGTCGGCGCGGCTGCTCGAGGCCGACCTGCGCGACCGGTTCGACTGGACCGGCCGCCAGCGCTACCGCAACCGTCATCTGCCGCAGGGCGCGCCGACCTCGCCGGCGCTGGCCAACCTGTGCGCGTTCCGCCTCGACATGCGGCTCGCCGCGCTCGCGCGTTCGCTCGACGCGACCTACACGCGCTACGCGGACGATCTCGCGTTCTCGGGCGGCGGCGCCCTTGCGCGCGAGGCCGGGCGGCTGCAGGTGCGGGTCGCCGCGATCGCGCTCGAGGAAGGCTTCGCGCTGCAGCTGCGCAAGACGCGCGTGATGCGGCGCGGCGTGCGGCAGCAACTGGCCGGCGTGGTCGTCAATCGCCATCCGAATCTGGCGCGCGACGAGTTCGATGTCCTGAAGGCCATCCTGACCAACTGCATCCGCCACGGACCGGCGTCGCAGAATCGTGCCGCGCACCCGGATTTCCGCGCATACCTGGCCGGACGCGTCGCCCATGCGCGCGCGCTGAACGCCGCGCGCGGCGCGAAGCTGCATGCGCTGTTCGCCCGGATCGCGTGGGACGGGTGCAGCTTCGGCGCGTAAATCGCCGCGCAGGCGTCGACGCGCGAGGTCCGGCGAAGCCCGGGCTGCGCCGGACCGCAAAAGTCCTCAAACACGAGGGATGGGCACTGCTATCATTCGCGCCATGCTGCCGCGCCCGCACAAGGGGGCGGCGCCCGGTGGCGAGGAGGTCGCCACCAAGGCGGCGCGCCGCGCGTTCGAGCGCGACGCGCCCCGTGTTGCGTGCCGATGCCATGCGGCTTTCGACGATGGCGTTGCCTGCGGCATACTGCGAAAGCCTTGCAGGTCCGGGCGAATTCACACATCGCAACACAGATTGGCGGAACTTCGTGATAGGTTCGGCCATCGGAGGTTTTTTGAATAAAAACATACCCAAAGAGGATGAATACATGACCCAGGCCCTGCAGGAACTCGAAGCACAACTTCGGGACCTGAACATCAAGTTGTCGGATGCCAAGCAGAAGGAGAAGCAAGCCGCACTCGCGGCATTCAAGGAGCAGGTCGAGTTGTTGGGCATCACGCAGCAGGAAGTGCTGAGCGCCCTCGGCTACATCGTCCAGCGAAAACGCAAGGCGCCTGCCAAGTATTACGATCCGACGACCGGCCGCTCATGGTCCGGCCGCGGCCCGCGACCCAAATGGCTCGAAGGCAAGGATCTCGACACGCTGCTCGTCGACCGCGAGGCCCGAACCTGGTGGCCCGGGGACGACCAGGGCTGATGCCGCACCGGCACCGCCGCGGTGCCGTTCGACCCGCGCCGGCGGCGACGCCGGCCGCGCCACACCCGCTTCTTCCCGTTCTTCGGTGTCCCGCCTGATGGCGGGATCGCCGGCTCCGCTACCTTTCAAATTCATTACCGCCGCCCGTTCCGTTCCCGGAAGCGGGCGCGCGCGGCGCTTTGTGCGTGCGCAATGTTCGTCAACGGGATGGTCGGCGGCTACGGGACGCTGATGTCCGACGGCAATCCGACCGCCGCGCGCGCGACCGCGCAGAACGTGCTGGGGAATATCGGACGCGCGGTCGGCGGCTTCGGGCGGTGGCGGTCGGCGCTGGCCGCGCGCTACTCGTTCCAGACGGGGATCGCGCTGCTCGCCGGCCTCTACATGCTCGACATGGTCGCGACGCTGTTCGTGATCCCCGAGCTCAAGGGCGTCGAACTCGAATGACGATGCGGGGCCGGGTGCGCGGGCATCGTTACGCGCTCCGGCTCTTGGGATTCCCGATCATTCTCGCGGCCGGGTCATACGCATCGGATAGAGGCATGTGCATCCGCTCGAGCGGACGGTCGGCCCGACCTGACGCTGAACGCCTCGACGCCCGCGCTGACCGATGTACCTTCCCAGTCGCGCATGGGCACGAATATCATGATCAATCTCGTCGACGGCGTATGGCACCAGAGTTCGGTGCAGACCAATACGCTGTCGTTCGCGCAGCGCGTGTTGCCGCGCGGCGTCGAGCTGGTGCGGCACGGCGGCCCGCTGAGGCAACTGCTCGATGCGCTGGGCGTGTCCACCATCGTGCGGTTCGACGTGGTCCAGGATGCGCAGCTCGTGCTGAACCTGCCGACGCCATTGAAGGCGTTCGATGAGCGCGGCTGCCGTTAGCCAACCCCTTTCAGAGGAAGCGTCGATGACCCAGCCGACCCATGATCTCGATCTCGTCGTATTCGGCGCCACCAGCTTCGTCGGGCAGATCCTGACGCGCTACCTGTCCGAATACCTGTCGGGCAGCGGCGAAACGCTGCGCTGGGCAATTGCCGGCCGCTCCGACGCGAAGCTCCGGCACGTCAGGGAGGCACTCGGCGCCGCTTGGCAGACGCTGCCGATCATCGTCGCCGATGCGGCCGACGACACGCAATTGCAGGCGTGGTGCGCACGCACGCGTGTCGTCGTGTCGACCGTCGGGCCGTACGCGCTGTATGGCGAACCGCTGGTCCGGATCTGGGCGCAAACCGGTACGGACTACTGCGATCTCACCGGCGAGACACAGTGGATCAAGCGGATGATCGAACGGTACGAGCCGACAGCCCGGCAATCGGGTGCGCGCATCGTGCATTGCTGCGGTTTCGATTCGGTGCCGTCGGATATCGGCGTGCTGTTCCTGCAGCAGCACGCACGGCGGCAGTGGGGCGTGCCGGCCACGCAGGTGAAGATGCGCGTGAAGACATTGAAGGGCGGCGCGTCGGGCGGAACGGTCGCGAGCGTGATCAACGTCGTGCGCGAAGCCGCGGCCGATCCCGCGTTGCGCCGCGAACTGCTCGATCCGTATGCGCTGTGTCCGGCGGATCATCGCTTCACGGTGCGGCAGCACGCGGTCCGGTCGGCGGAATTCGATCGCGACAGCGGCACGTCGATCGCGCCGTTCGTGATGGCGGCCGTCAACGAGCGCGTCGTGCATCGCTCGAACGCGCTCGCCGGCGACGCATACGGCAGCCGGTTCGCCTATGACGAGGCCGTCATCACGGGCACGGGCCTGAAGGGCCGTCTCGCCGCGCTGACGATGGTGGCCGGCCTCGGCGCGTTCATGGCGGGCGTGCTCATCCCGCCGGTGCGCGGCCTGATGGAGCGCTTCCTGCTGCCGAAGCCGGGCGAGGGGCCGAGTGTCGCGGCGCAGCTGGCCGGCCGCTACGATCTGCGCTTCTTCGGGCGCGCCGACGACGGGCGGACGCTGCGCGTGAAAGTCACCGGCGATCGCGATCCCGGATACGGCTCGACGGGCAAGATGCTCGGGCAGGCCGCGCTCAGCCTCGCGCTGGATTGCAGCCGAGACGGCGCGAAGATCGGGCGCGGCGGCGGGTTCTGGACGCCCGCGACGATGTTCGACACGCGCTTCGTCGAACGTCTCGAGCGCCATGCCGGATTGCGTTTCGAAGTGCTGCCGGATGCGTGAGCCGAGCGCGTGTCGGACTCGCGGCGTGTGCAGTGCGATCGTTCGCGCGCGCCGTGCAGAATGCATCCGCGCCCGGAGTGGATTGGCCGCGCATTTCGAACGCGCGAGCCGCGACGACTACCCACGGCACCGCACGATGATGCCGCACGACCGATTCGACACGCCGCGCAGCGATCTTCACTCCGTGCGGCATCTACGCCCGCTTGAATCGGGCGTGTGCACGGCCACGCCACTGCACGCGTCGCCGTCCGAACCTGCGCCCGCGCGCGGCGTCTTGCCGGTCCAGCGCCGATACGCATGGCGGAAGCTGCGCGGTTCGCTGTAGCCGAGCCGCTCCGCGATCGCGGCCACGCTCAGCGTCGGCTCGTCGAGCAGCCGCACCGCCTCCTGACGGCGCACGTCGTCCAATAGCGATTGAAACGTGATGCCGTCCTTCTCGAGCCGGCGTCGCAACGTGCGCTCGGTCAGATGCAGCGCGTTCGCGAGCGACGTCATCGACTTGAAGCGCATGAGGTCGCGCGCCATCAATTCCTTCGCGCGGTCGGCGAAGCGCGTGCCGATCGACGCCGCCCACTGTCGCTCGAGCGCTTCGCACTGACCGTGCAGCGCATTGAAGCTGACTTCGTTCGCGAGCCGCGGCACCTCGGTGCCGTTCACGCTCGTGAACACGAGCCGGTTCTCGCCGGCATTGAACGCCACCGGGCAGCCGAAGTGATGCGCGTAGTCCGCGCCATTGCGCGGCGCGCGGCGCGCGAGATGCAACCGGGCGGGCCACACCGGCTTGCCGACCAGGTCGGACACGATCAGGCGCAGGCTCGCCAGGCACATGTCGGTCTGGAACACCTCGATGTCGGGTTCGCCGTTGTACCGGTCGATCGTCACGCTCATGCCTTGCGCATGCGCATGCGCATGCGCGTGCACGCGCACGTCGAAATACAAGCCCATGAACAACGGAAACTGGCTCATGCACCGGAACGCCTGCATCACGGAGCCGCTGATCAGCATCGCGTAGCCGGCCAGGCCGAGCGTCGACACATGGAGCCGCGCGCCGATCGACAGGCCGATCGACGGCAAGCCGGTGCAGCGCAGCAGATTGCGGAAGCAGCGCTGCTCCTGGCCGCGATTCACGTGCAGGCTCGGCGACGCGACTTCGGCCGCGCCGAGGCCCGTGCCTTCGAGCAGCGCGGCGCCATCGATATGCCGGACGCGGCACTCGTCGAGCGCGGCCGCGATCGCGTGCACGGTGGCGGGAATGTCCTCCTGGCGTCCGGCGGGACGCGCGAGGCCGAGTGCCGAACGCAGGCTGCGTTCGGCGCGGCTTTGAGGTCGATGGGACTTGCTGTCCATGGTGCGAGGGCGACGACGGGTTCGCATAGAACATAGCGGGAATGCCCGCGAAACGCCAGCGGGCCTTCCCCGCTCGCGACACGCCGCCGGTCGCACGTCCGCAAATATCCCCTGATTACGTCCGCTTTTCTCATTCGTCGTCGATTTTTTGGCGCACCACACTCGTTTCCGAATCGCGCAATGCCTGCGATGCCCGCATTGCCGACGACACGAGTGTTGACGTCATGAACGACATCCACGCGAGGACAGCATGAAAGACACGAGGCCGGAGCAGTGCGCGCCCAGCGCCGCGACAGACGTTGTGCAGGCGCATGCGAACGGGCACGCCGACCCGGGACCAGGCAGTGCGCATTCGCTCGGGCTGTTTACGCTGGTGATCTTCGGCCTCGCGTACATGCTGCCGATGACGGTGTTCACGACCTACGGGATCGTCAC
This sequence comes from Burkholderia ambifaria AMMD, assembly GCF_000203915.1. NCBI lineage: Bacteria > Pseudomonadati > Pseudomonadota > Betaproteobacteria > Burkholderiales > Burkholderiaceae > Burkholderia > Burkholderia ambifaria. The sequence continues at coordinate 652,162 of NC_008392.1, forward strand.
GCGCGAGACCAACGGCCATCTGACGATCGCGTATGCGGTCACGCTGGTCGCGATGCTGCTGACCGCACACAGCTACGGCCACATGGCGCGGCTGATGCCGAGCGCCGGTTCCGCTTATACGTTCGCGAGCCGCAGCTTCGGCACGTCGGCCGGTTTCATGGTCGGCTGGGCGCTGCTGATGGACTACCTGTTCATCCCGATGATCAGCTACCTCGCGATCGGAATCTACATGAAGCAGCTGTTTCCGGCGGTGCCGGCGAGCGTGTGGATCGTCGCGAGCATTGCGCTGATCACCGGGCTGAACATCGTCGGCATCCGGCTCGTCAATCGCGTGAACTTGATCCTGATCGCGAGCCAGCTGGTGTTCATCGCGGTGTTCGTCGCGGCGGCCGCGCACGTCGCGGCCGGCGAGGGGCTGACGACGACGCTCGCGCTGCCGTCGTCGGGCGACGCGCGCGCGATCCTCGCCGGGTCCGCGATCCTGTGCCTGTCGTTCCTCGGCTTCGACGCGGTGTCGACGCTGTCGGAGGAAACGCACGAGCCGCGCCGTACGGTGCCGCGCGCGATCCTGCTCTGCACGCTCGCGAGCGGCCTGCTGTTCATGCTGATCGCGTATGCGGGGCAGGTGGTGTTTCCGGACTGGCATGCATTCAAGGATCTCGATTCGGCGAGCCTCGAACTGATGCGACGCATCGGCGGCGGCACGCTGTCGGCGTTCTTCGTCGCGGTCTACGTGGCCGGCTGCTTCGCGAGCGCGATGGCCGGCCAGGCGAGCGTGACGCGCGTGCTGTTCGCGATGGGCCGCGACCAGGTGCTGCCCGAGCGCGTGTTCGGCCACCTGCATGCGCGGCTGCGCACGCCGGTGCGCGCGACGCTCGCGGTCGGCGCCGTGTCGTTGTCCGCGCTGTTCATCACGCTCGATCTCGCGTCGACCATGATCAGCTTCGGCGCGCTCGTCGCGTTCGCGGTCGTGAACCTGTGCGTGATGCGCAGCTACCTCGGCCGCCCGGAACACCGCCGCTTCGCGTGCTGGATCAAGTTCGGCGTGGTGCCCGCGCTCGGCTTCGCGATGAACGTATGGCTGTGGTCGGGGCTCTCGCGCCAGACCTTCTACGTCGGCCTCGGCTGGCTCGCGCTCGGGCTTTGCCAGCTGCTGTGGCTCACGCGCGGTTTCACGCGGCCGGCGCCGACGCTGTCGATGAACTGAATGACCGGCCGGCGGCGTCCGGTCGCCGGTGTCGCAACACAAAAAGGAGGAGTGACCCATGAACGGTGTTGACGTCAATCTCGATGCGGACCTGCAGGCGCTCGGCAAGCGCCACCTGCTGATGCACTTCACGCACGCCGATGCCTATCGCGAGCAGGCGCTGACGGTGTTCGACCGCGGTGAAGGCTGCTGGCTCGTCGACCGCAACGGCAAGCGCTACTTCGACGCGCTGGCCGGGCTGTACTGCGTGCAGGTCGGCTACAGCCACGGCGCGGAGATCGGCGACGCGATCCGCGAGCAGATGGTGCGGCTGCCGTTCGCGACCAACTGGGGCTACGGTCACGAACCGGCGATTCGTCTCGCGCACAAGCTCGCGGCGCTCGCGCCAGACGGCCTGAACCGCGTGTTCTTCACGTCGAGCGGCTCGGAGTCGAACGAGTCGGCGATCAAGCTGGTGCGCCAGTACCATCAGGCGCGCGGCGAGCCGCAGCGGCGCAAGTTCATCGCGCGGCGCGTCGCGTATCACGGCACGTCGTTCGGCGCACTCGCGCTGAACGGGATGACCAACTTCCGCAAGCATTTCGAGCCGCTGATGGCGGGCGTGCGGCACGTGAGCAACACGAAGCGCTACGGGCGGCCGGAAGGCGAGACGGAAGCGCAGTTCACGCGCCATCTGCTCGACGAGATCGAATCGCTGATCGTCCAGGAAGGGCCGGACACCGTCGCCGCGATCGTCGTCGAGCCGCTGCAGAACGCGGGCGGCAGCCTGACGCCGCCAGCCGGTTATGCGGCCGGGCTGCGCGACATCTGCGACCGGCACGGCGTGCTGCTCGTCGCGGACGAGGTGATCTGCGGGTTCGGCCGGCTCGGCGAATATTTTGGCTCCGCGCGCTACGGGCTCAAGCCGGACATCATCACGTTCGCGAAAGGCATCGCGTCGGGCTACGTGCCGCTCGGCGGCGTGATCGCGAGCGACACGGTGGTCGATACGGTGCTCGCGGGCCCGCAGCAGATGTTCCTGCACGGCGCGACCTACGGCGGTCATCCGGTCGCCTGCACGGCCGCGCTCGCGAACCTGGCGATCATGGAGCGCGAAGGCGTGCTCGCGAACGTGCGCAGCAACGAAGCGGTGTTCCGCCAGACGCTCGACGGCTTGCTCGAGCTGCCGTGCGTCGGCGACGTGCGCGGCGACGGCTATCACTACTCGCTCGAACTCGTGACCGACAAGGCCGCGCGCCGCTGGGCAGCGGGCATCGGCGCGCAGGCCTTCGTGTCGACGCTGCTCGCGCCCGCGATCTTCGACGCGGGGCTGCTGTGCCGCGCGGGCGTTGATCACGAAGGCACGCCGATCGTGCAGTTCTCGCCGCCGCTCGTGATGTCGCGCGACGAGATCGTGTGGTTCGTCGCGCAGATCCGCGACATCCTCGTCGATACCTTTGCGCGTGCGACGCGTTGAGCGCGGCGTCCTTCATTTCAGGAGCATTCGATGCGAACGTCACAACAGTCCTATATCGACGGCCAGTGGCTCGATCCGGCCGATGCGAAGTCGATCGACGTGATCGACCCGAGCACGGCGCGGCCGTATGCGCAGCTCAGGATCGGCGGGCCGGCCGACGTCGACCGGGCGGTCAGCGCGGCGAAGCAGGCCTTCGATACGTACTCGCGCTGGACGGTCGACGAGCGTGTCGCGCTGCTGCGGCGCGTGCTCGAGATCTACCAGCGCCGCTACGACGAAGTCGCGCACACGATCAGCCAGGAGATGGGTGCGCCGATCGCGTTCGCACGCGCGATGCAGGCCGCGGTCGGCACCGCGCATCTCGAACAGACGATCCGTGCGCTGCAGGCGTTCCGGTTCAGCACGCAGACCGATTCGCTGCTCGTGTCGCACGAGCCGATCGGCGTGTGCGCACTGATCACGCCGTGGAACTGGCCGATCAACCAGATCGTGTGCAAGGTCGCGCCGGCGCTCGCGGCCGGCTGCACGATGGTGCTCAAGCCGAGCGAGATCGCACCGTTCAGCGCGGTCCTGTTCGCGGAGATCCTGCACGAAGCCGGCGTGCCGCCCGGCGTGTTCAACCTCGTGCATGGCTACGGGCATGAAGTCGGCGACGCGCTGTCGCGGCATCCGGACGTCGACATGGTGTCGTTCACCGGGTCGACGCGTGCGGGCGTCGAGGTCGCGAAGGCGGCCGCCGACACGGTGAAGCGCGTGCACCAGGAGCTCGGCAGCAAGAGCCCGAACCTGATCCTGCCCGACGCCGACATCGAGGATGCGGTCGCGCGCGGCGTGCGCAGCTGCTTCAGCAATAGCGGGCAGTCGTGCAACGCGCCGACGCGGATGTTCGTGCATGTCGACCAGCTGGCCGCGGCCGAGGCAGCGGCGCGTGCCGAGGCGGCGCGCACGGTCGTCGGCGATCCGCGTTCGCCGGAAACGGACATCGGACCGGTCGTCAGCCGCACGCAGTTCGACCGCATCCAGCAGCTGATCCAGCGCGGCATCGCCGAGGGCGCGACGCTCGTCGCGGGCGGGCCCGGCCGGCCCGACGGGCTGTGCGACGGCTTCTATGTGCGGCCGACGGTGTTCTCGAACGTCACGCCGGACATGACGATCGCGCGCGAGGAAATCTTCGGGCCGGTGCTGTCGATCATGACCTACCACACCGAGGACGAGGCGATCGCGCTCGCGAACGACTCGGTCTACGGGCTCGCGGCCTATGTGCAGTCGAAGGATCTCGATCGCGCACGCAGGGTAGCGGCGCGGCTGCGGGTCGGCAATGTCCACATCAACTACCCGCCGTGGAACCCGGCCGCCCCGTTCGGCGGCTACAAGCGCTCGGGCAACGGCCGCGAGTATGCGGAGTTCGGCCTCGTCGAATACCTGGAGACGAAGGGGACGACGGGGTACGCTTGAATGATCGAGAGGAGTTCGACGATGCGGGTCCTGCAGACAACGACGGAGGCACGATGAAAATCCTGATCGCCCGGATGAATCACGAGACGAACACGTTCTCGCCGGTGCCGACGCCGCTCGCCGCGTTCGGTCGCAACGGCCCCGACTGGGGCGACGACGCGTATCGCGCGAATCACGGGATGCGCACCGCGATGGCCGCGTTCCTCGACGCGGCCGAGCGTGAAGGCGCCGAGATCGTGACGCCCGTATCGGCGGCCGCCAACCCGAGCGGCCCGGTCGCGGCCGATGCATATGCGGCGATCTGCGATGCGATCGTCGCGGCCACGCCAGGCTGCGACGCGGTGATGCTCGATCTGCACGGCGCGATGGTCGCCGAGCAATCCGCGGACGGCGAGGGCGACCTGCTCGCGCGCGTGCGCGCCGCGCTGCCCGATGCGCCGATCGCGGTGGCGCTCGACCTGCACGCGAACGTCACGCAGAAGATGATCGACCACGCGGACGTGATCGTCAGTTTCAAGACCTATCCGCACGTCGACATGTACGAGACGGGTGAGCATGCGGCACGCGTGCTGCTCGAGCGGCTGCACGGCCGCGCGCGGCCCGTGCTCGCATGGCGGCAGCCGCCGCTGATGACGTCGACGCTGCGCAGCGCGAGCGCCGAAGGCGCGATGCGGCGCGCGGTGGAGGCCGCGCGCGCGGCCGAGGCGGAGGGGATGCTCGCGGTGTCGGTGCTGCCCGGCTTCTCGCTCGCGGATATTCCCGCGCCGTGTATCAGCGTCGTGGTGGTCGCCGACGGCGACCGTGCGGCAGCCGATGCGGTGGCCGAGCGCATCGCCCGGCAGATCTGGGACGCGCGTGACGCGTTCGTGTACCGCAGCGCGCCGCTCGCGGAATCGGTCGCGCAGGCCGCGGCGCTGGCGCGCGGCGCGGACCGTCCGGTGCTGATGCTCGATCACGGCGACAACTGCATGTCGGGCGGCCCATGCGACACGATGGACCTGCTCGAGGCCGCGCTCGCGCAGGGGCTCGACGGGATCGTCAGCGGGCCGTTGTGCGATCCCGAAGCCGTCGCGGCGCTGATCGACGCGGGCGTGGGCGCGACCGTCACGGTGCCGGTCGGCAACCGGATGCCGTCGCATGGCGGCGCGCGGCGCGCACCGTTTCGCGCGACGGGCATCGTGCGCGCCATCACCGACGGCGAATACGTGATTACCGGGCCGACCTACACGGGCCAACGCGCATACATGGGCCGCGCGGCGGTGCTCGATATCGGCGTGGCGACGCTGGTCGTCACCGAGCGCACGCAGGAACCGTGGGATCTCGGCGTGTTCGAGAGCGTCGGCGTCGATCCACGCCGCGCACGATTCCTGCTGCTGAAGTCGCGCATGTATTGCCGGCCCGTGTTCGTGCCGATCGCGGCCGCACTCGTCGAGTGCGACAGCCGCGGCGTGACCGGGTCGGACTTCGGGCTGTTCCGCTACGAGCGGCTCGCGCGGCCCGTGTATCCGCTCGACGACGTTCGCCAGTGGGACGGCGCGGGGCCGCGCACTCGCTGAGCGGCGGCCTCGCGACACCGGTTTCGCGCTTTAGTGCATGATGCGATGGCATCGACCCGTCGAGCAGCAGGGTCGTGCGATTCCTTGCGTCCGCAACCGATCCGGAGAACCGTCCGTCATGCATTCGAATCCTTTTCGCCTTCGTCGCGCCCGTCTGCTCGCCGCGCTGACGCTTGCCACCACCGCCGTCGCCGCGCACGCGGCCGACTGGATCGTGTCCGGCAACGACGGCAAGTACCAGCGCGTCGAAGGCCGCGACACCTTTCTCGCATCGCCGCCTGCCGACACGCTGACGCTGCTCGATGCCAGCGTGTTCCCGCCGAAGATCGCGCTGCAGGTCGACGTCGAGAACGGCATCCAGGGGCCGCCGCAGGCCGTCGCGATCACGCCCGACGCGAAACTCGCGCTGGTCGGCGCGCCGACGCGTTACGACACGAGCGCGAAGCAACTCGTGTACGACACGTTCCTGCAGGTCGTGAATCTCGAGGCGTCGCCGGCGGCGATCACGCGCATCGAACTCGGCACGCACCCGCAGGGGATCGCGATCGACCGGTCCGGTCGCGTCGCGCTGGTGGCGAACGTCGACGGCAGCGTGTCGATCCTGGGGATCGACGGCACGCAGGTGACGCTCGACGGCAACCTGAAGATCGGCAAGAAGCGGCTCGCCGGGATCAGCTTCACGCACGACGGCAAGCATGCGCTCGTGTCGCTGCGCGACGAGCAGGGTGTCGCGGTGCTGAACGTCGACGACGGCAAGGTGACCGACAGCGGCGCGCGGCTGAGCACGGGCGTTGCGCCTTACACGATCGACGTGTCGAGCGACAACCGCTGGGCCGTCGTCAGCAACGTCGGGCTCGCGGGGCTGCCGGGCTATACGGGCACGCTCGCGGGCGATGCCGATTCGGTCGCGCTGATCGACGTGTCGCGCACGCCGTTCCGCACGGTCCAGTACCTGAACGTGCCGTCGCTGCCGGAAGGCGTCGCGATCTCGCCGAACGGGAAGTGGATCGCCGTGCAGGCGATGGACGGCTCGAACCTCACGGCCAACAACCCGGGCCGCCACAAGCTCGGCAAGGTCGTGCTGTTCGAGATCCGCAACGGCCGCGCGGTGCAGACGAGTGAAGTGCCGGGCGGCGAAGCCGCGCAGGGCATCGTATTCACCGCTGACAGCCGGCACGTGATCGTGCAGTTCAACGTCGAGCGGCAGCTTGCGCTGTATGCGGTGGAAGGTGGCCAGCTGCGCGATACGGGCAAGCGGATCGCGCTGTCGGGCGGGCCGTCGTCGCTGCGGACGTTGCCTCGCTGACGTGTGGCGCGGGTGGGTCGGCTGCGGGTTCGCTGTTGGCGATGCGGATGGGGCTGACGTGCGACGAGGGGCGGGGGCCGCGCCTGCGATGAACCGGCGCTCCGTTACGGACGCAGCAGATCGAACCCGCCGAACACGACCACGCCGCTGAGCGCAATCATCGCGACCGAATGCTGGCCGAAATAGAGAATCGCGGCCGCGAGCCACGTGGTCAGGCAGAAGGCGCCGATGCGGGCCATCGTGAATTCCTCAAAGTGCGTGATGAAGGGGATGCGCGCCGAAGCCGTCGCGTCGTCGTGTCGCTGCGGGCGCGGGGCTCGCGCGGCGACGGCGCCGGACGGCGTCGCGTGTCGCGCCCGATCGGGCGGGCGCCGGTGCGGGGGTAGCCCGCAAGGCTTGTCGAAAGCAGCCGGTGTGCTGCAGCGGCAGGCCAGCCGGCGATTTTACCAGCGCGGATGGCCGGTCATTCTGGCCCCTTCGCAGCAATCCGCAGCCTGCGCATGACAATGGCGCGCGGTGCCGGCTGCGCGGCCGCGCCGGCGCGCCGCAGAAAGCGAGACTAAAGTTTCGTCGGACAAATACCGTAAACCGGTTGCAAGGTTTTCCCTGTTCAACCGACGCGAGTCGCACACACTCATTACGGACCGACACGATGCAGATCGATCTCTCTTCCGCCACGCAGACCCCGCTCGCCACCACCAACGCGGCCGCCAACCCGTCCGGCACAGGCGCCGCGCCGACCGCCACCGCGGCTGCGTCGTCGCCCACGGGCAGTGCAACGAAGACGTCAGCGAGCGGCGCCGCGCCGTCCGGCGGCGCGGGCGAGACGCTGGGCGCGTCGGGATCTTCGGCCGACGATCCAGCGGTCGCGCAACTGAAACAGCTCATCGAGCGCTTGCAGAAGCAACTCGCGCAACTGCAGCAGCAAATGGCGGCCGCCGCGCAGCGCGCGAAGGATGACCCGGCCGCGGCGGTCGAGCAGCAGACGCTGAGCGCGGAAGCGAGCACGATCTCGGGTGCGCTGTCGACGGCGATCGCGCAGCTCGCGCAGGCCCTCCAGAAGTCGGGCGGCTCGACGTCCGGCGGGTTCGTATCGACTCAGGCCTGACGGCACGGCACGGCCGCCGCATAGCAGCAGCACGCCACGCCGGGCATTACAATCGCAAGCTCGTCTCCCTCGAAAGGACGGCAGAACGATGACTGCGGAATTCGCCGACGACGACCTCGTCCGCTTCGACGCGCAAGGCGGCACGCCGCTGCCCGCGGCCGATGCCGAAGGATGGCTGGACCACGACGGCGCGCGCATCTGGCACGCGTCGTTCGGCCACGGCCCGCCGGTCGTGCTGCTGCACGGCGGCCTCGGCCACGGCGGCAACTGGGGCAATCAGGTGCCGGCGCTGCTCGCGGCCGGCTACCGCGCGATCGTGATCGACAGCCGCGGCCACGGCCGCAGCACGCGCGACGATCGCCCCTATTCGTACGACCGCATGGCCTCGGACGTGCTCGCGGTACTCGATGCGCTGCACATCGGGCGCGCGCGCTTCGTCGGCTGGAGCGACGGCGCGTGCGTGTCGCTCGTGCTGGCCGCCCGCGCGCCGCAGCGCGCGGCGGGCGTGTTCTTCTTCGCGTGCAACATGGATCCCGGCGGCACGAAGGAGATGGTGCCGAGCCCGCTGATCGACCGCTGCTTCGCGCGACACCGCAAGGACTACGCGCGACTGTCCGCGACGCCCGACCAGTTCGACGCGTTCGTCGCCGCCGTCAGCGAAATGATGCGCACGCAACCAAATTACAGCGCGGCCGACCTCGCGGCGATCGCGGTGCCGGTCGGGATCGTGCAGGGCGAGCACGACGAGTTCATCCGCCCCGAGCATGCGGCCTATCTCGCGCGCACGATTCCGGGCGCGACGCTGACGATCCTGCCCGGCGTGAGCCACTTCGCGCCGCTGCAGCGGCCGGCGCGCTTCAACGCCGCGATGCTGGCCTTTCTCGACCGGTTGCCTGACTGACATCGGCATGGCCGGTGCATGCGTTGCATAAGATTTTCTTTAGGCTTGCGCAAAATATCCTCGATTGTTGAACGGCGGCCGGCGGCGGATAGTCCTGCTTCGACCGGCCGGCTGCAGCAGTCTCCGCGCGGCGCGGCCGGACCTGTTGTCCACACAACCATCAGAAAATCGAAGGAACCGCAACCATGCGATTCAACGCGATACGCATCGCCGCGACCCTGTTCGTCGCCGCGTGCGCCGCCGTCACGGCCGGCCGCGCGGCCGCCGCCACGCCCGACGAGATCCACGACACCGTGACCCGCAACGTCGCGCCGCTGATGAAGCAGTTCGCCATTCCCGGCATGGCGATCGGCATCGTCGCCGACGGCAAGCCCTACGTGTTCGACTACGGCGTGATGTCGACGCAAACCGGCAAGCCGGTGACCGGCGACACGCTGTTCGAGATCGGCTCCGTCAGCAAGACGCTGACCGCGACGCTCGCGTCCGACGCGCAGGAGGGCGGCGAGCTGTCGCTGTCGGATCCGGCGGCCAAGTACCTGCCCGCAATGCAGGGCAAGCCGTTCGGTGGCGTGACGCTGCTCGAGCTCGGCACGCACACGCCGGGCGGGATGCCGCTGCAGGTGCCGGACAGCATCCGCGACGACGCGGACCTGATGCGCTATCTCGATGCGTGGCGGCCCGCGTACGCGCCGGGCACGCGCCGCACGTATTCGAATGTCGCGATCGGGATGCTCGGGCAACTCACCGCGAAGGCGATGAACCGCGACTTCGCGGCGTTGATGGAACAGCGGCTATTCCCCGCGCTCGGGATGACGCATACCTATATCAACGTGCCCGCCGCGCGCCGGGGCGACTATGCGCAGGGCTATACGCAGGACGGCAAGCCGATCCGGATGACGGGCGGCATGCTGTGGCAGCCGGCGTATGGCGTCCGGACCACGGCGGCCGACCTGCTGCGCTTCGTGCAGGCGAACATGGGGCTCGTCGAAACGGCGCCGCGTATGCAGCGCGCGCTCGAGCGCACGCACACCGGCTATTTCCGTGCGGGGCCGTTCACGCAGGACCTGATCTGGGAACAGTATCCGTATCCGGTCGCGCTGCCGACGCTGCTCGAAGGCAACGGGCCGGCGATGCTCCACGACGCGACGCCCGCGACCGAACTCAAGCCGCCGCTCGCGCCGCGCCCGGACACGTGGATCAACAAGACCGGCTCGACCAACGGCTTCAGCACCTATGTCGCGTTCGTCCCGGCGAAGCGGATCGCGATCGTGATGCTCGCGAACCGCAGCTTTCCGATCGAGGATCGCGTGAAAGCCGCGTACCGGATCGTCGAGTCGCTGAACGGCAAGCCGTAACGTGCGTCGTGCGCGTGCCCGTGCCCGTGCCCGTGCTCAGGCGAGCGCGGCGTCCGCGCCCGTGGACGCCGGCACCGCGTGCGCGCCCGCTGCCGACACGCCGCCAGCCAACCGCCGATAGCGCGCGAGCGCCCACAGCGGGAAGTACGCCGTGTAGCCGTGATACTTCAGGTAGAAGATGCGCGGAAAGCCCGGCGCGTTGTGCGACCGGTGCCACCAGAAGCCGTCGTCCTGCTGCACGGATTGCAGATACGCGATGCCGCGCCTGACCGATTCCGATTCGCCGTCGCCGAACGCCATCTGCGCGAGCAGCGCCCACGCGGTGCAGTTCGACGTGCTTTCGCCCGCATTGGTGCCGGCGAGCGCCGGGTCGATGTAGCTGTCGTTCGTCTCGCCCCAGCCGCCGTCCGCGTGCTGACGGGCGCGCAGCCACGCGAGCGCGCGGGCGATGTACGGCTGCGACGGGTCCTCGCCCGCGAGCGCGAGCCCGGCCAGCACGCTCCACGTGCCGTACAGGTAGTTCGTGCCCCAGCGGCCCCACCAGCTGCCGTCGGGCTGCTGCGTGCGCTTCACGTAGTCGATCGCGCGCGCGAGCGACGCGCGGTCGTCCGCGCGCTTCGTGACGCCGAAGCACAGCAGCACGCGGCCCGACACGTCCTCGGTCGGCGGATCGAGCAGCGCGCCGTGATCGGCGAACGGAATCGCGTTCAGGTACAGGCGGTCGCAGTCGGCGTCGAAGGCCGCGAAGCCGCCGTTGCGCGATTGCAGCCCGCGCATCCAGTCGAGCGCGCGCGCGACGCGCGCCGCATACGGATGCGAGCCGTCCGCGTTGCGATGCGTGCGGCCGCGGCGGTCGAGCATCGCGGTGACGACCGCGCTGTCGTCGATGTCGGGGTAGTACGGGTTCGCGTACTGGAACGCCCAGCCGCCCGGTTGCGTGTCGGCGGGCGCGTTCTCGATCCAGTCGCCGCGCAGGTCGTTCACCTGGCGCTCGGCCAGCCAGTCGTACGCGCGGGCGATGCGTGCGTCGAGTTCGTCCAGTGCGCTCGCGGGCGCGCCGGCTTCCGGCACGGCCACGCCGCGCGCCTGCTCGAGCGCCATCGTGCTCCACGCGGTGTCCCACACCGGCGACAGGCACGGCTGGCAGTACATGCTGCCGTCGGGCCGCGTGACCAGCAGCTTCTCCAGCGCGTTCTCGCAGTCGCGGCGCAGCGGATGATCGTCCGGGTAGCCGAGCACGTCCATCATCTGATAGCTGTACACGATCGGCGGAAAGATCCCGCCGAGGCCGTCCTCGCCGTTCATGCGCTCCGCGCACCATGCTTGCGCATGCCGGATCGCGCGCTGCCGCAGGCGTTTCGGCAGCAGCGGCTCGACATGGCGCACCACGCGGTCGAGCGCGAGGAATGCGCGGCGCATCCCGCGCGCGGGCGGGAAGTACTGGCGTTCCTGGTCGGGCGGCGTGACGAACAGCTCGGGAATCGCGATGTTGCGCGGGTTGCGCGCACGCGCTTTCAGCGAGCACAGCACGAGCAGCGGCACCATCGTCGTGCGGGCCCAGTACGCGACCTTGTACATCGAGATCGGCACCCACTTCGGAAACAGCACGAATTCGATCGGCATGAACGGCGTCGCGCGCCACGGCACCTGGCCGAACGTCGCGAGCAGGATGCGCGTGAACACGTTCGAGCGTGCCGCGCCGCCGAGCTCGAGGATCGCGTCGCGCGCGCGAACCATGTGCGGCGCATGCTCGCTGTCGCCGGCGGCCTTCAGCGCGAAGTACGCCTTCACGCTGCACGACACGTCCGGGTCGCCGTCGACATACAGGTCCCACCCGCCGTGCGTGTCGAGCCGCTGGATCGCGCGCAGGTAGCGCGCCATCTTCTCCTGGCGCGCGTCGTCGATCTTGTCCATGAAATGCATCATCAGGATGTATTCCGCGGTGATCGTCGCGTCGGATTCGAGTTCGAAACACCAGCTGCCGTCAGGCTGCTGAAGGCGCATCAGCGCGTCGCGTCCGCGGGCGATCGCGGCGTCGAGCGCGGACCAAGGGGAGGGGCCGGATTTGTTCATGCGGCGGATCATACCATCCGGCCGGAATGTTTATATCGAGACCGCGGGTGCTAACATCGCCCCCATGAAAAAACGCCTCGAACCCGCTTCGCGCGATACCGCCGCGCCTGTCGACACGGCCGGACCGGCCGCCGCACGGAGCGCGCCCGCGCCCACGCCCGCTGCAGGCGTGCGGCGGAAAAAGGCCCCGGAGCAGGTGCGCGCGCAACTGCTGGAAGCCGCGTCGGACATCGCGACCGGTCACGGCGTGGCCGCGCTGACGCTCGACGCGGTCGCCGAGCGCGCGGGCGTGACCAAAGGCGCGCTGCAGTATCACTTCGCGAACAAGCAGGGCCTGCTCGATGCGCTGTTCGGGCAGGCGACCGAACGCTTCGCGACGCAGATGGCCGCGCGCCGGGCGGCCGATTCACATGGCGACGGCGCGGCGGCGCGTGCGTATCTGCATGCGGTGCTCGACACCGCGCAGCCGGCCGCGAGCACCGACGTGCTGCGCGTGCTGGTCGCATCGATGATCACCGAGCAGGAGACGCGCGCGCGCTGGTCGGTGCCGATGCGCGAGTGGACGCGGCCGGACCCGGTGCCGCTCGAGCGGGCGGCGACGCTGATGATCTGCCGGCTGGCCGCCGACGGGCTGTGGATCTCGGAGCTCCTCGACAGCGTGGAGATTTCGGCCGAGCTACGCGCGGAGATTGTCCGGCAACTGGACCGGATGAGCGCGGGCGAGCCGCCGGCGGGCACGGGGAAGCGCGCGAGCGCGCGCGGCCGACGCGGCTGAGCGCGTTCAGCCGCTCAACTTCCCGACGAACTCGGCGATCCCGCCTGACGGTCGTCGCCATGGACGTGGCACCGGCTGCGCAGCGCGACATAGATCCGACGATACGAACAGAACCCTCGCGCGTGCCGGCGATTTCCTGACACACGACGCGCGTACCGTGACGGGAAACGACGGCGTGTCGAGCGAAAAAGCCCATGCGGCGACCCGCCGACGACGCCAGGCCGATGCCGTGTTGCGGGGGAGTGTCAATCACATGCTGACAAGAGACTATGTGGAGCGCGAGCTCTCTCATATCGAGAGAATGGTCGCGCTGCTGGAAAGCGATGCGGATACCGGCGCGGCGGCGATGCCGTACGCGATGCGCGTGAGTCGTCCGGGTTACTGGCGCGCGCGGATCGAGGTGCTGCTCGCGATTCCGGGCATGCCGCGCAACGTGATGAAACTCGGCAACGTGCTGCTCGCGAAAATCGACGTGATCGAGTCGCGGCGGGGGACGGTGAATCCCTGACTGTGCGGCGCGCGCAGCGCATGTCGTGTTGGGGCTCGGCTGGCGCTTCGGCGATGTGTTCAGCCTGATTGCGGTGCCGGCGCTCGCCGCGGCCGGTACGTTGTATGCGATCGGCCTTGGCCGCACGAAGATCACGGAACACCAGCGCGCGAGCGGGGCGGCCGTGCAGCGACACTGATTCGGCAGGCGCCTGTCGAGTGTGCGCGGATAAAGGAAAAGCCACGGATCGCTCCGTGGCTTTTGCCTTTCTCATGCAGGCGGCCGTGTCACGGCCGCGTATCGCACGACTTACGCGATGGTCTTCGACCAGTTCGCGTACCAGTTGCGGAACAGCTTGTATTGCGCTTCCGCGTAGTTGCGTTGCGCGTCGCTCAGTGCATCGGTTTCGTTGAAGTGCAGCGTGTATTCCTTGTCGCCGTTCAGCACCATCAGGTGCTTGTAGAACAGCACGAGGTCGCAGCCTTCGTCGAACGACGACAGCACGGCCAGCGCCGCTTCCAGTTCCTTCGCACGCACGCGCGCCACGGCATCGCCTTGCGCGGCCTTCTTGCACAGGTCGACCAGTTGCAGCACTTCGCGCGGCAGCGCGTTGCCGATGCCGGTGATCGCGCCTGCCGCGCCGCAATTCACGAAGCCGTGGAACACCTGCGTGTCGACGCCGGCCATCAGCGTCACGCTGTCGTCCTGCGACGTGATGTTCTCGGCTGCATAGCGCATGTCGGCCGCGCCGCCGAATTCCTTGAAGCCGATCAGGTTCGGGTGTTGACGACGCAGTTCGAAGAACAGGTCGGCGCGGGTCGCGAAGCCGTAGTACGGGCTGTTGTAGATCACCGCCGGCAGCTTCGGCGCTGCGTTCAGGATCGCGGCGAAGTGGGCCTTCTGTGCGGCCGGCGACGCGCCGCGCGACAGCACGCGCGGGATCACCATCAGGCCGTGCGCGCCGACCTTCGCGGCATGCGCGGCGTGCGACACCGCTTCCTTCGAGTTCACCGCGCCGGTGCCGACGATCGTCGGCACGCCGGCTTCGACCAGGCGCGCGACGCCTTCCTGGCGCTGCGCTTCGGTCAGCAGCGGCCAGTCGCCCATCGAGCCGCAGTACACCACCGCGCGCATGCCGAGTGCCACCAGCTCCTTGCCCTTCTTTACCAGCGCGTCGAAATCCGGCTGACGATCAGCGGTGCACGGAGTCATCAAGGCCGGAATGGTGCCGGTAAAAATGTTGTCGCTCATCTCGTTTCCTCACATTCAGATAGGGTCAATTGCCAGTGCTGGCAACCTGGGCCGTACGCGCGCTCGCCGTCTCGTCGGTGCTTCACGTCACCCGGACGGCGGCTGGCCGCCTCTTGTTTGCCTCGGTGCCGAAACGTTGCCTCCGGTTTCGACCGAGAGTCAGCCATCGACGAGTGCATTCTAGCCAGTCCGGATATTTTATACAATATAAAATAAAAAGGGCGTGACGCAGGTCGTCGTTTCGAGGTGCCGCGGAGGGTAGAGAGCCGCGTCGCGGCGGCCTTCGGCGGGGAGGGCGGGCGCACTCGACAAAGCTGGTCGACGCCGCGTTCCGGCTCCGCATGATGGCCTTGTTAGCCCGACTGGCGCCCCGCAAGCTTATCCCCGCCGCACTTTCCTCCGACCAAAAACATCCGTCTCGCAGGCTTCCATCCCGGTCGGCGTACCACGCGCCCGGCATGTCGCATTTCTGCCGAAAGCATTTTTGAGATTGCGTGGATTGTGTATTGGATATTGTATAAAATATTTCGGCGCGCTTACTCGCGAACCGCCCCGTCACGGGAAATGGAAGACAACGAGAGGAGATACGGAATGACAAGTCAGGTCGGCGAGGCAGTCTCGCCTGGTAGTGCAGCAGCCGTGCAGGACACGGCGTCGAAACGGGAATTGAAGCGGGTCGTCGCGGCGTCGATGGTGGGCTCGGTGGCGGAGTGGTACGAGTTCTTCCTGTATGGAACGGCGTCGGCGCTGGTGTTCGGCACGCACTTCTTCAAGAAGACGGGCAATCCGATCGACGGCCTGCTCGCCGCGTTCGCGCTGTATGCGGTGGGGTTCGCCGCGCGCCCGATCGGCGGGCTGGTGTTCGGCTACTACGGCGACAAGTTTGGCCGCAAGTACCTGCTGCAGGTCAGCCTGATCGTGGTCGGCATCACGACCTTCCTGATGGGCTGCCTGCCGACCTTCGATGCGATCGGCTACTGGGCGCCGGTGCTGCTGGTGTCGCTGCGGCTGATTCAGGGCTTCGCGTTCGGCGGCGAGTGGGGCGGCGCGATCCTGCTGGTCAGTGAACACGCCCCCGACAACCGCCGCGGCTACTGGGCCAGCTGGCCGCAAGCCGGCGTGCCGGCCGGCAACCTCGTCGCGACCATCATCCTGCTGGTGCTGTCGAGTTCGCTGTCCGAGGCCGACTTCCTGTCGTGGGGCTGGCGCGCGGCGTTCTGGTTCTCGGCGGTGGTCGTGCTGATCGGCTTCTGGATTCGTCGCAAGGTCGACGATGCGCCGATCTTCAAGGAAGCGCAGGCGCGCCGCGCGCAGAAGCAGGAAAAGCAGCTTGGCGTGGTGCACGTGCTGAAGTATCACTGGCGGCAGGTGCTGATCGGCATCGGCGCGCGATTCGCCGAGAACATCCTGTACTACATGGTCGTCACGTTCTCGCTGACCTACCTGAAGCTGGTGGTCGGGGCCGACACAACGCGGATCCTGAAGCTGATGTTCGCGGCCAACGCGATCCACTTCTTCTTCATTCCGCTGATGGGGCTGCTATCGGACTTCGTCGGCCGCAAGCCCGTGTACCTGACGGGCGCGGTGCTGACCGCCGGCTGGGGCTTCGTCGCGTTCCCGATGATGGATACCGGCAACGACTGGATCATCATGGCCGCGATCGTGCTCGGTCTGTTTATCGAATCGATGACGTACTCGCCGTATTCGGCGCTGATGACCGAGATGTTCCCGACCAACGTGCGCTATACCGCGCTGTCGCTGTGCTACCAGGTCGCGCCGCTGATGGCCGGCTCGCTCGCACCGCTGATCGGGCTGTCGCTGCTCGAGCGCTATCACTCGTCGACGCCGATCGCGCTGTACCTGGTCGCCGCGGCCGTGATCTCGATTGTGTGCGTGGGCGTCGCGAAGGAAACGCGCGGCAAGTCGCTGCGCGATGTCGATGCGGAGGCGAGTCGGCGTACGCATGTCTGACGCGGTGGTGATCGCCGGCGTGATCGCTGATGGGAAGCCACCCGGGAGGGTGGCTTTTTTGTGGGGTATCGCTGGTTGGGGCGCGGGGAGGAATGGCGGCGTTCGTCATTCATTCATTCATTCATTCACCGTCACCCTCCGCTGGTTCGGCCGACCGAACCGGTTCGCGATGTACGGGTTGCCCTCACGCAAGAACCTCACCCGTTGCGGCAACAATGCAGGGCGAGGGTGTACTTCATCGGGACATTGATCCGGCGGCTGCGCGTCTGCGAACGGACATTCGCGAAAGACCGACGCTCTTCATAGGATGCTCGGCGCTCATTTCGTCGAACCGGGAACCCTGGACCGGATTACCTTTCGGGATCAGCGCACCTTTGGACACTCACCAGCGCCAGCGCCTCGAATATAGCGGGCGTGCGTTCCAGGCGGGCAATCGTCCGCGCGCCTTCGAGCGCGGCTACCAATGCAGCGGCGGTGGAGGAAGCGCGCGAGGGAGCGAAACCGCACGCTCTAAAGTGCTCCGCAATAATTTCGGTGGACTCAACAAATCCGCGCGCTACCCGTTGGGTGAGCTCGGCGTCGAGCGCGGGCAGCTCATTCGCCAGATTCTGCATCAGACATCCATACTGGAAATCAGAGGCGACCATTTCAGCCGCGAATGTCCTGAAAATCTGATGAACAAAATTCAGGGCGTCACCCGTCGTACTCGCCGAGATGTCTCGTAATACAGCGATTCGATCCGCAATGTAACTATCGATTGCTTCTTCTGCGAGTTGTGCCTTGCCGCGCGGAAAGTGGAAGTAGAACGATCCTTTAGGCGCACCGCTTTCTTCAAGGATCTGGGTCAATCCCGTCGCAGTGTAGCCCTGGATGCGAAACAGTCGTTGGGCCGTGGCAATCGCGCGAGCGCGGGCGTCAGTCTTACGTGGCATGCCGAGAACATAGCACGTTTCGCTTGATGGTTCTATGGCGATTGACATACTATGGTGATCACCATATACGGAGCCCCGGCGATGCCTCCCGACCCAATCGCAAGTCAAGAAGGTTCGCTCAGTTGTGCGCAGCCTGCCGAGATCACGGCACGAATAACCGAAACCCGCCGGCCGAATCGTTCGTCGCGTGCGTCTTCGCTGACGATGGAGGCAGCGCTCGCACGGGGACGGGGCGTTCCATCATGAGCCGTCCACTTCGCTTCCGGCCATCGGCGTCCAGACGAGCCTTCCTGGCGATGGGCGCGGCCAGCCTGTTTGTCCCCTTGATTCGACCCGTCCACACAACCCCCGTAGGAGGAGTTGACTTGTCCACATCAACATATGGCAATGGAACGCTTCCGAAGAGGGTCCGCTCGCGCATGATCCACGGGGTCAACGGCCTCGATGTCCATATTCTCGAGGCCGGTTACGAGAACCCCGGCCGGCCGCTCGCCCTGCTTCTGCACGGTTTTCCCGACTTGGCTTACGGATGGCGACACCTGATCCCGATTCTCGCCGACGCCGGCTACCACGTCGTGGCGCCCGACCAGCGGGGTTTTGGCCGCACCACCGGTTGGCTGAACGACTATGACGCACCGCTGGCACCCTTCAGCCTTTTGAATATGACGCGTGACGCTCTCGGATTGGTTTTGGCGTTGGGGTATCGGCGTACGGCAATGCTCGTCGGGCACGACCTCGGCTCGCCCGTCGCGGCCTATTGTGCGCTAGCCCGACCTGACGTCTTTCCGTCGGTGGTGCTGATGAGCGCACCGTTCCCCGGTCCGCCGACGCTTCCGTTCAACATTGCGGAAAGCGAGATATCGTCGGTTCAACCGAACACTGGCAATCAAAAGTTGGCGGCCGCGCTGGCGGCGCTCGACCCGCCGAGAAAGTATTACCAGCAATACCTGAGCACACGTGAGGCGAACCATGACATGTGGCAACCCCCACAAGGCTTACACGCGTTTCTTCGTGCATTTTTCTACGTCAAGAGCGCCGACTGGCCGGGCAACAAGCCGCATCCGTTGAAGGCGCCAACCGCCGCCGAACTTGCGCAAATGCCCACCTATTACGTCATGGAACTCGGCAAGACGATGCCCGAGACCGTCGCTCCATTCCAACCTTCCTCCGCCGAGGTCCTGGCCGGCAAATGGCTCACCGAGCCGGAACTTGGGGTGTACACGGAAGAGTACGGCCGCACGGGGTTTCAAGGCGCCCTGCAGGCTTATCGTGTCCTTTCCGATCCTGGCCTGAACGCCGAGTTGCGCCTGTTTTCGGGCAAGACGATCGATGTCCCGTCGCTCTTCATTGGCGGCAAGAGCGATTGGGGCACGTATTCGGCGCCGGGCGCGCTCGAACTGATGAGGACGAAGGCGACGACGAGAATGGCGGGAATTGAGCTGATCGACGGCGCTGGTCACTGGATCCAACAGGAGCAGCCGGGTCGGCTCGGCGAACTCCTGCTCGCCTTCGCCAAGGAGATGGGTGGGGCGGATCACACTCGCAGTTAAGTCGAGGAATGGCTATCGTTGCTCTTGAAAATATCGCCTGGCTTCCAGACCACCGTCCCGTCCGTCCCGTCCGTCACGCTTTAGTGAAGCGTCTCGGGTTGGATGGTTCGAGGTCTATCATTAGCCTCTGGCTCCTCCGCCCTCGATCGGGGAGTAACGCTTGCTCCTCGACGTTGAACGACGTCTCGGTGCTGGATGCACTTAACGACTGAAAGACGTCCCTACGCCGGACACCTACTTCGCGTCGGCCCCGAAGGACCGCATCGGGTCGATAACTGCCGGTCCAGAAAACCGTAAGCGTGGGGCGGCATGGACCTGGAAGCCGTGGCCGCTCAGGTAGGCTGCATCGACGGGGCGACGTTGGGTGCGCTCCTCCGCCAGAGGACCGGGCGCGGTGTGCGCGACCTTCGTGCCGATCTGCGCTGATGGTTTGGGTTCGCCAAAAGATCGGTGCAGCTTTACCCCACCAAACCGGCGTTCGTTGATGCCTGCGACCTGACCGGTGTGGCGCTATGTGTGTCGCTGCTGCTTTGGGATGCGACTGACGACGAGATCGCGTGTGCTTAGCGCGTGCCGACGCGCTCGTTCTTGCTCATCAGCTCAACAACGAAGTCGAGAAACGCGCGCGTCTTTGCCGGCAGGTGATGCCGGGACGGGTAGTACGCGTATAAGGGAAATCGCTCGTCTGCCCATTCGGGAAACAGATTGATCAATTGGCCGTTCGCGATCAGTGGCTCGGCACCGAGCAGCAACATCTGCGCAATTCCGGAACCGGCGAGGCATGCGTTGAGCAGGGCGCCCGGATCGTTGACCGTGAGGCGCCCCCGGGTGTCGACCACAATGCGTTTTCGCCGGCGATGGAATTCCCACGCGAACGGCTTGCCCGTCTCAGGGTTGCGAAATTCAATGCATCGATGGCTTCGGCTTTCAAGGTCCTCGGGTTTTGCCGGCCGTCCCCAGCGAGCGATATACGCGGGCGACGCGACCGTAACAATGCCGGTATCGAGCAACTTTCTCGCGATCAGCGTAGAGGCTCGGGGCTCGCCGAATCGCACGGCGATGTCGAAGCCATCCATGACGAGGTCGCCAAGACTGTCTCGCGCGATGAGCTCGATTTCGAGCTCGGGGTGCGCGTCCATGAACGCATCGAGTTGCGGCCCAAGAATGGTCCGGTAGACGACAGGATCCAGATTGACTCTCAGCTTTCCACGCACAGCGGAGGCGCTACCTGCCGCGGCCGCGGCTGCTTCCTCCAGCCCGGCGAGATGGGGCATGACCTGCTCGTAAAAGCGGCGCCCCTCTTCAGTCAGCGAGACGGAGCGTGTCGTTCGGTTGAAGAGCCGGATGTTCAGCTTTTTTTCCAGCCGCGCAATCGCGCGACTGACGCCCGGCGGCGTCATTCCGATGACTTCCGATGCGGCCGCGAACGTCCCCATGTCCACCACGGCGGCGAACACGCTAATGCTGCCGGACAGCTTCTCGCTACTGGATCTCATGATTGCTCGACTGAATGCGGGTGGTGAATCGCGACCGACCAACCCGAAGGCCAACGCGCCAAAACTGCGCCGTGCAGCAGCGCAGGATAACTCCGTGGATCATGCCGAATTGATGACTGGTTGTCACTGATCTGATGCCATCCATGTCATTTTGTTTCGGTCGGCGTTTGTCCAGAATGCGTGTCACCGAGACACCCGATGTATCCACACATGGAGAACGAGCAATGTATGCAATAACAGGAATCACCGGCCAGGTCGGCGGCGCACTGGCCCGCGAGCTGTTGGCCACGGGGCAGCCGGTGCGCGCGGTCGTGCGCGATGCGACGCGGGCGGCGTCGTGGGCAGAGCGAGGTTGCGAGATCGCGACGGCGTTCATGGAAGACGCTTCGTCGCTCGCCGCCGCGTTCGAGGGCGCCACCGGCGTTTTCATCCTGCCGCCATCGGAGTTCGATCCGGCGCCCGGGTTTCCCGAAGCGCGGAAGGTGAGCGAGGCTGTATCCGCAGCGCTCCTGAAGGCGCGGCCCGAAAAAGTCGTTTGCCTGTCGACGATCGGCGCACAGGCCGACGAGGTCAATCTGCTCACGCAACGCACGCTGATGGAGCAGGCACTGCGCGAGATGCCGATGCCCGTGACATTCCTGCGGCCTGCCTGGTTCATGGAAAACGCCGCATGGGATGTCGCGTCCGCGCGCGACGAAGGCGTCATTGCCAGTTACCTGCAGCCGCTCGACAAGCCCGTGCCGATGGTCGCCACCGCGGACGTAGGCCGCGTTGCGGCCGAACTGCTCCAGCAGACGTGGCGCGGTGTGCGTGTGGTCGAGCTCGAGGGCCCGCGCCGGGTGAGCCCCAATGATCTCGCATTGGCCTTCGCTCGCGTGCTGGGTGCGCAGGTACGCGCGGAAGTTGTCGACAGGCAGACGTGGGAAGTGCTGTTCCGCGGCCAGGGCATGAAGCATCCTCTGCCCCGGATGCGCATGCTGGACGGCTTCAACGAAGGCTGGATCGATTTCGAAAGTAATCCTGAAGAAACCGTGCGTGGTCACGTCGAACTGGAGACGGTTCTGCGCGAGCTTGTGTCGCGGGCAGTCTGACCGGCGCCTCGATCCGTCGGATTGACCGATCGCCAGGTCCTGCACGGGGCAATCGGCAACTTGGAACTATACTGGGGCAACCTGGAGGGTTCCATGACTGATCACGACAGACTGCATCCGCTACGTCCGTTCCTGAAAAATTGGGTTTGGGAGCATGGCCGAATCGGGACTCGCTATGTGGACTGCGTCGACTGCGAAATCAAGTTTGATGAAGGCAAGAAGTCGCATTTCGCAGCGGAAAAATATATCTACGTGCCCCTTGGCAATGGCGCTGACGACGATGCGTCTGTGGAGGGGCCCGCAATTCAGGAGGCCGGCCTTGCCCGGTTTTTGCGGGCTGCGCAGTTGGGTAAGCCGGAAGAAGCCGGTTCCGTAGCGGAGGTGCAGCGCGCCGTGCAGGACTGCGTCGAGATTGGCCTGTTCAGTGCGTATCAAGGGGAGGCTCGCAACGCATTTGCCCGATACGCGCAGGAACCCATGTTCGACGACGAGATCCGCGCGGCGGTTGTCGACGACATCCGGCGCGTTTATGTCGGCATGCGCGAGCAACTTGGGCTGTACGATTTTAGTGTGCTCTACGGCTTGCCCCAGCCATTGCTTATCGGCGACGCGCCCTTCATTGACTGGCGCGTATCCGCGAGTCCGGCACTTCCGTTCGTGTCGCTTCCGCTGGGACCTTACTGTCTGCTGGTCGGCGCGCCATCGGGCAGGAAAAGCCGCATCGGCCCGGTGGTCTGGAAGGCCGCTGCCACGATGGGCCCGTTGAAAGACCACAACCGCCGGATCGAGGAGCAGGCGCGTCTGTGGCTGGTGGCGACTACGGATGATCAACTCGTTGCTGTGCAAAGTCGCATGGTTGCGGCTAGAGGGGCCAGAGAAGGGGAAGGGAAGCCCTGAGTGATGTCGACGGGAGGCAGGGCGTCGGCGGGGGCTGAATGCTGAGCGGTAGTTCGTTGACGTGTTTGGGTAAGCGATCGCGACAGCCCTTGTTCCAACTAAATGGTCGTTGTCCGAAGGGGCATACCATGGCTGAACATCTGAATATAGTCACCGTGCTTGAGAAAGCGATCTCGCCGGCTGAACGCCTCGGGATGGTTTTCGATCTCGCAAAGTCCTACGCCCCGTTCTTTGACAACCTTCACGAGATATGTCGGAACAACTACAAGACCGGCGTTGCGCAATGTGAACCGTGGCCTGAAGGCGAGTCCCTATTGGCAGCCGGTGCAGGAAATGACGAACTGCTTTTCATATACGGTGATCAATCTATCGGAGCCGGCGGCGCTCGAAGCAGCATCGGTATTGAAGAAAATGGTGTGAGGGTACAGTTCGTCGTCTCCCTTCCTTTGCCGCGCAATTTTCATCTCGACGAGTTGCGGCAGTTTCTTATGGAGACGGCAAACGTCGCCAGACGCATCTCGAACACCTTTGTTGTCGCGGCAGGACGGGAGCTTGAAAGCGATATCGACAGAAAGGTCGACGATGGATTGCCAAAGGTCCTTGCAGAGGATTGGACGTGCGAGCGGATTGTTGTCCCAAGGCATCTAATTTCGGTGCCTCTCAGATGTTTCGCAACGTTGGTCGAGTCGGATCAAGCCATTCTGCTTAAGCGAACGTCAATGCCATGAATCGATGGGGGACTTCGCTGTCAGTTCATTCAAAAACTGTTTACTTTTTCTTGAAATGAGAAAGCGACTTCCATCGATTGACGCGTCAGTTCAGAGTCACAACGGGAACAAGACGCGAGCACCTGATCGAAACCAAATGGAATCGGCGCGTCCGTTATCCGAGGATTTGATTGTCTCGTACGAGCGGCTTACCTCCATATGGCTATAGCCCTGGTCGAGCACCAGACTGGCTGCTTGCTGTTTGAACTCCGGGGGAAAACGGACGTCGGTGCTTGCTCGTCAGACACCGCTTCATGGCGACCATTCTCGCCAAAATCAGTGTCCGAATTCATTCGGCCACTACACATCTGATAAATCCATCTACGATTCGGCCCAGCGGGCCGGCCTTATTGTGCGAGGCTCGGCGAATGGTGATGTCGGCACCTGGATCTTCTACGACACCGCTAGCCAGACCCTCACGCTCGACCGCTCTAGGTCCGGCAACATCCGATTCTCGAACGCGTTCAGCAAGCAGCACATTGTCAATATGCCGTTGGAGAACGGGAAGTTGCGCCTTACCGTACTGGTCGACCGGAATTCAGTGGAAGTGTTTATGGGCGACGGCCGTACTGTCATCACCGACCTCATCTTTCCGGCACCCGACGACAATCGCGTTTCGGTCTTCGCCGACAACGGCGAGGCGACGTTCAGCGATATGACGATTACCCCTCTCGCTGATCCACGCGGTGCAAAGCAATAGTGCCATGCGTTGGCTCGAAAGCTGGGCTCCGCCAGAACGCATCGCATCTACAGCAAGGACTTGCCTGGTTCTCCCGGA
Source organism: Burkholderia ambifaria AMMD (assembly GCF_000203915.1). Classification (NCBI taxonomy): domain Bacteria; kingdom Pseudomonadati; phylum Pseudomonadota; class Betaproteobacteria; order Burkholderiales; family Burkholderiaceae; genus Burkholderia; species Burkholderia ambifaria. Next base: position 676,574 of record NC_008392.1, read on the forward strand.
CGTGCCGCGTTGAGAACGCCAAGTGTATCGCTGCCGTCAAGGCATGCAGGATGGTCCGTCACGCCGAACGGCGCGCGACTTTGAACTATGTATGTAGTTCCACGGATGCTGGCTGTAGGGCCAACCCCATCGGGCATCGGCCTGACACAATCAAGCGGTTGACACCTTCAATTGCGTGCTCTTGACTAGACTCGCATTTCGTAAAAATTACGGTGTGCTACCAGTTATTACTCAGGAGAGAAATGATGATGAGTAGCTGTTTTCCGCAGAGCCGGCTGCTCCGCCCCCACCTGCTCGCGAGCGCAGTTTCTGCCGTCGTGATGATGATCGCCACGACACCAGCTCAGGCACAATTCCCAGCCCCGACACCTCACTCCCAACAGGCATTCGATCCGGCTGCCAGCTTTACCTCCCGATGGACAAGGGCGGATGCCCGGCAGATCAAGGCCATGTCCCTTCCCACTACAGTCGGCGGGAACTCGCTGCCCCCGGCCCTCACCATGCCGAACATCCGCGCGGACTTCCCTGACACCAATGCCGACTTCTGGGTATGGGACACCTGGCCGCTCGCGGACCTGCACGCAGTGCAACTCAGCTACAAGGGCTGGGACGTGATTTTCTCGCTGACCGCCGATCGCCACGGCGGCTATTCGTTCGATGACCGGCACGTGCATGCGCGCATTGGATTCTTTTATCGCAAGACGGGCATTCCCGCGTCACAGCGGCCCGCGAACGGCGGATGGATCTTCGGCGGCCATCTGTTCCCGGATGGTTCGAGCATCAGGGTTTTCAGCCCCACCGTGCCGATCACGCAAAACGCTGAATGGTCCGGCTCCGCCAGGCTCACCAGCGGCGCCAACGTGAGTCTCTACTACACGGCGCTGGCGTTCAACAAAACGTCCCCGAACGGCCCGGACATCACCCCGCCGGTCGCGATCATTGCGCGCGCGGACGGCCATATCCACGCGGACGCCACGCATGTGTGGTTCGACGGCTTCAATGATCACCAGGCGCTGCTGCAACCCGACGGTGTCCTGTATCAGAATGGTGCGCAGAATAATTTCTACAACTTCCGTGACCCGTACGTGTTCCTCGATCCGGCTCATCCGGGCGACACGTACATGGTGTTCGAGGGCAACACCGCCGGCCCGCGTGGGGCGCCCACGTGCACTGCCGACGACCTCGGCTATGTATCCGGCGACCCGTTCGCCGAGACTGTCGCAGCTGTGAATGCTTCCAGTGCGGTACTGCAGAAAGCGAACGTCGGCCTCGCGATCGCGACGAATCCTCAGCTCACTGCATGGAAGTTTCTTCCACCGATTCTTTCCGCGAACTGCGTGGACGACCAGACCGAGCGGCCGCAGATCTATCTGAGCAACGGCAAATACTATCTGTTCACGATCACCCACCGCTCGACCTATGCGACTGGCGTCGACGGGCCGGATGGCGTGATGGGTTTCGTCGGCAACGGGATCCGCAGCGATTTCCTGCCGATGAACAAGGGCAGCGGCCTGGTGCTCGGCAACCCGACCGACCTCACTCAACCTGTCGGCTTTCCGTTTGCGCTGGATCCAAACCAGAATCCACGCACATTCCAATCGTATTCGCACTATGTGATGCCGGGCGGCTTGGTCGAATCCTTTATCGACGCAATCGGGCCTCGGCGCGGCGGGTCGCTCGCGCCGACCGTGAAGATCAACATTGGCCTCACGACGTCGGCGGTTGATCTGACCTATGGGACTGGCGGTCTGGGCGGCTACGGTGATATCTCTGCCAACCAACCGGCTCTCGGCCGGGGCGGTGCGAACAATGGAAAGGGAGGCGGCAACGCGCCGTAAGCTGCGCCTGATTGTTACAGGGTAAGTTTCGCGGAGAGCGGCATACCCGCATGCTACCCATCTTGATCCGGGTGCGGCCACGAGGCCGCACCTGACTTGCTTTGCGGTTGCAAATGCCGGTGCGCATCGCGCGAAAAGTCCGGGTGTGCCGGCCATCTGCAGTACGAGCATTCCTGCATGATCAATCCGGCGGTCATTTTCCAACGCCGGGCAGTTACGATCAGACCGTCTTCAAACTCGAACTGTTGCGTCGCGTGTTCACAAACAGCGGGTGCCGGTAAGGTCCAGTCGTTGATATTGCCTATCGGCGTGTCAAAGTGCGGGCCGAAGGGCAAACAGCCCCGGCGTGAAACACACATGAAACCGGGGCTGTCGGGTACGTCAATGCAGTTGTCGCTTTAGATCGGAAAGTTCCGAATGCATCGTGCTTACTGCATTCATGATCTTGGCATCAAGACTGCCGGCCTGTTGGCAAGCACGCTCTGCACGATCACCGATTCGTTCGAGATCGTCGACGCATTGCCGAATACGATCTTCATCGTTGGACGCCATGAGCTTCTTCGCCGATTTGCATTCCTTGTCCAACTCATCCACCCAGTTGATCAGGTCCTTTGGAATCGTCCTGTCGGCGTGACAGGTACGTGATGCCTCGCTCACGGTTTGCTGCAGATGGGTAAAGCGCTTTTGGATTTCACTGGTTTGCAACATGATGAACTCCTCCTTGAACGTCGGTTCCAGATGAGCTCAGGCAGCAGATAACTCCGGCGTCGCCCGTGGTATCGCCAGTCGCTCGCTTCAATCGGCCGGCGGCAACACTGCATTGCACCGAAGCTGCAACTGCAACCGAGCCCGCGGAACGTGTAAGTTCTAGTGTAGGCCACTACCGCAGGGAGTAGTAATCCGGGCAGGCCGCCAGGATGCGACATCGACGGATACTCCGTGCACCGCCGACGGCGCAGGCTGATTGCTCGAGGCAATATCTCCAGTGCGCTCGCGCCCTGTGAGCTGCAAGGAGCTGCAAAGGCCCCTTACCCCGAATACGCATGGCCTTGGATGCCGGACTGGTCGTCCCATCGGTAAGCGATCGATAAAAGACAGAAACCAGCCAATTTCAGCCGTTCGACACGGACGCCCGGATCGTTGACAATCGATGGCCAACCCCGCCGGCAGGCCTACCAACCGCACGTGGCGACCATCCGCGTCGGCCATTTCGTTCTCTGACATCACGCTCCGCCGCCCAATACGGCCGCCGGAAGCCGCTCACATTCAAACCGGAACGGCTGGAGCGCAATGTGGGGCGGATAGTGGCCGCACCCTACGCGTTGGTCTCTCCCGTCACCAGGTCCTGAACGTCTCTCGGCCGAAGGATTTTCTCAACCATGCGTGCCGACATCTCGCGGCTCAATAGTCTCTGCAAATTGGCAAGCAGCCGGTTCCGGGTTCCAACAATCCGATGGCTCCGATTGCGATCCAGCGCCCACAAGGCATCCTGCACCACACTCGCGACAGGCATCGGCGTGCCGACGGCCGCCTCCTGCGCGCCAACGACATCGAAAAAGGCGGTTTGTGTCGCCCCGGGACATAAGGCGACGACCCGGATGCCGCGATGCCGGTTCTCAGCCCAAACGGCTTCTGAAAATGACAACAGAAAGGCCTTGGTTGCGCCGTAGACGGCCATATAAGGATCGGGCTGGAATGCGGCTGTCGACGCGACGTTGATGACCACGCCGGCGGAACGCGCCTGCATCCCCGGCAGCAGAAGATGAGTCAGCTCGATTGCGGCCATGCAGTTCACCAGCACTTCGTCGCGTTGGCGCGCCCACGGAATCGTTTCGAAGCGCCCGTAAGCCGCAAAGCCCGCATTATTGACGAGTACATCGATGACTTTGCCGGTCACCTTCAGGTGGCAATCGATCGTGTGTACGGCATCAGTTGTGCTCAGGTCGGCCGTCAGGAAATCGGCGTCGCACGCATAGTCGCGTCGCAGTTCCGCGGCCAGATCGCGCAGCTTGTCGCGAGAGCGTGCGACCAGCAGAAGTCTCGCACCACGTTTGGCCAATGCATAGGCAAACGCGCGCCCGATACCCGACGATGCACCCGTGACAAGTGCTGTTTTTCCGTGAAAATCGAAACGATTTCTCATAGCCCGCGGATGGAGTGGAAGGTGACTTGGACTGTAAACCGTTGACTACAGGCAACGGTCAAGCCTTAATGACGGTCCACAACATTGAATGGAGGCAGCATGCGCATCGGCGAACTATGCAAGCGGGCGGGCGTTTCGCACGATACCGTGCGCTACTACGAGCGAATGGGGCTGCTGGACAAAGCAACACAACCTCACGCGACAAATACGTACAAGCACTACTCCGAACGCTCGTTACAGCGGATACAGCTGATTATCCATGCGAAGGCATTAGGCTTCACGCTCACGGAAATTGGCGACGTCATTCATGTATGGGACAGTCCGACATTCGGTGTTGCGAAAAAGGTCGCTTGTCTGCAAGCAAAGCTCACAGAAATCGACGAAAAGAGCCGCGCGCTGACCCTGCTGCGCGCAGGGCTGGTGAATGCGCTGGCCAAAGTTGGCAGCGATTGTGTCGAAGGACACATCGCGTGGTGAGGCGCTGTTGGTGAAAGCGACAAACCGACTCAAGCAAGAGTGTCAATGGCCGCTTCGGTTTCAGGCGAGCGTCCGCTCCGGGTCGGCAAGCGACATCCGCGCAGAACCCTTCTGTTGTCTCAGCGAGCGGCACGGCGGCGTGACCATAGGCATCCGCCGCCCCCCAAGACCCGTCTGCTAATATTGTAGAAAATATGCAATATCCGCCGCCGCACCGGCGCTTGCCTGTCCGCCTTCCCCCAGTCCGAATCGCAACATGAACGAGAAACGCCCTGCTCTTGTCTACGCCACGCGCGCCGAAGCCGCAGCGAACGAATTGCGCCGCCGTATCCTGACAGGGGAGTATGTCGACGGTTACCAGCTTCGCCAGGATGCACTCGCGACCGAACTCGGGATCAGCCGCATCCCGCTCCGCGAAGCGCTCGTGCAGCTCGAGAGCGAAGGGCTCGTGAAGATCCTGCCTCACAAGGGCGCGATTGTCTCGGAGCTGTCCCCGGAGGACATCACCGAACTCTTCGAATTGCGCGCGCTGCTGGAACCCGTGCTCCTGAAAAAATCGATTCCGAAGCTCACCGCCGACGATTTCGCGCGGCTCGATGCGATCCTCGCGGAATACAGTGAAGTGCTGCATGCGAGCCAGTCCGGACGCTGGGGCGAACTGAACACCGAACTGCATCAGCTGCTGCTGTCGCGCGCCGACCAGCCGAAAACCACCGCGATCGTCGCGTCGCTGCTGCAACAGACCGACCGTTACACGCGTGTGCAACTGTCACTATCCGAGGCCGCGCGCGACGTGGCCGAATCCGAACATGCCGAACTCGTCGCGTTGTGCCGCACGGGCGATGCGCGGGCGGCGGCGTCCCTGCTCAAGCGGCACATCGAGCATGCGGGCGGTGAGTTGAATGCGTTCCTGCGTAATCGGCGGCTGGGGCGTTGAGGTCATCCGGGCGCCAAGGCTGACATGCAGCACTAGCCTCCGGCGCAGTGAAGCGGGGTCGCATGCGATGCGCAGGCTGTCCGTGCATCGCCGGTTCCGCTTGCATCCATCATCACGCTCTCTTACCCGCCGCCGATTCCCTGCAACACCTTGCCGGTTCCGCCGCATACCGCGCATTTCTGCCCTTCGACCATGCCGGTGCCGCGGCATACTCCACACAGATCCTCGCCGACGCCCGGCGCATCGGGCGGCCCTTCGTCGCCCGGATTCAACGGCGGGTCTTGATTCTGCCCCGCCGGCGTTCTGGTCGTCTGCATCACACACCTCCGTTCGCGTTTCCGACGTCGCTGCGAGCACGCATCACCCGTGCCCGCTACGACGACACGTGCACCATGTCCGGCCCGCGTGCCCGAAGCGCATGACAAGCGCACCGCCCGATGACGCGACGCCCCGCTCACTATCGGAGAATCGACGTCATCGCGTCGTCGTTACAACGACGGCGCCCATGTCGAGCCGAACGGGTTCGACTGGTCGATGCCGGGGAAGTCGACGAACGCGTTGCTGCAGTCGAGCCCGTTGCCGGGACGCGCGTTGCGGGTGGCCTCGCCGTTCACGACGACGCGGTTCGCGCTCGACGCGAACACGGGCAAATTCACGTTGTGCAGCGTGAGGTTCGCGTCGGGTGCGATTGTCGAGATCCCGTCGGGCGTGTCGGCGGTCGAGACGTGCGTCGCGAACAGCGCGAGCACGCGCGGGCGTGCGCTCGACCCGGAAAGTCGGGATGTCATGACGGATGTCTTCTGGTGAGGCAGCGTGCGCGGACGCTGCCGGGTTGGTATCGGGTCAGTCGAGCGGGGCCCGGGCTCGTGGCGGCGCGAGCCGTGGCTGCATTGTGATCAGTCATCCTATGACGAGGGGAAGGGAAACGAAAGACGGCGTTCGGCATCGGGAAAACGACCCAACCTCGCGCCGATTCAAATAGAAGGCCGTTTCCGGAAAACGTTTCGCCGACATCGGGCTAAACAGAGAACGCTTTTCCCTCTATCCGTCCGTCAACCCGCTACAGAGGCGCTTATAGGGGTATGCACCAAGTGAGTTAAACGGTTAACCGACGTACATTCGCTCCGACACGTCATACAACGTATGACTGCGATTCAGCGAAGGCCCAAGCCCGACCTATGCGCAAGCCACCCGAATCGCCGCCAAATAGCGAGCTACAACCAACAAGGAGACTGACGATGACGCACCGATTCCCCCGCTCCCGTACCGCACTGGCCGTCGCGCTGATGGCCGGCTTCGCGATGTCCGCGCAGGCCCGCGTATTCCGCTCGGCGGACGTGCACGGCGACAGCTTCCCGACCAACATGGCGGTCAAGTTCATGGGCGACGAGCTGTCGAAGCTGACGGGCGGCAAGGACTCGATCAAGGTGTTCGGCAACAGCGCGCTCGGCTCCGAGAAGGACACGGTCGACCAGGTGCGGATCGGCGCGATCGACATGGCGCGCGTGAACGGCGCGTCGTTCAACGAGATCGTGCCGGAGTCGCTGATCCCGTCGTTCCCGTTCCTGTTCCGCGACGTCGACCATTTCCGCAAGGCGATGTACGGTCCGGCCGGCCAGAAGATCCTCGACGCATTCGCGGCGAAGGGGATGATCGCGCTGACGTTCTACGAGAGCGGCGCGCGCTCGATCTATGCGAAGCGTCCGGTGCGCACGCCGGCGGACATGAAGGGGCTGAAGGTGCGCGTGCAACCATCGGACCTGATGGTCGACGAGATCCGGGCGATGGGCGGCACGCCGACGCCGATGCCGTTCGCCGAGGTGTACACGGGCCTGAAGACGGGCCTCGTCGACGCGGCGGAAAACAACCTGCCGTCGTACGAGGAAACCAAGCACTTCGAGGTGGCGCCCGACTACTCGGAGACGCAGCATGCGATGACGCCGGAAGTGCTGGTGTTCTCGAAGAAGATCTGGGACACGCTGTCGCCGCAGGAGCAGGCCGCGATCCGGAAGGCCGCGGCCGACTCGGTGCCGTACTACCAGAAGCTGTGGACCGCGCGTGAGGCATCGGCGCAGCAGGCGGTGACGAAGGGCGGCGCGAATATCCTGCCGGCCGCGCAGGTCGACCGCGCGGCCTTCGTGAAGGCGATGCAGCCGCTGTGGACGAAGTACGAGAAGACGCCGCAGATGAAGCAGATCGTCGACGAGATCGAGGCAACCAAGTGACCCGTCGCACTTCCCTGACCGGCGCGGCGGTCGTGGGCTCGCCGGACGCGGCCGCCGCGGACGGTGCGGCGCCGGGCCGGCCGCGCGCGGCCGCGCCGCTATTGCACTGCGCGAACGACCTGCTGTTCCGCGCGCTGGCCGTGATTGCGTCACTGTGTCTCGCGGCGCTCACGCTGCTGGTTTTCTACGCGGTCGTGATGCGCTACGTGTTCGAGAATGCGCCCGATTTCGTCGAGCCGATCGCGCTGCTGCTGGTGATCGTGATCGCGATGTTCGGCGCGGCGATGAAGGTGCGCGACGGCGGCCATATCGGCCTCGACTCGTTCGTGCGGCGCCTGTCGCCGGGCCCGCGCACCGTGGTGATCGCGATCCAGCACCTGAGCCTGATCGCGTTCGCGATCGCGATCATGGTCGGCTGCGGCAGCATGGCCGCCGAGACGATGGCCGACCGCATCCCGATCATCGGGCTGCCCGAAGGCGTGCGCTACCTGATCACGATTCCCGCGGCGATCGCGATCGTCCTCTTCTCGCTCGAGCACCTGCTCGCGCTTCGTCGTTCTTCGTCGGGACAATAACGCCATGGAACTCGCGATCCTGTCCGTCAGTTTTCTGATTTTCCTCGTGCTCGGCGTGCCCGTTTCGTTCGCGCTCGGCATTTCCTGCGTGCTGACCTACCTGGTCGAAGGGCTGCCGATCGCGACCGCGATGCAGTCGATGATCTCGGGGATGAACGCGTTCTCGTTTCTCGCGGTGCCGTTCTTCATCTTCTCCGGCGAGCTGATGCTGCATGGCGGCATCGCGGACCGGATCCTGCGCTTCGCGCAGGCGACGGTCGGCCATTTCCGCGGCGGCCTCGGGATGGCCAATGTGGTCGCCTGCACGCTGTTCGGCGGCGTGTCGGGCTCGCCGACCGCCGATACGTCGGCGATGGGCGGCGTGGTGATTCCGCTGATGAAGCGCGAAGGCTACAGCGCGGCTTACGCGGTCAACGTGACGACCCACGCGTCGCTCGCCGGCGCGCTGATGCCGACCTCGACCAACATGATCATCTACGCGTTCGCCGCGCAGGGGATCACGGGGATGCTGCACGGCCAGCAGGTAAGCGGCGTGTCGATCGGCGACCTGCTGTTCTCCGGGCTGCTGCCGGTGTTGTGGGTGATGGGCTTCGTGCTCGTCGCCGCGTACTGGCAAGCCGTGCGTCACGGTTATCCGCGCCGTGAAGACGGTTCGTCCGCGCTGCCGTCATTCCCGGGCTGGTATGCGGTGCTGCGCAGCTTCGTCGGCGCGGTGCCGGGCCTGATGGTGATCGCGATTATCCTCGTGTGCGTCGCGAAGGGGATTGCGACCGCGACGGAAGCGGCCGCGATCGCCGTCGTGTATTCGCTCGTGCTGACCGCGATCGTGTACCGCACGCTGACCGTCGCGAAGCTGCGCCGTGCGCTGTCGCATGCGGCGCGCACGACGGGCGTCGTGCTGCTGCTGATCGCCGTGTCGAACATGCTGCGCTTCCAGATGTCGTACCTGGAGATTCCGGATGCGATCGAAGGGCTGCTGAAGCAGTCGACCGCCGCGCCGTGGCTGATGCTGCTGTACATCAACATCATCCAGGTGTTCCTCGGCACGTTCGTCGACATGGCCGCGCACATCCTGATCACGACGCCGCTGTTCCTGCCGATCGCGATGGCGTGCGGCGTCGGGCCGGTGCAGTTCGGGATCATGCTGCTGCTGAACTGCTCGCTCGGCCTCGTGCACCCGCCGATCGGCTCGGTGCAGTTCGTCGGCTGCGCGATCGGCAACGTATCGATCGGCGAGACGACGAAGATGGCGTGGCCGTACTACCTCGCGATCTTCAGTGCGATCAACATCGTCACGTACATGCCGTTCTTCTCGACCTGGCTGCCGAGCCTGATCAGCGGCCACGCGGTGTTCTGACCGCCTGCCTTGCATATCGCGGCGCCGGACGACCCTCCGGCGCCGTCATCACGTCAACGGTTTCTTTCACGTATCGCGTATCCCATGAACCACAACACAGCATGGCGCGCCGTCGCGGCCGCCGCATTCGCGCTGGCCGCATCGCTCGCGCATGCCGCGACGTATGCGTACGTATCGAACGGCGACAGCCGCGACATCTCGGTGTTCGGCGTCGACACGTCGAGCGGCGCGCTGCGCGCGATCGAAACCGTGCCGGTCGACGGCACCGTGATGCCGATGACGTTGTCGCCCGATCATCACCGGCTGTACGCGGCGCTGCGCTCGACGCCGTATCGCGTCGTCAGCTTCGCGATCAATCCGCTCGACGGGCGGCTGATCGAGCTGGGCCGCGCGCCGCTCGCGGACAGCATGGCGTATGTGTCGACCGATGCGTCGGGCCGCTACCTGTTCTCCGCGTCGTACGGCGGCAACCTGCTCGCGGTCAACCGGATCGGCGAGAACGGTGTGGCCGGCGACGTGCAGCAGACGATTAAGACCGGCCCGATGGCGCATGCGATCCGCCAGTCGCCGGACGGCCGCTACGCATTCGCGTCGGTGCTCGGCGCCGATGCATGGCTGCGTCTGCCGTTCGATGTGTCGACCGGCAAGCTGACCGACACGGCCGAGCCCGCGTACCGGCTGCCGGAGAAGTCGGGGCCGCGCCATTTCGTGTTTTCGTCGAACGGGCGGTTCGCATACCTGATTGACGAGCTCGACGGCAAGCTGCACGTGCTGGCGCTGTCGCATGGCGGCGCCGAGGCGCGGCCGATTCAGACGGTGTCGATCCTGCCGCCGGATTTTCATGGCGACAAGCCGTGGGGCGCGGACCTGCACCTGACGCCGGACGGCAAGTTCCTCTACGCGTCGGAGCGCACGTCGAGCACGCTCGCGGCGTACCGGGTCGACGCGGTATCGGGCAAGCTCGCGCGAGTCGGCACGTTCGCGACCGAGCGGCAGCCGCGCGGCTTCGCGATCGATCCGTCGGGCACGTATCTGCTCGCGGCCGGGCAACTGTCGCCGACGCTCGCGGTGTATCGCATCGACCGGCACACCGGCCACCTCGACGCGATCGGCAAGTATCCGGTCGGCAAGGGGGCGAACTGGGTCGAGATCGTCACGTACGACGGGACGAACTGATCCGCGCGACGAAGCGCAATCGACTCAAGTTGAACCAGCCGCTGTCGTTAACCGACTAGGGATAACTTCGAGAGTCGATTCACCATGCGCGATCTGAAGGTAAAAAACAGTTTGCTCGCCGTGCTGGCCACGTTTGCAGCGATGATCATCGTCGGCGGCATCGTCGGGGTCGTTGCGCTCGGCAGTGCGAACACGAACGCGAAGCGCCTGCACGCAATCGCAACGCAGACGTCGCTCGTCAATGACGCGTACAAGGACAGCACACGTACCCGCTCGGCGCTCGTGCGTGCGTATTCGGCACTGAAGGAACACAACGACCCGGCGCAGCGCGACTCGGCCTTGCAAAGCGCGCAGCGCACGTTCGATCTGTCGGCGAAGGAAACGCAGGCGTTCAAGGACACCGCGCCGATCGGCAGCCTTGGTGCCGACCTGAAGCAGGCGCTGGTCGAATCGTCGACGCATCTCGCGGGCGTCCTCGCCCGCGCGAGTGACGCGCTGCGCAACGGCGATACCGCCGCGTATGCCGAGATCAACGACAAGGAAATTACGCTAGCCGGCCAGGTGTATTCGGCGAACGTCGAGAAATTCCAGCGCACGGCCAACAAGCTGGCGGAAGACACGATCGACGACGGCAACGCCGCGTACACGCGCATCGTCGCGCTGGTCGGCATCGGTGTCGCGCTGGCGCTCGCGCTGATCGCCGCGACGCACTTCGCGTTGCGCGCGATCGTGTCGCGGCCGCTCGCGAACGCGGCCGCGCTGCTCGACCGGATCGCGTCGAACGACCTGACCGTGAACGTGCCCGATGCCGGCCGCAACGAAATCGGCCAGTTGTTCGCGGCGATGAAGCGGATGCAGGCAGGCCTCGCGACGACCGTCACCGGCATGCGCGACAGCAGCGACGCGATCCACACGGCCGCGCGCGAGATCGCCGCGGGCAACCTCGACCTGTCGAGCCGCACCGAACAGCAGTCGGCGTCGCTCGAGGAAACGGCCGCGAGCATGGAGCAGCTGACGTCGACGGTACGTCAGAACGCCGACAACGCGCAGCAGGCGAGCACGCTCGCCGCGAGCGCGGCGGATCTCGCGCAGCAGGGCGGCGAACTGGTCGGCCGCGCCGTCGACATGATGGGCGTGATCAACACGAGCTCGCAGAAGATCGCGGAGATCACCGCGATGATCGACGGCATCGCGTTCCAGACCAATATTCTCGCGCTCAACGCGGCGGTCGAATCGGCGCGCGCGGGCGAGCATGGGCGCGGCTTCGCGGTCGTCGCGGGCGAGGTGCGCACGCTGGCCCAGCGCAGCGCGGGCGCCGCGCGCGAGATCCGGCAGCTGATCGGCGCGTCGATCGACGACGTGCGCGACGGCAATGCGCTCGTGTCGCAGGCCGGGCGCGCGATGGACGAGATCGTGTCGTCGGTGCGGCGCGTGGCGACGATCATGACCGAGATCACGACGGCCACCGTCGAGCAGAGTGCGGGTATCGACCAGGTCGGCCAGGCGGTCACGCAGATGGACCAGATGACGCAGCAGAACGCGGCGCTCGTCGAACAGGCGAGTGCCGCCGCGAGCGCGCTCGAGCAGCAGGCCGGGTCGATGCAGGCCGCGATGTCGGTGTTTCGGATTGCGCGGGGGCGGTGAGTGGCTGACTGGAGCGGGTGTGTGCGGATCGCCGCGTGAAGCGGCCCTGCTGCATGCCGCCCACCGCGCACCGCGCACCGAACACCGAACACCGAACACCGCCCGCACGTGCCCCGGCATGAACGCTCAATCCTGACGAGCATCCACCGCGGCGTCGCCGTCCGACCTGTCATCGGCCGGCCGATCGTCGCGCCAATGCGCAAGCTCGCGCCACAGCGCCGCGCGCGCATGGTCGCGCGGCGGCAGCTCGATCACGTACGCGACGCCGCGCACGTTGACCACCGCGCCGGAGTCGGGCAGCGCGGCCGGCATACCGGGGAACGACGGATCGTCGTCCGGTTCGGCGGCGAGGCCCGGGCAGGGCGGGTGGGGGGATTTCATGCAATTCTCCGTGGCGTAGCGAATCGGCGCATCAGTAACGGACTCGCCCGATCAAGCCGAGCGGATCGATCGCGTGCTGGACGGCGCCGGCGAGTTGCCGTTGCGCGGCCGGCACGTGCTTGCGGTAGTACGCGACGTTGACCGGGCCGATGCCGTGTTCCGCGCTGAAGCAGCCGCCGGCCCGCACGACGCGCTCGTACAGCGCGCCGCGCAGCGCGACCTGCTGCAACGGCCCGTAGCGCTGCGCTTGGTCATGCGGAATCGACACGACGAGGTGACAGCCGCCGTCGCCGAAATGCCCGAACGCGTGGCAGCGCAGCGACGGATGCGCGTCGGCGAGCCACTGCTCGGCGCCGGTGACGAACGCCGCCAGCGCGCCGCGCGGAAACGACACGTCGAACGACAGCGGGATCCCTTCCTGCGCGACCGCGACCGGCAGCGCGTCGCGAATCCGCCAGAAGCGTTCGGCCGCCCCGCAGGCCGCATCGAGCACCACACGCTCACCGGCCAGCGCCTCGAGCGTTTCCAGCGCGCGCGCTTCGAGCAACGCATCGAGCCCCGGCATGCCGGTCGCGATCTCGACGAGCGCATGGCACGCGGCGGCGTCCGTCGAGCCCGGAATGCGCAGGTCCGGACAGGCGGCCGCGACGCATCGCACGGCCGTGGCCGACATGAATTCGAACGCCGACAGCAGCTCGCCGAACGCGCGTTCGAACGCGAGCAAGCCGGCGAGCGCCGCGTCGTACGACGCGAATGCGACGAATACCGCGCACGACGAGCGCTCGATCGCGGCGAGCGCGAACGACACGGCCGTCACGAGCCCATTCGCACCGTTCGCGCCGATGAAGCAGTGTGCGACGTCGAAGCCGGCGTTGCGCTTGCGCAGCGGCGCGAGTGCATCGATCACGGTGCCGGCCGCATCGGCGAGCACGATCTCCAAGCCGAGCACGTTGCGGCGCACGTCGCCGTACTTGATCAGGCGGCTGCCGCCCGCGTTCGCGCCGACGAGGCCGCCGGCCGCCGGATCGCTGCCGAGATCGATCGGCAGGCAGAGGCCGGCTTCCCCCGCCGTGCGGTTGATCTCGGACAGGCGCACGCCGGCCTCGACCGTGATGCTGCGGTTCGCCGCGTCGAACGCGCGGATCGCGCGCATCCGGTCGAACGACACCACGCATTGCGTGCCGCTGCGATCGGGTATCGCGGCGCCGACGAGCCCGCTGCGCGCACCCTGCGCGACCAGCGCGATCCGGTGTGCGGCCGCGACCCGCGCAAGCATGCTCGTTTTGGCGGTCGACGCCGGGCGCGCGACGCCGAGCGCGGTGCCGCCGTACCGCGCGGCATCGGTCGCATACGGCTCGCACGCGTCGCCGTCGAGCCAACCGTCGCCGAGCGCGGCGGCGAGCGCGTGCCGTTGCGCGGCGCGTTCGGGCAGTGCGCTCATCGTCAGTGCGTGTGCGCGAGTTGCCGGCGCAGGCGGCCGCGCACGATAACGAGCGCGATCAGCGGCACGACGCCGCCCCACAGCGGGCTGTGCCGCATCGTGATCGACACCGCGAGCGCGACCGCCGTGACCGCGAGCATCACGAACGACAGCGAGCGGACGCGCGCCTGATCGGCGGCCGTGCCGTCGACGAAACCGCCGGCCGACCACGCGGTGTGCACGATGCCGACCACCAGCACGCAGACGAGCATCGCGGCCGGGCCGAGTTCCTCGCCCCACAACCGGCTACCTGCCGGCGACACGATCGCGAGCACCGCGCCGATCACGAGGAACAGATCGACGCCGAGCGCGATGCTGTTGCGTTGCGCGCGCCGCATCAGCCATGCGCCATGCACGAGCGCGAGCACGCCGCCGATCAGGAACGCATGCGTCCAGCGTTCGCCCGGCTCGCCGGGGCCGAGCCGCCCGTAGAACAGGAACACGATCGCCGGCAGGAAGTTGCTCGCATGCAGCAGGTAGTCGGTTATGGGATTGTTCGCTTTCATCCGGTTTTCTCCATCGTCGAAACAGTCAAAGCAGTCGAAACAGCGGCCGACGCGTCATGCGTCATGCCAGCGGAACAGCCGCGCGGCGGCAAACAGGAACAGCGCCGTGCTCGCGGCCATCCCGAGCAGTTGCGGCGCGAGTTGCACGTACGATGCGCCGTCGAGCAGCGTGCCGCGCAGCGCGACGGCGAACTGGTTGGTCGGCAGGAACGCGAGCGCGGTTTTCAGCCAGGCCGGTGCGTCGTGCATCGGAATCGTCAGGTCGCTGAAGAACAGCAGCGGATAGTAGGTGACGTTGCACGCGAGTTCGGCGGCCGCAAGCGAGCGCGTGCGGCTCGCGAGCAGCACGCCGATGCTGAGCAGCATCGCCGCGCCGAGCAGCACGATCGGCAATGCGCGCAGCCCGTCCGGGCCCGCGATCGGCAGCGCGATGCCGAACGCGACGCGCGCGACGGTCAGCAGCACGAGCGCGGACAGCGCCATCATCACCATCCGCGCGACGATCAGCGCGGCCAGAAACACGCCGCGCGACACCGGGAAGCACACGTAGAGCTTGAACGTATTGCGTTCACGCAGCGCGGCGATCGCGGTCGTCGTCGAGTTCAGCCCGATCGCCATGAACGCCATCACCAGCAGGCCGGTCGCGAAGAACGCGCCATAGTCGAACGGCCGGCGCGCCGGGGCGCTGTTCTCGAAGCGCGCCTGCGCGGCCGGCACGCCGAGCCGCTGCGCGGCGCAGCGCGCGAGCGCGATCTCGACGACCCGCGATGCGGCCTTCACCGCGAGCGAGCCGTTGAAGTCGTAGCGGATCGTCGCCGGCGTGCGTTCGTCGGCGCCCAGCACGACGGTCACGCGATCGGCGGCCGTGCCGCGGCCGAACGTCGCTTTCACCGTGTCGCTGTGCGACAGGCTGTCGACGATCTGCGCTTCGCATGCGCGGCTATAGGCGCTCGGGCCGCCCGGCACGTCGAACGCGATGTCGGCCGTGCCGAGCGAGCCCGAGCCGCCGAACGCGAACAGCATCACGCTCAGCAGGAACACCGGGAACACCAGCGTCCAGAACAGCGACGAGCGGCTGCGCAGATAGCCGAGCAGCTCGTTGCGCACGAGGATCAGAAATACCTTAGTCACGGGCCGGGCCCTCGGTGCACAGACGCAGCAGGTCGCCCGGCGTGCTGGGCGCGAGCGCGAGATGCTGGATGCCCCGTTCGCCGACGATCCGGTGCACGTTCGGATGCAGCGTCGCGTCGCCGAACACTTCGACGACATGCGAAGGCGATACGCGCACGCCGGTCACGCCGGGCAGCGCGGCAAGCCGCTTGCGCAATGCGCGCGCATCGGCTTCGTCGCGGCAATGCAGCTCCGCGCGCGCGTCGCCGACGAGTTCGGCGCGCAGCGTGTCCTTGTCCCCCTGGTAGCGTATGCCGCCGTCGCGCACCCACACGAGATCGTCGGCGGCGGCCAACTCTTCTTCGGAATGGCAGATCATCGCGACGCTGGTGCCGCGCGCGCGGTCGCCGAGCAGGTCGATCACGACGCCCGCATAGCGGCGGTCGAGCCCGGTGAATGGTTCGTCGAGCACGGCCAGCTCGGGCCGGTGCGCGAGCGCGACGTACAGGTCCACGCGTTGGCGCTGCCCCTTCGACAGCGCGCGGCACGGCTTGTCGAGCAGCTCGGCGATGCCGAGCGCGGTGGTGATCGCGGGGTCCGCCTGCACGTACATCGCGCGGTGCAGCGCGACGATCTCGGACACGCGCAGGTGGTCCGGATACTCGACCTTCTGCAATTGCGCGCCGAGCCGCCGCAGCGAACGCGTGTCGCGCATGAAGCGCGCGGCCGGCTCGTCCAGCACGCGCACGTCGGTCGCGCCGCGCCGGAAGCCGAGCAGCGCTTCGAGCAGCGTGGTCTTGCCGGACCCGTTCGGCCCGATGATCGCGGTGATCGCGCCGAGCCGGAACCGCACGTGCTGCGCGCGGAAGCGGAAATCGCCGGCCGTGACGTCGAGAGCACGCGCGCCGAGCGCCGCAGCGGGCACCTGCGCGTCGGGAAACGGCTGCGCGCCCGAACGCTGCGGCCTGTCGAACGCGGGCGGCGGGCCGAACAGCGCGCGCACGGAGGCGAGTAGCGAATCGCTCATCGTCGGCATCCTGTCAGTCGAACAGCATGACCTGCGTGTCGCGCGCGCCCCGGTACGGGTTGCGGCCGTGCGCGACCAGCATGTTGTCGACGACGAGCACGTCGCCGGCCTGCCACGGGAACGACAGCTCCTCGTCGTCGAACGCGTCGTAGACGGCCACCAGATCGTCGAACGGCATCGGCGAGCCGTCGCCATAGCGGATTTCATACGGGAACGCCGCGCGCGTGCCGTACACGCGCTGCAGGTAGCGATAGCTGAGTTCGCCCATCGAGCGCGGGTTCGGGTGCTGGGCGCTCGCCTGGTTGAACCACACCGTCTCGCCGGTGCGCGGATGCGCGCGCAGCGCGCTGCCGACGTGCGAGACAGTCACGCTGCCGTCGTCGAGCCAGCGACAGCCGACGCCGCGCGCCGCGCACAGCCGCTCGACCTCGTCACGCTCGGTCGTGCCGAACGCGTCGTCCCACGGCCGGTGGTATTCGGCGAACGGCAGGTTCGGATTGGCGGCGAGGCCGTGCGCGCGATCGCCGGGCGCCGCGAAATTGCGCAGGTACATCACGCCGCGCGCGGCGAACCGCTCACGCAGCGCGGGCGGCACACGCGCCGTCACGCGCCGCATGTCGCAGATCGGCGTTTCGCCGCCCGCGTCGGCCGGCTGCCGGCAATAGAACGCGACGAGGCGCGGGAACGCGGGCATATAGGCCATTTCCTGATGCAGACCGATCTTGAACGGCGGCGGCATGCGCGTCGACTCGTACACCTGGCCGTCGAGCTGCCTGCGCGGCGCGGCGCCCGCCGTGTAGCCGTGCGCGTGTGCCGGATACAGCGCGCCGAGGCGGCCGAACGCGGCGGTGTCGGGCACCGCGAAGCCGCGCCACAACAGCGCGCCGCACGCGTCGAGCAGCGTGTCGATCGTATCGAGCCGCGAGCGGTACCACGCGACGAACATCTCCGGCGACGTCGCGAGTTCCGCGCTGCGCGGCGTCACGCACAGCGGCAGCGTCGCGCCGGGCGCGACCGCCGCGCAGTGGACGTCGTCGGCGCCGAGCCGCATCGCGGCGTGCGCGGCGAGGAAGGCGAGATCGGTCATCGCTCAGGCCAGCGCCGGTTTCTTCAGCAGGATTTCGAAGCCGAGCGCGCCGAGCCCCGCGCTCGGGCTGTAGATCGACGCGACGTCCGCGAGGCCGGCCGCGGCGACGAGCGCATGCGCTTCGTCGAGCGTGATCTTTTCCTCGACGTGCGTCGGCGGATAGTCGGCCGCCGCGCGCATCTCGGTGAAACGGTCGAGCAGATGCTGCGGCGCGTCGCGGCGCATGTCGTGCACGAGCACGATGCCGCCCGGCGCCAGCACGCGGTACATCTCGGTCAGGCTCAGCGCCTTGTCCGGCAGGTGGTGCAGCGTCGCGCGGCCGACCGCCATCGTCAGCGTGCCGTCGTCGAACGGCAGCGCGAGCGCGTCGCCCACGCGCATCTGGATCGTGTCGTCGAGGCCGAGTTCGTGGATGCGCGGGCGGCCTTCGTCGAGCATCGCCGGGTCGAGGTCGATGCCGACGTAGCGCCAGCCGCGCATCGCCGGATCGGTCGCGAGGCGCACCGGCACGACGCCGGTGGCCGTGCCGATGTCGGCGATCACGCCGGGCGTCATCGCGCGTGCGAGCTGGCGGATCCGGCTGATGAACAGCAGGTCCCACGGTTCGAGCGTTTCGGTGGCGAAGCGATCGTAGTCGTTCGCCGGGCGCAGGTTCTTGAGCAGCATGACGTTCCTTTGGCTGAAGGGTGCTGAAGGTGGAGGATCACAGCCAGCCGACCGGCACGGCGGCCAGCAGCCGTCGCGCGGTCGCGCTGTTGACGCCGAATGCGGGACGGCGCCGGCGCTCGACCGCATGCGCGGCCATCGCGGCGATGCGCGCGCCGAGCCCGATGCCGACGCCCCACGACGGCGCCGTAACGCCGAGGTCGAGCAGCGTGGCCGCCGTCAGGAAATCGATGTTCGGTCGCAGGGCGCGGCGCGCATCGGCCTGCGCGCAGCACGCGTCGAACAGCGTCAGGTACGCGCCGTCGAAACCGCGTTCGGCGAACTGCCGGCGCATGTGCGGCGGACGCGGATCGGCGACGAACAGCGGATGGCCGAAGCCGTACAGCGTGAGTTTCGCGTCGAGCGCCGCATCGATCGCCGTGCGGCCGGCGGCGTCGAGCGCCGCGTGCGGCGCGGTGGTGCCGCCCGGCACCGACCGCGCGAGCGCGCCGAGCCAGTGCATCGCCTCGAGCGCGGCGCCGACGTGCGACGGGCCGCTCGCGAGGAAGCCGGCCGCGATCGCCTGCGTCAGCGTGACGCCGGTGCCGATCGCGACGCGCGGCGCGAGCACGGTCGGCGTGATGTAGCCGAAACCGGCGTGCCAGGCGACCAGCAGCATGTTCATCGCGGCTTGCGCCGGCGCGTCGTCGCGGGTCGCGCCGGTCAGCGCGAGCATGCGCTGCGCGTGGGTCGATGCGTGGTCGAGCGACGTGGCGGCGTTGTCGTGGCGGGCGGCGAACGGGCGGCCTTCGATCGCGGCATGCAACAGGAACGGCGCGGCGGCCACGCACAGCAGCATCGCATCAAGGTCGGCGTCGTCCGGGGCGTGGCCGTCCACACGTGCGAGCACGTCGTCGAAGCCGCGCAGCAGGCCGGACGCGGCGGCGAACACCGGCGCGACGCCGGCCGCGCCGAGATCCGCGGCGACGCACTGCGCGGCCGAGCCGGGCGCGAGCGCGGCGGCGAACGCGGCCAGCCGCGCGCCGAGCGCCGCTTGATGCGCGCGGTGCGCGTCGCTGCCCGGCGCGACGTCGAACCACAGATGCGCGAGCGCGCCTTCGAACGTCGTCGCGCCGATCAGCGTGTTCAGGTCGAGATCGCGCACGCGCAGCGCTTCGGGCTCGAGCGTCGCGCCGTCGATGTCGGTGCCGCGATGGCGGCTGGCCGGGCGGCCGAGCAGGTTGCGCGGCGCATCGCCGGTCGCAGCGGTTGCGGTCGGGTTTGCAGCAGAGGCGAGCGTCGTATCCATGTCATTCCGCCTGGACGAGTTCGTCGCTGCTCACGCTGATCGCCGCATGCGCCATCGCGGCCAGCACCGCCGCATGCTGGTCGACCACCGGCAGCACGTTCGCGAAGTAGTAGCGCGCGCTTTTCAGCTTGCCGCGATAGAACGCGAGTTCGGCCGGCGCGTCGGCCGTGTCGGGCGCATCGAGGCGGCGCGCGGCGATCGTGGCCGATTCGAGCAGCACCCAGGCCGACGTGACGACGCCGAACATCTCCAGAAAACGCGTGTAGAACTGGCTGCTGCGGTGCGTATGGCCGTCCTGGACGTCACGCGCGATGTCGTCGAGCGCGGCGGCAATCCGGTCGGCGCCCGCGCGCAGCGCGTCGAACAGCGGGCGCAGTTCCGCGTGGGTGCTGCCGTGATGCTGGTGCGCGAGAAACGCGTCGAGCTCGTCGCGGTAGTACTGGATCAGCCGCGAATGGCGGCCGAAGCCGAGCTTGTCGCGCACGAGGTCCTGCGCCTGGATGTAGTTCGTGCCTTCCCAGATCGACAGGATTTTCACGTCGCGCGCATTCTGCTCGACCGGGCTCGCGTCGGTGTAGCCGAGCCCGCCGTGCACTTGGATCGCGGTTTCGCAGATCCGCCATGCCTGGTCGGAGATGAACGCCTTGCAGATCGGCGTGAGCAGCAGTTGCAGCTTGCGATGGCGCTCGATTTCGGCCGGATCGGCGTCGGGTGTCGCCTCGAGCATCGCCGCGCGCGTCGCGGTCGCGGCGAGCTTGCCGAGCAGGCCGCGGCAGCCGTCGACGCGGCTCTTCATGTCGACCAGCATCCGCTGCACGTCCGCATGCTCGACGATCGCGACGCGCGCCGCATTCGTGTTCGACGCGCGCTCGATCGGCCGGCCCTGCAGCCGGCGGCTCGCGTATTCGACCGCATGCAGGTACGCGCTCGACGCGACGCCGACCCCGAACATCCCGGTGCTCATCCGCGCCTGGTTCATCAGCGGCATCAGTTGCAGCAATCCGACGTTGCGGCGGCCGCCGAGCAGCCAGCCGCGGGTCGTGCCGTTCGCACCGAACACGAGGTGCGTGTTCGCGCAGCCCTTGAGCCCCATCTTGCGCGGCAGGCCGATGCAGTCGACATGGTTCGGCTGCAGTTCGCCGGTTTCCTCGTCCGGCCAGAAGCGCGGCACGACGAGGCACGACAGCGAGAACGAATCCGGCGATGCGCTGTCGATACGGCCCAGCACGAAGTACAGCGTGTTTTCCGTCAGCTCGTGCATGCCGGCCGAGATGTAGACCTTCTCGCCGTCGACCGCATAGATGTCGCGTTCGAGCGGTGTCGCGCGCAGCGCGACCGCGGTGAGGTCGGTGCCGGCCTGCGGTTCGGTCGCGCAGAAGCACGCGTCCCAGCGATACGCCTCGAGCGGCGCGATCAGCGATTTCTGGTGCGGCGTGCCATGCATCTGCAGCAGCTTGACCGCGGGACGCGTGAAGCCGCCATACGTCATGAACGACGGATTGGCGCCCATGAACATCTCGTAGATCATCTGCGTGACGATCGGCGGCAGCCCGTGCGCGGTGCCGAACAGCGTGTTCGACCATTCGTCGCGAAAGCGCGCCCACAGCGCGTGGAAATGCGACGGGATGCGCACCTGACCGTCGTCGAGCAGCGTGCAGCCTTCGACGTCGGCCTGCTGGTAGCTGCGCCCGAGGTCGAGCGCGAAGTCGCGCGCGCGTTCGAGCAGGGCGTCGATCGACGCGCGATCGTGCGCGCTGTAGGGCCCGTGTTCGAGAAAGTGCCGATCGGCCTCGAACAGTTCCCACAGAAAGAAGCGCAGTTCGCGCAGGCTCACCTTGTACGTGCTCATCACGCTTCTCCCTCGATATCGAGCGCGGCGTCGAAGCCGCCGGTCAGGTCGACCACGGCCGCGCCCGCCGCGCCATGCAGCGCCGCATCCCACACGAGCACCGTGCGGCGCTCGCCTTCGTCGAGCGCGCCGGCAAGCCGGATCAGCGCCGCCGCCGATTCGGCCGACGACAGGTGGCCCGATGCCTCGTGCTGGACTCGTGCGGCGAGCGGGATCGATGCGGCGTCGGCCACGCGCGCCGCGAAGCCCGGATCGAAACCGGGCGGCACGCACCAGTCGATGTCCGTGGTGCGCAGGCCGGCCATGTCGAGCGCGCGGCGAATCGCGCGGGCGGCGACCGGGGCGAGCGTGTCGCGCAGCGCGCCCGGCGCATCGGCCCACGGATCGGCGATCGACGGCCCGAACTCGACCGCGACCGCGCGCACGCCGCCCCATGCCGCCGGCTCGGGCGCCGGGCCCGCGCACGACACGAGCAGCGCGGCGGCCGCGTCGCCGTAGCCGACGAGGTCGCCGAACTGGCGGAAGAACGGATACAGCCACTTGTCGCTGAGGATCACGAGCGCCTGGTCGCCTTCGTTCAGCAGTCCTTCGAGCAGCGTCAGCGCCGAGTACCAGCCGAGTGTGCCGTTCTGGCCGAGCGCGAACGGCGTCACGCGCTGCAGCCCCAGCTCGTACTGCATGCGGCCGACGACCGAATCGCCGATGCCTTCGTTGAGCGCGCAGCTCGCGACGATCACATGCGTCGTGCGGGCGAGCTGCGCGGAACCGAGCTGGTCGCGCAGGTCGAGCGCCGCGTCGGCGGCGAGATCGGCGAGGCTGCGCCCGGGCGGCGCGACGCGCAGCACCGGACGGCCGCCGGGCGCGAGGCGCACGCCTTCGTCGGGCGTCAGCGCACCGAGCCCGCGCGGCCGCGCGAAGCGCGCCTGCGGCAGCAGCAGGTGCCGGTAGCCGGGATGGCGCTCCTGCGCCTGGATCGCGCTGAATACGACGGCGGGCGGCAGCACCACGACGCCGCCGGACAGCGCGAGCGTGCCGGGTGCGGCAACACGGCGCGCGCCCACGCGGGTTTCGTCGAGCGTCGACGGGGTCATGCGGCGGTCTCCTCGAGGTTGGGGCTCGCGAACGTCTCGCGATAGCGGGCTTTGAGCGCCGGGCGATCGATCTTGCCGTTCGGATTGCGCGGCAGCGCGGGCAGCGGCTCGACGACGAGCGGGCTCATGTAGGTCGGCAGCGCTTCGCGGCATGCGCGTGCGATGTCGGCGCGGCACGCATCCGCGTCGAGCGTTGACACGACGCAGGCGGCGATCGCCTCGCCGAGCGCCGGGTGCGGCACGCCGAACACCGCCGCTTCGGCGATATGCGGCAGCGCGAACAGCACGTCCTCGACTTCGGTCGGGCTCACGCGATAGCCGGACGTCTTGATCATGTCGTCGCCGCGCGCGACGAAGTACAGGTAGCCGTCCGCGTCGCGCCGCACGATGTCGCCGGACCACACGGCGACGTCGTGACGCGGAATCTCACCATGCCGGCGCGGCAGCGCGCGAAAGCGCTGCGCGGTCAGCTCGGGCCGGTTCCAGTAGCCGAGCGTGACGAACGCGCCGCGATGCACGAGTTCGCCGGGCTCGTCGGCCGCGCATTCGCTGCCGTCGGCGCGCAGCACGAGGATCTCCGCGTTCGGCACGGCCTTGCCGATCGACGTCGGGCGCAACGCCGCATCCGCGGGCGGCAGGTAGGTCGAGCGGAACGCTTCGGTCAGCCCGTACATCAGGTACGGGTCGGCGTGCGTGAACAGCGCCTGCAGGCGCTGCAGCAGCGGCGTCGCGAGATGGCCGCCGGTGTTCGCGAAGCGGCGGATCCGCGCGCGTGCGGTGTCGCTCCAGCCGGCGGACGCGAGCTGCATCCACAGCGGCGGCACGCCGGTGATCGACGTGACGCCGAACGCGTCGCAGTGGCGCGGCACCTCGGCCGGCTGCAGGAAGTCGAGCGGCGCATAGCAGGCGCCGGACGCCAGCGCGGTCGTGAGCTGGCTCAGGCCCGCGTCGAAGCTGAGCGGCAGCACGCCGAGCACGACGTCGTCGTCGGCCAGTTGCTGGTAGGCGGCGACGCTGAACGCGCCCGACACGAGATTGCGGTGCGAGACGACCACGCCCTTCGGCTTGCCGGTCGAGCCGGACGTATAGAGCAGCGCGGCCGGATCGTCGTCGACGGGCCGGCCGGCCGCGTGCGATGCGTCGCCGGCGTCCGACGCGAAGATCGCGTCGGTCAGCTCCTCGATCAGGAGCGCACGCGTGCCGACGAGCGGCGCGAGCGCCGGCAGCCGCTTCAGGCGCTGCGCGCCGGTGACGAACAGCGCCGCGCCGCTGTCGGTGACGATGTGCTCGATCTGCGCTTCCTTCAATTGCGGATTGACCGGCACGAAGATCGCGCCGAGCGCGTTGGCCGCGAGCATTGCGACCACGGTTTCGATTCGCTTGGGCGCGTAGATCGCGATGCGCTCGCCGGGCCGGACGCCGCGTGCGGTGAGCACGGTGGCGGCGCGCCGCACCGCATGCGCGAGCTGTTCGTAGGTCATCCGGCCACCGCCGTCGGCATAGGCGACATGGTGCGGCCAGCGCTGCGCGCCGCGCTCGAGCAGGTCGGCGATGCTGATCAGTGCGTTCATGATCGGCTCCTTGGGAGGTCTAGGCGGGCCGCACGTAAACGTGCGCGGCTTCGTGGGACAGGAAATGCGCCATCGCGTACGTGCGGTGATACGCGCCGCACCGGGCGAACACGGCGATGTCGCCGACCTGCGGCGGTGCGCCCGTGTCGTCGCGGCCGATCACGTCCGCGCGGCTGCAGGTGCTGCCGACGTAGAGCGTCGGCACGGCGCGCGACGGTGGCGCGGCGCCGCGGCGCACGAGCGACGGCGCGGCGAGCCGGCGCATCACTGATTCGGTCTGCGCGAGCAGGAACGCATGCGACAGGCCGCCGTCGCACACCGCGATCGTGCGGTCCTGCCACGGCTTGACCGCGACGACCCGCGTCGCGAACACACCGGCGTCCGCGAAGATCGCGCGGCCGGCTTCGTGCGCGAGCGTGTAGTCGCCGGCCAGCGGCGCGAGCGCGGCCGCATAGCGCTCGAATGCGGCGTCGCCCGGATGATCGTCGGCAAAGCCGCCGCCGAGGCTCAGCGCACTGAGCGGCGCGCCGTTGGCGGGCGCGAGATCGCGGGCGAGCGCGGCGAGGCGCTCGGGCAGCACGAGCGTATCGGGCTGCGCCGCGTCCTGGCGGATGAACGAGTGCGGGCCCGAGAACACGTGCAGCCCGGCCGCGGGCAAGCCGGCGGCCGCGAGCGTGCGCACCGCGTCGTGCGCTTCGTTCGGCGTCATCCCGAAGTGGTCGTGCCACAGCGCCCGCGCGTGCTCGCCGGCGAGCGCGCCCGCGTTCATGCGCAGCAGCACGGCGCCCGGCGTGGCGCCGCCGGTCGCCGCTTCGCGTGCAAGCGGCACGAAGCGCGCGACCGCGTCCGGGTTGTCGAGTACGAAATGACAGCGCGATGCGAGCCCCGCGCGCATGAACATCTCGTCCATCGACGGGTTGTTCAGGTAGCGCGGCGTGCGGATCCGGCCGATCACCGCGTCGAGTTCGCCGCGGCTCGCGAGTTCGACGCCGTCCTCGTACGCATGCGCGCAGCGCGCGAGCATGTCCTGGTTCGGGTTCGCCTTCAGCGACACGATCAGCTTCGTGCCGAGCCGCGCCTTCAGCGACCGGTAGCGCGCGATCGCGACTTCCGGCTCGTACACGTAGCACGGCGTGCGCAGGTCGGCGAGCCAGCCGTAGTCGGCGGCGGGCGGAAGCGGGCGCTCAGGCGTCATGGCGGCCCACCGGATGAAGCGTGGCGGCCGCATAGGCGCCGCAGTTCGACTGCATCACGCCCAGCACGCGCTTGCCGTGCGCGACCGCGTCGAGCCCGACGTCCGCCACGTTGATCGGGAAATCCGAACAGCACGCATGGCCGCGCGCATGGATGTTCTGTGCATACAACCGCTCGGCTGGCACGCGCATCGCGCGGCATAGCGCGTTCCAGCCGGGCAGGTCCGCGTTGTGCGGCAGCACGAGCTCGTACGCGTCGAGCGCGTGCGGCTCCAGCGCGACCGCGGCGTCGATCGCCTTGCGCGTGTATGGCCACTCCATCATGATCAGGTCGGCCTCGTTCGCGGCGACGGTGTCCGAGCCGCGATGCCATTTCGCATGCGTCTCGATCGCGATCCCGCCGAGCCGGTTCTTCGTGCTGTTGCGCGCGATCAGCATCGCGGCCGCGCCGTCGCATTGCACGCCCGTCATCTGCCGCATCCGGAAATCCTCGCCGTACACGCGGTCGGACGACACGAGCAGCGCGGCGTCGAGCTGCGGGTGACGGCGCATCAGCGCGCGGATCGTCTCGATGCCGGCTGCAACCGACACGCAGTTCAACTGCGCGACGGAGCCGAGCCACAGCGGCTCGATCCCGAAGCGCGCGGCGAGTTCGTGCGGCAGGCTGCGCGGCGCGGGCGGCACGCTGAACTGCTGCGTGTGCACGTGCACGATCGCGCCGATGTCGGACGGCTGCACGCGGGCCGAGTCGAGCAGGCTGTCGGCCGCCGCGATCGCGAGGTCGGTTTCGCTCGTGTCGAGCGCCATGTGGAAATAGCGGCTGCCCGACTGCGCGATCGCGGCCGCGCGCTGGGCCGGATAGTCGCGTTCGGCGGCCCAGGCCTCGATGTCGACGGGCGGGCCCGGCAGCTCGTAGGCCACCGCGTCGATGCCGATCCAGAAGCCGGGGTCGCGGGATGCTGGGGAGGAGGCCATCGTCATGTCAGTTGAGCGGCATCGCCGCGTAGTCGAGGACGTCGAGTTTTTCGAAGGTCGCCTGCACCGTCGGCGTGAGCAGGCCCATTTCGCGGATCGTCGGCACGAGCCGCCGGAAGATCGAGCGGCGGATCGAGCTCGACACCGGAGATTCGCGGACCATCGCGCTGCATTCGCGCTTCGACAGCCCCATCGGTTCCCAGATGTCGTCCGCGCACAGGTGCTCGTACAGCACGGCCGCGCCTTCGCACACGAATTGCTCGCGCTCGCGCAGCTCGTGCGCGCTCATCTCCGCATACACCCGGCACAGCGTGATCCGGCCGACCGCGAAGTGGCGCGACTCGTCGCGCTGGATCCGCATGAACAGATCCTTGATGAACGGGTCCGTGCTGTACGCGACGACGCTCTGGAAGATCGACAGCGCGATGCCCTCGACGAGCACCTGCATCCCGAGGTTCGTCATGTCGAGCGCGCTGCTCGTGATCGTGTCGTGCAACAGCCCCTTCAGCGAACGGCTCATCGGGTAGCTGACGTCGAGCTTCTCGTTGACGAGCTTCGCGTACGCCTCGACGTGGCGCGCTTCGTCCATCATCTGCGCGGCCGCGCACAGCCGCGCGCTCAGCCCATCCTCGGCCGACGCGAGCTTCGACGCGCAGATCAGCGCCGCCTGCTCGCCGTGCAGGATCTGCGACAGCAGCCAGCCCTGCGCGTGATGGCGCACCTCGCGCTTGTCCGCGTCGGACAGCTTGCCCCACAGCTCGGTGCCGTAGATCAGCAGTGTCGGGTCGGGCATCCCGAGCGGGTTGGCCGGATCGAGTTCGTGGCTCCAGTCGACGTCGGTCGCGACGTCCCACTGCGCGGCCTTCGCCTTCTCGTACAACCGGTTCAGCGCCTCTTCGCGCAGCGCATAGTCGTTCGACATCAGCGCGTCGACGGGCATCGACCAGCGAATGTCGGCCGTGTCCTGCATAACGGTGAGCGTGTCAGTCATGTCATGGTCTCCCCGGCAGCGCGGCGGCGCCGGAATGATGGGCGGAATCGGATAACGCGGAAAAGGCGGGATGCGCGGAAAGCGACGCGTGCGGCTCGACGCGGATCGCATACGCGGGCCACGGGCCGCGCAGCTGCGCGTCGAACGCATCGGCGAGCCGCGCGGGCCAGATCGCGCAATGCACGCGGTTGTCGCCGGCGAACTCCGCGTCGCGCAGGATGCGGTCGCCGATCCACACGACCGGCGTGCCGCGCGTCGCATCGCGCAGCGCTTCGCCGTACAGGTTCACGCCGAGCAACACGTGCGGCGCGAGCAGCTCGGCCGGCAGCGCGCCGAAGTACGGCGCGCAGACTTCGATGAACAGGCGCGCATCCGCATGCACGGCGGCGCGCACGCGCCGCGTGACGTCCGCGAGGAACGCGAAATACTGGACATGGTCGAGCAGCACGCGGCGTTCGCCGTCGGGCATGAGGTGTGCAACGTGGGCGTCGCCCGCGGCATCCGCGAGGGCCGCGCGCGCATAGTCGGCCGGCGTGTCGAGCGGCATCCGGTATGCGCTCGCGGCCACAGTGACCGGCTGCCGCGCATCGCGCTCGATCCGGTAGGTGAAGTGAACGGGGCGCACCATGTCAGGCCTCGCTGTCGAGAGAGAGCAGCGCGTCCGGCGCGAACGCGACGTCGGCGATCGCGTAATAGCCGTTCAACGCGAGCGAGCAGACGGCCGCGCGGCGGGGCGTGTCGCCGTCGCGGTGCGCGAGCAGCACCGACAGCCACGGATCGCTGCCGAACGCATGACCGAACAACCCGTGGCCGTCGGGCAGCAACGGGGTCTTGCCGACCGACGCGAGCAGCGCGCGGCGCGACGTGGCCGGAAAGAACGGCAGCGCCGCGCGCACGCCGGGCCGCGCCGCGCAGAATCCGCGGATGTCGCGGCCGAGCCGCACGACCGCGCTCGCGGGCGGCGCGGCATCCGCGAGCACCGACGGCGTCGCCTCGCGGCCGACGTCGACGAGCAGCGTGCACACGCCGAAACCCGAGCGGCCCCACGCGGGGTTGCCGTGCCAGTACGTATAGCCGTGCACGTCGATATCGACGATCTGCAGCAGCAGCGTGCGCGGCCCCGTCTCGGCGGCCGTCGCGAGCGTGCGGCGCAGCACGTAGCCCCAGCCGGCGCACTCGTACGAGCACGTCATCCAGTCGGGCCCGTAGTCGTTCGCGCCGGCCAGCGCACGCGCGAACACGCGATGCTGCGGCGAGTCGTTCATCAGCAGCATCGACAGGATCGTCGAGCTGAGCACGTAGTCGTCCGCGCCGATCGCGCCGCACACCCGCTCGCGCTCGGCGCAGGCGAGTGCGCCGATCGCCCGCGCCGTGTCGTCGAGCGGCACGGCGTGGCCGTCGCGCGACGGCGCGACGCGCCGGTACGCGAGCGCCTGCACCGTCAACGCGGTGGCCGGGGCCGGCAGCGCGGCGTCGTGCGCCGCCGCGGTGGCAAGGGGCGCGAGCATCGCCAGATCAGGCCGCGTGCTGCTGGCGACGCAGTTGCGCGTCGAGCTGCTGCAGCGTCGTGTACTGCGTGATGTTCAGCGCTTCCGGATCGATCGAACCGTACAGCTGTTCGCAGAACACGATCAGCTCGACGATGTTCAGCGAATCGATGCCGAGCTCGCCGATGCCGGCGTCCGTATCGACGGTTTCGACGTTGAGGATCTTCGCGACTTCGCGGGACAGGATGTCGAGCGCGTCGGCCGGAACGGTCTGGGTCGTCATGAGAGGAGCTCCTTGGGTCTTGAGTTGGGTTGATCGGGATCGATCGGCCTGTCGCGGGGTCAACTGCCGGCTTCGCAGCGCAGGCTCTTGCGAAGCTCGTGATAACAACGGTACGAACTGCCTTCCATTTTCGAAAACGCGAGCAGGTCGCGCTGATCGTCGAACGTCGCGACCTTGCCGTCGCGCACGAGCGCCGTCAGGAACTCGTTCGACAGCAGCTTGATCGCGAGCACGCGCTGCACCTTGCCGAAGCTGTAGTTCGCGTCGTCGGTCTGCGCGTGCGCGGCCGCGGCGATGAAGCGGTGCACGGCGCGCGCGTCCGCGTCCAGCTCGACGCGGCCGGTCGCCTCCAGCCAGCCGACATGCGCCATCAGCGCACGCACGAAATACGGCCGCACGACGGTCAGGTACTTGTTGAATACGGTCGGGCCGCCGATCCGCAGGCGGTCCTCGGCGTGCACGCGCACCTGGCCGGCGACGTTCGCGAGCTGCAGGTTGCCGGCGAGGAACGGCGCGCCGCACGTCACGCGCGCGAGCTTGCGGTATTCGTCGGGCCACACGAGATACGCGGCCGGGAACATCACGCCCGGCAGGCGGGCGGCGACGATGGCCATGCAGTCGCGGTGTGCCTCGATGCCCCACACCTTGTCGACCGTGAGCGCGAGGCCCTGGTCGTCGCTGCGTATCGCGGTGCGCCACGCGGCGAGGGTCGGGCCGCCGCCGTCGCTCATCAGGAACGCGAAGTTGTGGCCGGCATCGATGCAGTCGCACGCGCGGCGGTTCTGGTCGTCAGAGAAGAACAGCCCGAACATGATGCGGATGAACGCGCGCATGAACGGCTTGAACAGATGGTGGAAGCCTTCGCGGCCGATCTGCTCGAGCAGCGCCTCGGTGAGCGGCGCTTCGTCGTGGCGCAGCGGCGTCGCGGCCGACGAGTCGGGCAGCACGTCCGGCGTCGCGGCCCGCAGCGCGATCACCATCTCGCTGTCGAGGAGCCGCACGGCGGCGGCTTCGACGAGCCGGGCGGCCGCGCGCGGCGGCGTCGCGATCAGGTCGAGGTGGCGCAGCACCGGATACGCGGCCTGCTCGGCCACGCGCGGCGACAGCAGCGCGGCGGACGAAGCGGACGAGGCGGGAACGGAAAGCGTGGACATGGCGGAGTTCCTGTCAGAAGCGCACGCGCACGGCGGCGTCGATTCGGGTGGCGAGACCGACCATCCGGTACTCGGAGTGGCTGTCGGAGAACGCGTGCGACACGGCGACGTCGACGCTCACGCGCTTGTTCACGTCGGCGACGACCTGCGCGATCGCGAGCAGGCCCTTGTCCTGCGGCGAATAGACGCCGCGCAGCGAATACTCGACGCGGCCGATCTTCTTGCCGAGTCGCGCGAACAGGTAGTCGCGCAGGTTGCCGTCGACGCTGACGAAGTTCGCGGTGCCGCCGAGGCCGGCGAGCGCCGCGCCGGGCGCCGCGGGCAGCAGCGCGTTGTTCGCGCGCACCGCGCCGACCATCCGGCGCCATTGGCTCGCGTCGAAGCGCGCTTCGTCGTGCGACCACTCGACGATCAGCGACAGGTTGCCGGGCAGCGCGCTCTGCATCCCGAGCGCGCTGCGCCACATGTACTGGCGGTCGTTGCGGCGGTCGACGGCGTCGTACGCGGCCGGCGCATCGAGCGGCGTGCCGTTCGCGATGAACGCGGGCAGCGGCCGCGTCGTGCCGCGCTCGACCCACGCGCTCGCATAGACGGTGTTCGAACTCGCGACGTCGAACGACAGCGTCGCGCCGGCGCCGCCACGGCCCGCATGGCGGCCGACGAGCAACGCGGCGGAGCCGCCCGACCCGTTATATGCGCCGCGCACGAGCTGCGTCGCGCCCTCGACGTCGCGGTTGTCGACATCGTTGCGCAGCGTGCGGTTCTGGCCGGCGATGAACTGCAGCGTGGTCTGCTCGCCGGCCCATTTCGCCTCGACGAGCGGCGTGCCTTCGACGTCGCCGTAGCGGTCGTAGATGTCGGCTGTCGCCGCGCGCTTCTGGAAGAAACCGAGCGGGAAGAACGCCTGCGACGTATCGAGCGTGTCGATCCGCTTGCCGGCCGTCAGCGTGATCCCGTTGTCGAACGCGTAGCGCACGCCGACCTCGTTGAAGCGGGTGGCCTGTGCGCCGAGCGAGTGGTTGCTCGCGACGACGCGCGCATTCATGAACAGGTTCTCGCCGTCGATGCGCGCGAGCACGCCGGCTTCCTGCTGGTTGCGCGGCTCGTCGCCGATCAGGCTGCCGAGCAGCGCGTGGCCGTCCATGCTGTCGACCGAGCGCGCGTACGCGATGCCGTTCAGGGTGCTGAGCTGTTCCATCAGCGAGGCTCCGTGCGCGAATGAGCAGCCGAGCGCGAGCGGCACGGCAAGCGCGGCACCGTGCCAGTTGCGGCCGGTGCGGCCGGCGCGATGGCGCGAGCGGCGAGGGCGGTCACGATGAACGTCGGCATCGGCGTCGTACTCACTGACCATCGGCGAGCGTGTCGGGATTGAACCAGCCCGACGGAATCCGGTGCGGCCCGCCGTCGAGAATGTCGACGACGCTCGCGCGCTGCTTCTCGATCTCGTTGCGATACGTGATCTTGCGGATCACCTTGCGGCCGTTCGCATCGACCGGCGCCGAGAAATCGGCGCTGCGGAACAGCAGGCCGCTCGCGAGGAAGAACTGCGCGCGCACCGGCACGTCGGTGTCCGGCACGACCCACAGCTTGATGGTCGGATAGACGTTGTCCGGGTCGGTCGCGGTGAGGTCGAGCTCGGTGGCCGGCTTGCCGGCGATCGTCGTCGTGCCGGGCGCGGTGCTCGCGCGATAGCTGTCGGCCCAGTGCGTGCGCGTGATGTCGCTGATCACGACTTCGCCCTGCAGCCGCTGCATCCCGTTGATGCGCACCGCGCTGCGCGTGTTCGGCACGTAGAACCAGTGGCCGCGCGTCGTCGCCAGATACTTCTGGCCGTCGTTCTCGCCGCTGCGGGTCAGCGCGAGCGTGTCGCCGTTGCCGCGCGTGTAGACGAGGTAGCGCGTCGCGTCGCCGGACTGGCCGCCGACGACGTTCGTGATCTCGATGTTGGTCTGCGTATCGGCGGCCGTGCTGCGATAGGCATCGGCGCGGGCGAGCATGGTTTGTGCAGCGGTGGGCGCGTCCGACGCGCGGGCGGCCGGTGTGCACGCAACCATCGTGGCGAGCGCAGCGAGCGTCGCGCGAATGAGGCGAATGCGGGTCATGGGGCGAGTCCTTCGAGGATGTTGCGTTTGGCGAGCCCGAGCGTCGCGAGCACGGCGGCCGCGACGCCGAGCACGACGAACGCGCATTCGACGGCGGCGATGGCGGCCGGCGACACCGCGAATTCGAGCAGGATCGGCTTCACGCGGCCCGGCGGCGCGGGCAGGTGGATCTGCGCGTGGTTGAGCGCGACCATCGCGAGCAGCGCGACGGCGATGCCGGCGGCGGCGCCGAGCAGGCCGAGCAGCGCGGTCTCGCGGATCAGCACGCCGCGCACCGTCGACGCCGGCACGCCGAGCGCGCGCAGCGTGGAGATTTCGCGGCGGCGCTCGACGATGCTCATCAGGATCCAGTTGCTCATCGACAGCAAAATCGTCACGCACAGAATCGCGCCGAACACCGAGAACTGGTTCCTGTACAGCGCGACGACCTGGTGATAGAGCGACACGAGCTGGTCCCAGGTCCGCACGTCGAGTTGCGGCAGCGCGGCGCGCAGTGCCGCGGCGGCGGTCGGCGTGTTCGCGGTGTCCGACAGGAACACCGCGATGCGCGACGCGCGGTCGGTGCGCAGCAGCGCCTGCGCCGCGCCGAACGTGACGTCGACGATCCGCTCGTCGACATCCTTGTTGCCGGTGCTCATCACGCCCACGATCTGCGCGTCGGTCGCGTTGATCCCGCCGTGCGCGGTCGACGCCATCAGCTGCACGACCGAGCCGACATGCACGCCGAGCTTGCGCGCGAGCTCCGCGCCGACCACCACTTCGGTGCCGGCATTCGTTGCGGACAAATAGCGGCCCGACAACACCGTGTGATAGTCGAAGAAGCCGGGCGGCTCGCGGTTCGGCTCGACGCCTTCGCCGACGAAGCCGTAGCTGAGGTCGCCGTTCGAGACGAGCCCGTCGAAGTCGATCCCGCGCGCGGTGGTCGCGACGCCCGGCAGTTTCGCGATGGCCTGCGCGGCGGCGGCCTGTTCGTCGGCGGAGAGCCCGTATTGCAGCGGACGCTCGCCGATCAGGTCGAGGTAGCCGTGGTGCAGCACCTGCACGTGGCCGACGCCGCTGTCGATCGACCCTTCGCGCACCGCGTCGAAGGTCGCGATCACATAGCCGAGCGCGACGCTCGACGCGAACGCGGCGACGCCGATCATCGCCATCGTGAGCAGGGTCCGGCGCCGGTTTCGCCAGAGGTTACGCCACGCAAACGTCGACCAGTTCACGGTTCACTCCCGGTACGCCGTCGCGCATCTCGATGCGGCGAGGCAGGCGCGCGCACAGACGATCGTCGTGCGACGCAATCAGAAAGGCGGTGCCCAGCGTGCGGTTGGTGTCGAGGATCAGCTCCGCGACGGCCCGCGCGTTGGTGCTGTCGAGACTCGCGGTCGGCTCGTCCGCGATCACGATCGCGGGTTCCTTCGCCAGCGCGCGGGCCAGCGCGACGCGCTGCTGCTCGCCGCCGGACAGCTCGCCGGGGCGATGGCGTTCGCGCGCGGCCAGGCCGACCGCGTCGAGCATCGCGCGGGCGCGCTCGCGGCGCGTGCGTGGCGTGCCCCATGCGAAGCAGCCGAGCTCGACGTTTTCGAGCGCCGACATCACTGGAATCAGGTTGAACTGCTGGAACACGAAGCCGATGCGCTCGCGGCGAATCCTTTCGAGCGTGTCGGGCGCATTGTCGACGCGGCGGCCTTCGAGCCAGCGTTCGCCGCTCGTCGGCACATCGAGGAAGCCGGCGAGGTTGAGCAGCGTGCTCTTGCCGCTGCCCGACGGGCCGACCAGCGCGACGACGTCGCGCGGGCCGATCGACAGCGTCGCGCCGCGCACCGCGACGACGTGCCCGGCGCCTTCGTACACGCGCGTGACGTCGCGCAGCTCGAGCACCGGCGGCAGCGCGGCGGTCTGAACGGCCGTCATGCGTACGCTCCTTGCCGGGCGTCGGCGCCGGCGGCCGCCGTCTCGCCCGGCGCGGCGATCACGGGCAGCGCGCCGGTCGCATACAGATCGCGACACTTCAGCCGCTGGAGCTTGCCGCTCGTCGTGCGCGGCAGCGAGCCGGGTTCGACGAAGCACAGATCCTGTGCGGCGAAGCCGATCCGCGATGCGAGCAGCTGCTGGCATTCGGTGCGCGTCTGCGGCGTGGCGTCGGCCGGCCGTGCCTCGATCGCGACGACCAGGCGTTCGGTGCCCGTCTGCGGATCGGGCAGCCCGAAGGCGATGCAGGTGCTCTTGCGCAGTGCCCGATGCGCGGCCAGCGCTTCCTCGATCTCGTGCGGGAAGTAGTTGCTGCCGCGAATGATGATGACTTCCTTCTTGCGCCCGAGAATATGCAGCTGACCGTCGGCGACGTAACCGATGTCGCCGGTGCGGAACCAGCCGTCGGCGGTCAGCGGCGCGGCGATCGCGCCGTCGTCCGGGTTCAGGTAGCCGAGCATCACCGATGTGCCGCGAATCGCGACTTCGCCGACCGTGCGTGCCGCGAGCGGATGGTCGCCGTCGTCGAGGATACAGAACGCCATGCCTTCGATCGGCGTGCCCATCGCGAGCACGGTTTCAGTTTCCGCGTGCGGGTCGCGGTTGTCGTCATGCGTAACTGGTTGAGCCGCGCGTTGCTCGATCAGCGCGCGCCGGCCGATCGTGTCGGCGATCACGTACGGCGCACCGTCGACCGCGCCTTCATGCCACGCGCGGTGCATCGATACCGCGAGCGTCGATTCGGCCATCCCGTAGCACGGCTGCAGCGCCGATGCGGCGAGGCCATAAGGCGCGAACGTCGCGGCGAAATCGCGCAGCGTGGCTTCGTCCACGCGTTCGCCGCCGATGAAGATGTTGCGGCACGCGGACAGGTCGACGCCGTCCATCGCGGCCGCGTTGAAGCGGCGCACGCAGTAGCGCAGCGCGAAGGTCGGCACCGACGTCGTGGTCGCGCGCGCCGACGCGATGCGCTTGAGCCAGCCGAGCGGGTTCCGGATGAAGCTGTTCGGCTGCATCATCAATAGCGGCGCGCGGTAGTGCAGGTTCGACAGCAGCGTCAGCAGCCCCATGTCGTGATAGAGCGGCAGCCACGACGCGGTGCCGTCGCCGGCCGCGATGTCGAAGCGCACCGACCCGCCGATTCCGAGCACGTTCGCGATCACGTTCTCGTGGCTGAGCACGGCCGCTTTCGGATGCGACGTCGAGCCGGACGTCAACTGAATATGATGCGGATCGCGGCCATGCTTCGCGCTGATCAGCGCGCGTGCGCCGCTGTCCGCGGCCATCGACAGCGTCGCGAAATCGACCACGCGCGTCGACGCGGCCGGAAACGCAGCGTCGTGCCACGCGGCGGCCTGTGCATCCGCGGCGACGACGACGCGCGGACGATATCGCTCGCACGCGACGTCGACCACCTGACGCCCGGCCGTGGCGCGTCGGGCGGGAACCGGCACGGTGCACGGCAATGCGCCGATCATCACGCAGGCCATCATCGCGACCGCATGCTCGACGGACGCCGGCAGCGCGAGCATCACCATGTCGTTCTCGTGCACGCCGAGTTCGCGCAGTGCGCCGGCCTCGCGGAACACCGCTTCCGCGAAACGCCGGTACGTGATGCCGGCTTCGTTGCCCGCATCGTCGACGAACGCCATGCGGTGCGTCGCACCGTCGACGTCCTCGAGCGACTCGATCAGGCGATGAATGGTGGATGCGCACTTCGTCACGAGGATTCTCCCGTTGCGGAACACGGCCGCTCGCGCCACGGTGCCGGCGGCGCCGTTCGTCGAGTGAGGAGGATTCTTGCCGCATCGGCGCGACGCGACAAACGGAATCTATGCAGGCAATGCATGCACGGCACGCATCCACGAGGTGAACGGTCGGTACGCATTCGACCGGTCGTCTAATTCACGATGTGGTGCGCTCATGCGCGGGCGTCATGCAATGCGTTCGGAAAATTCGTTTGTCCGCGGCATCGACTCACAGAAGAATTGCATCCCGGCGCGCGCCAGCGTTGCCGTGTCATGGTGCCGGGCAGGGTCCGGCCAAGGAGAGCGCTTTGTCCGTCACCTCATCGCTTGTCGCCCGTCAGAAATCGGCTACAGACATGAAGAGCCGCCCGAGCGGCGTGGTCTTCTCGCTGAAGCTGGCGGTCTACGTCGCGCTTCTTGCGCACGGCATGCTGTTCGCGCTGTCTGCGTTCGTCGTCCTGAAGATCGTCGGCGTGCTGCTGATCGGCGCGACCTATGCGCACGGCGTCGAGTTGCAGCATCAGGCGCTGCATTACCAGGGGTTCCGCAGCAAGCGGCTCAATACGGTGTTCGGCGTGCTGGTCGGCATGCCGATGCTGGTGTCGTTCCATGCTTACCAGGACAGCCACCTGCGTCATCACCGGCTGCTCGGCACGCCCGAGAACAAGGAATTCTTCGACTATGGCGACCAGTATGGCGCCAGCCCGGTCGTGAGCGCCGGGCTGTGGGCGTGGCGGCTGTCGATGGCCGCGCACTATCTGCAGTTCGCGAAAAACGTCGCGAAGCTCGTCGTGCCGGGCGCGCGCTTCGGCGACAACCCGCTCGTGTCGCGGGCGATTCGCCGCGATCATCTGCTGATGGTCGCGACGATCGCGCTGCTGGCCGGCGTGTCGGTCGTGCTGCACTCGTGGTTCGTCGTGTGGGTGTGGGTCGTGCCGCTCGTGCTCGTCGCGGCGCCCGTGCATGCGCTGATCGAGATGCCCGAGCATTACCGCTGCGAGCTGACGAGCACCGATCCGTTTCGCAACACGCGCACGATCGAGAGCAATGCATTCATGACGTGGTTCACCAACGGCAACAACTATCACGTCGAGCACCACATGATGCCGAACCTGCCAATCGAGCGGCTGCACGATCTGCACGGCGTGATCGCGCCACGTATCCGTTATTACCACCGCACCTATCGCCAGTTCTACTATGCGTTGCTGCGCGGCCGGCTGGCGCCGCGCTCGGTGGACGACGACGCGGACGAGCGCGAAGCCGATGCCGACGCGGCCGCGCCGGCATCCACGCAGTCGGCATGAGCGCATGAGTGCCGCGCGGCCGGTCACGAACCCGAACGCTTCCCGACGACGGTGACGATGATGCTCTATCCGGAACTTTTCAGATCGCTCGAGGCCGTGCGCTGGGACATGGAGAAGGACATTCCATGGGACAGCTTTGACGCGTCGCGGCTCACCGACGAGCACGCGAAGACGATCAAGATGAACGCGATCACCGAATGGTCGGCGCTGCCCGCAACGGAAATGTTCCTGCGCGACAACCAGCACGACAGCGACTTTTCCGCGTTCATGAGCGTGTGGTTCTTCGAGGAGCAGAAGCATTCGCTCGTGCTGATGGAATACCTGCGCCGCTTCCGGCCGGACATGGTGCCGACCGAGGAAGAGCTGCACGCGGTGCGCTTCCCGTTCGATCCGGCGCCGCCGCTCGAGACGCTGATGCTGCACTTCTGCGGCGAGATCCGCCTGAACCACTGGTATCGCTGCGCGGCCGACTGGCACACCGAGCCGGTCATCAAGCACATCTACGAAACGATCTCGCGCGATGAAGCGCGCCATGGCGGCGCCTACCTGCGCTACATGAAGAAGGCGCTGAACAACTGCGGCGACGTCGCGCGCGCGGCGTTCGCGAAGATCGGCGTGCTGATGGCGTCGGCGCGCCGCACCGAGAAACCGCTGCACCCGACCAACCTGCACGTGAACCAGGCGCTGTTCCCGCGCGACACCGTGCAGTCGCGCCTGCCCGATCCGGAATGGCTCGAGCGCTGGCTCGACGAGCAGATCCGCTTCGACGGCGAGTGGGAAAAGAAGGTCGTCGACCGGATCCTGCACAACCTGTCGATCCTGTTCGAGCGCACGTTCGCGACCGCGCAGGAGTTGAACCGCTATCGTCGCGAGGTCACGGCGCGCGTGAACGACCCGGCAGGCTGCGTGTAGCCGGTCGCGCGGGCTGCCGCGCGGTGGGCGGAACGAGGCCACGGAACGAGGCCATGAAGCGCCGGGCGGCGATGCCGTCCGGCGAGCCTGGCCATTGGCGCGCGTAATCGTCCAGATCATTTTTTAAAATGGTGTGACAAACCGCCGCATATTTTCGTGTTTAGCTGGTTTTAATAAACGATCGATTGCGGGTTTTCAGATGGAGTGGAACCGGATCCAGTGTTTATGAAATTCCCATAATCCGGGAAATTGATTATAAAGACAGGTAATTGAAATTGTATTGTAGGCGCATATTTTTCTGTCCGGCGAAGCCTTGGAATCGACGAATGAACGCCGAATTTCATACTGAATCCCTTGTGTGGCGGGCTTTTATGGCGCAATTTCCCACGCTGGTAAATTGAAATGGCTGATTTACAAAATCACTATTTCATAATGCTAATGTAAGAATAAGATGCAAATCGACGTTGATATATAAATATGAATGTCACGGTTGAAAACAAGAATGATAATCGTCTATGCTTCGCTATAAAATCGTTTCCGGTTTCAAATGGAAATAAAACGATCTCAGGGAGACGAAAGGCGACTTGTCCGTTGGTAATGTCATTTTGAGGTGGCGGTATGGCGAATGTGAGATTGGCAAAACGGTTGCGAGGGATGCCTTCGCTTGATTTCCTGAGGGGCTTCGAATGCGCGGCGCGCCATTTGAGCTTCACGCGGGCAGGGCAGGAGTTGAACGTCACGCAATCCGCCGTGAGTCGCCAGGTCAAGGCGCTCGAGGAGCAGCTGCGGATCGAGCTGTTTCACCGGCACATCCGTTCGCTGACATTGACCGACAAGGGGCGCGAGCTGTACGACGCAATCTCGATCGCGTTGTCCGACCTGGAGTCGGTCGTGGGCAAGCTGTCGTCGAGTGTCGGCCAGCGCTCGATCTCGCTGTCGACCACCGTGTCGTTCGCGGCGCTCTGGCTGATTCCGCGTCTCGGGTCGTTCCGCGCGAGCTATCCGGACATCGATGTGCGCGTGTCCGCGACGAGCGAAATCGAGGATCTTAAACGCAAACGTTTGCACTTGGCGGTCCGCTATGCGGGCCCGTGCACGCCGCTCGACGACACGCAGGTGCTGTTTCGCGAACGCGTCGTCGCGGTGTGCAGCCCCGCACTCGCGACGGCCGTCGGCGGCCGTCCGTCGATGACGCCGGACGATCTCGACAAGCACGTGCTGCTGCATCTCGACGATCCGCGCGGCGAATGG
The DNA here is from genome assembly GCF_000203915.1 of Burkholderia ambifaria AMMD. Taxonomy (NCBI): domain Bacteria; kingdom Pseudomonadati; phylum Pseudomonadota; class Betaproteobacteria; order Burkholderiales; family Burkholderiaceae; genus Burkholderia; species Burkholderia ambifaria. The sequence goes on from NC_008392.1 coordinate 716,364, forward strand.
CCGTGGTATGCGTGGAGCAATCTGCTGAAGGCGCTCGGCGTGCCGCGGCTGCGGCCGGTCGGTGCGCTGCACTTCAGTCAGTATGACCAGCTCGTGCAGGCCGCCGTCGACGGGCACGGCATCGCGATCGGCAGGCGGCCGCTGATCGACGGTCTGCTGAAGCAGGGCCGGCTCGTCGAGCTGTTTCCCCACTGCACCGTTGCATCCGGCAGCTACGCGGTCGTGCAGAACCCCGACGCGTGCAACGAATTCGACATCGCGGTGCTCACCAACTGGCTGCTCGACGAAGCCAGCGTTCCGCCCCAGGCGCCCCCGGACAACGCGGGCAGCAACGTGCTGCCGCTGTATCGCGTCGGCTAGCGCCCGCGCGCCGCGTGGATGGCCGCTCCGCGCTCGCGTCGCGCTGCGCGTCGTTGCCGCCGCACGCGTCACGCGTCACTCGTCATCCGCAAACGCCGCTACCTGTGCGATGATTCGCGGCTTCGCGTGCGTCGCAATACGCCGCTGACCCAGGCGCCCGGTTGCGGGCCGCCGTCGATCGATCGTCCATACGTACATGAACCCGGAGGCGCGATGCCCACACTGACCATCCAGCACAGCACACTGCATTACCAGGATCACGGCACCGGCTTTCCGGTGCTGCTCGGGCATAGCTATCTGTGGGACGCGGCGATGTGGGCGCCGCAGATCGATGCGTTGTCCAGCCGTTATCGCGTGATCGTGCCGGACCTGTGGGGGCATGGCGCGTCGGGTCCGTTGCCCGCCGGAACGCAGACGCTCGACGATCTCGCCGCACACGCGAGCGCGTTGCTCGATGCGCTGGAGATCGAGCAATGCGCGGTCGTCGGCCTCAGCGTCGGCGGGATGTGGGGTGCGCGGCTCGCGTTGCGCGAACCGCGGCGCGTGCGCTCGCTCGTACTGATGGATGCGTCGCTGGAGGCCGAGCCCGACGCGACGCGCCTGCGCTACTTCGCGATGCTCGATGCGATCGAGGCCGCCGGCAGCGTCGTGCCGCCGCTGCTCGATGCGATCGTGCCGCTGTTCTTCCGGCCGGACGTGAACCTGGCCGACCCGGTGCCGAGCGCGTTTCGCGCGGCGCTCGCGAAGCTGCCGGCCGACCGGCTGCGGGAATCGATCGCCCCGCTCGGCCGGTTGATCTTCGGGCGACCGGATACGCTGGCCGCGCTCGCCGACCTGGACGGCGAACGCACGCTGCTGATGTGCGGCGCGGGCGACATGGCGCGCCCGCCGTCCGAGACGGTGAAGATGGCGAGCGTGATCGGCTGCCGCCACGCGCTGGTGCCAGACGCCGGCCATATCTCGAACCTGGAGAATCCGGCGTTCGTCACGCGGATGCTGCTCGACTGGTTCGACGAGCAGCAGCTCGCGGCGGGCTGACCGTCATGCGCGCGACGCCGGTGGCGGATGCCGCGCGGCGTCGTGTGATGCGGGCCTGCGTGATGCGGCCCGGCGTGATGCGCGTAACGCGTGTTACGCGCGTTCGCCGATCGGCGTGAACTTGCGGTCGCGCACGCGGCCTTCGTCGGCGCCGCGGCGAATCAGGTCCTGCGCTTCCGCGCGGCTCGCGACGCACGGCGCGGAGCCGGGCAGCGGCCGCCGCGCGGTTTCGCGCACCGCGAGCACCGACACGATGCCGATGAACGACGCACCCATCAGGTAGTAGGCCGGCATCATCAGGTCGCCGGTGCGATCGACGAGCCATGCGGTGACGAGCGGCGTCGTGCCGCCGAACAGCGACACCGACACGTTGAAGCCGATCGCGAGCGCGCCGTAGCGGATCCGCGTCGGGAACAGCGCGGGCAGCGCGGACGGCATCACGCCGGTGAAGGTCGACAGCAGCGTGCCGTAGATCAGCATCCCGCCGAACACGGGCAGCATCCCGCCCGTACGGATCAGCAGCAGCGCCGGCACCGACAGCACGAGCAGGCCGACGCAGCCGGCCATCATCACCGGCTTGCGGCCGACGCGGTCGGACAGATGGCCCGCGTAGAGCGTCATCGGCATCATCAGCACCATCACGATCAGCACCATGAAGAGGCCGTGCGTCTCGTTGAAGTGCAGCGTCGCCGACAGGTAGTTCGGCAGGTACGACAGCGCCATGTAGTCGGTCACGTTGAAGATCAGCACGAGGCCGACGCACTGCAGCAGCGGCCTCCACTGTTCGACGAGCAGCGTGCCGAACGACTGCCTCGGACGCCCTCGTTCGTCCGCTTCGCGCGATTCGGCTTCCTTCTTGAACGCGGGCGTTTCCTCGAGCTTGAGCCGCACGTAGAGGCCGACGAGGCCGAGCGGCCCGGCGATGAAGAACGGCACGCGCCAGCCCCACGACAACAGTGCTTCCTGCGACAGCGTGGCCGTCAGCACCGCGACGGTGGCCGCGCCGAGCGTGTAGCCGATCAGCGTGCCGAACTCGAGGAAGCTGCCCATGAAGCCGCGGCGCCGGTCGGTCGCGAACTCCGCGATGAAGGTGGCGGCGCCGCCGTATTCGCCGCCGGTCGAGAAGCCCTGCACGAGGCGGGCGACGAGCAGCAGCACGGGCGCCATGATGCCGATCGATGCATAGCTGGGAATCAGGCCGATCGCGAAGGTGCCGACGGCCATCATGATCATCGTGGCGGCGAGCACGCGCTGGCGGCCGATGCGGTCGCCGAGCGGGCCGAACACCATGCCGCCGAGCGGGCGCACGAGGAACGCGGCCGCGAACGTGCCGAAGGTCGCGAGCAGCTGAGCGGACGGGCTGCTCGATGGGAAGAACACCTTGCCGAGCGTGACGGCGATATAGCTGTAGACGCCGAAGTCGAACCATTCCATCGCGTTGCCGAACGCCATGGCCCCGACCGCGCGTTTCAGGACGGCCGGGTCGACGATCGTGATGTCGTCCAGCTTCAGGGCCTTGCGCGAAGACCGGGCTTTCGCGGGGTGCGCTTGCGATGAACTCAAGGAACGCTCCTGGAAGGAGCCTTCGCGGCCGGCCGAGCGGGCGCACGGGGGGCGGGCGCGGAACCGTCGGGGACGAAGGCGGTTGTCTCTGGATCGCCGTGATGTCGAGGGCGCGGCGCGCGCCACGCGACACCCGGCAAGGGTGTGTTGGTGTAAAGCAGTGTAGAGAAACGGGGAAAGCGGACTATCGGTCATGCGCCCGGAAACCGGTCGTAAACGACACGGATGGCGCAGGCGGGCAACTGGTCGTGCGGCGCCCGGCGAGGGTTCGGCGGTCCGGGCAGCGTTGATGGCGGTCTATACCGGATCTGCGATGCGCGGGGCGCGGCGCGTCGCGCGATCGTGCGGGCATGATGGAAGCTGCGTCGAATCCGGATGTGCGGATGCGCGGATGCACCATCGCCCGACGACCGCGACGACCGCGACGACCGCGACGACCGCGACGACCGCGACGACCGCGACGACCGCGACGACCGCGACGACCGCGACGACCGCGACGACCGCGACGACCGCGACGACCGCGACGACCGCGACGACCGCGACGACCGCGACGACCGCGACGACCGCGACGACCGCGACGACCGCGACGACCGCGACGACCGCGACGACCGCGACGACCGCGACGACCGCGACGACCGCGACGACCGCGACGACCGCGACGACCGCGACGACCGCGACGACCGCGACGACCGCGACGACCGCGACGACCGCGACGACCGCGACGACCGCGACGACCGCGACGCAAGATGCTTCGGACTACGAATTCAGCAAGGCGGCGGTTCGACGAAGGCAACCGCCGCCCGCGCACATCAGAACAGGTGGCGAATCCCGAGGTTCGCGCCGATGGTCGTTCCGGTGACCGCGTAAAGCGCGTTGTTGATCCCGAGCCCGGTGTTCATCGCGCCGTGGTTGTTGACCATCGCGACCTGCGCGTACAGCGCGGTGGCCTTCGACAGGCTGTAGGTCGTGCCGACAGCCGCGAGCAGCGAGTGATTGGCCGTGTCGTTGCGGTCGCTGGTGAACCAGACGCCGCCGTTCAGGTCGACGGCCGGCGTCGCCTGGTAGTCGAGGCCGCCGCCGTATACGTTGTTGCTGAACGATCCGCCGACCTTGTAGCTCGCGAACGACGCCTTCGCGGTGACCGGGCCGAACCGGTACGCGGCGCCGATCGTGCGGCCGACGAACGCGACGGTGCTCGGCGTCGGCGTCGGGTTGGTGCCGTCGTTGCCGTCGTAGAACGCGGCGTTGATCATGAAGCCGTCGTGCTCGTATTTGACGCTCGCCGAATACTGGCGTCCGGCCTGGAAGTCGCCGGCCTTGCCGCCGAACGCGAACATCGCGCTGCCGGTGAGGCCGGCGATCGTCGGGCTCGTATACGACACGGCGTTCGGATTGAACAGGCCCGTCACGAGCACGTTGTCGACGTAGTTGATCAGCCCGCTGCCGAAGTGCGAGAAGTTGCGCGGATCCGAATCGAAGATCGCGAGCAGGAACGGCGAGTACTGCACGCCAGCCTTGATCGTGCCGAAGCCGCCGTCGAGCCCGACCCACGCCTGGCGACCGAAGAAGTTGCCGTTCGAATGGGCGAACGCGCCGTTGGTGACGGCAAAGCCGCTTTCGAGCTGGAATTTCGCCTTCAGGCCGCCGCCGAGATCCTCGGTGCCGGTCATCCCGAAGGTCGTCGGCGTCATGCCGGTGTCGGTCATCGCGAACTGATGGCCGGCGTTCGCGCCGGTGGCGGCGTCGAGCGTCTTGCTCGTGTACAGCAATGCGGCGTCGAGGTTGCCGTACAGCGTCACGCTGCTTTGCGCGAAGGCGCCGGTGCTGGCTATCGCGCCCGCCAGCGCGGCGCAACCGATCACGATTCTGTTTTTCATTGGGATGTCTCCAGTGTTGTTGTACGTCCATGCATCGAACAGGGATGTGACGGACGCCGCGCATGGCGGGGGCCGTCGTGCAGGCCGCGCACGCTGGGTGGGGCGCGGCGGGACGCACGTGCGCCGCCGGGTGTCGGCCGCGCGCGACGCGTTCATGGCCCGGATGGGCGCCGGAACGCGCGTGCGTCGAGGAAGTCGGGCAGGGCGGCCGGTGCCGCCCTCGTGATTCAGAGCGACTGGCCGAGCTGATCGAGGATCGCCGGGTTCTCGAGCGTGGACGTGTCCTGCGTGATCGCCTCGCCCTTCGCGAGCGAGCGCAGCAGGCGTCGCATGATCTTGCCCGAGCGCGTCTTCGGCAGGTTGTCGCCGAAGCGGATGTCCTTCGGCTTCGCGATCGGCCCGATCTGCTTGCCGACCCAGTCGCGCAAAGTCTTCGCGAGCGCCGCCGCTTCCTCGCCTTCCGGGCGCGAACGCTTCAGCACCACGAACGCGACCACCGCCTCGCCCGTCGTGTCGTCCGGACGGCCGACCACCGCCGCTTCTGCCACCAGCTCGTGCGAGACCAGCGCCGACTCGATCTCCATCGTGCCGAGCCGGTGGCCCGACACGTTCAGCACGTCGTCGATGCGGCCCATGATCGTGAAGTAGCCGGTGTCCTTGTCGCGCACCGTGCCGTCGCCGGCGAGATACAGCCGGCCGCCGAGTTCCTCCGGGTAGTAGCTTTTCTTGAACCGCTCCGGGTCGCCCCAGATCGTGCGGATCATCGCCGGCCACGGCCGCTTGACGACCAGGATCCCGCCTTGCCCGTTCGGCACGTCCTGGCCGGTCTCGTCGACCACCGCGGCCATGATCCCCGGCAGCGGCAGCGTGCACGAACCCGGCACCGTCGGCGTCGCGCCCGGCAGCGGCGTGATCATGTGGCCGCCGGTTTCGGTCTGCCACCACGTGTCGACGATCGGGCAGCGCTCCTGGCCGACGTGCTTGTGGTACCACATCCACGCTTCCGGATTGATCGGCTCGCCGACCGTGCCGATGATGCGCAGGCTCGACAGGTCGTAGCTCTTCGGGTGGACCTTGTCGTCGGCTTCGGCGGCCTTGATCAGCGAGCGGATCGCGGTCGGCGCGGTGTAGAACACGGTGACCTTGTGATCGCCGATCATCTTCCAGAAGCGCCCGGCGTCCGGATAGGTCGGCACGCCCTCGAACACGACCTGCGTGCCGCCGCACGCAAGCGGGCCGTACGTGATGTACGTATGGCCCGTGACCCAGCCGATGTCGGCCGTGCACCAGAACACGTCGGTGGGCTTCCAGTCGAAGGTCCACTTCATCGTCTGCGCGGCCCACAGCAGGTAGCCGCCGGTGCTGTGCTGCACGCCTTTCGGCTTGCCGGTCGAGCCCGATGTATACAGGATGAACAGCGGATGCTCGGCGCCGACCCATTCCGGCGCGCACGTGTCGGACTCGGCGTGGGCGAGTTCGTGCATCCACAGGTCGCGCCCGGCGTGCCAGTCGACCTTGCCGCCGGTGCGGCGATAGACGATCACGCTCTTCACCGCTTCGCAGCCGCCCATCGCGATCGCTTCATCGGCGATGCTCTTGAGCGGCAGCGTCTTGCCGCCGCGCGCCTGCTCGTCGGCGGTGATCAGCGCGACCGCGCCGACGTCGACGAGCCGCTCGTTCAGCGATTTCGCGGAGAAGCCGCCGAACACGACCGAGTGCGTCGCCCCGATGCGCGCACAGGCCTGCATCGCGACGATGCCCTCGATCGACATCGGCATGTAGATGACGACGCGATCGCCCTTCGCGATCCCGCGTTTCTTCAGCGCATTCGCGAAGCGCGACACGCGTGCGAGGAGATCGGCGTAGGTGACGCGCGTGACGGTGCCGTCGTCGGCCTCGAAGATCACCGCGACGCGCTCGCCGTTGCCGGCTTCGACGTGACGGTCGAGGCAGTTGTACGACGCGTTGAGTTCGCCGTCGTCGAACCACTTGTAGAACGGTGCGTCGCTCTCGTCGAGCACCTTCGTGAACGGCTTGTGCCACGACAGGCCTTCGCGGGCGAGCCGCGCCCAGAAGCTCTCGTAATCGCGCTCGGCTTCGGCGGCGAGCGCCTGGTAGGCCGGCATGCCGGAAATGGTCGCGCGCTCGCGCGTGTCGGCCGTCGGTTCGAAGATCCGGCGTTCCTGAAGGATCGATACGATGGCGGTCAAGGTGTTCTCCATGGAAATCGTAGTGTGTGGCCTGCCGGTTGAAACGCAACTTGCATGCCAATCGCGCGGATATTCGGCCGGAATGGCGTGTGTGCGCGGTGCCATGCTGTTTCACTAATCAGTCTGCAGTGCAGAGCAATGAGACAGATGATGTGGTCGGTGTACCTGCCGGCTTTCCGCTTGCGTCGAAATGCAGCAGACGTGTTGCAGGCGTCAACACGGCGTGCGATTAGCGACGAGTGCCGCCCGCGATGCCGCCGAGTACTACGCGACGAACGACCGGAGCAGGCCGAGCGTGTCGGACGCTCGAAGGCGGGCGAGCGCCGACGCCTCGATCTGCCGCACGCGTTCCGCGGACAGGTTCAGCTGGCGGCCGATGTCGCGCAGCGAGCAGCCTTCGTCCGTGTGCAGCCCATAGCGCAGCTTGAGGACCATCGCCTCGCGCGGCGGCAGCCGGTCGATCACGGCAGCGATCGTGCGGCGCAACTGCGTGGCGCCGGCCGCGTCTTCGGGAGAGGGCGTCGTCGTGTCCGGCGCGACGTCGGCGAACGTCATGTCGCCTTCCGGCGAGACCGGCACGTCGGCCGACACCGGTTCCTTCACGATGGCCATCAGCTCGCGCACCTTGTCGACCGGCTCGCCCATGTGGACGGCCAGTTCGGCCGGCGTCGCCGCCGTGCCCGCGCGCTGCCGGTGCTCGCGCGCGAGCCGCGACAGCTTGTTCAGCGCGTCGACCGTATGCGTCGGCACGCGGATCGTGCGGCCGAGGTCGGCGAGTGCATGCGTGATCGCCTGCCGGATCCACCAGGTCGCGTAAGTCGAGAACCGGAAACCGCGCCGGTGGTCGTAGCGCTCGATCGCCTTCAACAGTCCGATGTTGCCTTCCTGGATCAGGTCCGCGAACGGCAGGCCGCGATCCGGATATCGCTTCGCGATCGACACGACGAGCCGCAGGTTCGCATCGAACAAACCCGCCTTCGCCGGCTGCATCGCGCGTTCGATCGCGCCGAGCCGTGCATCGAGCGACGCGGTCGCGCCGGGCGGCAGTTCCGATGCGGGGGCCGCGCGCAGGATCGCGTCGCGTGCATCGACGAACTCGGCCGCGCGTCTCGTCAGCGTCGACGCGCAGGCCGGGTGTGCGGCGATGCATGACGCGAGCCAGCCGGCGTGATCGTCGTCGGCCGCGTGTGCGAACGACGGCGGGATGCCGACGTCGGCCAGCATCCGCTCCAGTCGGCCGCGCAACGCGCGGTGCCGGCGTGCGCGGCCGCGCAGCGGCTCGCTCATCCGTTCGAGCGCGCGGGCGGACAAGCCCAAGGTGCGGAGCAGTGCCGCGGCGTCGCGTACGTCCGAGCGATACGCGGCGCAAGCGCTGCCACCGGACGCCAGTGCCGCGCGCATGCCGTGCGCAAGTGCATCGATGCGTGCGAGCCGCGCCACCACCGCGTCGCGCCAGGCCGAATCTTCCGTCTGCGTATCGTCGTCGCGCGCGGGTTCGCCGGTGGCGGTGGCCGACGTGCCCGCCTCGGCGTGATCGGCCGATGTGTCGTCGCGCGGGCCGTCGTCGAGAAAGATCACATAGGTCGACGCGGCGGTCCGGCATTGCGCGATCTCGACGCGAATCGACACGAGCGCGTCGAGCGCATCTGGATCGCCGCACAGCACCGCGGCCGACGCGGCGCGGCCACGCTCGATCCGTCGCGCATACGCGAACTCCTCGTCGCGCGTGAGGAGCGGCGTCGTGCCCATCTCGCGCAGATACAGCCGGACCGGATCGGTCGTGCGCGGCGCGAGCAGGTCGGCCGCGGCGAGCGCGCCGGCGCCGTCGGCCCATGCGCGCGCGGGCGGCGCGGGCCGGAAGTAGCGCTCGAGGGTCCAGCCGCTCGCGGTATCGGCGCTGTCGGACACCGCGATGCCGAGTTCGCCGAGCACCGCCGCAACCGCATCGACGCCGCTGTCATTCGCATCATCGTCGGGTAGCCCGTCGATGATGTCGCCGCGCGTGACGAAGCCGCGCGACAGGCCGGTCGCGATCAGTGCGTGGAGGTGCGCGACGGCGTGCGGCGCTGCGCCGTCGTCGCGGCCGGCCGTGGGCACCACCGCGTGCCGCGCCGGCATCCCGTCGCGCGCCGCGTCACGCGCGCTTCGCATACACGTTGCACCAGCCGTCCGCTGCGACCGACTTGCCGCCGAACATCGGGCACGTGCCGCTCGCATCGGCCGCTTCGCCCTTGTAGAAGCGGCAGTTCGAGCAGCGCTGGCCGGCCTGGTATTTCGGGAACTGCGCGGGGTCGACGCTGGACGCATGCGCGCGATAGCCGAGCGTCTTCGCGGTGGGGTCGTTCTCGTCGACGAGCGGCGGCGCCGCATAGGCGGTGCGCCCGGCGGCGAGCGCGGCGCACAGGCCGATGGTGTTGACGATGAAAGTTCTGCGGGAGGTGGAGTGCGTCACGGTCGTGTCCTGGTCGAGATGAAATCGTGGGGAAGGGCGCGGCCCGCATCGCGTGGCGAAGCCGCTTGCCCGGTGTTACTGGCTTGCGTTCGCGTCCTTGTGTGCAGCCGGGCCGGCGATGAGCGGCGCGGTCGACGCGCGTGCGGCATCGGCCGTCAGCTTGTTCTTGCTGGCGATATAGCCGTTCGACGCGAGCAGGAAGGCCATCAGGTCCGCGTAGTCCTCATCCTTGAGCTTGCCGGGCTGGTCGGCCGGCATGTTGGTCGCCATGTAGCCGAACACGCCGCCGATCGTCAGGTGCGAATGCGACAGCGGTGCGAACGACGTGCCGCTCAACGCGGGCGCGGTGTTGCCTTCGAGGTCGGCGCCGTGGCACTTCGCACATGCGTTGCCGTAGAGTTCCTTGCCGTGCGCGGCCTGTGCGGCGTCGAACGCGGGTGCGGGGTCGCCGCCGCCCGCGGCGACGCGGATGAAGCCGCCGCCGGCAGTTGCGTTGCGCGCCCGCAGGAGGCCGCCCGATTGACGGCCGCCGGCGGCCGTCGCGCCGTCGAGGAAGCGCGCCGGCGTGCGCGATTCATGCGACTCGTGCGCTTCGAGCGCGCTGCCGGGCAGCGCCCACTTGCGGGTCAGCGCGGCGAGCCGGCCGTTGTTCTTCATCTGCGTGAGGGCCGCGTCGATGCGCTGCTGCAGCGCGGCCGAGCGCGGTGCGAACGCGAACGTGAGTTGCCACTCGGCATACGGCGACGACGTCGCACCGATGCGGAACGCCTGCTTCGGATGCGCGGCCTGATACGCGACGACCGCCGGATACCAGACGATCGCGCGATGCGCGCGGCCGCGGGCGACCGCGTCGACGGTTTGCTCGGACGTGTTCTCGAGATCGAAGCGCGCGTCCTTCTGCTGGACCGCGATCAGCTGCGCGGGGCTCGCGTAGGTGGCCGCGACGATTTCGCGGCCGGCCGTCGGCGTGCCGGCGTCGCGGCGCGTGACGCTCACGTAGCCCGAGCGCAGGTAGCCCTGCGAGAACAGCAGCTTCGTATCGGATGCATCGGCGATCGCCGAGCGCGGGAAGCCGGCGAGCACGTCGCAATCACGTTCGAGCATGCCGGCGAGTTCGTGCGCGGACACGCCGTCGTCGTCGCTGCCGCCCGCGTCGTGCGCGGAGAAGGTGGCGGCGATGCCGGCCGCGCGGAACACGTCACGGGCGATGGCCTTGTCGAGCGCGGCCGTCGGCGTGCCGGGCAGCGAGCAGACGCGCACCGGCGTCGCGGCCGTGGACGGCACCGGGAGCAGCGCCGTGCCTGCCGCGAGCGCACAGGCCACGGCGAGACGGGAAAGTGGAAGGTTCATGATCGTCGCTCGGTTGGAAACGGGGGAGGCACCCGCGCCGTCGGCGCGGGCGCAATACGGTTGGCCGGGTGGAGATCAGCCGCGGTCGAGGGCGAACACGTACAGCGTGCCGCCGCGCGGCACGTCGTCCGCCGCCTTGGCCATCGGGCCGCCCCAGATCGGGTTCGCGCCGCCGTAGCCGGCCAGTACCGCTACGTACTCCTTGCCATCGACTTCAAACACCGACGGCTGCGCGATGATCCCGCTCGCCAGCTTCGGGCTTTCCCACAGCACCTTGCCGGTCGACACGTCGAATGCGTACAGGTGGCCGTCGAGCGAGCCGCTGAACGCGAGGCCGCTTGCGGTCGTCGCGACGCCGCCGTTCCACGGCAGCTTGCTCCAGTGGCTCCATACCTTCTTGCCGGTGTTCACGTCGATCGCCTGGAGTTCGCCGTAGCCTTCGCTGCCCGGCTCGGGCTTGATCTCGAAGCCTTCGCCGAGATACGGCAGCCCTTCCATATAGTTGACCGACTTGCCCGACAGGCTCATGCACGCATGCAGTGACGGCACGATCGCGAGATGGCGTTGCGGGTCGTACGACACCGACCACCAGTTCTTGCCGCCGAGGAAGCTCGGGCACGTGTCGATCGTCGTGCCGACCTTCGGATACTTCGCGGGATCCTGGATCGGCGCGCCGTCTTCCGTGTAGCCGGTGACCGACGTCGCCTTCACGAACGGTTCCGCGTAGATCAGCTTGCCGGTGTCGCGATCGATCGCGTGGAAGTAGCCGTTGCGGTCCGCGTGGATGATCGCGTCGTGTTCCTTGCCCTTGTACTTGATCGTCGCGAGCACCGGCGTGTTGACGCCGTCGTAGTCCCAGGTGTCGTGCTTCGTGTACTGGTAGTGCCACTTGAGGTCGCCGTTCTTCGGGTCCAGCGCGAGCAGCGAATCGGAGTACAGGTTGTCGCCCGGGCGCAGGTCCGCGAGCCACGGCCCCGGGTTGCCGACGCCCCAGTACAGCGTGCGCGTCGCCGCGTCGTAGGTGCCGGTCAGCCAGGCCGGTGCGCCGCCGTGCGCCTGCATGCCGTCGGGCCAGGTATCGGCGTGCTTCTCGCCTTGGCCGGGGATCGTGTAGCGCTTCCACAGCAGCGCGCCGTCGTTCGGGCTCAACGCGGCGATGAAGCCGCGCGCGCCGTACTCGCCGCCCGAGCTGCCGACCACGATTGCACCGTCGATCGCGAGCGGCGCGAGCGAGAACGAGTAGCCGAGGCCCGGCTCGAACATCTGCTTCTTCCACACGAGCGCGCCGGTCTGCGCATCGAGCGCGGCCACTTCGCCGCTCAGCATCGCGACGTAGACGTTCTTGCCGTACAGCGCGACGCCGCGGTTCACCACGTCGCAGCAGGCCGTCTTGAACGATTCCGCGCCGAGCTTCGGTTCGTATTTCCACAGCTGCGCGCCGGTGGCCGCGTCGAACGCGTATACGTTGTCCTTCGGCGTCGTCACGAACAGGTAGCGGCCGTTGACGATCGGCGTGGCTTCGAAACCCTGCTTCAACTGGGCCGGAAACTTGTAGCTCCACGCCTGCGTGAGCTGCTTCACGTTCGACGGATCGATCTGCTTGAGCGGCGAATGCGACTGGCCGTTGTACGTGCGGTAGTAGGTGAGCCAGCCGGGATCGCGTTGCGCGTCCGTGAGGCGCTGGTACGTGACGGCCGGATAATCGGCGGCGGCGTCCACGAGGCCGGGATTCAAGGCGATGGCGACGGCTGCCGCGATTCCGATCGTTGCCAGTCGGCGCGTCGAAGCCGAGAGTTTTTTCATGGTTGTCTCCTGAGTCATTGTGGTCGCACCGCGGCCAACTCATGGCCGGGCCGGCAAGGGTGGGGATCCGGGTCCAGTGCGCAGCCAGTCACGCAAATCGCATGCCATTGCGGCGGAAGCGTTGCCACGCAAGGCGTAGCGGCCGATTGGGCGCGTGGTCGCGACGCATGCGGCGCAGCGCGGGCGATCCGCGAGTGTTGCGTTCGGGGACAGTCGCGGGCGGAGTGTTGCGAAACATGACAGTGGGTTGATGGGGGTGCGGGTGCATCGCGTGCGGTGGAGCGTGTTCGTTTGGTGAGGTCTTTGGAAGCGTGAATGCGCGGCGCAAAGCTCGCGATCGCCATGGACGGAGCGCAGGGTTCGCGCATGGTGTTGTGCCGGCGACGATGCGCACGCTACCGGCAGCTCTGGGCCGTGCACGCGAGGCGTGCGTGGCGATCGGGTTGCCGCGTCACTGATCCAGATCGACACAGGTGCGACTGCGGTGACACGGACAGCAAGAGGCGCGCGATGCTGCCTGGCAGCGGCCGCATGGCGCTGGCCGGGCAGTGCGGTCGGCCGCATGCTTGTTGCCGCTGGCGAACTCAAATGATCGCGCGCGGTGACACAGTGCGATGACCGTTCCGCTGCCGCCCACAGCTCCAGCCGATCAAAGCAGCATCGATTGCCGTCCATGAGTCGTTACGGATAACGACATAAATAAGTGGCGAGAGGCGACATGGAGATGAAGGAGACCGATGCGTCGGAGCGCCGCTTCGTCGTCCGGCGCGCGCTATGCATGGGACTGAGCGGGCGATCCGGCATGCGGTGGTGCGTCCGCGGCGGCGGTTAGCATTTCACGCACAGCGCGCGCGACGCCATGCGCGAGCGCAGCGTCGCTCGCTAAATGCCCGGCCTGCACGCGTTCGACGATGGCGGCCGGCACGGCGCGCCCGAGACGGTCGACGTTGTCGACCGGGCATACGCGGTCGCGCGTGCCGTGCACCGCATGCAACGGCACGCCGGCGTCTGCGGCCTCTCGCGCCAGCGCGAGCAGCCGGCGCTCGCCGAGCCAGCACGCACGTTGCAGGTAATGCGCCTGGATCCGGTATTTGTCGATCAGCCGGTCGACGGAGCGTTGGTTCCGGCGCGCCCCGCGTACCGGGCGCCCGGTCAGGATCGCGTCTTCATACGCGCTCCACGCGAGCGCGACCGCGCGTTGCCGCGCCGCGCCGGCGCCCGGCTGCAGACGCCGCGCGCAGCAGCCGATCAGGCGATCGGCCCGCGTCGTGCCGGCGGCAGCGGTCAGGCGCTGCCATTCCCGAGGTGCCAGCGCGCGTGCACCGATGAACAGGCCGCGCACTTCGCGCGTCGACGTGAGGAACAACCCACGCAGCACGACGCCGGTCACGCGCGATGGATGCCGTCCCGCATACGCGAGCGCGAGCGCCGCGCCCCACGATCCGCCGACGACACCCCAGCGCGCGATGCCGAGCTGCGCGCGCAGCGCGTCGAGGTCGCTGATCAGCCGCATCGTGTTGTTGTGACGCAGGCCGCCGCGCGGCGTCGACGCGCCCGCGCCGCGCTGGTCGACCAGCACGACGCGCGTCCGCGTCAGATCGAACAAATGCAGCACCGCTGCCGGTCGACTGCCGCTGCCGGGGCCGCCGTGCAGCACGACGACGGGCTGGCCGAGCGGATTGCCGGCTTCGGTCCACGCGATCCGGCATGCGTCGCGAGACAGCGCGGGCGGGGAGGCGGAAGTAGCGCGGCGCGGTCGGTGTGATCGGTGCGTCATGTCGTCAGAGCGTCGGGGCGTCGGTGCGTCATGTCGTCATTGCGTCGGGGCGTCGGGGCGTCGGGGTGTCGGCGCGTCATGTCATCAGAGCGTCAGGGCGTCGGTGCGTCATGCCGTCGAGGCGTCGGGGGTGTCGGAATCAGGGTAATGACCGATGCGGCACGGAGCCCAAACCGGCCGTGGCTTGACCGACATCAAAGCCAGAATCGCGCCAGCGACGACGATCGGAATCATTCGGTAACGGCGACGGGTGCATTCGCATTAGCAATGCCTCTCACGTCGGCAGTCGTCGCGAGCGCCGGGCGCTTGCTTGCATCTTGCTTTCATTGCGCATCGAAGCAGCGATATACGACGCTCGGTTGAAGCAGCATAGCCACCGTGGCCCGAAGTTTGCTTGATTCAGGACAAACAGTCCGGCACCGACCGGAAGGATCCCCGGAGGAGACAATGCGCGATGACGTTCATCCGACGGCCAACGCACGGGCCACGCATGCGCCCGGCTGGCCGACGCCGACGATCCAGAAGTCCCATGAGCGGTCCGAGACGTTCGGCCTGCAGGCGTCGGCACGTCCCGACTACGACCTGCTGTCCGGCGCCGCGCTGTCGCTCAAGCGCGAGCAGAACCGCGTGCTGTGCGTGCATGCGATGCCCGTGATGGAGACGCTGCACGAGCAGATCGTCAATACCCAAAGCATGATCGTGCTGACCGATGCGGAAGGGTTGATCCTGCATTCGATCGGCGACGACGATTTCCTGCGGCGCGCGGAACGCGTCGCGCTGCGCCCCGGCGCGAACTGGGCGGAGAACCGGCAAGGCACCAACGCGATCGGCACCGCGCTCGCGGAGCTGTGTCCGATGGTCGTGCACGGCGACCAGCACTTCCTCGCCGCGAATCATTTCCTGACCTGTTCGAGCGTGCCGATCCTCGATCCGTACGGCGACGCGATCGGCGTGCTCGACGTGACGGGCGACCACCGCAGCTATCACCAGCACACGATGGCGCTCGCGAAGATGTCGGTGCAGATGATCGAGAACCACCTGTTCACGACGACCTTCCAGGAGACGCTGCAGGTGTCGTTTCACGGCCGCCCCGAATTCCTCGGCACCTTGATGGAAGGGATCGTCGCGTTTACCGCGGACGGCCGTTTCCTGTCGGCCAACCGCAGTGCGCAGTTCCAGCTCGGGATGCCGCTCGCCGCGCTGCGCGCGCATACGCTCGCGTCGCTGTTCGACGTGACGAGCGCGCAACTGATCGACCGGATGCGCGCAAGCACCGAGCCGCACGTGTCGCTGAATCTCGGCAACGGCGCGGTGGTCTGCGCGCGCGTGCAGTTCCGCCGCGCGATGCGGGCCGAGGGCAGCCGGCCCGCCGAAGTGCACGACGGCGCCGCGCCGGCCGCGCGGCCGCCCGCTGCACAAGGCGCGGCGAACCTGTCGCGGCTCAGCTATCTCGACACCGGCGATCCGCAGGTGGCGGCGGTGATCGCGAAGGTCCGCAAGGTGATCGGCAAGGACATTCCCGTGCTGATCACCGGCGAGACCGGCACCGGCAAGGAGCTGCTCGCACAGGCGATCCACAACGACTCGCCGCGCCGCGATGGGCCGTTCGTCGCCGTCAACTGCGCATCGATTCCGGAGACGCTGATCGAATCCGAGCTGTTCGGCTACGAGGAAGGGGCGTTCACCGGCGCACGCCGCAAAGGCGCGACCGGCAAGCTGCTGCAGGCGAACGGCGGCACGCTGTTTCTCGACGAAATCGGCGACATGCCGTACCCGCTGCAGGTGCGGCTGCTGCGCGTGCTGCAGGAGCGCATCGTCAACCCGCTCGGCTCGACGAAGGCGATCGGCGTCGACATCGCGATCATCTGCGCGACGCACCGCGACCTGCGCGACATGATCGCGCAGAACCGCTTTCGCGAGGACCTGTATTACCGGCTCAACGGCCTCGTCGTGCGTCTGCCGCCGCTGCGCGACCGCACGGATCTCGCGGTGGTCGTCCAGAAGATGCTGCAACGGGAAACGCTGTCGGGGCCCGGGCGCCGGCCGTTGAGCGTCGCGCCCGACGTGATGGCGCTGTTCGAGCGCTGCGCGTGGCCGGGCAATTTCCGGCAGCTCGCGAATCTGTTGCGTACGGCGGCCGCGATGGTCGACGATGACGGCGAGATCCGCTGCGAGCATTTGCCGGACGACTTCTTCGACGACGTGCGGCGCGACGACGGGCCGGCGGCACAAGGTGCCTGCGCGCCGCCGCCGCCGCTCGCCGCGCCCGCGTTCGCGGCCTGCGATGCGCGGTTGCAGGACGTAGCCGCGTCGGCGATTGCGGCCGCGCTCGCGCGCCATGGCGGCAACGTGTCGGCCGCCGCACGCGCGCTTGGCGTGTCGCGCAACACGATCTACCGCAAGATGCCGGCCGCCGGGCCCGATGCACTGGAGCCCGACGAGCGCTGACGGCGGCGCGAGTGTCACAGGGGTGTGTCAGGTTGCAACACCCGGTGTTCAAGGATTCAACACCTGCTCAATCGGACACACATGCAGCACACCGTCCGAGAAAGGTTGATGAAATTTCGATGTATGGAAATAGAAAGAATGTCGGTGGCGTGACCACCCGGCGGCTGCCGCATGTCCTCGCGCGCCGCCGCGCGACGCAAATCGCGCCCCGGCATGCTCCTTGCTGAATAGGTATCGGCCGCTCGATCGATGCGGTTGTTATCGACTCACCAACTCAACAAGGAGACACATCATGCAGTGGACCACGCCGGCTTATACCGACCTGCGTTTCGGCTTCGAAATCACGATGTACATCGCCAACCGCTGATCGACGCGCGCAGTGCCGCCCGCATCGACGGACACGATGCGGGCGGCACCGGGAGCATACGCAGATGAAGATCAAGATACTCGGCTCGGGCGCCGGCGGCGGATTGCCGCAATGGAACTGCAATTGCGGCAACTGCCGTCGCGCGCGTGCCGGCACCGACGGCATCGTGCCACGCACCCAATCGTCGATCGCGGTCAGCGGCGACGGCGTCGACTGGGTGCTGGTGAACGCGTCGCCGGACATCCTCGCGCAACTGCGTGCCGATCCCGACCTGCAGCCGGCCCGCGCGATCCGCGACAGTGCGATCGTCGCCGTCGTGCTGTGCGACGCGCAGATCGATCACGTGACGGGCTTGCTGATGCTGCGCGAGCGCACGTCGCCGTTGCCGCTGTACGCGAGCGCGCCCGTGCTCGACGATTTGTCGACGGGGCTGCCGCTCGTGCCGCTGCTCGGCCACTACTGCGGCGTCGACGTCCACCCGATCGCGCCGGGCGAACCGTTCGCGATTCCCGGCGCCGGCGGCATCCGCTTCACCGCCGTGCCGGTCGACAGCAAGCCGCCGCCTTATTCGCCGCGGCGTGCGGCGGCCGTTCCCGGCGATAACATCGCACTCCTGATCGAAGATACGGCCACCGGCCGCCAGGCATTCTACGCACCGGGGCTCGCCGACGTCGACGACGACGTGCGCGCCGCGATGCGCGACGCCGATCTCGTGCTGGTGGACGGCACGTTCTGGACCGGCACGGAAATGATCGACCTCGGCCTGTCGTCGAAGCACGCGGCCGAGATGGGCCATCTCGCGCAGTGTGGCGACGCGGCGCAGCCGGGGATGATCGATCGGCTGCGGCCGTTGCCCGCGCATACGCGCAAGGTGCTCACGCACATCAACAACACGAATCCGATTCTCGACCCCGGTTCCGCGCAGCGTGCGCAGTTGCGCGAGCACGGGATCGAGGTCGCCCACGACGGCATGCAAATCGAGATCTGACGATGAACGCACCGATTCCCGCCGCGGCGCTGCACGCGACGCCCTGGAGTGCGCAGGAGTTCGAGGCGCGTCTGCGCGCGCTCGAATCGCGCTACCACATCCATCACCCGTTCAACCGGCGCCTGAATATCGGCGCGTGCTCGCCCGAGCAGATCCGCGGCTGGGTCGCGAACCGCTTCTACTACCAGATCAGCATTCCGCTGAAGGACGCGGCGATCCTGTCCAATTGCCCGGACCGCGAGACGCGCCGGCTGTGGGTCGAGCGGATCCTCGATCACGATGGTCACGGCGGCCAGGAAGGCGGGATCGAGGCATGGGCGCGGCTCGGCGAAGCGGTCGGCATCGAGCGCGCGGAACTGTGGTCGCTCGTGCACGTGCTGCCCGGCGTGCGGTTCGCGGTCGACGCGTACGTCAATTTCGCGCGGCGTGCGCCATGGCAGGAAGCCGTGTGCTCGTCGCTGACGGAGATGTTCGCACCGCAGATCCATCTCGACCGGCTCGCGGGCTGGCCGTCCCACTATCCGTGGATCGAGGCGGACGGGCTGCAGTATTTCCGCAGCCGCGTGCCGCTCGCGCAGCGCGACGTCGAGCACGGGCTCGCGGTCACGCTGAACCATTTCACGACACCGGACGCGCAACGGCGCGCGCTCGACATCCTGTCGTTCAAGCTGGATGTGCTGTGGTCGATTCTCGACGCGATTGAAAAGGCCTACCCCGCATGAACTCCAACGACGTCGTCAGCGGCGTGCCGCTGCGCCCCTCGCTGAGGGGCATGTACCGCCTGCAGTGGGAGGCGGCCCAGGATGCGTACGTGCTCCTGTATCCGGAAGGCATGGTCCGGCTCAATCCGAGCGCGGGCGAGATCCTCGCGCGCTGCGACGGCACGCGCGAGCTCGACGACATCATCGACGAACTCGAGCGGCTGTTCAGCACGTCGGACCTCGCGTCGGACGTCTACCGCTTCCTCGATCATGCGCGACTGCGCGGCTGGCTCGACTGACATGGACACGACACCCGCACCGACCCCGCCGTCCACGCCGCTGTGGCTGCTGGCCGAACTCACGTACCGCTGTCCGCTGCACTGCGCGTTCTGCTACAACCCGGTCGATTTCGCGACGCACGGCGCCGAGCTCGATACCGACGCATGGCGCACGGTGATCAGCGACGCGCGCGCGCTCGGCGCCGCGCAGATCGGCTTTTCCGGCGGCGAGCCGCTGCAGCGCGACGACCTGGAAGTGCTGGTCCAGCATGCGCGGTCGCTCGGTTTCTATACCAACCTGATTACGTCGGGCGTCGGCCTGAACGCGACGCGCATCGACCGGCTCAAGGCGGCCGGGCTCGATCATATCCAGCTGTCGCTGCAGGATTCGACGCGCGAGCTGAACGATTTCCTGACCAGCACGCGCACCTTCGACCTCAAGCGCGACGTCGGACGGCTGATCAAGGCGCACGGCTATCCGATGGTGCTGAACTGCGTGCTGCACCGGTACAACCTGCCGCACGTCGGCCAGATTATCGAGATGGCGCTCGACCTCGGCGCGGATTTTCTCGAGCTCGCGAATACGCAGTACTACGGCTGGGCGATGCTGAATCGCGACCAGCTGATGCCGACCGCCGAACAGCTGCTCGAAGCGGAGGAAACGGTCAACCGCTACCGCAAGCTCGTCGGCGAACGATGCAAGATCCTGTTCGTCGTGCCCGACTACTTCGAGCAGCGGCCGAAGGCCTGCATGAACGGCTGGGGCTCGGTATTCCTCGGCGTCGCACCGGACGGCACCGCGCTGCCGTGCCACGCCGCGCGCGGATTGCCCGGCCTCGTGTTGCCGAACGTGCGCGACCGGTCGTTGAAGGAAATCTGGTACGACAGCGACGCGTTCAACGCGTTTCGCGGCGACGGCTGGATGCGGGACCCGTGCCGCACCTGCGACGAGCGCCATACGGATCATGGCGGGTGCCGGTGCCAGGCGTACCTGCTGGCGGGCGATCCGGCGGAGGCTGATCCGGTGTGCGCGAAGTCTGCGCATCACGGCCGGGTCGAGCAGGTGGTGCAATTCGCGCGGCGGGCGGGGCGGCAGGATGAGCGTCCGCTGATCTTTCGTAGTGTGGCTAATTCGGTCGGGCGCTGAGCGCTTCTTTTCGTCGGGTCGACGCAAGTCATTCAGACGCGCATTTGATATGGGCGCGGCGCATCCGTGTGCCGCGCCGCGCGTGCCTCCCGAGACCGATTTCCCCATTCGACCGCCGCACGGCGGTCATGAAAACGATTCGATCCGGATGCGATTCCGCTCGAGTCCGTGCAGGAAGAAATCTCATGCGACGAATGTGTGCCGCCAATCCTCTAAATGGCAGCGATTCGCATGGGCACTCGAGTCTCGAGTAATCCAGAGTAAATCCGCGTAATTACATGTATTGGTTCACGGGTAAATCTTTTTCGGCGAAAACGTTTGCGCGGTACTATCCAGGAAGATTTGACGATGACACCGGTATTTCATTGTCGAAACGACGCGACACATTCACGGAATGTCCATTCGCATTCGATGAAAATTTCCGCCTTGGACACTTGTCGAAATTGAAGCGTGTACGATGTAAGCGCGGCATCGCCAATCCGCATTCAGCGATTCCCCCGACCGAACTCGTTCAATTCCGTCGACTGCCGCCCGTGTGACGTTTAAAGCTGGTACATCCGGCTTCGATGTCAATATTCCTTGCAATACACGATCGATTGGAGTGGTAGCCCGGATCCGGCCTCGGCGACACGCCAGCGCGTGTGGTCGCGTACTCCATTTGCCGGCCGGCTTCACTCAACACCTTGAGCGGTACCCGACCATGCACGATTGAAACGGGTCCTGGCAGTGGACGCGCATTGACGTCGCGATACTGTCCCTTGTCCATTTCGGCAGTGCCAGCCGGAATGGATGATGCATTCCACCGATATCGGCTTCTCCTTCTTCATCTGGAGACAGGCCGGATCCCTTATCCCGATTCAAATCGCGGAGGGTTGACGCACGTCAATTGTTCGCGAATCTCCATGAAGATATTTATCCCGGGCGTGATGAAACTCAATAAATAGTGCCACACCATAGGCTTGATTGATTCCGACAACAACACGGCGAAAACAGACACTGGGAAATCGGCGGGTGAGGGTCGCCCCTATGATGCGGCGCAGAAAACAAGAAAATGTAAGCAATTGTTAAAGGGCCGAAATGATGCACACAGTGTCGAATCATTCATCGACGGGGTTAAGCGTGAATCGTGGTAGAGGCGCCGGCAACGGGCATCAACGAGCAAGCGTAATCGTACTGTTGCTCGAAGGTTTCTCGATCATGCAGATGGGCAAGCTGGCCGCCGTTTTCGAACTCGCGAATCAACTTGGACGCGCCGAAGGCGCTTTCACCGACCGTTACGAGTTGCGCTTGTATTCCGTGCATGGCGGGCCGGTTCGTTCGTCGTCGGGCGTGGGCATCTGGACGGAAGCGGCGCGCACGCTGGGAGCCAGCACGGTCCATGCGATGTTCGTGTTGAGCGGTCAAGACGGGATCGACGCGCTCGACGAGCAGTTGATCGCGTGGCTCAGGCATGCGCACCAACGCGCGCGCGTCGTTCGTGGCAGCCACGGCGGCCGCAAGTTGCTCACGCAGATTCATCTGTCGCAGAAAGAGGTCGAGAAGGCCGGGCCGGCCGCGGACGGCAGCGGCGCGTCGTCTGCCGGACGCGATGACGATGAACCGGCCGGTGACGAAGACGACGGGCCGTTCTCCGATGCGTTGTCGATCGTCCGCGTGGACATGGGCTACGAGATCGCGCAGGAAATCGTGATGTGCATGGTGTCCGGCGCGAACCGCAAGCTGACCGACGTGCTGTTCGGCGCACGGGTCGCGCGCGCGAGCACGTTGATCCGGATGGCAGCGCATCACCTGCGCGTGAACAGCGAGAACCGGATCTCCATCGCCGATGCCGCGCAGGCCGCCGCGATGAGCGAGCGCAATTTCCTGCGGCGCTTCAAGAACGAAATCGGCGTCACGCCCACCGAGTTCGTGCTGAGGATCCGCCTCGAAAAGGCGTGCCGCATGCTGATCGAAACCGATCTTCCGGCGGACAAGGTCGCGCGACGCACGGGCCTCGGCAGCGGCGACCGGATGGCGAAGCTGTTTCGCCAGCACTTGCAGACTTCGCCAACCGAATATCGGGCGGCCGCCCGAAAAGGCGGCGACGCGTCGACCGACATGCTGTACGCATCGGACCTCGGCGACTGGATGAACGGCGCACCATCCTAGACGAACGATTGCAATTCGCCGTGCGCTGTCATTCGGTGGAATGGCATTAAGCGAATTCAATTCGATATTCGAATATTGATGTTTCGTCAGAATGACGGTGACGTTATTCGGGCGTGGAAAATGACGGATATAAGTCCGAATCCATGCGACGACGGCGGATTCGGCCACAATCGTGGCGCGGTCCGACACGGGGCGATCAAAACCATTTTCCGCTGATTAAATTATCGACTGGCCTTTCGAGGAGGCGGCACCCCGGCACTCCTCGGAATTTTGCCTGCCGTGTTGCCGTGAGCGCACTGTGCAGGCCTTTTTATTCGTTGAGCGAGCATCCGGCCGATCGATCCGGCCGGTGCTCGCTTGCAGGTCGCGGCAGTGCCAGATTATGCATGCGCTGTTCGCCGCGCCGGCAATGGCGGACGCAATGAACTGCAAATCGACATGTAAAGACGTGTCGTCCTTGTGATCTGAATTCGAGCATGAATCGTTGTGCGCGCACGTTATTCGTGCGCAGCGGATGCATTACCTGATTGGGGAAATGCATCGAATAATTCGCGCGCGGAATTGCCCTTGATTTGTTCCGCCATCAACAAGGCGGATTCGGACGCAAGCGATAAAAGCGCGAGTCGCCACGAATATGATGCACTGCGGAAACGTCGAGGCGACGGATTGCAACGAGCGCCGCGGGGAATATGCATCGCAACCAGCCAGATCGTGATGCGTCGGAGTCGCGGCAGGCCGCCGCGGCGAGATCGAGGGGACGCTTGGCGCGACACGCGTGGCAGACGTGACATGCCGCTGCACCGCGAACGGATGTTGGATCCTGAATTAGGAGTTCATATCAATGAATTCGTTGATCAATCGAGCGACCGATATCGGACTGATCGTGCTGGGCGCGTTCATTCCCGCGTTGATCGGTGCCACCGGCGGTGCGCGCGGCACCCTGTTCGACGGTGCGCTTGTCGCCTTTGCTGCCGCGCTGGCGTTGTCGGTATTTCCCGCCTGCGGCATCTACGAGGCGGCGCGCAGGCGCTCGGCGCTGCACGTGCTGGGCCGCACGGTGCTGGCCTGGATCGTCGTGCAGGGCATGAGCACCGCGCTGCTGTACGTGCTCCATCGTGCGCACGTGCTGTCGAGCGAGTGGTTCGTGTACTGGACGCTCGCGAGCGGGCTTGGCCTGATCGCATTCCGCGCGCTGACGCTCGCGATCTTCGGGATGATCGAGCGAGCGGGCGACCAGGTGCGTGCGGCGGCCATCGCGCATGCGGACCTGCGCGGCCAACGCGAGATCGGCCACCGGACGGTCGGGCGCATCAAGCGGATGGTCAAGCGCAGCTTCGACCTGGTCGGCGCGTCGATGCTGCTCGTCGTGCTCGCGCCGGTGTTGCTCGGCATCGCATGGACCGTGCGGCGCGACGGCGGCCCGGCGATCTTCGGGCACGAGCGCGTCGGCCGCAACGGCCGGCGGTTCAAGTGCCTGAAATTCCGCTCGATGGTGACGAACGCCGATGCGGTGCTCAAGGCTCTGCTGGAGCGCGACGCCGACGCCCGCGCGGAATGGGATCGCGAATTCAAGCTGAAGAACGATGTCCGCATCACGCCGATCGGCCGCTTGCTGCGCAAGACGAGTCTCGACGAACTGCCGCAGTTGCTGAACGTGCTGAAGGGCGACATGAGTCTCGTCGGGCCGCGCCCGATCGTCGAGGCCGAGCTCGAACGCTACGGCGCCGACGTGCGCTACTACCTGATGGCGAAACCCGGCATGACCGGCCTGTGGCAGGTCAGCGGCCGCAACGACACCGACTATTCGACGCGCGTGTCGCTCGACGTGTCCTATGTGCGCGAGTGGTCGCTGCGCCGTGACATCGGCATCCTGTTCCGGACGATCAACGTGGTGGTGCGCGGTTCGGGTGCGTATTAGCCGCTGCCACGCGCACGGATGCCGCGAAGGATGCGCGGCGGCGGCGCGTGACGACGGCAGGCATGGCGGTATCCAGCAGCAAGCAGTGGCAGCAAGCATGTCCGGTCTCGACAGGGGTGCTGTACTCGCGGTCCACACGACGCGGGGCGACCGGCGCAATTTCAAATTAAAAAAGTGCGAGGTTGTAATGCAGAGGTTGCGTCAAATGGAGTCGGCGCGTGCGTGCGCGCCGCGCCGAGCGTCGCGTGTCGGTCCGCTCGTGATGATCCTGCCGCTGTGCGCATTGCTGGGCGCGTGCGGCATCGCGCCGGGCATGCGCATGCAGCAGCCGGCGTCGATTCCGCTGCAAAGCGGCGCCACACCGGCCGACAGTGCCGCGTTGCCGGTTCCGGTCACGAACATCGACCTCACGCTGATCCGGCGCATGCGCGATACCGAGCGCGGTTCGCGCGGCGAAGCCCGCGATGTCGTCGCGTCGCCGGACGCGTACACCATCGGCCGCGGCGATGTGCTGCAGATCACCGTATGGGACCACCCCGAGCTCGCGGCGGCGCTCGGTGCGCCGGCGCAGGCCGCGCCACGCGCGGCGGATGCACCGCCGGGTTTCGTCGTCGACCAGGACGGCACGCTGCAGTTTCCCTATGCGGGCCGGCTGACGGTCGCCGGACTGACGGCCGAGCAGGTGCAGACGCAGCTCACGCGCCGTCTCGACAAGACGTTCAGGAATCCGCAGGTCACCGTGCGTATCGCGTCGTTCCGCGCGAAGCAGGTGTATATCGAGGGCGAGGTGCATACGCCGGGCTCGCAAGCCGTGAATGACATCCCGATGACGCTGTATGACGCGATCGGGCGGGCCGGTGGCTTTTCGGCGGCGGCCGATCAAAGCCGCATCGTGCTGGTGCGCGACGGCGTCGAGCGCCGGATCGACCTGACCGAGATGGCCGAGCAGGGCCGCAATCCGTCGAAGATGGTGCTGCGCAACGGCGACCTCGTGCGGGTGCTGCCGCGCGACGAAAGCGGCGTGTTCGTGATGGGCGAGGTCAACAAGCCCGTGACGGCGTTGCCGATGCGCAATGGCCGGCTGACGCTGAGCGAGGCGATCGCGCAGGCCGGCAGCCTGAACGCGAACACGGCCGATGCCGCGCAACTCTACGTGGTGCGCGGGATGCAGGACGAGCAGCCACAGGTCTATCACCTCGATGCGCGCTCGCCGGTCGCGATGGTGCTGGCGAATCAGTTCCAGCTGAAGCCGAAGGACATCGTCTATGTCGACGGCAACGGGCTCGTCCGCTTCAGCCGCGTGCTCAGCCTGTTGCTGCCGGCCATCAACGCCGGCTTGACCGCGGCGATTGCGACCAAATGATGGAATCCATCCTGATCGTTTGCGAGGGCAACATCTGCCGCAGCCCGATGGCCGAAGCGATGCTGCGTCAGGCCATGCCCGGGCGGCGCGTGGCATCCGCCGGACTGAACGCGCTGGTCGGCATGCCGGCCGCGCCGTACGCGCAGGAGGTGATGCGCATGCGCGGGTTCGACGTGTCGACGCATCGCGCGCAGCAGATCGGCCGCTCCCTGTGCACCGACGCCGATCTGATCCTCGTGATGGACCGTCGCCAGCGCACGTCGCTCGAGAACCAGTTCCCGTTCGTGCGGGGGCGCGTGTTCCGCCTCGGCGAGTACACGGATTTCGACGTGCACGACCCTCACCGCCAGCCCAGATTCGTGTTCGAACGCTGCGCGCGCCTGATCGAACTCGGTGTGTCCGAGTGGTCGAAGCGCCTGCGTATCGTCTGAAGCGCCGTCGGTCGATGCCCCACTGGAACCCAATACGCCTCATATCGTTGCCATGACCCAACCCTCCGCCCCGCCGCAGCAAACCGCCGAAGACGGCAGCGAGACCGATTTCGTCGCGGTGCTCGACATCCTGCTGGAAAGCCGCTGGCTGATCGCGGCCATCACGTGCGTGGTGCTGGCCGCCGGCCTCGCATACGCGATTCTCGGCAAGCCCGTGTTCGAAGCCAACATCATGGTCCAGGTCGAGGACAGCCCCGACACGTCGGCCGCCAAGTCGTTGCTGGGCGATGTGTCGTCGCTGTTCGACGTGAAGTCGTCGGCCGCCGCCGAACAGCAGATCCTCGCGTCGCGACTGGTCGTCGAACGCGCGGTCGACAGGCTCAACCTGTTCATCGACGCGTCGCCGAAGCGCTTTCCGGTGATCGGCGACTGGATCGCGCGCCACCGCGACGGCCTGTCCGACCCCGGCCTGGCCGGCTTCGGCGGCTACGCCTGGGGCCGCGAGCGCATCGACGTGCCGCGGTTCGACGTACCGCGCAAGAACGAAGGCGACGCGTTCACGCTGACGAGCCTCGGCGGCAAGCGCTATCGGCTCGAAGGCGGCGATCTCGACGACGCAGTCGAGGGCACGGTCGGCATGCTCGAAACGTTCCGCTCGCCGCGCGGCCCGATCACGCTTCAGGTCGCGTCGATTGCCGCAAAGCCCGGCGCCGCGTTCGTGCTGGTGCGCAACTCGCGGCTGAAGACGATCGAGGACATCCGCGACCGCCTCAACGTGCAGGAGCGCGTGAAGCAATCGGACGTCGTCGTCGCCAGCCTTCAGGATACCGATCCGAAATGGGTCAGCGACACGATGAACGAGATCGGTCGCCAGTACGTGCGGCAGAACATCGAGCGGAAATCGGCGGAGGCCGCACAGTCGCTCGAATTCCTGACCGCACAGCTGCCGCAGCTTAAGCAGCAGTTGACCGATTCCGAAGCGCGCCTGACGAAGCTGCGCAACGAGCACGGCACGGTCGACCTTACCGAGGAAGCAAAACTCGCGCTGGCGCAGACCGCCGACGCGAAGACGCGCCTGCTCGAGCTGCAGCAGAAGCGGCAGGAGCTGATGTCGCGCTTCACCGAACGGCACCCGAGCGTGGCCGTGATCGACGAGCAGATCGCCGCGCTGAACGGTTATCGCAGCACCGCCGAGCAGCAGATCCGGCGTCTGCCGGACCTGCAGCAGGAAACCGTGCGGATGATGCTCGACGTGAAGGTCAACACGGACCTCTACACGGCGCTGCTGAACAACATGCAGCAGCTGCAGCTCGTGCAGGCCGGCAAGGTCGGCAACGTGCGCCTCGTCGATACGGCGGCGGTGCCGGAAGTGGCGGTGCGGCCGAAGAAGGTGCTCGTCGCGCTGGCGTCGCTGCTGCTCGGGCTGCTCGCCGGATGCGGCACCGCGATCGTCCGCTCGATGCTGTTCCACGGGATCTCCGATCACAACGAGATCGAGCGCCGTCTCGGCCTAGCGGTGTACGCGACGGTCCCGATCAGCGACCATCAGCGCGACCTGGCCGAGGAGGCCGCGCGCAAGAGCGGCCACAGGTCGATCCTGTCGATCGACTTCCCGAACGAGCCGGCCGTCGAGTGCCTGCGCAGCCTGCGCACCGCATTGCAGTTCGCGATGCTCGAGGCGAAGAACAACGTCGTGCTGATCGCGGGTCCGGCGCCGGGTGTCGGCAAGACCTTCCTCTCGTCGAACCTCGCCGTCGTGATGGCGAGCGCCGGCAAGCGCGTGCTGCTGATCGACGGCGACATTCGCAAGGGCCGGTTGCACGACTATCTCGGCTTTCCGCGCGGCCGCGGCTTCACCGAGCTGATCGCCGGCAGCGCGCGCGTGGAGGACGTGATTCACCGCGAGGTGGTCGACGGTCTCGACTTCATCTCGACCGGCACGATGCCGAAGAATCCCGCGGAACTGCTGCTGAACCGCAATCTCGCGACGCTGGTCGGCGATCTGTCGTCGCGCTATGACATCGTCGTGATCGACTCGGCGCCGGTGCTCGCGGTGCCCGATACCGGCATTCTCGGCGCGGTCGCCGGCACCGCGCTGCTCGTCACGATGGCAGGCAAGACGAAGCTCGGCGAGATCGGCGAATCCGCGAAGCGCTTCGCGCAGAACGGCATCCGCCTGAACGGCGTGATCTTCAACGGTGTCAATCCGCGGCTCGGACAGTACGGGTACGGGTCGAAATATGGCGGTTACCGCTATGTCGCCTACGAATACGGGGCGCAAGATGCGTGATGCGCGCCGCGCCACCGCCGGCGGCCCGGCCCGCGCATCCGCTCGCGCGCGGCGCACGGAGGCGAGATGATCAATCCGCGGGATTCGATCGTGTCGCTCGCCGGCGTCGTGGTCGGCCAGATCGCGCTGTTCGTCTGCATCTTCGTGATCGGACGGCGCTTCGGGCCGGCGTCGCTCGGCCACTTCAACTACCTGCTCGCGCTGGCGACCTTCGCCGGCACGCTGCTCGCGTTCCGCTACGAACTCGCGTGCGTCGATGACGCGCCGGGCGAGTCGTTCAATGCGTTCGTCAACGTGACGGCGCTGAGCCTGGTCGTCGTCGCGGTGTTCGCCATCGTGATCGCCGTCGCCGGCCGCACGGATCTTTATCTGGTCGCCGTCTATGCGCTGGCATCGTTCGTGCAACTGGCCGCCGGATCGTATCTGAACAGTCTCAGGCGCTACGGATGGATTGCGCTGTCGCGCGTGGTGGTCAACGGCGCGTTTCTCGCCGGCCTCGTGCTGTCGCTCGCATGCGCTGCGTGCGGCCAGGTCGACGTGTTCGCGCTGTACGCATGGGTGAGCGCCGCGGTCTCGATCGTGATGGCCGCGGCGATCCTGTTTTCCGGCTATCGGGCCGGGTATTCGTTCATGCTGTCCCGCCGATTCTTCGTCAGGAATCGCCGTTTCGCGCTGTATATCCTGCCGTCGACGCTGTGCGCGTCGGTGCTGACCTACGCGCTGTCGATCGCGATTCCGCACTGGTTCGACGCGCAGAGCGCCGGCTACTTCGCCGCGGCTTACCGGCTCGGGTTCTTTCCGGTTTCGCTGATCGCGCAGAGCGTCGGCGGCGTGTTTCGCCGCGATGCGATCGGCGCGATGGCGCGACCGGATGCGGGCACGACGGTGCGGCGCGTGTACCGGACCTACGCGCGCGCACTCGCGGGCCTTGCTGCCGTGTACATGGCCGGTGGGCTGCTGCTGTTCGCGCCGCTCGTCAACCTGTTCTTCGGGGAAAGCTGGCGCGGCTCGGTCGGGTTCTATCACAGCCTGATGCCGCTGTTCGCGCTGCAGCTGCTCTATGTGCCGCTGTCGCAGATCTTCCTCGCGACCCGCGCGCAGCGCATCGATTTCCTGTTTCAGCTGACCTGTGGCGTCTGTCTTGCCGGTGCGCTGGGCATCGCGCGACTAATGAACCTGTCGGCCCCGACGAGCGTGCAGATCTTTTCGCTGACCGGCGCGGCGCTGATGGCGGCCGGCATCGCGCTGACGTACCGGGTCCTCGAAACGAATCTGTCCCGATCCCGGGCGCTGGCGTGAGAACGCCGATACGACGAACGAGCACACCATGATCCTGATAGTCATCGATTCCCTCGAGCGCTACTACTTCGCCACCCGCCTGGTGAACGCGATCCGGCACGAGTACGAGTTCGCATTCCTGACGAGCGAGCCGGTTGCGCATCTCGGCCTGTTGCTGAGCGGCTACCGGTCGGTGTACCTGAACTGGCTGACGCCGATCGACGTGTCCGACGGCCAGCCGGTCGACCGCACGCCGTACCAGCTGTCGATCGAAGTGCTGAACGGGCAGATGACCGAGGCCCGTGCGAAACGCGAGTCGGCGGCGATCTTCCAGATCGCGTCGGAAGCCCTGCGCGGCCTGCGGGTCGAGCAGTGCGTGATGTGGAACGGGCAGCAGCTGGTGTGCCGCGCGGTGCGTCAGGCCTGCGCGGTGAACGGCGTGGCGACCCGCTTCATCGAGATCTCGAACCTGCCGGGCAAGCTGTTCGTCGATTCGCTCGGCGTCAATGCGCTGTCGACGATCAGCCGCCATCCCGAGGTCATCGATCGGCTGCCGCTTCCCGACGAAGACACGCATGCGCGCTGGCTGTCGGCCTACGAACGCTACAAGCAGATGCCGCTGCCGCAGGCCAGGACGTCGTTCGCGCGCAAGGCGACGTCCGCGACCAACTACCTGCTGAAGGCGGTCAGCGGCGGCGTCGGCCGCCGGCGCCTGGCGAGCGTGCGCGCGCGCAACGGGATGCCCGCGCCACGACAGGCCACCTATATGTCGGCCGACACGCTGGCGACCTGCCGCTATGTGTTCCTGCCGCTGCAAGTATCCGGCGACACGCAGATCAAGCTGCATTCGGACATCGGCAATCTCGACGCGATCCGCCATGCGTTCGAGTTCGCTGCGAACGAGAGCGCCGACCTGTTCGTGAAGCTGCATCCGGCCGAGACCGATGCGGCCGAGATCGACGCGATCGTGCGCCTGCAGGAGACCTATCACTTCGAGCTCATCACGTCGCCGACCACGGAGCTGCTCCGGCACGCGTATGCGGTCGTCACGATCAATTCGACGGTCGGGCTCGAGGCGATGCTGTACGGCAAGCGCGTGGTGTCGCTCGGCCGCTGCTTCTACAAGGAATTCGACCGCGAGCGGCTGTTGAAGTACATCCATTCGTTCCTGGTCGACGGCATCGACTACTTTGGCGCCGCGCGCATTCCCGCCGATGCGGCCCGGCGTGTGTTCGCGAGGCGTCACTGACATGACCGTCACGTTGCGACAGACCGCCGAGGCGATCGCCGAAGACTGCCGCCGCAATGCGTTCATGAAGACGCGCGGCGTGGTGATCTTCTATCGCGTCGTGCATTACCTCGCCTGCCGGAGCCGGTTCACGCTGCTGGCCGGCGCGCCGCTCATCGTGCTCTACATCGTGCTGTGCGACTGGTTGATGGGCATCGAGATTCCGGTGAAGACGAAGATCGGCAAGGGGCTCGCGATTTATCACGGCACGGGCCTCGTGATCAACGGCTACGCGGTGATCGGCGATTACTGCACGCTGCGGCACGGTGTGACCATCGGCAACACCATCCGGAAGGACGGCACGATCGGCGGCGTGCCGACGATCGGCGACCACGTCGAGTTCGGCGTGCACAGCGTCGTGCTCGGCGCGGTTCGCATCGGCGACCGCGCACGCATCGGCGCCGGGGCGGTGGTGTTGCGCGACGTACCCGACGGCCGCGTGGCCGTCGGCATTCCGGCGCGCATTCTCGACAACGGACAGGAGCCGACATGAAAGTGTTCATTCTGCATCCCGGCAAGGCGAACTATCCGGAGATCGCCGCCTACGGCCGCCGGCTGAGAACGCACGGGTTCGAGGTGTTCGACGGCGATCTCGATGCGTATGCGCGGTTTCCCGATCGGGACGCCTGCATCCTGTGGTGCATCATGGGTTTCTATCACGCACTGCCGCCCGCGCGGTTCGTGATTCATGACTATCGATCGCTGTCGGTGGGCCGGCTCGCGGCCGTGAAGGACCGCGTGAAGCGCGTGCTGAATGTGCGGCCCGACTTGCGGATCTTCCAGAACGAGCGGATGCGCGACGCGATGGCGTTCCGCGACGGCGTGCGCGCGTTGCTGCTGCCGATGGGCGTGCCGGACTGGATCTTCGAGGCGGCCGACGCGCACGCCGATGGCGCCGCACGGGGCGGCGTCCATGCCGGCGCGAACGCCGGTGCAGCGCAGACGCCGTCCGGACGATTCTGCTATATCGGCGAGATGAGCCGCGAACGCGGCTTTCACAAGGTGCTGGCCGCCTACCGCGACGCGCGGCGCGACGAAGCGGACACGCTCGTGCTCGTCGGCAATCCGGAGCCCGAGATTCGCGCGGCGTTCGCCGATACGCCGGGCATCCGCTTCGTCGGCCGCGTGCCGCAGCCCGACGCGCTGCGGATCGTCCGCGACAGCGAATACGCGGTGTGCTTCTTCCCGTATCACCGGCCGCATTGCTTCCAGACGCCGACGAAGCTGCTCGAATACGCGTCGCTCGGCAAGAAGATCGTGTGCAACGACGCGCCGTCGAACGTGCGCACCGCGCACGAACTCGGCATCCAGTGCCACGTCACCGGTGCGGCGATCTTCGACGAACTGTTTCCGCTGTCGCGGATTCGCGCGACGCATCCCGACCCGGCGGCGATGAAGTCCCTCGAATGGGGGCGCGTGATCGAGCGCTCGGGTGTGCTCGCGTATATCGATGCTGTCGCGGGGCGCGGGCCCCGTGTCTGACGACGTCATTCGCCGTCGGTGCGCGACGGCTCATTCCTCCTGGAGCGGATCCCGATGAAGATCATCCACATAGTTGAATCCAGCGCGACGGGCACATTGTCGATGGTGTGCCTGATCGCGAACCGCCTGGCGCGCGAAGGGCACGACGTTCACGTCATCTACTCGGTGCGTCCGGATACGCCGCCCGCTCTTGCCGCGATGTTCGACACGCGCGTGTCGCTGCGCCACGTCCAGATGAAAGGCGCGGGCCTGTTGCGAATAGCGGGCCGGTTGCGCGCGACGCTCAACGAAATTGGCCCGGACGTCGTGCACCTGCATTCGTCGTTCGCCGGCTTTCTCGGGCGGTTGTCGACGCTGTTCGCGTTGCCGAAGGCGGCGTTTTTCTATAGCCCGCACTGCATTTCGTTCATGCGTCGCGATATCTCGGGTGTGAAGCGCATGGCGTTCATCGGCCTCGAGTGGATCGCGTGCGTCCGGAAATGCCTTTACGTCGCATGCTCGGAAAGCGAAGGCCACGCGATTCGCGCATGGCTTCGCCAGCCGGTGGTGGTGGTCGAGAATGCGGTGAGCGATACCCGGTCGCCCCAGCGTTCGGGCGACGCCGAACGGCTGGCGGACGGTCCGCCATGCGTGGTGACCGTCGGTGGTATCCGCGCGCAAAAGAATCCCGAGCTGTTCGCGCGGATCGCGCATGGCATGCGCGCGCGCGGCACCCGCTTCGTGTGGATCGGCGATGGCGACGCCGCAGAAAAGGCGCGGCTGGCCGAGGCCGGTGTCGAGGTCACCGGCTGGCTGCCGCGCGACGAGGTCGTGCGGCGGCTCGAGCGCGCGGACGTGTACCTGTCGACGTCGTCGTGGGAAGGCATGCCGGTGTCGGTCATCGAGGCGATGCTGGCCGGCCGGCCCGTGATCGTGTCCGACTGCGCCGGCAACGTGGACGTCGTTCGCCATCTGCAGACCGGCCTGATCTATACGACGGCGTCAGACGCGATCGCGTGGCTCGAGCGCCTTGCAGGCGACGACGCACTGCGCCGGGAACTGGCCCGGCGGGCGAGCCGCGAGGCGCGGCAGCGCTTCGGCGAGGAGCGCTTGTTCGGAGAGCTCGCGCCGCTCTATGCTGCATCGGTAGCCCGCTGACGACAGCATCCGGCTGCGACCGACCGGCGCGATCGCGCGGCATTTGCCGCGGCGCATCGCGCGCATTGCCGCCCCAATTTGGAGGAGAACCGTTTGACGTCCTCACCCGCCTAAAGGCAGGTGATTCCCACACCTGGCGATGCACGTCCGCATCGGAGAATGTTCAGCGCAGCGTTGATATCACGATCATGCACGACACCACAGCCACTGCAGGCCCACTCTCTTACTCGCAGCCCCGCGATACCTTTCGGCCGCGTCGTGCTGTCTTTCGATCCGCACGCCGAACAGGACTGGGTAGAACCGCTTTCGTCGACTTCCTCGAACGTGGCCCCGTGCGCCATCGCCTTGTAACGGAGCTTGTTTCGGAAGGACGACCAGGATGCGTCGTAGACGCTTTTCGCCATCCTGGTTCTGGCGAGCTTCGCGGCCGACACGTTGCCGACCGCGAGGTAATCGAAGCGCCGCACCAGATCGAGGGCGAGCTTGTGCTGGAAATCGGCACGGGCATTCGCGACCTTGGCGTGCAACTTCGCGATATGCCGCTTGTGCTTTCGCGCCCGTTGCGCTTTCGCCAGTTTCTCCGCCGCGCGTCGGCCGAATCGGTCATTGGGCAGCTTCTCGCCCGTCGAAAGTGTGGCGAAGTCTTTCAGGCCGAGATCGATGCCAACACCGGAACGGACCGGGCGGGCCTGCACATCGGGCATCTCGATCACGATGTTCAGAAACCAGTTGCCACGTGCATCCTGCGCAAAGTTGGTCCCATCCTTGATCTTGCCTTCGGGAAGCGGGCGGCTATTGAATACGCGAAAGGTATTGCCGGCAAAGCGAAACGCATCGCCTTCGCGCTTCAGATCGCGCCCCTTCAGCGGCACCCAGCCCAGCGATTTCCTGCCGCGATAGCGCAGGTAGGGCCGACGGTGCTGACTGCGCGACTTCGCATATTGCTCGCACGTCGCGTTGATCGTGCCGGAGTGAATGCCCAATTCCTTGCTGCTCCCCGTCGTCAACACGTTCAGGTCGAAACCCGTCGGCCACTTCTTGCTCCACTTGAGCGCGTGCTTCTGCGTGTCATTGCAGAAGTTCCAGACGTAGTTCACCGCACGGCTCTGCTTGTTGAGCAGTCCGTTGAGCGACTTCACGCGGTAGCGGTAGACAAGAATCATGCCGGTGATCCTAACCCGTGGAAGAAGCTGCCTGTCAACAGCACTCCTTTCCTTCCCGCCGTCCGCCCCGAAGGAAGTCCCCTTGGGGGAAATGGCGGGGTTTCTCGGAGCAAATTCTGATGAATGTAACCATCGCGCCGGACGTCACCGTCGGCAACGACTCGCCGTTCGTCCTGTTCGGCGGCCTCAACGTGCTCGAGGGTCTCGACTTCACGCTCGACGTCTGCAACACGTTCGTCGAGGTCACGCGCCGTCTCGGCATTCCGCTGGTGTTCAAGGCCTCGTTCGACAAGGCCAATCGTTCGTCGATCCACTCGTATCGCGGCGTGGGATTCGACGAAGGGCTTCGGATCTTCGACGAGGTCAAACGCCGGTTCGGCGTGCCCGTGATCACCGACGTGCATGAAGTGTGGCAGGCGGAGCCGGTTTCGCAGGTCGTCGACGTGCTGCAGGTGCCGGCGTTCCTGGCGCGCCAGACGGATCTCGTGGTCGCGATCGCGCAGACCGGCAACGCGGTCAACATCAAGAAGCCGCAGTTCATGAGCCCGACGCAGATCGAGCACGTCGTATCGAAGTGCCGCGAGGCCGGCAACGACAAGGTGATCCTGTGCGAGCGCGGCTCGTCGTTCGGCTATGACAATCTCGTCGTCGACATGCTGGGCTTTCGCCAGATGCGCGACGCGACGGGCGACTGCCCGGTGATCTTCGACGTCACGCACAGCCTGCAGATGCGCGATCCGCACGGCGCCGCGTCCGGCGGCCGGCGGCGCCAGGTGCTCGATCTCGCGCGTGCCGGGATGGCGGTCGGGCTGGCCGGGCTGTTCCTCGAAGCGCACCCGGATCCCGACCGCGCGCGCTGCGATGGCCCGAGCGCACTGCCGCTGGCCCTGCTCGACCCGTTCCTGCAGCAGGTGAAGGCGGTGGACGACCTCGTCAAGCGGCTCGATCCGCTCGATATCCGGTGAGCGCGGTGAGCGGTGCGATGTATCGCGGCCCCGTGCGGCTGGTGCTGTTCGACGTCGACGGCGTGCTGACCGACGGCTTACTGCATGTGACCGCGGAAGGCGAGTTCATGAAGAGCTTTCATGCGCACGACGGCGTCGCGATCGCGCTGCTGCGCGCGCATGGCATCCGCGCCGGCATCCTGTCGGGCAAGCACAGCGGCGCGCTCGCGTGGCGGGCGAAGCAGCTCGGCATCGACGTGCTCGTGACCGGCTGCGACGACAAGGGCGCCGGCTATGCGGACATCAAGGCGCGACAACAGGTCGACGATCACGAGATCGCGTATGTCGGCGACGACGTGAACGATCTGCCCGTCATCGAACGCGTCGGCGTGTCGTATGCGCCGGCCGATGCGCATCGGCTCGTCCGTGCGCGCGTCGACCATGTCGCGCGCACGGCCGGCGGCCGCGGCGTCGCGCGCGAGGTGGCCGAGCATCTGCTGACCGAGGCCGGGCTGTCGCTCGACGACGCGTACCGGCCGTTGCTCGAACGATGGAGCGGTCATGACATCGTTCAATGACGGGCGGACGGTGCGCGTCGTGATTCCGGCCCGGTACGGGTCGACCCGACTGCCGGGCAAGCCGCTCGTCGATCTGGACGGTGAACCGATGATCGTCCGCGTGCATGCGCGCGTGCGCCGCGCGCTGCCCGATGCCGACATCGTCGTCGCGATCGACGATGCGCGCATTGCCGAGGTACTCGACGCGCGCGGGATCCGCTTCGCGATGACCGATACCGGTCATGCGTCCGGCACCGATCGCGCGGCGGAAGTCGCGCGCGTGTCCGGCTGGCCCGACACCGATGCGGTGCTCAACGTGCAGGGCGACGAACCGCTCGTGCCGACGGCGCTGCTGCAGGCATTCGCCGGCTTTTGCGGCGCGGCGCCGGACCTCGGTGTAGCGACGGTCGCCTGTCCGATCGACGAAGTCGCGCTGCTCGACGAGCCGGCCATCGTCAAGGTCGTCGTCGATCACCGTGGACGTGCGCTGTACTTCTCGCGCGCGGCGATTCCGTTCTGCCGCGACGGGCGGCCGGCGGACTCAGCCGGTTCGCACGGCCTGTTCCTGCGGCACATCGGCCTCTACGGCTACGCGAACGCGACCTTGCAGGCGCTGGCAAGCGCGGCGCCGTGCGAACTCGAGCAGCTGGAGAAGCTCGAGCAGTTGCGCGCGCTCTGGCTCGGCATGCCGATCGACGTGATGCGCTGGCCCGATGCGCCGCCTGCCGGCATCGATACGCCGGACGACGTCGCCCGTGTCGTCTCCCTTCTCAAACGACAAACTCACGATGCGACAGAACCATATTGAATCCGCCCGGCAGGTCTTCGAGATCGAGTCGCGGGCATTGGCCGGCGTGGCCGCACGGCTCGACGCGAATTTCGAGGAAGCGGTGGAGATCGTCCTCGCGTCGAACGGCCGCGTCGTCGTGTGCGGCATGGGCAAGTCCGGCATCGTCGGCAGGAAGATCGCCGCGACTTTGTCGAGCACGGGCACGCCCGCCTTCTTCATGCATCCGGGCGAGGCCTATCACGGCGATCTCGGCATGGTGACGCCGGACGACGCGTTTCTCGCGATTTCGAATTCCGGAGAAACGGACGAGGTGATCAAGCTGATTCCGTTCCTGCGCAGCAACGGCAACGACCTGATCGCGCTGACCGGCAATCCTGCATCGACGCTCGCGCACGCCGCGAGGGTTCATCTCGACATCGGCGTCGAACGCGAGGCGTGCCCGCTGCAGCTCGCGCCGACCGCGTCGACGACGGCGACGCTCGCGATGGGCGATGCGCTGGCGGTCACACTGATGCGGGCGCGCGGCTTCCAGCCGGAACACTTCGCGCGCTTTCATCCGGGCGGCTCGCTCGGCCGCCGGCTGCTGTCCACGGTCGACGACGAAATGGCGCGCCGGAACCTGCCGTTCGTGACGGAGGACACGTCGACGCTCGACGTGCTCGACGCGATGACGCGCGGGCGGCTCGGGCTCGCGATCGTGAAGCGCCACGCCGGCTGGGGCATCGTGACCGACGGCGACATTCGCCGCGCGATCGAGCGGCATGGCGACGGCGTATTGCGGCGCACAGCGGCCGACATGATGTCGATCGAGCCGTCGACGGTGCGGCCCGGCACCCGGGTCGAGGATGCGTTGCTGCTGATGCAGCAGCAGCGGATCGGCGCGTTGCTGGTGGTCGACGGCGGTGACGTCGTCGGTGTGTTCAAGAAGTAACGCGTCTGCCGCTCCCGCCGCGTCGCTCCACACGCGGCAGGCGCGGCCGATACCGGCGCGCGCTATTGCAGGCTTTGCGTCAGTGCACTGGACGAGGCGTCCTGGCGGAACCGGCGCACGCGCAGGAACGTGATGAAATTAGAGTCGTGCTGGCTTGCCGCCCCGCCTTCCGGGTCATCGAACGCGACGCGCAGCACCGCGACGAGGTCGTTGCCGTCGAATTGCCAATCGACGTACTGGAAGCCGTGCCGTTTCGTGTCGGCGTGTTGCAGCAGGACGCGCCGCGCGACCCACTGCCGCAGATCCGGCGATGACAGCAGCACCAGCGTATTGCGCACGCGCTCGAGGTTCATCCGCCCGATGCCTTTCGGCACCGCGTTGGTGATGGTCCAGTATTGATTCGACTGCGGGTCGAGGCGAATCGTGAACTTCTTGCCGGCGCCGGGCAGGTCGACGAAATCGCGCGCCGGGTCGAACGACAGCGTGCGGCCGTCGTCGCTCGTCGTCACCAGCGCCGCTTTCTCGGGGCCGTTCGCCGCGTTCACGCGGAGCATGACGGCGGGCTCTGCGCCTGGTTTGGCGACCACGTTGCCTTCTTCCCAGGACTGGAAGTTGCCGTCGAGCCAGCGCTTGTCTGACGGCAGATGCGTGGATACGCGCCAGTTGCGTGCGTCGAGCAGGTCGCGATCGACGGGCGCGGACATCACCAGCGCGCGCAGGTCGTCGCCCTCGACGTTTTCATATGCGCGCCACACGCGTCCGCGATCGACGAGGACCGGCACCGGCCCGGTGATGAAGCGCCCCGGATAGGGTAACTGCCCGGTGGCCGCATCGACCGGCGTGGTCCACGACGCGCCGCCGTCGTCGGACCGGCGAATCGACGGCGTGCCCATCGAGCGGTTGGTGCCCATCAGGTAGAGCGCGCCGTTCAGCACGAACAGCGACGACCAGTATTGGTCCTGCACGTCGCCGAGCCTGGACCAGGTCGCGCCCTTGTCGTGCGACGTGAACACTAACACCCGGTTCTGCGCCGACGCGGCGCCGAACGTATCGAAGGTCGCGACGTAGTCGCCGTTCGGCAGCACGGCGAGCGACGGCGAGCCGAGGTACACGCGCGTGGCGGCCGGGCTGTGCGCAATCACTGCGCCGGGCGGCGCGGGGACGGCTTCCGCGTGGGCGGCCATCGACGCGCAGCCGATGCATAGCGCTGCGATGAGCGACCGTTTCAGCGCGCGCAACGTCGGCGCATGTCGGTGTGAGGTCATGTCAGGTGCGCGAGCGGCTTGCCGCCGCCCGTGTTGGGGAGGGGACGGGCGACCGTGCGCCGGTACGGCGCGTCCTGGTCGGCCAGCACGACGAACAGCAGGATGGTGAGCCAGAGCATGCCATAGAGCACGTGATACTTGAACAGCAGGATCGGCAGCAGATAGAGCAGATACTTGCGCCGGCCCTTGCGGCGGAACAGCATGGCGAGCGTACCGAAAAACACGACGAAACCGGCCACGCCCGCGGCGAACACGAGATAGATGTAGAACGAGCTGTCCCGCACCTGATAGCCGCGCAGGTGCGTTTTCCCGACGTTGTTGCGCTCGTCCCAGAACAGCCCGCCACCGAACACGCCGGCGACGACGTCGCGTTCGGACAACTCCGTCAGCACGAGCGTGCGGCTGCCGACCGCATCGTAGTCGACCGACTGGTTCACGCGCTGGTCGTACACGCTGTAGAGCCACGGCAGGCAGGCGAGCGCGACGACGATGACGGCGATGCGGGTCCGCAGCCGCCCGCGCCCGGTGAGCACGTGCAGCCCGCACAGAGCCGCGCACACCGCCATCGATGCGACCGAGAAACTGAGCAGCGCGGTGGCGAACCCGACGACGGGCGCGAGCGTGATGCGCCGCTGCGACAGCAGCAGGACCACGGCGCTCGGGACGACCGTCATCGCATAGAACGACGGCTCGGAATACAGGCCCAGCGCGCGGATCGAGATCAGGCTGTCGGACAGCGCCTTGGTCGCGTACAGCGCTTCGGAGTCGGCTTCGCGCACGTAGCTGTCGAAGTCGACGAAGGTGCCGGTCCCGAGGTAGTAGACAAGCTGGAACGTGAAGAACGCGGCGTGGACGTAGATGAGCGTCTTGCACGCGGTGTCGAGCGAGTCGCGTGTGAGCACGCCGCCGGCAAACATCCAGTAGCACAGCGCGATATACGTCTGGATCAGCACGAACTTGATGAAGAAGTTCACGTAGAAATCGCCGAACGCGGACAGGATGAATGCGAGGCAGGTGCTGATCAGCCAGTACGTGCACACCGGAAACAGGTGCCGCTGCCGGTTCATCAGCGTCGGCGCGCGCAGAAAGGCGAGCGCGCAGAGCAGGAAGTACGCGGCGAAGGTCGCACGCACGCTGAACGCGTTGAGCGAGAAGAACAGTACGCTGGCTGAAAAGAGCAAGGTCGACATGCGTGCGCCTGATCGGAGATTCCGGATTCGCCGCGTGACGGCCATTCCGGCGTCGCGCGGCGAGATGCCGTGCGACGCGGGGCAAGCCGCCTGTCGGGCAGGACCGGCTTGCGCGGCGGTTCGCACGCGGAACACGCGGCCGTCATGCGGGACGGATGCGATTCCGGCGATCAAGCATAGAGGGTTGGGCGGCCGGGCGAGCAGGGTTGTCCGATTGGCGCGGGGTTCTGTCTTTTTTCGACGGGGTCGGCGCAGTCACGGCTGCAGCGCGAACCGCCCGCACAAAAACGGCGAATACATCTCGATTGCCGCCTGAATCGGCGCATGACGGCCATACGCCACTGCCGACACGGCCAGGAGCGAGCCTGCGACGAGCGCACGATACCGCGCGTCGACGCGCGGCGCGCCATGCCGCCACACGAACGCCAGCGCGACCGCCGAGCCGACGAGCCAGCCGATGACGACTTCCGACGGCGTGTGCGCGTCGTCGAACACGCGTGCGACGCCGATCAGCGCGCCGAGCGCGAGCCCGACCGACAGCGACGTGCGCGCCCGCAACTGCACGCCGCAGCCCAGCGCAAGCACGCATGCCATCGGCCAGACCGCCGACGCGAGCATCGTGTGCCCGCTGATCACGCGGAAATCGATCGCACGGATCTGGATCCCGCAGCCGGCATACAGCATCTTGGTGGCGCCGACGAGCGCCATGCCGGCCGCGAGCATCAGCGCCCATGACGTCGCGAGATGCCGGCCGGCCGTCGAGCGCGTGAGCCAGACGATGCACACGACGGCTAGCGGCAACGTCAGCGCCGCGTCGCCGAGGTCGCTGACGGCGGTCCACATGGTCGGGTTCGTGACGGCCGCCCGGTCAGGCGACCAGCAGCGCCGACATGCGCGTGGCCAGATAGCTTTCGAAATCCGCGGCCACTTCCGGATGCCGCAGCGCGAATTCGACCGTCGCCTTCAAATACCCGAGCTTGCTGCCGCAATCGAAGCGCGTGCCTTCGTAGCGATGGGCGAGCACCTGCTCGTCCGCGAGCAGCGATTGGATCGCGTCCGTCAACTGCAACTCGCCGCCGGCGCCGGGCCGCAGCGCGCGCAGATGCTCGAACACCTTCGGCTTCAGCACGTAACGGCCCACCACGCCGAAATTCGACGGCGCCTTCGCCGGCTCCGGCTTCTCGACGATTCCCGACAGCTTGAACAGGTTGTCCTCCCAGCGCTTGCCGGCGATCACACCGTACGACTTCGATGCGTCGGGCGCGATTTCCTCCACGCCGATCACCGACGCGTGATAGTGATCGAACACGTCGATCATCTGGCGCAGCACGGGCGTCGGACCGTCGAGCAGGTCGTCGGCGAGGATCACGGCGAACGGCTGGTTGCCGACCAGCTTCTCCGCGCACAGCACGGCATGGCCGAGCCCCAGTGCTTCGGCCTGGCGCACGTAGAAGCAGTCGACATGGCTCGGCTTGATGCCGCGAACCAGCGACAGCAGCTTCTCCTTGCCGCGCGCTTCGAGCTCCGCTTCGATCTCGTAGGATTTGTCGAAGTGATCCTCGATCGCGCGCTTGCTGCGGCCGGTCACGAAAATCATTTCGGTGATGCCGGCGTCGATGGCCTCCTCGACCGCATATTGAATCAGCGGCTTGTCCACGACCGGCAGCATTTCCTTGGGGCTGGCTTTGGTCGCGGGCAGAAATCGTGTGCCGAGACCGGCAACCGGAAATACGGCTTTCGTCACTTTCAACATGGCTGTGGGATTCCATCCGTTCAGGATCTGGCATCAACGATGCCGAGGAAAGGCGGCGACGCGTACATGCAATCCTCGTTCGCCGGTGCCGTATCGTTCGCGCAAACGCATTCGCGCGCCGTCCGAAAATCGTATGGGCGTTCCGGTATCGGGGGGTGACCGAATCTAGGCTGAATCCGACAGCGACGAATCGCGAATCGCGAATTGCACGCGCCGATTTCAAGAATGTCGGATGCCATCTAGGAATTGTCGGCATGACGCCGATCGCATGACATAGATTCAGGCATCCATTACTGGACGGCCGGTCACGGCGCCGCACGCGCGGCACGCACCAACCGCCGTCGGCTCGGGAGCGGTCATGACGGAACAGGGCGATATCTTCGATGCAATCGCGGAATTCAATCGCGCGTATCTCGTGCTGGCGCAGCGCATGCTGCGTATCGACTACGAGCAGGGCAAGCGGCAATTGGGCATTTCGGATGAAGTTGCCGCATCGATCGACGCGTTGACGCTGGATCAGATCGATGAACTCGCGCCCGGCGGCGAACTGGTGTGTGAATTCCGCCCCGAAAACGCGCCGGGCCGCGCGTGATCCGTCTTTACGGTTTTCCCGAATGGGCGTTCGTCTCACGGCCTTCAAGCGGATTGCCTCGCGGCAATCCCGCGCTCATTCGGTCTTTTATAACGTCATATCAATATAGAGGAATCGCATGTCCGGTTATCGCGAATTGAAGGCGCAAGCCGATGAATTGATGAGGCGCGTCGAGGAAGCGCGGCTCGCCGAACTCGACGCCGTCATCGAGGAGATTCGCAGTCGGGTCGCCGAATACGGCCTGACCGCCGGACAGATCTTCGGCCGCCACGGCGGCACCGCGAAAGCGACGCCGCGCACGAGCGGATCGGCGCCCCGGTATCGCGATCCGAAAACTGGCGCAACTTGGAGCGGACGTGGCCGCGAGCCGCGCTGGATCAAAGGCGGCCGTCGCGAGCGGTTCCTGATCGAGCGCAATGCCGGTTGATGTGAGCGGGTAACGGCTTGCTCATCGACTCGTACGTCGTCGATCGCGGCGCGCAGCCTGCTCGAGCAACGCCGCGAACGCCGCCTCATCCGCACGCAGCCCTCTCGGCGTGCGACGCACTTCCAGCGTCGCGAGCAACCCGGCCTCGAACGTATCGAGCACCACCGGATGGATGTAGCAGCGCCGGCACACGGCCGGCGTGTTGCGCAATACGTCGGCGACGGTCCGCACCGTTTCGACGATCTGCTTGCGGGCATGCGTGACGCCCTGATGCGGGATGCGCCTCAACAGCGCAAGCGCCTGCACGCTGCCCGCCCACGTCCGGTAGTCCTTCGCGGTGAACTCCGCGCCCGCGGCGTCGCGCAGATAGTCGTTCACGTCGGACGAGCCGACGGAATGGCGCACGCCGTCGTCGTCCAGATACTGGAACAGCTCGTGCCCCGGCAGCTCCGCGCAGCGCCGCACGATCCGGCCGATGCGCGGGTCCTCGACGGTCACGTCGTGCTCGATGCCGCTCTTGCCCGTGAAGCGCAGGCGCACCTG
This sequence comes from Burkholderia ambifaria AMMD, assembly GCF_000203915.1. Classification (NCBI taxonomy): domain Bacteria; kingdom Pseudomonadati; phylum Pseudomonadota; class Betaproteobacteria; order Burkholderiales; family Burkholderiaceae; genus Burkholderia; species Burkholderia ambifaria. Next base: position 760,213 of record NC_008392.1, read on the forward strand.
TCCCGGCCGGATCGTCACGTGGCGCTTGCGCAGCGTCGTCAGCCCGTACGACGCGTTCTCGCGCGCATATTCGGCGTTGCCGATCCGCGCGAGCGTCGTGTCGAGCAGCCGCACGATCGTCGCGACGATCTTGTCGCGCGGCATCCCCGGTAGCGCGAGATCGCGGTCGACACGCGCGCGGATGCGCGGCAGCGCGCGGGCGAAGGCCGCCATCCGCGCGTACTTGTTCGCGTCGCGCGTCTCGCGCCACAGCGGGTGATAGCGATATTGCTTGCGTCCCCGCGCATCGCGGCCGGTCGCCTGCAAATGGCCGTTGGGGTCCGTGCAGATCCACACGTCGGTGTATGCGGGCGGAATCGCGAGCGCTTTGATGCGGGCGATTTCGTCGGCGTCGCGGATCCGTTCACCGTCCTTCGTGTAGTACGCAAAACCGTTGCGCAGCCGCCGGCGCGTGTAGCCGGGGCGGCGGTCGTCGACGTGACGGAGCCGCACGCTCGAACTCGCGACGGCTGCTGCAAGGGCTTCGGCGGCACCGCGGGGCGTAGGCTTCTTCATGCTGCAATGCGGCAATCAAACGGAACGTCCACGCGCAGCGTGCTGCGTTCATGCATGGCGGGCATTGTTGTTCTCCTTGTTGCAGGCGGGCCGCCGCGAAGCGCGAGCGGGCCTGCCAGCGCGGCAGCAAGATTCGTGCGCCGTGGGCGGATTGGCCGGCGAGCCGCCTTCGCGCGTCCCGCGCTGCCTGCACGATGCGACCGCCCACACGCGGGCTGACGCCATTCCCGCACAACCCCGCCAGCAGCCCACCAACCGCTTAGGTGTTTATACGTATGCCGATACCGATATCGCTTCAATCCAAGATTTCATTGGAAGGTTATCGGACTTGTTCCTAGACTGATCCGGGGCATGCATACCGGGTTGGCGCGCAAGCGCAGACCGGGCGAGCCCGCACCGCATCCGCGCCACGCAGAATCAGAACAGCGCAGCACAGCACCGCGCAACGCCGGCGCAGCGGCATACAACGACACCATCGGAGACGGACCATGACATTCATCAGGAAGCTGGCGGTCGGCGCAATCGTCGCCGCGGCGACGGTGCTGGCCACCGGCGCGCACGCGCAGCAAAAGCCGATCACGCTCGGGTTCTCGCAGGTCGGCGCGGAGAGCGCGTGGCGCACGGCGAACACCGTGTCGGTGAAGAGCGCGGCGAAGGACGCCGGCATCAACCTGAAATTCTCGGACGCGCAGCAGAAGCAGGAGAACCAGATCCGCGCGATCCGCTCGTTCATCGCGCAGAAGGTCGACGTGATCGCGTTCTCGCCGGTCGTCGAGTCGGGTTGGGAGCCGGTGCTGACCGAAGCGAAGGCCGCGCATATCCCGGTGATCCTGACCGATCGCGGCGTCGACGTGAAGGATCCTTCGCTGTACGTGACGATGATCGGCTCCGACTTCCTCGAGGAAGGGCGGCGCGCCGGCCACTGGATGGAAGAGCGCTACAAGAACGACGCGGGCCCGATCAACATCGTCGAGTTGCAGGGCACGGTCGGCTCCGCGCCGGCCAACGATCGCCGCGCGGGCCTGCTGGAAGTGATCAAGAGCAATCCTAAATTCAAGGTGATCGCGTCGCAAAGCGGCGACTTCACGCTCGCCGGCGGCAAGCAGGTGATGGAAGCGTTCGCGAAGACCTACGGCAAGCAGATCAACGTCGTCTACGCGCACAACGACGACATGGCGCTCGGCGCGATCCAGGCGATGGAAGAAGCCGGCATCAAGCCCGGCAAGGACGTGAGCGTCGTGTCGTTCGATGCGACAAAGGGCGGCTTCCAGGCGATGGTCGCGGGCAAGATCAACGTCGACGTCGAATGCAGCCCGCTGCTCGGCCCGCAGCTGATGACGGCGGTGAAGGACGTGGTGGCCGGCAAGCAGCTGCCGAAGCGCATCGTCACGAACGAGACGGTGTTCCCGATGAACGTCGCGGCGCAGGTGCTGCCGACCCGCAAGTACTGATTCTTGACGGACGCGGGCGGCGGCGCGGCTGCCGCCGTCCGGCAACCGCTTCGAAGCGAGGGCGTTCCATGACGAATCCGCCGGTGGTCGAGATGATCGGCATCGACAAGGCGTTTCCAGGTGTGCATGCGCTACAGCGCGTTAATTTCCGGCTGTTTCCGGGCGAGATCCATGCGCTGATGGGCCAGAACGGCGCGGGCAAGTCGACGCTGATCAACGTGCTGACCGGCGTGCATGCGCACGACGCGGGCGAGATTCACGTCGGCGGCGCGCCGGTGCGCTTCGCCGCGCCGCGCGAGGCCGAGGCGGCCGGGATCCAGACGCTGTACCAGGAAGTGAACCTGTGCGCGAACCTGTCGGTCGCCGAGAACATCTTCGCGGGCCGGCAGCCGATGCGGCGCGGCGCGATCGACTGGAAGACGATCCATGCGCGTGCGCGCGCGGCGCTCGCCGAGCTCGACCTGTCGCTCGACGTCACGCGCTCGCTCGACGCGTATCCGATCGCGGTGCAGCAGATGGTCGCGATCGCGCGGGCCGTGTCGGTGGACGCGCGCGTGCTGATTCTCGACGAGCCGACGTCGAGCCTCGACGACGGCGAGGTCGCGCGGCTCTTCGACGTACTGCGCCGGCTGAAGGCGTCGGGCATCGCGATCCTGTTCGTCACGCATTTTCTTGAACAAACCTATGCGGTGTCCGACCGGATCACGGTGATGCGCAACGGCGAGCGTGAAGGCGAGTATCTCGCGCGCGACCTGCCGGTCGACAGCCTGGTCGCGAAGATGACCGGCCGCGCGCCGATGTCCGGCACGCTGCAGGCGGGCGCGGCGGCCGTGCAGCGCGATGCCGGCGCGGCCGCGCCGTTCCTGTCGATGCAGCAGGTCGGTCGGCGCGGAATGATGAGCCCGCTCGATCTCGACGTGCGGCCCGGCGAAATCGTCGGGCTGGCCGGGCTGCTCGGCTCGGGGCGCACGGAAACCGCGCAGCTGGCATTTGCCGCGGAACGCACCGACACCGGTGCGATCGAGATCGACGGCGCGCGCACGCGGCTCGCGTCGCCGCACGACGCGGTGCGCCACGGCATCGCGTATTGCCCGGAGGATCGCAAGAAGGAGGGGATCGTCGCCGCGCTGTCGATCCGCGAGAACATCGTGCTCGCGCTGCAGGCGCGGCGCGGCTGGTGGCGGCTGATCAGCCGCGCGCGCCAGCGCGAGCTCGCCGATACCTACATCGCGCGGCTCGGCATCAAGGCGCGCGACGCGGAGCAGCCGATCGGGCTGCTGTCGGGCGGCAACCAGCAGAAGGTGCTGCTCGCGCGCTGGCTCGCGACGGAACCGAAGCTGCTGATTCTCGACGAGCCGACCCGCGGCATCGACGTCGCCGCGAAATTCGACATCATGGAGCGCGTGCTCGCGCTGTGCGCGCAGGGGCTCGCCATCCTGTTCATCTCGTCGGAGATCAGCGAAGTCGTGCGCGTGAGCCACCGGATCGCGGTGCTGCGCGACCGGCGCAAGGTCGCCGAACTGAGCGGCGCCGACGCATCCGAGGAACACGTGTACCAACTGATCGCGGGAGGCCGGTCATGATGCGGCTACGCACGTTGCTTCGCCATCCGCTCGTATGGCCGCTGTTGACGCTCGCGCTGCTGCTGGCGCTCGACGTCGCGCATCGGCCGGGCTTCCTGTCGATCTCGCTGCTCGACGGCCACCTGTTCGGCGCGCCGATCGACATCCTCAACCGCGCGGCGCCGCTCGTGATCGTGTCGCTCGGGATGACGCTCGTGATCGCGACGCGCGGGATCGACATCTCGGTCGGCGCGATCGTCGCGATCGCCGGCGCGGCCGCGGCGATCGTGCTCGACGGCGACCCGTCGCGGCTCGGTATGGCGCTGGCCGCCGCGCTCGGCGTCGGTGTGCTCGCAGGTGCGTGGAACGGCGTGCTCGTCGCGTTCGTCGGGATGCAGCCGATCATCGCGACGCTGATCCTGATGGTCGCCGGACGCGGCATCGCGCAGTTGCTGACCGGCGGGCAGATCATCCCGATCGGCGCGCCCGGCTACCTGGAGATCGGCGGCGGCTATCTCGCGGCCGTGCCGTGCTCGGTGTGGATCGCGATCGCGACGATCGCGGCGACCGCGCTGCTGGTGAACCGCACGGCGCTCGGCCTGTTCATCCGCGCGATCGGCGTGAATCCGGTCGCGACGCGGCTCGTGGGGCTGCGCGCCGGCGCGGTCGTGTTCGGCGTGTATTTGTGTTCCGGCGTGATGTCGGCGCTCGCGGGCATCCTCGCCAGCTCGAACGTGCGCAGCGCCGACGGCAACAACGCGGGGCTGCTGCTCGAGCTCGACGCGATCCTCGCGGTGACGCTGGGCGGCACGTCGCTGCTCGGCGGCCGTTTCAGCCTCGCCGGCTCGGTGCTCGGCGCGCTGATCATCCAGACGCTCACCTACACGACCTATTCGATCGGCGTGCCGCCGGAGGCGACGCTCGTCGTGAAGGCGATCGTCGTGATCGTCGTGACGCTGATCCAGTCGGACGCGGCGCGCGCGCTGGTGCTGCGGCACGCGTCGCGGCTGCTGCCTTCCGCGCGTTCGCGCGCCACCACCGGAGCCACGCACCGATGAACCGATTCCTCACCCGGCTCGCCGACCCGCGCACGCTGCCGATCGTCGTGACGATCGTGCTGTTCGCCGCGCTATTCGGCTTCGGATCCGTGATGTACACCGGCTTCTTCTCGATGCAGGTATTGACCGGACTGCTCGTCGACAACGCGTTCCTGCTGATCGTCGCGATCGGGATGACGTTCGTGATCGTGTCGGGCGGCATCGACCTGTCGGTCGGCTCGGTCGTTGCGCTGACAACGATCTTCTGCGCGGTCGGCGCCGAGCGGCTGCACTGGCCCGTATGGGCGATCGTGCCGCTCGTGCTCCTGTTCGGCGCGCTGTACGGCGCGGCGATGGGCGCGCTGATCCATTATTTCCGGCTGCAGCCGTTCATCGTCACGCTGGCCGGGATGTTTCTCGCGCGCGGCGCGTGCTTCCTGATCACGACGCAGTCGATCACGATCAACGAGCCGACGTTCCATGCGCTCGCGGGCATCAGCGTGCCGATCGGCGGCGGGACGCTGAGCGCGGGCGCGCTGATCGCGCTCGCGACGCTGACCGCGGCGATCTACGTCGCGCATTTCACGCGCTTCGGCCGCAACGTCTACGCGATCGGCGGCAACGAGCGCTCGGCGCTGCTGATGGGGCTGCCGGTCGCGCGCACGAAGGTCGGCGTGTATGCGCTGAGCGGCTTCTGTTCGGCGCTCGGCGGCGTGGTGTTCACGCTGTACGTGCTGTCCGGCTACGGGCTGCAGGCGCAGGGGATGGAGCTTGACGCGATCGCCGCGACGGTGATCGGCGGCACGCTGCTCACCGGCGGCGTGGGCTACGTGATCGGGTCGGTGTTCGGTGTCGGCATTCTCGGCACGATCCAGGTGCTGATCACGTTCGACGGCACGCTGAGCTCGTGGTGGACGCGGATCGTGATCGGTGCGCTGCTGTGCGTGTTCTGCCTGCTGCAGCGAGTGATCGAGCGGCATGCGGCGCGGCGGCGTACCGGCGGCACCGGGCTCGATCCGAAACGCCGCAAGCGCGAGGCCGCGCAGGTCAGGCCGGCCGCGGCGGGCGACGACGCGGCGCTGGTGTCGACGATGCGGCGGTTGTAACGACCGTCGCGTCAGGTGCGATCGTCGGCACGCACCTGCGCGGGAGTGCGCGGCCCGCTGTCACTGGCTTCATGAGCGGCGCGGCGATCACGCCGACCTTGCCATGTCCGGCTCCGCATCGAACGACGCATCGGCGATACCCATCCGTTTCAGCGACTCGGCCAGCCGCTCGATCGCGTGCAGATCGAGCGCGTCGAGACGCTCGCGCATCGCCTGCACGAACGCGGCATGGCGCGGCGCATGCGCATGCTGGCCGAGCCATTCCTCGATATCGGTGAGGCGGCCTTCGCTGGCGAGCACGGCCAGCTCGTCGAGCGCATCCGGCGACGGGCAGCGCATCGCATGCGCGTCGCTCAGCGATTCGTCGGGTTCGACCGGCTCGGCCGGCCGCATCAGCGCCGACGCCGGGATCAGCGCATGCCCGATCGCCGGTGCGACGATCTGGAACGTGAACGACGTGCCGACGCCCGGCTGGCTCGTCACGGAGAGCTCGCCGTTCATCGCGCCGACGATCCGCTGCGCGATGAACAGCCCGAGCCCGGTTCCGCCATTCACCGCCTGAACCTGCTGGTACGCGCGGAAGATGTCGCTCGTCTTGCCGATGTCGATCCCGATCCCGGTATCGGCGACCTCGAACACGATGCGCCACGCATCCCCCTGCGGATACGCGCCGACCGACAGCGTGACCGTGCCGTCGCGCGTGAACTTCGACGCATTCGACAGCAGGTTGAGCAGCACCTGCTGCAGCCGGATGCCGTCGATCGACAGCTTGCGCGGCAGCGGCGTCAGTGGCCGGTAGTCGAACCGGTTGTCCTGCTGCTGGCACAGCGCGAGCGCATAGTCGCCGATGTCGGTCAGCAGGCCGGGCAGGTCGGTCGCGTCCGGAGAGATGCCGAGCGGCTGCAGCTCGGACTTCGTGTACTGCAGCAACTCGTCGATCAGCGTGAGCTGGTAGCGGATGCTGCGGTCGATCGAGCGGATCAGCCGCGCCTGGCTGCGGGTCGCGCTTTGCAGCAGCAGCTTCGCGTAGCCATTGATCGTCGACAGCGGCGCGCGCAGGTCGTGGCTCACGTAGCCGAGCGTCTCGATCTTCTGCTGCATGTGCGTCCTCACCTGCTGCAGCGCATCGTTGAGCGCGACCGTGCGTTTCGCGACCTCGTCGCGCAGGCGATCCTGTTCGGTGAGCTGCCATTGCTCGAGCCGCTTGCGCGCCTCGGTGCGTTGCCGGCCGACGTGGTGGATCCACGCGGCCAGCACCAGCAGGTGCGTGGCGAGCCCGATGATCGCGACCACGGGATTCGGATGGATGTCGGATTTCAGCCAGAGCAGCCACGTCGGTATCGCATCGCGTCCGTCGAGCACGCGCACCAGCATGTTGAAGCTCGCGAACCCGACGGCGATCAACATCACGCGGGCGCTCGGCGTGCGCCGGATCGCGAAGGTCAGCGCGAGGCCGATGTTCACGACCGCCATCACGGTGTTCAACCGCAGGCAGAACCACGTGAAGGTGAGCAGGTCGCCGTACGCCGCGCCGGCCATGCCGATGCATTCGAGCGCGAAGAACGCGATGTAGACGGCACGCATCGGCATGCTGGCCTTCTCGCGGTGCGCGACCATCAGGATGAATGCGATGAAGCAGGCGACCGACAGATAGACGAAGATCACCTCGCCGCGTGCCGACCATTCGTACGCGCCGGGCCACAGATACATCACGGTATAGCCGCGGTACGTCGCTTCGAACAGCGTCGTGCTCAGCGCCAGCACGGCCAGCACGACGAACATGCCGCTGCGCGAAAAGAATCCGATCAGCAGCGCACACCAGACAAGTGCGAGCAGGCCGCCGAAGAAGCCGAAGTTCCACATCGCGGCGCGCAGTTCGTACGCGTGCCATGCGTTGGGCGTGAACACGGACGGCGCGAGCCGCATTTCCTTGCGCGACGTGATGCGGATCAGCACGGGCAACCGCTCGCCCGGGCGCAGTGTCGTGTCGAGCGTCGGATATCGGGAAGCAGGATGGTCCGCGTCGCCGCGGTCGGCCGGAAAGCGCGCGGCGAGCGTCCACGCGCCGCCGCGCTCGACATAAAAGTCTGCATGGTCGAGACGTGCGTCGCGAATCGCCAGCACCAGCGGGCGCTCGACGCTGTCGTGATTGACCAGCGTCGCGGCGACCCACCATGCCGAGCGGGAAAACTCGATGTTGAACGACGGGCGTGCAGCGGACGCGGACGTGCCGGTTGGCGCAGCCGCGAGTCGCGCGGCGGCCTGATCGACGGACATCGTCGCGCCCCGATCCTCGACGATCGACACCGCGTCCAGTTGTGCAGCGTTTTCCGTCGCTTCGGCGCGGTGGGTCGCGCACGCGATCAGCGCCACCGCGAGCAGCAGAAGGGTGTACCAGCCCGACGCGCGGCGCCTAGGCATCGCGCGGGTGATCATGCGTCGCGGGCAGTGCGTCGACCGCCGGACGCTGGCGCCGCCAGTCGGACGGCGTGATGCCGAACCGTTCGCGAAACGCCGTCGCGAAATTGCCTGGCGTCGAGAAGCCGATTTCCTCGGCGATGTCGCCTATCCCCATCGACGTCTCCGCGAGAAAGTGCTTCGCGGCGCGCAGCCGTGTGTCGCGCAGGTATTCGAACACGGTCTGGCCGAGATGATCGCGGAACACGCGCGACAGTCGCTTTTCGTGCGTGCCGACCTGTCGCGCGAGTTCCTCGAGCGTCGGCGGATTGCGCAATTCGCGCAGCAGCACGTCGCTCGCCGCGCGCACCAGCGCGGCGTCCGGATGGTCGGGCAGCTCGGGCAGGTGCGCGAACGGCTGGCTGCGCCGCGCGCGCTTCAGATGATTGCGGATCCGCGCAATGACCTCGACCGGCTCGAACGGCTTCACGATGTAGTCGAGCGCACCGGTTTCGAGCCCCGCGATGCGATCGTCGAGATCGGCGGCGGCGGTCAGGATGATGATGGGTATGTTCTGCGTCGACGGCGTCGACGCCAGCAGGCGGCACGCGGCGAAGCCGTCCATGCGCGGCATCCGGACATCCATCAGGATCAGGTCGGGCGCGACGGCCTGCGCGCGGTGATAGGCCTGCAGCCCGTCGAACGCGACACTGATCCGGCATCGCGCCGAACGCAGGATCTCCGTCAGGAGCCGCAGGTCGTTCGGTCGGTCGTCTACAACGAGAATGTGTGCGCCAACGAGATCCGGCGTGGCGCGCGGCGACGCCGGACTGGACGAGCGGGATGACATGGTTGCGAACGCGTTGGGGAGGTAGGCCGGGGTCGGACTCGATGCATCTATGCGCACGATTGTTGCAAAAAATTATATGACGACAATAGCGCCAGCGGTGGGGTTTCCGTGCGCCGCGTGTGGGCATGTTTGACAGTGCGCGCAACCTTCCTGGCGGCGCGTCCGCACCGCGAAAACGGGCTGGGAAAAAGTGCCGGGCCGGAAATTAAATACCGGTCGTTATTGCCGATTTGAATCGGCGTAAATGGAATTGGCCCGAATGATGAATCGAGTTGAAATGTGTCGCGCAGGCAGCCTGTTTCGACGCGGATCGCGGTCATCAATTTCGTGTCCCCGTGATTAAGTTTTTATGGATCGCTGGTTAAAAATGCTTTCGCGTTTAAGTCGATCGGGATGCCGGAATGTATGAATGTAAATATCGTCCGGCCGGGAAAACAGTTTGTCCGCTCGGGAAAAGGTTCGAGCGCCGGAGTCCCGGCACACTAGGCCGAGGTGGCGGGATCGGTTGTTCGGCAGAACGGCGTTCCATGCGAATTTCATTTGTCGCGGCGGCATGTTTGAGTGCGCAATATTCAATGTGACATTGAGTGCTGACAATCTCAAATTCCGGGATTCCGGTGCTGCGACGAGAGTCGGCACGAGGGCAATGCAGGCTTCCCACCCTTCGAATTGGGTTGATATAAGAGATGAAGGGAATGGCGTAGAAGCTGATGAGAGTGTGACATACCAGGCAACAAGAAATAGTCAAAGAAAGTCAGTCGATTAATTCGATGCAGGGGTCGTCCGGCCTATCGTCGTTTTTTCCGGAAATCCGGAATCTCCGGCGCGCGCCTGGACGGAAAAGGGGTGAGTGGGTTCGCGTCGGCCGCCGGGCAGTTCGATCTTTCAGGCGGCGGTCGCGCGGGCGCGCTCTCGAATCAGGCGGCACAAAAACATGAATATGAAAGGCACGGCAGTTCACGGCACCGGTTCGCCCGAACCGGCGGCGGCTGTCAGCGTCCGCGGTCCGGCGGCGCATGCTTCATTCCCCGGGGCCGCACGACGTCATCCTCCTCCTGAATGACCCAGGACGGGCCGCCCGGTGCATTCGGCGCGGCTTTCGTCCACCGACGCTTCCTCATGAAATTCGAGTTCGCCGCCCATGGGCCGGCGCGACGGCGTGCGCACGCGTTTTTCCGCGCTGCGTCGCCCGGCATGCCGCCGCCTGATCGGCGAGCTCGACTTCCATGATTCGATAACCCGCGATCGTCGCCGTGCATCGTGTCGTCCGACACGGACGGCGTGCGGTCGTGTGATCGCGACGTGTGTCGCGCGTGTCGTGCAGAGCCGTTGAGCAGTTCAGTTAGATATCCGAATCAAGTAGCGGGGCGTCGCGAGACGGGAGACAAAGAAGGTGGAGACGGTCAGCTCCCGGCCGCGTTCGCTGTTGCGTCATCCAGCACATGTGAACCGAGGGAAAACAAGATGAACAAGTCGTTCAAGTCGATCTGGAACGAAGCACTGGGGGCGTGGGTTGCGGCGTCCGAGCTCGATCGCGCGCGCGGCAAGCGCGTGGCGTCGTCGAGGAGCGCGGGCGAGCACGCTGCCCACGAAGGCGCCGCCGCGAGCATGGCAACGCCGCCTGGGCTGTCGCCCCGGCGACTGGTCATGATGATGGCCGCCGCGTACCTCGGACTGTTTCAGACGGGCGCCCACGCGCAGTATTCGGCCGGTGGCGGCTCCGCGACGGGCGGTGCCAGTTCGATCGCGGTCGGCAACGGTTCGCTTGCGACGCAGACGAATTCGACCGCGTTCGGCAATCTGTCGACGGCGGCGGGGGTGTCGTCTACGGCGATCGGCCCGGGTGCGCATGCGATGGCGGATGGCGGGACGGCCGTCGGTATCAACTCGCAGGCGACCGGCGTCAACAGTGTGGCGATGGGCGTGCAGGCGATCGGTTCAGGCGCTTTCGCGGTCGCGGTCGGCAACCTGTCGACCGCGACGCAAACCGGTTCGGTGGCGCTCGGTAGCGGTGCGGCGGCGACCGGCGTGTCCGCGATCGGGCTCGGCAACAATGCGTTCGCGTCGGGCCAGTACGCGGCGGCACTCGGGCTCGGGGCGAGCGCGGCAGGGGCGCAAAGCATCGCGCTCGGCTATGCGTCGCATGCCGACCTGACGGGCTCGGTCGCCCTCGGCAACCAGTCGACGGGTTCGGGGGCGGCCGCCGTTGCCGTGGGCAGCGGCGCGCTGGCTTCAGGCAATTCGGGCGTGGCAATGGGGGTGAACAGTGGCGCGAAGGGCACGTCGTCGATCGCCATCGGCTGGGGCGGCACCGCAGGCGTACCCGGCTCGGGCACGCAGTCGCTCGGCACCAGTTCGATCGCGCTGGGATCGAATACGACGGCCGGCGCCAACAACGCGGCCGCATTCGGCCTGAACGCGAATGCATCGGGCCTCAGTTCGATCGCGATGGGCGTGCAGTCGACCGCGACGCAGCAGTATGGCGTTGCGCTCGGCAACCTCGCGCTCGCGACCGGTATCTCGGCAAGTGCGCTGGGGCCGGGCGCGACGGCGTCGGCATTGAATTCGACGGCGGTCGGCATCAACAGCGTGGCGGCGGCGACCTCGACCGTCGCGATCGGCGACAGCAACTCGGTCGCCGCGGGCGCAGGCGCCGGCTCGATCGCCGGCGGCAACTTGTCGAAGGTCCTGGGCGGCACCGGCGCCGTCGCGCTCGGCTTTGGCCAGACCGTCAGCGGCAACGGCGCGGTCGCGATCGGCGACCCGAGCACCGCGATCGGCACCGGCGCGGTCACGGCCGGTTCGAACAACACCGCGAACGGCGACGGCGCCGTGGCGATCGGCAACTCGAACATTGCGCAAGGCATCGGCTCCGTCGCGCTCGGCAATACGTCGACGGCGGCAGCGGCGGGCGCCGTGGCGTTCGGCGCGTCGGCCGTCGCGAACAATGCAAACGACGTCGCGCTCGGCTCCGGTTCGGTGACCGCCGCGCCGCATCCGACCGCCACGGGCACCATCGGCGGCGTCACGTATACGTTCAACGGCGTCAATCCGGTGAGCGTCGTCAGCGTCGGCGGAGTGGGAACCGAGCGCCAGATCACCAACGTCGCGGCCGGGCGGATCAGCCCGACGAGTACCGATGCGATCAACGGCTCGCAGCTCGATGCGACGAACCAGGCGGTGACTTCGCTGTCGACGTCGACGTTGTCGAGCATCACGTCGTTGTCGACTTCGACGTCGACCGGGATCGGTTCGTTGTCCACGGGCCTGAGCTCGACCAACAGTTCGGTGACGTCGCTGTCCACGGGCCTGAGCTCGACCAACAGCGCGGTGACGTCGCTGTCGACTTCGACGTCCACGGGCATCAGCTCGTTGTCGACCGGCTTGAGTTCGACGAACAGCGCGGTGACGTCGCTGTCCACTTCGACGTCGACCGGCATCGGTTCGCTGTCCACCGGCTTGAGCTCGACCAACAGCGCGATCACGTCGTTGTCGACGTCGACCTCGACGGGCCTCAGCTCGTTGTCCACCGGCCTGAGTTCGACCAACAGCACGGTCACGTCGCTGTCCACGTCGACCTCAACGGGCCTCAGCTCGTTGTCCACCGGCCTGAGTTCGACCAACAGCACGGTCACGTCGCTGTCCACGTCGACCTCAACGGGCATCGGCTCGCTGTCCACTGGCCTGAGCGCGACGAACAGCAACCTCACGTCGCTGTCGACCGCCACGTCGACGGGCATCGGTTCGCTGTCGACGAGCCTCAGCTCGATCGTGAACAACAACACCAATCTCGGCAACAGCACGGCAGGCGCGATCGGCGGCGGCTCGACCTACAACCCGACGACCGGCACGATTTCGGCGCCGTCGTATGTGACGTACAACAGCGACGGCTCGACCTCGATCAACAACAACGTCGGCTCCGTGGTCGACAACATCAACGCGCACGGCATCAAGTATTTCCATGCGAACTCGACCGCGCCGGACAGCCAGGCGCTGGGCGTCGACAGCGTGGCGATCGGGCCGAACGCGATCTCGCGCGTGGACGGCAGCATCGCGCTCGGTGCGGGCTCGGTGGCCGATCGCGCGACGACGCCGTCGTCGGGCATCATCCGCAACGGCACCGCGGCGATCCCGTTCAACACGACGGACCAGACGTTGCTCGGCGCGGTGTCGGTGGGCGACACGACGAACCGCACGTATCGCCAGATCACCAACGTCGCGGACGGCACGGGGCAGCAGGACGCGGTGACGGTACGGCAGCTGACCGGCGCGTTGCAGTCGTTCGCGGTCACGGGCCAGAAGTACTTCCACGCGAATTCGACGGCCGGCGACTCCCTCGCGGTCGGCGCGGAATCGGTCGCGGTCGGGCCGACGACGGTCGTGAACGGCGACAACGGCGTGGGCATCGGCAACGGCGCGATCGTCGACCAGACCGCACCCGGCGGCGTCGCGATCGGGCAGGCCGCGAGTTCCGCGCAGGCCGATGCGATCGCGCTCGGCAGCGGCGCGTCGGCCCTCGGCGCGCAGTCGGTCGCACAGGGTGCCAATGCGTCGGCGGTCAGCGTGGGCAGCGTCGCGCTCGGCTCGGGTGCGCACAGCACCGCGACCGATGCGCTCGCGCTCGGCGCCGGTGCGTCGGCGACGCTCGCGAACAGCGTCGCGCTGGGCGCCGGTTCGCTGACCACGGTCGGCGCGCTGACGAACTACGTCGCGTACGGCCTGAGCAGCCCGCAGTCGTCGGCCGGTGAAATCAATATCGGCAACCGGCAGATCACGGGCCTCGCCGCGGGCAAGAACGGCACGGACGCGGTGAACGTATCGCAGCTCGACTCGGTCGCGAACCAGTTGACGACGCTGATCGATCAACGTACGACCAATCTCGGCGGGCAGTACACGACGAACCCGCCGGGCGGCAACGTGCCGCCGGGGGCGAGCGGTTCGAATTCGTCGGCGGGCGGCTCGGGGGCGGTCGCGTCGGGTTCGAACAGCACGGCGGTCGGCAACAGTTCGACGGCGTCCGGCAACGGCTCGACCGCGATCGGCGTCGGCTCGATCGCATCGGGCAACAACTCGACGGCGGTCGGCGCGGGCAGCAACGACGGCGGCCGCTCGAACGTCGTCGCGGTCGGCTCGGCGGATTCGCCGCGCCAGGTCGTCAACGTCGCGGCGGGTACGCAGGGCACCGATGCGGTGAACGTGAACCAGTTGAATGCGGTGTCGAACCAGTTCACGCAGTCGCTGAACACGGTCAACAACCAGATCTCGCAGATGCAGCAGCAGATCCAGCAGACCGATTCGATGGCGCGTGAGGGGATCGCCGCGACGGCCGCGTTGGCGTCGATTCCGCACATGGACCGCGACTCGAACTTCGCGATGGGCGTCGGTACGGCGTCGTTCCAGGGTCAGAAGGCCATGGCCGTCGGTGTGCAGGCGCGCCTCACGGAGAACCTGAAGGCGACGCTGAACGGCGGCTTCGCCGGCAGCCAGCGCGTCGTCGGCGCGGGCGTGCTGTATCAGTGGAAGTAATCGCGCGCGGCGGTCCGTTCCGGCACGCGCTGCCGGAGCGGACCACGTCGAACGCAACCGCACGCGGATGCGGCGCGCCATCGCGCCGCACGCGCTGCGCCCATCGCATTTTCGGAGTAACCAAGTGAAAAACATCCAACTTGCCCTGCTGGCGTCCGTCGTTTCCCTCGCTGCCTGTTCGAGCGCGTCGGGGCCGACTTACAACGCATACGAATTGCAGTCCCGTGACGGCATCCGCACCTTCCGCGTCGACTGTCACGGCATCCTGTCGAGCGCGAAGACCTGCATGAAAGTCGCGACGCGCATGTGCGGCAACGACGCCGTGCGCGTGGTCGATGCCACGACGCCGTATCGCGACGGCGCCGATCCGCACTCGATGGTGTTCCAGTGCGGCGCGGCCCCCGTGCCGGTCGCCGCGGCTGTCGCGCCGGCGCCCGCCGCGGTCGAGAAGGTGAGCCTCACCGGCGATGCCTATTTCGCGACCGACTCGGCCGTGCTGACGTCGGCGGCCACCGCCGCGCTCGATAAGCTGCTGAACCAGCAAGGCGACCGGCATTTCGCGCGCGTGGACGTGGACGGCTATACCGACGCGACCGGCTCGGCTGCGCACAATCAAGCGCTGTCGAAACGTCGGGCTGATGCCGTTGCGGCGTATCTGCGCGAACACGGACTGAAGGCGGATGCGTTTGCCGCGACCGGGCATGGAGAAGCCAATCCGGCGGCATCGAACGATACCGCCGAAGGGCGCGCGCGCAATCGCCGGGTGGAAATCTCGCTGCAGAAGTAAGACGTGGCGACCGGGTCGCCGCACGCGTGGCCGTCGTAGGCGGACGGTTCGCGCGCGGCGGCGATGCCGTGCGCCGTGCCGCCGGATGCGCGACGTCGACGAAGGCAATGCGTCACGCGGCGCGTGCGCGGAGTCAGCGTTGTCGCATGGACGACGCTGCCGCACGGCGACTTGCGCGTCCGGCACGCAAGTCATTCGTCCGCGCAGAGCAGCCGATCAGTGCCGGATCACGCACACGGCCACGATTTCATATCCGGGGTCGGCATGCGTATTTGCAGCTTTTTCGGCTTCCTCATACGAACCGAAGGACGTCGCATCTTCAATCGCCGGGGCCATGCCGATATCGCCGTCCTCGGCAGTGCAGAGGAATTGCTCGCCGGTCTTCACGACGTACACGGACATCATGATTCCCTCCAGGGTTTGCAGGGGGAAATACCAGTCTAGCAGCCGGACGTGCACAATACCGGCATGCGAACCCCCGACCTTGAATGTCTTGTCACCGTTACCATGCCCTTCGGAAAATACAAGGGCCGACTCCTGGCCGATCTGCCCGGCCCTTACCTCAACTGGCTGGCGCGCGAAGGATTCCCGCGCGGCGAACTCGGCCGCCAGCTCGCGCTGATGCACGAGATCGACCATAACGGTCTGAGGGAACTGCTGGCGCCCCTGCGCAAACCCGGCTATCCACCCGCCGATGCTGACATAAAATAACAAAAGGCTCTGTCGCGGATAAACCGCTGGCAAAAGAGGGGTGCCAACATGAACTGACCCCGCAAAGTTGGACAGTTGAAGGCTAGGCGCTCAAGGGCTGAGTTCTGTATTGCACGGGACTCAGCCCTTTCAATTTGAGCTTGATGCGTTCGTGGTTGTAGTAGTGGATGTAGTGATTGAGCGTGTCGCGCAAATGCTCCACGCAAGTGAAGCGATGTCCCTTGTAGCACTCGGACTTGAGCGTGCCGAAGAAGCTTTCCATCGCAGCATTATCGAGGCAGTTCCCCTTGCGGGACATGCTTTGAGTCAGTTTGCGCCGCTTCAGTTGCCGGCGAAACGCCGGCATTCGGTATTGCCAGCCTTGGTCCGAATGCAATAGCGGTCTGTCCGTGCGTTTGAGTTTGGTCAGCGCCTTCTTGAGCATGCCGCTGACCAACTCGAAGCTTGGGCGTCGATCCATCTGGTAAGCCACGATCTCGCCGTTGTACAGATCCATCACCGGCGACAGGTACAGCTTCTGACCGCCGACGTTGAATTCCGTCACATCCGTCACCCACTTCTGATTGGCCTGTGCGGCACTAAACTGACGTTGCAGCAGGTTGGGTGCGGCTTTGCCGACTTCGCCTCGCCAGGAGCGGTATTTCTTCGGGCGCAGCAGGGATTTCAACTGCAATTGCTGCATCAGCCTCTGCACGGCCTTGTGGTTGACGAGATGCCCGGTTTGCCGAATCGCAGCCGTGACGCGTCGATAGCCGTAGCGGCCCTTGTGATGGTCGAACACCGCCCGGATCTTCGCCTTGAGATCGGCACGGCGATCGTCGACGCTCAGCGTCCCAAGCTGGTAATAGAACGTGCTACGCGCCAAGCCGGCCGCCTTCAGAAGTGCCGCTACCGGATGGTGCTGCCTAAGCTCGTGCACTATTTGCGCTTTTTCTTTTGCGCTGCCTGCTTCTTCGCCAGCAGCGCATCGAGCTTTTTTAGGTAGGCCACCTCCGCACGCAAATACTCGTTTTCCTTGAGCAATTCTTCGCGCGAGCGTTCATCCGGTGTGCCGGGTTCGGTGGGTTTGGGCGGAAGTGAAGTGGCCATCTTTCGGGGGCGCCCTCGTCGGCGAGGGGACAGTGCATCGATACCGCCCTCATGATACAGGCGCTCCCAGCCGGCTACGCAGCCCGCGCCGCGAATATCGAACAAGGCCGATACCTGGCCGTATGACAACTCGTCTCGCCACATGCGCTGCAGTACCGATAGCTTGAACTCAGCGTCGTAGCAAACGTGTTTCTTGCGTAACCCCGCGCTGCCATGCTCCCGATAGCTCGCCACCCAGCGCCCCACGACCGAGCGGCCCACTCTGTACCGATGCGCCAGCGATTCGATGCCGATTCCGCCGGCCAGATACTCGTCAACGATGCGTTGCTTGAACTGCTCGTTGTACTTCGTCATGAAAAACACCCCAAAGGTTGGACGGGTGTCCAACTTTTGGGGTGCAGTTCAACATGAGACGCCTTTATTTTCTCGTACCCGATACGCAGATGGCGAAGGCGATCGTCGATGACTTGCTGCGCGCCCGCATCATCTGGCGCCATATCCATGTTCTCGCCGATCATAGCGTCACGCTTGATGAGTTGCCCGAAGCATCGCTGCTGCAAAGCAGCGATGTCGTGCACGCGCTCGAGCGGGGCGTCGCACTCGGCGGCGCGACAGGCGCGCTCATCGGTCTCGTCGCGCTCGTATTCCCTCCCGCGCAGCTCGTGATCGCGGGCGGTGCCGTCGTCGGATTGACGGTGGCGGGCGCGGGCTTCGGCGCGTGGACGGCCGCGATGATCGGCATTGCCGAGCCGAATGGGCGACTCGCGCGCTTTCGCGAGGCCATTCGGGAAGGCCAGATCCTGATCATGGCCGACGTGCCGCCGCTGCGAGAGGAGGAAATCTCGCAGATGGTCGCGCAGCATTTTCCCCAGGCGGACATGGAAGGCGGCGAGCCCACGACGCCGATCTTCCCCTGACACGCCAAAACCGGCACACGCGAACACCCGCGCTCATCGACGCGATTCGTCGGACGCATGTTCGCGTTGCCGCGACCGTGGGCGGCATTGCGTTGCGTTTCGACGCGGCTGCCCGTGGCGTTGCCGAATCGCGGGGCGAACGTGTTGCGATGCGCTGTGCCGGCTCGCGCCCGGCGATTTCGAATCGCACACGGCACATACTTTTTGACGCGAACGGCGCGTTCTGAACCTGAGTGCTGAAGCTGAACCATCAGCAAGGAGGTCATATGGAACTGCACATGCAATCGCACCATTGGGAACGGCGCACGCCGGACTGGGTCTCCGCCGCCGTGGCCGGCCTGGCGGGCGGTGCACTGGTGATCGCGCTGGAATTCTTCTGGTCGACGCTGGTGCTCCATGAAAGCCCGTGGCGACCGACCCACAAGATCGCCGCGATGGTGATGGGCCGCGGTGCGCTCAGCCAGTTGTCGCAATTCAACCTCGAAATCGTCGCGATGGCGTTGCTGCTGCACTACGTGCTCGGCGCGCTGATGGGGATGATGCTCGCCGCGATCATGGCGCCTTTCCGGTTCGATTCGAGCGTGGGCATGGAGGCGGTGATCGGGCTGGCGTTCGGGCTCGTCGCGTACCTGTGGAACTTTTATGTGATGACGGCCGTGTTCCCGTGGTTCATCTCGGAGCGCGGTTCCGGCCCCTTGCTGGCGAACCTGCTGTTCGGCGTGGTGGCCGCCGTCGCTTATGGCCAGCTGGAGCGATGGCGCAGGCCGAGCAGGATTGAGTGACGCGCCGGCGCTGAACCTCCGTCGGCCCCGCTAGACGGCCGCGTCGGCAATCCGTGCCGGCGGCGGCCGTTTTTGCATCGCATCGCCGCATGCGACACCGCGGTTCGCGCGTTTCGTGCGCGACATCCGCGGTGTGCGTCTGCGCGTTTCGCCGTCTTGCACGATGCAGGGCAGAGGACTACCTTTTCTTAAGAGCCGTCCAGCGCGTCGCGAAGCGGCGCCGGCACAGGTGCCGGCGCGGACGATACGACGAACGCGAAATGCGCCGACGCGGCGCGACGACGCCAGCAGCGTCGTGCCGACGGCTCGGGTGCGTGACACGCAGCGAGGCGGCCTATGGCCCTTGCGATTGCTCTGGTCCTGATCATCGCAGTGGCGGTGGGGTTTCACTTTGCCAGCCCGTGGTGGATCACGCCGATCGCGTCGAACTGGGTGCGCATGGACGACATGCTGACGATCACGCTCGTCATCACCGGCGCGTTCTTCATCGCGATCAACCTGTTCATCGTGCTCGCACTGCTGCGCTACCGCCATCGCAGCGGCCGTCGCGCGGCCTACGAGCCGCACAACAGGCGGCTCGAATGGTGGCTGATCGGCCTGACCTCGGTCGGCGTGGCCGCATTGCTGGCACCGGGGCTCTTCGTTTATGCGGACTACGTACGACCGCCGTCCAAGGTGCTGCAGATGGAAGTGCTCGGCCAGCAATGGCAATGGCGCTTCCGCTTCGCCGGACCCGCCGGCAAGCTGGGCACGACGGACGTGCGCTACATCAGCGACGCCAACCCGTTCGGCCTGAACCCCGGCGACCCCAACGGCCGCGACAACTATCTGATCGATTCATCCGAAGTGCACTTGCCGCTCAACCGGCCGGTGCAGGTGCTGGCACGGTCGCGCGACGTGCTGCACGACTTCTACGTGCCGCCGTTCCGCGCGCGGATGAACATGGTGCCCGGCATGGTGACCACCTTCTGGTTCACGCCGACCAAGGCCGGGCGTTACGACATCCTGTGCGCGCAGCTCTGCGGCATCGGGCATTCGAACATGCGCGGCGTGGTGGTGGTGGAAGACGAAGCGTCATTCTCGCGCTGGCTTGCGCGCCAGCCGACGTTCGCGCAGCGGCAGCAGGCGAACGTGCAGGCCGCGCCGGCCGCCGCGGGCGGCAGCGCCCAGGCGCTGGCCGACCAGGGCAAGGCGCTCGCGGCGGCCAAGGGCTGCATCGCGTGCCATACCGTGGACGGCACGCCGCGCGTGGGCCCCACGTGGAAGGGCCTGTACGGCAAGACCGAAACGATGGCCGACGGCAGCACCGCGAAGGTGGACGACGCGTATCTGCGCGCGTTCATCACCAACCCGACGGCACGCGTCGTGAAGGGCTTCTCGCCGATCATGCCGCACTTCGACCTGAGCGATCAGGAACTGGCCGCACTGGTGGCCTATATCAAAGCGCAAGGCGGGCCGGACGCCAGCAGCGCGGCGCAGCGCTAGCGGAGCACACCCCATGACTTACGCGCATTCCGATCACGCCCCGCAGAGCTTCTGGACCCGCTACGTGTGGAGCCAGGACCACAAGGTCATCGCCGTGCAGTACGCGCTGACGGCCATCGCCATCGGCCTCGTCGGCCTGGTGCTGTCGAACCTGATGCGGCTGCAGCTCGGCTTCCCGGGCAAGTTCGCGTTCATCGACGCGAACCACTACTACCAGTTCGTCACGATGCACGGGATGATCATGGTGATCTACCTGCTGACGGCGGTGTTCCTCGGCGGCTTCGGTAACTACCTGATCCCGCTGATGCTGGGCGCGCGCGACATGGTGTTCCCGTTCCTCAACATGCTGAGCTACTGGGTCTATCTGCTCGCCGTGCTGGTGCTGACCGCGAGCTTCTTCGTGCCGGGCGGACCGACCGGCGCGGGCTGGACGCTGTATCCGCCGCAGGCGATCCTGCCGGGCACGCCGGGCGTCGAATGGGGCATCGTGCTGATGCTGGTGTCGCTCGCGATCTTCATCGTCGCGGCGACGATGGGCGGCCTGAACTACGTGACCACCACGCTGCAGGCGCGCACGCGCGGCATGACGCTGATGCGCATGCCGCTCACGGTGTGGGGCATCTTCACCGCGACCATCATGGCGCTGCTGGCGTTTCCGGCGCTGTTCGTGTCGGCGGTGATGATGCTGTTCGACAAGACGCTCGGCACCAGCTTCTTCGTGCCCGCCGTGGTGTCGATGGGGCAGACGCTCAACCATGCCGGCGGCAGCCCGCTGCTGTTCCAGCACCTGTTCTGGTTCTTCGGGCATCCGGAGGTCTACATCGTCGCGCTGCCGGCGTTCGGCATCGCGTCGGACCTCATCAGCACGCATGCGCGCAAGAGCATCTTCGGCTACCGGATGATGGTGTGGGCGATCGTCATGATCGGCGCGCTGAGCTTCGTGGTCTGGGCCCACCACATGTTCATCGCCGGCATGAATCCGTACTTCGGCTTCTTCTTCGCCACCACGACGCTGATCATCGCAGTGCCAACGGCGCTGAAGGTCTACAACTGGGTGCTGACGCTGTGGCGCGGCGATATCCACCTGACCGTGCCGATGCTGTTCGCGATCGGCTTCATCAGCACCTTCGTGCTCGGCGGGTTGACCGGGCTGTTCCTCGGCAACGTGAGCGTGGACATTCCGCTGTCGAACACGTACTTCGTGGTCGCGCACTTCCATATGGTGATGGCCGTGTCGCCGATCCTGGTGGTATTCGGCGGCCTCTACCACTGGTATCCGCTGGTGACGGGCCGCATGCTGAACGACACGCTCGGGCGCCTGCACTTCTGGTTCACGTTCGTCGGCACCTATGCGATCTACTTCCCGATGCACTATCTCGGCGTGCTCGGCATGCCACGACGCTATTACGCGTATGAAGGCTACAGCTTCATTCCGCATTCGGCGCAGACGCTCAACGCGTTCATCACCGTCGTGGCGCTGATCGTCGGCGTGGCGCAGTTGCTGTTCCTGTTCAACCTCGCATGGAGCCTCGTGCACGGCAAGCGTGCCGACGGCAACCCGTGGCGGGCCACCACGCTGGAATGGCAGACGCCGCAATCACCGCCCGCGCACGGCAACTGGGGCGCGGCGCTGCCGGTCGTCTATCGCTGGGCATACGAATACAGTCCGGCGGGGCAGGAGGAAGACTTCGTCCCGCAGAACCGGCCGCCCGCGACGGCGCCCGAGACCGCGCCGGCCCGGCCGACGCTTCACTCCGACGAGGCACACGAATGACCACGCTGCCGCGCCCCTTCGGTCCCGACGCGCAATCGGTCTTGCCGAATGCGGGTCGCACGGGCC
Organism: Burkholderia ambifaria AMMD; assembly: GCF_000203915.1. NCBI lineage: Bacteria > Pseudomonadati > Pseudomonadota > Betaproteobacteria > Burkholderiales > Burkholderiaceae > Burkholderia > Burkholderia ambifaria. Next base: position 782,308 of record NC_008392.1, read on the forward strand.
TGATCGTTTTCATGGCGGTGGCCACGACGTTGTTTTCCTTGCTGCTGCTCGCCTATGGGATGCGCATGCGCGAGCCCGACTGGCAGCCGATTCCGCATCCGGTGCTGCTGTGGTGGAACACCGGTGCGCTGGTGCTGGCCAGCATCGCGATGCAGCGCGCCCGGCGGATGACTTTGCACCGCGCGGCGTGGCTGGTATCCGGCGGCGTGCTGGCGGCGCTGTTCGTGATCGGGCAACTGACCGCGTGGCGCGTGCTGGCCGCCGCCGGGCAGACCGTCAACGTCAATCCTTCGAACAGCTTCCTGTACCTGCTCACCGGCCTGCACGGACTGCATGTGCTGGGCGGGCTGGTGGCCTGGGTCGTCACGATCGCGCTTGTGCGGCGCGCGGACCCATTCCGGGCCCAGCGCGCCATTGCGCTGTGTGCGACTTACTGGCATTTCCTGCTGGCTGTCTGGCTCGTGCTGCTGGCGGCGATGTGGTGGATGACCCCCGCGATCGTCGCCGCCATCTGCGGGCCGCTGTATGGAGCCGCGCCATGACCGTGCCCACGCTCCCCACCGAATCGTCTGTCGGCGAATCGGCCGACATCGCCCCCACCGACGTCGGGCCCGACGGCTGGCGCGGTATCGTCACCGACTGGGCGGGCGACCGCGAAGCCTTCAAGGTGCCGTGGGGCAAGGCGATGATGTGGATCTTCCTGCTGTCGGACACCTTCGTCTTCAGCAGCTTCCTGATCGGCTACATGTCGGTGCGCATCTCGACCACCGCGCCGTGGCCCGATACGTCCAAGGTATTCGGGCTCACGGTGGGCGGCGTGGACGTGCCGTTGCTGCTGATCGCGATCATGACGTTCATCCTGATCAGCAGCAGCGGCACGATGGCGATGGCCGTCAACTTCGGCTACCGGCGCAACGCCAAACGCGCCGCCGTGCTGTTGCTGGCGACCGCGCTGCTGGGCGCGGCCTTCGTGTCGATGCAGGCGCTGGAATGGACGAAGCTGATCGTCCATGAAGGTATCCGCCCGTGGGGCAACCCGCTGGGCGCGGCGCAGTTCGGCGCGTGCTTCTTCACGATCACCGGGTTCCACGGCTTTCACGTGACCTGCGGCGTGATCTACCTGCTGCTGATCGCACGCAAGGTGCTGCAACCGGGGTTCACCGAGCACGGCAACTTCCAGATCGTCGAGATTGCAGGCCTGTACTGGCACTTCGTCGACCTGGTGTGGGTGTTCATCTTCGCGCTGTTCTACTTGTGGTGAGGCAGGCCATGGACCACACCGATTCCGCCGATCGACCCGACGCCGCGCACGGCCAGCAGCATCCGATCGGCGTCTACCTGAAGATCTGGGGCCTGCTGTTCGTTCTGAGCACGTTGTCGTATCTGGTGGACTACTTCCACGTGCAGGGCGTGCTGCGCTGGGTGCTGATCGTCGTGCTGATGATCGCGAAGGCCGGGCTGATCGTGTCGATCTTCATGCACATGATGTGGGAGCGGCTGGCGCTCGTGTACGCGATCCTGGTACCACCGCTATGCCTGCTGGTGCTCATGGTGCTGATGGCCGCCGAAGCGCATCACACGTTCGGCATGCGGGCACTCTTCTTTCACTGATTCCCGGGCATCCGTTCGAGGGAGACTCTCATGAAATTTTCACGCCGACGTTTCATTACAGCCACCACCGTGCTGGCTTCCGCGCTGGCCGTGGGCCGTCGCGCGGCGGCGGCGGATGCCGTTGTCGTGCAGGAATCCGATGCAAACGCGCAGGCGCTCGGCTACAAGACGGACGCGAGCCGGGTCGACCGTAAGAAATTCCCGAAATTTCAGCCGGGCGAGGCCTGTGCGAATTGCCAGTTCTACCAGGGCAAGGCCGATGCCGCGATGGCGCCGTGCGCCATTTTCGGCGGCAAGCAGGTCAATGCGAAAGGCTGGTGCAGCGCCTATGCAAAAAAGGCGTAGCGAGCAGGGATGCCCGCGCGGCGCACCGGAGCGAGCACATACAATGTGAGCGTTCGTCGGCCTGCGCTTCGCCATGACCTGGGTGACGCGCGGGCCGCTCCGCCCGCGACCCGCCAAGGCCATCATGGAAATCAAATGGATCGAGGACTTCCTCGCGCTCGCTCAATATCAAAGCTTTTCCCGTGCGGCTGAATTTCGCAACGTCACGCAGTCGGGCTTCAGCCGTCGTATCCAGTCGCTCGAGCAGTGGATCGGCGCGGAGCTGATCGACCGCAGCAGCTTTCCGCCGGTGCTGACGCCGGCGGGCCGGCTGTTTCGCGAGACGGCCGAGGACGTGCTCAGCCGCCTGTTCGACACGCGGGCCATCATCCGCACCGAGCAACGGATTGCCGGCAAGAGCCTGCAGATCGCCGCGGGCCACACGATCGCGCTGAGTTTCCTGCCGGGCTGGCTCAAGGCGCTCGCCCCGCATTTTGGCGAAGTGCGGGCGCGCGTGATTCCGACCAACGTCCATGACTCGATCCTGATGCTCGTCAACGGCAACTGCGAGCTGATGTTTGCCTATCACCATCCCGAGCTGCCGCTCCATCTCGACCCGGCGAAGTACGCGCACCTGACGGTCGGCCTCGACACGTTGATGCCGGCATGCCGGCCGAACCGGCGCTCGGCCCCCGCGTTTCGCCTGCCCGGAACGAAGCAGACCCCGCTGCCGCTGATCTCCTATACGGAAACCAGCTACTTCGGCCGGTGTCTCGCGCTGCTGCTCGGTCGCGCCCCCGATACGCCCGCGCTGCAACTGCATTACGAGTCGGACATGGCCGAGGTGCTGAAGAAACTCGTGATGGAAGGTGAGGGCATCGCGTGGCTGCCCCGCAGCGCCATCGCCGCCGAGCTGGCGGCCGGCGAACTCGTCCCGGCCGGGCCCGCGGCGTGGAATCTCGAAGTCGAGCTGCGCGTGTATCGCGACGTGTCCAATCGCAGTGAATTCCTCGACACGCTGTGGCAGCACCTGCGCGAGGCGCCTTCCCGGCTCGGCTGAGTCGGGGTTTTCCCGCCTTATGCGGCGCTCGCATACCGCCATGTTGCACCGGCATCACGGTTTTATCGACCGTCCCTACCATTCGTTCCAACGGCAATCGTGACGCGTGACCGGCGTCGCGCGGCCTTCTTCGCAGCGCTCGTTCGCCTTCGGCGGCAGGGCGCCACCCAAGGACGAATGGACATGAAAAATCGCCTTACCTTCAGCATTGCAGTCGGCATGATCCTCGGTGTCGTCGCCGGTTATGCGTGCCACACCCACATCACGGATCCGGCCACGCTCAAAACCGTCGCCGGCTATTTCTCGATCGTCACCGACATCTTCCTGCGCCTGATCAAGATGATCATCGCGCCGCTGGTGTTCGTCACGCTCGTGTCCGGCCTGGCCGGCATGGACAGCGGCGAGGACGTCGGCCGCATCGGCCTGCGCTCGATCGGATGGTTCGTCTGCGCGTCGCTGATTTCGTTGAGCCTCGGCCTCGTCATGGCCAATGCGCTGCAGCCGGGCGCCGGCCTGAACCTCGTGGCATCCGCCGGCGAGGTCGGCACCGGCCTGAATACCGCCGCGCTGAACGCGCGGGACGTGATCACGCATGCATTCCCGACCAGCCTGCTCGACGCGATGGCGCGCAACGACATCCTGCAGATCCTGGTGTTCTCGGTCTTTCTCGGCATCGGGCTGAGCGCGCTGAAGCACGACAAGCGGGTCGGCGTCGTGATCCAGTCGATCGACGGCATGGTGCCGGTGATGCTGCGCCTGACCAACTACGTGATGCGCGCGGCGCCGCTCGGCGTATTCGGTGCGATCGCCGCGTCGGTCACGCTGCGCGGGCTCGACGTGATCTATACGTACGGCAAGCTGATCGGCGCGTTCTACCTCGGCTTGCTCGTCCTCTGGACGTTGCTGATCGGCGCCGGCTACGTGTTTCTCGGGCGACGCGTCGGCAGCCTGCTGAAGGCCGTGCGCGAACCCGCGCTGATCGCCTTCTCGACCGCGAGCAGCGAGGCCGCCTATCCGCGCCTGACCGAGCAGCTCGAGCGGTTCGGCGTGGACAAGAAGGTGGTGGGCTTCACGCTGCCGCTCGGTTACGCGTTCAATCTGGACGGTTCGATGATGTATCAGGCGTTTGCCGCGATCTTCATCGCGCAGGCGTTCGGCGTGCACATGCCGGTGTCGGAGCAGGTGTTCATGTTGCTGGTGCTGATGTTGAGCAGCAAGGGGATGGCGAGCGTGCCGCGCGGCTCGGTGGTCGTGGTCGCGGCGGTCGCGCCGATGTTCCATCTGCCGGTGGCCGGCGTCGCGATGATTCTCGCGATCGACCAGATTCTCGACATGGGCCGCACGATGACGAACGTGATCGGCAACAGCGTGGCGACGGCGGTGATCGCGAAGTGGGAGAGCCGGCGCGCGGCGAAGTCGCAAGCCGCCGCCGTATTCGATCAGCCGGAGAGTGCGTGATGCTTACGGATCGCGTGACTGCGCGGCGCAAGTTCGGCGTGGTCGGCGGCCTCGGGCCGCTGGGCAGTGCCGACGTGTTCTTCAAGATGGTGAAGGCGACGCCTGCGTCGTCCGACGACGAGCACGTCGACATGATTTTCGAGCAATACCCGTTCAAGGGCGCGGGGTCGGGAAGTGCGGCGACCATCGAACGCAAGCTGTACGTGTTCGACCTGATCCGCGCGTTCGAGAAGCGGGGTGTGACGACGGTCGTGCTGCCGTGCTTTCTGAGCCACACGTTCATCGACGAGCTGAAGGCGAACACGCGCCTGCCGATCGTGGATATCGTCGAAGCGGTGCGCAGCCATGTGCGGCGCAAGTATCCCGACGCGACGCGCATCGGTGTGCTGGCGTCCGACTACGTGCGCGGCAAGCGACTCTTCGAAGCGTATTTCCCGACGCCGCAGTTCGAAGTCGTCCATCCGCGGCCGTGCGACGGGATCGATCTCGTGACGGAGGCCATCTACGGCGCCGACGGCATCAAGCGCGGCAATCTTCGTGGCCGTCCGGTCGAGCTGTTGCGTCGTGCGTGCGAGGACCTTGCCGATCAGGGCGTGCAGGTGATCGTTCCCGGCCTGACCGAGATCGCGCTGGTCGCCGATGAAATCGGGCCGCAGCGCGTGCCGCTCGTGGATTCGAATCTCGCGTATGCGCAGTACGCGGTGACCGGGCAATCTGGTTGGCGCGCGGCAACGTTCAAGATCGGCGTGGTCGGCGGCGTCGGCCCGGCGGCGACCGTCGATTTTCTGGACAAGATCGTGCGCAACACGCCGGCGTCGCGCGATCAGGACCATATCAAGCTATTGGTCGAACAGAATCCGCAGATTCCCGATCGAACCGAGAACCTGGTGGGCGCCGGCGCGGATCCGACGATCTCCTTGTACGCGACCTGCAAGAAACTCGAGGACGGCGATGCCGACATCATCGCGATTCCGTGCAACACCGCGCATGCGTTCGTCGAGCGGATTCAGCCTTGGCTCCGCATTCCGATCGTCAATATGCTGAGCGTCACGGTCGCCCACCTACGCGACACCTATCCTGCGCTGCAGGAGGTCGGCGTGCTGGCCACGTCCGGCACGATCGAAAGCGGGGTCTACCGGAAGGCGCTGGAATCGCAGGGACTCCGGCAAGTCGCGCCGGCGCCGGCGTTGCAGGCGCGCGTGATGGAAGCGATCTACGGCGCGCAGGGTGTCAAGGCCGGCTTCACGACCGGACAGTGCGAGGAAGATATCGGCGCGGCGATCGACGCGTTGATGGACGAAGGCGTGAGCGTGATCGTGCTCGGCTGTACCGAACTGCCGATCCTGCTGCCGGGCGACGAATATGTCGGGCGGAACGGGCGCCGCGCGACGCTCGTCGATCCGACCGACGTGCTTGCGCGCACGTGCATTGCGCATGCAATGGCGGCGAGGTAGCACGCGCAGGTCCGTTCCAATGCGCGGCAACGCGTTCCGACGAACCGGATCGCGCAGAACCCGACCACCCCGCAGTCGCAGGTCGGCGAAGTGAGCGTCGCTACCAGATCACCGGCTCCAACCCGAGCACCCGTTACGATGTTCCTCACAAGCCGGACGGCGGACGACCGACTGGCGCGCGATAGTCAAACCGCCTGACCTTGCAGGTGTTCCGCTTCCTTGCTGCGCGCCGCCGCGGTCGTGGGCATGACGACCGCGGTACCTTCCACCACGATCAGCCCATTCACTTCGCATCGGGTTTCCAGCACGACGCGCCGCCGGTTCGCGACGACCTCCTTGACGGTCACGGTCGCACAAACCGTTTCACCGAGCTTCACCGGGCGCCGGAATTGCAGATCCTGCGACAGATAGATCGAGCCGGGGCCGGGCAGGCGCATGGCAATGGCGGCCGATATCACGGACGCCGACAACATGCCGTGCGCGATGCGGCCGCCGAATCGTGTGCGACTGGCGTAGGCGTCATCGAGATGCACGGGATTCCGATCGCCGGAGGCGCTCGCGAACAGGAAGATGTCGCGCTCGGATAGCGTCTTCGTGAAGCTTGCGCTCATGCCGGGTATCAAGTCTTCGAGGTCGTATCCACCTTCGTCGTTCATCGTCTGCTCCTGTGTCGTTCGTACTGCGTGGCGTTGACGGCATCGCGCGCCGTCATCTGTCATGCCGCCGCGTTCTCGTGCGTTGCAGCAGCGTGCAAATCCGTCGATGCGAACAACCGGTTTGCCTCTGCCAGTGCGGATTGCGTGGCGAGCACGCCCGCGTAGGGCAGTGCGCCGGTGATTGTGTTCACGATCTCGTGCCGAGATGCACCCAGCAAGCGCGCGTCGCGTATATGCATGACGAGCGCTTCGGTATCCGCATTTCGAGCGAGGCAGGTCAGGCAGGCGATGGCCGTCAGGTGCCGTGCCTTCGCGTGTTCGACTGAATCGACGCTCGACGTCGACGCACCCGGCTGGTCGAGGTGCCGCGCGAGTTCGGGCGGAATGTCGGCGGCGTGCACCGGCGCTGCGTGCGCATATCGATCACGTTCCGTCCGGGCTTGTGTCGGGGCGACGTGGGCCTGCTCCGCGGCAGCGAATACGTCGAGCGCGATGCGCGACATGGAAAGTACGAGCGGCCAGCCGATATAGCCGGTGAGCTGAATCAGTACTTCGGTCAGCTCATGACGCGTCCAGCCGACATGCAGGCAAGCATTCAAGTGCTGCCGTACGGCCGCGTGCTGATTTTCGAGCGCGATGACGATGCCAAGCGTGGCGAGTTCGCGCTCCTTGGGTGTCAGTGCTTCGAGATGGTGTTGCCGCAGCTCACGCGTGCATGCGACCGCGGATGAGTAGGGCTCGAACGGATTCGCTGCCTGACCGATAGTGATGCCACGCGCGCGCAGCACCGTCACGACGTGTCGTACGCCGGCCATGGCCACCGGCACGCCCGCGTACTCGAGCGTCTGCAGGACCGTGGCGAGCACGGCCTCCGGCGCCCAGCCCGTATTCAACATGCCGGCCGCATGGTACTTGAGCGGGGAATCGGCATTGCCCATCGTGGTCAGGACCGCGACGGTCACGAGCTCGCGATGCTTCAGCGACAGATTGGGCCGGGCGATGATATCCGCATAAGCGCCCTCGATCAGCAATCGCTTGAAGTCGGGGTCGAGCGAATCAAGCGCTGCGCTGAGGTCCGAGAAACCCTCACTGCCGATTGCATGAATGACGGACATGCCAATCTTGTGCCGGGATATCGTTTTTGCGTGCATGGTGCACCAGCCTGGCAATTGCCGAAAATATCGATGGTGCCGATAATATTCGCCCGCCCGGGAAGTAATTCTGAACTTTTATGAACTGTCATGGATGGACGTTTTTTGACGTTTAGAATCCAGACCAATACGAGAACGCGAACGTTTTCATCCGAGCCGAATGAATCGTTCGATGGCGGCAGCGATCGGCCATATCAACGTAACCGGGAGAGCGCAGTGCTGAAGCTTCAAGACAAGGTGGCCCTCGTCACGGGCGGGAATTCGGGCATCGGCCGGACCACGGCGCTGTTGTTTGCACGGGAAGGCGTGCGCGTCGCGATCGCATCGCGCCGCATCGACGAAGGCCTGGCCGTCGTCGAGGAAATTCGCAGCGCTGGCGGCGACGCGACGTTCGTGAAAACCGATGTTTCCAGGGCCGAGGATTGCGCGAATGCGGTCGCGCAGGCCGTAAAACAATTCGGCAGGCTGGATATTGCTTTCAATAACGCAGGCGTTGAAGCGTTCGGCAATGCCGTGGCCGATACCGACGAGGCGACCTGGGATTTTGTCGTGGACATCAATCTGAAAGGGGTGTTCCTTGCGATGAAATATGAAATTCCGGAATTGCTGAAAACCGGGGGCGGATCGATCATCAATATGTCATCGACCTATGGCCTGGTGGCATCGGCATTCGGCGGCTGCGCATATCACGCGTCGAAGGCAGGCATTCTCGGATTGACGAAAGCGGCCGCGCTCGAATACGCGAAGCAGAAAATCCGCGTCAATGCGATTTGTCCGGCATTCGTCGCCACGGCGATGGTCGAAAAATTCCTAGACGAAACCCATATGACCGACCAGATCAAGAGCTTTCATCCGGTCGGCCGCCTGGGTACCGAAGAGGAGATCGCGCAGGCCGTCGTGTTCCTCGCGAGCGATGCGTCGTCGTTCATGACGGGCACCGCGCTTTCCGTGGACGGCGGCATGACCGCGGCTTGACGCGCACGTCGTCTTCACGCATGTCGTAGCGCGAGCGCTACGGTCGATCAATCCGATTTCGTACGGATATAAATATGGATTCCGAACTGATGGAAGTGGTGGAGAAAACGGAGAACGGGCAACCGGAGCTGTTCGACATCGGTTGTGCCATCCCGTTGGGCGTCGTGCCGAGAACGATGCATGCGTGGACGATTCGCCGGGAGAACCACGGGGAGCCGCAGCATGCATTCACGAAGGAAATCGTCGACGTGCCGACGCTCGGCCCGAACGACGTGCTGATTCTCGTCATGGCGGCCGGCGTCAACTACAACGGCGTGTGGGCCGCCCTCGGCCAGCCGTTTTCCGTGCTCGACCTGCATGACGATCCCTATCACATCACGGGTTCGGACGCGTCCGGCATCGTCTGGGCCGTCGGCGCGAACGTGAAGAAATGGAAGGTGGGCGACGAGGTGGTCGCGCATTGCTCGCAGGTCGATGGCGACGACGAGGAATGCAACGGCGGCGATCCGATGCTGTCGCCGTCACAGCGCATCTGGGGCTACGAAACCACCCACGGTTCGTTCGCGCAATTCGCATGCGTACAGGCCACGCAGCTGATGCCGCGCCCGAAGCACCTCACGTGGGCCGCAAGCGCGTGCTACACGCTCACGCTCGCCACCGCGTACCGGATGCTGTTCGGCCACAAGCCGCATGTGCTTTCGCCGGGGCAATCGGTGCTCGTGTGGGGCGCGGCGGGCGGCTTGGGAACGATGGCGATTCAGCTTGCGGCGCTGGCAGGCGCGCGGCCGGTCGCCGTGGTCTCCGACGATTCGAAAGCTGAATTCGTCAAGCGCCTTGGCGCGGTGGGCGTGATCAACCGTTCGAATTTTTCATGCTGGGGCGCGCCGCCACCCGTCGATGCAACGAACGAATACGCGGCCTATGTCGACGCCGTGAAGAAGTTCGGTAAGGCGATCTGGGACGCGCTCGGCGAAAGGCGCGACGTCGACATGGTGTTCGAACACCCGGGCCGCAATACCTTCGCGCCGTCCTGTTACGTCGTGAAGCGCGGCGGCATGGTCGTCTTCTGCGCCGCCACGAGCGGCTACGACCTGACCTGCGATGCGCGCTACGTGTGGATGCGGCAAAAGCGGATCCAGGGCAGCCACTTCGCGAGTCTCAAGGAAGCCGCGCAGGCAAACCGGCTCGTGATGAGCGGCAAGATCGACCCGTGCCTGTCGGAAGTGTTTCCGTGGAACCGCCTGCCGGATGCGCACGCGAAGATTCGCGCGAATCAGCATCTGCCCGGCAACATGGCCGTGCTGGTGCAGGCCAGCAGTCGCGACGATCTCGACGCGGCGCGTCGCCACTAGCCATGAAGCATTCTTCTTGCAGCGAGAACGGTATGGACAGGTCAACTACACACGCGGAACGGATCGCCATCATCGGCATGTCGTGCCGCTTTCCGGGTGGCGCGTCCTGTGCGTCGAGCTATTGGACGCTTCTGAATTCCGGCCGTACGGCGATTCGGGAAACCCCGCGCGAGCGGTTCGATATCGACGCGTTCTACTCGCCGGATCCCGCTGAACCCGGCACCACCTATTCGCGCGTGGCCGGCTACGTCGACGATCCGTTCTGCTTCGACCGCGGGCTGTTCCGCACGTCGGCGGCCGAGGCGATCGAGATGGATCCGCAGCAGCGCTGGATGCTGGAACTGGCCTGGGAAGCGCTCGAGAACGCAGGGTTTGCGCCCGGTCAATTGCGCGGCAAGAATGTCGGCGTGTTCATGACGACCGGCGAAGCCGATTATGGCCGGCGTACCGTGTGGTCCGGCGATCCCGGAAAAATCACCACGTATTCGAAGCTCGGCAACCTGCGCGCAATGGCGCCCGGGCGCGTCGCGCACATCCTGGGCTTGAGCGGGCCCGCGATCTTCGTCGACACCACCTGCTCGTCGTCGCTCGTCGCGATCCATCTTGCCGCGCAGAGCCTTCAGGCCGGCGAGTGCGACGTGGCGATCGCGGGCGGTGTGAACCTGATCCTCGGGCCGGAGGAAACGATCGGCGTCGCGCGACTTCAGGCGATGTCCGTGTCCGGTCAGTGTCGCCCGTTCGACGCGAACGCCGACGGCTACATTCGCGGCGAAGGCGGTGGCGCGCTCGTCATGAAGCGGCTGGGCGACGCACGCACGCACGGTGATCGTATCGACGCGGTGCTGGTCGGTTCCGCCGTCAACAGCGACGGCGCGAGCAATGGCCTCACCGCGCCCAACGGCGCGGCGCAGGAAGCCGTGATTCGTCGCGCGATGGCGCGTGCGGGCGTGCGCCCGGAAGCGGTCGCCTACGTGGAAGCGCATGGCACGGGTACGGCACTGGGAGACCCGATCGAGCTTTCCGCGCTGCGCAACGTGTATGCGCGCGCCGTCACGCGCGACAAGCCGATTCTCGTGGGCTCCGTGAAGTCGCAACTCGGACATCTGGAAGGTGCGGCGGGCATGGCGGGTTTCATCAAGGCGATGCTGATTCTGCGTCATCGCCAGGTGCCCGCACAGGTGAATTTCGCGACGCCGAATCCGCGCTTTCACTGGGAAGGCGCGCAACTCGAGATTCCGCGTGACGGCATGCCGCTGGGCGACGGCAATGCGTTCGTCGGCGTGAGTGGCTTCGGCATCACCGGCACCAACGTCCATATGATTCTCGCCGAGCCGGACGCGGCGCCGGATACCGCCGCGCAGGTCGCTCGCGAACGCGTGCTGACGCTGTCGGGACGCTCGCCGCAAGCGCGCCGGCGTGCCGCATCCGCGTGGCGCGCATGGCTCGCTGACACCCCCGCGCCGATGCGCGATGCGTGCCACACGGCGAGCGTGCGGCGCGATCATTTCGATCATCGCGTCGCGCTGGTCGGGACGACGAAAGCGGATTTCGTTGCCGCACTCGATGCCTTTCTCGCCGAGGACCCGACGGGACACTGGCATGCCGGCGAGCAACCGCGCAAGCCGCGTCTCGCGTTTCTCATCCCCGGTCAAGGGGCATGGCAACCCGGTATCGGGCGCAATCTCTGCGAAGACAACGTCCTGTTCCGCAAACACGCGGATGCGTGTCTGGGCCAGCTCGACGCCGATACGGCACGCGAGGTGCTCGATGCGATCGTCGGCCGGACCGCCGAAGCGGTGCGCCATCATCCCGGGCAACTCGCGCATTTCGTCGTGTGCTATGCGCTGGCGCGTACCTGGATGGATCTCGGCGTGCAGCCCGATCTGCTGATCGGGCATTCGTTGGGTGAGCATGTAGCCGCCGTGATCGGCGGCGTGATGTCGGTCGCCGAGGGCCTGAAGGCGGTCGAAGCGCGCGGCCGCCTGTTCGATACGGCGACGCCGGCAGGCGCGATGCTCGCTGTCGCCGCGAGCGTGGATGAACTCGCCGCGCGCTTCGCGTTCGGCACGGACTTGTTCGTGGCAGGCATCAACGGGCCGGAGCAAACCGTCGTGAGCGGCACGCAGGCGGCGATCACGCGGGTTCAGGACGCGATGGTCGCGGCCGGCAAGCGTGTGTCGTTGCTCAAGACCTACGGCACGCCGGGCCATTCGCCGATGCTGCGTTCGATGCGCGAAGCGTTCCGGCAGGCACTCGAACCGCTGACGCTGGCGGCGCCCGCGATCCCGATCGTCTCCACACTCACCGGCGCGCTCGCGACAGACGCGATCGCGAGTGTCGAGCATTGGCTGGATCTCGTGGAGCAGCCGGTGCGCTTTCATGAAGCGTTGCTCGCGGCGTCCGACGGCAAGACGATCTTCGTCGAAGTGGGGCCCGGCGCGGCGCTGTCGAAGCTCGCGCGCGCGGCCGCGGGCGGCGACTGGCAATGTGCGGTCTCTTCGCTTGCCGATGGGCCGGACGGCGATGAAGAAACGGAGTCGACCGGCTTCGCGCATGCGTGCGCACGCCTCTACAGCATCGGGCAGAAGATTGCGTGGCGCAAACTCTACGGCAACGCGCCGCGGCCTGCCGAAGCGCCGGGCTATCCGTTCGAGCGCGATCGCTTCGAATTGCCGTTCCCGGAGCATGTGCTTGCGGCTTCCGCGCAAGGCGGTACGCAGCATCGGCGCGACATCGCGTCGGGCGAGGTGCCGCTGCAACACGCTTCGCACGTGGCGGAGATTGGCACTGACATCGCGAGCGTTGACGTTGAGCAACTGCTCGCGACACTCCGCACCATCGCGGCGGCCGTCACGCCGGATAGCGTGACGCTGGCCGACGATCTTTCACTCGTCAGTCAGGGCCTCGATTCGTTGGCGTTGACGGAATTGCGCGTGCGCCTGCATCAGCACTTCGGCAGGATGCCGCCGATTTCCATGCTCGCACGCGGTGCATCGCTATCGACGCTGGCTCGGTGGTTCGGCGCATCGTCGGGCACTACACCGATTCAGGAACCCGTATCGAGCGACACGCAGAAAGCGGCCGATGCACCGGGCGACCACGGATTGCTCGTCACGCTGCGCAATGGCGCGGGGCCGCTCGTCGCACTGGTGCATCCGGTGGGCGGCAACGTGCTCTGTTATCAGGATCTGGCCAACGGCTGGCCGGGCGATCCGACCATCGTCGCGATTCGCCATCCGTATGCGGACCAGGACCGCCCGCCTGCGTATCTGTCGATCGCGCAATTGGCGTCGCGTTATCGCGCGGCGTTGCTTGCCGCACATGGCACGCTGCCCGATGTGCTCGGCGGCTGGTCGTTCGGCGGCATTGTCGCGCACGAAATGGCGGCGCAGTGGGAAGCGGAGGGCAGGACCGCGCCGCCGCTGGTGATCGTCGATACCCCGCTCCATGAAGGCGAATTCGCGACGCGGCTGCGCGCGCTTGCCGGCGATTTCGTCAATGAGGACGCCACGCAGGTCGTCGAAGCGTGGCTCGCCGATCCACGCTTCGACACGATGCTCGATCGCGACTTCTACCTGGCTGACGTGCGGCGCCGCGCGCATCCCGCCACGTTCGCCCACATCTCGCGGCTGCATGCCGTGAGCGCGGTGGCGCTCGCGCGTCACCGGCCCCACCAGGTGCGCACGCGAATCGACTACGCGCTCGCCAATCGCAACGCGGGCGGCATGTCCGGTACGCAGGTGACGCAGTATCTGCGGCGGCTCACGGGCGGCAGCGTCGCGGTGAGCGTGTTCGACGACGATCACAACTCGATCGTGCGTGAGCCCTCCGCGCGCCGCGTCGCGGCTTTCCTCGATGGCAGTCCGGACGCCACGCGTGTCGGGTTCGAGCCGCTTGCGCAGGAGACGCCCGCATAGGCTCGCGTGTTTCGATTCAACCGTACGACGCACGACGCATCGTGCCGTGCCTTTCTTCGTCAATCCGACTTCAGGAAATCAATGCCATGAGCGACCAACTTCAAGCCGCAACGTTGAACGGTTCCGCGGTGACCGCCCAGACCATTCTCGGCTGGATCCAGGAATGGGCCGAGGCCAACAATCTGCAGGTGCCGACCGATCTCGAACAGACCTTCGCCGACGCCGGCTTCGATTCCATGCATTCCGTGGAACTCGCGTTCTTTTTGGAGGAGCGGCTCAAGATCAAGATCGACGATACGGTGCTCTACGATTACCCGACGTTCATCGCGTTGGCCGAGCATCTCGTGTCGCTCACGCCCACGGGCACAGCCGCGGACACGGAAGCGGGCGAAGGAGCAAGCGCCGGAAACTGGTAACTCGCGTGCGCCGGTTCAGCGCCTGTCGCGCGCCGGCGCGCCTCATCGATCTTCACCGGAGTACGGAAGATGGCGGAAATCACCGGCGCGGGGAGCTGGACCTCGCGCGTCGTCGGCTGCGGCTCGGCACTGCCCGAGCGGCGCGTGACGAATCATGACATCGCCCGCATGGTCGATACCACGGACGAATGGATCACGCAGCGCACCGGCATCAAGGAGCGCCGTATCGCGGCGGACGGCGAGCACACGTCCGATCTCGCGATCGGCGCGGCTACCGCCGCGCTGAAGCAGGCCGGCATCAGCGGCGCCGATGTCGATCTGATCGTGCTTGCCACCTGCACGCCCGATCGCACGATGCCCGCGACGGCCGTGCGCGTGCAGGAGGCGATCGGCATGCAGGGCGGCGTGGCGTTCGACGTGCAGGCCGTGTGCTCGGGCTTCGTATTCGCGCTGTCGGTCGCGGACAACATGATCCGGCTGGGTCAGGCCCGCACCGCGATCGTGATCGGCGCGGAAACGATGTCGCGCATCGTGGACTGGCAGGATCGCAATACCTGCGTGCTGTTCGGCGACGGTGCCGGCGCGGTGGTGCTGCGCGGTGAGCGATCCGACGGCGACAAGCCGCGCGGCGTCCTCTCCACACACCTGCATTCCGACGGCCGGCATCACGACAAGATTCATACGGACGGCGGCGTCTCGTCGACGCAAAGCGCGGGGAAGATGCATCTGGAAGGGCGCGAGGTATTCCTGCATGCGGTGGTCAATCTCGCCGAGGCGTCGCAGGAAGCGCTCGCGGCACACGGCCTGACCCGGGACGATCTCGACTGGGTCGTGCCGCATCAGGCGAACCAGCGCATCGTGCAGACGCTCGGCATGAAGTTGAACCTGCCGATGGAAAAGGTCGTGCTCACCGTCGGCAAACACGGCAACACGTCGGCGGCGTCGATTCCGCTCGCGCTCAGCGAGGCGGTGTCCGATGGACGCATCAAGGAGAACGACCTCGTTCTGATGCCGGCGATGGGATCGGGCTTTACGTGGGGGGCGGCGTTGATTCGCTGGTAGGGATTCACACGAAAAGCCGTCGATAGGTAAGGGATGGGCCGCTGGGCGACCTCCGACGCGACGACGAACCGCCGCCGGCGCGTGACCGGACGGCGGCTCCGACGTTCGGATTCGCTTTCAGCCGGCGCCCATTCCGCCATCGATCGACAGCGTGGTGCCGGTGATGAAGGTCGACGCATCGCTTGCGAGAAAGACGACCGCTTCAGCCGTTTCCGCAAGCGTGCCCATCCTGCCGACCGGATGCAGTGCTGCCAGTTGGGCCGCCTGCTCCGGTTGTTCGAGAAACGCGCCGATCATGTCGGTTGCCACGAACGCGGGGCAGATCGCATTGACCCGCAGCTTTTCCTTTGCGTACTCGAGTGCCGCTGCCCGCGTAAGGCCGATGACCCCGTGCTTCGACGCATGATAGGAGCAGGCGCCGAATGCGGATCCCGCCAGGCCGTATGCGGACGACATGTTGATGATGGAGCCGCCGCCCGCCTTCAATATCTCGGGGATTTCGTATTTCATCGACAGGAACGTCCCCGTTAGGTTGACGTCGATAACGGTGCTCCACGCCTGTTCGTCGGTATCGGCTACCGGCCTCCCGAAGCTCGTGATGCCGGCATTGTTGAACGCGATATCGAGCTTGCCGAACGACGCGACCGTGCGCGCGACCGCGGCAGCGCAATCCTCGGCTTGAGCGACGTCCGTCCGGACGAATATGGCTTCGCCACCGTGGTCGAGGATTTCCCGGACGACCTGCCGTCCTTCCTCTTCCCGCCGTGCCGCGATGGCGACCTTGGCGCCTTCCCTCGCGAACAGCATTGCGGTCGCCTTGCCGATTCCGGACGTTGCGCCCGTCACCAGCGCCACTTTATCGAATAGTCTCTCCACGAAGGATTCCTCACTATGTGTTCGGTTTTCAGTTTCCGGACCGTCGCTGTTGCCGCCGACGATGCCGGTGAAACGGACTACGATGTCACTCGCATGCCGCAAGCGGCTTCGCGCGACCGTAACGGATGGATGCGAGCAGCGCGGGCAAGCGCGGCCGCGTGATGATGCCCGCCACGCCTGCGTCGATGGCCGCCTCCACAGCCGGATCGTCGTCGGCAAAGATCGGGCCGCTGACCGTCGCGCCGGCGCGCAGCGCCGCGAGCGCGCGACGGAGTGCGCCGAGATCGGATAGGCCGGAGAAGTCCGCGTCGGCCGACGCGCCGGCGCCATCCTGACTCGCGTGAACGGCGACGGGCGCATGGGCCTCGGCGACGCGGCACAGGCGCTGCAGGACCGGATCGCTGTCCTCATCGGGAGCGACGACCGCCAGTTCGCCGTCGTAGACGAGGCCCGCGGCGCCGTCGACGGTGACGACGCGCCCGGCAAGCGCGGCCACGGCGCCTGCGCCACATCCCACCACACACGGACGCCCCAGGGCCCGGCCGACCACCGCGGCATGCGAAGTCGATCCGCCATTTTCGGTGACGACGGCGCGCGCGGCGATCATCCCGTGCAGATCGTCAGGGCTCGTGGCTGCGCGTACCAGTACGACGTCTTCGCCGAGCCTTGCGCGGCGTTCCGCTTCGTCCGGGTCCGTCACCACCACGCCGCGTCCGATGCCCGGTGACGCGCCTTCGCCATGCCGCAACGCGTGGCCGCGCGCGGCGGCACCATCGGCGAGGCGGGGGCGCAGACACGACCGGATCTGGTCGGGCGAAACACGGGAGAGCGCGATTGCGGGCGACACCAGACCCTCGTCGAGCATGTCGACCGCCATGCGAGCGGCGGCTTCGGGCGAGCGCTTTCCCGTTCGTGCCTGGAGGAGGAACAATTCCCCGCTTTCGATCGTGAACTCGATGTCCTGCATGTCGCCGTGCGCATGCTCGAGCAATCTCGCGGCGGCAAGCAGCTTGTCGTATGCATCGGGCAACGTGTCGCGCATCGTATCGAGCGGATGCGGCGTTACCGTGCCGGAGACGATGTCCTCGCCCTGCGCGCGGGGCAGGAACTCGCCATAAGGGACCGGCTCGCCCGTCAACGGGTTGCGGCTGAACAGCACGCCGGTCCCGGACCGGTCGTCGCGATTGCCGAATACCATCGCCTGTACCAGTACTGCCGTGCCGGCATCGTCCGGGATGCCGTGATGAGCACGATATCGTCGCGCACGCGGCGAGTTCCACGAGCGAAATACCGCGTGCACGGCCATCTCGAGCTGCGCGGAGGCGTCGTCCGGCACCGCGGCCCCGGCCGTGGCAAGCGCGTCGCGCCACGCCGCGGGATCGTCGCGTGCGGACGGTTCCAGCGGCGGCGCGTCGAGCACGACGCGACTGAACGAGTCAAGGAAGCGGCAATGGGTATCGCGCGCGAAGCGCTGGCTGCCGCATAACCGCGCAAGCAGGGGCTCCGTCGCGCTCGTGATACCGACATTCAGCACCGTATCCATCATGCCGGGCATCGAGACCGCCGCGCCGGAGCGCACCGATATCAGCAGCGGAGCGGGACCGCCGCCGAAGGCTCGGCCCGTGCGTGCTTCCAGCCACGCGATGCCTGCCGCGATTTCTTGGTCAATGCCGCGTGGCGCGGCTTCATCGGACAGGTATGCATGGCACGCGCGAGTGGTCACGACGAACGCCGGCGGCACGTTCAGCCCCACGGCGGACATGTGCGCGATCGACCAGCCTTTCCCGCCAATCTGCTCTCTCGGCGGAAAATCGCCGCCGTCGAAACCCAGGACCCATGTTCCGAATGAGATGGCCATGTGCGTGTCCTATTCGGTGCGTTGGCGGCCGACGATCCTGAGCAGATCCTCGTGCAACTGGAACCACACGGTGTGATAGCTATCGATGTTCGCGTCGCTTACCCACTGGATCGCGCCTGCGTCGATCTTCTCCAGCGCCTCTTGCAAGCGCGACCGGTAATTGTCGATGCGCGGCACCGCCTGCGCCAGACGCACCAGGATGTCGTCGACGCGATCGTGCAACCCGCATAGCCTGTCGATCAGCGCAAAGTCGTGCTCGTGGTCCTGATGATCGTTGGCGATGCGCTGTCCGCCGAGCTCCACGGTTTGCCAATCGGTGATCAACGCCTTCAACCGGCTGTTGATCCGCTCGAACGCTTCGTAGTGCGCGACGAACGTTTCGTCTGCGCATGCGTCTGCGTATTCGTTTGCATAGTGCGCGTCGAGCGCGATGCGTGCGAGCGGGCTCAGCACGAATCTGCCGTCGATCTCGATCGCGCGTCCGCCGACCGTGGCGGTGTTCAGCACGGCAAGCGTCTGCTCCGCGCCCAAGCCGGACAGTGCCTCGATGTCGGCGGGGAGCGCATTCGGCTTCAATGCCAGGCAACGGAGTACCGAATACAAGGCATTCGTGAGTGCGGCGCGCCGATCGAGCGAATGGGTGGCGGCGCGCTCGTGCAGGTGCCGCGAATGACGCCGTTCGTGCCGGTACAGCGCATCGGCCTGCGGCGTGTCGCGATGGTATGCGACCCAGGTCTCGCACAGATAGCGAAAGCGCGCGGAGCTGGCTGCAGGCTCGTGCGTGCGAGCCGCTGCGTTGTAATCCGCCACGCTGAGTATGCCTCGTGTCGTCAGGTAGCGGTCGGTCTTCGCGGCGAGATGCGATGTACCGCGTCGAAGTCCGCCTGTCGACGCGGCGAAGTCGCGGTTTTCGACAACGGAGCAGGGCAGCGGTGTCATCATCCGTGCCGGGCGATCGGCATGCTGCATCATCACGAACGGCGACGCCTGCTGGCTCGGCATGGACATCGCGCCCACCAGTTCGCCGAGCACGCATTCGGCGAATTCGTCATTGAGTAGCGGCCGGAAGCGTTCGGCGCGCGGATCGATCGTAAACCAGTCGTCGGACTCGAAGACGCCGGCAACATGCGCGAGATTTCTCATCGCCGAGTTGTAGACGAGCGCGCCGGCGTCGAGCAGCTGGTCGCGCGACCAGCCGGCAATGCGCGTCCAGAGCTTCGTCATTGCGTCGCGGATCCGGTCCGTGAGATCACGGAAAATCGACGTCAGTTCGTCGGCCGATGCCATGCCCACCGGTATGAAGCCATCCGACAGCGGATCGGACGTGTAGAGCCCGACGCCGGTGATCATGTCGGACGTGAATTCGGGGGTGCTTTCGAAACTGCCCCAATCATCGACGATGTCGAAATGGCAGCCTCGCGTCGCGAGCGTCACGGTCAGATTGTTGTACGGCATGTTGGCGGCAACACCATCGAGCCACGGCAGCCCACCTTCGCCGAGGTCCATGAAATCGCGCACCAGCATCTGCTGCGCATCGTCGATGCGGTACGGCCCCGAGTTGTGCAGGTTGATCCGGCTTTCGCACGCCGCGACGAAACAGTACTGCGAGGCCGTCGCCATGAAGTTGTGAGCCGCGTCGTGAAGCGCATCGCCGGGTCGGCACGGGTAGAGATCGGCCGCGAACACCTCGAGCGTGCGGTCCGGAAGAATCTGAGAACGGTGCCCGTATTCTCGGCTGCTCAAGCGGTTGTCGTTGCGGCGCCATGCGAGCTGGAAACGCCGCCAGAAGTCGAGAAGATAGACGACGTCCTGCGCGGCGTCCTGTGGCCGCAGCATGCCCATCGACAGCAGCCATTCACGGCCGAGCAGGTAATGCGTGGGCAGCAGCCAGCCCATCTGCGCACTCTGGAGCTTGATGCCGAGATTGCGCGCACGGTCGGCGATGTCTTCGGCCTTCATGCTCGTCTCGATCTTGCGCAGCAGCGCAGGCATTTTGTAGAAGGCGTTCAGTAATGCAAACAGGCTGCACGCGGAGAGCGGAAACAGCGACGAGCGCTGCACGGTACGCGTGACCGCCAGCCAGTGCGTTTCGTCGCCCCACTGCTGGATCGCATGGTTGGCCTCGAGTATTTGCAGATAGGTCAGGTCGGAACCGACGTTGACATGGGAGTGGTCGTGGGGGGCGTTCATCGCGCGAATCTCCAGATGCGGGCCGTGCTTTCTCGTCCTGCCTGATAGTCCTGCGCGGTTTTCGCGGCCGCGCTCGCTTCGATTTCGATCCGGTCGCCGTCGCGAATGCCGCTGATGCGCGCATTCATCAGGCAGGGGATGCCGTACTCGCGGGCCAGGATGCCCAGATGCGAGCGAACGGTGCCGCTCGCGCAAATGATGCCCTTGAACCGGTCGATGATGGGTGCTGTGAGCGTGCAGCCGCTGTCGTCGATGATCGCGATCGTGTCGGGCGGCACACCGTTCTGCATGTACCGGATCACCTGATCGCTGGTGCGGACGTAGCGTGCAACCCCGTCGACATCTGCCGCATGCCGGACGACGTTGTCGCCGGTGCCGCGCTGCTCGCGGCCATTCGCGTCGATCGATCCCGTGATGGCGTCGTGGTGCTCGAAACTGAACGCGGATACGTCCACGCCCAGGCCCGTGGCATCCTTGTAGGCATCGGGTCGTTCGCGCAGCGAGACCAGCGAGGTCGACGTAAACCGATAGCCCGTTGCAAGCGCCTGCTGTTCGATGCGCTCGATATCCTGTCGGGTAATCAACGCATCGGCGCTTCCAAATACGAACGACGTCCAGTCTTCGCCGCTCTGCGCGAACTGACGGCGCACCAGCGCACGGACCATGCCGTTGACCGCTTCGGCGAGAAGCGATGCAGGCGTCCCTCCGTACCAATTCTTCGCGGGAAATTTTTTCATTATCAGTCTCGACTTTTCCAATGCACGATCGCGTTAAGAAAAAGGAGCCGTCGTTTGGTCAACTACGACGAATTACGGGCGTATTGGACGAGTATTTTCGAACTCGCTCATGGATTGCCGCAGCGTAGACGCATGTCGCGTGAAAATCTTTGAACGATTGTGAAGCGATGCCGACGCGATGCCATTCAGATCGAATCGGTCACAAATGTTGACTTTCGGGATGCAGGTGGCCGTCCTATGCTGAACGCTCCCGATCAACACGTGCCGGGAATCCACCACGTCGGTCGAGGACTGGCCGCGCGGTTTTGGCAGGCATTCCACCGTTTCCCCGCTTCACCTGAACGTCATGCTCTTTTGGAGATTCGATGATATTGCCGGAGGACGTAAGGTTTCATACACCCGTCGACGTTTCGTACGACTGGGCGGAGACGAATTTTTTCTCGGTCTATGTGCCGGAGGCCAACATTACGGCCTGGGTGTACACGATAGCGAGGCCGGGCATAGGCGCCTTCGTGGCCGACGTGTCGATGATCGACAGCCTGGGAAGGACGTCGCTCGAGGCGCTGTATGTCGATTTTCAGCAGCATCTGCCGATGCCGGAACGCCTTGAGCACTACGAGCTGCCCAATGGCCTCAGCGTTCGAACGATGAACGAGCCGCGCGATTACCAGGTCGACTACGTCGGCGTGGACGGCACCGAGCTGCATTGGACCGTGCGGGGCCTGATGGAGCCGTACGACATTCACGACAAGTCGATGGATCCGCTGGCTTGCGCGGATGTCGACACGACCGGCTTCGGCGCCGCGTACGCGAATCATTTCGACATGACGGTGCACGTCACAGGCACGCTGAAAGTACGCGGACGTATTCATGAAGTGGATTGCGTATCGACCATGGACCACAGCTGGGGGCCGCGTAACGAGCGCGGGTTGCGCCCGATGGGCTGGGTGAATGCCAGCTTCTCCCGATCGCTCGCGTTCCAGACGATCTGGACCTTCGAGCCGTTCGCGGACGGTTGGCATCAATTCAAGCTCGCTCACGGCTACGCATTCGTCGACGGGAAAGTGCGCGGGCTCGTATCCGGACGCCAGCGGGCGGTTCGGCGCGGCGCGTTTCCGTTCAGTTACGAGCAGGTGCTCGTCGATGTCGACGAGGTCGAACACCATTTGCTCGGCGTCCCGGTTGCACAGCATCCATGGGCTTGCTACAGCAACACCATGCCCGTGCTGTCGATGATGCGCTGGTTCTACAAAGGCCAGGAGGGATATGGACAGGCTCAGGAGAATTGGCCGCTCGACAAGTTTACGGGGCTGGGAATCCGGTCATGACGGCAAGGCCGTCGACATGCGCGCAGCTCGCGGAAAACGTTCATGCGAGGGAGCGCCATGCTCGCGCTTGCGGTACTTTCAGCAGTGACAATCGTTCACTTTCAACGGGACATGCTGAACCTATGATGTTCTCGAAGCAGTCGGAAAGTAACCTCGACATTTCACCGTGTCTGAACAACATGCTCTTCAACCGTATCGGGAGTAGTGCCATGACGACTCAAACCCTTGCGCCGAATTCGAATGCCGTTCCACAACCGGACCGTGCGTCGATCACGACCGACGATATCCTCGCCGCGATCAAGACGTGGATGCGCGAACAGAATCTCGGCGAGCCGTCCGATCTGAACGCAACCTTCTCCGATTCCGGTTTCGACTCGCTGGATTCCGTCCAGCTGTCTTTTTTTCTCCAGGACGAGTTTGGCGTTCAGATCGACGAGACCGTGCTGTACAACTATCCGACGTTTGCAACACTGATCGACTACGTGAAGGCCCGGCTCTGAGCGCGCTCGCGCACAGGTGAATGAAAGTACGACCGGGAAGGCCTTGATCGTCGTCTGGCCGAACGGTCTGCGGCGGCCAGTCATCTGAACGCAATGCATAGCAGGACCGAATCGACATGATCGAAAGTTCTCCTCAAGATAGTGAGCGCGGTGCGCGTCACACATCTACTCGCCTGAACGCACCGTTTCGCTCTTGCGTAATCGGTTGCGGCTCCGCTCTGCCGGAGCGGCGTGTGACGAACGATGAACTGGCACGGACGGTGGATACGTCCGACGAGTGGATCGTCAGGCGTTCAGGCATCCGCGAACGAAGGATCGCGGCGGCGCACGAGAAAACCTCGGATTTCGCGATTGCCGCAGCCCGCCGTGCGCTGGAGCGGGCCGATCTGACCGGCGCCGATCTCGACCTGCTCATCGTCGCGACGACCACCGCCGATCAGACGGTGCCATCGACCGCCGCGCGCGTGCAGGCCGCGATCGGAATGCATCAAGGCGCCGCTTTCGATGTGAATGCGGCCTGTTCGGGGTTCGTGTACGCCCTTTCGGTGGCAGACAGCATGATGCGGCTCGGGCAAGTCGGTACCGCTCTGGTGATCGGCGCGGAAACGCTGTCGCGCATCGTCGACTGGACCGAACGTGAGAGTTGCGTACTGTTCGGCGACGGTGCCGGCGCCGTGATCCTGCGGGCCGAGCCCAGTGACGGCAGCACGAACCAGCGTGGTGTGCTCTCCACGCACCTGCATTCGGACGGACGGCATCAGGACAAGATTCGCACGGATGGAGGCGTGTCGTCGACCGGGACGGTCGGCAAGGTGCGCCTCGAAGGGCGCGAGGTGTTCCTGCATGCCGTCATGAATCTCACTGCCGTGGCGGACGAGGCACTCGCCGCGACCGGCTTGTCGCGCGATGACGTCGACTGGCTGGTCCCGCATCAGGCCAACCAGCGCATCGTCGAAACCGTGGGACAGCAACTGCACATTCCGGCCGAGAAGACCGTGCTGACCGTCGATCGCCATGCCAATACCTCCGCGGCGTCGATCCCGCTTGCGCTGGATGCGGCGGTGACGGACGGACGTGTGAAGGAGGGCGACCTCGTGCTGCTCGCATCGATGGGTGGCGGCTTTACGTGGGGATCGGCATTGCTGCGCTGGTAATCGAAGGGCGCAGCTGACGGCGCCCCGCATGCAAGCCGCGATAGCCGGCCTCATCCCGACCCCGACGAGCAAGGATTCGACCATGACGCTACGCAACGTCTCGCTGGCCGACAAATACGCGTTGAGCGAGGATCGCATTTTCATCTCGGGTGCACAGGCCGTCGTACGCATGCTGTTGATGCAGCGCGAGCGCGATCGGCAAGCCGGGCTGAATACGGGCGGTTTCGTGTCCGGCTATCGCGGCTCGCCGCTGGGCGGACTCGACCATCAGCTCTGGAAAGCCGGCAACGCGCTGGCCGCGGCCGATATCGTGTTCCAGCCGGGCCTCAACGAGGAATTGGCCGCCGCCGCGGTGTGGGGTTCGCAGCAGGCCGAGATGCTCGGTGAAGGCCGACGCGATGGTGTCTTCGCGC
Organism: Burkholderia ambifaria AMMD; assembly: GCF_000203915.1. NCBI lineage: Bacteria > Pseudomonadati > Pseudomonadota > Betaproteobacteria > Burkholderiales > Burkholderiaceae > Burkholderia > Burkholderia ambifaria. The sequence continues at coordinate 806,800 of NC_008392.1, forward strand.
TCTGGTACGGCAAGGGACCGGGCGTCGATCGGGCCGGGGACGTCTTTCGCCACGCCAATCTCGCGGGCTCATCGAAGCATGGCGGTGCGCTGGCGCTGATGGGCGACGACCATCTCGCCGAATCGTCGAGCGCGGCGCATGCCAGCGAATTTGCTTTCGCGGATGCCATGATTCCGATCCTGAATCCGGCCGGCGTGCAGGAGATCATCGAATACGGGCTGCTTGGCTACGCGTTATCGCGCTATGCGGGCACCTGGGTGGCCATCAAGTGCGTGAAGGACAACATCGAATCGACCGCGTCGGTGGACCTGTCGACGAGCCGGATCGATATCGTCGTGCCGGATCTGGTGTTGCCGCCGGGCGGATTGAACATCCGCCGGGAGGTCGATGCGCTCGGGCAGGAGGAGCGCATGCTCGTCCACAAGCGTCGCGCGGCCGCCGCCTTCGTCCACGCCAATCGCCTGAATCGAATCGTGTTCACGGGCGGCCCGCGCGCCCGGCTCGGCATCGTCACGACCGGCAAGAGCCATCTGGATACGCTGCAGGCGTTGCGCGATCTCGGAATCGACGCCGCGCGTGCCAACGCGCTGGGCTTGCGGCTGTTCAAGATCGGCTGCCCGTGGCCGCTGGACCATGCGCACGTCGCCGAGTTCGTGCAGGGGCTCGAATGCGTCGTCGTGGTCGAGGAGAAGCGGGCGCTCATCGAAACCCAGCTGCGCGAGCAGCTGTATGGCACACGTCATTGCATGGCGATCGTCGGCAAGCACGACGAGCAGGGGCGAGTGCTGTTTCCGCCGACCGGTGCGCTGGATTCGAACCTGATCGGCATCGCGTTGGGTGAACGCATTCTGGCGTTGTTCGGGCCGTCGGAAACGATTGCCGCGCGGTTGGCGAGATTGCGCGACGCGTGGGCGGCGCAGCTTGGCGCCAAGACGCTCGCCGCGCGCGTGCCGCACTTCTGCCCCGGCTGCCCGCACAATTCGTCGACCCGGCTTCCCGAGGGCTCGATCGCAGGTGGTGGAATCGGTTGCCATTTCATGGCGATGTGGATGGATCGCGGGACCATCGGCTTCACCGCGATGGGCGTGGAGGGTGCGCAGTGGATCGGGCAGGCCCCGTTCTCGCGGCGCGACCATTTCTTCCAGAATCTCGGGGACGGCACCTACAATCATTCGGGATCGCTGGCGCTGCGATTCGCGCTGGCGGCCGGCGTCAACATCACCTACAAGATCCTGTTCAACGATGCGGTGGCGATGACGGGAGGCCAGCCGGTCGAGGGCCGGCTGACCGTCGATGCGATCGCGCGACAGGTGCATGCGGAAGGCGTCGAGCGCATCGCCGTGGTGAGTGACGAGCCGGACAAATACGCGGGCGTGGCGCGGTTTCCCGACGGCACCACGGTTCACCATCGTGCGGAGCTCGATGCATTGCAACGCGAATTGCGCAACGTACCGGGTGTGTCGGTCCTGATCTACGACCAGACCTGCGCGGCGGAAAAGCGGCGCCGTCGCAAGCGCGGCAAGCTACCCGATCCCGATCGCCGCGTGCTGATCAACGAACTGGTATGCGAGGGCTGCGGCGATTGCGGTGTCGCGTCCAATTGCGTTGCGATACAGCCGGTCGAAACGGAGTTCGGCCGCAAGCGGCGCATCGACCAGTCGAGCTGCAACAAGGATTTCTCCTGTGTCGACGCGTTTTGTCCCGCGTTCGTCACCGTGCATGGAGCGAAGCCGAAGACCGGTCACGGGGCGCTCGACGGGAGCGAGCCGATAGCGGATTTGCCCACACCGGACGAGTACCCCCTCGACCGCGGGTGGTGCGCGATCGTGAACGGTGTCGGTGGAACCGGCGTGATCACGATCGGCGCGGTGCTCGGCATGGCCGCGCATCTGGAGGGCAAGGGCGTCGGCATCATCGACATGGCCGGTCTTGCGCAGAAGGGCGGCGCCGTGCATTCGCATCTGCGGATCGCGAGGACGCCGGCCGACGTCGACTGCGTACATGTCGCAGCCGGCCAGGCAGATTTCGTTCTCGGTGGGGACCTGGTCGTGACGGGGTCCGGCAAGGTGCTCGCGACCCTCCGCCGAGGGCATACGCGTTGCCTGGTGAACACGGCCGAGACCATGCCGGGCGACTTCACTCGGTCCGCGGACTTCAGCTTGCCGGCGCAGTCGCTGAAGCATGCGATCCAGGATGCCGCCGGACCTGACCAGACCCGCTTCTTCGATGCCACGGCCGCGGCGGTTGCGCTGTTCGGCGAATCGATCGCGGCGAATATGCTGTTGCTCGGCATGGCCTGCCAGCTCGGGAGCCTTCCGGTTTCGCCACAGGCAATCGAGAAGGCGATCGAACTGAACGGCGAAGCCGCCGCGATGAATCTCGCCGCGTTTCGCTGGGGCCGGCGCGCCGCGCATGCACCGGCGTCGGTGCTCGACGCGATGTCCAATGTCGAGGCTACCCGCCGCGACAAGCCCGCCACGACGATCCACGAGGTCGTCGAGCGGCGGGCGGCATTCCTGACCGATTACCAGGATGCGGCCTACGCGCGGCGCTATCGCGCGCATGTCGAGCGCATACGGGCGGCCGAGGCGTCGGCCGCGCCGGGTTCGTCCGCCGTGACCGAGGCGGTGGCGCGCAACCTGTTCCGGCTCATGGCAATCAAGGACGAATACGAGGTCGCGCGACTGTATACGGACGGGCGATTCCGCCGGCAACTCGAAACGGAATTCGATGGTTACGACCGGCTCGAATTTCATCTGGCGCCGCCGCTGTTCGCTCGCCGCGATGCGCAAGGCCGGCCCGTGAAGGTGCGCTATCGGGAATGGATCACCGCGGCATTCGGGGTGTTGGCGCGTCTGAAGCGCGTGCGCGGTACGTGGCTGGATGTGTTCGGCCATACCGCCGAGCGCCGCATGGAGCGTGCATTGCTCACGCAGTATGCCGACGATCTCGATCGCGTCGCCGAATTGATCGGAGGCGGCCGTATCGACGCGGCGAGGGAACTCGCATCGATACCCGAGATGATCCGTGGCTTCGGGCACGTGAAGGCCGCGAACGTCGCGCGTGCGACGGACGCCCGGGCGCGACTGCTTGAGCGGATCAATCAACCGGATCAGGCCGCTTCGTCGGAGGCGCCGAAGCGGGTGATCCCGGTTACGGTGGTGGAAGCCTAGCGAATGCTTCCGGCGTCGCGCGACGACGCACATTCTCTGCACACGCGTCGCCGCGGCAAGGTTCGTGAGTTCGAAGGGAGACGCGGTCACGGCGTGCCGCGTCGTCCGTCAGGACAGTGCGCGCCGAGCCGAACGCGCACACCGCCGCAATCGATCGTTCAGAGATCCGGCCACTCGCCGCCGATGTAGGCGTGCACGTAGTCGTCCTGCGCCATCGGTGCTCTGATCAACTCGGTCGACAACCCGAATGCGTCGAGCAGCCGATCCAGATCGCCGAGAACGATGTCGAATGCCCCCGACAATGCGCGATCGCGTTCGACGTAGTCCAGCGACCCGCCGAAATGCTCGAGCGCATAAATCGTCGCGAGGGCCAGCGCCGAGTCGGCATCGTCGGCGGCATGCACGTCCTGCAGGAATCCCTCGAGTGCGATCCGGCGGCCATGCGCTCTGGCCAGGTCGAGCAGCGCGGGAAGGCGCGGGTTCCATGCGGCGAACGCAGCCTCTGGATCGGATGCATCGAGTGCGAGACCGTGCGTCGCCCGAGCGTGCTGGCGGTGCTCTTCGAAGCGGGCCAGCTGGCGGAGTGCCGCCGCATCGTCGATCCGCTCCGGCGTGCCGATGTCCGCCGAAAGGCGGGATGGCGAGGAGGCGAGTTCGCGGCCGATCTCGAGCAGGATCAACTGGTTGTCGCCGCCGGCGGACGAATAAGCGTCCGTCAGGTCCTCGTAGCTGCCGAATCGATTCGCGCCGAGGCATCCGTGCGCGCCACTGGCGCGGCGGCAATTGCGGATCACGTCGGCGGCGCCGGCGACGGTCACCGCCTTCGTCAACGCCCCCATTCGGTGAACGGCGGCCCAAGGCACGGCCGCGATATCGGACGACATGGCTTCACTGCCGTCACTCGCCACCAGCCGGCGTGCGAAATGGCTGATCACGAACGCTTCGGCCAACGCGCCGAACAGCAGGCTCTGCTGATTGCGAAATTCCAGCATGCGCCGGTTGCCGCCAAGCCGCGCACCGGTCGTTCGCCGCTGCGCGTATCGCAGGTTGGTCCAGATGCACGCCCGTGCCGCGGCCGACACGCCAACGGCAGTCGCGGTCGTGGCGTTCGCACTGACGCCCAGCGAGCGGACGAGGCGCTGGTCGGCGCCCAACGGATCGTGGAACTGCCCGTTCGCGTCGATGGTGGCCGTGTCCTGAAGCCAGTGCGTGCGCGGCACGCGTACGCGCGCGAACGATACGAGGCTGTAGTCCAGCCCCATCGACGACACGCCGGCGAGCGCCTTGACGTGTATGCCGTCGAACACGCGCACGCGGTCGCGAATCGGCACCACGAACGGAAACAGGCCGCGATTCTCGCCGCCGCACCAGAGCTGCGCAAATACCACGCCGGTTTTCGCGACGCCGTCCAATGCAACGTTCGCCATCATCTTGCACGCGCGCTCGTTGGGCGTGACCAGCACGAAGCTGTCGGTCGCCGGATCGTATTCGGCGCGCGTCGCGACCGACAGATGGCTGCAGGCCACGCCGACCTCGGTGATCAGGATCGCCGCGACTGACGAAAGACTGTCGAGTTCGTCGATGATGCGGTCCAGTTCGACGGACGGCTTGCCCAGCGTCTTGATCGTCGCGAGGCATACGCCGTAGTGCGCCTGCGCGACGTTGAACAGCGGCGGGCTGACGGTGGCCGCGAAGGCCAGCGTGTCGAAAAGACGATGGCGATCCGCCAGCAACGCCGTGCCACCGCCCGCGTGCCGGTTGAGCAGATGCAGTTGTTCGTAAATGCGTGACTGCATCGTGTAGCGATCGGGTTCGTCGCGCACGGCATCGAAAGACGGATGCGTCAGCAAGCTTGCGAGGGCGCGGGTGTATCTGGCGTCCTGCTCGTATGTCGGTTGATCCAGCATGGCGAGGCTCCCATTGAATGTCCGCAGTCGACCACCGGAGATCATCGATCTTTGCATATCGACGTTGCGCGGAATTTGAATTTTTCTGAAGCACGGATTCGCTTGTGCGCAGCGGCCGATGGTGACAAAAGTTCACTTTGCGCGCTCAGAGCACCGTTTTATGCTGGCCGCACTTCGCACGCAGTGATGTGCAATACAACACCTGATCGAAGCGCATATGGCAGAGCCACTTCCGATAGACGCGACGGAATTCGCGAACGAAACGCCCGTGGTTTTCGACGTCGGCGCCGGGACGCCGCTGCGCGCGGTGCGGCTGAAATCGGACGCGCGGACGATTCGGCGCGAACGACATGGCGAACCGCGGTGGCAGCGGCGCATCACGCCGCGCGTGCCGCGTCCAACGAACCTGCGGTGACCCAGGCGGGGTCGCGGGATTTTCTCCACTGCTACTTGCGGGGATCCACATGCAAGGAACCAGCCTCCCTGTATCGCGCATTGCGATAACGGGTACTGCATATCGTTTCCCTGGCGATGCCGCTTGCCACGAATCCTACTGGGCGTTGCTCGAATCGGGACGCACTGCGGTCCGCGAGACACCGATGGCCCGCTTCGACATCCAGCCGTTCTTCAGCGAAGACGCGAGCGTGCCGGGGACCACTTATGTGCGCAATGGCGGCTATGTGGAAGGCGCATTCGAATTTGACGCCGGCTTCTTCCGGATCTCCGAATCGGAAGCGCTCGCGATGGATCCGCAACAACGGTGGATGCTCGAGCTCTGCTGGGCGGCACTGGAAAATGCCGGCATCGCGCCCGGCACGGTGCGCGGGCAAAGCATCGGCGTGTTTCTCGGCAGCGGCGAAGTCGACTACGGCCGCCGCACCGTGTGGGCCGGCGACATGAGCAAGCTGACGACCTACGCGAGGCTGGGCGCGAGCCGACCGACGCTGGCCGGACGGGTGGCGTATTTCCTCGGCGTGCACGGGCCCGCGGTGTTCGTCGATACGGCCTGTTCCTCCTCGCTGACCGCCGTTCATCTGGCTGCGCAGAGCTTGCGTGCGGGTGACTGCGATATCGCGATTGCGGGCGGGATCAATCTGATCCTGTCGCCGGAAGAGACGATCCTGGGCGCTCGCCTGCAGGCCATGTCGCCCAGCGAGATGTGCCGGCCGTTCGACGCCCGCGCCGATGGATATCTGCGCGGCGAGGGCGGCGGCGTGGTCGTGTTGAAGCGCATCGACGACGCGGTCCGTGACGGTGATCGCATCGACGCGGTACTGGCCGGCTCGGCCATCAATAACGATGGCGCGAGCAACGGTCTCACCGCACCCAATGGCGCGGCGCAGGAAAGCGCGATTCGGGTCGCGCTGCGGCGCGCCGGCGTTGGCCCGGCGTCCGTCGCGTACGTCGAGGCTCACGGCACCGGTACGCAACTGGGCGATCCGATCGAATTGACTGCCTTGCGCAATGCCTATACGGCTGGCGTGGAACGGGCGCGCCCGCTGCTGGTCGGCTCGGTCAAGGCGCAAATCGGCCATCTCGAAGCGGGCGCGGGTATCGCGGGGTTGATCAAGGCGATGCTGATCCTGAGCCGCCGCCGGGTGCCGGTTCAGGCGAATTTCGACGATCCGACGCCGCGCTTTCGCTGGGACGACAGCCAGATTTGCGTGCCGCGCACCGGCGAGGACGCGCTGGACGAGAACGGAATGGTGGGCGTCAACGGGTTCGGGATCAGCGGCACCAACGTGCACCTGGTGCTGGCCGGCGCGGGCGCGCGCGAAGTCGCGATGGACGAGGAGCGGATCCCGCGCGTTCTGCCGCTTTCCGCCAGGTCGCCGGAGGCCGTCGTTCGTTTGGCGCACGCATACCGGAAGATGCTCCACACGGCCGGTCCCGCCGCGGGCGACATTTGCTACACGGCAAGCGTCAGGCGCGATCACTGGCCTCACCGCGCGGCCGTGGTGGGAGACAGCCGGGAACAGCTGCTCGAGTCGCTGGACGATTTCCTGGCCGGCAACGCCGAGGGCAACTGGCACTCGGCCAGTGTCGCGAAATCGCGTCGGCTGGTTTTCCTGTTCCCGGGCCAGGGCGCATGGAAACCCGGTGTCGGCGCGCAACTGTACGACGACAATCCGGTGTTTCATCGCTTCGTCGACGAATGCCTCGCGTATCTGGATCCCGCGCTGGCTGCGGATGTGATGGCCGCAATCCGCGGCCATCATCCCGAGACGGTTCGCCATCGCCAAGGGCAACTTGCCCACTTCGTCATCCTCCATTCGCTGGCAAGGACATGGATCGAATCGGGCAACCGACCCGATGCCGTGGTCGGCCATTCGCTCGGCGAGCACGTCGCGGCGACACTGGCCGGTGTGATGACGCTCGAGGACGGCCTGAAGGCGGTCGAGGCGCGCGGCCGGTTGTTCGATACCGCCACGCCGCGCGGCGCGATGCTCGCGGTCGCGGCCGGCGTGACGGAGTTGCAGCGCCTGTTCGAGTTCGGGGAAGTGCTGTTCGTTGCCGGCATCAATGGTCCGGAGCAGACGGTCGTCAGCGGCACGGCCGCGGCAATCGAGGAAGTGCACGCCACCATGGTCGCGATGGGGCGGCGCGCATCGATGCTCGGCACGTACGACACGCCGGGGCATTCGCCGCTGCTGGCGCCGATGCGCCCGGCTTTCGCGCAGGCGTTGTCGGCGCTTCGATTCATGCCGCCGCGCATCACGCTGATCTCGACACTGACCGGCAAGCCCGCCGGTGCCGAAATAGCGGGCATCGAGCATTGGCTGGACCTGGTCGAGCGGCCGGTGCTGTTTGCCGATGCGCTGGGCCAGTTCGCCGATCAGGATTGCGTATTCCTGGAGGTGGGGCCCGGTGCCGCGCTGTCGAATCTGGCGCGCGCGGCGACGCAGAAGTGGGAAAGCGTCGTATCGTCGCTGGCGGACGCGCCGGGCGACGACGCCACGGAATCCATGAACTTCGCCCATGCATGCGCGCACCTGTACTGCCTCGGGTTCATGCGCGACTGGGCCGCGCTGTATCCGCGCCCGCCGCGGCCGGCTCAGGTGCCCACCTATCCGTTCGAGCGCGTGCATCTGGAATTGCCGATGACGTTACGAGCGGCTGCATCGGTCGACACGGAAGTCGAAGGTACGGCGACCGGTCGCGACGCCGGAATATCACACGACGCGTCGAACACCGGACCGACGAGCGTTGAAGCGACATCGGGCGACCTGTCGCGCGAGCGTGCGCACGTGCTCGACGCGATTCGTCGGATCGCGCGTTCCGTGTCCAGCGGTGCCGCTGCGATCGACGACGACGTACCGCTCGCGGCCAGCGGCTTCGACTCGCTTGCGCTGACCGAGCTTCGGTCACGCATGCAGCACATGTTCGGACACACGGTTCCGATGGCGGTGCTTGCACGGGGCGCTTCGATCTCGAGGCTGGCCGAGCTCATGGCCGCGGCACCGATCGCCAAGGACTCGGCGGCGCGGACTTCACAAACGGTGCCGGCGGACATGCGTGAAGCGCTGCCGGCGCGGGGCGCTCCCGAAGATCGCGGCATGCGTGCACCACCGGCCGAGGAGCCGCTCATCGTGCTGCGTCACGGCGAGGGCGAGATGGTTGCGTTGATCCATCCGATCGGAGGCGACGTGCTGTGCTACCAGGCGCTGGCGGACGCGTGGCCCGGAGATCCCACGATCGTCGGCTTGCGGCATCCCGATGTCGACCGGCCGACGCTGCCGTTCCATCGACCGCTCGCCGAACTCGCCAGCGGGTATCGGGATGTGCTCGAGCGCGAGTTCGGGCGCCTGCCTGATCGCGTCGGCGGCTGGTCGTTCGGTGGCCTGGTGGCGCTCGAAATGGCGGCGCAGTGGGAGTCGGAGGGGAAGGTGGCGCCGCCGCTGATGCTGGTCGACAGCCCGTTTCCCACGGGCGACTTCGCGTTGCGATTGAAGGAAATCGTTGGCTCGACGACCGCGTTGCCGTCACTCGCCGACATCGACGCGCTAGCGAAGGATGCGCGCTTTGTCGCGTTGCTCGATCGCGATCTGGGGCTTCTCGAGATGCGGGCGCGGCTCGATCCCCCTGAGTTTGCGCGTATCTCACGGCTCTATGCGTCGAGCGTGGTCTCGATCGTCTCGCGAAGTTTCACCGCGCTGCGCGCGCCGATCCACTACGCGTTGGCCGCCAACGGCGGCAACGGCCGATGCCGCGACGATGTGTGGCCGCATCTCGCCCGCCTGACCACGGGCGCGATCGAGGTGGACGTGTTCGACGACGACCACAACTCGATCGTCGGTGGTGCATCCGTACGGCGGCTTGCGGCGCGGCTAGGGCGGCGCATCGCCGAAATGCAAGCAGCGGCGAGCGGCGATTGACGGTGTTTTCCGAGTGCTGCCCGTGGGCGGACTACCGATGCGAGGAATGAATCATGCAGCATGAAACCCAGGTGACGCTTGCTAAACGCATCTTCGCGTTGATCGATTCCGGCGGCACGGACATGAGCGACGCGTGCGCGAGCAATCCTGTATCCGCATACAGCTGTCCGGCAATCCTGAAGCAGGAGCGACAGCGCTTGTTCACCGGCCGACCGGTGCTGATCGCGACGAGCTGCCAGCTCAAGGCGCCCGGCGATTATCTGACCGACGATCGATGCGGCGTGCCGATCCTGCTCGTGCGCAATCGCGACGGGAAGCTCAACGCGTTCGCCAACGTCTGCCGTCACCGTGGCGCGCGGCTCGCGAATGGCTGCGGCCGCGACACGACATCGTTCGTTTGCCCGTATCACGGCTGGGGCTACAACCTGGAAGGGAAATTGCGCATCCTGTCGCCGCGCGGCGCGTTCCCCGGCCTCGACTGCGAGCATACCGACCTCGTTCGTTTTCCCGTCGCGGAGCGGCATGGGCTCATTTGGGTGTTGCCGCAGGCCGGCGGCACCATCAACGAAGATGCGCTGCTGCCGGGGCTGGACAGCGAGCTGGCTTCATACGGTCTCGCCAACTTCACGCACTTCGGGACGCGAGCGCTGCGCAAACGGCTCAACTGGAAGCTGGCCATCGATACGTTTCTCGAAAGCTGGCATATCGACAAGCTGCATCGGGAAACCATCAATCCGATCTTCCTGCCGGGCATCGGCCTCGTCGATACATTCGGCGACAACATGCGCCTCACGTTTCCGCGCCGCTCGATCGTCGACATGCGCAATCAGCCGGAGGAGAACTGGGATCTGCTGCGCCATACGCTCATCGTCTACGTATTGTTTCCGAATACGCTGTTGAACTGGCAGGGCCGACACTTCGAGATCTGGCGCATGTTTCCCGCCAACGACGAGGATCCCGATCAGTGCATCGCCGAGGCTTCGCTTTACACGCCCACACCCGTCGGCAATGCCCAGACCGACGCGTACTGGCGGCGCAATTTCGATCTGCTGATGAACGTCGTGGAGAAGGAAGACTTCGATCTCGCGGAACAGATTCAGCGCGGTTTCAACGCACGCACGCAACAGAGCATCACGTTCGGGCGGCATGAACCGGCGTTGGGCTATTACCACGAGCGGCTGCGACGGGCAGTCGCGGCGGATCGGGAGGAGAAGGAGGAGGCCGCGGCCTAGGTGACGACGGCGCGGTAGTGGTCGGCGATGAAGGCCGCGATGGTGGTGCCGCACATCGGCTCGCCGAGATAGAAGCCCTGACCTTCGACGCCCGGCAAGGTGCGCGCCCATTCGAACTGTTGCGCGGTCTCGATACCCGTCATCACGATCTGCTTGCCATGGCTCGTTGCAAGATGCACCAGGGTTTCGACCACACGCGTGGATTCTGCATTCTGCGGGACGTCACGGATCAGCGATCGATCGAACTTGACGATGTCCACCGGCAATTGCTGGAGCAAGGTCAGCGAGTTGAAACCTGCGCCAAAGTCGTCGAGGGCGACGCGCACGCCGACTGCCTGCACCGCATGAATCGTTTCCACCAGCCAATCGAGCTCCGCGGGCGGAACGACGTCGGTCAGTTCGATTTCGAAGCGGTTCGGAGGGAGATCGAGCGACTCGAGCAGCGCGGCGAGCTGAGCCGGAAATTCCGGATGCCCCAATTCGAGCGCGGACAGGTTGATGGAGAGCGACAAGCCCGGATAACCGTCCACCGTCCACTGCGCGAGCGTGCGAGCCGCGTGATGGGTAAGGAGATCGGTGAACCGGCCGGCGAGGAACGAATCCTCGACGACGCTGATGAACGAGTTCGGTTCGAGGACGCCGCGCTGCGGATGTTGCCAGCGCATCAGATATTCGAACCCGGACAGGCGGAATTCCTGCAGGGCGAACCTGGGCTGCAGCAGGAAAAAGAATTCGCCCTGGTGAAGCCCCCGTTCGGCGTCGTTGAGTGGGTGGTTTGTCAAGGAGGTGAGGTTCATGAATATTCCAGCAAGCCGAATCAGGATGTCTGCTTCTTTGGGATGGCTAGATTCTATGGAGCGAGTCTTGAATTTTCAACTTCCAAAAATAAACAAATGTAAATTATTTTAACTGACTGGAAGTTGAGGGATTGATTTGTCATTGTGGGTCTTATTTTCAGAGGGGCATTGATTTTGAGATTGATTTATATTGCATTTCGACGTTATTGCGGAGTGGCATGCGTCGCTAATGCCGGGTTCCTGTGGGGCGTGATGGCGGCGGATCGGTATGTTCCGGGAATGCAGTGCCGCAGGGCATGGAGGGCTGAATGTAAAAATGAAAATATGGGTAATTTATTGGAATAAAATATGCAATTCCAATTGAATAAAATTTATTGTATAATTTGATCAATATGCGCGCGTATTTTTCATCAATGCTCCTATGGATGTTGGTCGATCACCATAGTGATGGTCGTATGTGTGCAATGATTTATTGAGATAATTTAATACTAATAAAAACGATTTTCGGGGGAGTTCTCGGGATTTTGTGTGGTCATTTCGAGTGTCGTTTAGTGAGTTTTTGTGAAACATCATCGAATTGACATGGTTGGAAGAATTTTTGCATCGAGATGGCGTCGCTCGCGTGTCGAGCGCGATCGGTTGGTGCAGGCCCCCCGCTTCGATCTCGCAGGAGAATGGGTGTGCATGACGTTCGTGCTCATGCTTATGTGTCTGGCGTTGACGACGACCCACCTGCTGCATCGCGTCGACCGTGCCTTTTTCGAGCTTGCGGCACAAGCTGCCGATGGCGGCGCGGGCAAACCACTGGCAGTGATCGTCGTCGACGACCGTACGATCGAGCATCTGGGTGGTTGGCCATTCAGTCGCGAAACCCGCGAGCGGATGATGGACCGGCTCGTCGGCAGCGGCGTCGCCGCGATCGGCATCGACCTGACGAGCTTGCGTGACGCAAGCCACGCCCGTGCTGCCGACAAGGCTACCGACAAGGCAGCCGCCGAGACGACTGGCCGAGACAACGGGCGAACGGCTTCCGCGGCCCCCGCGGCCGGCACGCAGGGCCGCAGGAGTGCCTGTGCCGGCGCCGCCTCGCTTCAATGCGATCCGCCCTATGAACTCTATTCGTATATCAATGTGCTGGACGGCCGCGTGCCGTCCGACAGCCTGAGTGGCCGACCCGTCCTGATTCGAGCATCGATCGACGGGGCGGCCGCGTGGCCGGCCGCATCGCCGGACAGCGGGTTGCCGCTGGCGAGTGTCGACATGGCAGGAAGTGCGAACGAAGCACGGCTCAAGACTTCGGTCCCGCGCGAAATCGATTTCGCAATCGAACTGCTGTTCAACGAGTGGGTCGTGTGCATGGCCTGCGCATTGCTCTATCGGCTGACGCCGCGCGCCGGCATGGTTGCCACCTTCGCCCTGACGCTCGCGATCGCCGCAGGCGCGTTCGCGCTGTTTCGGTTTGGCGACCGCATTCTGCCGCCCACCACGGGCATGCTCATCTGCGTGCTCGCCTGTGTGCTGTGGTCGTGGCGACGCCTGGAAGCGCTGTTGCGCTTCATCGTTCGGCTCGCGGATCGACTGACGACCGAGCCTTCGCTGCACGCGGAGCCCGCCGTCGTGCCGCATTGCATGGACCCGGTCTGGCGAGAACTGAGCAGGGCGGGTGCGCTGGACGCGCAGGTGCGAAGGTATCGCGCGCTGATCGACGCGTGGGTCGACAGCCTGCCGGAAGCGACACTGATCGCGTCGGCATCGGGCGTCGTTCTGTTGGCGAACGAGCGGGTGGCGGCGTTGTGCGGGGAGCTCGACGGGAATCCGGGGGCGCGCCATTCGCCGGCCGGGCGCTCGGTCTCCGATGTGCTGTTTCAGATCACGGCGTCACACCGGGCCAATGAATTCGCCGCACAGGCGCTGACATGGCTCAATCACTCGCCGCACGGCGACGATCTGTCGGCGCAGACGAAATCGCAGCTCGATCAGGGCGTCGAGATCGCCAATGCACGCGGCGGCCTCTCGTTGCTGATCAAGTGCGCGCCGATCCGGCCGTCCGCGTTCGGCGAGCGTGCGCTGGTCTTCCATGTGGCCGACGTGTCGTCCGTACGGCTCGCCGAGCGGCAGCGCGACATGGTCCTGCGTTTCCTGTCGCACGACATGCGGTCTCCGCAGGCGTCGATTCTCGCGCTCGCTTCGCAGATAAAGCGCGATCCGTCGCGGTACACGCCGCAGCGGTTCGCAGAACTGATTTCGCAGTATGCGACGCGGGCGCTCAACCTGTCCGATGATTTTCTGTTTCTCGCCAAGGCCGAAAGCCTGCCGCCGAAGCTCGCCGCGGTGGATCCTGCGCTGGTGCTGGGCGATGCGGTCGACGATCTGCTGCCGCAGGCGAGTGCGAAATCCACGATCGTCAACCTGATGGCGGAGCCGGGGCTGAGCACGATCGCCGACGTGCAGCTGCTGCGGCGGGCGTTCGTCAATCTGATCGGCAATGCGATCAAGTTTGGCCGCGAAGCCTCCACCGTCGACGTGGAGCTGTCGGCCACGGAACGGCATGTGAAGATCGCCGTGACCGATTACGGGGCGGGCATATCCGAGCGAGACCAGGAAAAGCTGTTCCGGGAATTCACGCAGCTGGACGGGACCTCGCCATTGTCCGGGCATGGCCTCGGCCTGGCCTTCGTCAAGACGGTCGTGGATTCACTCGGCGGCAAGCTGCAGGTGCGATCGAGGCTCGGAGAAGGGACGACCTTCTTGATGTTCCTGTCGCGGCATGATCACGACGCGGCGCTGGGAAGCTGACCGCGGTGCCGGCCGGATGACGATGTCATTCATCTTCGCGACGCAACCTGTTCGCGTCGACAGATCGAAGTAGCGCGCGCCGCCCCGGAGCCTACGTCGATCGGCTCGTGACGGCCCGGATGATTTCGGCGCGCGTATCGATTGCTGCAAACTCGCGGGCCTTGCGAGCGGCCTCGATCCGGTAGCCTGGATTGGCGAGTACCGTCCGGATCGCGTTGCGCAACGCATCAGGCGTGGGATGTCCGGTTGCAAGATCGATACCGACTCCGGACCACGCGACTCGCGCGTTCACGTCGGCCTTGTCTTCGCTCAGTCCGGCGGTCACGAGCGGAACACCGAAGGTCAATGCCTGGTTGACGCTCCCGTTGCCGCCATTCGTGACAAATACGTCGACCTTGGGCAACAACCATTCATACGGCAGAAAACTGGCCACGCGTGCGTTCGGAGGCATGGTCCCCGGAATGGTGTCGAGCGGCCGGCCGCCGGTGATCGCGACAACCAGAACGCCGGGATCGTCGCCAAGGGCGGCCAACGTGGGTGCGAGCAGCATGCCGAAGTCCTTGTTCGCGACGGTGCCTTGTGTGACGTGTACGACCTTTTTTCGGCCGTCCAGGTCCGCGGCCCACGCAGGCAATGGATGCAGGTTCGGCGTAATGGGCAAGCCCCCGATGAATCGCACGGACGCAGGCAGCGACGCGCGCGGAAATTCGAAGCTCGGCACGGACGGTTGCAAATAGGCGTCCGCGAGTTCAATGGCGGACTCGAAAACGCCTCGATGCAACGGGCGGGCGCCCAGGTCCTTCATGAGTTCATCGGCGCGTGCGATTAGCGGCTGCTCGAACAACCTGTCATGGTCGCGCGAAAGGCCGGCGTACTGCGCACGCTGTGCCTGCGTGGACGCGGGTCGCCACCCGCCAAGATACGGCGCACCGTCATCCCGTTCCCAGGTCAGAAAATACGTACCGCAGATGACCACCCGGGGGCGCCTTTCGCGGGCGCCCAACAGGAGCGGCAGAATGCCGAGGAACCCGCTTTCGGTGAGGATGACGTCGGCGGCGAAGTGGCGTAGCACTGCCTGCAGCATCACATGCTGAAGCGGGATAGGATCGACCAGCGCGCGTTCGACGGCGATCTGAAAACGCATCAATTGCGGTGCATCCTCGGGCAGGTTCCTGAGCGTCGGATCATGGGCAATGACATGGGCAACGTCTGGCGACGCATCGGCCGGAAGAGGATGGAACAACGCGCCGATATCCTCGAACTGCCGGCGAAACTGCTCACCGGTCAGCGCTGCGACTTGATTGCCTTCCGATATCAAGATGGATGCGGCAGACGCCACTGGATTGACATGACCCGCTTCGGACTTGGCGGCAATGAGAATCTTCAACTGGTGTTGTCCCAATATGTGCTGCTTATCGCACTGTTTTTCTTGTCAGGGAAAAGTGCTGTTTCACCATTGTCTGAGGCTGAATGGTGTTCGCCGAGGCATGATGGCACGCTATTCGGTCCCGGCTTATGAACTTTTGTGAACAGACGTGTTTGAAAGCCGGACACGCGATCAGGAAAGCGGACTCCGACACGAATCACGAAGTGACAATTGTTCGCATTCCAGCGCGCTGATCGGGGATACGCTGTCTCCAAGGTTTCAGTCAATGGCTTCGTTTGCCGCGCCGTCAACAGGTGGGCGACCTGCCGACGTACGGTGCTCGACGGATACATTCTCCATGAACAGAAGGCTTGGCAGTACGGAACATGTCTTTTGGTTGATGAACCGGGTAGTCGCAAGTCACGTCGTGATTGCGGCGGAAATCGATGGAATCGCCGGAGCCGAAGCCTGGCGCGACGCGTTCGACGCACTGCAACGTCGGCATCCTTTGCTTCGCGCGCGCATTCCGCCGACAGCGCTGGGCTTTCCGCAATTGGAGTTGGTATCGGAGCGTCCGATACCGGTTCATCATGTCGACGATGCGCGATGGGAAACCGATCGAATTTCCGACGCATGGCTCGACTCTGCGATCGCGAGCATGCTGGACGAAGCGATCGATACCGACATCGGGCCGATGATGCGGGCCGTGGTGGCGTCGGGGCGGAACGGAAAATCGGTGCTGCTTTTGGCGTGTGCTCATGCCATCTGCGATGGAATCTCCCTGACGTACTGTGTTCGCGATCTGTTGCAAGCTTTGAGCGGTCAGTCGCTCGGAATTTTGTCGATGCCTCGGTCGCTCGATCAGCTGTACGGCGAAGCTGACATATCGCCTCCCGTCAACAAGGTAATCGTCGACGAATGTCGGCCGCGGCATTGCGATCGACTTACCGTTAGCCGCCTGAAACTGTCTCGCGAACTAACCACACGAATCGTGCAGCGCGCACGAGACGAGCGCACCACGTTCCACGGCGCACTTTGCTCCGCCATGCTGGGATACGGACGATCGATCAATCCGGCGTGGCGAGGGAAACCAATCCGGATCGTGACGCCGGTCGATCTTCGAAGACAGTTAGACATCGACGACGATGTGGGGCTCTTCGGCTCGGCCACGCGTGCATCGCTTGCGCCGACGATAGATGGATCGTTCTGGGAGGATTCGCGAGCGATCACGCGTGAACTCAAGCCGTCTGCCATTTCGCAACCAACCCGGAATTCAATACGAAGCATGTCCGAGCTGCTTACGAAAGGGCTCGATGTTCAAGGTTTATTGAGGGTCCGCGAGAGCGATGCGGTACAACGAGAAATCACGGTATCGAATCTGGGAAATCTGCGATTCGCCACCCAAATTGGACGCTTCCATATAACCGCGATCTGGGGACCGTGTGTTCCGATGGGGCAGAAGGACGACCCGAACATTCAGACAGTGGGAGTTGCGACCGTCGACGGCCGAGCGAATCTGACGCTTGCCAGCTTCGCGCCGTTGCCGTCGTTTCTAACGGGCGTGGCGGAAACCCTGTCGAGCGAATGCCGGTCATTCGAAGGCGCGTCACTATCTCGCGTTCCAGACATCAAGCCAGGCGGACAATAATGAAGATCGTGCTCGCCGCGACACCGTTGTCCGGTCATGCCAATCCGATGCTCAGCATAGCGCGCATCCTGATCGACGCAGGTCACGACGTGATCGTTCATACGGGGTGTGCATTCCAGGAACGCGCCGACAACATCGGCGCCGCATTTCATCCGCTTCGGCCGGCGGCCGATTTCGCATTCGGAGATCCCCATTCGAAGTTGCCGAGCCTGGAAGAACTGCCTCCAGGGCTGGAGCGGCAGCGTCTGGGCATGGAACTTGTGCTCGTTGATTACGTGATTGAACAGCACCTTGGGCTGCAGCAGCTTTTGCGGGAGGTGCAAGCCGATATCGTGTTCGTCGACCATGTATTCCTGGGGATATTACCGATGCTGCTCGGGCCGCGTTCGAATCGACCACCCGTCGCGATGTTCAACACCACCATTCTGCACTGGTCGCGCGAGGACGGGGCGCCGCACTACGCCGGATTGCCGCCTGCCACAAGCCGGGCGCAGCGCGAACGGTATGCAGCTATCGCCCGGGAGCACGACAGGATCGTCTATGGTCCGCTCGTCGATCGCCTGAACCGATATCTGGCCGAACTCGGCGTGGGACCGATAGCGATCGACCTTTGCGATTTGGTCGTAGCGCTTCCGGACGTTTTCATGCAACTGACCGTGCCGGAATTCGAATTTCCGCGTACCGATTTGCCAGCCTCGGTACGGTTCATCGGGGCTTTGCCGATCGAGGCAAATCAGGTTCCGCTGCCATCCTGGGCTTCTGAACTGACCGGCGATCGCAAGGTCGTTCTTGTCACCCAGGGTACCGTGGCGAATCACGATTTTCGCGTGTTGGTCGCGCCCGCGCTGGAAGCCCTTGCACATGAGCCGGATCTGCTGGTTGTCGTCAGCACGGGCGGACGTCCGGTTGACACCGTTCCCGGCCCCATTCCGGCGAACGCACGCGTCGCCAGCTATCTGCCTTTTGAATGGCTGTTGCCGAGCGTGGATGTGTTCGTCACCAATGGCGGCTATGGCAGCGTCAATCAGGCGATCAGCTACGGTATTCCGCTTGTCACCGCCGGATTGACGGAAGACAAAGCCGACGGGAATGCACGTGTTGCATGGTCGGGCGTCGGCATCGATCTCGCCACTCACTCGCCTACCCCCGACGCATTGCGTGCCGCCGTGAGAACGGTGCTCGACAACCCGCGCTGCCGTCAGCGTGTGACGGAGATCGCCGAGGCGTTCAAGTCGATCGACACGCGCGGCGAGATCCTTCGCATCATGGAATTGCTCACGCAGCCAACAACAGGCTCGGCTCGTGGAGGGAACCTGTGGTCAGACCATTAAGTGCGGTGGAACATGCATTCTGGTTGGCGAACCTGAGTGCGAACAATCATATCGTCTATGCCGCTGAACTGGAGGGCACGGCTACACCGCGGGAGTGGAGGGACGCATTCGATACGTTGCAACGCCGTCATCCCGTGCTGCGGGTTCGTATTCCGGCAACAGCCGGCGGTTGGCCATATTTGGAATTTGTTCATGGCAGACCGATTCCGGTGCGGCATGCGGTCGACGCGATATGGGACTCGGCGGGAATCGCATACGAATGGTTGAACGAAACCCTCGCCCACGAGCTGCAGCAGCCTGTCGATAGCGGTACGGCACCGCTGATGCGCGCCGTGATCGCATCCGATCGAGGCCGTTCGGTCGTCATCGTGGCGGTCAGCCATGTGCTCTACGATGGCATTTCGGTTGCCCGGTGTATCGGCGACCTTGTGCGGGTGCTCAACGGGGAACAGCTCGACGTGCTGCCGTTTCCGCGATCCATGAACCATGTGCTGGGCGTGCCGGATGCCGTCGCACCTCGGGAGGCGGTTTCGCTCGAAGGCGTGTCGTATCCGCAGGAAAGTCCGCCCGCCGTACATTGCATGAAACTGCCGCGCCAACTGAGCGGAGAACTCAGACAACGGGCGCGGGACGAGCAAACAACCGTCCATGGCGCGCTTTGCAGCGCATTTGCGATGGCCGGCCGGTCGTCGATACAGCGTTGGCGCGGCAAGCCGATCGACTTGCGCTGCCCCGTCGACGTGCGGCGACTGTGGGGAGGCGACAGCGAGTTCGGCTTCTTCGCGACAGGCGGCAAAGCCACGCTCCCACCCGTAGCGCATTCTTCGCTGTGGGATCTTGCGCGCGAGACGCTGCGGCTGCTGGATCCGACCGGCGCGCGCGAAGGGGCCAAGGAGCAGGTGCGGCAATTCACCGTCCACTTGACAGAGGGAATGGATGCGCAGGGAGTGATGCGGCTGGCCGACGATAGGGGCATGCCGGATCTCGTGGTAACGAACATCGGTGTCGTGCACGACACGCGTCCAGTCGGGCGATTCGGTTTGCGCGGGCTGTGGGGGCCGCTAGTGAGAGCGCGTCGCCCCAAAGGATTGGCGATTGCAGTGGCGTCTGTCGATGACTGCATTCATCTGGCCATGATGAGCGCCGCACCGTTCCCGTCGTTCCTCGAAAATGCGCGAGCGCTGCTCGTGCAGGCCTGCGAATAGGTGCATGACGGGAGCGCGTCCCGGGGCCATACCCGCAGCGCGCAATGCCCGTCAGGCAGCGCAGGTGCCGGTCGGATGACGATGTGATGCGCCCCGCCGAGCGGGGCCCGCGCTATGCGCCGGAAACGACCTGAATCCGGCGCGCTTCGGGCGCACCGTTCTGCTTCGCCGGCGTTGCGAGTTCGAATTCGAGCACGGTGTTTCTCGACGGCAAGCGATGGAGTATCGACGCATCCTGAACACTGCTGCTACGAAAGTAGGCGGGGCTGGTCTCGGCGGCCGCGAGCAGCGGCGTATCGGGCAGTGAAGGCCAGAACGCGATGAAGCCATACCCGTCGTCCGGCTCGAACCGGTTGCACACGCCCCGCACGCGCGAGCCCACTTGACCCCATGCGGGCAGGCCGGCGGCCGAATCTCGAACCGGCAGCAGGCCGGGCACGAGGTAGCCGCTGATGAACTGATCGGCCGCTTCCCGCAGCTCGAGGGGGACGTTATCGAAACCGAGGAC
The DNA here is from genome assembly GCF_000203915.1 of Burkholderia ambifaria AMMD. Taxonomy (NCBI): domain Bacteria; kingdom Pseudomonadati; phylum Pseudomonadota; class Betaproteobacteria; order Burkholderiales; family Burkholderiaceae; genus Burkholderia; species Burkholderia ambifaria. The sequence goes on from NC_008392.1 coordinate 827,139, forward strand.
CTCGACCCGACAACCTTTTTTCTGCAGCGCGCGGACGACTTCAACGAAGTCGCCGTCGCTGGTCGCGATCAGGACGGTATCCAGCCGGTCCGATTCCGATAGTGCGTCGATCGCCATCCCGAGATCCGAATTGGATTTGACGGTTTCCGTTCCGTCATCATCCGCGTAGTGCCTGAGCGGCTTGATCGTGACGCGAAATCCCTTGTCTCGCAGCGCCGCCTGGTAGCCCTTGATGCGTGCGTCGTAGTCGGGCGAGCGCGCGGCGCGGCGCTCGTCGAAGCTCAGATACGCATGCAGCCGCTGGATCGTGGCCCCGGCACGCCCGGCGAGCGAGCGCAATACCTCGTACCGCATCAGATGGCCGCCGTTCGCGTCCATGCTGCTTCCATCCACATAAACCCCGACCCTTCTCATCATCGTCATCCGGAGGTGCGCTATCCGTTCCAACCGTCGGCGCGGCCGGTCGCGCCATGCACGCCACGCGGGCGAAGCGTGCGTGGCGCGACCGGCTCGCCGCGTTTCAGTTGCGGCCGCTTACGCTGATCGACACCCGGCGATCGGGCTGCAGGCATGCGATCACGGCGCGGCTTTGACCCGCCGGGCAATGCGTGACCGGCTGACTCGATCCCACGCCTTCCGCTTCGATGATGCTGCCGTTCAGGCCGTGCGAGATCAGATAACCGCGCACGGTTTGCGCACGCGCTCGCGACAACGGCTCGTTCACCGTGCTCGGGCCGATACGATCCGTGTGCCCGACGACGACGATGCGCGTGATTTCCTTATGCCGCTTGATCCGCTCGATGGCGTCGTCGAGCTGCGCCTTGCCGGCCGGCAGCATCGAATCAAGGCTCGATTTTCCGAATGCGAACAGCGCGTCGCTCTGAAGCGTGAATTGCTCGAGCGTCGACACCGGCGGCTCGGCCGCGGCCACCGGCGCGGCCGACGGCGCGCGTACGAAGTCGGCGCATGCGGGTTCGCGCCAGTAGGTATCGGTGACCTTCATGTGCTGGTCGTAGCGCACCTGATACTGGCAGCTGACGACCTCGTTGCCGCGACGGAAGTCGAACAGATAGTTCCACACATGGCTGCCGACGAACCATTCGTTGAAATGCGGCGGCCCGAGCAGGTCGTACATCTGATCCTTGTTCAGCCCTGGCGCGACGTTACGAAGATTGTCCACGTTCACGAACGTGCCGCCCTTCGGGCTGGCCGACTGCGGATCCGGGAATTTGGGCGGACCGCTGACGGCGCAGCCTTCGAGGGTTGCAACGGAAAGCAGGCTGATAGACAGCGCAAGTGCCCATTGGATTTTCATGATCTGTTTCTCTCATCGTATTGGGAGCAGCGCATCCGACAGCCGTGCAACGCGCGATGGAGGCGTTGCACGGCCGCGGACGAGCCCGGTTGGATATCGGGTCCTCGCGATCACCACTGATAGCCCGCACCGATCACGGCACCGTAGTCGTTGCGCGTGTTGGTCGTGATGGCGGCCTTGTAGATCCAGTGGTTGTTTTCCGAGATCGTGGAGATGCCGATGGCCTGCCCGGACTGGCTTCGATAGACGCTGCCGGCGATGGCGACCATGCTCTTGCCCGGCCCGGAAGGCTGGGGCAGCCCCGCGACGGCCATGGCGCTCGCGGCTCCCGCATCCGCGTCGCGCCGCAGCCCTTGAATCTTCGCGTCGGTGTACGCGTTCGCGTTGCCGACCGCGGCATTCAACTGCTGGACGTTGACGCCATCGGTGGGCGCGGTGCCCGCCGCGACGTTCGTGAGCTGCCGCGGCGAGTTGGCCGTACCGATCGACACGACGTTGTTTCGTCCGCCGTCGTTGCTGCCCGCACCGATCGCCACCGAGCTGTTGCCCGACGACGTCGAGCCTGCGCCGATCGTGGTCGAGCCGGTGCCCGACGCGGTCGAGCCGTTGCCGACCGCGGTACTGTTCGAACCGGACGCGACCGCGCCGTTGCCGCCGGCCGACGAATTCGAGCCGGTCGACGCGGGGGGCGTCGACGAGCCCGGCGTCGACGGGAAACCGCCGCCGCCGTTGGTATTGCTGATGTTCTGGATCAGCGTCGTCAGGTTCTGGTTGACGGCATCGAGCTGGCTGACGTTGACCGCATCGGTGCCAGCCGATCCGGCGGCGACACCGGTGATCTTGCGGTTACCGATGTTGACCTCGCCGGCCGACGACTGCGGGCTGCTCAGGCCGTACGCAATGTAGTTCGACTGCGCGCCGACCGTCGTGACCGATCCGGCGCCGATCGCGATGCTGTTCGCGACGTTCGCACTGGCGCCGGAACCGAGCGCGATCGCATCGGCGGCGCTGCTGTTCGCGCCGGAGCCGATCGCGATGCCGCCCGAAGAACTCGCGACGGCGTTGGCGCCTTGCGCGATCGACTGAGGCCCGGTCGCATTCGCGCCGCTGCCGAGTGCGATCGCATCGGCCTGCCCCGAATTCGCCGCCTGACCGATCGCTACGCCGCCAGGCGCGGTCTGCTGGACGATCGCACCATTGCCGATCCCCACGCCGTTGTCGCCGTTGACGACCGTCGTCGGCCCCACGGCGATCGACTCCGCGCCCACGGCGAGCGAATCGGCCGCGGTTGAATTGGCATGGAAGTACATCGTCGGCGAGACGGCGAACGATTGCAGCGCGCCGGTCAACTGCCGGACCGTCACTGCGTCGTGCGCGTTCGTGCCGTCGGCGACGTTGATGAGCTGCCGGTAGGTGTTCCCCGTTGCACTGCCGAACGACACCGCGCCGAGCAGCGTCGCGTCGGACGTGTTGAACGGCACCGTGTGGCTGCCGGCCGGGATGGTACCGCTGCCCGCCGCGATCGCGCGGTCCGACACGGCGCCCGAGCCGATCGCTACACTGCCGACGATCGAAGCGGTCGTCTGCGCGCCGAGCGCCATGCCGCTTGCGGCGGTCGATTGCGCGCCGCTGCCGGCTGCGAAGCTGTCAGCCGCGCTGGCGACTGCCTGAGGGCCGACGGCAATGCTGTCCGTGCCCGTTGCCTGGCTGTCGGCCAGCGTCGAGTTTGCATGGAAGTATTTGATCCCCGCGCCGTTGCTGATGTTCGAGATCGCCGTCGTGTTGGCGGTCACTTGCTGGTTGGTCGCGAACAACTGCGAGCCGTTCACGGCGTCCGTGCTGGCGCCGCTCAGCTGGCCGGCGGCGACGTTCTGGATCTGCCGCTCGGCGCCCGGCGCGCCGACGCTCACCACGCCGACGGGTGCTGCACCCGCGAAGTTGTAGGTCACGCCGCCGATCACCGCGCTGGATGTCGGTGTCGCCGCGGTCGTCGTCGAGCCTGCACCGAGGGCGACGCTGTTGGCAACGCTGGCAATCGCGCCCGAGCCGAGCGCGACGGCCGATACGCCGGACGCGGTGGCTACGTTACCGATGGCGATCGAACTCGTTGCGCTCGCCGTCGCCTGGCTGCCGAATGCCTGCGCACCGGTGTTGCTGGCGAGTGCGTTGAAGCCGATGGAAACCGCCTGGTCGCCCGTCGCCTGGGTGCCGGAACCGGGGACGCCGGCCGTGCCGCCCGGGCCGAGCGCAATTGCGTTGACGCCCGACACACCGCTGTTGACGCCGATCGCGATGCCGGACGCGCCGCTGGCCGATGCGCCCGATCCCAATGCGAGACCGGCGGCGGCGGTGTTGGTGGTGATCGCATCGAAACCCATCGCGATTGAATAGCCGCCGGCTGCCGTCGACATTGTCGCCAATGCGGTCGAATGGTCACCCGATGCGGTGCTGCCGGCGCCGAGCGCCGTCGCGGAATTGTTCGAGGCTATCGATGAATTGCCTAAGGAAATCGATGAAATGCCGCTGGCGGCTGCGTTCAAGCCGCCGGCTAAAGTGTTGTCGGCGCTCGCTCGGGCACCCGCGCCCAACGCGGTGCTGCCGACGCCGGACGCCGTCGAGAAATCGCCCAATGCGCTGGCGTTTTCGCCGGTCGCGGCTGCCGACGCACCGAGCGAGGAAGCATTGGTGCCGGTCGCCAGTGCCTGATGTCCAATCGCGCTCGCACCAATGCCGCTCGCCGTGGTGTTGCCGCCGATGGCGGTCGAACTGCTGTTGGATGCCGTCGCGGCCTGGCCGAAGGCGCTCGCGCCGGTGCTGGCCGCGACGGCGCTGGTGCCGACCGCTGTCGTGGCGGTGTCGGTGGCAGAGGCCAAGCGACCCACCGCGACGGCATCGGCGCCGGTGGACTGTGCGTTGGGGCCGACCGCCGTCGACATAAGGCCCGACGCAAAAGCAGCGGGACCGATTGCGGCGCTGGTCTGCCCGGATGCAGTCGTGTTCACGCCTATCGCCAGCGCATTGCCGCCCGCAGCCACCGCGTTTGCGCCCATCGAGATTGCGCCGGCAGCGGACGAATGGGCATTCGTGCCCAGCGCCATCGCGTTCAGTCCCGACGTCACCGCACCGCCCCCGATGGCGACGCCCAGCCCACCGCTTGCGGTGGCGGCCGCTCCACCGGCGCCCGAGATCGCGACATCCCCGGTCCCCGTGGCGCTACCGTTACCTGCGGCATACTGGGCGTGTGCGATCTGACCGGCGGCACCGAGGCAAACGGGAATCGCAAAGCCGAGAAGAATTCGAATTTTCTGTTGCTGTCCGGCCGCGGCATGTTGTTCCGTACGTCGGTCGTCGCATACGGCACCCGACGTACCGGCGCTTCCCTTGCCGCGCGCCTTGCCAAGCTCCGATGCGGCGACGAACGCCCCGCGCGCCTTGCTCCATATGACCTTGTGCACTCTGTTCATCTTGATGCTCCGTATGAAATGAAAACTCTCTCTCAGAGTAAATTTCGTAGTAGTGCGAAGTTGAGTTGATAAATAAAAATCAAGTCATCATCGATCTGATCGAGACTTGGATGGCGCCGTGTACGTCGGTGATTTGTGCGGCGTTTTTCTTGTGATTGGCTTGGCCGTTCGTCTCGACCGTGATCGCTGCTGAGGGGAATGTCATGTCGCATCGAATCGGCGACACGCATTGCATGTCGATGGAGCCCGCATTCCCGAATCGGTCGCATGACGCGAGTTCCGCGGAAGCGGGCATTACGCCGGTCGTGGCGCGGCCAGGCGGGGTGACATGGAGGGGTATCTGGCGCAGCCGGGAATAGGGCGCGCGTCGGGCGTGGAGCCCGATTGCGATTGCGCGAATGCGGCACGTCGTCGCCACGGGTCGGCAATATGCGATGGGGCCGGATGCAGTGTCGACGACCATGAATCGTCTCGGGAGATTTGACATCTCTTAATCTCGATATAGATACGTCACGATTGGCGATATATCGCCGTTACTTTATTAAATGCACGATGCGCTATATGAATCTTTTTTTTGACTGATCCAAATTGGAAAAACCACTCAATGTCGCGATGCGATAAGCATGGCTACGTCCCGAGATGATCGAGTCGACTCTCGGCGGCGCGGGCCATGTGACGTGTTCGTGAAACGTTCTGTCGGTGGTGTTTCTTTGTTATCGCATCGATGGTTTCGTGCTGTATCGAAAATATAAAAATGGTTAATTTAATGAGCCTTGTGATGGCTAGATGTTAGGAGAGTATCGGGGAATTAAAAAGTGAACATTTGTCACCTGTGGCGTAAGTTTTAAAACTGTGACGACACGGTGATTTTCATCGGCTCGTACACGATTGATGAATGCAATCTTGCGCGGAAATAACGCGTGGAAAAGAATGCGGTCGAGTGGTCGACGAGCCCGGATCAATTGCTGATCGTTCGACAACGAAGGAATCCGAAGAAACCGTGGGAGGAATGCGAGCCGAAGCAGGATGGAGGAATGCCGGACGTATCGATCGACGGGGGAGGGGTCGCTGCCCGACACCGGCGGCGGCAGGCAGCGTGAACTATGTGGAGCACGACGTCATTCGTATCCGGCAGCGGGTTGCCGGATTTGTCGCTGCAGGATCGTACGCGCGATGCGGCTTGGGTCAACCGATTCGCTTGCCGGCGAGATGCGGGCGTCGAGCCGTTCGCTCGACCAGAATCGTCGGCGCGCAGGCGACGCGTGTTGCCTGCGACGCCACCACCGGCATCCAACTGAAACTCACACGCGACTTTCCATCATCACCTCCGGGCTGCAATGCAGCTCGGGTGTCGCCTTGGTCTGATCCAGTCGATAGCCCAACGTATAAATCGCGGACAGGCGCAAGCCATTCTCGATGCCGAGCTTCAGCTTTTGCCGGATTCGGTAGATGTGGGTATCGAGCGAACGCGATTCCGTTCCCAGTTCTCGTCCCCAGGCCGTCGTGGCGAGCTGCTCGCGAGACATGATCTTGCCGATGTTGTTGAACAGGCACGCAACGAGCTGAAATTCCTTCGTCGTCAATTCGATCGTGTTGCCGCGCAGCTTCACGGCCCGATGCACGGGGTCGAGCAGATACTCGCCGGCCCGAATCGGCTCGTCCCGCTTCACGTTGCGTGCGACGCGGCGCAGCAACGCATTGACCCGTGCAGCCAGTTCTTCCGCACGGAACGGTTTGCTCAGGTAGTCGTCGGCGCCGGCTTCCAGCGCTCTGACGACATCGAGCTCCTGTACGCGGCTGGTCAGGAACAGCACGCCGTATTCGACGTCGGCGCGCGTGCGGATCCAGTTCAGCACTTCGATGCCGGTCAGGCACGGCAAGTGCCAGTCGAGGACGACCGCGTCGACCGACTCGGAGCGCAGGTAACGCAGCGCCTGCTCTCCATCGACGACGACCTTGATCGTGTGACAGAACGGAGCGAGTGCGTTCTGCACTTCCTCCGCCTGAACGGGATCGTCCTCCACAACCAAAATGCGCATTCGTGCCCCCGAATATCGTGGTTGGCCTTCTCGATTTACATGGCAAAACATGGCTTTACGAGCACGCAAACGTTTGCCTTTTGATGCGTGCGGAACAACCGGTTAGGGAATATAAATCATGGCCAATGAACGCGATTGTGACATTTTGTGAATTCGTCGTAAGAATGTCGATGGTGGTAAAAAGCGCCGGAACGCGCGCATTTTTCAGGGAATTCTTACTTGCCCGCGCGACGCTTCGCTATGCGTAACAACGGTTTCGGGCCAACGCGACACACGGATGTCGCAATCGTGCGAACGTTTCAGGCACGATGCAGCCGTGGTTGGAAAACTGTATGAATATACAGTATAGTATCCGTCGAACTCGAGCGGCGCGGGCATGACCCGTGCGGCCCGTTCGCCGCGTCTGCGGGCATCCGCCGCAGCGTTCCGGCACCGTGATTCCGGCTAACTCATTCAGACGGGCAGGCAAATTGTCATCCAGCAATCTGATCCGCATTCGCGGAGCACGTCAGCACAACCTCAAGAACCTCGATCTCGATCTGCGCACCGGCGAAATGACGGTCGTCACCGGCCCGTCGGGCTCCGGCAAGTCGAGCCTCGTATTCGACACGCTGTACGCGGAAGGCCAGCGGCGCTACGTCGAGACCTTCAGCGCGTATGCGCGGCAGTTCCTCGACCGGATGGACCGCCCGCAGGTCGAGCGCGTCGACGGCGTGCCGCCCGCGATCGCGATCGACCAGACCAACCCGGTCCGCAGCTCGCGCTCGACGGTCGGCACGATGACCGAGCTCAACGATCACCTGAAGCTGCTGTACGCGCGCGCGGCCGAGCTGTTCGACCGCCAGACCGCGCGGCAGGTGCGGCATGACACGCCCGAGACGATCTACGCGGAACTCGTCGAGCGCACGCGCGCCGACGATCCGCGCGTCGTCGTCACGTTTCCGGTGGAGCTGCCGGAAAGCGCGTCCGAGGACGAAGTCGCGCAGTGGCTGTCCGCGAGCGGCTACACGCGCGTGCAGGCGCAGCGCGAAGTCGCGTCGCCCACCGGCCCGCGCAAGCTGCTCGACGTGGTGGCCGACCGCTTCCGCGTGCAGCAGGCCGACAAGGTGCGCGTGGTCGAGGCGATCGAGGCGTCGCTCAAGCGCGGCGGCGGCCGCGTGAACGTCTACGTGCTGGCGCCGGAATCCGACAACGCGCTCGCCGCGACCGCCGAGCCGCAGGTGTGGCGTTTCTCCACCGGGCTGCACGATCCCGACAGCGACCTGCGCTACGCGGAGCCGCAGGCGGCGCTGTTCTCGTTCAACTCGGCCTACGGCGCATGCGAAACCTGCCGCGGCTTCGGCCGCGTGATCGGCGTCGATCTCGGCCTCGTGATCCCCGACGCGCGCAAGACGCTGCGCGGCGGCGCGATCAAGCCGATGCAGACGCCCGCGTGGAAGGAATGCCAGGACGACCTGATGCGCTACGCGGCGAAAGCCGGCATCCCGCGCGACACGCCGTGGTCCGACCTGACGGACGCCGAGCGCGCATGGGTGATCGACGGCTCGCCGGACTGGAACGGCAAGTGGCAGAGCCAGTGGTACGGCGTCAAACGCTTCTTCGGCTATCTCGAGTCGAAGGCGTACAAGATGCATATCCGCGTGCTGCTGTCGAAGTACCGCAGCTACACGCCGTGCGACGTGTGCGGCGGCGCGCGCCTGAAGACCGAATCGCTGCAGTGGCGGCTCGGCTCGAAGGCGAACGCCGACGCGGTGCTCGCGCCCGCCAATCGGTTCCTGCCGCGCGGCGTCGACTGGACGCGCGCGCAGCTCGAGGCGCTGCCGGGCCTGACGGTGCACGACCTGATGCTTTTGCCGATCGAGCGCATCCGCCGCTTCTTCGGCGACGTGAGCCTGCCGAGCGCGCTGCTCGACGACGCGCTGAAGCTGCTGCTCGCCGAAGTGCGCACGCGCCTGAAATACCTGTGCGACGTCGGCCTCGGCTACCTGACGCTCGACCGGCAGAGCCGCACGCTGTCCGGCGGCGAGGTCCAGCGGATCAACCTGACCACGGCGCTCGGCACGTCGCTCACGAAAACGCTGTTCGTGCTCGACGAGCCGAGCATCGGCCTGCATCCGCGCGACCTCACGCGGATCGTCGAGGCGATGCAGCGGCTGCGCGACGCGGGCAATACGCTGGTCGTCGTCGAGCACGATCCGTCGGTGATGCTCGCGGCCGACCGGCTGATCGACATGGGCCCGGGGCCCGGCGAGCGCGGCGGCACGATCGTCTACGACGGCACGCCGGGCGACATCCGTTCCGCGCACACGCTGACGGGCGAGTATCTCGGCGGCCGCAAGCACGTCGCGCATGCGTCGAACTGGGCGCGCCGTCCGGTGGACGCGAACACGCCGCGCATCGTGCTCGCAGGCGCGACCGAGCACAATCTGCGCGACGTGACGGTCGAGATTCCACTGCAGCGGCTCGTGTGCGTGACGGGCGTATCGGGTTCCGGCAAGTCGACGCTGCTGCAGGACGTGCTCTATCCGGCGATGGCGCGCCACCACGGCAAGGCGACCGAGTCGCCGGGCGCGTTCCGCGAGTTGACGGGCGCCGACCAGGTCGGCGACGTCGTGTTCGTCGATCAGTCGCCGATCGGCAAGACCACGCGGTCGAACCCGGCCAGCTATGTCGGCGCGTTCGACGAGATCCGCAAGCTGTTCGCGAAGGCGCCGCTCGCGCTGCAACGCGGCTACGGCGCCGGCACGTTCAGCTTCAACTCGGGCGACGGCCGTTGCCCGACCTGCGGCGGCTCGGGCTTCGAGCACATCGAGATGCAGTTCCTGAGCGACGTCTACCTGCGTTGTCCGGACTGCGACGGCAGCCGCTACCGCGCCGAGATTCTCGAAGTGCGCATCGAACGCGACGGCCGTGCGCTGAACATCGCCGACGTGCTCGACCTGACCGTCAGCGAGGCAACTGCGTTCTTTGCGACCGACGCCGAGGTGCTGCGCGTGCTGCAGCCGATCGTCGACGTCGGTCTCGAATACGTGAAGCTCGGCCAGCCGGTGCCGACGTTGTCCGGCGGCGAAGCGCAGCGGCTGAAGCTGGCCGGCTTCCTCGCCGAATCGGCGGCGGCCGCTGGCGGGCGCCGCGTCGCCAGCGAGGAGGCGCGCGTCGCGCGGGCGAAGCTGTTCATGTTCGACGAGCCGACCACCGGGCTGCACTTCGACGACATCGCGAAGCTGATGCAGGCGTTCGGCAAGCTGCTCGCGGCCGGCCATTCGCTGATCGTGATCGAGCACAACCTCGACGTGATCCGCGCGGCCGACTGGCTGATCGATCTCGGCCCGGAAGGCGGCGACGGCGGCGGCCGCGTGCTGTGCGCGGGTACGCCCGACGACGTGAAGGCCTGCGCGGAATCGCATACCGGCGTCGCGCTGCTGCAGTACGACCGCGCGATGGACGGCGAAACGGCGCTGGCCGACGAAGGCGTGCCGCTGCAGGCCGTGCTGAACGCCGCACGCGAGCGGCGCGCGATCGAGGGTGAAGACGTCGTGCGGATCGTCAACGCACGCGAGCACAACCTGAAGGCGCTCGACGTCGATATCCCGCACGGCAAGTTCAACGTGATCACCGGCGTGTCGGGTTCCGGCAAGTCGACGCTCGCGTTCGACATCCTGTTCCACGAAGGCCAGCGCCGCTACCTCGAATCGCTGAACGCGTATGCGCGCTCGATCGTGCAGCCGGCCGGGCGGCCGGAAGTCGACGCGGTGTACGGCATTCCGCCGACGGTGGCGATCGAGCAGCGCCTGTCGCGCGGCGGCCGCAAGAGCACGGTCGCGACCACGTCCGAAGTCTGGCACTTCCTGCGGCTGCTGTATGTGAAGCTCGGCCTCCAGCATTGCATCCACGACGGCACGCCGGTCACGTCGCAAACCGTCGAGTCGATCGCCGCGCAGCTGCTGCGCGACCATCGCGGCGAGCACGTCGGGCTGCTCGCGCCGCTCGTCGTCAATCGCAAGGGCGTGTATACCGATCTCGCGAAGTGGGCGAAGGCGCGCGGCAGCACGCATCTGCGCGTGGACGGCGAGTTCGTGCCGGTCGATCCGTGGCCGAAGCTCGATCGCTTCCGCGAGCACACGATCGAGCTGCCGGTGGCCGATATCGTCGTGTCGCCGGACGACGAAGCCGGATTGCGGCGGGTGCTCGACGAGACGCTCGAGCTCGGCAAGGGCGTGATGCACCTGCTCGCGCCGCTCGACGGGCTGCACCACGCGGTGCAGAACGGTCATTCGACCGCGCGCGTCGGCGAGGTCAAGGTGCTGTCGGTCAAGCGTGCGTGCCCGGTGTGCGGCACGAGCTATCCGGAACTCGATCCTCGGATGTTCTCGTACAACAGCAAGCATGGCTGGTGCACGACCTGCGTTGGCACGGGCGTCACGCTCACGCGCGAACAGCGCGCGGCGTACGACGACACCGTGCGCGCCGGGGACGATCGCGGCCGCGAGCAGACGCTGCCGTCGGACGAGCAGGAACCGGAAGGCGTCGGCAACGAGCCGTGCCCGGATTGCGGCGGCACGCGCCTGAACCCGTCCGCACGCGCGGTCACGTTCGACGCGCATCCGATCGTCGAGGTCGCGCAGTGGACGGTGTCCGATACGCGCCGCTGGATCGACGCGCTGGAACTGACCGGCCGCGACGCGCAGATCGCGCGCGACATCGTCAGCGAGATCGGCAGCCGCCTCGCGTTTCTCGAAGAGGTCGGGCTCGGCTACCTGAGCCTCGATCGCGCGGCGCCGAGCCTGTCGGGCGGCGAAGCGCAGCGCATCCGGCTCGCCGCGCAGCTCGGCAGCAACCTGCAGGGCGTGTGCTACGTGCTCGACGAGCCGACGATCGGCCTGCATCCGCGCGACAACCGAATCCTGCTGGACGCGCTGCGCAAGCTCGGCGACAAGGGCAACACGCTCGTCGTCGTCGAGCATGACGAGGACACGATTCGCCGCGCCGATCACATCATCGACGTCGGCCCGGGCGCCGGCAAGCGCGGCGGCACGTTGGTCGCCGAGGGCGCGGTCGCCGATCTGGCCGCGCAGCCGGATTCGGTGACGGGGCGCCTGCTCGCGCAGCCGATGACGCATCCGCTCCAACCGCGCCGCGCGGTGAGCCTGGCGGGCAAGAAGGGCGCGCCGGCGGTGCCGGAGGCCTGGCTGACCGTGCACGGCGCGACGCTGCACAACTTGCGCGACGTCACCGTCGGCATTCCGCTCGCGCGGCTCGTCGCCGTGACGGGCGTGAGCGGCTCGGGCAAGTCGACGCTCGCGCGCGACGTGCTGATGACGAACCTGCTCGACGCGGTTGGCCGCTCGGTGCTGTCGTCGCCGGCCACGCGGCGCGCGCGCAAGGCCGCGCAGCAGGACGCGCCGGCCGCCAACCGCCGCTCGAGCGTGCTCGCGCGCAGCGCGCCGCGGCCGTCGCTGAACGTCACGCATGCGTGGCAGGGCTGCGCGTCGCTGAGCGGCTGGGAGCGGATCGACCGCGTGCTCGAGGTCGACCAGACGCCGATCGGCAAGACGCCGCGCTCGTGTCCGGCCACCTACATCGGCGTGTGGGACACGATCCGCAAGCTGTTCGCCGATACGCTGGAAGCGCGTGCGCGCGGCTACACGGCGTCGCGTTTCTCGTTCAACACCGGCGACGGGCGCTGTCCGGCCTGCGAAGGGCAGGGCGTGCGCACGATCGGGATGAGCTTCCTGCCCGACGTGAAGGTGCCGTGCGACGTGTGCCACGGGCAGCGCTTCAATCCGGAGACGCTCGCGGTCACGTGGCGCGGCCGGAACATCGGCGACGTGCTGACGATGGAGATCGACGAAGCGGTGGAGTTCTTTGCACCGATTTCGAACATCGCGCATCCGCTGCAGCTGATGAAGGACGTCGGCCTCGGCTATCTGACGCTCGGCCAGCCGTCGCCGACATTGTCGGGCGGCGAGGCGCAGCGCATCAAGCTCGTCACCGAGCTCACGAAGGTGCGCGACGACATCACGCGACGCGGCCAGAAGGCGCCGCACACGCTGTACGTGCTCGACGAGCCGACGGTCGGCCTGCATATGGCCGACGTCGCGAAGCTGATCCGCGTGCTGCACCGGCTGGTCGACGGCGGGCATAGCGTCGTCGTGATCGAGCACGATCTCGACGTGATCGCGGAAGCCGACTGGGTCATCGATCTCGGTCCGGAAGGCGGCGTGGGCGGTGGCACGATCGTCGCGGCGGCGCCGCCGGAAGGGCTCGTGCAGGTGAGCGCGAGCCATACCGGGCAAGCGTTGAAGCCCGTGCTGGCGCGAACGGCCGCGGATGGCGGTGAAGCCGAGCGGCAGGACGAGGCGCGGGTCGGTTAAGCGCGGTGCTTGCGGCGAGCGGCCCCGGTGTCTGGAAAGACACCGGGGCCGTTGTCATTTCGACATTCGAGCCGCCGCACTTATTCGCTTTTGATGCCGATCGCGTCGATGATGGTCTTCAATTGCTGGCTCATCGGCAGGTTCAGACTCACGCCCGACGGAAGCGGCCGCAGGAACCAGCGCTTGTACTGACGCGTGATCTCGCCGTCGACGGCCAGTTCCTCGAACGTGCTCTTCACGACCTGCGCGAGCTGCGGATCGTCCTTGCGGAACATGATGCCGTACGGGTCGTATGACAGGTAATCGCCCACCACGTCGTACTGGCCGCCCTTGCCCGCATTCTCGGCGATCAGGCCGTACAGCAGCACGTCGTCCGTCGCGAACGCATCGGCGCGGCCGCTCGCAACGAGCGCGAAGCCCTGCGCATGATCCGGCACCACCTGCAACTGGATGCCGAGCTTGAACCGCGCGTCCAGGTCGCGCAGCGCCTTCTCGTTGGTCGTGCCGGCCGTCACCGCGACCTTCTTGGCCGCGAGATCGCGGAACGAGCGGATCGGCGAGCCTCGCTTCACCATCACCTTCGTGCCGGCCACGAAGATGATCGGCGAGAACGCCACGCGCTGCTGGCGCTCCAGGTTGCTCGTCGTCGAGCCGCACTCCAGATCGACGTTGCCGCTGACCACCGCATCGATGCGGTTGTCGGACGTGACCGGCACCCAGCGGATCGTCAGGCTCTTGTTGACCGCATCCTCGATCGACGACACGAGCGCCTTGCACAGTTCGATCGAATAGCCGATCGGCTGGTTGCGCGCATTCAGGTACGAGAACGGTATCGACGCGTCGCGATAGCCGAGCGCGATCGTGCCGCTGCTGCGCACCTTCGCGAGCGTGCCGGTCAGTTGGGCCGGCGCGAGCGGCTCGACGCGCGGCGGCGGGGCGGGCGCATCGTCCGCGCGCGCGGTTGCGCCCGCGGCAAGCAGGCCTGCGAGCGCGAGCGCGCGCCAGAATCGCTGCATCTTCATCGCCGGGCCTCCGTTCAGACGTCCGCCGGATGCGCGATCGTGCCTTCCTGCTCCGCCTCGATGCGCGCCAGGTTGGCCTCGGCTTCCGCCTCCGACATGAGCTGGCCTTCCCATTTCGCGACCACGGCGCTCGCGATCGAGTTGCCCACCGCGTTGGTGGCCGAGCGGCCCATGTCGAGGAATGTGTCGACGCCGAGGATCAGCAGCAGCCCGGCCTCCGGCAGCCCGAACTGATGCAGCGTGGCGGCGATCACGACGAGCGATGCGCGCGGCACGCCGGCCATCCCCTTCGACGTCAGCATCAGCACCAGTAGCATCGTGATCTGCGTGCCGAGCGACAGGTGGACGTTGTACGCCTGCGCGATGAACAGCGACGCGAACGTGCAGTACATCATCGAGCCGTCGAGGTTGAACGAATAGCCCATCGGCATCACGAAGCTCGAAATCTTGCGCCGCACGCCGAACCGGTCCAGCGCGTCGAGGATCTTCGGGTACGCGGCTTCGGAGCTGGCGGTCGCGAACGACAGCATGAACGCTTCCTTGATCAGCGCCAGCAGCTTGAACACACGACGGCCGAGGAACACCATCCCCGCACAGACGAGCAACGCCCACAGCAGGAACAGGCTGAGGTAGAAGTCGCCCATGAACACCGCGAACTTCAGCAACACCGACAGCCCGTTGACCGCGACGGTCGCGGCCATCGCGGCCAGCACCGCGAGCGGCGCGAGCTTCATCACATAGCCGGTGATCTTGAGCATCACGTGCGACAGCTGGTCGATCGCGGCCACGAGGATCTTGCCGCGCTCGCCGAGCGCTGCGAGCGCCACGCCGAAGAACATCGAGAACACGACGATCTGCAGGATCTCGTTGTTGCTCATCGCCTCGGCGAACGACTTCGGCACCATGTGGCCGACGAAATCCTTCAGCGTGAACTTGGAGGTCGCGAGGTTCGCCGAGGCGCCGATGTCCGGCAGCGGCAAGCCGAGGTTGTCGCCGGGGCGCAGCAGGTTCGCCATGAACAGGCCGAGCAGCAGCGAGATCAGCGACGCTGTGACGAACCAGCCGAACGCCTTCACGAACACGCGCCCGACCGATGCCGCGTCGCCCATGTGCGCGATGCCGACGACCAGCGTGGAGAACACGAGCGGGCCGATCACCATTTTGATCAGTCGCAGGAACACGTCGGAGACGAGCGAGATGTAACCGGCGATTTCGGTGGTGGCTTTCTTGTCGGGAAAGCTCGTGTAGATCATGTAGCCGATCACGATGCCCGCCACCATCGCGACCAGGATCCAGACGGCTGCAGCATTCTTTTTCTGCATCGTGAGCCTCCCATGCACCGGTTCGGCAACCGGGGATGGAAGGACAATACAGGACACAAAAGGCGATGAACAGTGCAACCGGGGTCGGGGTTTGCGCTAGCGCGGGGTCGCGACGGATTGCCCCGGCGGGGATTGCGCCGGTGGCGCCGTCGATGCGCGGAGGCGGTGCAACCCGATACTTTGGTTGTGCGGTGCAGCGCGGTGGCTGTTTGACCGCGCCGTGGTCGCCCTGGGCGGAGGCCGCAGCTTCCCCATGGGATCGCGGGTAAGGTGGGCACGCATCGCGTGATGGCCCGCGGCGGGACGTCGTGCCTTAGTCATGCGCGCCCGGGTCCAGCAGGCTCGTGCTGAAATCGCACGCCTGCGCGGCGAGCCGAACGATGTCGGCGGTCAGCGAATGCGCGCGCTCGGCCCGGTGCAGCGCGACATAGCGAACCGGGGGCAGCGCCGGCCGCGTGCGCACGATGTCCAGCGCCTCGCACGCGACCAGGTGCGCGACGCACGCCTTCGGCAGATAGCTGACACCGAGCCCCGACAGCGTCAGGCCGATCTGCGCGATCAGGCTATTGCTCGTCAGTACACGCTGCATCGCGACGCAATGTTCCTGCAGAAAGCGCGTGTACAGATGCCCCGTGCCCGAGAGCGTGCCCTGCAGGATCAGCGGAAACCGCGCGACGTCCGTCAACGAAATGGCCGTCTTGCGCTTCGGCATGAACCCGGGCGCGCACATCCACGCATTGTCGACCTCACCGACCACCGTCGCCGCGAACGATTCCGCCGCATGAATCTGCGGGACGACGATCAGGTCGATCGTGTCGGCCGCCAGACGCTCGCGCAACGTGGCGGTGAGGTCCACCTCGGCCTCGACGTGCACCCGCGGATACGCGGCCTGGATTGCCGCGATCAGGCGCGGCAGCCAGGTCAGCGCGGTCAGTTCGGTCACGCCGATCCGGACATGCCGCACCAGCGCTTCCTTCGAACTCATCCGCTCGACGACGCGGTCGCGTTGCTCGAGCAATTCCTTCGCATGGTCGAACAGTTCGGCGCCCTTGTCGGTGAGCCGGGCGCTGCGATGCGCGCGGTCGAACACGGTCAGGTCGAACGCACGTTCGAGCTCCTGGATCCGTTTCGACACGGCCGATTGCGTCGTGTTGAGGCGCGTGGCCGCCGCGTCGAAGGAGCCGAGCTGCACGATCCAGTACAGCGCTTCCATCTGCTTGAACGTGAGCATTGCGTCGCACTCGATAGATGAGAAAAAGCGATATTTTCGCATATCAAAAAATCGCTTTTTTTGCATATATCGGCTGTTTAAGGTTCAGCCATTGCGTTGCTTGCCGAGTGCGTTCGCCAGAAAGCGCGTCGCATCGCCGCCAGCGTTCAATCGAACCCCTTTACTTGGAGACAGCATGGACACCGTCATCGAATCCCCGCCCGTGGGCGACGCGGCGCGCAAGCCGCGCATCGGCCTCGCGTGGCAGATCGTCATCGGGCTCGTCATCGGCATCGTGACCGGGTTCGTGTTGAACCGGTTCCCGTCATTGCGCGACACGGCCGTGTCCGGGTTGCTGCAGCCGGCCGGCGACATCTTCATCAAGCTGGTGCGGATGATCGTCGTGCCGATCGTGTTCACGAGCATGGTGATCGGCATCGCCGGCGTGGGCGACGGCAAGTCGCTCGGCCGCATCGGCATCAAGACGCTCCTCTATTTCGAGGTGATCACGACGATCGCGATCGTCCTCGGGCTCGTGATCGGCAACGTGCTGCAGCCGGGCGTCGGCACCGACATGTCGCAACTCGGGCACACGGACATCTCCCGCTACCAGCAAGCGACGCAACAGGTGCAGCAGGCGCACCACGGGCTGATGGCGCTGGTGCTCGGCATCATCCCGGACAACATCGCTGCATCGATGGCGAAGGGCGACCTGCTGCCGGTGATCTTCTTCTCGCTGCTGTTCGGACTCGGGTTGCAATCGGTGCCGGACGAACATCGCAAGCCGGTGATTGCAATGCTCAAGGGCGTTGCCGACACCATGTTCAAGGTGACGAACATGGTGATGCGCTATGCGCCTGTTGGCGTGTGCGCGCTGATCGCGGTGACGGTCGCGAGCTTCGGCTTCGGGTCGCTGGTGCCGCTGCTGAAGCTGGTCGCGGTGACTTACTTCGCAATCCTTCTGTTTGCGATCGCCGTGCTCGGCGTGACCGCGCGGCTGTTCGGGTTCCGCATCCTGACGCTGCTGCGCGTGATCAAGGACGAGCTGATCATCGCGTTTTCGACCTGCAGTTCGGCGACCGTGCTGCCGCAACTGATGAAGAAGATGGAGGACTACGGCGTGCCGAAGAGCATCACGACGTTCGTGGTGCCGACCGGCTACACGTTCAACCTGGACGGCGCGTCGATCTATCTCGGCATCGGCACGCTGTTCGTCGCGCAGCTCTACGGCGTGCATCTCGACTGGCAGCAGCAGATCCTGCTGACGCTGACCATGGTCGTCACGTCGAAGGGAGCCGCGGGCGTGCCGGGCTTCATGTTCGTGATCATGCTCGCGACGCTCGCGAGCGCCGGGCTGCCGCTCGAAGGGCTGGCCTTCATCGCCGGTGTCGACCGGATCATGGACATGGGCCGCACCGCGCTGAACGTCGTCGGCAACGCGCTCGCGCCGCTCGTCATCGCGAAATGGGAAGGCCAGTACGACGCGGGCAAGGGCCGCGCGTACCTGGAATCGCTGCGCGGGTGAAGGCCGCCATGCCTGGATCGCACAACATTACGAAGCAAACAGGAGCATCGAAGATGAGCAGTACCCGTGGAGCATTTTTCCCCGACGCATTGATGCAGCAGGTCAAGGCGCGCTTTCATCACGTCGATCACGATCTCGACGGTCGCGCGCGGCTGTTCTTCGACAACGCGGGCGGATCGTTCCGGCTCAAGGCCGCGGTCGACGCGTACGCGCGGATCGATGCGCTGCCCGATTGCCCGGAGCGCATCCATGAGCGTGCGCTCGACCTTCAGGCGATCCAGTCGCGCGGCGAGGACGACGTTCGAACGATCCTGAACGCGCAGGGCGGCACGGTATACGCGTCGCTGACGGCATCGGGCGCGATGTTCGACATGGTGCGCGCGATCATGGAGAACGTGCCGGGCACCAACGCGGTGACGACCGTTCTCGAGCATCCGTCGTCCTACGACGCGATGACGTACTACGCGGAACGTACCGGCAAGACGCTGCGCATCGCGCCGAGCAACCCGGAGACTGGCGGCGTGGACGTCGACGCGATCGTGTCGCTGATCGACGCCGATACCGCGCTGCTGAGCGTGATGTTCGCGTCGAATATCTCCGGCGCAAAATTCGACATCGAGGCGATCGTCGCGCGTGCGCGGCAGAAGAAGCCCGGCCTGTTCATCGTCGTCGACGCGGTCCAGCATGCGCCGCACGGCATCATCGACCTGCAGCGTACGCCGGTCGACGGGATCAATTTCGCGCCGTACAAGTTCTTCGGGTGCCGCGGCTCGGGCATTTCGTGGCTGTCGCCGCGTGCGGCCGCGTTGCCGCATCATCGGCTCGCCGCGAAGGAGAGCGGCGTTTGGGAGCTCGGCAGCCCGGCGCCCGCGCAGTTCGCGGTCGTGACGTCGATCGTCGATTACGTCAAGTGGATCGGCAGGTATTTCGTCGATTCGGACGATCGCCGCACGCTGTTCGTCGAGGGCATGCACCGGATCGAACTGCATGAGCGCGCGCTGCTGGCCGCGTTGCTCGATGGGTGCGGCGGCCGCCGCGGGCTGCGCTCGATCGACGGCGTCGAGGTCTACTGGGATCACGACGACCTGACGAAGCGCGACCTGATCGTCGGGATCGGCTTCGCGCACCTCGAACCGACGCAAGCGGTGCGGGAATACGAGAAGCACGGGGTGATCGTCTATGAACGCGTCGCGTCGAGCCTGTATTCGGGCCGGATGTTGAAATCATTCCGGCTCGCCGGCGCGGTGCGGATCTCACCGCTCCATTGTCATGCGCCTGACGATATCGCGCGATTCCTGGCGATTACCGGGACGCTGGCGGCGAACCGCTGATCGACGACACGGCCCGGAGTTTCCGGGCCGTGTCGCATCCGGCGCCGGAAAACGGCCGTGCAATAGGTTCGGGCTATGACCGGCAGAGCGAATCGATAGTTGTCGCGGTGCGGGATTGCGCGTGTAATGGCTCGCGATACCGGATGACGCCAATGACCCGATGGAGGAGCAGCGCGTGAAGATCGTAGTAGCGATGAAACGGGTGGTCGATTGCAACGTGAAGGTCCGCGTGAAGTCGGACAATACAGCCGTCGACATCGCGAACGTGAAGATGTTGATGAACCCGTCCGACGAAATCGCGGTCGGCATCTCGGGTGCGATCCAGCATCTAGCGGGCATCAAGGATTCGAAGATGATCGTTACGATCAACAAGGATTCCGAAGCGTCTATTTTCAGCGTGGCCGATTATGGCCTCGTCGGCGATGCATTCGAGCGGACGCCGGAGGCGATCGATGCCCTCTGATGCCGCGATGCGCGCGAGCGTCGGACGCTCGGCGCCTGCCCAGTCATACCTGTTCGTGCCGGGCAACAAGCCCGAGCGGTTCGACAAGGCGCTCGCAAGCGGCGCCGACGCGGTCATCATCGATCTCGAGGATGCTGTCGAACCGGACGCGAAGGTGGCGGCGCGCGATGCGATCGCCCAGTGGGTTTCGCCCGAGCATCCGGTGCTCGTGCGGATCAATGCGCGGAACACGCCGTGGTTCGAGGCCGACGCCGCGCTTGGCGCGTTGAAGGGCGTGGCGGGTATCGTGCTGCCGAAGGCCGCGCATGCGGACGATGTGTGCGCGGCCATTGCGCTTGCGCGCCGGCGTGTGCCCATTTATCCGTTGATCGAAAGCGCGCACGGCATGTGGAACGCGCTCGATGTCGCGAAAGCGCCGTACGTCGCGCGGCTGATGTTCGGCACGCTCGATTTCATCGCGGACATGGGCATGTCGGACGATGGCGTTTCGCTCAATCACTTTCGGTCGCAACTGACGTTGATTTCGCGGGTGGCCGGAATCGAGTCGCCGGTCGACGGCGTGACGCCGGATATTCACGACGGGGAACGGATTGCGCGCGACGCGCTCAACGGGAAGCAACTGGGATTCGGCGCGAAGCTCTGCATTCACCCGAAACAGATCGCATTTGTGCACCAGTGCTATCGGCCGAGCGAGGATGAGGTGCGCTGGGCGCGGCAGGTGCTCGATGCGATGCGCGAGTCGAATGGCGGCGTGGTGACGGTCGACGGGAAGATGGTCGATCGGCCCGTGTTGCTGCGTGCGACGCGTATCGATGAGCTGACCGCATCCGCGGGCGTGGCAGCAGAAGGGGCGGCCCGCGCATGATCCGACACGGATGCCGCCTCCACCCGCACGAAGGGCGCGGTCGCGCATGACGCACGGAACGTGCTCATTACGACTCCACGGGAGCATGCGCGTTCATCAACTCGACGACCCAGTCGATGAACGCACGCAGTTTGGCACTGACGTGGCGGTTCGGCGGATACGCGATATATAGCGGCATCGGATCGAGTTGCCAGTCTTCGAACAGCGTGACGAGTTCGCCGCGCTCCAGATGCGCTTTCGCCATATAGTGCGGCAGCCACATGATGCCGAGACCTGCCACGCCGGCCGCGAGATAGGCATTGCCATCATCCACGGCGAGCGCGTAACGGCCTTGCACCGCGACGGTCTCGCCGTGGCGATGCATGACGAGCGGATAGAGTTTGCCCGCGCGTCCCCACGAGAACCCGACGATGCGGTGATGCGAGTTTTCGAGTTCCGCGGGATGCGAAGGCGTGCCCGCGAGCGCGAGATAGCCGGGCGATGCAACGATGCCGAGCGACAGGTCCGCCACGCGCCGGGCGACCATCGACTGATCGTTCGGCTCGCCGCCGCGCACGACGCAATCCACGTTCTCGCCGATGATGTCGACGGTGCGGTCGCTCACGCCCATGTCGAGCTGAATGTCCGGATAGCGGGCGAGGAAGGCCGGCAGCGCGGGGATCAGGATCAGCCGCGCGAACGGACTGGGCACGTCCACACGCAGCCGGCCTCGTGGCGCCGCGGATGCGCTCGACAGGCTCGTTTCGGCGTCGTCCATATCGGCGAGCAGCCGCGTCACGCGCTCGTAGTACGCGATGCCGTCCGGCGTGACGTTGATCTTGCGCGTCGTCCGGTTCAGCAGCCGGACCCGCAAGCGCGCCTCGAGCTGCTGGACCAACTGCGTGACCGTGGTCTTGCTCATATGCAGCGTCTCGGCGGCCTTCGTGAAGCTGCCGGCCTCCACGACCCGGACGAAAGCGCGCATCGCATCGAAGCGATCCATGAGTGTGTGCCTCGCATTTGAATTGTTTGCATTTTACAAACGGTCATGGACAGCGATGGTCGTTTATCGCGCGGGCGTCGGTCGATACAGTGTGCCGATCGAAACCAGTGATCCATGGAGGTGAAGGTGGGCAAGCGCGATGTGGTGTTTGCGCCGGGACGTCGGGCGCTGTACGAGCGCAACCGATACTCGCCGGCCGTACGGGCGGGCGGGTTGCTGTTCGTCTCCGGTCAGGTCGGCAGTCGTGACGACGGCACGCCCGAGCCGGATCTGCAGGAACAGGTGCGGCTCGCGTTTCGAAACCTGAATGCGATCCTGCACGCGGCCGGCTGCACGTTCGACGATGTGGTCGACGTCACGGTGTTCATGGTCGATCCACAATCGACGTTCGAGCGCGTCTGGCAGGTTGTGCCGGAGTTCTGGGGCGACGCGCCGCATCCGGCGCTCACCGCGGTCGGCGTGACCTGGCTTTACGGCTTCGACTTCGAGATCAAGATCGTGGCGAAGCTTCCGGTCACCGAATGACGCGATTCGAGGGATCTCGTTAAAATGGGCCTCTTCTGAGTTTTCGGTAACCGCATGTCATGCATCGAATCGGATTCTTCGTTTGCCGTGGCTACGATGCGCTTGATCTGGGCGGGCCACTGGCGGCCTTCAATCAGGTGGCCACGGCCGCGGGCCATACGCCGTACGATCTTCATGTCATCTCGCAATCCGGCGGCCCGGTGCAAGGCAATACGGGCCTGTCGATCGACACGAAGCCCGCCGCAAGGCGCACGTTCGACACCGTCGTGTTCGTGGGCGGCGATATCGATCCGATGCAGACATCGGAGAATATCGCCGCCGCCAGAAAATTGGCGGCCAGGGCATCGCGGGTCGCGAGCGTGTGTACGGGCGCGTTTCTGCTCGCGGAAACGGGTTTGCTCGACGGCTTGAGAGCCGCGACGCACTGGCGATACGCGGCGCTATTGCAGGCGCGCTTTCCTCGCACCCGGGTCGACGGCGACAGCATCTACGTGGTGGATGGTCGCGTGTGGACATCGGCGGGCATCGCGTCCGGCATAGACCTGGCGCTCGGCATGATTGAAAGAGACATGAGCGCGGAGACGGCGCGCGCGGTCTCGAGGCTGTTGGTCGTTCCGTATCGTCGGCCGGGAGGGCAGTCGCAATTCTCGGCCATGTCGCAGATGGAGCCGGAATCGGATCGCATCCGCATCGCGCTGAATTTTGCCAGGGAGCATCTGGCTGAAGCGTTGCCTGTCGAACGGCTTGCCGATGCCGCGAGACTGAGTGTGCGACAGTTCGGCCGCGCCTTTCGCCGGGAAACCGGAGAAACACCGGCCAAGGCCGTCGAGCGTTTGCGCGTCGAAGCCGCGAGGCTGCGCCTGCAGAGCGGCAGCGAACCGATCGAACAGATCGCGTTGGCGGTTGGGTTCACCGATCCGGAGCGGATGCGCCGCGCCTTCATCAAACTGCATGGGCATCCACCGCAAGCGATTCGACGCGAGAGCAGATCGAACGGCGCGCGCTGATCGACTGTTAGCCGATCAGCGCGCTGCGTGGTCAACGCCCGTCGAACGGGCGATTTCGCCGGCCGCTCAATGGTCGGCGGTTTTGACCGGAGGGTAGTCGTTCCACATGTCGCGATGCAGCTTCCACTCGCCGGCCTGCTTCACAAACACGAGGATCTGCTTGCCGCGGATCTGGAGCTTTCCATCGTGGTCGCGCACGTCCGCATCCGACACCTCCGTCACCATCCGGTCGTCACCGTAGAACTCGTAATGGCTGAACGATACGGTGCCCGGTTTCGTTCCAGCATAGCCCTTGGTTAAGTACTCGGCGATCGCGCGGCCCCCGGTGACTTTGTCGCCTCCGGGCGGCAAGAGTGTGCCGTCGTCGGTGTAGAGGCGGCCTATCGCCTCGTAGTCTCCGCGCGCAAAAGCATTCGCCCATCGGGCGTTTTCGGCCTTGATGGCCGCTTCGGGCGGACGTGGCGCGCCACCGGCCGTGGCGGGCGTCGTGAATGCGAAAAAGGAGACGCAGGCTGCAAGAGCAGCGGTACAAAGACGGATCTGTTGCATCGTGTGATTCCCGAACGGGCTTGAATTGAAAAGGCGGCGCCAAATGGGCCGGTGGAGCGGGCAGGTGGCCGCGGCCTTCATCGAGCACGGCCGTGGCCTGCACCTGTCGCGGACAAGCGTTTCAGCGAACGCCGGGGATTCGTGCGAGCCCCCTCGATGCGCCGGGCAGTTTCTTGTCGACCATCGCGATGATTTCCGGCCGTGCGTCTCTCGGATGACCGGAGTGGAACGGCGGCGCGGGATCGTATTCGATCGCGAGCTGCGTGAATTCCGCGGCCTGTCGACCGCGCAGCTTCGCCGCCACGCGAAGCGCGAAGTCGATGCCCGCCGTCACGCCGCCGCCGCTCATGAACCGGCCGTTGTCGTCTTCGACGAAGCGCTCGGGAACGGGAATCGCGCCATATTCGGACAGCTTGTTGACGAAGGCCCAATGGCAGGCGCTTCGCTTGCCGTTGAGCACGCCGGTTGCGGCGAGCACGAGCGATCCGTTGCATACCGACGTAACGTGCTTGGCGCTCTCCGCCAGACGCCGGATCTGCGCCTGATACGCCGGCCGCATGGGCGCCGACAAGTCGGACCCGCCGGGGACGAGGATCACGTCGGTCTGCTCGATATCGGCCAGTCGTTCTGTATTGCCATACACGACGCCAAATTCGAGCGTCACGTTGCCTCCGTCGAGGCTTGCGTAGCGAACGTTCGTATTAGGTAGCCGGTGGAAAATCTCGCTGGGGCCGGCGAAGTCGAGAAGCGTACCGCCGTCGTAATTGACGATCAGAATGTTGAGCGGGGCATTCGGGGGAAGTAGCCCCTCGCTGTTTACCTGTGCGCCAACCGGTGTGGCGTGCGCGAGCAACGCGCCGCCGCCCAGGACGGCGCCGAGCGTGGCGGCGCTTCCAAGCTTGAGCACATCGCGGCGCGAGCGACCTGCTCGGGTGAGTGGCTTTACGAAAGCATTGTTACCGCTACTGTCGGTCAAGATGATTTCTCCTTGCACTTCGGCCGCTCGGCGAGTGCCACCGGGCTGGGCCGGATTGAATCACCGCCACGACGAACCGCGTGGCGGACGTGAACCGCAGGCTCAGAGCTGCGACGCACCGCCATCGACGACCAGTTCGGTGCCGACGACGTAGGCGGATTCGTCGCTGGCGAGATAGAGCGCCGCGTAGGCAATGTCCTCGGCCTTGCCCAGGTGGCCCACCGGAATCGTCGCGGCGAACTCGACCCGACGGTCGCGAACCCATTCGTCGGACATGCCCCACTTGGTGATCAGGGGCGTGTTCATCACGCCGGGCGCGATCGCGTTGAAGCGGATTTTCCGGTCGAGAAACTCGTAGGACCAGCTGCGGGCGAGCGATCGCACGGCGGCCTTCGCAGCGGCGGTCAACGAGATGCCGTGCTTGCCGGTCTGCGCAACGAATGATGTGTTGAGGATCACTGATGAACCTTCACGCAAGTACGGAAGCGCCGCTTGAAGCGTGAACACCACACCCTTGACGTTGACGTCCATGATCTCGTCGTAGAGTTTGTCGTCGATATCGTCGACCGCGGACGGGAAAGCCCAGCCGGCGTTGGCGAACACGACATCCAGCCCGCCGAATTGCTCATTTACGTTGGCGGCAATCGCGCGCATGTCCTGGATCGAACGCACGTCGCCCTTCAGAACGAGAGCATGCTCGCCAAGCTCGGCCTTTACGCGCTCGAATACTGAATCGTCGCGACCCGTAACGGCTACTCGCGCGCCTTCCGCAATGAACAGCTTCGCGGTTGCAAGACCGATGCCGCTGGTTCCGCCCGTGATCAACGCGGACTTGTTCTTGAGCCTCATCTTCCATTCCTTTCCATGTCGTGAGTGATCCGGGCGAACGCTCGAAACGCGATCGCATTCATGCGCCTTTCCCGGCGTGATCTTTCGATATGAAGTATGGAATGTGACGCGCATGGCGCAAAGGTCGTATAACCCTCAAAAAGCGCCATGCAAGCCGTACGTCGGCCGGCGGCACGCGTCGTCCCGTGAGGCCGTTTCAGGCCGACGGTACCTGCCAATCTCGACAGGTTGTTCCGCCGTACCGCGCGCGCGATGATTTGCGTGCTCATTGCGAGCCTGCCCCGCTTGCGTTCCGTGCAATCAAGCCCCATTCCGATCCGCTGCGGCGCAACAGGGGGTGATCGGCTTGTTCGCAATGACGACCTTCCGCAGCGCGACGACGAGGCGAACCATGACATCCAGCAGACTCGAGCAAATGCAGGCCAATCTCACGTTGGCCTATGTTCTTAACAACGCAGCAGTCGACGGAGTCGGGAGGGAACTCAAGCATCCGACTGCGTCGCAGGTCAAAAAGATCATCGTGGATCGCCTGAACCGATCGAAGATGACGCGGAACGATCGGTTCGAAATTGCGTGGGGGCCGGCGATCGTATCGGATCCTAATGGCGAAGCTGCCAATGTGACCGTCGTCGTGCAATTGGCCGGTTCCGGCGAATATACAGTGGTGACGAGCGGCACCAATTTCACGTCCCCGCTTGATGTTCTGAGCGATTTTTCCTATGACACCCTCGAGCCATTCAGCGCGTATGTGCCGAACTGTCCGTCGGACGCACGCATATCGGCGGGTACGAACGGAGCGCTGTACCACGTACTGAAGACGCCCGATGAAAGTCATCAGACGCTCGTCCAATTCCTGAGCACCGTGCCACCGTCATCGATAGTCAACGTTGTCGGGCACAGCCTCGGAGGCGCGCTGGCGTCCGCGATCGTGTTGTACCTGAAGAATCAGACCGGCTTGCAGTCTCTGACGTACCACTGCCAGACGTTTGCCGCGCCGACAGCAGGCAACGATGTGTTCGCCAGCTATTTCGACGAGCAGATGCGAGGCAATGCGGTACGCATATTCACGACGCGGGATATCGTGCCGATGGCATGGAATGCGGACAGCCTCCAGAAGGTGAAACACGTCTACAGCGACGTTCCCCCCCATGACACCCCTGACAACGTGAAGGTGGCTGTCGATATGGTCAGCATTGCGACAAAGTCGCTGAAGTACACCCAATGGGGAACGTCCGAACCATCAGGGCCCGTGGCGGCGGCGATGGAGTACCCGCTGAAGGCGGACGTCAATAAAGCCATTCTGGATTTCCAGGCGCAGGTTGGCTATCAGCATATCGACGGATACATTGCCTGCCTGGGTATGGCCCGCAGCGACATTGATCTCCCCCCGCTGCCACAGGTCAACCCCAAGGTCGGTAAGACGCCCGTGTGAAGCAGTACGAAGCAAAACCCATAAGAACACCGGCACGCAGTGTGAAAACCCGCTTCGGCGGGTTTTTTCATGGCCGGTTTCTGCCGGGCCGTAATGGCCTGGGTTGCCGCCGTCGATACGTCGTGGGATCG
Source organism: Burkholderia ambifaria AMMD (assembly GCF_000203915.1). NCBI lineage: Bacteria > Pseudomonadati > Pseudomonadota > Betaproteobacteria > Burkholderiales > Burkholderiaceae > Burkholderia > Burkholderia ambifaria. The sequence continues at coordinate 854,520 of NC_008392.1, forward strand.
ACGCTTGGCAAAGATCAAGCGCACGTTGCGTTTTGCATTGTTCACTCTGGAAGTAACAGAACGTTCAATCGCCCGTCATTTATCACCCGGTTGCGACTCAGTAGAGTGCTTTCCCATGTCGTCGGCCGGGGCTCCACAAACGGCACGCCGTTATGGCGCAGGCGTCGCAACGATGGCCGCACGGTTCGGCGCCGGGCGCGCTCGAATCAACTGAAATCCGGGTGTGCGCGGCGCGCCGGACCGGACGCCGCCGCATTCTTTCCAGCCGATCCACAAGGAAACGCTCATGCAATACAAACAACTGGGCCGCACCGGCCTGTATGTCTCCGAGCTGTGTCTCGGCACGATGACGCTGGGCGGCAATGCCGATGCCGGCATGTGGGCGGCGATTGGCGCGGTCGGTCAGGACGACGCGACCCGATTGATCGCCCGCGCACTGGCCGCCGGCATCAACTTCATCGATACCGCCGATATTTACTCCTTTGGCCACGCCGAACGCCTCGTCGGACAAGCGCTCCGGGACCTCGGCGTCCCGCGCGGCGAGATCGTGCTGGCGACCAAGACGGCCGGCGTGATGGGACCGAAGCCCAACGATCAGGGCGCGTCGCGCGGCCACATCATGGATTCGGTGCAGCGAAGCCTGGAACGGCTGCAGGTCGATCATATCGACCTTTACCAGATCCACGCGAACGATTCCGTCACGCCGATCGAAGAGACGCTGCGGGCGCTCGACGATCTGACGCGCCAGGGGCTGGTGCGCTATGTCGGTGTCTCGAACTGGCGCGCAGGCAAGATCGGCAAGGCGCTCGGACTCAGCGAAGCGCTGCGCGCGACGCGCTTCGAGACGCTCCAGGCCTACTATTCGATCGCCGGACGCGACGTGGAGCGCGAACTGGTGCCGCTCGCGATCGAGGAGCGGATGGGGCTGCTCGTCTGGTCGCCGCTCGCCGGCGGTTTGCTGTCGGGGAAGTTTGGTCCGGGGGCGCCAACAGAAGAAGGTGCGCGGCGCAGCCATTTCGATTTTCCGCCGGTCGATCTTGACCGGGCGTGGCCGTGCGTCGCGGCGATGCGCGCCATCGCCGACGCGCGAGATGTGTCGGTCGCCCGGATCGCGCTCGCGTGGTTACTCGCCAAGCCGCATGTCACGAGCGTCATCATCGGTGCCAAGCGGGTCGAACAGCTCGAAGACAATCTCGGCGCGGTCGATGTCGTCCTGACCGACGACGAGCTGGCGCGTCTCGACGCCGTGAGTGCTTTGCCTCCGTGTTACCCGGGCTGGATGATCGATCGTCAGGAGTCGGGCAGGCGGCCCAAGCCGTTCGCGCGCGTCGTGTCGAACTAGGATCGGCGACGCCCCGGTCCATCCGCTCGCGTTAAAGCGACGCACCGCCACACATGACGATCTGCTGCCCCGTAATCGCGCTCGCGTTCGCGCTCAACAGGAAGCCGGTCAGCGCGCCAACCGCTAGAATTGCGGTTTTAGCCCGGAACACGTCCATGTCTTTTGCCTCGCTCGGCCTGATCGATCCCTTGCTGCGTAATCTGCAGGACCTCAATTACCAGACCCCTACGCCGGTGCAGGTCAAGGCGATTCCCGCTGTGCTCGGCGGCAAGGACGTGATGGCCGGCGCGCAGACCGGCACGGGCAAGACTGCGGGTTTCGCGCTGCCGCTGTTGCAGCGGCTCGTGCAGCAGGGCCCGGCGGTGTCCAGCAATCGCGCGCGGGTTCTGGTGCTGGTGCCGACGCGTGAGCTGGCCGAGCAGGTGCTGCAAAGCTTCGTCGCGTACGGCAAGGGCCTCGACTTGCGATTCCTGGCCGCCTATGGCGGCGTCAGCATCAACCCGCAGATGATGAAGTTGCGCAAAGGCGTCGACGTGCTCGTTGCGACGCCGGGCCGTCTGCTGGATCTCAACCGCCAGAATGCGGTGCAGTTCGATCAGGTCGAAACGCTGGTGCTGGACGAGGCCGACCGCATGCTCGATCTGGGCTTCGCGCGCGAGCTCAATGCCGTCTTTGCCGCGCTGCCGGTTCAGCGCCAGACCCTGCTGTTCTCCGCGACGTTTACCGACGATATCCGTACGATGGCGGCGAGCATTCTGCGCAGCCCGGTCAATATCAGCGTCAGCCCGCCCAATGTCACGGGGAGCAAGATCAAGCAATGGGTGGTGACGGTCGACAAGCGCAACAAGCCGGACCTCTTCATGCACCTGGTGGCCGAGAACAACTGGGATCACGCGCTGGTGTTCGTCAAGACCCGCAATGGCGTGGAGTATCTGGCGGCCATGCTGGACGAGGCCGGCTATGCGGTCGACACGATCCACGGCGACAAACCGCAACCGGCGCGGCTGCGTGCGCTCGAGCGCTTCAAGACGGGCGAAGTGCAGATGCTGGTCGCCACCGATGTGGCGGCGCGCGGGCTGGATATCGATGACTTGCCGCTGGTGATCAACGTCGATCTGCCGATCGTCGCGCAGGATTACGTGCACCGGATCGGGCGTACCGGGCGCGCGGGCGCGAGCGGCGTGGCGGTGTCTCTCGTGTGTGCGGATGAAGCCCCGCAACTGGCCGCGATCGAGGCGCTGATCGGGCAGACGCTGCGCCGGGAAGAAGAGCCGGGGTTTGAAGCGGAACACCGCGTGCCGGAAACCAGTTCGACCGGGCAGATCATCAAGAAGCCTAAAAAGCCGAAGAAGCCCAAAGTGCCGCAAGGTGGGGCGGCGGCCACGCCGGTGGCCGGGAAAAAGCCGCAGCCGCAAGGCGGTGACGGCAAGCGCAAGGGTGGCGGAGCCGCGGGCAAGGGCGCAAGCGTGTTGAACGGTAGCCCGTTCAGCGTGCAAAAGCCGCGCGGCAAAGGCAAACCCGCTGGCAAGGCGGTTGCGGGCGCGCGCAAGCCGGCCGGGAAGCCTGCGGGTGGTCGCGGTAAACACTAACCACTAACGCTGATTCGTTAGGCGGCTTACGCAGGCCATAGAAAGGACGGGTGATTTGAGGTCCGCGGGCGGGTGGCGCGGCTTCGCCGCACCTCGGGTTGGCCGGCAAGGGCGCACTGAATCCGGGATCGCTTACAACTTGGCGGCCGAACGGACGTTTAAACCGTGCAAGTCAAGACCTAATCTCTCAGTCAGCGTCAGATCAGGTCTGAGATTGCTCGGCCGTCACTTCATCAAGGGCCGTGATCGACCCGAAGCGGTCAGTGGGAATTCTCAAAAGCGGACGCTGGTCAACCAGACACATCGTTTAACGCCGGACTGAGCCACGCCCCCCAACCTCGGCTCAGATGAGATGTTGGGCTTGCAAGGAGATCATTGCGGCGAATCCAAGCTGACCTGCGCGACTATTTGCTTCCGGGACGTCTGCGGTCGCCGATGGTTCATAGCAGCGCCGCTTGCCGATTGACGTCATGTAGTCAGCCTCCGTATTTGCTGGCTGTTGCCGGCGGGCGAACCGCTTGCGTCGTCAGCCAGCTTGCCAACCTGGATGAATTGCACCATGAGGCACAGCACAAAGCAGAGAATCATGAGGCAACGTGTTGGCGAAAAAAACGCGCTGTTTCCTGGCACGACGAAGTTCACGGTGCCAATTCTAGTATCGGCAACAACGCCTTGCGCAACAGTGGAGCGAGTGGTGGGCCCCTTCAATGACGCGGGAGTGCCCTGAATGAAGCGAGTGATCGCAAACGCGCCGACGAACGCACACGCCGCATGCAATTCGATCAACCAAGCGGGCTGCGGCTGTTCCGGTGTTGCGAGCACCAGATTCAACGTTGTCACAATGCCGGCAGAGACGGCGCTCGTTACGAACGCCAGCAACCATGATTTGAATCGGCGGTTCATGAGTTTCCGCTTCGATGAGAAAAACGCTCGGCTCTTGTATCAGCAAGCAATGAAAATCGTAGAGCAATTCGCTGGATGCACAAAGAGTCCCTCGACCCCGCCCACTGTCCCGACGACGGACGTGAAAACCGCAATCATACCGGGCTAGATGGATCAACAGTATTCCGAGACGGAGTGTGGTGTTGTCAATAATCGACAAAAGCATTCAGCGCTGCGCTACAAGTCCGTCGATCACGATTGGAAAGTCGATGTCGAACGACCGCGTGTGGCCGAACTCGGCGGGCCGCCGCCCAGCGCACGCGACCGACGCAGATCGACCCACTGCGGTCAGTGGTATCGACCGATAGCCGTCGTTCATTCGCTTCTAAACATCTGTGCAGTCACCATTTAGCTGCTTGTAATGCGTATCCCTTCGCTTCTTAAGCGCTGCAGAAACTGATTCCGTGCCACAGATGCGCTAGCCCAAACATCGACAAGATCCCCCTCCCAAAGAAGAAATGTGGCTCTTAGCGGTATGTAGATGTATGCGCTCATGCCGCAACGAAGCACTGTGGCGCAACACGCAAGCACGTCATCTGCTTCGCTGGCCTCGAAGAGTTGGCCAAAGCCGTCCCACGGGTTTAGCTTGCCGGAGCATGTCGATTCCATTTCCTCCAATAGTGAATTCTCAAGCTCCCCATACCTCGACCAATCCGTGACCTGGAGCAAACAGGTTCTCGGCGGTTCAAGATAGCTGCGAATGCCGTCGGCAATCACGGAAGCGGCCCCATCGTTTTTCGGCACTGCGAATTGCAAATACGATGTTTGGCCTAGTCCGGCCTTCCCGTACGGCGCTTCAATACATTCTTCGTTTTTCAGCCACGTCGAACAATCGGAAGGGGACAGCGATTTCATGTCGGTACCCGAGCATGTTGCGCAAGTAGGAGGTAGATCCAATTGTCGACCAATTAAGTGGTCGCGTCTAACGTCTGAAATTGGCCGAACCGAGTCAGACGACCTGACGCTGCCTGTTCGGTTAGTCCACCCTTATACATTTAAACCATGCGTCACGAGCGTCGGATCGCGGGCGTCACGGCGATGCGTCCGCTTTTCATGGCGGCTCGGCGCGAACATTCCGGTGCTGTCCGCCGGCGCTTCGCCGCCCGCTACTCCGTCTGCTGGCGCCGGTATTCGTCCTGTTTCATCCGCAAGTACTGCTGTCGGTCGATTTCGTGCAGCTGCCGCGCATATTGCTCGCTGGAATTGAACCACGTGCTCAGGCGTTGCTCGAGCTGCTTGTCGGGCGGGCTCGATAGGGTGGCAAGATAGGCGTCGATGGCGAGGTAGTAGCGCATGGTGTTGCGCTCCACGAGGCCTCGTATGCCGTCGACGTATTCCGCTTGTGCCGCGGACGGACCTGCGACGTTTGTGAAGCCGATCTTGCCGCGGTCAAACGTTGCCAGAAAGCTTTTCATCGCAAGGCGCCCGACCAGGCCATAGCTGAATGCATAGGTCAGATGCAGGAACGTGCGGTTGCTACCGAGCTGCACCGCTTCCAGGACAATCTGATAATCCCGGGTGTTCAACGGTCCGCTGTCGGCGTGGAGTTTGACCTTGAAGTATCCCGGGGCCCGAGCCGCCGCGTCGTAACGGAAATACAGGCGGTAGGTGGCCGGGAGCTCCGCGGCGGCTTCCCGTTTGCTGATATTCAGGGCCAGCATGTTGTCGCTATTCGTGCCGGGCGCACGGCAGTACTTGATGTTCGGATGCAGGATCAACAGCTCGCACCAGTTGGCCAGGCCCTGCGACTGGTAATCCAGAACGTTGCTGACGGTCGCGAACGGGTAGTCCACTTCTGCGTACACTTCGCCCGTGACCGTGGAGAACGACTCCTGTGAATCCAGATACATTCGCCGATGAAACGCGTTGTTATCGAGCTGCGGTTTCAGATTCTGGTAGAGCGCGCGCAAACGGGTGGCGTCGTCGGAGGTTCCAGCCCACAACCCCACGCACGGCAGCCAACAGGCCGCCAGAACGATCAACATCCACGCCTTCCTGCGTAGCGCGGCGCTCGCTGGGTTTCGGTCACGCTTGCTCATCAACGTGCTCCGGCTGACGACTCCGATGGGCGGGCCCATCGCACCTGTACACCTCGATCGCGGCCGCGGCTTGCGCGAGCGGCGCGCATGCGGCTATCCCGACGCCGATCGATTCCTGCTAATACTATGGCGCGCGTCGCGGAGATGACATTAGGATTTCAGCCGATCGTTCAGCGGCCGGTCACGCGTGGGTAGTCGGGTGACGCGCGTCGGCCGGTACGCCGATACATCTTCGCCGATCAAACTTGGGTCACCCGCGGCGCGACCGCCGCGCCATCCGCGTCGCTCGTCCCCGGTGCGACTTCCTCCAGCGCTTGCCGCCCCGTTTCGACCCGCAGCAACCCGATCGCGACGCACAGCACGCCGAGTGTCGCGCTGACCATCGCGATCACGCCCGACACGCCGAACGCCTGATAGAGCGCGAGTGCCAGCGCGGGCGTCCCGATCGACGACATCCGCCCGCACATCCCCGCGACGCCCGTGCCACGCAGCCGCACCTCGGTCGGAAACAGCTCCGGGATATACCCAAACAGCCCGAGCGTCGTGATCGTATAGATCGCACTGACGAGACAGAACCCGACCAGAATGATCGCCGTGGTATCGCGCAGCGACACATACAGCCAGCCGAGCGCGATGCTGAGAATCGAAGCGATCACGATTCCCCGCGCACGGCCGATCCGGTCCGCGATCAGATACCCGATCAACCCGCCGACCGGCGACCCGATCGACATCAGGAACACGAACCCGAGCGACTTGACGACCGACAACCCCTGCGTGACGAAAAACGTTGGCAGCCATGCAATGAAGCCATAGAGCCCGACGTTCACGCCGATCGCGGTCAACGCGGCAACCGCCATCCGCCCACGCATCCCCTTCGAAAACAGCACGCCGAGCGGCACCTTCCCGACATGCAGATCAATGGTGCGCCGCACCGGCGGCAGCGCGCCGACCTGCTGGCTCACCTCCTGCTCGATCGCAGCAAGCGTCGCCTCCGCCTCGTCGAGCCGCCCGACGGATTCGAGCCAGCGCGGCGATTCCGGCATCCGCTTGCGCATGAACCACACGACCAGCGCACCGATACCGGCCAGCGCGAACATATAGCGCCAGCCGAGATGCGGAATGATCCAGTACCCCGCGGCCAGCGCGGCGAAGAGCCCACTGTTGGTAATGATCGCCAGCAGCGACACCCACTTCCCGCGCGTGTCGGGCGGCACGAACTCGGCGAGCGTCCCGGCTGCAACGACCAGTTCCGCGCCGAGCCCGATCCCCATGATGAACCGCAGCACGATCAACCATTCGATGTCGGGCGCAAAACACGCGGCGATCGACGCGAGCCCGAACACCGCGAGATTGAGCTGATACGAATACCGCCGCCCGAGCCGGTCACCGACATACCCCGCGACGAACGCGCCGATCATCATCCCGACGAACGTCGACGACACGAACATCGCGCCATGGCGCAGATCGGTGAAGCCGTCCTTGACCATCGACGCGACCGAGCCGTTGGCGAGATAGATGTCGAATGCGTCGAGGAACGCGCCGCCGGCGATCAATCCAAGTATCTTCCAGTGGAACCTTGAAACGGGCAGCCGGTCGAGCCGGCCGGCGGCATTGACGGTGTTCGCCATGATGTCTCCAGATGTGGCGCTCTCGCGTCTGCTGACCAGACGCGGAGACGCTTCGATAGTGTGATGAGGGGCGCGCTTCGCTCAGCGCGGAAAGGCCCGGTCAGACAGCGCCGGACGCATGCAACGCGTGAATCTGTTCATCGGCATAGCCGAGCTCGCGTAGCACGGCGTCGGTATGCTGTCCGAGCGCCGGCACGGGATCCATGCGCGGCTCGTCGCTCGGTGCGATGCCGGGCGGCAGCAGCGCGGGGATCTCGCCGGCGGGCGTGTCGACCCGCGTCCAGCGGTGCCGGGCGGCGAGCTGCTCATGCGTCCACACGCCGTGCATGTCGTTCATCCGCGCGTTCGCGATGCCGGCCTGCTCGAGCCGGTCGATCACGTCGGCGGCCGTCAGCGTCGAGAATGCGCGGACGATGACGGATGCCAGCTCGTCGCGGTTCGCGACGCGGCGGCTGTTCGACCCGAAGCGCGCGTCGGCCGCGAGCTCGGGCATGCGAAGCACGGTCTCGCAGAAGCTTTTCCATTCGCGCTCGTTCTGCAGGCCCAGCATCACGGTGTGGCCGTCGCCGGCCTTGAACGGACCGTACGGAAAGATCGTCGCGTGCGACGCGCCGGCTTGCCGCGGCGGCGGCTGGCCGTCGATCGCGTAGTAGAGCGGATAGCTCATCCACTCGACCATGCTTTCGAGCATCGACACGTCGATGTGCCGGCCGCCTCCGGTGCGGCCGCGCGCGATCAGCGCGGCGAGGATGTTCGAATACGCATACATGCCCGCCGCGATATCGGCGATCGAGCAGCCGGCCTTGGCCGGCTCGCCGTCGGAGCCGGTAATGCTCAGGAATCCGGATTCACTCTGGATCAGCAGGTCGTATGCCTTCTTGTCGCGAAACGGCCCGTCGAGCCCGTAGCCGGAGATGTCGCAGACGATCAGCCGCGGATAGCGCGCGCGCAGCGCGTCGTAGTCGAGCCCCAGGCGTTGCGTCGCGCCGGGGGCGAGGTTCTGCACGAACACGTCGGCATCCGCGAGCAGCTTGTGCACGACGTCGAGCGCCGCGGGCTGCTTGACGTCGAGCGTGATGCTTTCCTTCGAGCGGTTGGTCCACACGAAGTGCGACGCGAGTCCCGACACGCGTTCGTCGTAGCCTCGCGCGAAATCGCCGACGCCCGGCCGTTCGATCTTGATCACGCGCGCGCCGAGATCCGCGAGCTGACGCGTGCAGAACGGCGCGGCGATCGCATGCTCGAACGTGACGACCTTGATGCCTTCGAGTGGACGCATGCTCGTCGCTCCCGTCAGAACGACCGCGGCAGGCCGAGGATGTGCTCCGCGACATACGACAGGATCAGGTTCGTCGAGATCGGCGCGACCTGGTACAGGCGCGTTTCGCGGAACTTGCGCTCGACGTCGTATTCGCACGCGAAGCCGAAGCCGCCATGGAACTGCAGGCACGCGTTCGCGGCTTCCCACGACGCGTCGGCCGCGAGCAGCTTCGCCATGTTCGCCTGCGCGCCGCACGGTTCGTGCGCGTCGAACCGGCGCGCGGCCTCGAAGCGCATCAGGCTCGCGGCCTCGACGTTGACGAACGCGCGGGCGATCGGAAACTGCACGCCCTGGTTCTGGCCGATCGGGCGGCCGAACACGACGCGATCCTTCACGTACTGCGACACCTTGTCGACGAACCAGTAGCCGTCGCCGATGCATTCGGCGGCGATCAGCGTGCGTTCGGCGTTGAGTCCGTCGAGGATGTACCGGAAGCCCTGGCCTTCGTCGCCGATCAGGTTCTCGGCGGGGATTTCAAGGTTGTCGAAGAACAGCTCGTTCGTCTCGTGGTTGACCATGTTCGGAATCGGGCGCACGGTCATCCCGTTGCCGATCGCGTGATGCAGATCGACGATGAAGATCGACATCCCCTCCGACTTCTTCTGCACGTCCGACAGCGGCGTCGTGCGCGCGAGCAGGACCATCAGGTCGGAGTGCTGCACGCGCGAGATCCACACCTTCTGGCCGTTGATCACGTAGCGGTCGCCCTTGCGCACGGCGGTCGTCTTGATCTTGGTCGTGTCGGTGCCGGTGGTCGGCTCGGTCACGCCCATCGACTGCAGGCGCAGCTCGCCGCTCGCGATCTTCGGCAGATAGCGCTGCTTCTGTTCGGCCGAGCCGTGGCGCAGCAGCGTGCCCATGTTGTACATCTGGCCGTGGCACGCGCCGGAGTTGCCGCCCGCGCGATTGATTTCCTCCATGATCACCGACGCCTCGGTCAGCCCAAGGCCGGAGCCGCCGTATTCCTGCGGAATCAGCGCGGCGAGCCAGCCGGCTTTCGTCAGCGCGTCGACGAACGCTTCGGGATAGCCGCGCGCTTCATCGATCCCGCGGAAATAGTCGGCGGGAAACTCGCCGCACAGGTCGCGAACGGCTTCGCGAATGTCTTGGTACGCGTCGGTAGGGTTCATGCGTCGTATCGGGGAAAGCGTCGGAATGGGTCAGGCGAGGGTCGCGCTCGCGGACATGGTCAGCCAGCCGTCGTGGTCGTTCGCCCAGAGTTCGACGGTCTTGCCGTCGTCGGCGAGGCGGCCGCACACGCTGAAGGGGTGGCCGAGAAAGGTCGGCCGCACCGCGCGATACGCGTATTCGCTGATCGTCGCGCCGGGCAGCGAGCGCGTGACGAGGTCGAGCAGCAGCGTCGAGATCAGCGGGCCGTGCACGACGAGGTCCGGATAGCCTTCGACGTCGCGCACGTAGGTGCGGTCGTAATGAATGCGATGGCCGTTGAAGGTCAGCGCGGAATAGCGGAACAGCATCACTTCGTCCGGCGTGATGTCGCGCCGCCATTGCGCATGCTCGGGCGCGGCCTTCGGCGGGGGCGCGACGGTGCCGGGCGCCGCCGCGCCGCGATAGACGATGTCGTGTTCATCGCGGATCGCGACTTCGCCCGCGGCTTCGATCACGTGCTCGACGGTCACGAAGCCGAGCGTGCCGCTGCGGCCTTCCTTGCGCTCGACCGACAGCACGCGCGACGTGCGCGTTGCGATCGCGCCGATCGGCAGCGGCCGTTCGAACGTCAGCCGGCCGCCGGCCCACATGCGGCGCGGCAGCCCGAGGTCCGGCAGGAAGCCGCCCTTGCGCGGATGGCCGTCGGGGCCGAGCTCGGCCTGCGGCGCGATCGACCAGAAATACAGCCAGTGCCACGCGGGCGGCAACGCATCGCCGGCGGCGGGAACGATCGGGTGGTCGAGCGTGGCCGCGAGTGCGACTGCACGTTCGGCGCTGATGAGGTCCGTCGTGACTTGCCGGACATCGTCACTGGCATTCGACCGGGAAGCATTCACTGTCACCTCCATCGCCGGGCGGCCGGCGCTTCTGACTGGGCATGAAGTGACTGTAGGTGAAGCGCGGGCGCGACGGAAATACCGTTTGAATGTACCCGTCATAGGGGTACCCTATGGCTTTCGCTTCGATCGAACCGCCATGGACATCCGTCAGCTCCGCTACTTCGTCAGCATCGTGGAATACGGGAGCCTCGGGAAAGCGGCCGAAAAACTCTTCGTCGCGCAGCCGTCGCTGAGCCAGCAGATCGCGAAGCTCGAAGGCGACCTCGGCGTCGCGCTGCTGGTGCGCAGCCCGCAGGGCGTGAAGCCGACGGCGGCCGGGCAGGCGCTGTACCGCCATGCGCGGCTCGTGCTGCGGCAGATGGAGCAACTGCGTCAGGAAGTGCGGGAAGGCGCGGGCAGCGAGTCGGGCACGGTCGCGGTGGGGTTTCCGACCACGATGACGTCGATCCTCGCGGTGCCGCTGTTCGAACGAATCCGGGCGCGTTATCCGGGCATCCGGCTGCAGTACATCGAGACCATGAGCGGCTTCATCAACGAGCTGCTGGCGAACGGGCGGCTCGACCTCGCGATCCTGTTCCGCGAATCGAACACCACCGGCATTACCGCGATGCCGTTGTTCGACGAGGTGCTGTATCTGCTCGGCGAGCCGGGCGGCGCGGTGCCGTCGCGCGCGCGAACCTGTTCCCTCGCGTCGCTCGCCGGCGTGCCGCTCGTCGCGCCGGGCGTGCAGAACGGGCTGCGCCTGTTGCTCGAGCGCACGTTCGCGCGTGAAGAAGTGCCGCTGAATATCGTCGCGGATATCGATTCGCTGCCGACGATGATATCGCTCGCGCAGGCGGGCCTCGCGTGCACGATTCTGCCTGCTTCCGCGCTGGCGTCGCGCGAGCCGGCGAGCCGGCCGAAGATGCGCCGGATCGTCGAGCCGGAGATTCGCCGGCCCGCGAGCCTGTGCTGGTCGAACACGTCCCCCGTCAATTCCGCCGCGCTGGCCGTGCGGCAAACGATCGTCGAGCTGATCGGCGAACTGGCCGCGAGCGGCGCGTGGACGGGCATCACGCTGCGCGCGGGTGATGCCACGCCGGCGTGACGGGTGGGGTGCGCGGGCTGGGTTCGCGAGCCTATGCGCAACCTGACCGGCACCGCGGTTGCGTCAGCCAAACGCCGATCCCGATCACACCAACGGCGCGACCGACGCGCCCGTGATCCCGTGGCGCTTCAACGCATCCGCGACGAATCCCGACGCCTTCATCTCCTCGACGAACGCGCCGAGCAACGCGGCCGCAGCTTCGCCGCGGCTCTTCGGTACGCCCATCGCCTGGCGGATCACCATGAAGCGCTCGTCGAGCAGGCGCAGGCCTGGCGTCTTCGCGGCATCGGCTTCGAGTTGCTGCTTCACGCCCGCCGCGATTTCGAGCTGCTGTTCGACGAACGTCTGCACGACGGCCTGCGACGTCGGCGCGCGCACGATCTGCGCGGCTTTCAGCTCGCGCGTGAGGAACAGGTCGTACGCGCTGCCCTTGCCGACCGTCACGCGGTTGTGCGGCTGGTCGACGTCCGCATTGCCGCGAATCGGCGAATCGTCGCGCACGAGATAGAAGCCTTCGATCAGCACGTAGGGCTCGGTGAACGCGACCGTTTCGCCGCGCAGCGGATCGACCGCGAAGAAGCCGAAATCGGCGCGCTCTTCGGTCAGCGCCTGCACCGACTTGCCGGCGGTGTCGAACACCACGAGTTCGAGCTCGGCCGACAGCCGCTCGGCGAACGCGCGCGCGAGGTCGATCGACACGCCGAATGGCTCGCCGGTGGCCGGGTCGCGGTTCGCGAGGATCGGGTTGCCGAGATTGATCGACGCGCGCAGCTTGCCGGTCGGCGTGAACGCGGAAAGGACGGAAGGGTCGATGGTCATGAAAACCTCGCGGGGAATCGGTGCGCCGGTCGCACAGGCGCTCGGGGTTTGAGAATGGCACGGCTGCGCGACGGCGCATCGAGCGTATGCGGGGTTACTTGACCGCCACTTCGGTATGCACGACTTGCGGCGGGCTCTTGAAGAACGGCCCGGCCAACTGCCGCCATGCCTGGAAGTCGTCCGATTGCCGGAAATGCACCATGTGATCGTCCACGGTGTCCCACTTGACGACGAGCAGGTAGCCGCCGCTGCGCTCGATCACGCGATGCAGCTCGGCGCCGCCGCAGCCGCGCGCCCGCGCGAACAGCGGCAGTGCCTGGCGAACCGCCGCCTCGAACGGCTCGGCCTGCGACGGGTCGATTTCGAGCGATGCCATTTCCAGAATCATGAATGCTCCATACAGGTTGAAAGATGCGAACGGATCGTGACGCGACGCGCGCCGCGCACGACGCATCCGGCAACGATACCGTAATTCGGCATCTCGATCGGCCGCGCCGCGTGATCGTGTACCGCAAGGCCGTCGATCGCGACGAGGCGGTGCCGCGAGCACTTGACGCCGATCGGCCTGCTGCTTGCCGATCCGCACGAGGCGGCGGCTGACTTCATGACGCTTCACGTGCACAATGCGGTGCGGGAGAAGAGGGGCGATCGACGTGCGCAGTCCGGCATCGAGGCCGCCCGCTTGCCACGCTGCATTCATTCCGGAGAGAGGAGCTCGACATGGCAGAACTGGACGACGCGCTTTACGAGCGGATCGGCGCGCTGAGCGAGGCGGGCGATGCGTTGGTCGAAGACGGGGACTACGCAGGCGCGCTGGAAAAATACTGGCAAGCGTTCGACCTGCTTCCCGAACCCAGGACCAACTGGGAAGCCGGAACCTGGTTGATGGCAGCCATCGGCGACACGAATTTCCATCAAGCCGACTACGAGGCCGGACGCGACAACCTCGGCCATGCGATGCATTTCCCCGATGCGATCGGCAACCCGTTTCTGCACCTGAGGCTCGGTCAGTGCCAGTTCGAGCTCGGCAATCTCGACCGTGCCGCGGACGAGTTGATGCGCGCCTACATGGGTGGCGGCCCGGAGCTGTTCGAGGACGAGGACGACAAATACCTGCGGTTCCTGGCCACGCGGGCGGAAGGGATCAAGGCGCCCTGACACGGGCATTCGCTCCGCGCACGGATCAGCGTTTTCCCCGATGTGGAAGCGGCGGCCCAGGCCGATGTCACAGAGGTAGTGAAGACAATTGATCCGAGGCCAATTATGACGACATCCGCGATGAACGGAGCGAACGATGCACTACCCGAAACGATCGCCGAAGCTGCGTCCGGCGACACCGCTGCTGCTGCGTCGATCCTGCTGGTCGACGATGAACCGAGCGTGCTGTCCGCGCTCAAGCGCGTGTTGCGGCCCGCGCGCTACGGCGTCCTGACCGCCGACAGCGGCGAGGCGGCGCTCGAGATCCTGGCGTCGACCGAAGTCGACCTGATCGTGTCCGACATGCGGATGCCGAACATGAGCGGCGCGGCGTTTCTGTCGCGCGCCCGCTCGCTGTACCCGGACACGATGCGCATCCTGCTGACCGGCTATTCCGACATCGCGTCGATCGTGGAGGCCGTCAACGAAGGCGGCGTGTACCGCTACTTGAACAAGCCGTGGGACGACCACGATCTGCTGATGACGATCGAGCAGGCGCTCGAGCAGCGGCGCTTGCGCGCCGAAGCGGCGCGGCTCGCCGCATTGACCGAAGCGCAGAACGAAACGCTGCGCCGCTTCAATACGGAACTCGAAACACAGGTGCGCGCGCGCACCGAGGAGCTCGCGCAAACCGTGATGTTCCTCGAAGCGGCCCAGGCCGACCTGAAAAGCAGTTTCACCGCGATGGTCCAGGTGTGCGCGAGCATGATCGAGCTGCGCTGCGGGACCGCCGGCGGCCATGCGATGCGCGTCGGCGAGATCGCGCGGCATCTCGCGCTGTCGGCCGGGATGAGCAACCTGCACGCGCAGGACGTCTATTTCGCGGGGCTGCTGCACGGCATCGGCAAGCTGTCGCTGCCCGACGAGCTGCTGCACAAGCCGCTCGTGAAGATGACGACGGACGAGCACAGCCTGTTCCAGCAGCATCCGCTGCGCGCGCAGATGGTGCTCACGCCGGTCGCGCAGTTGCACAAGGTCGCGTCGATCGTGCTGCACCAGTACGAGCGATACAACGGGCGCGGCACACCGGACGGCCTGACGGGCGATGCGATCCCGCTCGGCTCGCGGATCGTCGCGATCGCGCGCGATTTCGAAGGGCTGCGCAACGGCGAGATCGGTGCGCCGCATTCGGTCGAGCAGGCGATCGACGTGCTGCACTCGCAGGCCGGGGTACGTTACGACCCGCTGCTCGTCGCGCGCTTCATCGAACTGATGCGGCATCCGGCGAGCCTCGGCATCGCGACGTCCGTCGCGGAGGTTCAGTCCGCGCAGCTGCGCGAAGGGATGCAGCTCGCCGACGATCTGCGCACGCATCGCGGCGTGCTGCTGATGACGAAGGGCAGCGTGATGTCGGCGCACCAGATCGAGCTCGTGCGTCGCTTCGAGGCGCGCGAAGGAACATCGTTCGACATTCTGGTGCTGACCGGTGCCGCCGCGTCGAAGCAGGCGCCGGCCGACGCGCCGCCGGCGGCCTGACGTCGCGCACCGCACGCCCGCGGCGCGCGATCGTCCGTGCGCCGCGGCAACGCGTTCCTCTCGACCGAGGGTTCGATCATGCATGGCACCTACGATCCGCTGCTTGTCCTGCTGTCGCTCGTCATCGCGACGCTGGCGTCCTATACGGCGCTCGACCTGGCCGCGTTCATTTCGCTGCTCGACAACCCGAAGCTCAAGCGCGCATGGCTGGGCGGCGGCGCGGCCGCGATGGGCACCGGCATCTGGTCGATGCATTTCGTCGGCATGCTGGCGCTGTCGCTGCCGATCCCGCTCGGCTATGCGTTGCCGGATACCGTCGCGTCGCTCGTCATCGCGGTGCTCGTGTCGTATTTCGCGCTGAACATCGTCACGCGTGCGCGGTTGAGCCGCCGGCGCCTGCTCGCGGGCGGCGCGCTGATGGGCGCCGGCATCGTCGGGATGCATTACACGGGAATGGCCGCGATGCGCATGGCGCCCGGCATTCGCTACGATCCCGCGCTGTTCGCGGCGTCGATCGGCATCGCGGTGATCGCGTCGACCGCCGCGCTCTGGATGGCGCAGGCGCTGCGCGTGCAACAGGCGCGCCATGCGACCGCGCTGCGCATCGGGGCGGCGCTGATCATGGGCGTCGCCATCACGGGCATGCACTACACGGCGATGGCCGCCGCGCATTTCGCGCCGGATGCGCGATGCGGCGCGGCGAACGGGATCGATGGGCCGTGGCTTGCGACGACGATCGCCCTGTTCACGATGGCGACGCTGATCGTCACGCTGCTGGTGTCCCGTTTCGATGCGCGGACGACCTTTCTGCGCGGGATGACGGATACGCTCGAGCGGCTGGTGCGATTGCGGACCGCGGAACTCGAAACGGCGTTGCGACGCTACGAGCAGACGACCGCGATGCTGCAGCGCACCCGCGAAAACATGGCGACCGAGATCGACGAGCGCAAGGCGGCGCAGATCCGGCTCGAGCAGGAGAAGGACGAACAGCGGCGCCTGCTGCGGGCACTCGAGGAAACGCACGTGCAGCTGCTGCAGTCGGAAAAACTCGCATCGATCGGCCAGCTCGCGGCCGGCGTTGCGCACGAGATCAACAATCCGGTCGGCTTCATCAGCGCGAACCTCAACACGCTGAAGACGTGGGTGCGCAGCCTGCTCGACGTGATCGCCGCGCACGAGGCCGCGCTGCCGCAGCTGGAACCCGCCCAACGCGACGCGCTGGCCGCGATGGGGCGCGCCGCCGATCTGGACTACGTGCGCGACGAGATCGCGACGCTGATCGACGAGTCGATCGACGGCGCGCTGCGGGTGCGGCGGATCGTGCAGGACCTGCGCGATTTCTCGCGGCCGGGCAGCGGCGAATGGTGCGTGGCCGACATCCACGCGGGGCTCGAGAGCACGCTCAACGTCGTCCACAACGAACTCAAGTACAAGGCCGACATCGTGCGCGAGTACGGCGACGTGCCGCCCGTCGAATGCCTGCCGTCGCAATTGAACCAGGTCTTCATGAACCTGCTCGTCAACGCGGCGCACGCGATTCCCGAGCGCGGCGTGATCACGATCCGTACGTCGAGCGACGACGAACACGTGTCGATCGCGATCAGTGACACCGGCACCGGCATGACGCCCGACATCGTGCGGCGGATCTTCGATCCGTTCTTCACGACGAAGCCGGTCGGGCAGGGCACGGGGCTCGGCTTGTCGGTGTCGCACGGCATCGTCGAGCGCCACCGCGGCACAATCGACGTGACGAGCGAGCCGGGGCGCGGCACGACCTTCCGCATTCGGCTGCCAATCCGGCGCGCAGAGACGAGCGAGAGCGTGAGCGTGAGCGAGACGGCGGCAGTCGGGCAGCGCGCGTGAGCGCGAGGCGGCGCAGCGTCGCCGTTACCGCTTGCGCCGCCGCCTTCGAAAGAAATTCCAGAACATCGCGGTGGCGTCCGGCCCCGTCGCGGAGTGGAACGCTTCGCGCGGATCGCCGCCGCTCCACGCGTGCGCGAGGCGGCGAACGATGCAGACGCGGACGATCACCCGGCCGCCGCGCAGATAGTCCGTGTAATCCGCATCGTCATGCACGTAGGTATGCCGCTCGCCGACGCGCAGCTCACCGTGTTCGTCGACGAGCCGATTGATCCGCGCGAACGCGACGCCGAGTTGCAGCGCGTTCTGCTCGGCGACGACGGTATCGAGCCCGCCATGCATGACGAGCGCGGGCATGCCCGGATACGCGCGCACGTCGACGCATGCGTCGACCACGTGTATCGGGTCGTCGCGCAGGCCGCGGCGCATCAGGCTCATCGCGGCCATCGTCGACAACGGCGGCGCGATGGCCGGACCGGAATGCAGACCGACGGCCGCGAACAGCTCGGGATACGCGAGCGCCAGCTGCGCGGCGAGCCCCGCGCCGGCCGACATGCCGGCCAGATAGATCCGGTCGCGGTCGAACCCGCGCTCCCGCACGATCGCGTCGATCAGCGACGCAACCGCCGGAAGCTCCGACTGCGACGCATCGCCATGCCAGTTCCAGCAGCGATGCGCGTGCGCGGTCTTCGCCTGTTCGGGGAACAGCACGGCAAACCCGGCACGCTCCGCGGCGCGGCATATGCGCGTGCCCGCGGCGAACGACTCGGCGGTCTGCTTGCAGCCGTGCAGCATGACGACGACCGGCATGCCGGCGGTCGTCACCGGTGCGGCCGGCAGGTACAGCGCGTAGGCGAGATGGTTGACGAGGCGGCCGGCGGTCGGGCGCGCGGAATGAAACGAACGCAGCCAGGTGCCCGGTGCGTGGCGCGGCGACGGATGGGCGGCCGGCGCCGGGGTGCGGGTGCGACGCGGGGTCCGTACAGTGGCGGCGCGCTTGACCGACGCCGCCGGTTTGGCTGTCTTGCGTTTCGGTCGCGTGCTCGTCGCGGCGGAAAACAGGTCGAAAGGCCGGAGCCAGATGCTGGGTTTTTTCCTGGGCATGGACGAATCTCGTGCCGGCGGCGCGCGCCACAGCTTGCGGCGCAGCCGGCCGTCGGATGGAAGTCGAATGCGGGCAGAGCACGATTCGTGCTTGCGGGAAGCGGCCGCGTCGAAGCGGTCGCGCAGGGCCGAACATGTAGGCGTGTGGAGAAGTAAATGCCACGCCACGCGACATCTTTACAGCCGGGTCGCGATTCGCGCGGGCCACCCGGCATGCTAGCAGGGGTCGCTCGCATCGGGTGCGATGGTTTCGTGACGGAGCGATGAATGCTTCGACCCTGTCGGGGGGGCGTCGGTGCCGCCGTGCTGCGCGAGCCGATTGCCGACGCGGCGCGATGCGTCAACGGCCGCCGACGGCGCGGTTCGCGAGATGGTCGACCATCCGCTGGGCGGCGGGCTGCAGCGTATCGAAGCGCTGGAAACACACGATGAAGCGGCGCTTCGCCCATGAGTCGGTGAGCGGGATCATGTGCACGCCGAGCGACTGCCGGTAAGCCGCCGCCACTTCGACCGGAATGACGCTGATGCCCAGGCCCGCGGCCACGACGCGAAACGCCGCGTCGAAGCTCGACACGATCACGCGATACGACACGGTCCGGCCGCGGTCCGCGGCGGCCCGCTTGAGCATCGTATGAACAGCGGTGGCCGGCGGCAAGCCGACGTGCTCGAATTCGAGCGTGTCGTCGAAGCCGATCGACCGACGGCCGGCGAGCGGATGCTCGGGATGCACGGCGAGCGCCAACTGGTCGTGGCGATAGGACCGCTCCTGCAGCCCTTGCAGGTCGACGTTGTCCCAGCACACGCCGAGCGCGGCAGCCCCTTCGCGCACCTGCCGGACAAGATCGCGCGACAGCCGCTCTTCCACGTCGACCTTGATGTTCCGGTTGGCCGGATCGCGCATGAACGACGCGATGTCGTCCAGCAAGGCTTCCGCGATCGCCGATGCCGACGCGCAGATGCTCACGCGCCCCTGCAGCCCGTCGCCGATCGCGGTGACGTCGGCTGCGATCCGCTCCATCGTGAACAACATGCTGCGCGCATGCTCGAGCAGCGCGATGCCGGCCGGCGTGGGCGCGACGCCGCGTCGTGACCGCGTGAGCGCCGGCACGCCGAGATCGCTTTCGAGCTGCGCGATGCGCTTGCTGATCGCCGAAGGCTCGATGTGCGCTTCTTGCGCGGCACGCGCGATATTGCCGTGATCGCACACCGCCACGAACAGCCGCAGGGTCTTGAGGTCGATGTCGCGCATCGGTGCAGTCTCCGCATGTCGGAACGTTCCGGGCCGGAATTTTGCGGCTCGATTCCGCCGGCTTCCGGGTTCTCCGGGAATGCCAGAAATTACCACGACGGCGAGGACGCGTCGCTCAGCGCGTATTGCTTTCGAAATGCCTTCACGGTGTGATGTGGAGGGATTCCGTTTCGGAACGGGTTCGCTTCCAAACCGATGCTTTACGTTTTTTCGGGAATCTCTAAAGTGGGGCTATCGCCGGCGTGTGACGACCGGCCACCGATTGCGGAGACAGCCACCCCATGCGTTCTTTCCCCACCCACGTCGTGATTCGCGAGGTCGGATTGCGCGACGGTTTGCAAAGCATCCAGGCCGTCCTGCCGACCGCGCGCAAGCTCGAATGGATCGCCGGCGCCTATGCGGCCGGCCAGCGCGAGATCGAAGTCGGCTCGTTCGTGCCGGCGCGGCTGCTGCCGCAACTGGCCGATACCGCCGAACTTGTCGCGTACGCGAAAACGCTGCCGGGCCTCGCCGTGTCGGTGCTGGTGCCGAACCTGAAAGGCGCGCAGCGCGCACTCGAAACGGGCGCCGACCTGCTGCTCGTGCCGTTGTCCGCGAGCCGCGAACATAGCCTCGCGAACCTGCGCAAGACGCCCGATGAAGTCGTCGCCGAGGTCGCACGCATCCGCGCGGAACGCGATGCCGCCGGATCGACGACGCTGATCGAAGGCGGCATCGGCACGGCATTCGGCTGCACGATCCAGGGGCGCGTCGAACCGGACGAGGTCCTGCGCTGCATGCAGGCGTTGCTCGATGCGGGCGCGGATCGCGTCAGCATCGCCGATACGGTCGGCTACGCGGGGCCGGCCGCCGTGCGCGCGCTGTTCGAGCGGGCGCGTCGCGTCGCCGGCGAGCGCTTCTTTTGCGGTCACTTTCACGATACGCGCGGCCTCGCGCTTGCGAACGTCTATGCCGCGCTCGAAACCGGCGTCGCGCGTTTCGACGCGACGCTCGCCGGCATCGGTGGCTGCCCGCACGCGCCGGGCGCAAGCGGCAATGCGGCGAGCGAAGACCTGGCGTTCATGCTCGCCGACATGGGCATCGATACCGGCATCGACCTGCCGGCGCTGCTGGCGCTGCGCGCCAAGGTCGCGCGCTGGCTCGACGGCGAATCGCTGCACGGCGCGCTGTGGCGGGCCGGCCTGCCGAAAACCCATCGCGCGTCGATCGCGCTCAATGCCTGAGGACTTCATGGAAACCAACGCAAGACTGCCGCTCGACGGCGTGCGCGTGATCGAGTTCACGCACATGGTCATGGGGCCGACGTGCGGGATGATTCTCGCGGATCTCGGCGCGGAGGTCATCAAGATCGAACCGCCCGGCGGCGACAAGACCCGCAAGCTGCCGGGCCTCGGCATCGGCTTCTTCCGCACCTTCAACCGCAACAAGAAGAGCGTCGTCCTCGACATCAACACGCCGGAAGGCAAGGACGCGGCGGTCGAACTGATCGGCACCTGCGACGTGATGCTCGAGAATTTTCGTCCGGGTCTGATGACGAAACTTGGTCTGGACTACGACACGTTGTCGAAGGCGTTCCCGCGGCTCGTCTATGTGTCGCACAAGGGCTTCCTGCCCGGGCCGTACGAGAAGCGGCTCGCGCTCGACGAAGTCGTGCAGATGATGGGCGGGCTTTCCTACATGACGGGGCCGGTGGGCCGGCCGTTGCGCGCGGGAACGTCGGTCAACGACATCATGGGCGGCATGTTCGGTGCGATCGGCGTGCTCGCCGCGCTGCGCGAACGGGACGTCACCGGGCGCGGCCAGGAAGTGCAAAGCGCGCTCTTCGAGAACTGCGTGTTCCTCTGCGCGCAGCACATGCAGCAGTATGCGATGACGCACGAAGCGCCGCCGCCGATGCCCGCGCGCGTGTCCGCCTGGAGCGTGTACGACGTGTTCACGCTTGCCGACGACGAGCAGCTATTCATCGGCGCCGTCAGCGACAAGCAGTTCGTCACGCTGTGCGACGTGCTCGGCCGGCCGGATCTGCCCGCCGAGCCGCGCTTTGCCAGCAACGCGTTGCGGGTGGCGGTCCGGCCGGCGTTGCTCGATGTTCTTGGCGACATCCTGAAGAGGCACCGGATCGACGAACTGACGCCGAAGCTCGAAGCCGCGGGCATTCCGTATGCACCGATCGTGCGACCGGAGCAATTGCTCGACGATCCGCATCTGAAGGCCAGCGGCGGCCTCGTGCCGATGGAGGCCGACGACGGCACGACGACCGACGTCGTGCTGCTGCCGCTGACGATGGGCGGCCGGCGGCCGGGCGTTCGGCAGGCGCTGGCCCGGGTCGGCGAACACACGCACGAGATTCTTTCGCGGCTGACCGGACGCGCGGCCGCATGACCCTCTACCGCCTCGGCAGCGATCCGATCCGTCGAGGTGTCGCAGCACGAAACCGATGAGAACCATGCGCCGCGCATGACGTGCGCGGCGCGCAACACCGGCAGACGGACCACGATCGAACAACAAGGCCGTCGACAATCGCCGTATCAGGAGACAGACATGCAGCCCATCGTCACCGCGGATTCGCGTCCGCACGATTCGCCCTTCATCGATGTCGACGCCATGCCGGGCGCAGCAATCGCAGCGCGCATGGATCGGCTGCCGATCACCCGCCATCTATGGATGCTGGTGCTGCTGATTTCACTGGGCGGTTTTTTCGAAGTCTACGACCTGATCTTCACCGGCTATATCGCGCCGGGCATGGCGAAGAGCGGCGTGCTGCAAACCACCACGCACGCATTTTTCGGCTTCACCGGAATCGCCGGCTTCATCGCCGCGACGTTCGCCGGCTTATTCGTTGGTACGTTCGGGCTGGGCTGGATGCCCGATCGCTACGGCCGGCGCGCGGTGTTCACGGTGTCGCTGCTCTGGTATTCGATCGGCTCGGTGATCATGGCATTTCAGACGACCGCCGAAGGCATGATCCTCTGGCGCTTCATCACGGGAATCGGTGTCGGGGTCGAGATCATCACGATCGACAGCTACGTGACGGAACTCGTCCCGCAGCAGATGCGTGGCCGCGCGATGGCGTTCAACCAGAGCGTGATGTTCGCGGCGGCGCCGGTCGCCGCGATCCTGTCGTACTGGCTGGTGCCGACCACGGTGTTCGGCATCGACGGATGGCGCGTCGTGGTGCTCGCGGGCGCGCTCGGCGCGTTGCTGGTGTGGTTCATCCGGCGCGGCGTGCCGGAGAGTCCGCGGTGGCTCGCGATGCACGGACAGGTCGCGAGGAGCGACGCGATCGTGCGGCACATCGAGGCGATCGTCGAACGTCAGTCGGGGCAGCCGTTGCCGCCGCCGTCGCCGATCGTCGAACAGCCGCGGCATCGACGCGCATCGCTCGCGGAGTTGTGGCAGCCGCCGTATCGTTCGCGCCTCGTGATGCTGATCGTCTTCAACTTTTGCCAGGCGATCGGCTATTACGGTTTCGCGAACTGGGTGCCGACGCTGCTGATCAGCCAGGGCATCACGGTCACGAAAAGCCTGCTCTATTCGTTCATCATCGCGTTCGCGTTGCCGGTCGGGCCGCTGCTGGCGATGGCCGTCGCCGACCGGATCCAGCGCAAATACCTGATCGTCGGCGGCGCGCTGGTCGTGATCGTCTGCGGGACGGCGTTCGCGCAGGTCAGGGCCGTGGTGCCGCTCATCCTGCTCGGCGTGTTGATCAGCTTCGCCGGCCAGATCATCTCGGTCTGCTACCACGCTTACCAGGCCGAGTTGTTCCCGACGGCCGTGCGGTGCCGCGCCAATGGAATCGTGTACTCGGCAAGCCGGGTCGGCGCGATGATGTCGGGTTTTGCGATCGCGTTCCTGCTTCGCGATTTCGGGTTGCCCGGCGTATTCGCCGGGATCACGGCGTGCATGCTGGCGGTCGCGGTATCGATCGGATTCTTCGGGCCGAAGACCAACGGCCTGCGCCTCGAGGAGCTGAACCGTTGACGGGCCATTGCTGCGTGACGCCGGGCTCGCCACCGTAAAGCTTTACCGATACGTCCACACCCGATGCAGCACGAACATCGTCGGCGGGATCAGCAGCGCGATCGCGACGATGGCCCAGCCGCGCGGCACGTCGAGCAGTTCGGCGGCGCGCGCGAGCAGCATCGTTTCGATGAAGCCGGCCAGCGCGACCGTCAGATAGCGCACCAGATTGCGCGACTGCACCGTCGACGAGAAGCTCCACAGCGTATTCGCGAGATACGAGAACGCCGTCGCGCACACGAACGCGACGGCGTTCGCGAGCACCTGCGTCGCATCGAACAGCGCATACATCGCGGATGCGACCAGAACGTGCAGCGCGGTCGAGCAAAGCCCTGACAGGCCGAAGCGCGCGAGCCGCACGCGCTCCGCGCAGAGCAGTTCGAACATCGCGATCTCCGCCGGTCAGCGCGAGCCGACCCGCACGCGGGCCGGCTGGACGCGGCGGCGTCCGGCCGTGCGCCGCGCATCGCGCGCGACCGGCAGCTCGATCACCTTGGCGTGCGCCTCGTAGCGGCGGCGAATCAGATAGACGGGGCGTTGCTTCGACTCGTCGTAGATGCGCCCGATGTACTCGCCGACCACGCCGATGCCGATGAGCTCGATCCCGCCGATGAACAGCGTGACCGACAGCAGCGACGCATAGCCGAGCACCGGGTTGCCGAACAGCAGCGTACGGCCCACGATGAACGCGCCGTACAGGAAGGAGAGCGCGGCGATGCCCAGGCCGATATAGGTCCAGCTGCGCAGCGGCACGGTGCTGAAGCTCGTGATCCCCTCGAGCGCGAAGTTCCACAGCTTCCATCCGGAGAACTTCGAGTGCCCTGCGCTGCGCGCTTCGCGCTGGTACTCGATGATCACGGTCCGGTAGCCGACCCATGCGAACAGCCCTTTCATGAAACGATGCCGCTCCGGCAGGCTGCGCAGCGCGTTCACGACCTTGCGATCCATCAGCCGGAAGTCGCCGACGTTCTCCGGCAGCTTCACGTCCGACAGCAGGTTGTGGACGCGGTAGTAGATCGAGGCGGCAGTGCGCTTCGCGAACGAATCGCATGCGCGGTTGCTACGCTTCGCGGCGACGACTTCAACACCGTCGCGCCAGTGCTCGAGCATCACCGGAATCAGGCTCGGCGGATCCTGCAGGTCGGCGTCGAGCGGGATCACGGCGTCGCCGGCGGCTTCGTCGAGGCCGGCCGTCAGCGCCGCTTCCTTGCCGAAGTTGCGCGTGAGATCGATGACGCGCACGCGGCGGTCGCTCATGCTGATCCGGATCAGGCGTTCGAGCGTGTCGTCGCGGCTGCCGTCGTTGACGCAGACGATCTCGAAGCGGATCGCGTCGAGGCCGGCCATCAACGGAATCACGACGTCGAAGAAGCGTTCGACGGCTTCGCCTTCGTTGTAGAACGGCACGACCAGCGAGACGAGTGGCGTGTAGAGTGATTCGCGCATGATGGTTCCCCTGTGATCGCGTGTCAGCGGCCGATGCCGAAGGTCGGGCGGCCGGTGCGGCGCAGTCCGTGCGCCGGGCGGTGATGTGAGCGCAACGGATGCGTGAAGCCGGTTTCGGTCGTGTCGTCGCGCGCGTCGGGCATCGACGGCACGTCGTGCCTTTCCCGTGCGATCCGGCTGACGAGTAGCGCCAGCGACGCGAGCGTGACGAGCGGCATGAACTGGAACGACAGGTGCGGGACCAGCACGAGACCGGCGAGCGGCATCACCCACAGCAGCAGCAGCCATTCGCGATCGAAGCGCCGCCAGCCGTGCGTCCATGCATAGCGTGCGTACCACGCGATCACGAGGCCGTACCAGGTCAGGTCGTAGTCGTACAGATAAGGGCTGACGATCAGGCACGCGCACGCGAGGGTCGCCGCGCGCAGCGCGTACGAACACGCGCCGCGCCACGCGTACACGACGGCGATCGCGGCGGTCGCGGCCGACAGCAGTTGCAGCACACGCGCGACGGCGGCGGGCCAGCCGGCCATCGTCGCGAGCGCGAACACGGTCGGCATGCGTGCGAGCTTGGCGTGGCCGGCGCCGACGATCTGGTATGCGGCGTGCAAGCCGTGCGCGAATGCGACCCAGGCGTCGAAGCCGAACATCAGCGTCGACAGCGCGAAGCCGCTGGCGATCGTCGCGACCCAAGCGGCCAGCGCACGCCATTGTCCGGCGCACAGCAGCGCGAGCGGAAACAGCACCGCCATCTGCGGCTTCATCGTCAGCATTCCGAAGCAGATGCCGGCGATGACGGGACGGCGATTCAGCGTCAGCAGCCCGACGCCTGCGAGCGTCGCGGTCAGCAGGCTTGTCTGCCCGACGATCACTGCGAGAAACGCGCCGGGGAACGCGAGCGCGCAGAGCAGCGCGCCCTCGCGCTGTACGGTTGCGCGGATCGTCGTCACGAACAGCGCGTAGGTGGCGCCCAGCCACAGCACCAGCGCGAACATGTATGGCAGCCAGCCGAGCGGCAGCACGAACATCAGCATCGTGGGCGGGTAGAGCCACGGCAGCGAGCCGTTCCCGGCGTTCATCAGCGGGAGCGCGACCTTCTCGACCTCGAACAGCGACGGCAGGTTCCACGCGTTGATCCCGAGGCCGTGAGCGGCGAGCCTCGCGGCGCCCCAGATCGGCGCGACATCCTGTGCCAGGGGTTCGGGCAGGGATGTTTGCGACCAATGTACGCGCGCGAGATACACGAACATGAACAGCAGTTCGGCAAACAATACCGCTGCCGCATAGAGGCGCACCCGATCACGATTGAGCCAATGCGGGAAACGGCGGGGCCCTGCGATTGGCAGCTCGGGATGGGCGTCGACCGCCGAACCGACGTGCAGGAGGGAGAGCGGCGATTTCATTGCGCGCTCCGCGGCGCAAGGCTTGCGCGACGCACGACGACGAACAGGACGGCGAGCAGCACGATCGGGCCGATCTGCGGCAGCTTCGTGATCCGGTTGAACACCTCGAATATCGGCAGCAGCCACGCGAGCACGATCACGATCTGATCTCCCGGCAGCCAGCCGTCTTCGAGGCCGTGAGCGATCACGCAGAAGACCGCGATGCCGAGCCACGCCAGTTCGTAATGCCACAGATAGGGCGTCGTCAACAGCGTGGCGACCACCAACGCGGCGCCGCACAGCCGCATGTCGGCCGTGCGGCGCCACACATGAACGGCGGCTGCGATGGCGAGCAGTCCGACGGCGGCTTGCGCGGCGAGCGCGATCGGAATCGATGCACCCGCGAGCCGCAGCGCCGCGAACGTCGTCGGTGAAACGAACCAGTAGGCAGGCAGGGTGAAATGCATGCCGCGCACGATCGACATCGCGTGGGCCAGGCCGGTCAGCGAGCTGGTGCCGGTCAGCGCGATGCCGGCCACCACGAACAGCGTGGTCGTGAGCGCCGCCGCCGCGAAGGTGCGCCATGCACGCGCCGCGATCAGCACGAATGGAAACACCATCGCCATCTGCGGCTTGATGGCGAGCAGCCCGATCAGCACGCCCGCGATGATCGGGCGCGGGCCGATGAAATGCAGCGCGAGCGCGGCGATACCGGCGGTCAGGATGCTGTTCTGCCCGTACAGGACGGACGCGAACACACCTGAATAGGCAAGCACGACGAGCGCGGCGGCGCGCGGAACGGGCAGGTACGCACGCAGGCCCGACAGTCGCAGGACGGCGTACGCATAGCATAAAAGACTGCCCGCAAAAAAGAGGAAATACGCGGGCAGGAAAGGCACGAGGGCAATCGGCGCGACGAACAGCAGCATCGTCGGCGGATAGAGCCAGGGCAGCGATTGGTGACCCAGATAGGCCCCGAACTGCGCTACCTCGGCATGGGAGAAGAAGACCGGATCGTAGATCGCCGCGGCGTGGCCTTGCAGCACGAGTTGCGATGCGGTCCAGAAGACGGAGAAGTCGACGCCCGGCCGGGCGGTGGTTTGCGACGTGAAGGTATTCGTGACGGCGCCCCAGGTAATCAGGAATCCAACGCAGAGCATCAGCATGATGCAGCTGTACGGAATGATCCGGTCCGCTGTCAGCCATTGAGCACAGCGTTTGGCGCGATAGCGCACTCCACGATTGGCTGTGTACATGATGCCCCGTCTGCAGTGAAGGCCGCCTGGTGTGCCGCAGCCTTTTTGTGTTGTCGTGTATCCGGAGCGAATCGCATTCAATGGCGCTGTCCGGTGAATGCATTGTTGGAGAAAAAATCGCGTGACGCAAACCGCGGGCTGAATCGTGAAATATCGATTTGGCGGCGACATGGCTGAAAACCGGGTTTTTACATCTGAAAAACCCGCGCCGGCGCAAATGATGTTTCTCGCTTGAAACATTCCGGGTTTTTGGCCGGTCCGGCACGTCGTGGAACCGGCGTCGGGGGAGCGGCCTCGCGGATTCGGGAAAGTCCCGAGAAAATTTTTTGGTGCCTTGCACAGCGCGGCGGCGCTCACGCCGGCACGTCACGGCGACCGGCACGCGTATATCAAATCTGAAACATTTCGCGCATCGGGCCGAAGCTCCACTGGTGGGCGAATCGCCCGAACCCTTGCTGCGCCTGGCTTTCTTTGCGGCTGGCCTGCTCTTTGCGTCAAGGTCCGCACGACAGTCGACGATGTGACGAATGACCGGTTCAAGCAACGGACTTACCGAACCGGACTGAATCACCTGCGGAAAGCAACGGATCGAGGGCGCATCGGGGAATACGCCGCCCAGGCCTTGAAAACCGCCGGAATCGTCGACCGAGCGATACGCGACGGCATCGTCCGCGCAACAAGAATCACATGACAGCGTTTGGGGAATAAAAATGAAAGACCGGAGCACGCCGCGGCTTGCATGCCGCGCAGAAGATCTGCAGCAGCATCGACGCGTTGGCGTCATCCGCTCAATCCGTATTCATGCCCGGAACGGTCTCGCCGTTCTGCTCGATCGCGCGTTCCGCCCGATCGCAGCATGCATGCATATCGCACGCATCAGCTCACCGACGATCGTTCGCCAGGCCAGGCTCGTACCCTGCCGTGTGCGTCGCTGAGCGCTACATCCGCATTCTTTTGTTGTGCCGGTAGTACCCCGCTCCCCGCGTCGATCCCCGACAACGGGATTTTCATAGTAGTGCGAAAGGAGAAGAGCCATGTTCAAGTTCATCCAGAAGGTCCGCGGTTTCGTCCAAGACGAACAAGGTGTGACGGCCATCGAATACGGCCTGATTGCCGCACTGATCGCAGTCGGACTCGTTGCAGCACTGACGGCGGTCGGAACGGATCTCAAGACCGTGTTCAACACGATTGCAGACGATCTCAACGCGGCCATCTGAATGGCGGGCGGCGAACGGTGGGTCCGGCCCGTTCGTCGCCATCCCGTCACGCGTGCAGGGCCGGACGCAACACCAACAGATGTCGGATGCAACGAACGGCGGATGGCTCGGCCGGTGCAGTGCTCGAGCCGCCTCCGCTTTTTTGATCAAACCGAATCGGAGGACGCCATGCGGGTCAGGGTACGTGCAGATGCGATATCGCGATGGATCGACGACGAGCAGGGGGTGACGGCGATCGAATATGCGCTGCTTGCGGCGATGTTCGCCACCGTCGTGCTGGGAAGCGTGGTCACGCTGAAAGGCTCGCTTCAGGATATGTACGACATGATCGCGTCGGTCGTGACCGTGGCGGTCGATACCGCACTGGGTCAGTGAGTCCGGCCATTACGTCCAATCGAGGTCCGCCATGGTGCTGCCTGCCGCGCTGCCTTACCCGGTTCCGTTGTGCGTGACGCTGCTCGCGATCGTCGCGGCCAGCACCGACATCACGAGCCGACGCATTCCGAACCGGCTCGTCGCGCTCGGTCTGGTCGGCGCGCTGATCGCACAGTGCACGCTGCACGGGATCCAGGCAGGTGCACTTGCGTGGCTGGCGGGCGCGGCGACCGGCTTCGGCCTGCTGCTGCCGTTCTATCTGCTGCGCGGAATGGCTGCGGGTGACGTGAAGCTGATGCTCGCGATCGGCGCATGGGTCGGCGCGCAGATGACGTTCTACATCGTGCTGGCCACCTTTCTGGTCGGCGGGATCGGCGCGATCGGCTTCGCACTGCTGCGCGGACGCATGCGCCAGATGTGCGCGAACGTGTGGGCGCTGATCGCGCACCGCTCGACCGGCGCGTATGCAGGGGCAACCGACGGCCCCGTGGAATTCGCGTCGGTTGGCGCGTTGCCGTATGGCGTAGCAATTGCCGCCGGCACGCTGGGCATGCTGTTCGTTTCGTCTGTATAGCGTGACGAACCCGCAACGAGGATGAAACGCACATGAACACGATTCCCACCGAACCGAAACGCGACGCGCAGGTTGCACACCTGCCGTATCCGCCGCCGTCGCGGGAGGTGCATGCGAAACCGGGCGCGCTGCTGCCGCCGGCGCCGCGCTCGCTCGAGGAAACCGGCTTGACCCAGGCGTTCGTCGCAGGGCTCGTGCTGAAGTCGACGCTGGTGCTCGGTCGCCCGTCGTACGGCGTCCTGATCGAGCGCCACTGCCTGCCGCTCGCGGTGCTCGATGATGTCTTCGCGTTCCTGGTGCGCGAGCATCTGGTCGAACTGACCCATCGCGGCAAGACCGACCTCGACGTGACGTTCCGCCTGACCGACGCGGGCCGCGTGCTCGCGCTCGAAGAGCGTGCGCGCAGCAGCTACAGCGGCCCCGCGCCGGTGACACTCGACGCGTATCTCGACTGCGTGTCCGACCATTCGGTGCGCAAGCTGCGCGTGGCCCAGAACGACGTGTGGGCCGTATTCGAAGGCGTCGTCATGGACACGGCGGTCCTCGATTCGGCGGCCGCCGCGCTCAACGCCGGCCGCCCGCTGCTGATCCACGGCCCCGCCGGCAGCGGCAAGACCTTCCTCGCGGAGCGCCTTGGCGCGCTGATGGGCGGCCACGTGCCGGTGCCGCACGCCATTTACGCCGCGGGCGAAGTGATCCAGATCTACGACCCGATCGTGCATGTCGACGCGCCGTCGCAAGCCGACGGCCAATCGGCCGATCGCCGCTGGCGCCTGTGCGAGCGGCCCGTCGTGATGTCGGGCGGCGAACTGACGCTCGCCGAGCTCGACCTGCGCCGCGACGAAGGAGCGGGCTTCTATCAGGCGCCGCCGCACATGAAGGCGAACATGGGCATGTACGTCGTCGACGATCTCGGCCGCCAGCGCGTCGAACCGCGCGACCTGCTCAACCGCTGGCTGCGCCCGCTCGACCGCGGCGTCGATTTCCTGACGCTCGAGTCCGGCAATCGTCTCGTGATGCCGTTCGACGTCTGGCCGGTGTTCTCGAGCAACCTGGCACCGGAGCAGTTCGCCGACGACGCGTTCCTGCGCCGGCTCGGCTCCAAGCTTCACGTCGGCGCGATGTCGATCGACCACTACCGTGCGGTGTTCGATGCCGCATGCGTGTCGCTCGGGCTGGTGCCGGCACAGGACGCGTTCGACTATCTGCTGCACCGGCTGCACCTGCCGAGCGGCAAGGCCTATCTCGCATGCTTCCCGATGGATCTGCTGCGCCTCGTCGCCGCCGGC
This sequence comes from Burkholderia ambifaria AMMD, assembly GCF_000203915.1. Lineage (NCBI taxonomy): Bacteria > Pseudomonadati > Pseudomonadota > Betaproteobacteria > Burkholderiales > Burkholderiaceae > Burkholderia > Burkholderia ambifaria. Next base: position 885,741 of record NC_008392.1, read on the forward strand.
GCGCGGTATCGCGGCGATCCGCCCGAAGTGACGCACGACGCGCTGTACGACGCATGGGCCAGCTATTTCGGCTCGGCGCCGGCGCGCGACGGCGGGCATCCGCCGCCTGTCGATCACGGCGGGCGCACGTACATAACCGGTTGAGCCGTTTCTTTCACGATTCGTTGAGGAGCATTGCCATGAAAAACAGTCGAGCGCTCATGATGCTGATCATCGCGATGGTCGCGGGGCTAGCCGCGGTCGTGTTCGCATCCCGCTGGTTGATGCATACATCCAGCAGCTCGGTCACGTCGGTCGCGGTCGCGACCACCGACCTGAACCTGGGCGAGCCGCTCGGGCCGAACCAGATCCACATGGTGAGCTGGCCGTCGGGCAGCGTGCCGACCGGCGCGTTCGCCGACACGAAGGAGCTCGAAGGGCGCGTCGTGCGCACGAGCCTCGCCCGCGGCGAGCCGGTGATCGAGTCGAAGCTCGCGCCGGTCGGCACGAAGGGCGGGTTGTCCGCAGTGATTGCCGACGGCAGCCGCGCGATCACCGTGCGCGTGAACGACGTGGTCGGCGTCGCGGGCTTCGCGCTGCCGGGCAACTACGTCGACGTGATCGTCAACACGCAGGAACAGCAGGGCAAGACCGACGGGCAGAGCATCTCGAAGATCGTGCTCGAGCACATCCTCGTGCTCGCCGTCGCGCAGCAGGTCAGCCGCGACGACACCGCACCGAAGGTCGTCAACGCGGTGACGCTCGAAGTCACGCCCGATCAGGCCGAACGCCTCGACCTCGCGCGCAGCGTCGGCACGCTGTCGCTCGTGCTGCGCAACCAGGTCGACCAGAAGACGCTCACCACCGACGGCGCAACCAAGCTGACGTTGCTCGGCAAGGCCCCGGTACCCGACGCGACGCCCGCACCGGCACCCGCGCACGTACGGACCGTGCGCGTGCATGTCGCGTCGCACGCCGCACCGGAAGCGCGCCGCGATTGCGTCGGTGTACTGACCGGTGTGCACGGCAGCGTCGAATGTTTCTGAAAGCGCAGCACACATCCAGATAACCAGATTAACCAGATCGGCCGCCGTCAAGGCACGGCGGCCTTGCAAGGCAAAAACCGGCGTCTCGCCGGTCACTCGGGGGATCAGACGAAATGAAGATCAATCCGCAATATTCAGGTACCGGCCCGGTGCGCACCCGCATCGCGCGGGGCGCGATGATGGCCGCGATCCTCTGTGCAGGAACGTTGACCGTGTACAGCGCACTGGCCCAGGAAGGCGCCGAATCGGCTGCGCTGATGAAGGGCGGCGCCAGCGCGCCGGCCGCCGTCGCGAAGGGGCCGATGCAGATGACGATCAGCATGGCGCCGGCGCCGGCCACCGCGGCCGCCGCATCGGCGGCGCCGATGCGCGGACCGAACTGCGTGGGCGCGGTGCGTGATGCGACCAGCGTCACCGTGCCGCTCGGAAAGTCGCTGCTCGTGCCGATGCCGGAGCCGGTGCGCAACCGCACCATCGGCAATCCGGCCGTCGCGCAGGCGACGATGGTGTCGCCGCAGACGCTGTACATCCTCGGGCTGTCGGTCGGCACGACCAACATGATCGTGCAGGGCAGGAGCGGCGCATGCCGCGTGATCGACGTGGCGGTCGGCGCGGACGCAGGCGGCCTGCAGTCGTCGCTGCAGCAGCTGATGCCGGGCGAGCGCGACATTCACGTGTCGACCGCCGCCGGCACGATCGTGCTGGCCGGCACCGTGTCGAACTCGCAGGCCGCGCAGCAGGCCGTGCAGATCGCCCATGCGTACAGCGACAGCGCCGGTGAGGGCGCCGGCGGGGCCGGCAAGGGCGCCGGCGTATTGAACATGCTGGCCGTCACGTCGCCGCAGCAGGTGATGCTCGAGGTGAAGGTCGCCGAAGTGTCGAAGACGCTGATCAACCAGATGGGCACCGCATTCAACATCCAGGGCGGCTTCGGTTCGTGGAGCGGTGCGTTGGTCAGCAACCTGCTCGCGGGCGTTGCCAGCGCCGGGATCTTCAACAAGGCGAACAACAAGCCGTTCAGCGTCGCGGCCGACGCGCAGAACACCGACAACCTCGTCAAGATCCTCGCGGAGCCCAACCTCGTGACGATCAGCGGCCAGGAGGCGACGTTCCTTGCCGGCGGCAAGATCTTCATCCCGGTACCGCAGAGCAGCGGCACGGGCACGTCGTCGATCACGCTGCAGGAAGAGGAGTTCGGCGTCGCGCTGAAGTTCACGCCGACGGTGCTCGCGAACGGCCGGATCAGCCTGAAGGTCGCGCCGGAAGTGTCGGAGCTGTCGCAGACGGGCGTCACGCTCAGCGCGACGAACATCGGCGGCACGTCGATCCTGCCGCTGATCACGACCCGGCGTGCGTCGACGACGGTCCAGATGAGCGACGGCGAATCGTTCGCGATCGGCGGGCTGATCAAGGACAACGCGAGCGGCTCGCTCAAGGCGATCCCGGGCGTCGGCGAGGTGCCCGTGCTCGGCGCGCTGTTCCGCAGCACGTCGTTCCAGCAGGACCGCACCGAGCTGATCTTCCTGATCACGCCGCACCTGGTGAGGCCGCTGCAGACCGCCGACGTGCCGTTGCCGACCGACAGCTTCTCGAAGCCGAGCGAAATCGACGTGTACGCGACCGGCAACATGGAAGGCCGCAAGGGTGTCCGCAAGGCGACCATGCAACCGTCGAACGGCGCGGCACCGCAGACGCCGGCTTCGGCACCGGCTCCCGCGCCGCAATCGGCCGCGCCGGTCGCACCTGCCGCCGCACTGCCCGCACCGCGTGCGCCGCAGCCTGCCCAGGCGCCGGCGCCGGTGCCGGCCCAGCCGGAGAAGGCCGGCGCTGCAACGGCCGAGGCCGCGGGGGCGGTGAACGCCGAGCCGGCGCCTGCCGCGCGGCCGCAGCCACAAGCGCCCGCGCAACCGCAGGCCGATGCGGCCGGTGCGGCACGCATCGCGCGCATCGAAGCCACCGCCGCGCGCCTCGCGGCGGCCGGCTCCGCCACGCCGGCGAAACCTGCGTCGCGTGCGACGCCCAGCGTGCCGGCCGCCCATGCGCAGATCGCGCGGGCGAGCGCGGCACCCCAGTCCACCGATCGTTGAAGCTATCCAAGGGGAAGCTCATGAAATCCGCCTACCTCGTATTCGTGCGCCGCGCGGCGCTCGCCGTCCCGCTCGCGTTCGCACTCGCCGGCTGCATGTCGTCGAGCCCGGTGTGGGACAGCCGCTTCGGCGACTCGGTCCGCGCCGTCACGCAGGCCCAGATCATCGATCCGCATGCCGGGGAACACGCGGCAACGCACGCCGGGGTCGATGGCCGCGCCGCCGCGTCCGCGCTCGACAACTACGACAAGTCGTTCAAGCAGCCCGAGCCGAAAGCCAATGCATTCGTGATCGGCATCGGCAAGTCGGCGCAATAAAACAGGCACGCTCAGGGAGAACGCCATGTCCAGCGCAGCTCGTCATCCGAAGCTCACGCGTCACAGTCTGCATCGTCAGCAAGGCGCCGTTGCAATCATCGTCGGTCTCGCACTGGCGATGATGATCGGGTTCGTCGGTCTCGCGCTGGACCTCGGCAAGCTGTACGTCACGCGCAGCGAACTGCAGAACAGCGCCGATTCATGCGCGCTGTCCGCTGCGCGCGACCTGACGTCGGCCATCAGCCTGCAGGTCGCGGAAGCCGACGGCATCGCCGCCGGCCACGCGAATTACGCGTTCTTCCAGCAGAACGCGGTACAGATGCAGACGGATTCGAACGTCACGTTCAGCGATTCGCTGACCAATCCGTTTCTGACCAAGACGGCGGTCGCCACACCGGCGAACGTCAAGTACGTGAAGTGCACCGCGCAGTTGAGCAACATCGCGCACTGGTTCATCGAGGTGCTCAACACGATTCCCGGCGTGCAGGTCGCGAACGCGTCGCAGGTCGCGGCCAGCGCGATCGCGACGGTCGGGGCCGGGCAGACCACCTGCGCGATTCCGGTGTTCGTGTGCAAGCCGGCGTCCTCCGCGCCGTACAAGGTCGGCGACTGGATCTCGTCGCCGTCCGGCTCGTCGACGACGTACGGGCCCGGCAACTTCGGCTGGGCGGCGCTCGATGGCTCGACGAACGAGCCGACCATCGCCAGCGAACTGTCCGGCAACACCTGCAACATCACGTCGCCGCCGGACCTCGGCTCGACGGGCCTGAAGGCCGCATCGCTGCGCGCCTGGAACACCCGCTTCGGCATCTACACGAACGGCGCCAACGGCTCGAGCGGCCAGCCTGACTTCACCGGCTATGCGTATGTCGGCCCGAAATACGGGCCGCCGGGAACCGCGGGCATCGTCGGCGACGCGTACACGCAATTCGTGCTCGATCGCGCGAGCTTCAAGGCCTATCAGGGCGACGGTACGCCGCCCACCGGCAGCGGCATCTCGACCAACGGGACCGTCACGGCCAGCAACTACCAGACGTATGGCGGCGACCGCCGGGTCGCGCTGGCCCCCGAGGGCGATTGCTCGACGCTGTCGGGCAGCAGCGGCAAGGTGCACGTCACGCAGTGGGACTGCGTGCTGATGCTCGATCCGCTGCCGTTCAGCCCGGGAGCCGGCGGGGTCGTGGCGCACCTCGAATACCTCGGCTCCACGGCCTCCGGCACCACGCCGTGCGCGACGCACGGCCTGCCGGGCAGCGGCAGCTCGGTCGGTATCAAGGTACCGATGCTCGTTCAATAGAGGAGACACGATCATGAAGAGGCTCCCGATTCGCCGGTCACGCATGCGCGGTGTCGCCGCGGTCGAATTCGCGCTCGTGCTGATGCCGATGATCGTGCTTGCGACCGGCGTGGCCGAGTTCGGCCGCGCGATCTACCAGTACGAGACGCTCACGAAGGCGACGCGCAACGCGGCGCGCTACCTGTCGGTGTTTTTGCCGAACGACAGCGCGTATCCGCTCGCGGCGGCGCAGTGCCTCGTCGTGTACGGCAGCACCACGTGCGGCTCCGCCGGCACCGAGCTGGTGCCGGGGCTCACGACGTCGATGGTGATCGTGTGCGATGCCACGCATTCGACCGATTGCGGCGACGCGTCCGACCCGTCGCAGTTCGCGAACCTGCCGACCTACGACTCGACCAACAACGCGCCAAGCGGCACGGCGACCGGCAGCATCAACCTCGTCGAAGTGAAGGTGAAGGGCTATCAGTACCAGCCGATTCCGGCCTACCCGGGGCTGTCGTCGATCACCTTCGGCAACATCGTCACCGTGATGAGGCAAGTGTCATGAACCCGCGTCCCTCTCCGCTGTCGCGCCGTCGCGCCCAACGCGGCTCCACGATTGTCGAATTCGCGCTGATCGCATCGATCCTGATCATGCTGCTGATCGGCATCTTCGAATTCGGGCGCGTGATGTTTTACTGGAACACGGCGAGCGAGGCCATCCGGCTCGGCGCCCGCACGGCGATCGTCTGCGACGTGAACGCGGCCGGCGTCGTGAAGCGCGTGCGGTCGCTCATGCCGATCCTGGCCGACTCGAACGTGTCGGTGAGCTACTCGCCATCAGGCTGCGACGTGAGCTCCTGCTCGTTCGTGACCGTCAGCATCAGCAATGTCACTGTCAACACGATGATCCCGATCGCGAACGTTGCGATCACGATGCCGTCGTTCACCACGACGCTGTCGCGGGAAAGCCTGAACTCCTCGACGGGCGGAAGCGCCTGTCAATAACGAACCGACGAGGCACAGTCATGATCAATATCCTCGTAGCCGCCGACGATACCGCCCGGCTCATGCAGATCGCGCGTCTGGTCACGGACAGCGGACACTATCGCGTGACACGTGCGCACGGTCGGCCGTCCCAGATCGAGCATCGCACCGATGGACTTGATTCATTCGATATCCTGCTGATCGACGGCGCATTGACCGATGCGGCCGAGCTGTCGGCGATCGAGCGGATCTGCCGGCTGCACCCGTGCCTGATCGGCATCCTGGTGACCGCGGATGCGGCGCCCCATGTGCTGCTGGACGCGATGCGCGCCGGCGCGCGCGACGTGCTGCAGTGGCCGATCGATCCGGCCGCGCTCGCCCGCGCGCTCGAACGCGCCGCCGCGCAAAGCACGCGGCGCGACGGCGGCGATACGCGCTTCGTGTCGTTCATGTCGTGCAAGGGCGGCGCCGGCACCAGCTTCGCCGCGAGCAACGTCGCGTACGAGATCGCCGAAGCCCACAAGCGCCGCGTGCTGCTGGTCGATCTGAACCAGCAGTTCGCGGATGCCGCGTTCCTCGTCAGCGACGAGACGCCGCCGTCGACGCTGCCGCAGCTCTGCGCGCAGATCGAGCGGCTCGACGGCGCGTTTCTCGACGCGAGCGTCGCGCACGTGACGCCGACCTTCCACGTGCTGGCGGGCGCGGGCGACCCGGTCAAGGCCGCCGAGATGCGCGAGGATGCGCTCGAATGGATCCTCGGCGTCGCGGCGCCGCGCTACGACTTCGTGATCTTCGACATCGGCGTGAGCATCAACCCGCTGTCGATGATCGCGCTGGATCGCAGCGACCAGATCCAGCTCGTGCTGCAGCCCGCGATGCCGCACGTGCGCGCGGGCCGCCGGCTGCTGGAGATTCTCGTGTCGCTCGGCTACCCGGTCGACCAGTTGCGGCTGGTGGTGAACCGGATGACGCGCGCGGGCGACCGGTCCCGCGCCGCGCTCGAGGAAGTGCTCGGCCTGCACGCCAGCTGCACGATACCCGACGATGTCGACACGGTACGCGAAGCGCTCGACCTCGGGCATCCGGCCTCGCGCGTCGCACGTAGCGCTGCCGTTACGCGGGCATTGCAGGCCTGCGCGAAGCAGATCGTCGAAGGGGACGTGCGCACGCGGCACGGCACGTCCAGCAGCGAACCGTTGATGTCCCGGCTGTTCGGCCGCAAGGCCACGCCGAAGCTCAAATCCATGTGAATCTTTCGGGGAAACCATCATGTCATTGCGCGAACAGATGTCCTTGTACCGGACGCAGCCGCAGGCGGCGGGCACCGAACCGGCAGGTGCGGCGCATTCGTCGGTACGCGATGCGTACCAGAAGCTGCGCCGTGAAATTCACCTGACGGTGCTTGATCGCGTCGAGCTCGAGCGCCTGTCACGCCTGCCGCAGGAACAGGTCCGGCAGGAAATCTCGTCGCTGATCTCGCGCATTCTCGACGAGGAGCGGCTACTCGCGAACGACATCGAGCGGCGCCAGCTCGCGATCGACGTGTACGACGAAATGTTCGGTTTCGGCCCGCTCGAGTCGCTGCTGCGCGACCCCGGCATCTCCGACATCCTCGTGAACACGTACCGGCAGGTTTACGTCGAGCGCAGCGGCCAGCTCGAGCTGACCGACGTGACGTTCTACGACGACGCGCACCTGATGAAGGTGATCGAGAAGATCGTGTCGCGGGTCGGGCGGCGCATCGACGAATCGACCCCGATGGTCGATGCGCGCCTGCCGGACGGCTCGCGCGTGAACGCGATCATTCCGCCGTCGGCGATCGACGGGCCGCTGATGTCGATCCGGCGCTTCGCGGTCAACCCGCTGAAGATGGACGACCTCGTGGCCTACCAGAGCCTCACGCCGCCGATGGCGGAACTGCTCGACGCGCTGGCCCACGCGAAAGTGAACGTGCTCGTGTCGGGCGGCACCGGCAGCGGCAAGACGACGCTGCTCAACATCCTGTCGGGCTTCATTCCGCGCTCGGAGCGGATCGTGACGATCGAGGATGCGGCCGAGCTGCAGCTGCAGCAACCGCACGTGCTGCGGCTCGAAACGCGGCCGCCGAACATCGAGGGAAAGGGCGAGATCACGCAACGCACGCTCGTGCGCAACGCGCTGCGGATGCGGCCGGACCGGATCATTCTCGGCGAAGTGCGCGGCGCGGAAGCGCTCGACATGCTCAATGCGATGAACACCGGCCACGAAGGCTCGCTCGCGACGATCCACGCGAACACGCCGCGCGATGCGCTGACGCGGCTCGAGAACATGATCAGCGTCGGCGGCCTGACGCTGCCGCCGAAGACGATGCGCCAGCAGATCGCGTCGGCGATCTCGGTGGTGGTCCAGGCGACGCGGCTCACCGACGGCAAGCGCAAGATCGTCAGCATCCAGGAGTTGACCGGGATGGAAGGCGACATCATCAACATGCAGGAGATCTTCACGTTCAAGCGCACCGGCATGGATCGCGACGGTACGGTGCGCGGACACTTCTGCGCGACCGGCGTGCGGCCGAAGTTCGCCGAGCGTCTGCAGGCGTTCGGCATCAATCTGCCGGATTCGCTGTACGACCCGGCGCAGCGTTACGAGACGAAGTGACGACGCGCCATCGTCTGATTCCGGGGAGGCCTCATGGACTCGATCTATTACGGTTTTGTGATTCTCACCTTCGTCGCGGTGGTGCTCGCGATCGAGGGCGTCTATCAATGGTGGAACGCGCGTCATGGTGCCGCGGCACGCCGGATCGAGTCGCGCCTGCGCGCGATGTCGGCCGGCGGCAGCGTGCAGCAGGAGCGGCTGTCGATTCTCAAGAAGCGGATGCTCGACGAGTCGAAGCCGTTCGACCGGCTGCTGATGCGGGTGCCGCGTATTCAGGCGCTGGACCTGGTGCTGCAGCAGTCGGGGCTCGACTGGACGGTCGCAAAGCTGGTCACGATCAGCGCCGTATTGCCGGTCACGGCGGCGCTCGCCCTGGCCGTCACCCCGTTGCCGCTGATCGCCGTGCTGCCGATCGCGCTGCTGACCGCATGCCTGCCGGCGATGTACGTGATGCGGCATCGCAACCGGCGGATGCTCAAGCTCGAGCGCCAGCTGCCGGACATCTGCGACATGATTGCGCGCGCGTTGCGCTCCGGTCATTCGTTCTCGAGCGCGCTCGGGATGGTCGGCGAGGAGTTTCCCGATCCGATGGGCGGTGAATTCCGGATCACGTTCGACGAGATCAACTACGGCGTGTCGCTGCACGATGCGCTGGTGAACCTCGCGACGCGCGTGCCGGCTCACGACCTGCGCTACTTCGTGATCGCGGTGCTGATCCAGCGCGAGACCGGCGGCAATCTGGCCGAGCTGCTCGACAGCATCGCGTCGCTGGTGCGCGAGCGCTTCAAGCTGTTCGACAAGGTCCGCGTGCTGTCGGCGGAAGGGCGGCTGTCGGCCTGGATCCTCGGGCTGTTGCCGTTCGGCACCGCGGCCATGATGGCAATGATGAACCGGGAGTTTCTGTCGGTGCTCTGGCAGGATCCGGCGGGCATCAAGATGGTCGGCGTGATGCTGGGGTCGATGGCATTCGGCCTGCTGTGGATTCGCCGCATCATCCGCATTCGCGTCTGACGCGTGTCTCAGGCTTCACGAACCGATTCGAGGCTGTCATGCAAAACCTGAGCGTAATACATACCGTGATGCTCGCCGGCTTGTTCATCTTCGTCGCCGGCGGCGTGCTGGTCGCGATGCTGCTGTTTGCGCCGCGCAACATCGAGCGCCGGATTCAGCAGGCGAGCGGAGCAAGTGCGGGCATCGGCGGCGGTGCGGACGGCGACGGGCAAACGTCGCGCTGGATCGCGAAGCTCGTCGAGCTGTCGCAACCGATTTCCCGGCTGTCGGTGCCGCAGGAGGGCTGGGAGAATTCTCCGCTGCGGATCCGGCTGATGAATGCCGGCTGGCGCAATCCGAACGCGGGCGCGCTTTACTTCGCGGCGAAGACGGTGCTCGCGTTGGTGCTGCCGGGCGCGGCGCTGCTGGCGCTCGCCACGACGCGGCTCGCGGAGCAGCGCATGTTGCTGTCGTTCATTCTCGTCGCGCTCGCCGGGATCGGCTACTACGTGCCGAATGTGATCCTCTCGCGGCGGATCGCGACGCGTCAGCGGGTGATCTTCGAGGATTTCCCGGATGCGCTCGACTTGCTGACCGTCTGCGTCGAAGCCGGGCTCGGGCTCGATGCGGCGCTGATGCGGGTGAGCGAGGAACTGCGCTTTCGCAGCGAAGTGGTCGCGGGCGAGCTCGACTTGCTGCTGCTCGAGATGCGTTCCGGGTTCACGAAGGAAACCGCGCTGCGCAATTTCGCGCTGCGCACCGGCGTGGAGGATATCGAATCGTTCTGCGCGATGCTGATCCAGGCCGACCGCTTCGGCACGAGCATCGCCGAATCGCTGCGCGTGCTGTCCGACATGCTGCGCACGCGGCGGCGGATGCGCGCCGAGGAACGCGCCGCGAAGATCGCGCTGAAGCTGCTGTTCCCGCTGATCTTCAACATCTTCCCGGCACTCATGTGCGTGTTGCTCGGCCCGGCGATGATTCACGTGTATCGCGTGCTGCTGCCGTCTTTCGCCAGCATCGGACACTGAGTCGCGGCGCGGGTGGCCGCGCGAAACGGATGGGCGTGCCGGCCCGGCCGCACCGGTCGGCCGGCACGGTAGGTCTTCATGGGAGGCTCCTCCTCCCCCGGGCGGCGCCGCGAGACAGGTCGATCATAGCGGCGTCAACGCAACCCGGACCCATGGTCGACCCTGGACACAGCCGTAGTCCACTGCGCGCGCGGGTGGCGCCCTACGGTTAATCGCGAACGCAGCCGCGCTGCGTGCCGGCCCGACGGGAAATCGACCCGGCAAGGTCGGTCCGCACCGCGCGTGCCGCTCGAAAATCCCCTTGAAATTCCCGTTTCGAATTCCTACGATTATTCAAAATCAGGCTCGAACGACGGTGCGCACGGGCGATTGACCTGCGTGCCCGATATATCGAACACGACAACTGAAAATCGAGCGTCTGCCCGACGATACGGAAAACAGGCCAGTCGTCCACGATCAAGGCCGGGGGAACCATGAACGAACACACAGCGCGACGCACGCGGTCCGACGCTTCATCGAGCAGGCGCCCATCCGCGTGGCGCGAACCCGCGAACCCGCCGGGCATCGTCGCGCATCCTCTGCCTCCCGACTCCTGAGAACCGGCGCCCGCAACCGCGCCCGGTACACCATCTTCATCGACACCTGCGCATCGGCGCCCACGCGGCCGGCGTGGCGACGCGCGCCGCGCAGTCGACGGACCGACATAACAATTCGAACGAGGGACGCAGCATGGCCATCCATGTGCCTGTGACACGCCGGACGTTTCTGAAGCTCGCCGGTAGCGGCGCCGTCGTCGCCGTGTCGGTCACCCATTTGCCGGCCGTCGTGCTCGCCGCGGGCGACACGCAGGCCGATGCGAACGGCCTGAACTGGGCGCCGGTGCCCGGCAAGGCGCGCTGGCGCATCGACGGCATTCCGAAGGTCACGGGCCAGAAGATCTACGCGCGCGACTTCAAGGCTCGCGACTTCGTCGGCTGGCCGCAGCGGGAAAACTGGCTCTATGCGTTGCGCTGCGACCGGGTCGACGCCGTGTACCAGGGCTACGATCTCAGCGTGCTGCCGCCCGGACTGAGACCGATCGCGATCGTCGACAGCGCGTTGCTGAGCGCGCGCCGGATTCCGCTTGCGCCCGAACCCGATCCGATCGCGAACCAGGACATCTACTGGCTCGCGCGGCCCGGTCATCCGGCGGACTGCTACGGGCAACCGGCCGCGCTGCTGATCTTCGAGAACTTCGACGTCTATCGCCGCGCGAAGAAGCTGCTCGACTTCAATCGCGGCGTGATCCGCTACGGCGCATCGACCGGCACCGGCCCGGCCGCACCGGTCGTGCCGTATCTGCCCGTGACCGTCTACGTGCGCGACGACGAACGACGGTTCAACTACGTCGACAACTATCAGACCGACAGCAACGGCAAGCCGAGCGCGAAGTACCTGGAGGAACGCGAGGCGGCAGTCGCCAACATCGACGCGACGATTGCCCGTCAGGCGGCCGCCGGCGCGTGGATCGGCGTTCGCGCGACCGGCAACGACGGCTTCCAGACGCCGGCGATCGACCCGATGTTCATGGAGCCCGAGTCAGGACTCGCGTGGTACGACGCGTCCGCCGCAAAAATGAGGCTCGTGCTCGGCACGCAGTCGGCGAACGACGATGCGACCGGCGCGTGCGCGCTGTTCGACGGCAGCGACATCGCGGTCAAGGAGGCGCATGTGATCGCGTGCTACCCGGGCGGCGGCTTCGGCGGACGCGACAAGTCGTATTTCCCGCTGTATCTGGCGCTGGCGGCGCCGTTCGCGAAGGGCGCGCTGCGCTGGCAGCAGTCGCGCTACGAACAATTCCAGGTCGGCCTGAAACGCTGCGAGACGCAGTTTTCCGAATCGCTGTGGTTCGACCGTCGCGGCAAGCTCGAAGCGATCACCTGCGATTTCCTGTTGAACGGCGGCGGCAAGAAGAATCTGTCGCCGTACGTCGCGCAGCTTGCCGCGCTGAGCGCGATGAGCTGCTACGAGATTCCGCGCGCACGCGCGCAGGCCGCGTCCACCTACACGCGGGAAGTGCTCGGCGGATCGCAGCGCGGCTTCGGCGGGCCGCAGGCGTTCATGGCGATCGAGACGCTGATGGACGAGGCCGCGCGCCGACTCGGGCTGTCGCCGTTCGAGATCCGGCGCGCCAATCTGCTCGGCAAGGCGCCCGGTCCCGGCAAGGGCCGCGCGATCACGGGTGCGCCGATCCTGTTCGACCTGCAGCTCGACGCGCTGCTCGACCGGCTCGAGCGTCACCCGCTATGGCTGGAGCGCGAGCACACGCGTGCCGAGCGCAACACGCGCAATCTCCGGTACGGCGTCGGTCTCGCGATGGCGAACGAGGCGTACGGCACGTCCGGCGACGGGATGTTCGGGATGGTGCAGATCCTGCCCGACGGCAACCTGCGTGTGATCACGCCGTATACCGACATGGGCAATGGCGCGGCCACGACGCTGGGTCTCGCACCGGCTGAATTTCTCGGGCAGAACGCGCAAACGATTGCGATGAGCGAGATCGCGCCGTTCAACGCGCTCGGACTCACCCCGAAGGGCCCGTCGAGCGCGCCGAATTGGGTGCGCTACTACTACGGTTCCTCGAGCGCGTGCCTCGGCGCGTTCCATCAATACCATGCGGTGAAGGGGGCCGCGCAGGCGCTGTTTCTGCAAAGCGTGCTGCCGGCCGCGCGCGCACGGTGGGGCGTGAACGTGCGGGCCGCGGACGTGCGCTGGGTCGATCGCACGCTCGTCGCGAACGGCCTCGCGCCGATTCCGTGGCCGGTGCTGCTGGGCACGATCGGGAAGCTGGGCCTGCAGACCGTGGCGGCCGTGCATGCGAGCTATGCCGGCTACTTCTGGAAGGGCACCTATCCGTTCGCGTCCGGCAGTGCGCAGATCGACTACGACTACGTGGCGGTCGGCCTCGACCCGTATCGTCTCGCGCCGCTGCAGCGCGTGCTGCAGCCGCCGCCGGTCAACACGTCACTCTACGGGCGGACGACCTATGCGCCGTCGGCGACGCTCGTCGCGGTGGCGGTCGATCCGGCGACCGGGCGCGTGAAGGTCGAACACGTGGTGACGGCCGTGAGCGTCGGCCGGCAGTTGTCGCCGGAACTCGTCGAAGGACAGTCGCAGGGCGCGGTCGCGATGGGGATCGGCAATGTGCTGACCGAAACCTGCCCGCTGGGGCCGGACGGGCCGGGCGGCGGCCGCTGGAATCTCGATCGCTACGAGGTCACGCGGCTGCCGGACATCCCCGTGCAGGAACTGATCGCATTGCCGCCGCCGGCCGGCGATCCGGCCAACGCGCGCGGCATCGCGGAAGCGGTGATGTGTCCGATCGCGCCGGCGCTGCTCAACGCGCTCGCGATGGCGACGGGGCGGCGGTTCCGGGTGACGCCCGTGACGCCGGAGAAGATTCGGGAGGCACTGCAATGAGCACTCCGGTCCGGATGACCATCAACGGCAAGCCCGTCGAAGCAGACGCCGCCGACGGCGACATGAACCTCATCGACTTCCTGCACGAGCGGCGGGACCTGACGGGCACGAAGCTGTGCTGCGGCATCGGCGTGTGCCGCGCGTGCACGGTCGGCGTGCGCAACACGCCCGATGCGCCGATGGAAAAGACGCTGTCGTGCTCGACGCCGGTCAGCGCGATGGCGGACATGCACGTATACACGATCGAAGGGCTCGCGCAGGGCGGCGCGCTGTCGCCGCTGCAGCAGAGCTTTCTCGAGTCGTTCGCGTTCCAGTGCGGCTACTGCGCGTCGGGCTTCCTGATGGCCGCGACCGCGATGCTCGACCATCTGCGCGCGCAGCCGGTGCACGAGCGCGATCTGGACGCGATGATCGAAACCTGGGTCGGCGGCAACATCTGCCGTTGCACCGGCTACGTCAAGTACATCGAGGCCATTCGCAAGGTGGCGCTGCGCTACACGAAGGGGGCGGCATGACGACGAGAACCCGCGTCGCCGCGCTGGCGATGCTGCTGGCCGTGCAGGCGGCGCCCGGTGCGTCGGGCGCGCTCGCGGCGGACAACGCCGATGCGTCGCTGCATGCGTATGCGCAGCAGTGCACCGACGAAATCGGCGAGATTCCCGCGTTCGACTGCAACGCCGGCACCGATGTGCCGATCACCGTCAACGGCCGCGTGCCCGCGCGCTATGCGGCGCACATGACGTGCGATCGCCCGGCGCTGCTGCCGTACGACGCGCCGACATCCGGGCAGTGCACGCCTTATTCGAAGATCCTCGACCTGTCCCACGGCGACACGCAGATCTCGGCGTTTTGCCGTCGCAAGCAGATCCGCGCGAACCGCAGCCCGTATTACGACGAAGTCGACATCGTGCTGCACCATGCGGGCAACGGCAAGACCTGCTGGTTTCATGCGGAGAAGGGCGGCACGGCCGGCATGAACGCGGCGCGCGTGCCGCCGCCGAACGAGACGATGCCGCCGCCCGGCCATCCGTCCGCGGCCGAGTTCTGGTGGAAGCCGGCCGCGACCGCGACCAAGCGCTGCGTGTCGTGTCACGACGCGAGCCCGGTCATGTACAGCCCGTGGATCGGGCAGGTATGGAACAAGGTGCCGACCGATCCGTGGGGCAAGTATGTGAATCTCGGCGCCGACTTCGCGTCGTGGACCTCGCATGCGATCAGCACGCCCGGCAACACCTGCATCGGCTGTCACCGGATCGGCGACCAGAACAGCTGCAAGATCTACGTGCCGCTCGCGGCCGGGATGCTGCCGCCGCCGAAGGGCAGCAACGCGCGCGCGAGCCGGTATCCGCTGACGCACTGGATGCCGATCGACAACAACAAGAGCCTCTACGAATGGAATGCGGCAAACGCGAAGTCGGTGAGCGACCTGCTCGAATGCTGTTCGGCGCGCGGCAAGAACGATCCGAAGTGCAGCTTCACGCCGGCGGCGCAGGCTGCGCAGGCGGTGAAATAAGCCGCCTGCGATTGCCGTCGCCGTCGTGTCACGGCCGCCCCTCGCTCGGCACGTCCGACGCCTTGCTGAGCTCGGCCATGATGATGCGCGCGATCTCGTTGGCCGGTGCGCGTCCGTCGGGGCCGGCCCCCGTGTTCGCCCACGTGACGATCGTCGTCTTCGTCGCCGGGTCGTAGCCGGCGAATGTATTGAAGCCCGGTATTTCACCGGTGTGTCCGTAGAACGTACCGAACTTCGCGAGCCCCATGCAGTAGCTGGCCGATGCGGGATTCGACGGATCGATCGGCGTGCAGCTCGCGAGCCGTTGCGCCTGCAGGTCGGCGTTCAGGTAGCCGCCGCCGACCATGCGCTGCACGTACGCACCCAGTTCGGTCGCGGTCGAGATGCCGGAGCCGGCCGTCCATGCCCACGACGTATTGACGGTCGTCACGTTGGCGGGCTGCAGCGTGCCGTTTTTCGCGGCCGCCTGGCGTGCCGGGGACAGCGCGTCGCTGTCGATCGTCTCGGTATTGGTGCCCCATTGATAGCCCTGCGGCGACGGCGCCCGCAGCGCCGTGTTGTCCTGCGGCGGCAGGGCGGTTTCGGTCAGGCCGAGCGGCGCGAACAGCCGCGTCCGGATCGCATCGGCGGCGCTCATGCCGGTGAGCTGCTGGATGATCAGGCCGAGCAGCACGGTGTTCGTGTTCGAGTAGCGGAAATCCGCGCCCGGCGCGAAATAGACGGGCTGGCTCTGCGCGATGCCCAACAGCTCATCGGTGGTCCACACCTTGTTCGGTTGCGCATCCAGCGTCTGGTTGAACGCGAGATTCGTCGAGTAGTTGTAGAGGCCGCTGCGCATGGTCAGCAACTGCTCGATCGTGATCGAGTCGCCGTTCGGCACGTTGGCGACGTACTGGCTGACGTGATCGGTCAGGTGCAGCCTGCCTTCCTGAACGAGTTGCAGGATCACCGTGCCCGTCCACGTCTTCGTCACGCTGCCGACGCGGAAGTGCGCGTTCGTCGGGATCGGCGTATTCGTGCCGCGCACGGCCGTGCCGAACGACGCGAGCCAGTTGCCGTGTGGCGATTGCACATAGACGACGGCGCCGGGCGTCATCGTATCCGCGAGCAATGCGTCGATCTGCGGGCGCGCCTCGGTTGCGAAGGCGGGTTCGCCAGAGCTCACCGAGCTGTCGCCGCCGCAGGAGGAAACCGCGATGCTGACGGCCAGCGCCGGTGCAATCGCCGCCACGCGACGCATCAGCCGCTTGGCGGCGCGCGGGAAAAGCCGGGGAGGAGCAGAAGTCGTCATCGCGTGTTCCCTTCCTGTTCGTGATGTCTTGGTGTCTCCTTGCCATCCCCAGAACTATAGGACACGCATTCACGCGTCGAAGGTGTACGTTGAATTCGTCATACGATACCGACCGCGGTCGACGCCGGCGGCCAGGGCTGCACACTACTGAAAGTGATGCACGTACCG
Organism: Burkholderia ambifaria AMMD; assembly: GCF_000203915.1. Taxonomy (NCBI): domain Bacteria; kingdom Pseudomonadati; phylum Pseudomonadota; class Betaproteobacteria; order Burkholderiales; family Burkholderiaceae; genus Burkholderia; species Burkholderia ambifaria. The sequence goes on from NC_008392.1 coordinate 902,522, forward strand.
CAACACCATCCGCGTGCCCTGCGGCCGGTTGCGCGCATAGACCTCGAAATACGCGTTGAACATCAGGTGATCCTGCGGCGAGAAGCTGACCATCGCGCCCGGCCCGATCGCCAGCACGGCTTCCCGCGTGCCGGCAACATCCTGACCGTTCGCCTTCATGTCGGTGGTCTGGCGCAGCCAGTAGCCGTTGAGCCCCAGCCGCAGCCCGGGCCGCACTTCATACTCCGTCGCGAAGTTCGCATGAACGGCCTGACCGGCACGCGTCGACGTCACGTCAGGCCCGAGCGCGGTGGCTGGTTCGTGATTGGTCGCATTCCACAAATAGTGCAGCCGCCATGACACGGTCCACTTCGGCGTGACCCAGAACGTCGCGGCCCAGTACGGATCGAACGACCAGAAATGGCTGCCCGGATTGATCGCCCGTGCCGGATCGTAGGCGCCGGTCGGCGCGATGAACTGGAATTCCACGCGCTGCGCGAAGCGCGGGCCGTGCGCACCCATCACCGGATCGAACTGGATGAACGGGCCGACCAGCAGATCGCCGAACCCGGCACGGGAATTCAGCGCGACGTTGCCGATCCCGTCGTTGGTATGCACGGACGCCACCCACGGCAGGATCACGTCGAGCCCCGGATGCATGCCGCCGAACGTCAGCGGCGACTGGTAGACGAGCTGGCTCAGCCCCGCGAACAGGTCGACGTCCTGCTTCGGCAGCCCGACCTTGTTGCCGGCATTGTCGTTGATGCGGCCGGCCGTGTAGTACTCGAGATACTGCGTGCCGTACCAGCCGGCGCCGGCCGGCGGCATCCCGTCGAGGAAGCTGGTCATCCCGAGGTTGACCGCCGGCAGGTCGGTCGCATGGGCCGGCGCGGGGCCGGTCAGGCCGGCGAACACGAGGCCTGCGATCGCAAGCAGGCGAGAGCCGCATTTCATCATCACCATCTCCTGGATATTTATTGGTATTACTTATCAAACGGCGTGAGAAAAATCGGGATGCGCCGAGATCGCGCGATACTGGCCCGCGTGGAACACGAGCGGCGCATGGCCGTTCGTATCGAATGCCTCGATCTGGCCGATGAACAGCAGGTGGTCGCCGCCTTCGTAATGGCCGACGTTGCGGCACACGAAGCGCGCGCTCGTGCCGTCGAGGCAGGGCACGCCGCCGGCGTCGGCGTCCATGTGCGGCACGCCGGCGAACTTGTCGGCGCTCGGCGTCGCGAAACGGCGCGACAGCTCGATCTGGTCGTGCGCGAGGATGTTGATCGCGAAGTGCGTGGCCGCAACGAAATCGGGGCGGCTCGGTGCCACCTTGCGCAGGCTCCACAGCACGAGCGGCGGGTCGAGCGACAGCGACGAGAACGAATTCGCGGTGAGGCCGACCTTGCGCCCGTCCGGCGCGCGCGTGGTGATCACGGTGACGCCGGTCGGAAACTGTCCGAAAGCGGCGCGCAATTGCAGCGGGTCAATGACCGGATCGCAGGAAATGGTGGTGTCCATGTCGCTTACTCCGAACGCTCGGCGTGTTCGCGGATCAGCGCCGCGCAGGCCGACGGCTCGAACCACCACGGCGAGAACTGGCGCGGATCGTCGAAGCCATTGACGATCGTGGCGGCCAGCGTCGGCAATTGGCCGGCCGCGCCGAACAGTTCGAGAATGTGCGGCGGCGGCGGGGTGAGCAGCGAGTTGGTCCAGCGCACGACGTGCTGCGCATACGCCCAGTAGCGTTCGAACGTTTCGTGCATCCAGCCTTCGTCGAACGGCGCGGCTTCGCGCGCGAGGATCGCGTCGCCGTATACCTTCGCGCATTTCGCCGCATTGTTCGAGCCCTGGCCGGTGATCGGATCGTTGACGACCACCGCGTCGGCCATGCCGAACACGGTGCGGCCCGACGGCAGGCGGAAGAACGGCTTGCGCACGGTCGGCGTGAAGCGCCCCGACAGCGTGCCGTTCGCGTCGGTGAGCTCGACGTCGCGGCAGCGTTCGAATTCCCACGGCACGTACTGCTGCAGGAACGACAGGCTGCGGTCGAGATGCTGCTCGGGTGTCTTCACGTCGGCCCAGCAGTCGAGCGGGCCGCCGGGGATGCCTTCGAACACCATGATTTCGCACGGGCCCGTCGTGGTCAGCGCCGGAAACACGAAGTATTCGCCGATGCCCGGCAGCAGGTTGAAGCGCACCCGCGAATACGGCTGGCTCGGCGTCATCCCCTTCACGTAGGTGAGGGCCAGCGCGCGTTGCGGGCGCTCGAACGCGCTGCGCGCGTCGTCTCGGCCCAGCAGGTTGACGATTTCGCCCTTGCCGGCCGCGAGCAGCACGAGATCATGGCTGCGCGCGAGATCCTCGAGTTCCGGCACGCCGACATCGCAGATGCGCACGTCGGCGCCGCGGCGCGCGATCGCGTCGAGCCAGTCGGCCATCTTCACGCGCTGGTCGACCGATTGCGCGTAGCGGGTCAGCCGCGACGACCAGTCGATCGCCTTGAGGCCGTTGCCTTCCGGATGCGGCACCGCGATGCCGATGCCCTCGACGGACGGGCACGCTTCTTCCCAGCTGTTCAGGCCGAGATCGCGCTCGATCTCCAGCGCGGTATGGAACATGCACTGGCTCGACATGACCTTGCCGGAGCGGATCTGTTGCGCGTCGCGGTTGGTCGCGAGCGTGACGTGATAGCCCTGGTCGAGCAGCGTGACGGCGAGTTGCAGGCCGGACTGGCCGGCGCCGACGATAGCGATGCGTTTCATGACGAAATCCTTGGTAGAACGAATGATTTGGGTTGGAATGCGGGCGGTGGAAGCGCTTTGCGGTTACTCCGCGAGGCGCGGAATCGCCGGCACCGCCTGCTCAGGGCCCATCGCGGAATAGCCGCCGTCCACCGCGTAGTCGGCGCCCGTCACGAAGCTCGCGGCGTCGCTGCACAGGAACGTGACGACCTGCGCGACTTCCGACGGATCGCCGACACGACCGAGCAGATGAAACGGCGCGGCCACGCGATCGGTCTTCGCGCGGTCGCCGTGCGTCAGCTCGTCCATCACGCGCGACCACGTCCAGCCGGGCGACACCGAGTTGACACGTATCCGGTCGGCGGAGAGATCCATCGCCATGCTGCGCGTGAGCTGGCGTATCGCGGCCTTCGAGGTCGGGTAGAGCCAGCGGCCGGTCTGCGCGCATTGCGCGGAGATCGAACTGAAGTTCACGATCGCGCCGCCGCCGCGCCGCACCAGGTGCGGATGAACGGCCTTGACCAGCATCGCGGCCGACACGACGTTGACGTCCATCGCCGCGAGCCAGTCGCGGCGCGACGCCTGGATGCCGTTGTCGACGTAGCTGCAGGCGAGGTTGATCAGCAGGTCGATCGCGCCGAAGCGTTCGGCGACGGCCGATACCGCGTGTTCGATCGCGCGGTCGTCGGTGATGTCGGTCGCGATGAACATCCCGCGTTCGCCGAGCGCATCGGCCACGCGCGCACCGTTTTCCGCATCGAGATCGAGGATCGCGACGCATGCGCCGGCGCGGCTCAGGTCCTGCGCGACGGCGGCGCCGATCAGCGTGGCGCCGCCGGTGACGAGCGCGACTTTGCCAGCAAGGGCAGTCATGGGGTGTCTCCTGGAATGATTGAATCAAGGCGGCGCGCGTTCGGCGCGCCGCCTGCGCCTCCTGCCTATCCGCCGTCGCTCACGCGCTGTCGTGCCAGCGCTGCATCAGTCCGTTCGACGGCACGGTTTCGTCGAGCAGCTTGCGCGCCGTTTCGACACCGGCGACGGGCAGCCCGGCCGCGTCGAGCAGGCCGATCTGCACGAGCACGCTCGCCTGATCCCAATAGATGTGTTCGTGATACAGCTTGTCGCCGCGGAACTTGACGATCGCGACGAGCGGAATCTCGACGCGCTTGCCGGTCGGCGCGACGCCGGGCAGCATCCAGTCGATCTCGGTCGTATGCGTGAAGCAGAACAGCAGCTCGTCGACGATCTGGCTCGCGCCGATCGTGCGCGAGATCGGCGTGATCGTCGTGTCCGGCGGGTTTGCATGCACGAAGTGATGCGTGTAGAAGCGCTTGAGCTCGTCGTGGCCGACGCCGCCCGTCAGCGTCGGGATATGGTTCACGTAGGGTTGCGCGACCATCGTGGCCATCGTCGCGTCGACGTTGCGCGTGTCGAACTCGTGGCGCAGATGTGCTTCCCACAGCGTGGACAGGTCGTAGTGCGGGCCGAGCGCCGCTCGGAACGCGGCGATCGCGCGCTGGTGCGCCATGATCGCGGCCGCCTTGTCGAAATGATCGCCGCCGACGCGCGCGAACGCATGATCGACGCCCGGGTATACGTATACCTCGACGCCGTCGCGCCCCGCCAGCGCGGCGGCGATGCGCTGCTGCGCGTCGGGCGGGCAGAAGCGGTCCTGCGCGGGAATCTGCAGCACCAGCCGGCCGCGCAGGTGAGCGGCTTCGTCGAGCGCGTGCTCGATCCCCACGCCGTAATAGCTGACGGCGGCCGCCACGTCCGGCAGCCGGCACGCGGCGAGATACGCGAGCTTGCCGCCCAGGCAGTAGCCGAGCACGCCGGCCCGCCCCGTGCATTCCGGCCGTTGCGTCAGCACGGCCAGCGCGGCGGCGACGTCCTCCACGCCCTTGTTTTCGTCGTACTCGCGGTACAGCGCCATCGCGCGCTCGGCGTCGGCCGCGGTGTAGCCGAGTTCGATGCCGGGCGCCTGGCGCCAGAACAGATCGGGCACGAGCACCGTATAGCCTTCCTCGGCGTAATAATCGGCCACGTCGCGCATCGTCGCGTTCGCGCCGAAGATCTCGTGACACAGCACGATGCCCGGCCCCGTGCCGCCGGCCGGCGTGCTCAGGTACGCGCGAAACGCCCCGCCGTCCGGCGACGGGATCTCGATGTGTCGTCCTTTCATGTGTCCCTCCAATTCGTTCGTGATTTTCATGGCCCCAGTATTGGCGGACGAAACGCGCGCTTCTATCCGCTTTCTTCGGCCGGTATCCGCGAATTCCGGAAACCTGTGGATCGGCCCGCCGCGCCGGGCCGGCACGCGGTGCACTGCGGGTATGTGCGGATGCGGAAGTCCCGCACAGTTTTCTACGATGCGCGAACGGCCCGCTTCTTGCGTGATGGGCGCAGCGCTTGCGTAGTGTAACGACGCGGACTGTCCGGATACGCCGACGCTATCCGGCTCGTGCGACGGGATTCCCCGGAATCGGGATTGCGTGCACGGCGCAAGTGCGATCGGGCACGACGGGAGAACTTCGATGGGGCAATTTGCCGGAACGGGCTGGCTGGGCGACGCCGCCTGTTTCAATCACGACACGCTGCTGCTGCAGTCGAACGATCTCGACGAGGTGCGGGCGCGCGTGGCGGACGTGTTCAAGCCGCATCGGCTTACGTTGACGGGCGACTCGTGCGCGCTGCATAGCCGCATGCACCACGCGCGCTGGGGCAACCTCTCGTTGAATCTGCTCGATTACGGCGGCGAGGTGTCGATCGAACCGGGGCCGCTCGAGCACTTCTATCTGTTGCAGATTCCGCTGCGCGGCGACGCCGAGATCGAATGCGGCACGACGCGTTTCGTGTCGTCGCCCGACACCGCGTCGCTGCTGTCGCCGACGCTGCCGCTCAGGATGCGGTGGGGCGACGCGTGCCCGCAAGTGATCCTGCGCATCGAGCGCGAGGTGATGGAGCGGCATGCGCGGCGGCATTTCGGCGACGACCGGCGCGTGCCGGTCGAGTTCGAGCCGGAATTCAGGCTGTCGTCGCCGCAGGGCGCGTGCCTCGCGCAGATGCTGCCGATGCTCGCCGATGCGATCGCGACCGACGGGCATCCGCTGCGCCATCCGCTCGCGTTCGAGCAGCTCGAATCGACGCTGCTCAACCTGTTGCTGTACGGCCAGCCGAACAGCGCACGCAATGGCGCGCGCGTCGCGCCGGCGCCGCTCGCGCCGTTCTATGTGAGGCGTGTCGAGGAATACATCCGCACGCATGTCGACGAGCCGCTGACGATCGAACGGCTCGCCGAACTCGCGGGCGTGAGCCCGAGCACGCTGTTCGCGGGATTCCGCAATCGCCACGGCATCACGCCGATGGCATTCGTGCGTCAGTTGCGGCTGCAACATGTGCGCGACGAACTGCTCGACGATGCGACACCGGGGCTCGCGTCGGTGACGGACGTCGCGCTGAAATGGGGCTTCGCGCATCTCGGGCGATTCGCGATCGACTACAAGCGTGCTTTCGGGGAATCGCCGTCGGCCACGCTCCGGATGCGGCGCGTGCGCGGTTGACGGTCGCAATGGCGGCGGGATCATCGCGATGATCACGCGCACGGCGCACGGCGCGCGTGCTCGTCGCGGGCGCGTGGGCGCAGATGCACGAGTGGCTGGCGATCGGTGCCGATCTGGCAGAGAAGGATGCATCGCGCCGGCAAGCCTCGCGGCTTGCCGGCGGCATCGCGCGAGGAGCCCGCTTGCTGCAGCGGGCCTCCTCGCGCGTGGGTTCAGAAATGCACGACGGTCCGGATGGACTTGCCTTCGTGCATCAGGTCGAACGCTTCGTTGATGCCGGTGAGCGGCTTCGTGTGCGTGACGAACGGTGCGAGCTGGATCGTGCCGGCCATCGCTTCCTCGACCATGCCCGGCAGTTCGGAGCGGCCCTTCACGCCGCCGAATGCCGTGCCCAGCCAGCGGCGACCAGTGACGAGCTGGAACGGGCGCGTCGAGATTTCCTGGCCGGCGCCCGCGACGCCGATGACGACCGACTGGCCCCAGCCGCGGTGCGCGCATTCGAGCGCGGCGCGCATCACGTTGACGTTGCCGATGCACTCGAAGCTGTGGTCGACGCCCCAGCCGGTCATCCCGACGATCACCTGCTGGATCGGCTCCTGGTAGTCCTTCGGGTTCACGCAGTCGGTGGCGCCGAACACGCGGGCGAGATCGAACTTGCCGGGGTTGGTGTCGATCGCGATGATGCGGCCGGCCTTCGCGAGCTTGGCCCCCTGGATCACCGCGAGACCGATGCCGCCGAGGCCGAATACGGCCACCGTATCGCCCGGCTGCACCTTCGCGGTGTTCTTCACCGCGCCGAGGCCGGTCGTGACGCCGCAGCCCAGCAGGCAGACCTGCTCGGGGTTCGCCTGCGGGTTGATCTTCGCGAGCGAGACTTCGGCGACGACGGTGTATTCGCTGAACGTCGAGCAGCCCATGTAGTGATAGATCGGCTGGCCGTTGTAGCTGAAACGTGTGGTGCCGTCGGGCATCACGCCCTTGCCCTGCGTGGCGCGCACCGACACGCACAGATTGGTCTTGCCGCTCTTGCAGAACAGGCACTCGCCGCATTCGGCGGTGTAGAGCGGAATCACATGGTCGCCGGGCTTGACGCTCGTCACGCCTTCACCGACTTCCACCACGATGCCGGCGCCTTCGTGGCCCAGCACGGCGGGAAAGAGGCCTTCCGGATCGTCGCCCGACAGCGTGAAGGCGTCGGTGTGACAGACGCCCGTGTGAGTGATCTTGACGAGCACTTCGCCCTTGCGGGGCGGCTCGACGTCGATTTCGACGATCTGCAGCGGCTTACCCGCCTCAAACGCAACAGCGGCACGTGATTTCATGGCAATCCTGTTAAAAAAATCATCGAATGGCTCGGACGGCGACGATTCCCTGTCGGTCAGCGCAGGTAGGACCGAACGAGGGTCACGATATCGTCGATCGATCCGGGCGAGGGCCGCGGGGCGTCCGCGAGCTGGGTGAATTCCTCGCGCAAATGGCTTTCGAGCACGCCGGCCATCACGCCGTTGATCGCGCCGCGGATCGCAGCCAGTTGCTGGAGTATCGGACCACAGTCCGCTCCCTCCTCGAGCGCCTGCTCGAGCGCGTTCAGTTGCCCGCGCACACGGCGCACGCGGGTCAGCACGCGTTTCTTTTCTTCGGGGGAATGCGGCATGGGATCGTGGTTTCCGGATACTGGGGGGCAGTATAGAACATTGCCGCGCGGAGGTATACGGAATCATTGACCGCCACGGCCCGACCGGCTTCGGATGGGGCGTGGGCAGGGTGCGGCGGAAGGCTGCACCGCCATGCTTGGCTCTCTGGTCCGTGGCCGGTTTGGACCAACGATGAATTTTTGACGTCGATATGCTGCGTTCACGTTGGATCCGGCCCGGCACCCGCGCTTTGGAATGGGCCCTGGGACAAGCGGGGGGGGAAGTAACGCCGTCCACACGCCGATATCGATTCACGGGTCCGTGACATGAAGTTAGAAATCCTATCGAAATGGTTTAATTCAAGGAAACGATATGCAGATGCAGAATACTGAAAGCGTGATGCAGGGCGACACGACGGATTGGTTGCCGTTGATCGCCCTGTTCATGGTCGGAATCTTTCCGAACGGCGTATTGCTGTGCGCGCCGGCACTCGGCAACCAGCTCGTCAACGAGTTTGCGTTCACCCCCGAACAGCTGGGAAATTTCTTTTCACTGGAGTTTTGCGGGTTCGCGGTCGCCGGCATCCTCGGCACCTACGTGATGCCGAGGGTGAACTGGGTGAAGCTCTTCAACTTCGCGCTGTTCGTCTTCGTCGCCGGCTATCTCGCGTCGATTTTCGTCCTGCCCGATGTCAAGGGGCTCATGGCCGTGCAGGGCGTCACGACGATCTTCGGCGGCTGTTCGATCAGCCTGCTCGGCTTGTCGTTCTCGGGGCGGGTGTCGAGGCCGGCCCGCGGATATGCGATGTTCATCCTCGGCCAGCTGGCGTCGGGCACCGTCGGCCTCCTGGTCCTGCCGATGCTGTTCCAGGCCTATGGCCTGAAAGCATTCTTCGTCGCCGAAGTCCTGCTCGCGTTGTCGATGCTGCCGTTCATCAAGTGGCTCCCGGCCACGCCGCCGTCCGCGAGCGCGGGGAAGACGGTGCAGGCAAAGGTGCCGTTCCACTTGCTGCTGCTCGGGCTCGGCACCGTGACGGCGTTCTACTTCGGGCTGGCCAGCGTCTGGACGTTCGTCGGGCAAATCGGCACCAGCATCCATCTGACGGACGCGAGCATCGGCACCGCGCTGGCGATTTCCACCGTGGCCGGGATGATTGGCTCGGTCGTCGTCGGGGTGCTCAGCGGCCGTGCGCAAGCGGCGCTCCTGATCTCGGCTGGCATGGGCGCGATGCTCCTGTCGTGTTTCGGACTGGTCGACGTGCGCTCGCTCGCGCTGTTCACGCTGTCCGCGATCCTGTTCAAGTTCGCGTGGACGTTCGCGCTTCCGCCGATGCTGGAAGCCATTGCGCAGGCGGACGACAGCAGCCGCTTGCTCGCGTTTTCCAGTTCGGGCATCGGCGTCGGCCTGATGGTCGGCCCCGCGATTGCCGGCTGGATCATCTCGATCAGCAAGGGCTATACGGCGATGCTGCTCGTTTCCGCATTGATGTGCTTGCTGGCGTGGCTCGGTTGCCTGGCACTCGTACGCGTCAATCGACGCACGACGAAGGCCGTCCCGGCGCGGTGATCCGCGCCTCGATGACCGACAGACAAAAATTACCCGATCGTTTGGAGAATCCATGAAGCATAAAACGGCAATGCTGTGCACGTTGTTCTGTGCGGTAACAAACGCGTCCGCGCAGGACAGCGTGACCCTGTACGGCCTGATCGACCAGGGCATCGGCTTCACGAACAACGCCGCCGGCAAGCAGGCGTGGCAGACGCAGAGCGGCTGGACCGCGGGTGACCGTTGGGGGCTCAAGGGCGTCGAATCGCTCGGTGCAGGAAACGCGGCCATCTTTACGCTGGAGAACGGATTTGTGCTCGATTCGGGCCGGGATCTGCCGTCGGGTATGCTGTTCGGGCGCCAGGCGTTCGTTGGCTTGCAGAACACGCAATGGGGCAGCGTGACGTTCGGCCGGCAATACGACTCGATTCAGGATTACCTTGCGCCACTGACTGCCAATGGCCGCGATGGCGGATGGCCGTTCGCGCATCCGTACGACAACGACAATGCGGTCGCGACGTTCCGCTTGAGCAACGCCGTGAAATTCAGTAGCGCGAACTATGGTGGGCTGCAGTTCGGCGGCGTGTACGCGTTCGGCAATACGGCGAGCTTCGCGAACAATCGCAGTTTCAGCCTCGGTATCGCGTACAAACTATCATCGCTGTCGCTCGCGGCTGCGTATCTGCAGGCCGACTCGCCGGGCGCGACGGGCGCTGGCGCCGTATCGTCGACCGATGCCAATTTCGTCGCGCGGCGCCAGCGCGTGTGGGGCGCCGGCGCAAATTATGACTGGGGGCCAGCGACGCTCGGCCTGACCTATACGCACACGGTGTTGAACGATCCGGTTTCTTCCACCTATTTCGGCACGCTGCCGGCCGGCGCAACCTTGCTCCGGTTCGACAACGTCGAGGCAAACGTCAGGTATCAGGTCACGCCGACCGTGGTATTCGCCGCGATGTATGCGTATACGCTCGGCCGGTTCGACGGGGCGTCGGGCGAGGCAACGCCGCGCTGGCATCAGGCCGGCCTGATGCTCGACTACCTGCTATCCAAGCGGACGTTCCTGTATACGCAGGCGGTCTATCAGCATGTGGGCGGCGATGCGGCGGGCACCGTCTTCGGCAACGCGTACATCACCGGGTCGGCGGGCATCTCATCGACCCGCTCGCAGGTGCTTGGCCGCGTCGGTATTCGGACAGTCTTCTGACGTGTCGCGGTTCGTTCGAACCGCAGCGGAAACCCTCGGAGAACGGCATCTGGATGGAAATGCCGGTTCGATCCACTACTTTCCGGCGATATCAGGAGAGTTGCCGGGCCAGCGGGATGACCGATCGGTCCGGGAAAACAACGAAGCCGACGACGCCTGTCGTCGGCTGTCATTACACGATCGACACGATCGCGCTTGGCACGAACGCTAACGCGCCACATGCACCGGCGGCCGCCGGGTCGCCCACGGACGCGCCTGTTCGAGCTGGGCGGCCAGTTGCAGCAGCGTGGCTTCCTGCCCGTAGCGACCGGCGAAGTGCACCCCGACCGGCAGCCCGCTTTCCGTCACGTGCAGCGGCAGCGACATGGCCGGTTGCCCCGTGATGTTGAAGACCGGCGTGAACGGAATATAGGAGAACACCTGCTTCGTCCATTCGAACGCGGCGATGCCCGCGCGATCCTGGTTCAGCTCGCCCAGCGGCCGGGGCAGCCTGGCCAGGGTGGGCGTCAGGAAGACATCGACGGTTTCGAAGAACGCGCCGACCTGCCGGCAGACCGCGTTGTGCTGGCCCAGCGCACCGATCAGGTCGGTGGCCTTGAAGTTTTTCCCTTCTTCGTACGACGCGAGCGTCGCGGCCTCGAGATTGTGCGGGCCGGGCGTGCGACCGGTCGCCAGCGCGAGCTGCTGCGCGCTTGCCGCGATGAAGCTCATCCACACGACGTGCGTCGCATCGAGGAACTGCTCCCAATCGTAGACGGGCGCATCCTCGACCACGATGTGACCGAGTTCCTCGAGCAAGCGGACGGTCCGATGCACGGCCTGCATGCAGTCGGCGTCGGGAAGCTCGCCGGATCCCGTCTTCGTCGACCACGCGATGCGCAGCGGCCGCGGCGGTTTTGTCATGGCGGTGGCGTACGGCTCCAGTTGCGGCAGCGGATGTCCGGGCGCACCGACGTCGGCGCCCGACACCGCATCGAGCAGGGCGGCCGCGTCGCGTACCGTGCGGGTCAGCGCAAACTCCGAGATTGCGCCGAATACGAGTTCCGCACCGTGGTTCGGCCCCCAGGGCGTCCGGAAGCGGCTCGGCTTGAGGCCGACCAGCCCGTTGCACGACGCCGGAATCCGGATCGAGCCGCCGCCGTCGTTGCCGTGCGCGACGGGTACGATGCCCGCGGCGACGGCAGCGCCCGCACCGCCGCTCGAGCCGCCGGCGCTACGCGTGAGATCCCACGGGTTGCGCACCGCGCCGTGCAGCCGTGGTTCTGTCGACGGGCTGTACGCGAACTCCGACGTCTGCGTCGTGCCCGCCAGCACGAGGCCGCATTGCCGGAATCGCGTCATCAGTTCGGAGTCGGCCGGTGCAACGAGCCCTCTCGCGAGACCGGAGCCCATCTCGCACTTCACGTCCTTCGCCTGCAGCACCGCTTCCTTGATCAGGAAGGGCACGCCCGAGAACGGGCCCGCGGGAATCCCGGCCGACACGGTGCCGGTTGCCTGCTCGCGCAGGACCTGCAGCACGGCGTTGATGGCCGGGTTGACCTTGTCGATGGCGGCGAACGCGGTGTCCAGCAGCTCTTGCGGCGTGACGTCCTTTTTGGCGACGAGCCCGGCCAGGCCCAGGCCGTCATACCGTGCATACTCTTCCAGGGAAATCATGGGGGTGTCCTGTCGTCAGATTGAATAGCCAGGGCGAACCGCGAGGCCGTCCGCCGGCCTCCCGGGATCACCACGTCACGGCCGTCCGTCGGTTCATCGTCGATGCCGCGCCGGCCGCGTTTCGTACGGCGCGGGCCATACGAGCGCCGCGCCGTAAACGACGAAAACGGCCTTGACGCTTGCAGCAAGACGGTCGATTGTTTTATCCAGCCACATGGCTCCTCCGCTCGAACGCGATGACGATCGGGTCGTCGTGACGTGAGTGATCGCCGGCAGGCGATGTGTCGGCACCGGCGATCGAGCAGGCGTGCGCCGGCCGCTTCGTCGGTCCGAGACCACTATAAGCAGGCAAAAGCGGGCGTTGTGGGACCAAGCCGGCGTGGATCGAAGGTGCCAAGTCGGGGGGATGCCGGGGGCGCGACAATCGCGATCGCGAGCCGCGGCGACATAGGGGCAACCGAGTGTTTGGCGAGTGTTTGCGGCGCAGTAAGATCGGGCGGGCGGCAGCGCGTGGTACACGACGGGCGTGACGAGCGCGGCCGCTTTCTTTGCGTTCGAGAGGATCCCTAGCGGTGGAGAAGCCATCAAGCCGAAGCAGAAAAAGTTTGAGCGTCCTGTTTACGCTGGACGGCAAAGGGGTGCTGGTCGACCAGCTGGTTAGAGCATTGCGCATCGAGATCGCGAAGGCACAACCTGGCACGCGACTGCCGCCGACGCGCGATCTGGCGAAAGAACTCGGCGTCTCCCGAAACACCGTCACGACGGCTTACAGCGAGCTTGTGAACGAAGGGTGCATCGTTAGCCGCTTCGGCGCTGGATCGGTCGTTGCGGAGCGCCTCGCCGGCAAGCCGGCAGCGGCAGCTCCCACGACGCATGCAGCGACGCCCGCTCCGGTGCTGTCCCATTTCGCGAGACGCCTGCGGAGTCTCGAACCGTCGCCGATCCTCGAGCGGCCGGAGCTGAAATACGACTTCAGGTACGGCCTGCCGGTGACGGACGACTTTCCGTTTTCGAAGTGGTCGCGGATCGTCGCGCGGCGCGCGACCGTCAGCGCCACATCCAATATCGGCTATGGCCATCCGGGCGGCTATCCGGCGCTGCGCACCGAGATCGCCGAGTATCTGGCGCGGGCCCGCGGAATCCAGTGCCGGCCGGACGATATCGTCATCACGAACGGTTCACAGCAGGCGCTCGACCTGATCGCGCGGCTGCTGATCGATCCGGAGGACGGCGTGGTCATCGAGGAGCCGCATTTCGAAGGCGCGCGGGAGGCATTCGCCGCGGCCGGCGCACGGATCATCGCGGTGCCCGTCGACAAGGACGGCCTGCAGACCGCGAAGTTACCGGGCGCTTCCGCGCACTGCCGGGCCGTCTATGTGACGCCGTCGCATCAGTTTCCGACCGGCGCGATCCTTTCCGCGACGCGGCGCCGCGAACTGCTCGACTGGGCCGGCGAACACAATGCGTTCGTCGTCGAGGACGACTACGACGCGGAGCTACGCTACGACGTGCGGCCGCAAGCGTCGATCAAGGCCGTGGACAGCGGCGACCGTGTCATCTACGTGGGGACGATGTCGAAGGTGCTTTTCCCGTCGCTTCGGATCGGCTACATCGTCAGTCCGAGGCACCTGCTGCCCAGTCTGCTGGCCGCGAAACACGTCTGTGACCGGCAGACGCCGCTGCTGTTGCAGTCGTCGCTGAGCGACTTCATCTCGCAAGGCCATTTCGACCGCTACCTGGTCGAGCAGAAGCGCCTCTGCGGCCGCAAGCGTGCCGCGTTCATGCGCGCGGTGGACGAATGCCTGGGCGAGCACGTCACGGTGCAGGGCATCAGCGCGGGCATCCATGCGCTGGTCTGGCTCAACAAGCGCACGTCCTGCGACGTTCCGAAGCTGATCGACGCGGCCGCGCAGGCCGGCGTCGGCATCTATCCGGTGACGCCGTATTTCCTCCACGCGCCCCGAAAGGCCGGACTACTGCTCGGCTATGCGTCGATGGAAGAGGCGCTCATCCGCGAAGGCATCGAACGTCTGGCGCGCGTGGTGCGCGGCTGATCGGCGGGCCGGCCCGGTTTCGTCCGCGGCACCGGCCGGCATTCGACTTGGCTCCTTCGAATTCACCGCCTTTGGACCGTCAGCGGGCTTTTTTGCCTGCCTATATTGGGCCGTCCGTCACTCGCAAACCGCACACGCCGGTTCGAGCGACGAGCGACTGCCCGTCAATCCAATCACCAGGAGCCCGTAATATGTCTGTCTATCTGAGCATGCAGCGAGTGCGTTTCTCCAGCCCCGATGGTTACGAGAAGTTCAAGATGGTGTTCGCGGACGTGCGCAACCACCTGAAGGAAGTCCCGGGATTCATGCACCTGACGTGGTGGGTGCATGCGGACGATCCCGCCTGGTTCAACGAAGTCAGCTTCTGGACCAGCTTCGATGCGCTGCGCGACTGGCATGCGAACGTGTATCACAAGCATGCGAAGGAATGGGCGGTCCGCACCGGCGCGATCATGGAAGACATCATCACCAATTTCGAGCTGAAGAACACGCGCCTCATCCGCGTCTGCCCGTGCTGCGGGACCGCCGATGACAGCCCGTATCCGCTCGAGCGGGAGCAGGAAGTGCTTGGACAGCCGTGCGGGCAATGCGGATTCAACTTTCCCGTGACGTCCGAAAACACGGCAAGCACGGCGCTATACAAGGACGTCGGCGTCTGACGCTCGAAGTTTCGGTGAAGACCGCGGGCCGGTTTCAATGTGGTCCGCGTGCGGCGCCTGCCGGATCGGTGCATTTCCTGCGCGCATGGCTCACCGTACACCGTCAGATCAATAGCGTCAGCGTGCGGAACAGCGCGAGATCCTCCTTTCGCGCCGAGCGCGCATGCCGCCGGATCGTCTGCAGCAGGCAGTCGATGAAGCAGCGCGCGGCGTCGCTCAGCGTGCTGCTGCGACGCGTGACGATGCCGAGTTCGCTCGGCTCGAAGGTTTCCTTCAGCGACAGCACGCGCATCCGCTCGCCGAACGGCGGCACGGCCGCGAGGATGGTCGGGCACCACGTGCACATGCCGGCCTGTTCGAGCATGGTTTGCAGCATCGCGACCGACTGCGCGCGCACGATGCGCCGTTCGTCGATCTGCGCGCCGTGCCGCGTGAACAGGTAGTCGACGAGCGCGGCCTGACCGTCGGGCGACGAATTCAGCACCCAGTCGCAATCGAGCAGGTCGTGCACCGACTTCGCGCGTTCGCGCGGATGGCCGGCGCGCACCATCACCGACGTGTCGTAGCGCAGCAGCGGCTCGAATGCGAATTCCTGCGCGCCGCTGCCGGGCTGTACGTGGCCGAGCGCGAAATCCATGCTGCCGTCGCGCAGCAGCGGTTGCGCGACGGCCATCAGCGCTTCGTACAGCTCGAGGCGCACGTCGGGCATCCGTTCGCGAAACCGCAGCACGGTTTCCGCGAGGAACGTCATCGTCAGCCACGGCGTGACGCCGACGCTCAGCCGGCCCTCGACGCGCCCGCGCATCCGCTCGAGATCGCTCTGCGCGTGCTCCAGTTGCTTGAGCACGAGCTTCGCGTGCGTGAGCAGGGTCTTCCCGTACTCGGTGAAGCCGATGCCTTCCGGCGCGCGCACCAGCAACGGCAGGCGCTCGCTGGCCTCCAGCTCGCGCAGCGCGCGCGTGACGGCCGCCTGCGACAGCCCGAGCGTGCGCGCCGCGCCGCGGATGCTGCCGGCCTCCGCGCTCGCGACGAGCGCCTGCAACTGATGCAGCTTGATCGTGCTCATGGTTTTGATGGAGCTGAGGGTGCGATGCCCGACAACGAAAGGTTGTCATCATAACGAAACTGCGGCTGTTCGCCGGTTTTTTCGCTGCCTACGATTTCGCCACGATCTGCCATTCCGGCGATCGGCAACCGGCACGCATCGAGGAGTATCAGGATTGGATCGAGCACGCATTCCGCCTGAAATGGCGGCCATCGAGACCGAGATGATCGCGCTGCGCCATCGGCTGCACGCGCATCCTGAGCTCGGTTTCGAAGAAGAGGCCACGAGCGCGCTCGTTGCCGACTGCCTGACAACATGGGGTTATCGGGTCACGCGCGGCCTCGGCGGCACCGGCGTGGTCGGCACGCTCACGCGCGGCGCCGGCAAGCGGCTCGGGCTGCGCGCGGACATGGACGCGCTGCCGATCCGCGAGACGACCGGGCTCCCGCATGCGAGCCGCCGCGACGGCGTGATGCACGCGTGCGGCCACGACGGCCACACGGCGATGCTGCTCGCGGCGGCCCGGTGTCTGGCCCAGCGCGAGCGCTTCAGCGGCACGCTGAACCTGATTTTCCAGCCGGCGGAGGAAGGGCTCGGTGGCGCGAAGCGGATGCTCGACGACGGGCTGTTCACGCAGTTCCCGTGCGATGCCGTATTCGCAATGCATAACGTGCCGGGGCTGCCGGCCGGCGTGCTCGGCTTCTGCGACGGCCCGGCGATGGCGTCGGCCGACGAAGTGCGCGTGCGGGTGATCGGGCGCGGCGGCCATGGCGCGGCGCCGCACACGACGATCGATCCGGTGGTTGTCTGTGCATCGATCGTGATGGCGCTGCAGACGGTCGTGTCGCGCAACGTGAATCCGCAGGAGCTGGCCATCGTGTCGACGGGCTCGATCCACGCGGGCACTGCATCGAACGTGATTCCGCCGCATGCGGATCTCGAACTGAGCGTGCGTGCGCTGTCGCCGGACGTGCGCGCGCTGCTGGAGCGGCGCATTCGCGCGATCGTGCAAGGTCAGGCCGACAGCTATGGCGCGACGGCCGAGATCGACTATCGCCACGGTTATCCGGTGCTCGTCAATCACGCGGCGGAAACGGCGTTCGCCCGTGACGTGGCGCGCGAATGGGGCGGCGACGACGCGCTGATTCCGCATCTGCGGCCGATCGCGGCGAGCGAGGATTTCGCATTCATGCTCGACGCGTGCCCGGGCAGCTACCTGTCGATCGGCAACGGCGACGGCGCGGCTGGCTGCGGGCTGCACAATCCGGGCTACGACTTCAACGACGCGTGCCTCGCGACCGGCGCGAGCTACTGGATCGCGCTCGCCGAGCGTTATCTCGCGTGACGCGCACACACGAATTTGATTCACCTTCAACAACGGAAGCAAGGAGACGGGCAATGAAACAGTGGATGGCGGCGCTCGCGGTGGCGCTGACGGCGACGACGATCGCGGGGGCCGCGCAGGCGGGCGACTGGACGGGCAAGGAGATCCGCCTCGCGGTCGATCCGACCTACCCGCCGCTCGAATACAAGCTGCCCGACGGTACGCTGACCGGGTTCGGGATCGACATCACGAACGCGTTGTGCGCGGAGCTGCGTGCGCGCTGCGTGTGGGTCGAGTCGAGTTTCGACGGGATGATTCCGGGGCTGCTCGCGCGCAAGTTCGACGTGATTGCCTCGTCGATGACGATCACGCCGAAACGGATGCAGCAGATCGCGTTCACGAACCGGATCTCGAACGCGCCGGCGCGGCTGATCGCGCGCAAGGGTTCGCCGCTGCTGCCGACGGCCGCGTCGCTGAAGGGCAAGCGGGTCGGCGTCGAGCAGGGCTCCGCGCAGGCCGACTACGCGATCGCGAACTGGCAGCCGGCCGGCGTGCAGATCGAGTCGTACCAGAACCAGGACCAGGTGTACGCCGATCTCGTGACGGGGCGGCTCGACGCGGCGTTCCAGGCGTCGATCGCGGCCAGCGACGGCTTCCTGAAGAAGCCGCAGGGCAAGGACTTCATGTTCGTCGGCGCGGCGATCGACGACGCGAAGTACTTCGGGCAGGGCGACGGCCTCGGTCTGCGCAAGCAGGACACCGACCTGCGCGACGCGTTCAACCGCGCGCTCGCGACGATCCTCGCGAACGGCACGTATCAGAAGATCAACAAGAAGTATTTCGACTTCGACATCTACGGCACGAAGTAAGCCTGGCCGCACCTCGACGTGCGGCCTGGAATCAACATATCAATAAGGAAAACGAATGAACTGGAGATTGATTTTCGTCGCGATGCCGGCGCTCTGTGCTGCGCCGGCCTTTGCCCAAGGCAGCGTCACGCTGTACGGGCTGGTCGATGCCGGCATCGACTATACGAACAATGTAGGCGGCCACAGTGCGTGGCAGATGGCGAGCGGCTTCGCGCAGGGCAGCCGGTGGGGGCTGAAGGGCACCGAGGATCTCGGCGGCGGCTACAGCGCGCTGTTCCAGATCGAGAACGGCTTCAACGTGAACAGCGGCACGCTCGCACAGGGCGGCCGCATGTTCGGGCGGCAGGCTTACGTCGGGCTCGGCAACACGCGCTTCGGCACGCTGACGCTCGGCCGGCAATACGACTCGGTCGTCGACTATCTCGCGCCGACGACCGCGAACGGCAGCTGGGGCGTCTATCCGTTCTCGCATCCGCTCGACAACGACAACACCGGCAACACGTTCCGCGTGAACAACACGGTCAAGTACGCGAGCCCGGATTTCGCCGGTTTCTCGTTCGGTGGCACGTACAGCTTCAGCAACGACACCGGGTTCGCGAACAACCGGCAGTGGAGCGTCGGCGCGCAGTACGAGCAGGGCGGCCTGCTGGTCGGCGCGGCCTTCCTGAATGCGGACAACCCGGGCGCGACGGCCGGCGGCGCGATCGCGGGCTCGGGCTCGGTCGGCGCGGATGCGAACTTCGCGTCCGCGCGGCTGCGGATCTTCGGCGCCGGCATCAACTACACGGCCGGGCCCGCGACGCTCGGCTTCGCGTACACGAACAGCAATGTCACGCGGCCGACCGCGAACGTCGGCTACCTGTTCGGCGACGAGACGATCGAACCCGTCGCGGGGCCGCTCGCGGGCGGCACGGTCACGGCGATCAAGTACCAGAACTTCGAAGTGAACGGCAAGTATCAGTTCACGCCGGCGTTCTTCGTGGGCGCGCAGTATGTGTATACGACCGTGCGCTACGACGCGACCACGGGCAGCGCGAAACCGAAGATCCATTCGATCGGGCTGATGGCCGACTACAACCTGTCGAAGCGCACCGACGTGTACCTGATGGGTGCGTACCAACGGGTTGCCGGCGACGCGACCGGCTCGTCGCTCGATCAGGCGGTTATCCCCGGGGCGGCCGATTTGTCGTCGACGTCGAAGCAAGTGATGGTGCATGCGGGGATCCGTCACAAGTTCTGAGCGGATCGGGCGGGAAGGGCGGCGGGCCAGCGCCGCCCGCCTGCGAAATCGGTGATACCGGCGAAGCGCGGACCGACCTGCCGCGCCTCATGTGCGCATGGCAGCTTCAGCGACCATGTGCTGTACGGCAATCTGTTGTGAAAGTTCTGAAGCGGGGCCGGCCGTTCGCGAGGTGGTTTTTGCGAGGGGCCGGTTCCATTGGCGCGCACATATGACGTGTGCCCAAGAGACTGACCTGGTTCACCATCCGCCTGCGTTGGGAACTTGACGAGATATGTCCGAATGCATGTCAATCAGACGTGTCTGGAATTCGAATTTTGTGGTTTTCTTTCAATGACTTGGCAGTTTTTGACAGTCATTTTTTGATGTTTCGGTAAGCTCGCGCTCGATAGCCAACGATTGGGCGCGGGGCCGCGCCGATCATCGTCAAACAGGTCAACAGTCCGAACCCGTCTCAAATCCGCGGCATAGTCGAGATAGCGGGCGCCCCTGCGGAACTGATCGTGGCTACCCCGTCAGCATCTTTGTCGACGGCCAGAGCTTTCTCAATACCAGTCGCACGACCCTAAACCGGCGTGCCGTTTTATGGCGCCGATGGGGCCCAGGTGAACGCGGCCGCAGGAGGTAAAAAACGATGCCGAAGTGGCTGTTGAAGGACGGAAATTTCACTACATGGGTTCAGGGGGTATTAACGATTGGCGGTGCTGGAATTGCATTCGCTGGGTTGAAGTATGATAAATCCATGTGGGTTGCTATGTTGGGGTTGTTGACAGCAGCTATTGGCGGGATATCAAGTAGGGCGCAGATGCTTAAAATTAAACCTTTTGATAGAAGTCATGGGAGAGCAAGGGATAGCTACAAATCAAAGGGTGACGAAGATGGGCGGCAATGAGATAGCGAATTGGTCCACATTGCTATCATGAATCGATTTTAGGTCGCCCAATGCCGTGAAAAGATTTTTTTGGAAATGACGGAAAGTGTGGAAAAATAAACTGATCGAAGACGGTAATTTCGCGGCGTGGCTGAGAGTTATACTTTTTCTGGTTGGTTTAGTTTTGACCTTTGCAGGACTTGGGCTTGATCAAATGCCCCGTTGGCTCAGAGCGTTGGTCTTCTTGTCTGGCTTCGGAACGATGGCACTTGGAGGAATTTCCAGTCGAGCTCATATGTTAAAAATCAAACCATTTGACAACGGCTACCAGAAGGCACGCGATAGCTACAAGACAAGCGGTAGCGATGATCAGGATAAGCCAAGATGAAGCTGTTCAACGGCCTCATAAATGCCCGTTCTCTTGCAGCCCAGAGCTAGGAACCCAATTCCCGGTCTTGTTAATTTTTTTCAGGCGGTATCGCGGAAAGGGTGTCATCAGGTACTAGGTAAGCCAGCGAAAAAATGAAACGATCACGAATTGATCAATTGATATCGGACAAAGGTTGGAAAGGGTCTTGTGTCCGGGTTGTTGGAATGATCATTGTCTATTTTGGAATAAAGTACCTTCCGGCGGCGATAAATTGGGGTGCAGTGCATGGAAGTATATCTCCCCTTTCTCCCGAGCAGGCGGCAAATCATGGCGCTGTCTTGACGGTATTCGGCTGGGCATTTTGTATTGCAATTTCTATTGAGATTATTAGGTGGGTGATTGTGGCATTTAGGCGATTCCGATAATAATCGTAGCCCACGATTACATGCCTGGAAAAATGGGAGCTATTCGCCGGGGAATTCTGCAGCAGCACTGCCGTTTATCGCCGCCAGTGTGTTGGCGCAAGAAGTCCCGAGCTTGATCGTTCCTCGCTACGATCCGTAACCCCGATCTCACTGCCCGATGCACTGCCCGCGTCCGTAAAATCGTAAGGCGCCTCCGCTTTGCCGTTGGATCGTTTCCGAGTCGACACCCCGCAGCGCGAAAAACACCCCAAAATCGAGATCCGTCCGCATCCCTGCTTGCTCAGCCGATCTCTCCGACAGAAGTATTCCGATCGCCAGGAGCCAAGGATTTGCCTCCTGTCTCAACGCCGACCCGTCAATCCCTCGCCACCCCCGTCGACTCCCGCACCACGAGTTCCGGCGCACCGATCGTATGCACGGCCGCGGCCGGCTCGATCCCGTCGATCATGTCGAGCGTCAGCGCGATCGCCCGCGCGGCGATCTGCGACGTCGGGAACCGCACCGTCGTCAACGCAGGGCGGAACTGGTGGGCGAGCTGGATATCGGTCATGCCGACCACCGACAGATCGGCCGGCACGCGCAGGCCGAGATCGGTGGCCGCCTGCATCGCGCCGATCGCCATCAGGTCGTTGGTCGCGAACAATGCGGTGATGCCGGGCTTCTCGCGCAGTAGCGCAGCCGCCGCTTCGTAGCCGCCTTCGATCGAATCGTGCGCCGACACGGTCGTCAGCGCATCCGCCGGATGGCCGCGTGCCGCGAGTTCGTCGGCGAAACCGCGCAGCCGCACCGACTGCGGGCCGCCCGAGCCCTTGCCGACGAGCGCGCCGAACGCGCGATGCCGCAACCCGGATAGATGCGCGGCCGCCAGCGCGCCCGCCGCCGCGAAATCGACGGTCACGCACGGCAGCGTGCGCGATGCATGCACGTGCTCCCACATGCACAGCACGATCGACGCGCCGTGACGCGCGATGTCGGCGAGTTCGGCTTCGGCGAGATCGGTGTTCATCACGATCGCGCCGGCCGCGAGCGTTCCCGCGATCCGCTCGAGGTAATTGCGCGTGATCGCCGGATCGTCGTCGGTGTTGGACACGAGCAGGTAATGGCCGCGCTTGCGCGCCTCGCGCTCGGCGGCCAGCACGAACTCCGGATAGAACGGGTTCGTGATGTTCGACAGCATCAGCGCGAGCGTCGACGTGCGGCCTTCGGCGAGCGCCCGCGCGGTGAGATTCGGCCGATAGCCGAGTTCGCGGATCGCCGCCATCACGCGTTCGACGGTCGCCGGCTTCACCTTCTGCGGATTGCGCAACACGTTCGAGACGGTCGCCGCGGTGACGTTCGCGCGCCGCGCGACTTGCGCGAGGGTCACCATGCGCGACCTGCGGCCGGTCGGGCGACGCTACGCGCCGGAAGTGAAGCGGGGGAGTGTCTGCTCATATTCTGGGAGTGCGTCCCACAAGTTGCACAGGGACAGGCGATACGCTAATTTCTCGACACAACAGATGAAGGAGACGACATGGTACGGCGAACCGCGCGAACTGCGCCACCGAAATTTAAGCGGTTAAATTTTTCGCTCCGAAGCGCCTGACCGAGGAGGAGAGCGCGATGACCGCCATTTCATTGAAGGATGTCTCGAAGCGCTACGGCGACCATGCGCCGGTGCTGCGCGACGTCAACCTCGAGATCGCATCGCACGAGTTCTGCGTGTTTCTCGGTCCGTCGGGCTGCGGCAAATCCACGTTGCTTCGGATGATCGCCGGGCTCGAGGACGTGACCGAAGGCGAGCTGCGGATCGGCGGTGCGCGCATGAACGACACGCCGCCTGCCGAGCGCGGCGTCGCGATGGTGTTCCAGAGCTATGCGCTGTTTCCGCACATGACGGTGTTCGAGAACATCGGTTTCGGGCTGCGCATCGCCGGCACGCCGAAGGACGAGATCCGCCGGCGCGTGACCGAGGCCGCGCGCGTGCTGCAGCTCGACGCACTGCTCGATCGCAAGCCGAAGGCGCTGTCGGGCGGGCAGCGGCAGCGCGTCGCGATCGGCCGTGCGATCGTGCGCGAGCCGCGCGTGTTCCTGTTCGACGAGCCGCTGTCGAATCTCGACGCGACGCTGCGCGGCCAGACGCGCGTCGAGATCGCCCGCCTGCACGCACGCTTCACGCAATCGAGTTCCGTCTACGTGACGCACGACCAGATCGAGGCGATGACGCTGGCCGACCGGATCGTGCTGCTGCACGCGGGCGACGACGTCGCGCGCTTCGGCAGCATCGCGCAGGCCGGTGCGCCGCTCGAGCTGTATCACCGCCCAGCCAACCGCTTCGTCGCGGGCTTCATCGGCTCGCCGCGGATGAACTTCTTGCCGGCGGTCGTCGAGGCGAGCGATGCGCACGGCTGCCGGCTGCGCCTGGACGGCACCGGCGAAACGCTGACGCTGCACGATCGTCCGTTGCCGCGGCACGTCGGCGGCGGCGCGCGCGTGACGCTCGGGATTCGTCCCGAGCATCTGACGGTCGCGGGGCTCGGCGATGCCGACGTGCCGGCGATCGTGCGCGACGTCGCGCTCGTCGAGCAACTGGGCGAAGCTGCATACGTGCATCTCGATCAGCCCGGCGGCGTGCCGCTGCTCGCGAAACTGCCGGGCCAGGCTGCGTTGCGGCGCGGCGAGCGTCATGCGTTCAGCGTGCCGCCGTCGTGCTGCCACCTGTTCGACGAAGCCGGCATCGCATTGCCGGCCATCCACGCCGAAGCGGCATTCGCATAGCGGCGCGGCGCCGATCCGCCGCGCGCGGCGCGGCACCCATCACACCAATACCAGGAGACAACGATGAGACTTCGTGCGAGCCGACTGCTGCTTGCCCTGACGACTGCCGCGGCGTTCGCCGCGGGGACGGCCGATGCGGGCACGCTGAAGGTGAACGTCGCCGCGCGCGGCAACCAGCGCGCGACGTGGCAAGCGGTGTTCGACCAGTTCCACAAGGCGAATCCGGACATCGACCTGAAGGTCAGCTACGTCGGGGAGGAGGCGTACAAGGTGCAGATGTCCGGCTGGCTCGCGACCGATCCGCCCGACGTGCTGAGCTGGAACAACGGCGAGCGGCTCGCGTATTTCGCGAAGCGCGGGCTGATCGAGGACCTGAGCGCGGACTGGCAGAAGAACGGCTGGAACGACACGTATGCAGCCGTGAAGCAGTCGTCGACCTACGGCGGCAAGCTCTACAGTTTGCCGCTCGGCTATGACGCGTATGGCCTCTTCTACCGCAAGGACCTGTTCGAGAAGGCGGGCATTCACGGCGAGCCGGCGGACTGGACGCAGTTTCTCGATGCGTGCCGCAAGTTGAAGGCAGCCGGCATCGCGCCGATCGCGGTGGCCGCGCGCGACGCGTGGACGCTCGCCGCGTGGTTCGACTACCTCGACCTCCGGATCAACGGCTATGCATTCCACCAGAAGCTGATGGCCGGCGACGTCGCCTATACCGACCCGCGCGTGCGTGCCGTGTATGCGGCGTGGAAGAAGCTGATCGACGACAAGTATTTCATCGACAACGCGCTGTCCTACGACGTCGATTCGCTGAGCCCGCTGATCGTCAACGGCCAGGCCGCGATGACGCTGATGGGCACCTGGTATTCGGCGGGCCTGCTCGGCGCGACGCGCAACCCGATCAGCTTCTTCCGCTTCCCGGTGATCGATGCGTCGGTGCCGCTCGCGGAGGACGGTCCTGTCAACGTGCTGATCGTGCCGGCGAAGGCGCACAACAAGACGGACGCGCGTCGCCTGCTCGCGTTCATGGGGCAACCGGCGGTCAGCGGCGAGTTCGCGAAGGGGATGGGCCAACTGCCGTCGAACAACAAGGCGCCCGAGCCGCAGGACCCGATCTCGAAGATCGGCTTCCGCACGCTCGCGTCGACGCCCGGCGGCATCGCGCAGTTCTACGACCGCGACATGACGAAGGAAATGGCGGACGAGGGGATGAAGGCGATGCAGCAGTTCCTGTCCGACCCGACGCAGCTCGATGCGATCCTGCAGCGCCTCGAGCAGACCCGCAAGCGCATCTACCGGAAGTAACGACGCACGCGGCCGGTCCGGCCGCGTCGTCACGTCATGCCCGTTTCGTCTCGTTTCGTCGAAGGTCACAACAATGTCAACCAGCCTGTCCGAAAGCGCTGCGCGCCGCGATGCCGGCCGCGAGCAGCATGCGCGCGCGTCGCTCGCGCGCCGGCGCAACCGCGCGGCGCTGCTGTTCGTGCTGCCGGGGTTCGCGCTGTTCACCGTGTTCGTCTTGTATCCGATCGTCAGCAGCATCTGGCTGAGCTTCCATCACTGGGACGGGATGACGCCGATGACGTACGCGGGGCTCGACAATTATCGTGAGCTGCTGCAGTCCGATACGTTCTACGTCGCGCTGAAGAACAACGTGCTGTGGCTCGCGCTGTTCCTCGCCGCGCCGCCGCTCGGCCTCGCGCTCGCGCTGTACCTGAACCAGAACGTCTACGGGATCCGGCTCGTGAAGTCGCTGTTCTTCGCGCCGTTCGTGTTGCCGGGCGTCGTCGTCGGCCTGGTGTTCTCGTGGTTCTACGACCCGACGTTCGGGCTGCTGAAGCTGATCATCGGGCACGGAATCCCGGTGCTCGGCGATCCGCGCTATGCGACCTACGGCGTGATCGTCGCCGCGCTGTGGCCGCAGATTCCGTTCTGCATGATCCTGTACCTGACCGGGCTCACCGGCATCAACGGCGAGATCGTGGAGGCGGCCCGGATGGAAGGCGCGCGCGGCTTCACGCTGCTGTGGCACGTGATCCTGCCGCAGTTGCGGCCCGCGACCTTCATGGCGGTGGTGCTGACCGTGATCGGCGCGCTGCGCAGCTTCGACCTGATCTCGGTGATGACGGGCGGCGGCCCGTTCGACAGCTCGACCGTGCTCGCGTACTTCATGGTCGACCAGGCGATCAAGTACTACCGCGAAGGCTATTCGGCCGCGATCGCGGTCGTGCTGTTCGCGATCATGCTCGTCTATATCGTGTGGCAGCTGCGCAAGCTGGTGCGCGTCGAATCGTAAGGATTTCGAATATGTATCCGATGCCCATGTCCCGCTGGGGACGTCCCGCCCGCTTGCTGTACCGGCTGTCGCTGCCGTGCGCGCTCGCGCTGTGGCTCGTGCCCCTGCTCGCGGTGCTCGTCACGTCGATCCGCTCGACCGACGAGATCATGGCCGGTCATTACTGGGACTGGCCGAAGCAGTTCGCGCTGGTCGAGAACTACGGCGCCGCGCTCACGCAGACGCCGATGCTGCATTACTTCGCGAACAGCATCCTGATCACGGTGCCGTCGGTCGCCGCGTCGATCCTGCTCGCGTCGCTCGCCGGGCACGCGCTCGCGAACTACCGGTTCCGCGGCAATCTCGTGCTGCTCGGGCTGTTCGTCGCGGGCAACTTCGTGCCGATCCAGATCCTGATGATCCCGGTGCGGCAGATCATGCTCGGCGTCGGCCTGTACAACACCGTATGGGCGCTGGTGCTGTTCCATACCGCGTTCCAGACCGGCTTCTGCACGCTGTTCCTGCGCAACTTCATCCGCGAGCTGCCGTTCGAGCTGATCGAGGCCGCGCGCGTCGAAGGCGCGTCCGAGTGGGCGATCTACTGGCGCGTCGTGCTGCCGCTCGTGCGGCCGGCGCTCGCCGCGCTCGCGATCCTCGTGTTCACGTTCGTGTGGAACGACTACTTCTGGGCGCTGTGCCTCACGCAAGGCGACGACGCGGCGCCGATCACCGTCGGCGTCGCCGCGCTCAAGGGGCAGTGGACGACCGCCTGGAACATCGTGTCGGCCGGCTCGGTGCTCGCCGCGCTACCGTCGGTGCTGATGTTCTTCGCGATGCAGAAGCACTTCGTCGCGGGGCTCACGTTCGGCGCGACGAAAGGCTGATGGCCTCCCTCCTTCCACTCTCCAGCGAGGAATCCACGATGCACCTCGGCGTTTGCTACTACCCCGAACACTGGCCGCGCGAACAATGGGCGCGCGATGCGCGGCGCATGGCCGAACTGGGCCTGACGCGCGTGCGGATCGCCGAATTCGCATGGAGCCGGATGGAGCCGGAACCGGGCCGCTACGACTGGGCGTGGCTCGACGAAGCGATCGACACGCTCGCCAGCCGCCAGTTGAAGGTCATACTCGGCACGCCGACCGCGTCGCCGCCGAAATGGCTTGTCGATCGCCATCCGGAGATCCTGCCGATCGGCGCGGACGGCGCAGTGTGGCAATTCGGCTCGCGTCGCCATTACGACATCGCGAGCCCCGTGTATCGCGAGCACTGCGTGCGCATCGCGGACGCGATGGCGCGGCGCTACGGCGCGCATCCGGCGGTGATCGCGTGGCAGACCGACAACGAGCTCGGCTGTCACAACACGCTGCCGAGCTATACGTGTGCGGCGCTCGAAGGCTTTCGCGCGTGGCTCGCCGTGCGCTACGGCGACATCGGCGCGCTGAACCGCGCGTGGGGCAACGTGTTCTGGAGCATGGAATATCGCGGCTTCGACGAGATCGAGCTGCCACGCCATACGCCGACCGACGCGAACCCCGCGCACCTGCTCGACTTCCGGCGCTATCAGTCGGACGAGGTCGCGCGGTTCCATGCGGCGCAGGTCGATGCGATCCGTCCGCACGCGCCGGGCCGCGACGTGCTGCACAACTTCATGGGATTTTTCACCGAGTTCGACCACTACGCGTTCGCGCGCGGCGGCCTCGATGTCGCCGCGTGGGACAGCTACCCGGTGCCGCGCACCGAAGTGCTGCCGCTCGACGAAGCCGACAAGCAGCGCTGGGCACGCACCGGCCATCCCGACGTGTCGGCGTTCTCGCACGACTTGTATCGCGGTGTCGGCAACGGCCGGATGTGGGTGATGGAGCAACAGGCGGGGCCCGTCAACTGGGGGCCGTACAACCCGGTGCCGCACGCCGGCGCGGTGCGGCTGTGGACGTGGGAAGCGTTTGCGCACGGCGCGGAGCTCGTGTCGTATTTCCGCTGGCGGCAGTATCCGCATGCGCAGGAGCAGCTGCACTCGGGGCTCAACGCACCGGACGATCAGCTGTCGCCGGGCGGCCGTGAAGTGGCGCGCGTCGCACGCGAGCTGGCCGCGCTGGACCCCGCGCTCGTCGCCGGCGCGCGCGAGCCGGCCCGCGTCGCGCTGCTGTTCGATTACACGGCCGACTGGATGATCCGGATCCAGCCGCACGGTGCCGACTTCGACTATCAGCAGCACGCGTTCGACTGGTATCACGCGCTGCGCGAACTGGGGCTCGACGTCGATATCGTCGCGGCCGATGCCGACGTGTCGCGCTATGCACTCGTCGTCGTGCCGACGCTGCCAGTCGTGCCGGATTGCGTCGTCGAGCAGGCCGTGCGCGGCAACGCGCACTGGCTGTTCGGGCCACGCACCGGGTCGCGCACTGCCGAGTTCGCGATCGTGCCGGGCCTCGCGCCGGGCAAGCTGCGCGACGTGCTGCCGGTGCGGATCGCGCAAGTCGAGTCGCTGCGGCCGTCGCTCGCGCCGCGCGTCGCGTTCGACGGTGTCGACGGCCATGCGCTGAAATGGCGCGATCACATCGACCTCGACGCGAGCACCTCCATCGTCGTGCTCGCTGCCTGCGACGACGGCGTGCCCGCGCTCGTGCGGCACGGTCAGGTGACGATGGCGACTGCGTGCTTCGATCCCGCGCTGTTGCGCGCAATCGTCGGCCGCTGCGCGCGCGATGCCGGACTGCCGGTGCGCGAACTGCCTGACGGCGTGCGCTTGTGCCGGCGCGGGCGCGTCGTGTTCGCGTTCAACTACGGCGATACCCCGTGCACGCTGCCCGCGCCGGACGGTGCGCGCTTCGTGCTCGGCGGCCCCGAACTCGGCGCGGTCGATGTCGCCGCATGGGTCGAGCCGGACTGACGCGATGCAGTCGTTGCCGTCGCCGCGGTTGCATGTCGCGCGCCTCGCGCGGATCGCGCATTTCGTGCCGCTGTCCGCGGCGGCGCTGATGCTCGGCGTCGCGATGTCGTTTACCGCGCCGTACCTGTCGTTGTTCGGCGTGGAGGCGGCCGGGATGTCGCCGTTGCTCGCGGGCGTCTTCATGACGCTGATCGCGGCGAGCGGGGTGGTCGCGAGCACGTGGGCCGGGCGTTGGTCGGATCGTCGCGACCGCCACCGGCCGCTGCTCATCGTATCGCTCGCCGCGGCCGCGCTCGGCTTCGCGCTGCTGTGCGTACTGCGCGCGCACGGGCTGGTGATCGCGGCCGGCACGATCCTGCTTGGCGCGGGCGCCGTGTCGCTGTCGCAGATCTTTTCGTTCGCGCGCGCGGTGCTGCCGGTCGACGACGATGCGCAGCGCGAGCTCGCGTCGGCCGCGCTGCGCACGATGCTGTCGGTCGCGTGGGTGTTCGGTCCCGCGCTCGGCGCGCTGATCCTCGCGCAGACGGGTTTTACCGGGCTCTTTCTCGCGGCTGCCGCGGGTTTTGTCGCGTGCGCGGCGATCGTCGCGCGGATTCCGGAGCCCGCGCGGCGGCCGGCAGCCGTTCACGTGCGCGCGGTCGGCGACGACGCAAAGACGCCCGTCGATTCGACGGCTATCGTCGTCGCGCCGCGCGCGAGCGTGCTGCGAACCCTCGTCGCGCTCACGCTGATCGGGCTCGCGGCGAACGCGACGATGATCGTGCTGCCGCTGTACATCGTGCGCGGGCTCGGCGGCACGCCCGCGAACGTGTCGGCCGCGCTGGGTCTCGCCGCATTGCTCGAGATCCCGATGATGCTGTGGCTCGGCATCCGCTCGACGCGGCTCGACAAGGCGCGCTGGCTGATCGCATGCGCGGCCGTGCACGCCGCGTATTTCATCGGGCTCGCGGCGGTGACGCGGGTCGACATGATCCTGCCGCTGCAACTGCTGAGCGCGTGCGTGGTCGCGATCACGTCCTGCCTCGGGATGACGCGCGTGTGCGACCTGATGCCCACGCGCCCCGGCACCGCGACCGCAATGTTCTTCAGCACCGCGCGGGTCGGCTCGATCGCGTCGGGCGTGCTGTCGGGCGCGTGTGTCGACCTGTTCGGCTATCGCGCGACGTTCGCGGGATGTTGCGGGCTCGCGCTCGTCGCATTCGCGCTGCTTGCCCGGGATACGCGGGGCGAGCAGGGCGGTGCGAATGACACAAGCGGCACGGGGGCGCCTGCGCGGCGCCGCTTCGATGCACCGCACTGACGCGCAAAGCGCCGGTGCGGTGATGACGTGATGCCGTAATGTCGTCAGACGGGATCGATCAGCGCCGCCGAAGCGCGTCGAGCGACGACAGCGCATTGCCGTGGAAGTCGAACCACGTGTTGTTGTCCCACTGATCGCCCGCGCCGACCTTCCAGCCCACGCCCGGCGTCGGGATCCATTCGGGCTCCCACCAGAACACGCCCTTGCCGCGATTGCCCGGCACGCCCTTCACGATGTCGGTCACGGCCGTGAGGAATTGCGCCTGGCCGGCCGGTGACGGCGGGAACGCGGTCGAGCCCGTGTTCGTCATCGCGTTCGGTTCCGAGTCGCCGTCGCTGGTGGTCCACGGATACGCGGTTTCCACGACGATCAGCTCCTTGTCGTAGCGCACCGCGAGGTCGTTCGCGTTGTTGCGCAGGTCGTCGAGCGAGCCTTGCCACTGCGGGTAATACGACAGGCCGATCACGTCGAACGTCACGCCGCGCTGCGTCGCGCTGTCGAACCACCAGCGGCTTTTCGCGTTGTCGCCGCCGCTGTCGATGTGCAGCATCACCTTGATGCGCGGATCGACGGCCTTCACCGCATCGCGGCCCGTCTTCAGCAGCTGCGCGAGGTTGTCCCACTGGTCGTAGCGGCCGAGCGGCCACAGCATGCCGCCGGTGATCTCGTTGCCGATCTGCACCCACTCGGGCCGCACGCCGGCGCGCTGCAACTGGCGCAGCACGTCGGTCGTATAGGCCGACAGCAGCGCGCATGTCTCGGCGAGATTCTTGCCGGCCCAGGCATGCGGCGGGTATTGCTTGCCGGGGTCGGCCCACCAGTCGCTGTAGTGGAAGTCGATCAGGATGCGCATCCCGAGCGCGGCCGCACGCTTCGCGAGTGCCACGACGTGTGCGGCATTGTTGTAGCCGGCCGCATCGCTCTGGTTCGCGGGGAAGAAATCCGGATTGCCGGGATCGTTCCAGACCTTGATGCGGATCGAATCGACGCCATGCGCGTGCAGGATCTTCAGGCAGTCGCGCGGATGCCCACGGTCGAAGTATTGCGCGCCATGCGCCTCGAGCTCCGGCAGCGTCGACACGTCCGCGCCCATCGCGAACGGGACGCCGCCCGCGCCGCGCGCAACGCCTTGCGCGACGGCCGGCAACGCGCCGGCCAGGTCGACGCAGGCGAGCGCCGCGGTCGAGACACTCCAGCGCAACATCGATCGTCTGTTCATTGTCATCCTCCAAGTGTTGGCCCGGTCGATCGATCGCTGGATCGCGGGCATCGGCGGTTTAAGCGCTTAAATTTCAGCCTCGATACGAGACGACACGAGGCGAGAACGAGCGTAGCGCAGCCCCCGATGCCGATGCAAAGAACGCGTGCGTTGCCTACTATCTGGCGCTACCCCCGCACGCCGACCCGATACCGCGTCGTCTGGCGATAGGTGTCGCCCGGCTGAAGGATGGTTTCGTCGCGCAGCGCGTTCATGTTGATCTGGTTCGGAAAGAACCCGGCCTCGACGCACAGCGCCGCATGCTGCACGCACGACACACCGCCGCTTGCGCGCACGCCGTCCAGATAGTTGCCCGTATAGAGCTGCAGCCCGCGCTGATCCGTCGACACGGCGAGTTCCCGGCCGCTTTCCGGATCGTAGATCGCCGCGACGGGCCGCACGCCGCGCCCAGGCTCGCGCAGCACGTAGCAGTGGTCGAAGCCGCGCCCGCGGGCGAGCTGCGCATGCGGCCAGTCAAGGCGCGCGCCGATCGGCGCGCTTTGCCGGAAATCGAACGCGCTGCCCGTCACGTCGGCCGTGCCGGTCGGGATCAACGCGTCGTCCACTTCGACGAACGCATCGGCGTCGATCTGCAGCAGATGCCCGCGCACGTCGCTGCCCGCGCGTCCGCTCAGGTTGAAGTAGCTGTGATTCGTCAGGTTCAACGGCGTGGGCGCATCGGTCACGCCCGTGTAGTCGATCGTCAGCGTGCCGTCGTCGTCGAGCGTGTAGCGTACCTGTACGCGCACGTTGCCGGGGAACCCGGCATCGCCTTCCGGCGAATCGAGCCGCAGCGTCAACCCGCCGTGGTCGTCGATCACGTCCCAGCGCGCGCGATGAAAGCCGCTCGCGCCGCCGTGCAGCAGGTTGCCGTTCTCGTTGCGGTCGAGCGTGTAGTCGACGCCGTCGAGCGTGAAGCGCGCGTCCGCGATCCGGTTCGCCCAGCGGCCGACGGTCGCGCCGAGGTACGCGCCCGAGTCGATGTAATCGGCCGGCGTGTCATGGGCCAGCACGATATCGGCGAAGCGCCCGGTGCGGTCGGGGGCGAGCCACGACACGACGGTCGCGCCGAGATCGCTGATGACGACGCGCATTCCGTGCGCGTTGCGCAGCGTATAGCGCCGCACCGGATCGCCGCCGGGCGGCGTGCCCCACGGCTCGGACGGAATGCGGCCGAGCTCGGCTGCCGGGCGGGAAGTGTCGATATCGATAGGCATGAGTGGATTCGCTCGTGGGCGGTGAATTCAGTGGGCAGGCGCGGTGCGTTCCTGGTATTCGCGCGGCGTGCAGCCGAGTTCGCGGCGGAACACCGCATACATGTATTGCAGCGACGTGAAGCCGCAGCGGATCGCGACTTCCGCGCTCGACGCATTGCGGGCCGCGAGCAGCGCCTGTGCGGCCTCGAGCTTGTGACGCAGGATTTCCTGGTGCACGGTGCGCTGCAGTTCGCGCCGGAAGTGCTCCTCGAGCAGCGAGCGCGACACCCCGACGTAGTCGGCGACCTGTTCGGTCTTGATCCCCTGGCACGCGTACTGGCGGATGAAATGCCGGGCGCGCATCACGTGCGGGCTCGCAAGCGGCTGGTGGCGCGTCGATTCGAGCACGTTGATTCCGACCGGCGGCACGAGGATGCGTTGCCCGGGAAAACGCGCGCCGCGCAGCATCCGGTGCAGCAGGTGCGCGGCGGTGCGGCCCATTTCCTCGGTGCCCTGGATCACCGACGACAACGGAATGCGCGTCAGCGTGCGGGTGAGCGGATCGTTGTCGATGCCGATGATCGCGACCTGTTCCGGCACCGCGATGCCGGCGATCAGGCACGCCTGCAGCAGGTGCCGCGCGCGCGCATCGGTGACGGCGATCACGCCGACGGGTTTCGGCAGCGCATGCAGCCAGCCGATCAGCTGCTCGATCGCGTGATCCCAGCCCGACGCGCTCGTCGATACGCCGCGGTAGATCGGCGCGTCGAGCGCGTCCGCGCGCGCGAGCCGGTCGAACGCGAGCTCGCGCTGCTGCGCCCAGCGGTTCTCCTGCGCGACCGGCAGGCTGTACATCGCGAAATGCGCGAGCCCCGCGCCGATCAGGTGCGTATAGGCGAGCGACACGAGCTTGGGGTTGTCGGTCGCAATATATGGGACGCCGTCCGGATACTGCGCCGGATCCTCGTAGGACGAGCCGACCGCAACGATCGGCAGCGGCGAGCCGGCGAGCGCGTCGGCGACGGCCGGATCGTCGAAGTCGGCGATGATGCCGTCGCCGTCGAAGCGCTCGATGCCGGCGAGCCGGCAGCGGAAGTCGTCTTCGAGGAACAGGTCCCACACGACGCGCGTCGTGTGCAGGTACTGGCCGATGCCGCTGATGATCTCGCGGTCGTAGACCTTGTTCGCGTTGAACAGCAGCGCGATGCGGTGCGGTGTCTGGGCGGAGGGGGCGTGGTTCATCTGGTGTCGGGGCACGCGCGCCGGGCGCGTCGTGCCGTTGTCTCCGGGGGGCGCCCGGGGCGGCGGCGCGCGGTGTTCTGGTGTCCGGCGATTGTAGGACGGAACGCGGGCCGCGCGCAGCAACTGGCAAGAAACGTTAAGCATGCTGCGCAATTTCGCAATTGCCGGCCGGCGGGCGCACGGGCACGATCCAGTCAACCGAATTCGGCCGCGTGCGTCGTCGCGACGCGCGTTGCGCTGCAACAAGAGCCTGTACGGAGACACCATGTCGTATTTCGAACACATTCCCGCGATTCGTTACGAAGGTCCGCAGTCGGACAACCCGCTGGCCTACCACCATTACGACGCCGAGAAGCGTGTGCTCGGCAAGACGATGGCCGAGCATCTGCGGATTGCCGTGTGCTACTGGCACACGTTCGTATGGCCGGGGCACGACATCTTCGGGCAGGGCGCATTCCAGCGGCCCTGGCAGCAACCCGGCGACGCACTCGAGCGGGCGCGGCTGAAGGCCGATGCGGCATTCGAATTCTTCACGAAGCTCGGTACGCCGTTCTATACGTTCCATGACACGGACGTCGCGCCGGAGGGCGACAGCCTGCGCGAGTACGCGGCCAATTTCGCGCGGATGGTCGACTATCTCGGCGAGCGCCAGCAGGCGAGCGGCGTGCGGCTGCTGTGGGGGACCGCGAACCTGTTCTCGCACCCGCGCTTCGCGGCGGGCGCGGCGACGAACCCGAACCCCGACGTGTTCGCGTGGGCCGCGACCCAGGTGTGCCATGCGCTCGACGCAACGCACCGGCTCGGCGGCGAGAACTACGTGCTGTGGGGCGGCCGCGAAGGGTACGAGACGCTGCTCAATACCGACCTGAAGCGCGAGCGCGACCAGTTCGCGCGCTTCCTGTCGATGGTCGTCGAGCACAAGCACCGGATCGGCTTCAAGGGCGCGCTGCTGATCGAGCCGAAGCCGCAGGAGCCGACCAAGCACCAGTACGACTACGACGTCGCGACCGTGCACGGCTTCCTCGTGCAGTACGGACTGCAGAACGAGATCCGCGTGAACATCGAGGCGAACCACGCGACGCTCGCCGGTCATTCGTTCCATCACGAGATCGCGAATGCGTTCGCGCTCGGCGTGTTCGGCAGCGTCGACGCGAACCGCGGCGATCCGCAGAACGGCTGGGACACCGACCAGTTTCCGAACAGCGTCGAGGAACTGACGCTCGCGTTCTACGAGATCCTGCGCCACGGCGGCTTTACCACCGGCGGGATGAACTTCGACGCGAAGGTGCGCCGCCAGAGCGTCGATCCGGAAGACCTGTTCTACGGCCATGTCGGCGCGATCGACGTGCTTGCGCTCGCGCTCGAACGCGCGGCGGTGCTGGTCGAGAACGACCGGCTCGACGCGCTGCGCCGGCAGCGCTACGCGCAGTGGGACGATGCGTTCGGCCAGAAGATCCTGTCGGGCGGCTATACGCTGCAGTCGCTCGCGGACGACGCGCTCGCGCGCGGCGTGGACCCGCGGCATGCGAGCGGCGCGCAGGAGCGGCTCGAGAACATCGTGAACCAGGCGATCTACGGGCTGCGCTGACGCCATGTATATCGGACTCGATCTCGGCACGTCGGGCGTGAAGGCGGTGCTGCTCGACCGCGACGGTGCGGTGCGCGCGAGCGCGAGCCGCCCGCTGACGGTGAGCCGGCCGCGGCCGCGCTGGTCGGAGCAAGCGCCGCGCGACTGGTGGGACGCGGCATGCGGCGCGCTCGCCGCGCTCGTCGATGAAGCACGCGCAGCCGGCATCGATCCGCACGACATCGCCGCGCTGGGGCTGACCGGGCAGATGCATGGCGCGACGCTGCTCGACGCGCAGGGCGACGTGCTGCGCCCCGCGATTCTCTGGAACGACGGTCGTGCGGATGCGGAGTGCGCGGAACTCGAGCGGCTTGCGCCCGCGCTGCGCACGGTGGCCGGCAACATCGCGATGCCCGGCTTCACCGCGCCGAAGCTGCTATGGGTGCGCCGTCACGAGCCCGACGTGTTCGCGCGCATCGCGCACGTGCTGTTGCCGAAGGACTATCTGCGCTACCGGCTGACCGGTGCGTTCGCAACCGATCCGTCGGATGCCGCCGGCACGCTGTGGCTCGACGTCGCGAAGCGCGACTACGACGACGCGCTCCTGGCCGCGTGCGGGTTGTCGCGCGCGCAGATGCCGACCGTGTTCGAGGGCAACGGCGTGACCGGCACGCTGCTGCCGGCCGTCGCGCGCGCGCTCGGGCTGCGCGAGATCCCGGTGGTGGCCGGCGGCGGCGACAACGCGGCCGGCGCGGTGGGCGTCGGCATCGTGCGGCCCGGCGATGCGCTGCTGTCGCTCGGCACGTCGGGCGTCTATTTCGCGGTGTCGGACGGGTTTCGCGCGAATCCGGAATCGGCGGTGCACAGCTTCTGTCACGCGCTGCCCGATACGTGGCACCTGATGTCGGTGATGCTCAACGCGGCCGGCTGCCTCGACTTCAGCGCGCAGCTGGCCGGTTACGGCGGCGTCGCGGCGCTGCTCGACGATGCCGAGACGAACGCGCGCACAAGCCGCCCGTGGTTCCTGCCTTATCTGAGCGGCGAGCGCACGCCACACAACGACGTGAATGCGAAGGGCGTGTTTTACGGGCTCACGCCCGACACGCAGCGTGCGGATCTCGCGAACGCGACGCTCGAAGGCGTCGGCTTCGCGCTGCTCGACGGCATCGACGCGCTGCATGCGGCCGGGCTCGCGCCCGACAGCATCACGGTGATCGGCGGCGGCTCGCGCAGCGCGTACTGGACGCAGATGCTCGCCGATCTGAGCGGCCGCGCGCTGACGCTGCGCGCGGGCGGCGAAGTGGGGCCGGCGCTGGGCGCCGCGCGCCTTGCGCGTCTCGCGCTCGAACCGGATGCGTCGCTCGGCGACGTGTGCCCGCAGCCACCGATCGTCGCGGTGCGCGAGCCCGACCTCGCGCGGCATGCGTGGTATCGCGACGAGCGGCGTCCGACGTTTCGCGCGCTTTACCGCGCGCTCGAACCGGTGTTTGCAACGGGCGCATGACGTGCTGATGGCCTGTGCGTTGCAGTGACTCGATGCGGGCGGCGCATTCCGGCGGCCGCCCGGCGTTCGTGAAGTTGTCCAATAACAAGGAGTGGAGACATGAAATCCGTGACGCGTCGTACCGTATTGAGTTCCCTTGCCGGCGCCGCCGCGCTGGCAATCCTCGCGCTGGGCGCACCGCTCGCGCACGCGAGCAAGGACAAGCCCGAGATCGGCTTCTGCATCGACGACCTGCGCGTCGAGCGCTGGTCGCGCGATCGCGATTATTTTGTCGCGGCCGCGACAAAGCTCGGCGCGAAGGTGTCGGTGCAGTCGGCCGACGCCAGCGAGGCGCGGCAGATTTCCCAGATCGAGAACCTGATCTCGCGCGGCGTCGACGTGATCGTGATCGTGCCGTTCAATTCGAAGACGCTCGGCAACGTCGTCGCCGAAGCGCGGAAGGCCGGCATCAAGGTCGTGTCGTATGACCGTCTGATCCTCGACGCGGATGTCGACGCGTACATCTCGTTCGACAACGAGAAGGTCGGCGAACTGCAGGCGCAGGGCGTGTTCGACGCGAAGCCGAAGGGCAACTACTTCCTGCTCGGCGGCGCGCCGACCGACAACAACGCGAAGATGCTGCGCGAAGGACAACTGAAGGTGCTGAAGCCGGCGATCGACCGCGGCGACATCAAGCTCGTCGGCCAGCAATGGGTGCCCGAGTGGAGCGCGTCGACCGCGCTGCGGATCGTCGAGGACGCGCTGACCGCGAACAACAACAAGATCGACGCGATCGTCGCGTCGAACGACGGCACCGCGGGCGGCGCGATCCAGGCGCTCGCCGCGCAGCATCTGGCCGGCAAGGTGCCGGTGTCCGGGCAGGATGCGGATCTCGCGGCCGTCAAGCGCGTGATCGCCGGCACGCAGACGATGACGGTCTACAAGCCGCTGAAGCTGATCGCGAGCGAAGCCGCGAAGCTCGCGGTCGATCTGGCGAAGGGCGCGAAGCCCGCGTTCAACGCGCAATACGACAACGGGAAGAAGAAGGTCGACACGGTGCTGCTGCAGCCGACGCTGCTGACGAAGCGCAACGTCGACGTCGTCGTGAAGGACGGCTTCTACACCCAGGCCCAGCTGGCGAGCCAGTAACGGCACGACGGCGGCGATGCACGCGGCCGGCCGGGCGGGCGGCCGCGTGCACACTGCGAGGCGATGAACGTATGACCGAACCCTTGCTGACGATGCGCGGCATCGTCAAGGCATTCGACGGCGTGAAGGCGCTCGACGGAATCGACCTGACCGTGCGTCCGGGCGAGTGCGTCGGCCTGTGCGGCGAGAACGGCGCCGGCAAGTCGACGCTGATGAAGGTGCTGTCGGGCGTCTACCCGCACGGCACGTGGGACGGCGAGATCCGCTGGGAAGGCGCGCCGCTCGTCGCGTCCGGCGTGCGCGACACCGAGCGCGCGGGCATCGTGATCATTCATCAGGAGCTGATGCTCGTGCCCGAGCTGTCGGTGGCCGAGAACATTTTTCTCGGCAACGAGATCACGCTGCCCGGCGGGCGCATGCACTATGCGGAGATGGTGCGGCGTTCGGAAGCGCTGCTGCGCGACCTGCGGATCGACGCGATCAACGTCGCGCAGCCGGTGATGAACTACGGCGGCGGCCACCAGCAGCTGATCGAGATCGCGAAGGCGCTGAACAAGCGCGCGAAGCTGCTGATCCTCGACGAGCCGTCGTCGTCGCTGAGCGCCGCCGAGACGCGCATCCTGCTCGACATCGTGCGCGACCTGAAGCGTCGCGGTGTCGCTTGCGTGTACATCTCGCACAAGCTCGACGAAGTCGACGCGGTATGCGACACCGTGACCGTGATCCGCGACGGCCGCCATGTCGCGACCGAGCCGATGAGTACGCTGACCACCGACCGGATCATCGCGATGATGGTCGGCCGCGAGATTCGCAACCTGTATCCGCGCGAGCCGCACGAGATCGGCGACGTCGTGCTGGAGGCACGCAACGTGACCTGTCACGACGTGGCCAACCCGCGCCGCAAGCGCGTCGACGACGTATCGTTCGCCGTGCGGCGCGGCGAGATCCTCGGCGTCGCCGGGCTCGTCGGCGCGGGGCGCACCGAGCTGATGCAGGCGATCTTCGGCGCGTATCCGGGCGCGAGCACGGCGAGCATTCGGATGAACGGCCGGCCGCTCGCGATCCGCGCGCCGGCCGATGCGATCCGCGCGGGCATCGCGATGGTGCCGGAGGACCGCAAGCGCCACGGGATCGTGCCGCAGCTCGGCGTGGGCCACAACATCACGCTGTCGGTGCTGCGCCGTTTCGCGACGCGCGGACGGATCGACGCGGCCGCCGAGCTCGATGCGATTCGCACGGAGATGCAGCGGCTGTCGGTGCGCGCCGCGCATCCGTTCCTGCCGATCGCGAGCCTGTCCGGCGGCAACCAGCAGAAGGCGGTGCTCGCCAGGATGCTGCTGGCCGACCCGCAGGTGCTGATCCTCGACGAACCGACCCGCGGCGTCGACGTCGGCGCGAAGGCGGAGATCTATCGGCTGATCTTTGCGCTCGCGAAACGCGGCGTCGCGCTGATCGTCGTGTCGTCGGAGTTGCCGGAAGTGCTCGGGCTGGCCGATCGCGTGCTCGTGATCGGCGAGGGCGAGCTGCGCGGCGATTTCGTGAACGACGGCCTCACGCAGGAACAGATCCTCGGCGCCGCGCTGACGCCCGCGCGGCGTCCGGCCGAACCCATTGCAGCGAGTAACCCATGAATACCGAACTGTCTTCCTCTTCCGCCGTGCCGCCGGACGCCGACGCGCGCCGCGGGCACCGCCATCCGTTGCGTCAGGTCTTCGTGCGCTACAAGGTGCTCGCGCTGCTGTTCGCGGTCGCGGCGATCTGGGTGTTCTTTTCGGTGCTGACCGACGGGGCATTCGTCACGCCGCGCAACGTGTCGAACCTGCTGCGGCAGATGTCGATCACCGGAATGCTCGCGTGCGGGATGGTGTTCGTGATCATCGCGGGCGAGATCGACCTGTCGGTCGGCTCGTTGCTCGGGCTGCTCGGCGGCGTCGCGGCGATCCTCGACGTCAATCGGCACTGGCCCGTCGCCGCGACGGTGCCGGCGGTGCTCGCGCTCGGCGTGCTGGTCGGGTTGTTCAACGGCTGGTGGTCGACCTACCGTCGCGTGCCGTCGTTCATCGTCGGGCTGGGCGGAATGCTCGCGTTCCGCGGCATCCTGCTCGGCGTGACGGGCGGCTCGACGATCGCGCCGGTGTCCGACGGCTTCGTGTTCATCGGTCAGGGCTACCTGCCGCGCATGGCGGGCGACGGCCTCGCGCTGCTGCTGTTCGCGCTCGTCGCGCTGCTGGTCGTCCGGCAGCGCGGCACGCGGCGCCGTTACCGGCTCGCGGTCGCGCCGCTGTGGCAGGACGTCGCGAAGGTCGTCGGCGCCGGGGCCGTGCTGTTCGCGTTCGTCGCGATGCTCGACCGCTACGGCGGCATTCCCGTGCCCGTGCTGCTGCTGCTCGCGCTGCTCGGCGCGTTCTCGTGGATCGCGACGCAGACCGTGTTCGGCCGACGCATCTATGCGGTGGGTTCGAACCTGGAGGCGACGCGGCTGTCGGGCGTCGATACGGATCGCGTGAAGCTGGCGATCTTCGCGCTGATGGGGCTGATGTGCGCGTTCGCGGGGATCATCAATACCGCGCGGCTCGCGGCCGGCTCGCCGTCGGCCGGCACGATGGGCGAACTCGACGCGATCGCCGCGTGCTTCATCGGCGGCACGTCGATGCGCGGCGGGTCGGGCACCGTCTATGGCGCGCTGATCGGTGCGCTCGTGATGGCGAGCCTCGACAACGGGATGTCGATGCTCGACGTCGACGCGTACTGGCAGATGATCGTCAAGGGCGCGGTGCTGGTACTGGCGGTGTGGATCGACGTGGTGTCGCGTTCGAACCGGCGGTGAGGTGTCGTTCTATCCCTTCTATCCCGCCTCGGCCTTGATGAAATCGACGAAGGCGCGCAGGGGAGCCGGTACGAAACGTCGCCCCGGGTAGTAAAGATACGGGCCCGAGAATGGCCGCCACCAGCCGTCGAGCACCGGCTCGAGCGCGCCGCTCGCGAAGTACGGGCGCAGCCAGTCTTCGTACAGATGCACGATGCCGAGCCCCGCACAGGCCGCGTCCACGATGAGATCGACGGCGCCGCCGATCTGCACGACGAGCGGGCCCGACGGCTCCACGCGCACCACTTCGCCGTCGCGCTCGTATTCCCACGCCGGCATCGCGCCGCTCGCGAAGCGGCCGCGCAGGCATGCGTGATCGAGCAAGTCGCGCGGATGGGCGGGGCGGCCGCGCCGGTCGAGATAGGCGGGCGCCGCGGCGGTCGCGAGGCGTTGCGACCGCGGGCCGATCGGCACGGCGATCATGTCCTGTTCGAGGCGCTCGTCGTAGCGAAT
Organism: Burkholderia ambifaria AMMD; assembly: GCF_000203915.1. Classification (NCBI taxonomy): domain Bacteria; kingdom Pseudomonadati; phylum Pseudomonadota; class Betaproteobacteria; order Burkholderiales; family Burkholderiaceae; genus Burkholderia; species Burkholderia ambifaria. Next base: position 944,137 of record NC_008392.1, read on the forward strand.
GCCGGCGTCGCAGCCGGCCGCGAGGATATCGACGAAGCTTTCGTCGGCCACGACCTCGAGCCGTATCTCCGGATACGCATCGAGAAAGCGCGGGACGATCGACGGCAGCACGAGCCGCGCCGCGCTCATCGGAACGTTGAGCTTCAGCGTGCCGACCGGCTTCTCGCGGAACGTGTTCACCACGTCGAGCGCCGCCTCCACCTCGCTCAGCGCCGGCGTGAGCCGTGCGAGCAGACGCGCGCCGGCTTCGGTCGGCGACACGCTGCGCGTCGTGCGGTGCAGCAGCCGCACACCCAGTTGCGCCTCCAGCCTGCGGACCGCTTCGCTGAGCCCCGATGCACTGGCGTTGGCCACGCGCGCAGCCTCGCGGAAGCCCTTCGCGCGCGCCACCGCCACGAACGCGTTCAGATCGCCGAGATCGACTTGCATTGTTCGCCTTTTCGTACAGGTTGTGCGCATTATGACCGCTTATCGTGCAGCGCCGCGCGGCGTAACCTGCGATTCACTCGTTCATACAGGAGCACGATCATGTCCCCCGTCGTTCAATCCGGCACGTTTTCCCTGGCGGGCCGCCGCGTTCATCGCCTCGGTTATGGCGCAATGCAATTGGCCGGGACGGGCGTGTTCGGGCCGCCGAAGGATCGCGACGCGGCGCTCGCCGTGCTGCGCGAAGCCGTCGAAGCGGGCGTCGATCACATCGACACCAGCGACTTTTATGGACCACATGTGACGAACCAGCTGATTCGCGACGCGTTGCATCCGTATCGCGACGATCTGCTGATCGTGACGAAGATCGGCGCGACGCGCGGCGACGATGGTTCGTGGCTGCCGGCGTTCTCTGCCCAGGCGCTTGCGGCCGCCGTGCACGACAACCTGCGCAACCTGGGTCTCGACGTGCTCGACGTCGTCAATCTGCGGATCATGTTCGACGTGCACGGGCCGGCCGAGGGCTCCATCGAGGCGCCGCTGTCCGCGCTGGCTGAGCTGCAGCGGCAGGGCCTCGTGCGACACATCGGGCTGAGCAACGTCACGGCCGCGCAGATCGCGGAAGGCCGGCGGATCTGCGACATCGCGTGCGTGCAGAATCACTACAACCTCGCGCATCGCGACGACGATGAACTGATCGATGCGCTGGGTCGCGACGGCATTGCCTACGTACCGTACTTTCCGCTTGGCGGCTTCAATCCGTTGCAGTCGTCGACGCTCGACGCGGTCGCCGCGCGGCTCGGCGCGACGCGGATGCAGACAGCGCTCGCGTGGCTGCTGCGCCGCGCGCCGAACATCCTGCTGATTCCGGGAACGTCGTCGGTCGCGCATCTGCGCGAGAATCTCGCGGCCGGTGCGCTGGTGTTGCCGGACGATGCGGTGCGCGAACTCGACGGGGTCGGGGCTGCTGGCGGTTGACGCGGGCGTGCGCGCAGGTGTCGTACATCGCATCGTACGGCCGCTGCGTCCGCGCCGGCCGCCGAATTCAGCGAGCCTGACCCAGTTGCTCGTCGATCGTGCGCGTCAACGGTGACTCGACATCGCCGGTGTGCTTCGTCTGCACGGGCTCGATCAGCACGATCCAGCATTCGTCGTCGGCGACGGGGTTATGCTGCGTGCCGCGCGGCACCACGTGCATCGAGCCGGCGGGCAAGTCGACGACGCGGCCGCCTTCATACTCGATCCTCAGGTGCCCGCGCACGACGAAGAACAGCTCGTCTTCATGCGCATGGTCGTGCCACACGAGCTGACCGCGAACCTTCGCGACTTTCACATACTGATCGTTGACCTGCGCGACGACCTTGGGCGACCAGTATTCGGATACATCGGCGAAGGCAGCCTCGAGGTCGAACGATTCGGCGAACGCAGCGGCGGGAATAGTCATCTCGTCTCCTGATCCAGTTGTGGCATGCGGGATCGAAACCGGCACGTTGCCGATTCATCGATATGTGGGGGCCAGGCCGATTATATTGACGCCGCCGTGACGGCGCACGACGGCGTCGCACCGCGCCGCGCTCAGCGGACCAGCGCTGCCGCGAAGTCGCGGTACGCGTGCAGCGGGCGGCCGAGGATCGCGGTCAGCCGCTCGACATCGCCGGCCTGAGGCACCATCCCGTCGCTGACGTAGCGTTCGGCCATCAGGCGCATCTCGTAGGCCATCCATTTCGGCATGAAATTCGCGAAATTGCTTTCGAACGCCGTGGGATCGTCGCCGCCGTAGGCTACCGGGCGGCCAAGCAGCTCCGACCAGATCGACGCCAGCTCCGGGCCCGTCAGCGTGTCGGGCCCGACCAGGTTGATGGTCTCGACCGGCAGCTTGCCGGGCGCGTCGTTGAGGCGGATCAGCTCGATCGCCGCGACTTCCGCGATGTCGCGCACGTCGACCATCGCGACGCCCTTGCTGCCGATCGGAATCGGGTAGACACCGTGATCGACGATTGTGTCCTTGATCATTAGTTCGTTGTCCATGAAATATGCAGGGCGCAGGATCGTCGCGCTGAATCCCATCTGATCGATCATCCGCTCGGCGCCGGATTTCACCGCGAAGTGCGGCACGTTGACGAAGCGGTCGGCATCGAAGACCGACAGATAGACGACGCGCTCGATACCCGCCTCGCGTGCAAGATTCAGCGCGATCAGCGCATGCGTGAATTCGTCGCCCGCCACGCCGTTGAGCAGGAACAGCGTGCGCACGCCGGAGAAGGCCGTGCGCAGCGAGTCGATATCGAGCATGTCGCCCTGAACGACGCTCACCGCCGCCGGAAAATCGGCTTTGGACGGATCGCGCACCAGCACGCGCACGTCGGCGCCGCGCTGGACGAGTTGATGGACGACCTGGCGGCCGACACGGCCGGTGGCGCCGGTAACGAGAATGGTCATGATGTTCGCTCCTGGGAGTACGGTTGGGTTGACTGCCCACGTAAGTTAGGTGATCCACACATGATCCGGAAGATGTGTTAAATAGACTCGGTGTCTCACAGGTGGAACACATGGACCTGCTCGCTCTCGCCGATTTCAATCTCGTCGCCCGTCATGGCAGCTTTGGGGAAGCCGCACGCGCGGCGGGGCGCCCGAAGGCGACGCTGTCGCGCCGCGTCACGGAACTGGAGAACAGTCTCGCGTTGCGCCTGTTCGAGCGCGGCTCGCGCGGCGTGACGCTCACGCAGGAAGGGCGCGCACTTTACGAGCGCACGGGCGCGTTGCTCGCCGAGCTGGCCGACAGCGCATCGGCGATCGCATCGCGCGGCGAGCGGCCGCACGGCCGGCTGCGCATCAGCGCGCCGATGCTCTTTTCGCACTTCGCGATGGGCAAGCTGGTGGCGACGTTTGCGTTGAAATATCCGGACGTGCGGGTGGAAGTCACGACGGAAGACCGGCCGGTCGACATGATCGACGAAGGCTACGACCTCGTGATTCGCGTGAACCCCGACCCGGACGAAAGCCTGATCGGGCGTGTGTTCCTGCGCGATCGGCTGGTGGTCGTGGCGACGCCGGCGCTGGCACGGCCGAGCGGCGACGCGGCAGCGCCGGCCGTGGTTCGCGGCACCGACGACAGGCGCGCCGCATGGGACGTCACGGGCCCGGCCGCGACGTCACGCATCGCGATCGAGCCGGTGGCCCGGCTGTCGTCGCTGATCATGGTGCGCGATACGGTCCGGCTCGGGCTGGGCGCCGCTTGCCTGCCGGTGTCGCTCGTGAGCGGCGATCTCGCCGCCGGCACGCTCGTCAGTTGGGGCGACGTGCCGGGGCCCGACATCGCACTGTGGGCGCTGTATCCTTCCAGGCGATTGTTGAGCGCGCGCGTGTCCGCGTTTCTCGATCACCTCAAGAGCGCGTTTCCGTCGGGCACCCCACAAGAACTGGCCGCCTATATCGACGCGCGCCAGTGACACCGCGCCGCGCGCGGCGTGGGGTTCGCGATACCGCGGCGGCGCGTGTGTTGCGCTACGTCCGGTCGCGGGTGCGTGCGCGTACCGCGCCCGTGATCACCGCGATGCCGAACAGGATGACGGCGACGATCTCGATGATGTGCTGCGACACATGCAGCGTCATCAATCCCCATGCCACGCCGCCGATGAAAATGATCCATCCGACCAGGTAGATAAGCAGAGTCATCATTTTTCTCCTTGCGGTTCGGGTTCTCGCTCGGATTGCCGTCGCGCGGCGGCCGCTTTCTCCGGCAGCGGTTCGTGCGGATGCAGGCCGAGGCGTTCCATCAAGCGTCCAGCGTCGAACGGTGCTTTCGTTTTCACGTCGTTGTCGAAATAGCAGTACACGTCGCGCCGCTGCGCGCGCGGCGGCGCCAGATCCGGCGCCGCAAGTCGCGCATCGGCGGGCTGCGCGCCGCCGCGCCACGACGTGATCCTGCGCGCCCACCGATCGAGCGAAGCATCGGAATACGCGCCGGAATACTTCGTTTCCGTGCCGTGCAGCCGCATGTAGACGAAGCGCGCGGTCAGATCCTCGAACTGCGGCCACGCCTCGGTGGAGTCCGACACGACGAGCGCGGCCTTGTGGCGGCGCAGCAGCTTCACGAACGCGGGATCCACGAAGCTCGCGTGACGCACTTCGACAGCGTGACGCAATTTGCGCTTGCGGTCGATCTCGAGATACGGCGTCCTGACCCTGCGGTCGTGCTGTTGCGCGAGGGCGAGCGCGGCTTCGGTGTCGGGCGGCAGCAGGCTCAGGAAATGTTCCATGTGCTCGGGGTCGAAACGCAGCGATGGCGGAAATTGCCACAGGATCGGCCCGAGCTTGTCATTCAGTGCGAGGAGCCCCTGCGCGAAGAAATTCGCGCAGGCGGTCGTCGCCGTTTCGTCGCGAAAGCGCAGCATGTGGGTCAGATAGCGCGAGCCTTTCACGCTGAACGTAAAACCGGGCGGCGTTTCGTCGTACCAGCGCCGCCAGCTGGAGAGCGATTGCAGGCTGTAGTGCGTGCCGTTGATCTCGATCGTCTGCATCCGGCCTGACGCGTATTGCAGCTCGGCCGCCTGCTTGAGCCCTTTCGGATAGAAGGTGCCGCGCCAGCCGTCGTAGCGCCAGCCTGAAATGCCGATGTGTATCTCGCCGGTTGTGCCTTTCACGTCGATGCCCGGAAGTCCGTGGATATCCGTGGCAAGTAGCAACGCGCGTGCCACGGCGTGCGGTAAGCGCGCTCCATCGCTTGCCGAGCCACGCGGCGAACGGCGCTGTCAAGTCAACGACAAGGAGCGCGATGAAAGCGACGCCGCACGCGCCACGCAACGATCACGACGCGGACAACCTCACCGACACGCCCGTCGCCGTATAAACCGGCGTCGCCTTGAACCCGTCGACCGTGACCGTCGAGAACTTCGCCGCGCCCGCCGCGCCGTCGATCAGCGCGATCGTATCGCCGGCCTTCGGCGCATAGCCGTTCACGAACTTCACATGCAGCGTGCCGCCGGCGACGGTCAATTGCCCGCCCACGCGCAGCCGGCCGCCGCCGTTGCCGTCGATGTCGAGTTCGAGGGTCGCGTTGTCGAGCTGCGTATAGCGCGTCGCGATCGTGACGGGCGCGCTCGCCGCGATCCTGACGTTGCCACCGGCGCCGACGTACACGTCGCCGTTGCCGAACGCCGACGCGGAGGCCGCGGCGAGCGTGCCGCCATTGACCTGCGTGCCGCCCGCATAGCGGTTGTTGCCCGCCAGCGTCAGCGTGCCGGTGCCTTGCAGCGTCAGCTTGCCGGCGCCGCCGATGTCGTTGCGCCACTGGTCGGCCGCGTTGAGTCCGCCCTGCGATGCGTCCATCGACACGACCACGTTGCCGTTGAACGCGCCATAGCCGTCGGCCGCGGCGAACAGGTTCAGGCGGCCCCAGCCTTCCGCATCGTCCATCACCGGGTAGCCGGACTGCAGCTCGGTCGTCTTCAGCACGACGCGCCGCTGGTCGGCGCTCAGGTACGGGAAGCGCGTCTGCAGCAGGATCTCCGCGCCTTTCGGCACGACGGGCGGCGCGTCGGTCGACTCGATCGCGCCGAAGCCGTACGTCATGCGGCGCGCGAAGGCCGCCTTGTTCGCCGTGTAATCGGCGAACCGGTCGTTGGCCGGCGTGCCCGAGTGCGCGAACGCGGCGAACGTCGTGCCGGTCGTCCCCGTGAGCTGCTGCAGCGCCTGGTGGGCCTGGTTGTATGCGGCCTGCGCATCGCTCGCATACGCGTTCAGGTTCGCCGCGCTGACCGCCAGCGCGAGCATGCGGCCGCCGATCACGTCGAGCGGCGAGTGCATGCCGGCGAGAATCCGGTTCTCGCCCAGTTCGAGGCCGCGGCTCACCATCTCCTGGAATCGCTCCGGCACGAGCCACGCCATCGTCATCGCATCGCGCATCGCTTCAGCCTCGTGGCCGCTGATGAAACCGCCGTCGGTCGCGGGCGTCGTGCTTTCCGCCGGCACGAGTGTCGGCGCGACGACGACGCTCGAACTCCAGCGATATGGCCGCGCGTACTTGTAGAAGCGCTTCGACGGTTCGGTCGACGCGTTGTTGCCCATTTCGTTGAGCAGGTCGACGACCTTGCCGAAGCTCGCATTGGTGCTGCTGCCGACGCCGACGTTGTTGCCGGCGTCGTTGTACAGCACCGTCGTCGCGTCGGCGGGCACGCTGGTGATGCTGGTGGTCTGCTGCGCGGCCGTGCGCCACGCGCTGGTGAGCGGGCCCATGCCGTCGGTCACGCTGTAGCCCTTGCCGCGCCGGTCGTCGAAGTAGGCGGCGTCGGCCTGCTGCTGCGTGCGCGCGGTCGTTGCGTTGACCACGTACTGCACATTCGCCGCCAGCACCGTGTCGTTCAGGATCGTGCCGCACGGCGTGCCGCTGCCGGGCAGGCCCGAGCAGGTCGACGGCGAGATCGCCGGAAACGCGCCGTTGGCCGGTGCGCTCACGCCCGCATCGACCAGCATCGTCGACGGCTGCCACAGGTCGAGGAAGCGGCTCACCACGCGCACGGCCGCGTTGGTCGACAGCGTCGCATAGCGCGCGTCGCCGCGCTGGTTGGTCGCGATGTTGTCGACGAAGGCCGGCACGCTCGGCACGGGGGCGCTGTCGACGAAGCCGGGGTCCGCCGGCGGCGCGGGAACGGCCGCGATGGTCGGGTTCGTCGACGCGACGTCGTCACCGCCGCCGCAGGCGACCAGAACGAACGCACTCGACAGCGCTGCGACGTGCAGCGGGAAACGGCTCCGTGATACCAACATGCAAGGCTCCATCCTGAGGGTCGAAGATGGCGGATTGTCGTGGGCGATCGTGACGTGGCGGTTAAGGATTTGTTGCGGCGCGCGGTCGATGCGCACGAATTCTCACTATTTGGTGAATTCGTGATGCTGAACATGCCGGACGGAGCGATCCGGTCTTCTGCGCAGCCCGGTAGCGGACCGCGACGTGCAAGCCGCGCAAGCGTGCGCGGTCGAATCAGGAGACCGGAACCGCGGCGCTCACGCCGTTTGTGCGAGCGGTTCCACGTCGGCGACGCACACGCGGTTTCTGCCCTGGCGCTTGGCCGCATAGAGGGCGAGGTCGGCCTGATGCGTGAGCGCATGCATGGACGGCGGCCGCGCGCGATGGCCGGTCGCGCAGCCGATGCTGACCGTGAAGGCCGGCATCGTCGCGTCGAACCCGTCGAGCTGGTTGCGCTCCACGGCGTGGCGAATCGCTTCGGCGACCTGCTGCGCACCGCGCTCGTCCGTGTCGGGCAACACCGCGACGAATTCCTCGCCGCCGTAACGTGCGGCGAGATCGCCGCGCCGTCGCGTATGCGCGCGGATGCATTCGGCGAGAAAGCGCAGCGCGGTGTCGCCTTGCGCATGGCCGTAGCGGTCGTTGTACTGCTTGAAGTGATCGGCGTCGATGAACAGCACCGACAGGCTGCCGTCGCTGCCGCGCTGCAGCCGTTCCCATTCGTCGGCGAGCGCGGCATCGAGCGCGCGCCGGTTGTGCAGGCCCGTCAGCGGATCGGTGCGCGTGAGGTCCGTGAGCAGCGTCTGCTTGCGCAGGTTGTCGCGCAGCGCGAACGCGAGCAGCCACACCACCGCGCAGAACAGCGCGCCGATCACGGACGCCGACACGCCCGCCGTCCACGTCAGGCGCGTGATGCCGGCCAGCACGTCGCGCTCGGCCGGCGCGACCACGGCGATCAGCGGCGTGCCGGGTACCCGCTGGTACGTGTACAGCCGCAACGTCCCGTCGATGCTCGAGCGCGCGGCATAGAAACCCGCTTCGCGGCTCACCATCCGCTCGAACGACTTCGACCGGCGCACGCGCACCATCTGGTGATCGGTCAACGGCGGATTGCGCGCGAGGATCGTGCCGTCCGCGCGCAGGATCGCGCTGACGCCGTGCGGTCCGACGTTCAACCGCGACAGCAGCTGATCGAAGTAGGCGAGATCGACGGCGACCACCGCGATTCCGTTGAACGCATGATCCGGCCGTTCGATGCGGCGCGACAGCGCGATCGATTCGGTGCCGCCGCGCGAACGCGCGCGGTACGCCTCGGACACGTACAGGCCGACGTTGTCCGAATCGCGATGGACCTTGAAGTAGTCGCGATCGCTGAAGTCCCAGTTGTGGGTCGGGCCGCAACAACCGTCGATCAGCCGCCCGTCGCGGTCCGTCACGCCCATGCCGGTCACGTATTGCGCGGCCGTGCGCTCGAACAGCACGTCGTGGCGCAAGCCGGCCTTCAGGCGCACGATCGCGGGGTTGCCGAGATCGGCGGCGAGCGATACCAGCGCATTGTTGGACGTTTCGACGGTGCGCGCGATCTCACTGACGAGGACGGCCGCGACATTGCGCGACGTCTCGTGCGCATGTTCGACGACTTCGCTGCGCGCGGCCCACAGCGTCACCGCGCTGATGCCGAGCGCCGCGACCGACATCAGCGTGCCCAGCACACCGACGATCAGGTGGTGGCGACCGGCCCAGTCGGCAATTTTCTCGATCGAAGGGGATGCAGGCATGGCTCGCGCTCGTACGGGAAGCGGGCTGCGACGGCAGCGGCGCTGGTCAAATCCGGGTTAACGGCAGGTGTGCCCGGAAATCGAGGCCGGCATGCGAGGCGATGACTGCGCGCAGGCACCGCAAACGTGTGCGAGCGGGGCGCGCCGGCAGCGGCGCGCCGCGACTGCGTGACGATTGCATAAGCGCCGCGGATGACGGCGGCGGCGCGGCCTCACTCGAGCCCGCCCTGGCACAGGTACTTGATCGACAGGTAATCGTCGAGGCCGTAGCGTGAGCCTTCGCGGCCGTAGCCCGATTCCTTCACGCCGCCGAACGGCGCGGCCTCGCTCGCGAGCGCGCCTTCGTTGATGCCGACGAGGCCCGTTTCGAGCCGAGCCGACACGCGCGCGATGCGGCGCAGGTCCTGCGTATAGAAATACGCGGCGAGCCCGAACGGCGTGTCGTTCGCGGCGTCGACGGCTTCGTCTTCCGTGTCGAACTTGAACAGCGCGGCGATCGGCCCGAAGGTTTCCTCGCAGGTCAGCTGCATGTCGGCGGTGGCGTCGCCGAGCACCGTCGGCGCGTAATAGTTCGGCCCGAGTTCGGGCAGGCGCTTGCCGCCCGTGAGCACGCGTGCGCCGCGCTCGATCGCGTCGCCGACGTGGCGCGCGATCTTGTCGACCGCGCGTGCGTTGATCATCGGGCCGATTTGCGCGGCCGGGTCAGTCGCCGGCGCGACCTTCAGCGCGGCGACACGGGCGGTGAGTTTGGCGGCGAACGCATCGTAGACGCCGGCCTGCACGTACACGCGGTTCGGCGACACGCAGGTCTGGCCGCCGTTGCGGAACTTGGCGGCCATCAGCCCGTCGACCGCCGCGTCGAGCTCGGCATCGTCGAACACGATGAACGGCGCATTGCCGCCGAGCTCCAGCGACAGCTTCTTCAGCGTCGCCGCCGATTCGCGTGCGAGCAGCTTGCCGACGGGCGTCGATCCGGTGAACGTGATCTTGCGCACGCGGCCGTCGGCGAGCCAGTCGGCCACCGCGTCGATACCGCGTTCACGCGACGCGGCGATCATGTTCAGCACGCCGGGCGGCACGCCGGCTTCCTGCGCGAGGAACGCGAGCGCGAGCGCGGTGAGCGGCGTATCTTCCGCCGGCTTCGCGACGACCGTGCAGCCGGCCGCGAGCGCGGGCGCGATCTTGCGCGCGATCATCGCGAGCGGAAAATTCCACGGCGTGATCGCGGCGACGATGCCGATCGGCTCTTTGACCGCACTCAGCCGCTTGCCGCGCTGCTGCTGCGGAATCAGGTCGCCGTAGGTGCGCGTCGCTTCTTCGGCGAACCACTGCACGTACGATGCGCCGTACGCGACTTCGCCGCGCGCTTCGGCGAGCGGCTTGCCCTGTTCGCGCGACATCAGCTTCGCGAGATCGTCGGTATGCGCGACGATCGCCGCGTGCCATGCGCGCAGGATCGCGGCGCGGTCGCGAGCGGGCGTCGCGCGCCACGCGGGCAGCGCGCGGGCTGCCGCGTCGGTCGCGGCGCGCGCGTCGGCGGCGCCGCTGTCGGGGGCATGGGCAACGGTGTCGAGCGTGGCCGGATCGGTGACGTCGAAGCGACGGCCGTCGCGCGCGTCGCACCACGCGCCGTCGATCAGGTTGGCGGTGCGAACGAGTTCGGGTCGGGAGAGCGTAAGCGGCATGACAGGTCCTGGGATGGAGCGATTCGGTGACGACGGCTGCGGCGCGGGCGCGCGACTATCCCACGCGTGACAGCGAACTGCCACGCTGATGGGTGCCGCACGCTGCGGTAGTCAGTGACGTTCGCCGAACAGCGATTCGAGCGGATAGTGCCGTTTGACGAACGGCGACTTGATGATCACGTAGCTGAAATACTTCTCGATGCCGATGTTCTGCTCGAGCAGCCCTTCGACGATCGTCTGGTAATGGCTCACGCTGCGCGTGATGAACTTCAGCAGATAGTCGTAGCCACCGCTCGCGAGATGGCACTCGACGATCTCGTCGACGTTGCGGATCGCCGCGACGAAGCGGTCGAAGTCCTCGCGGCGGTGGTCGGCCAGCGTGACCTCGGTAAACACGACCTGCACGTCGCCGAGTTTCTCGAGCTGGATGTGCGCGCCGTAGCCGCCGATGTAGCCGGCCTTCTCGAGCCGCTTCACGCGGATCAGGCACGGACTGGGCGACAGCCCGACCGCATCGGCCAGCTCGACGTTGGTCATGCGGCCGCGCTTCTGCAACTGGGAGAGGATGCGCAGGTCGATGCGATCCAGCTTGCTGTCCGTCATGTTCACGTGAGAGCGGAAAAATGGAATGTCCGGTTACTTTAGAGTCGAACGATGGCCGCCACAAGCCCGGCTTTCCCTCGGCCGGCTCAGGCCGGCTGCGCGTGCGCGGCCTCGAGCGCGCGCTGCACGCCCGCGTCGGCCAGCACGTCGTCGAGCGTCTTGCGCACGCGTTCGAACAGCAGGTCGAACTCGCCCGCCGTGAAGCTCAGCGCCGGCGCGAAGCCGAGCACGCCGTCGCCGAATGCGCGAAACACCACGCCGTTCGCGTACGCGGCCGCCGCGATCCGGTCGGGCACGTTCAGCGCCGGGTCGAAGCGCGTCTTGCGCGCCTTGTCGGACACCAGTTCGAGCGCGCCGAGCAGGCCGACCGAGCGCGCGTCGCCGACGAGCGGATGCGCGCGCAGCGCATCGAGCCCCGCCGCGAAGCGCGGCGCCATCGCCTGGCCGTTCGCGAGCAGCCCGCCTTCGTGATAGAGCTTCAGCACTTCGAGGCCGATCGCCGCGCTCACCGGGTGCGCGGAATACGTATGCCCATGACCGACCACGGCCGACTCCGCGCGGCTGCCCGCGAGGCCTTCGTAGATTTCGTCGGACATCAGCACCGCGCCCATCGGCGCATAGCCGGCGGTCAAGCCCTTCGCGACGGTCATCAGGTCCGGATCGACCTGCTCGGCCTCGCACGCGAACAGCGGGCCCGTGCGGCCGAAGCCGGTGATCACCTCGTCGGCGACGAACAGGATGCCGAGGCGCCGGCAGGCGTCGCGCATCGCCTTCAGCCAGCCGGGCGGCGGCACGATCACGCCGCCGGAGCCTTGCACGGGTTCGCAGAAGAACGCGGCGACGTTGTCCGCGCCGAGCTCCGCGACCTTCGCTTCGAGTGCGGCGACCGACGCGGCGATCAGCGCCTGCGGATCGTCGCCGAGCGGATGGCGATACGGGTAGGGCGACGGGATATGGTGCTGGTCAGCGCGCGGCAGGTCGAAATGGCGGTGGAACGCGGGCAGCGCGGTCAGCCCCGCGCCGATCGACGACGAACCGTGATAGCCGCGCTCGAGCGCGATCATCTGCTTCTTCGACGGGCGGCCGGTCGCGTTGAAATAATGCGTGATGAAGCGCACCGCGGAATCGACCGCATCCGAGCCGCCGAGCGTGAAGTACACGCGGTTCAGCGACGGCGGTGCGAGCGCCGCGAGCCGTTCGGCGAGCTCGATCGCGGGCTGCGAGCCGAAATGGAAATAGCCGGTCGCGTAGGGCAGCTTCGACATCTGTTCGGCGGCGGCCTTCACGATGCTGTCGCGGCCGTAGCCGACGTTCACGCACCACAGGCCCGAGAACGCATCGAGCAATGTATGGCCGTCGCCGTCGCGCAGGAACACGCCGTCGGCGGATTCGAGCACGGTGACGCCGCGCGCCTCGTGCGCGCGATAGTTGACGACGGGGTGGATCAGGTGTTGACGATCGGCTTCGATCAGCGCGGCTTGGTTCATGGCAGGGCGGGACTCTCGTCGGGTGTCAGCGGTGAGTCCATGCTACCGGGCGAGAATTCCGCACGCGTCTTCAATTTGTCGCCGGAAACGTATGGTCGCGGCGTTTGCACGGGGCGCTGCGGCATTTTCTGCTGCGCGCCCCGCCGGGCCGGGCGCGCGCGTCAGTAGCCGCGCGCGCGATCGACGATGCCGATCATCGGCTGTCCCGCGCGATGGCGCGCGAGGTTCTCGAGCACCGCGTCGACCGCGGTGTCGGGCCGCGTCGCGCTCGCGATGTGCGGCGTGATGCGAATGCGCGGATGCGTCCAGAACGGGTGGCCGGCCGGCAACGGTTCGGGCTCCGTCACGTCGAGGATCGCGCTGTCGAGCCGGCCGCTGTCGAGCGCGGCGAGCAGCGCCGCCGCATCGAGCTGCGGGCCGCGCCCGACCTGCACGAGCGACGCGCCGGCCGGCAGCGCATCGAACACGCGTGCGCCGAGCAGGCCGCGCGTGCTGTCGGTGAGCGGCAGCAGGCAGATCAGGATGTCGGTGCGGGCCAGGAACGCGTCGAGCGCCGCGTCGCCCGCATAGCAGTCGATGCCGTCGAGCGTGCGCGGCGTGCGGCTCCAGCCGGCGCACGGGAAACCGAAGCGCCGCAGCGCGTCGAGCACGGCCTGGCCGAGCGTGCCGAGCCCGAGCACGCCGACGCGCCGCGACGCGGCCGCGCGCACCGGCTTCTCGCACCATGCCTGCACGCGCTGTTGCGCCGCATAGTCGAACAGGTCGCGGTGGATCGTCAGCACCGCCTGCGTCACGTATTCGACCATCCCTTCGACGATGCCCGGCTCGATCATCCGCACGACCGGAATGTGTGTCGGCACGCGTGACAGGTCGAACTGATCGATGCCGGCGCCGACCGAGAACACGACCTCGAGGTTGGGCAGCAGCGCGACCGGGTCGTCCGGCGGTTGCCACGCGGCGAGGTAGCGCACGTCGTGCGGATCGCCGAGATCCGGCCAGATCCGGAACGGGAGGTCGGGCGCGCGTTGCGCGAAGCGTTGTGCCCATTGCGCGCCGCGCACCGGGTCGGCTTTGTACAGGAAGCTCATCTTGCGTGCCGCTCAGCCGAGTGCCTGGTTGACGATCGCGAACGCGCGCAGCGCCGGGTCGCGCGCGGGCGCCGCACCGCGCGCCATCGCGACGACGGTATCGACATGCGGCAGGCCGAGCCCCTGCAGCCAGTCGGACAGCCCGCTGTCGCCCGGCACGTCGAGGCGCACGAACATGCCTTCGTGCAGCGCGAGCCAGTGGCTGATGAGCGCCTGCGCGCGCAGCGCGTCCGGCGCGATCACCGGGCCGATCACATGGCCGCGGCCGAAGCGGCGGAACAGCGCGAAGCCGAGCAGTTCGCCGTCGCGATCGAGCGCGATCCCGTTCGCGACGTCGAGCAGCGCGTCGATCACCGCGCCGCGCTCGTAGCCTGCGGCGCGCGATGCGAGCGCCGCGAGGCGCGGCCCGTCGTTCGTGCCGAGCGGGCGCAGGCGCTCGCCCGGCGGCAGCGAGATCAGCGGCGGCTGGAATGCGGCGCCCTGGTGCTGGTCGATCGTGGCGATCGCCTCGAAGCCGAACTTCACGTAGAGCGGTTCGCCGGACGGCGTCGCATGCAGGAATATCGTGCGCGCGCCGAGATTGTCGACGACGCGCGTGAGCAGTTCGCGGCCGATGCCGCGACCCTGGTGCTCGGGCGACACGATCACCATGCCGAGCGACGCGTGTGAGTCGTCGAAGCGCCAGCCGAGCGCGGTGCCGATGACGCCGGATGCGTCCTCGGCGACGAAGCCGCCGCCGAGCTGGAACGCGAAGCGCCAGTCGTCGAGGCGATGCGGCCACTTGACCGCTTCCGACAGGCGGTGCGCGGCGGGCAGGTCGGTGTCGACGAACGGGCGATAGGTAAGCGTGCGGGAAGGATTGAGGTCGGCCACGCCGGACTCCGGATGGGTAGAAGTGACCTATCGACTCTGCCAGCGACCCACGGGCGCGGATAGGACGATTCGCCTGTTTTCCGGCGTCGGCGGGCGGCCGCGCGAGATCGATGCAAACCGGCTCGATCGGCGCGGACGAACGCGCGCGTCGTGCCGGCCGGGCCCGTCATTCCGACAGCTTGTGCTGGATGAACGCCGGTACGATGGGAGCAGGATGGCGCGGCGGCGGTTGCCGCGCCGCACCGCGTGGTGGCCGTGCCGCGCATGCGCGTGGCGGTGTCGCGAGACCCGCCGGCCGGCCGGCGCGCACTGCACAGGCGCGCACCGCAGATCGTGCCGTGCAGGGCGCGCAACACGCGGCGATCGTGCGTTTCGGGCGGCATCGAACGACGTGCGACGGACTTTTTGCCCTGATTCAATTTCATACAACCCAGCCCGTCCCCGGCCCTGCCGGGGCTTCACACCGACAGGACGTCACCATGATCCAGTTTGAACCGAAGTACATCACCTTCGACTGTTACGGCACGCTGACCCATTTCCGGATGGCCGAGACGGCGCGCGAAATCTATGCGGATCGGTTGTCGCCGGCCACGATGGAGGCCTTCGTGCGCGCGTTCGCCGCCTATCGGCTCGACGAGGTGCTCGGCGCGTGGAAGCCGTACCGCGACGTCGTCGTCAATGCGGTCCGCCGCACGTGCGCGCGGATCGGCGTGAAGTTCGACGAGGCCGAGGCTGAGCTTTTCTATCATGCGGTGCCGACGTGGGGCCCGCACCCGGACGTGCCGGCCGGGCTGTCGCGGCTGGCGTCGAAGTACAAGCTGGTGATCCTGTCGAACGCGATGGATGACCAGATCATGAGCAACGTCGACAAGCTCGGCGCGCCGTTCCATGCGGTGTTCACCGCGCAGCAGGCGCAGTCGTACAAGCCGCGCATGCAGGGCTTCGAATACATGTTCGACAAGCTCGGCTGCAAGCCCGAGGACGTGCTGCACGTGTCGTCGAGCCTGCGCTACGACCTGATGACGGCCGAGGATCTCGGCATCAAGCACAAGGCGTTCGTGAACCGCGGTCACGAGCCGGGCACGCCGTTCTACAACTATTACGAAGTGTCGGACATCGGCCAGCTCGCGACGCAGCTCGGGCTGTAAGCCGGCTGCGCCGGCCGATTCATCGAGCGCCGGGACGCGGCCGTGATGCCGTCGCGTCCCGGCGCGTTCGGTCAGCGCACGAAACGAGGGTAATTACCGATATCGAGTCGTTCAAGCCGGGGCCGCCCGGGCCGATATATGTACCGAACGGTTAATATTTCGAGGCCCCCGCATGAAGTTGTCCACCAAACTGCTGATGCTCGTCGCCGCGGCGCTGCTCGGCGTCGTCCTGCTCGCCGCGTTGTCGCTGCACACGCTGCGCGATGCGCTGATCGACAGCCGCCGCGAAGAGATCGTCATTCTGCTGACCAAGGCCGAGCACCTGGTCGATTCGTATCGCGCGATGCAGACGAGCGGCACGCTCACGCAGGAGCAGGCGCAGCAGCAGGCCAAGGCCGCGCTGGCGGCGCTCAACGCGAATTCGAAGAGCTACTTCTGGGTCACGACGTCCGACGGCGTCAACCTCGTGCACCCGAACGCGAAGTTCATCGGCACGCGCGCGAAAGGCAACCGCACGACCAGCGGCCTGACCGACAGCGATGCGTACCGCGCGGGGATGGCGCACGCGCATTTCGCGCTCGTCGACGTGCTGATCAAGCGCAGCCCCGACGCGGACCTGGAGCCGAAGCTGCAGGGCGTGGTCGCGATTCCGGACTGGAACTGGTGGATCGGCACCGGATTTTTCTACGACGACATCAACGCGGCGTTTGCCCGGCTCGCGATGGTGCTGGGCGCCGTCGCGCTCGTCATCGCCGCGGCGCTCGCGGCCATCGCATGGGGCGTGCTGCGCAGCGTCAGGCGCACGCTGGGCGGCGAGCCCGCGCATGCGACGCAGATCGCCGCCCGCATCGCCGCCGGCGAACTGGACGTGCCGTTCGATACGGCGCACGCCGCGCCCGGCAGCCTAGTCGTCGCGCTGGGCGACATGAAGGCGCGGCTGACCGACACCATCGCCGAGATCCAGACCACGACCCACTCGATCGCCACCGGCACCGGCGAGATCGCGCAAGGCAACCTGGATCTGTCGCAGCGCACGGAGCAGCAGGCCGCATCGCTGCAGGAAACGGCCGCGAGCATGGAGCAGATCACGTCCACGGTCAAACAGAACGCCGACAACGCACGCCAGGCGAATGCGCTCGTGGCCCAGGCGAAGGATGCGACGGAACTCGGCGGCGCCGCCGTGCAGGCGGTCGTCGAAACGATGCGGCAGATTTCGGATGGATCGGTGCGGATCGCCGACATTACCGTCGTCATCGAAAGCATCGCGTTCCAGACCAACATTCTCGCGCTCAACGCCGCGGTGGAAGCCGCGCGGGCCGGCGAGGAGGGGCGCGGGTTCGCCGTCGTCGCGTCGGAAGTCCGCTCGCTCGCGCAACGCAGCGCCGCGGCCGCGAAGGACATCAAGGGATTGATCGACGCGTCGGTCGAGCGGGCCGGCAGCGGCAGCCGGCTCGTCGAGACGGCCGGCGAGCGCATGACGGAGATCGTCCGGTCGATCGACCGGGTGGCCGACATCATGGGCGAGATTTCCGCGGCATCGGCCGAGCAAAGCACCGGCATCGAACAGATCGGGCTGGCGGTCGCGCAAATGGACGAAGTCACCCAACAGAACGCCGCGCTCGTCGAACAGGCGGCTGCGGCCGCTTCGTCGCTGGACGAGCAGGCGGCGCGCCTGCGGGCCGCCGTATCGGTATTCCGGCTCACTGCGTGACGGCTTCGCGCCGTCCGCTCGCGGCCGGCGTATCACCCTGCCTCCCGGGCGTCGCGCCGGCGCCCGCCCGGCGTGCGCGGCGACATGCCGGTGATGGACGCGGCGCCTGACGGCTGCACGCGCCCGGTTTCCGGGCAGTCCCGCCTGCTTCCCGTCCTCCCGCCAAGCCGTTCCGATCGAGCGGCATTCTTCTGAACTTTCCTGCGCGACGTCCCGTCGCGATCCCCACCGTCGACGCCCGTGCATGCGGCGATCTGCCGCAACGTGCCGCTCGTTTCGGCCGTCGTGGGCAGGCGCGCACGCATTCGACACAAACGTGCGGTTTGCGTCAGCCAAACGCGCGCCGGATGCCGAACGGGCAATTTTGTCGGCGCAATCTGCGGCGGCCGCGGCCTTACGATTTCCTGCATCGACACGGGTTCGGCAACCACCGCGACACGCCGCCGGGCCAACGGCGACACGTGCGTGCACGCAGCAATTCATGCTGCGCGGGCCGCTCAAAACGGTCGATTCGTATCGTGCGGGCCGCCCGAATCGCGACAAACCGCATTTTGGCGATGCTTAAATGAATTGCATGTGTACGACGTTGCGCCCGCCACCAGCAAGCGGGCGCGGCGGGATTCGAGAACCACGCTGGACCCAGGACCCCACTTTCCACAGTCAGGAGCAGTTCGGATGAGCGACGATATCGACAACGGCGGCAAGGGCGGCTTCACGCGCCGCGACATGATGAAGGTCATGGCGGCGAGCGGCATGATGGCCGCCGGCGCCGGCGGACTGCTGATGACCCCCGGCTCTGCATTCGCCGCGCCCGCGCCGAAGCGCGGCGGCAAGATCCGGGTCGCGAACGAAGCCGGCTCGACGTCCGATACGCTCGACCCGGCCAAGGGCTCGACGGGCGCGGACTACACGCGCTTCTTCATGTTCTACAGCGGCCTCACGCAGCTCGATGCGAGCCTGACGCCGCAGATGAACCTCGCCGAGTCGCTGCAGACGACCGATGCGAAGACGTGGATCATCAAGCTGCGCAAGGGCGTCACGTTCCACGACGGCAAGCCGGTCGGCCCGGCCGACGTGGTGTTTTCGCTGATGCGCCACAAGAACGCGGCCACCGCGTCGAAGGTCAAGACGCTTGCCGAACAGTTCGTGGACGCGAAGGCGAGCGGCCCGGACGAAGTCACGCTCACGCTCGCCAGCGCGAACGCGGACCTGCCGGTGATCCTCGCGACGCCGCAATTGGTGATCGTCAAGGACGGCACAACCGACTTCTCGACCGGCATCGGCTGCGGCCCGTACAAGCTGAAGTCGTTCAAGCCGGGCGTGTCGACCGTCGGCGTGCGCAACGACAGCTACTTCAAGCCGGGCAGGCCGTATCTCGACGAGATCGAGCTGATCGGCATCAGCGACAGCGCCGCGCGCCTGAACGCGCTGCTGTCGGGCGACGTGCACCTGATCAACGCGATCGATCCGCGCTCGACGCAGCGGGTCTCGTCGACGCCGGGCTACGCGCTGAAGGAAACCAAGTCGGGCCTTTATACCGACCTGATCATGCGCAGCGACAACCCGATCGTCTCGAGTCCCGATTTCGTCGAAGGGATGAAGTACCTGTTCGATCGCGAGCAGCTCCGCACGGCGGTGTTCCGCGGCTACTCGGTGATCGGCAACGACCAGCCGATTCCGCCGGGGCACCGCTACTTCAACGCGTCGCTGCCGCAGCGGGCGCACGATCCGGACAAGGCGAAGTTCCTGTTCAAGAAGGCGGGCGCGCTCGGCGCCACGTTGCCGCCGGTCTATGCGACGTCCGACGCGAACGGGTCGATCGAAATGGCCGTGCTGCTGCAGCAGGCCGGCCAGAAGATCGGGCTGAACCTGCAGGTCAACCGCGCGTCGCCCGACGGCTACTGGTCGAACCACTGGATGAAGCACCCGCTCACCTTCGGCAACATCAACCCGCGCTCGAGCGCCGACGTGCTGTTCACGCAGTTCTTCAAGTCGGATGCGCCGTGGAACGAGTCGGGCTGGAAGAACGCGAAGTTCGACCAGCTGCTGCTCGCCGCGCGTTCGGAAACCGACGACGCGAAGCGCAAGCAGATGTACGGCGACATGCAGGTGATCGTGGCGCAGCAGGG
This sequence comes from Burkholderia ambifaria AMMD, assembly GCF_000203915.1. Classification (NCBI taxonomy): domain Bacteria; kingdom Pseudomonadati; phylum Pseudomonadota; class Betaproteobacteria; order Burkholderiales; family Burkholderiaceae; genus Burkholderia; species Burkholderia ambifaria. Next base: position 963,810 of record NC_008392.1, read on the forward strand.
CCGGGTCGGCATTCCGGCGTTCATCAGCTTCCTCGACGGCTACGACAAGCGGCTCGCGGGCCTCGGCTCGATCCCCACCGGGCCGATGATGGGCTTCACGTTCGCCGAGAACGTGTGGTGGAACGCATGACGTTGTGGCTGGCCGCCGCCGCGCGGCCGGTGCGAATCATCGCGCCGGCCGCACGCGGCTTTTCCGGGAGTGCGACTCCATGAATCGAATTTTGCTCGGGCTGATCGGCCGGCGCATCGCGGTCACCGCGCTGACGCTGCTGATCGTATCCGCGATCATCTTCACGATCACGAACCTGCTGCCGGGCGACGCCGCGCAGGCCGCGCTCGGCCAGTCGGCGACGCCGGAGACGGTCGCCGCGCTGCGCCAGCAGTTCGGTCTCGACATGCCGGCGCACGTGCGTTACGTGCACTGGCTCACCGGCCTGCTGCACGGCGACTTCGGCCGGTCGTTTTCCGGCGACATGCCGGTGTCGGAGCTGATCGGCGGGCGCCTGCCGAAGTCGCTCGCGCTGGCGGCGATCACGACCGCGGTGTCGGTGCCGATCGCATTGCTGCTCGGGATTCTCGCGGCGGTCAAGCGCGAGTCGGCGATCGACCGCGTGATCAGCCTCGGCACGCTGTCGCTCGTCGCGACGCCGGAATTCCTGATCGCGACGGTCGCCGTGCTCGTGTTCGCGGTGAAGCTGCACTGGCTGTCCGCGCTGTCGTACAGCGGCCCGATCGAAAGCCTGCACGATTTCCTGCGTGCGTATGCGATGCCGGTGCTGACGCTGTGCGCGGTCGTGATCGCGCAGATGGCGCGGATGACGCGCGCCGCGGTGATCGAGCAACTGAGCGCGTCGTATGTCGAGATGGCCGTGTTGAAGGGCGCGAGCCCCGCGCGCGTCGTGCTGCGCCATGCGTTGCCGAACGCGATCGGCCCGATCGCCAATGCGATCGCGTTGAGCCTGTCGTATCTGCTCGGCGGCGTGATCGTCGTCGAGACGATCTTCAACTATCCGGGCCTCGCGAGCCTGATGGTCGACGCCGTCAGCAACCGCGATTTCCCGTTGGTTCAGGCCTGCACGCTGATCTTCTGCGTCGCTTACCTGACGCTGGTGCTGTTCGCCGACCTGTGCTCGATCGTGTCGAACCCGCGACTGCGCACCTGAGTGTTTCGTTTTCCTTCCGAGATGCCGCCCATGCAACCGATCGAACCCGTACAACGCAGCAGCGCGCTGCCGCCATCCGGCGACCCGCCCCTTGGGCGGGGCAGCATGCCGCCTGCCGCGCCCGCCCCCGACCAGCCGCGCAAGCGCCGCGCCGCGCGCATCGCCTTGACCGCCGGCGGCCGCGTCGGCCTGTCGATGGTCGGCCTGATGCTGTTCGTCGCGGTGTTCGGGCCGCTGATCGCGCCGCATGACGTCGGCGCGATCGTCACGCCGGACGTGTTCGCGTCGTTCAGTGCGAAGCTGCCGTTCGGCTCCGACTTCCTCGGCCGCGACATGCTGAGCCGGATCCTGTACGGCACGCGGCTGACCGTGCTGCTCGCGCTCGCCGCGGTGCTGCTCGCCGCGGTGACCGGCACGACGCTTGGGCTGCTCGCGACCGTGTCGGGCCGCGCGGTCGACGAGACGATGAGCCGGCTGCTCGACGCGCTCACGTCGATTCCGTCGAAGATGTTCGCGCTGATGTTCGTCGCCGCATTTGGCTCGTCGCTGCCGCTGCTGGTGCTGACCGCCGCGATCAGCTACATGCCCGGCTCGTACCGGATCGCGCGTGCGCTGGCGGTCAACATCAGCACGCTCGAATTCGTGCAGGTGGCCAAGGCGCGCGGCGAAAGCGCGCTGTACATCGCGTGCGTCGAGATGCTGCCGAACATGATCCACCCGATGCTGGCGGATACCGGGCTGCGCTTCACGTTCGTCGTGCTGCTGCTGAGCGGCCTGAGCTTTCTCGGGCTCGGCGTGCAGCCGCCGTATGCGGACCTCGGCTCGCTCGTGCGCGAGAACATCGCGAGCCTCGGCGACGGCTCGGCCGTCGCGATCATGCCCGCTGTCGCGATCGCGATCCTGACGGTGGGCGTCAACCTGATGATCGACGGTCTGCCGCATCGCGGCCGCCGCAAGGGCGCGGCCGCGGCCGCGGGAGAACGCTGATGCGAGATGAATCGACTCCGCTCGTGCAAGTGCGCGGGCTGCGCGTGGTCGGCGGCCGTCCGGGCGGCGTGGAAACGACGATCGTCCACGACGTCGACTTCGACGTCGCGCGCGGCGAGGTGCTCGCGCTGATCGGCGAGTCGGGCTCCGGCAAGACGACGATCGCGCTGTCGCTGATGGGCCATGCACGCGCCGGCTGCCGGATCGCCGGCGGCTCGGTGAAGCTCGGCGGCACGGACGTATGCACGCTGTCCGCGCAGGCGCTGACCGCATTGCGCGGCCGCAAGGTCGCGTATATCGCGCAGAGCGCGGCTGCCGCTTTCAATCCGTCGCGCACGATTCTCGACCAGGTGATCGAGAGCGCGCTGATCCACAAGACGATGACGAAGCGCGATGCGCAGGCGAAGGCGGTCGAGCTGTTCCGCGCGCTCGCGCTGCCCGAGCCGGAAACGATCGGCAAGCGCTATCCGCACCAGGTGTCGGGCGGCCAGTTGCAGCGGCTGATGGCCGCGATGGCGCTGATCACCGACCCGGAGCTGGTGATCCTCGACGAGCCGACCACCGCGCTCGACGTGACCACGCAGATCGACGTGCTGCAGGCGTTCAAGAACGTGATCCGGCGCTACGGGATGAGTGCGGTGTACGTGTCGCACGACCTGGCGGTGGTCGCGCAGATGGCCGACCGGATCGTCGTGTTGAGCGACGGCCAGATCCGCGAAGCGGGCGAGACCGAACAGATACTGCACGCGCCGGCGCACCCGTACACGCAAAGCCTGATCGCGGCCGTCACGCCGGGCGCGATCGAACGCGACGCGAAATTCGCGCAGGCCGCGCCCGCGCCGCTGCTCGACGTGCGCGGCGCGGTCGCCGGCTACGGCGGCCGCACCGCGAAAGGCTGGCCCGCGAAGGTGATCCTGCACGAAGTGGACCTGCGCATCGGGCGCGGGCAGACGGTCGGCGTGATCGGCGAATCGGGCTCCGGCAAGACGACGCTCGCGAAGGTGATCGCGGGCCTCGTGCCGGCGACGGCCGGGCAGATCCTGCTCGACGGCGAGCCGCTCGCGCTCGACATCGGCAAGCGCTCCAAGGAGCAGCACCGCCGCGTGCAGATCGTGTTCCAGAACGCCGATACCGCGCTCAACCCGGTGCATACCGTCGAGCGCACGCTCGCACGGCCGCTCGCGTTCTACCACGGGATCAAGGGCGCGCGTGCACGCCAGCGCGTCGCGGAACTGCTCGACCTCGTGCGGCTGCCGCAGGCGGTGGCAGCGCGGCGCACCGGCGAGTTGTCGGGCGGGCAGAAGCAGCGCGTGAACCTGGCGCGCGCGCTCGCGGCCGAGCCCGACCTGATCCTGTGCGACGAAGTCACGTCGGCGCTCGACACCGTGGTCGGCGCCGCGATCATGGACCTGCTGCGCGACCTGCAGGCGAAGCTCGGCGTGTCGTACGTGTTCATCACGCACGACATCGCGAAGGTGCGTGCAATCAGCGACGACATCGTCGTGCTGTACGCGGGCCGCCGCGTCGAAACCGGCAGTCGCGATGCGCTGTGCGCGCCGCCTTATCACCCGTATTCGCATCTGCTGGTGTCGTCCGCGCCGGAACTGCGCGCGGGCTGGCTCGACGATGCGGCCGAGCGTTGCCATCGGCCGCTGGTGCCGATCGGCGAGCGCGAGAACGAGGCCGAGCTGTGTCCGTTCCTGTCGCGTTGTTCGATGCGGGTGGACGGCGTGTGCAACCAGACGGCGCCCACGCTGCGCACGCTCGGGAACGGCGCGAAGGTGTTGTGTCATCGCAGCGAGGAAGACCTCACGCGCTTCCAGGCGGAGCCGGTGGAGGCCGACGGAGCGCCGGTGCAGCCGGTGCGTCTGTAGCGCGCCCGATGTACGTGTTCGTCGCGCATTCCGTGGCAGCCGGTGCTCCGCATAGTCTGCTGCGGCGGTCGCGCAAAACGGCAATTTGTACGCGCGCCGCGCGCGAATACGCGGTAACTGCGGTTTTTGACGGTGATTAAATGATTCTCATTGAACGGTCGCCGATCGTCGTTGCCGGCATGGACAAGAAGGATCCAATGAAACTGGAATCGTACTGGCTGGATACCCGCCCCGCGTTTCGCGCCGGCAGCGAAGGCACCGTCGAGGGACGCGCGGACGTGGTCGTGATCGGCGGCGGTTTCACCGGCTTGTCGGCAGCGCTCGCGCTCGCGCAGCGCGGCGTCTCGGTGGTCGTGCTCGAAGCCGCGCAGGTCGCGGGCGAAGCGTCCGGCCGCAACGGCGGCCAGTGTAATACGGGCGTCGCGCAGGACTACGCGTCGCTGGCCGCGCGCATCGGCGCCGCGCAGGCGAAGCAGTTCTATCGCGCGTACGAAAGCGCGGTGAAGAGCGTCGAGACGATCGTGACCGAACAGGCGATCGATTGCGATTTCCGGCGCGCCGGCAAGCTGAAGCTCGCCGCGAAACCGCAGCATTTCGCGGGGCTTGAAAAGACCTTCAACGCGTTGCGGCGCGACGTCGATCCGGACATCGAGCTGATCGACGCGTCGCACATCCGCGACGAAGTCGGCTCCGACGGTTTCTACGGTGGACTCCTGCAGCGCAACGGCGCGCAGATGCACATGGGCAAGTTCGGCGTCGGGCTCGCGCAAGCGGCCGTGCGGGCCGGCGCACGCGTGTACGAGCACGCGGCCGTCACGCAGCTCGAGCGGCTCGACGGCGAGCGCCACACGATCACCAGCACGCGCGGCACGATCGTCGCCGATCGCGTGCTGGTCGCGACCGGCGCATCGCAGCTCGGGCCGTTCGCATGGTTCCGGCGGCGCATCGCGCCGGTCGGCAGCTTTATCGTCGTCACCGAGCCGTTGCCCGACGCGCAGCTGAACCGGCTGTTCCCGCATCGGCGTGCGTACGTGACGTCGCGCCAGATCGGCAACTACTTCCGCGTGACGCCGGACAACCGGCTGCTGTTCGGCGGCCGTGCGCGCTTCGCGATGTCGAGCCCGCGCTCGGACGCGAAAAGCGGCGACATCCTGCGCGCCGGCATGGCCGGCTATTTCCCCGAACTGGCTCACGTCCGCCTCGATTACTGCTGGGGCGGGCTGGTCGACATCACCGCCGACCGGCTGCCGCGCGCGGGCCAGCACGACGGGCTCTATTACTCGATGGGCTACAGCGGCCACGGCGTGCAGATGGCGGTGCACATGGGCCGCGTGATGGCCGACGTGCTGTACGGCGCGGCCGCATCGAATCCGTGGCGCGAGCTCGACTGGCCGGCGATGCCCGGTCATTTCGGGCACGCGTGGTTCCTGCCGATCGTCGGCGCGTATTACCGGATGCAGGATTTTCTGCACTGAAGCGAGCGCCCAGGAGGATTCGACATGAAAGTGCGTTTCGTTTACCCATTCTTCGTCGTGCGGGCGGCGGCATGAGGGCGGCGAGCATGGCTGTTCCGTTCCACGATCCGATCGACGGCGCGATTTCCCGCGCAGCGCGTGTCGCGCGGCCCGTGTCGCCCGCGATCGGCGACGTACTGCGCACGATCGACGCGTCGTTCGCGCAGCCGCTGAACCTCGACACGCTCGCGGCGGTGGCCGGGTTGAGCGTGTCGCGTTTCACCGCGCGTTTTCGCAGCGAAACCGGGTTGTCGCCGCACCGGTATCTGTGTCTCGTGCGGGTGCTGCGGGCGCAGGACCTGTTGCGCGCCGGTCTCGCGCCGTCGGTCGTCGCGACCGACGTCGGCTTCTTCGATCAGAGCCACCTGTGCCGGCATTTCCGGCGGGTGCTCGGGATCACGCCGGGTGATTACGTGGTGGCGCGGCCGGGTAGGCCGCCGGCGCGAACTTCGCCGACGCGCACACGCGCCGAACGCAGCGACGTGTCGTGTCACGTCGCGTAGGCGCCAGGCGCGGGCCGCATGCAGCGCGCCCGCAGATTTCCGGCTCGAAGCCGGCGAACGACGATTTCCGATATCGCGCGACGGCTGTCGACCGGCTGCCGCGCATTGCACAGGAGCAGGAATGACCGCAGCTTTCGTGTTGCATCGTGCCGACGGCACACTTTCTTCCACCGCGTTCCGCAAGCAGGCGTTCGGCGCGAGCGATCCTTTCGCGCAACATCGGGAAATTGCGTGGGAAGGGCCCGACGCGATGGCAGCGGGACGGATCGGCTTCGTCGGCGAACTCGACGTCGCGAGCTTTCCGCACATCGAAACCCTCGTGGTCGTCGCAGGCGAGCTGACACTCGAAGCGGCCGGCGCCGCGCCGCTGGTGCTCGGCCCGCGCGAGGGCGTGGTGATCGGCGGCGGCACCGCGCTGCGCATCACCGCGCAAGCGCCCGTGCTGTTGACGTTCTGCGCGGCCGCGTGCACGAACCCGACGAAGCGAGGCCTCTTCGCGCTGCGTGCCGACGCCGACTTCAAGCCGTCGTCAACGCTGCCCGCGGAAGTGCTGCTCGGGCCCGCGCCGCAATGCCGCAGCGACAACGTGTTTCTCGACGACAGCGCCGAGTACTGCGCGGGCACGTGGGATTCGACGCCCTATCACCGGATCATTCGCCCGCATCGCGTGAACGAATTCATGCTCCTGCTGGACGGCGGCGTGCGGTTCGCCGCGCCCGACGGCAGTGTCCTGTCGCTCGGTGCCGGCGACGCGCTGTTCGTGCCGCGCGGCGCGCCGATCGGCTGGGAAAGCAGCGAACGCGTGGCGAAGTTCTACGTTGTGCAAAACGTCCAAGCATCAACCGACCGAGACTGAACATGTCCCCTCCGCTGCGCCATATTGAAACTTCGCCCACGCCACCGGCTTCGGCCGACGTCGTCGTGATCGGCGGCGGCATCATCGGCGTCTTCACCGCCTACTACCTCGCCCGGCGCGGGGTGTCGGTCGCGCTGGTCGAGAAGGGCCGAATCGGCGCCGAGCAGTCGAGCCGCAACTGGGGCTGGTGCCGGCAGCAGAACCGCGATGCGCGCGAGTTGCCGATGGCGAGCAAGAGCATCGACCTGTGGGAACGATTCGCGGCCGAATCCGGCGAAGACACGGGCTTTCATCGCTGCGGCTTGCTGTATCTGAGCAATGACGACGAAGAGCTGTCCCGCTGGGCCAGTTGGGGCGAATTCGCGAAGACCGCGGGCGTGACCACGTACATGCTCGACAGCAAGCAGGCCGCCGAGCGCGGACGGGCAACCGGGCGGCAGTGGAAGGGCGGCGTGTTCTCGCCGACCGACGGCACGGCCGATCCAGGCAAGGCCGCGCCGGCCGTGGCCGCCGCGCTGATCAAGCTGGGCGGCAGTGTCCACCAGCACTGCGCGGCGCGCGGCATCGAACTCGAGGGCGGCCGGGTCGCGGGCGTCGTCACCGAGGCGGGCGTCATCAAGACCCGAACGGTCGTGATGGCCGGCGGTGCATGGGCGTCGTCGTTCTGCCGCCAGCTCGGCATCCGGTTTCCGCAAGCGTCGATCCGTCAGTCGATCCTGAGCGTGTCGCCGGTCGAAACGCCGTTGCCGGATGCGATGTACACGTCCGGCGTGTCCATCACGCGCCGCAGCGACGGACGCTACGCATTGGCGATCAGCGGCCGCGCGCGCGTGGACCTGACGCCGCAGTTCCTGCGCTTCGCGCCGCAATTCGTGCCGATGTTCGCGAAACGCTGGCGCAATCTGCTGCCGGGCGGCCTCGAAGGCGTACGCGGCGGCCACGAAACGTTGAAGCGCTGGCGCCTCGACGCGCCGACGCCGATGGAAGCCGTGCGCATTCTCGATCCGAAGCCCGACATGCCGACGGTCACCGAAACGTACCGCCGCGCGGCCGAACTGTTGCCCGAACTGCGCGACGCGAAGATCACGCACGCGTGGGCCGGGTTCGTCGACAGCACGCCGGACGGCGTGCCGGGCATCGGCGAAGTGCCGGGGGTGCCGGGGCTGATCCTCGCGGCGGGGTTTTCGGGTCACGGCTTCGGGATTGGCCCGGGCGCCGGGCACCTGATCGCCGATCTCGCGTCCGGTGCGCAACCTTTCGTGGACCCGGCGCCGTACCGGCCCGGCCGGTTCAGCGAGTCCGCATGGGGCAAGGTCGCGGATTTCTAGTCCGCGGTCGTCACGGGAACGATGGTGGCGGCCTCGGGATGATACGTTTCGATCCGGACGGCGCGCGAGCGGTCGGATCGGTGTGGTGAATGCTCGCCGTGCTGTGCAGCCCGGTGCTGCCGACAATGGAGTGCGTGATGCGTTTCGGTTCCTACTGGCTCGATACGTCCGAGCCGTTCGTGAGCCGCTCGACCGAGCGGCCTGACGGAAATTGCGACGTGGTGGTGGTGGGCGGCGGCATCACCGGTTCGGCCGCCGCACTGGCGCTGGCCAAGAAAGGCGCGCGCGTGATCGTCTGCGAGGCGGGCACCGTCGGGCAGGCGGCATCGGGACGCAACGGCGGCATGTGCAACAACGGCTTCGCGCAGGATTACGCGTCGCTGTCGCAGCGCATCGGCACGGAACTGGCCAACCGGCTCTATCTCGCGTTCGACGCGGGTGTCGACACGGTCGAGCGGCTGGTCAGGGAGGAGTCGATCGATTGCGATTTCGTGCGGCGCGGCAAGCTCAAGCTCGCGGCGAAGCCCGAGCACTACGACAAGCTCGCGCGAAGTCAGGCCCTGCTCGCGGCGAGCGTCGACCCCGACACGCGCCTGGTCACGAAGGCGGAGCTGCGCGACGAGATCGGCTCGAACCGATATCACGGCGGGCTGCTGTTCGGCAAGAGCGCCGGGATGCATGTTGGCCGTTATGTACGCGGCCTCGCGCGCGCCGCGCAAGCCCGCGGCGCGCATATTCTCGAGCATGCGCCGGTGCTCGGCCTGCAGCGGCAAGCGGGCGGCGCGTACGCGGTGCAAACACCGCTCGGCGAGATCCGTGCGCGCCAGGTGCTGCTCGCGAGCGGCATCTCGCAGGTCGGGCCGTTCGGCTGGGTTCGCCGCAGGATCGTGCCGGTCGGCGCGTTCATCATCGTCACCGAGCCGTTGCCGCGCGAGCTGCTCGACCGGTTGCTGCCGACGCGCCGGATGGTCACCGACACGAAGAACTTCGTGAATTTCTTCCGCGTCACGCCCGACAACCGGATGCTGTTCGGCGGGCGCGCGCGTTTTGCCGCGTCGAATCCGCGCTCCGACGAAAAGAGCGGGGCGATCCTGCGGCAGCAGATGGCCGCCGTGTTTCCCGAGCTGGCCGCTGTGCGCATCGACTATTGCTGGGGCGGGATGGTCGACATGACGGCCAACCGGCTGCCGCGCGCAGGCCAGCGCGACGGCGTTTACTACTCGATGGGTTATAGCGGCCACGGCACGCACATGGCGACGCTGATGGGCACGCTGATGGCGGAGATCATGGACGGACGCGCCGATCTCAATCCGTGGCAAAGCTTCGACTGGCCCGCGATTCCCGGCCACTTCGGCAAGCCGTGGTTTCTGCCGTTCGTCGGCGCATGGTATCGACTCAAGGACACGCTGCAATGAATTCACTCGTCAATTCACCGGTTCGCCACCTGAAGGAAGCCGGCAGGCTGGATCGCTTCTTCATCGACGGCGACTGGGTGCTACCCGACGGCGGCGACCGGTTCGCGGTCGTCTGCCCGTCCACCGAAGACACGCTGTGCGACATCCCGCTCGGCAGCGCACGCGATGCCGACCGCGCGGTGCAGGCCGCGCGCAACGCGTTCGAACGCTGGGCCGCGACCTCGCCGCAAGAACGCGCCGCGCTGCTCGACCGCGTGCATGCGTTGATGCTGGAGCGCGCGGAATCGTTCGCCATGGCGCTCGCGCTCGAAATGGGCGCGCCGATCGGCTATGCACGCGGCGCCCATGTGCCGCTCGCAGCCGAACATATCCGGGTCGCGCGCGACAATCTGGCCCGCTACCCGTTCGTCTCGCGGCGCGGGACGACCGCGGTCGTACGCGAGCCGATCGGCGTATGCGCGTTGATCACGCCGTGGAACTGGCCGATCTATCAGATCACCGCGAAGGTCGGCCCGGCGCTCGCCGCAGGCTGCACGGTGGTGCTGAAACCCAGCGAGCTGTCGCCGCTCAGCGCGCTGCTGTTCGCGGAAGTGATCGCCGATGCGGGCGTGCCCGCGGGCGTGTTCAACCTGGTGAGCGGCAGCGGCGAGGCGGTGGGCGCCGCGCTTTCGTCGCACCCCGAGGTCGACATGGTGTCGATTACCGGGTCGACGCGCGCGGGCGTGCTCGTCGCGCAGGCGGCGGCCCCGACCGTCAAGCGCGTCGCGCAGGAGCTGGGCGGCAAATCGCCGAACGTCGTGTTGCCGGACGCGGACCTGCAGCAGGCCATCGCGCCGGGCGTGGCCGCCGCGTTCCGCAACATGGGGCAATCGTGCAGCGCACCGACCCGCATGATCGTGCCGCGCGACGCGCTCGGCGCGGTGGAGGAACTGGCCGTCGCAGCAGCGCAGCGGCTGATCGTCGGCGATCCGTTCGACGATGCGACGACGCACGGGCCGCTCGCCAATCGCGCGCAGTTCGGTCGCGTCGCGCAGATGATCGACGTGGGCATCGACGAACGGGCGAAGCTGATCGCCGGCGGCCCCGGACGGCCCGCGGGATTCGACCGCGGCTTCTATGCGCGGCCGACGATCTTTTCCGACGTGCGCACCGACATGGCGATCGCGCAGCAGGAGATCTTCGGGCCGGTCCTGGCGATCCTTCCTTACGATACGGTCGACGAAGCCGTCGCGATCGCGAACGACACCGTCTATGGGCTCGGCGCGCATGTGCAGGGCGCCGACAAGGAACGCGCACGTGCGGTGGCCGCGCGCATCCGCTCGGGGCAGGTGCATCTGAACTACCCGGCATGGGATCCGCAGGCGCCGTTCGGCGGCTACAAGCAGTCGGGTAACGGTCGCGAGTACGGGATCGAAGGGATGGAGGAGTATATGGAGATCAAGTCCGTCGTCGGCTTTTACGACTGACCCAGCCGTCTACTTTTCGAAGGTGCCGAAATTGGAAAATCCCGTCATTCCCGACACGTCGCTGCAAGCGCATCACGCGCACTGGGCGAAGCTGCGCCGCGACCTGCATGCGCATCCCGAACTGCGATTCGAAGAACACCGGACGGCCGACGTCGTCGCCCGCGAGCTTGAAGCGCTCGGCTATGCGGTGTCGCGCGGGCTCGGCGGTACAGGCGTCGTGGCCAGCCTGCCCGGCGCGGATCCGGGCCGCGGCATCGTCCTGCGCGCCGATCTCGATGCGTTGCCGATCCACGAAGCCAACGATTTCGCGCATGCGTCGTGCACGCACGGGATCATGCATGCGTGCGGCCATGACGGTCATACCGTGATGTTGCTCGGCGCCGCGCGCGTGCTGAAAGCGTTGCCGCAGCTGCCGGGCACCGTCCATTTCGTGTTTCAGCCGGGCGAAGAAGGCGGCGCGGGCGCGCGCAAGATGATCGACGATGGGCTGTTCGAGCAATGCCCGACGGAGGCGGTATTCGGCATGCACAACTGGCCCGGTTTGCCGGCCGGGCATTTCGGGTTGCGCACCGGCCCGATCATGGCCGCCGGCTCGCGGTTCAGGATCACGATCACCGGCAAGGGCGCGCATGCGGCGCAGCCGCACCTCGGCATCGATCCCGTTCCGCTCGCGTGCTCGATGGTGCTGCAGTGCCAGACGATCGCCGCGCGGCACAAGGATCCCGTTGACCCGGCGGTGATTTCCGTCTGCATGTTCCATGCGGGCACGACGGACAACGTCATTCCGGACACGGCCGAGCTGCGCGGCACGATCCGCACGCTGTCGTCCGCGTTGCAGCAACAGTTGCAGCGCGACGTCCGGCTCATGTGCGAAGGGCTGGCGGCGGCTTATGGCGCGCAGGTCGACGTCGAATTCTTTCAGTACTACCCGGCAACGGTCAACACGCCGACCGAGACGGCGCTGTGCGAAGCGGTGATTCGCGACACGTTCGGCGACGAACGCCTGTACCCCGACGTACCGCCGAACATGACGTCCGAAGACTTCGGCTTCATGCTGGAGGAGCGCCCCGGCGCGTACGTGCTGATCGGCAATGCGCCGGTCGGATCGACGTCGCCGGCGTTGCATCACCCGAAATACGATTTCAACGACGACATCATTCCGGCTGGCGTTCGGTACTGGGGGGCACTCGCACGGGAGTATTTCGCGCGATTTCCGTGACGCTGTGCGTGACGCCGACCCGGTCGGCAGTCGAGCCGAATCGAATGGTCATGCGCGTACTTGGCATTAAGTTTTGGTTAATGGTGCATTTATAGATCGTTAGGCACAGGAAAATCATTCCTTCCTATAGTCGGGTTATGAAACTGCGCCATTTCGAAGGATGACTTTGATGAACGACGAACACGTGATGAACGATTCCGGCGCCGCGACGGCGCTGCACTACCGACGATTTACCGCGGCCGACGTCCCCGCGGCCCACGCACTCTCGATGGCGCTTCGCTGGCCGTTCAGGGCGGAAGACTGGCAGTTTTCCGCGGACACCTCGATCGCGTTCGCGGCCGAGGAAAACGGGGTGGTCATCGGTACGGCGATGTGCTGGAAGTATGGTGCGGACCGTGCCGCGATCGGACACGTGATCGTGTCGTCCGAGCATCAGGGCCGAGGGATCGGCCGCGCGCTGATGGAGATCCTCCTCGACGAGCTGGGGCAGCGCATCGTGTTCCTGCATGCGACGCCAGCCGGCCAGCCGCTCTACGAAAAGCTCGGTTTCAACGTGTGCGGATCGCTGGATCAATTTCAAGGGAACGTGAGTCAGCCGGCAGCGGTGGCGCTGCCCGACGGCGCTCGACTGCGGGCTGGCACGTCTGCCGATCTGAGCCGCTTCGTCGAGCTGGACGCGCATGCTTCCGGCCTCGAGCGCGACGCGCTGATGTCGGCGTTGATGAAGCGAGGCGAAAGTGTCGTGCTCGAGCAGGATGGCGAGATCGCCGGATTCTCAGTGCTGCGCCGCTTCGGTCGCGGTTACGTGGTCGGCCCGGTCGTTGCACGGCGTTCGAGCGACGACGCGCAGGCGAAGGCGCTGATCAGTCATTGGCTGAGCGCACGCGAGAACGAATTCGTTCGCATCGACGTACCGTCGGGTACGAGTTTGCCGGACTGGCTCGACGCGCAGGGGTTGAAACGCGTCGACACCTGCTCGAAGATGGTTCGCAACGCGCCGGCCGACGCGCACAGCGGCGCGACCGATCCGGTATATGTGCAGTACGGTTTGATCAGTCAGGCGATGTTGTAAGCGCCGGCCGCGCGGCCCGCGGCAGCGGGCATCACGCTCCCTGCGCGAGCGCCTTCACCTGTTCGGCCGACATCGCACCGCGATAGATGCGGAATTCGTCGATCAGGCCGTTGAAGAACGGATCGCCCGGATACTGCGAACGTCCGATCCAGTTCTGCGCGGTTTTCCCGATGCGCCACGGCGCGAAGATCACGTCGTTCGCCGAACCGATCGCATTGCCGTTCAGATAGAGCGTCGCGGTGTCGGCCGCCAGCGTGACGGCGACGTGCGCCCATTGCCCCGCCGGCAGTGCCGCGTTGCCGTCGATCGTGCACTCGCCATGTCCGCCGTTTGTCGTGATCGCGAAGCGCATCGTGCCGCCGAGGCTCTTCGGCGTGACGAACAGATAGCGGCCGGTGCCCGAACCGAAATCGAAGAGGCGCGCCCACGTCTGGCCGCCGCGCCAGTTGACCCACGCCGCGATCGTGAAATCCGACACGTCCGCGACGATGTCGTTCGGCAACGCGACGTAGCCTGTCGAGCCGTCGAGCGCCACCGCATTGCCCGTTTTGCCGGCCCCGCGCGATGCGCTGCCGACGAGCGTGCCCGCATGACCGTTGCCGCTCGCATCCGCCGCACTCGTGCCGCTTGTCTCGTCGAACGTCAGCAGCGTATGCAGTTGCAGTGCTGTCGATGCGGCCACTTCCGCCGAATTCGCGGATTCGCCCGATGCGGTGCGCGCGCTGATCGCGTAGTACCAGGTGCCCGCGGCCGGGTGGTCGGTATACGTCAACGGATCGACGATGCCGGTCGCGATGGTCGTATACGGACCGCCCGCGGTGGCGGCACGCTTCACGTCGTAGCTGACCGCGTTCGCGATGCCCCACCACGACAGCACGACCTTCCCTGCGGCCGGCCACGCGGTCAGCCCGCTCGGTGCGGTTGCGGGCGCAACGGGATCGCGCGTGCAGGTCAGCGTGCCGTAGCCGAGCTGGTCGTAGCCGCCGCTCGTTTCGCCGTAGTTGCCGCCGCCGCCTTCGGGCTGGATCGCGCGCGCGAACTTCTGAGACCACGGTGCGGCGAGTCCCCTGCGGTTCACGTAATGGTTGTAGACGAGCGCCCAGCACGGACGAATCACGCCCTGGCTGCCGGTCGAGAATTGCGCTTGCGTGACGTCGACGTTGGCATAGCGCGCGTACGGCACCGTCGGAAATGTGCCGTCCGGCTGCACGAGATTCGCTTTTGCAACGTATTCGGCGCCCGCGAGGAAGCGGTTGTTGTCGTGGCCGTACAGGTCGATGCCCTGGTTCCACGCCATTTCGCAGATCGCGCCGGCGAGCGCGATGCCGAGCGTGTTGTGCCCCTGGTCGCGGCCCGATTCCTGCCATTGGCCCAGGTGGCCGGGATGCAGGTAATAGACGGCCTGCGCGATCGCGCCGTTGCCGGCGCCGTCGATGAAATAGTTGACGGCTTCGTCGAACTTCGCGTGGTCGTCGCACAGCACGCCGATCGCCATGATCGACGCGATGTTGCACAGATCCCAGTTCGCCCAGTAGTGCGTGATGTCCGTGTTGTTGTGGCGGTTCAGGAAGTCGGCGTTGATCGGGTAGAACTTGTCGGCCATCATCGCGCGGAACGCGGCGAAGTCGGCCGCGGCCCAGCCGGTATACGTGCGCATGATTTCGCCGGCGTTCGCGAATTCGTACCCGTAGAGGCCGGCGGCCAGGTCGACGTTCGAATCGCCGGCGAGGTTCTGCAGCGTCGACGACCATTCGTTCATGATCTGCACGGCCTTGTCCGCATACGCTTTGTCGCCCGACACCTTCCAGCGCAGCGCGCACGCATAGGCGGCCGCGATGTCCCTGTACAGCACCGGATAGTTTTGCGCGCCGGTGCCGCCGCGCGTGACGACGGCTTGCGGCCGCGGCGACCACGTCAGCTGCGCATGGCTGTTTGCGATCAGCGTGTTCCAGCCGTCGCGCCACGGCGATGCGGCGGTCGCGACCTTCTGCGCGATCCGGTCGAAATCGGCTTGCGTGTGCAGCAGCCCCGGATGGACGAAAGCCGTGCGGGTCGTGACGGCGGCCGTGCCCGTCGCCACGCGCGCGAGCGCACGGTTGCCGGCCGCCGCTGCCGTGGTCGTGACGCCGCGGACGTTCTCACTTGCGCCGGAGCCGTTGCATGCCGACAGCGCGAGCGCACCGACGCTGTAAAGGAAGGTGCGCCGGGAAACGCGCGCGTTCGATTCAAGCAGGAGAGGGGTGTCGTGCATGTCGCGTGGGTTCCTTGACGAGTCTCACAGGAGGCAGGCGATGTCGTGCGGCGAAATCGGTCATCGCATGACGACGCGGATTGTAACGGAACGGAGGGCGCTGAGGACCACGAATTTGCGGCGACGCGCCAAATTTTCAGATAGCAGATTGTCGCTCGGCGGTTGATTAACATGCTAAGAATGCGGAAAAAAATGGCGATTGATACGTTTGCGAGATATGATCGTCGCCGGCACGCGGGCGGCAGACTTTTCAGGTGTGCAGAGCGATAGATTCCCACTATTTCATACAGTCGTCATACGACGGATGACGTGGGGCGCGTTTTATGTCGCACTCGCGGTGCGCATGCCGCGGCAAGCCCAATGCCGGTGAAGCCACGAACGACAAGAATCGGAGATCGACACGATGACGAGCAGCGTCCCACGTTTGAACGAACGGTTTGAACGACGCGCGGCGTGGGTCGTGTCGCGCTCGACGCTGGCTTGCGCGGGGGTGACGGCAATGCGGGCACGCGGTGAACGATCTCGCGCTCGCAGGTGTTTTTTCTAAAGACCGCGCAACGTCGCGCCGATATCATTCAGGCGCTCAAAAACGACGCAATCGAACGATGCGCACCGACTCGTGCGCGACAGGCCCGCACCGCCGGCCGGCCCGCAACGAAGCACGACCGGGCGCGCGGCACCCGGGCAACAAGACGGAGACACTAGCTAAACGATGGGAACGGCAACAGGTTCGGTGCGACGCGCAATCGCGATCGCGGCCGGGGGAACGTTGTGCGCGGCGGCCGCGGGCGGCGCGCACGCGCAGGCATCGAGCGCGGCGGCATCTCCGTCGGCCGATGCGGCGGCGATGCTGCCGAAGATCGATGTGACGGGCGAGGCCGGCCGCGCGTCGCTCGGGCTCGTCGGGTTGCGTACCGCCACCGCGACGAGGACCGACACGCCGGTCGCCGAGATCCCGCAGACGACCAACGTCGTCACAGCACAGCAGATCGAGATGACCGGCGCGACCGACCTGAACCAGGCGCTGCGCTACGTGCCGGGTTTCGCGACGTTCGGGTCCGATACGCGAACCGACTGGTATGCGGCGCTGCGCGGCTTCACGCCGACGCTGTATGTCGACGGCGTGGCGGCGCCGAACACGGCGGTCATCGCGAACTGGCGCGTCGATCCTTACACGATCGACTCGATCGCCGTGCTGCGCGGGCCGACGTCGGTGCTGTACGGCGCGGGCGAGCCGGGCGCGATCGTCGATGCACATACGAAACTTGCCGACGGCGAGCGCGTGCGCGAAGCCGGCGTGCAGATCGGCAACGATGCGCGCAAGCAGACCATGCTCGACATCGGCGACAAACTGGATCCGGACGGCCGATATGCGTACCGCTTCGTCGGCGTCGCGCGCGACGGCAATGCGGTGACCGGCCCGAAGGCCGACCGGCGCGTCGCGGTGGCGCCGTCGTTCCGCTGGCGGCCGACGGCCGACACGTCGCTGACGGTGTCCGCTTCGTTCCTGCAGGATCACGGCGATATTTCGTCGAACTTCCTCCCGGCGTCGGGCACGGTCTTGCCGAATCGGAACGGGCGTCTGTCGCAGGACATCTACATGGGCGACCCCACGTTCAACGACTACCGGAAGAAACAATGGTCGCTCGGCTATGCGCTCGAGCATCGCGTGAACCCGATCTGGACGCTGCAGCAGGACGTGCGCTGGTCGCGCCTGTCGCTCGACGACGCGACGGTGTTCGGCAACGGCTTCATGCCCGGCAGCACGACGAACATGATGCGGTTCGCGGGCCTGTTCCAGTTGAACTACAGCCGGCTCGACATCGACAACCGCGCGCAGGCGCGCTTCGCCACCGGCCCGCTCGAGCACACGCTTTTGCTCGGCCTGCAGTTCGACCGGCAGACGACGACCAACAGCGTGTGGCTCGCGCTCGCGCCGTCGCTCAACCTGTACCACCCCGTCTATCGTCCGGTGACGACCGCGATCTTTTCCGGCCGCACGTCGCTCGGGCACGTCGATCAGTACACGGCGATGAATTCGCTCGGCGCGTATGTGCAGGACCAGATTCGCTGGAACCGCTGGACGCTGACGCTCGGCGGCCGCGAAGATCGCGTGAACGCGCGCTTCGACGACCGCGCGGCCCGCATCGGCACGCAGCAGGACGTCAGTGCGTTTTCAGGTCGCGTCGGGCTCACCTATCAGGGCGATGCGGGATTGTCGCCTTACGTGAGCTACTCGACGTCGTTCGATCCGGTGATCGGCGTGCGGATGTACGGCGGCGGCCTGCCGAAACCGACGCGCGGCAAGCAGACCGAAGCCGGGCTGCGCTGGCAGCCGGCCGGCCGGAACCTGATGCTCACCGCGGCCGTTTATCGGATCGACCAGACCAACGTCGTGACGCCGACGCCGACGAATCTCGACCCCACCGGCACGTCGTCCGTGCAGACCGGCAAGGTGCGCTCGCGCGGTATCGAACTGAGCGCGGTCGGGAACGTGACGCGCGAGCTGTCGATCGTCGCGTCGTACGTCTATCAGGACGTCAAGAACGTGCAGGCGAACGATGCATCGCTGAACAATTGGCCGGTGTCCGTGCCGCTGCCGCGGCAGATGGCGTCGCTGTGGACGGACTGGACCTGGCACACCGGCGCGCTGTCGGGCCTCGGCGTCGGCGCCGGCATGCGCTACCAGAGTGCGTCGGCCGGTGCGCCCGACAATTCGCTGACGGTGCCGAGCGCCACGCTGTACGATCTCGCGATGCACTACGAGCTGCGTCACTGGCGATTCGCGCTGAATGTCGCGAATGTGTTCGACCGCCGCTACGTCGGCGGCTGCCAGTCTTACGCGGTGTGCGTGTTCGGCAACGAGCGCACGGTGCTGGCCAGCGCGAAATACAACTGGTAGCCGTACCCGTCATGCCGGGCGCGACTACGCGTCGCGCTGCGGTTCCCGCGCGGCATCACGCCCGGCCGCATCGCGCTGTCGCCGCCATTCGGTCGGCGTGATGCCGAACCGTTCGCGAAACGCGGTGGCGAAATTCGCCGGCGTCGAAAAGCCGATCTCCTTCGCGATGCTCGCAATGCTGAGCGACGTCGTATCGAGCAGGTCCTGCGCGATGCGCAGGCGCTCGTGCCGCAGATATTCGAACACCGTCTGGCCCAGGTTGTCGCGAAACGCGCGCGACAGCCGCTTCTCGTGCGTGCCGACTGCGCGCGCGAGCTGCTCGACCGTCGGCGGATCGTTCAGCGTGCGCGACAGATGCCGAATGGCCGCGCGCACGATGATGTCGTCGTCCTTGCCTGTGGCAAACGGATCGTGCACGGCGGGCGCATCGATCGGCAACGGCCGTTTCGTCCGCGCGAGCTGCACGCGGATTCGCGCGACGACTTCGGCCGGTTCGAACGGCTTCACCACATAATCGACGCCGCCGATTTCGAGTCCTTCGACGCGCTCGTGCAAATCGCCGGCCACCGTCAGGAAAATGACAGGGATCGCGCTCGTCAGCGGATCGGCCGCCAGCCGCCGGCACGCGGTGAAACCGTCCATGCGCGGCATCCGGACATCCATCAGGATCAGATCGGGCGCGAGTGCCTGCGCGCGCTCGCACGCCTGCACGCCGTCGAATGCGATGCTGATCCGGCATCCGGTGCCGCGCAGGATATCGATCAGCAAACGGAGCTGGTCGGGCTGATCGTCGACGATCAGGATATGGGCATTATTCAATGCGGCGGTCGATGGAGACATCGTGTACCTGTTCAGGAAAGGCTGCGGGCAGCGTTCCTGCGCGCGGTCGATTCCGGGTCGGGAAAATCGTCGGAAGCCGCGACATGGCTTCGCGAACACGCACGGTACGCTCGCATCGATAAACGGACTTCGCCGGACTGCACGGCAGGCAGTCGGTCGGCGCATTACTCGGCGTTGTTTCTTTTGATCGCTGAGCCGATAAAGGGGCGGAAGATTGCCGCTGCCGGAATCGATGCGAGCGGAATTGTAGGGGGATATCTCGATTCTCGCTAGAGTGCCTATCTCTATTATCGGGATGCGCGTCGGGACTAACATTCAATCCCTTGTCGATATTTTGCATTTTTTTGCGAGATTGCTTTTAATGGCGCGGCGCTCCAGCAAAGTATCCATCCTTCCGGGAAAACATTTTTATTAAGCGCGGCAATACGAAATCGTTTGCGAGTTCGGTGTTTTTAACATAAGCCTTTGAAAACATTGAATTTTGCAATCTATGAAGAATGCCGCCTTCTCTAATCCCGGGGTCCGTCTCATAATTCGTCCGAACTTTGGATGACGGATGGATTCGACGGGTTGGACCTCCGGCATACCGCGGCAGGCATTGACGTGAACGAAAAGCCGTTCACGTGCAGCAGATGAAATAAAAGAAACGGGGTTGGTCGCGCCACGCGCGGCATTCAATTCGGAATGTCAATGACAACAGGTTGACTCGCGAGAGTCGGCGGGACGCGCTCGTCCATGACAGTCATTTTGTATTCCTGATGGTTTTTATCGAATGAACGGAACGGGCCGTCGACCGAGCGACGCGCCCGGGCAGCGTATCGCGCATTGAGTTCGAAGTTGAAGTCGAAGCTGTGAATAAAAGTAAGTAGTCCAAATCCAAACGAAAGACACGAAACGGAGCAAAAAAATGCAGAGGAACCAGATTTCGGCGCTCGTCGCCGCCATGTTCGCAAGCGCAGGCGTGCTGGTCGCGGGGGCCGCACACGCGGACAACTTCGTCGATCGCGGCAACCCGGACAACGCACTGAACGGGCAGTGCATCGACGGTACGAACCCGTTGTGTGTCGCGACGAAGAGTGGGACGTTCGTCGCGACGAGCAGCACGAACTTCACGTCTGGTACGAATGCGAAGGCCGGCTCCAGCGGCATTGCGATCGGCGACCAGTCGAACGCAGGCAGCCAGGGCGGCTCCGGCAGTGGCGGCGGCATTGCGATCGGCGTCGGCGCGCAGGCACTGGCGAACTCGGCCACGGCGATCGGCACGGTGGCCGTCGCGCAGGGCAATACGGCGCTCGCGGTGGGCCGTCAGTCCGCCGCGATCGGCGATTACTCGATGGCGCTCGGCAACGTCGCCGATGCGCACGGCACGAGTTCGATCGCACTCGGTCACTCGGCGCTGGCGAGCGGCGATCGCTCGATCGCGATCGGCGGCGCGAATCCGACCACGAGCGACGGCGTGTCGAACGGCGCATCCTACGATGCCGCAACGCAAACCCGTGCGGGCGGCACGCAATCCGTCGCGATCGGCGCCGGCGCGCAGACGAACGACAACAACCAGGTCGCGATCGGCTCGGGCAGCGTCGGTGCGAACAACGGCGGCACGCCGGTATTCGGCGGCACGGCCGCGCCGGTCGGCGGCGCCGTCTCGTTCGGTTCGCTCGGCCACGAACGCCAGATCAAGAATGTCGCGGCGGGCGCGGCCGACACGGACGCCGTGAACGTCGAGCAGCTGAAGAACGTGAACAGCACGCTCAGCACCGGCATCGCAAACGTCGACGCCCGCGTGACCTCCGTCGGCAATACGCTGTCGACGTCGATCGCGAACGTCGACCAGCGCGTGTCCAACGTCGGCAACAGCCTCAGCACGAGCATCGTGACGGCGACACAGAACGTCGTCAAATACACCGACGATTCGCACGCCGCGATCGCGCTAGACGGCAGCAACGGCACGACGATCAACGGTGTCGCCGCCGGTGTCGCCGATACGGACGCGGTCAACGTCGGCCAGCTGAAGGGCAGCGTTGCACCGTTGCAGACCTCGCTGTCGACGGCCGCCGCGAACATCACGAACCTGCAGAACAACGTGACGGGCCTCAACGCATCGCTGAGCACGGCCGCATCGAACATCGGCGGCCTGCAGGCAGCCGATGCGCGCAACGTGAAGTACGACGGCGCGAGCGGCTTCGACTCGGTCACGTTCGCCGGCCCGAACGGCACGACGCTGCACAATGTCGCGGACGGCAAGGATGCGCACGATGCCGTGAACGCCGGCCAACTGGGTAGCGGCCTCGCATCGCTCAGCACGAGCGTGACCAGCAGCGTGAGCACGACGATCGGCAACCTGAGCACGTCGATCACGAGCCAGATCGGCAACGCGACGAAGAACGCGGTGCAGTACGACGACGATGCGCATGGCGGCGTCACGCTCGGCGGCCAGGGCGCGCCGGCACCGGTCGCCCTGCACAACGTCGCGGACGGCGTGAGCGCGAACGACGCGGTGAACGTCGGCCAGCTCGGCAAGGCGACCGATACGCTGAACCAGTCGATCGCCAACGTCGGCAACAGCGTGACGAAGCTCGGCGACCAAGTGACGACGAACACCGGCAACATCGCCGCGCTGCAGCAGGATGCGCTCCAATGGAACCCGAGCCTCGGCACTTACGATGCGAGCCACGGCGGCAACAGCCCGCAACGCATCGGCAACCTCGCGGCCGGCCAGAATGGCACCGACGCGGTCAACGTCGACCAGCTGAACGCGGCGATTCACGACGGCACGAGCCAGCTCGACGCGCTCGCCGTGAAGTACGACGATGCGAGCAAGCATCAGGTTTCGCTCGGCGCGGGCAACGGCGGGATTCCCGTGCGCGTGACCAACGTCGCCGAAGGCAACGTGTCGGCCGGCAGCACGGACGCCGTGAACGGCGCGCAGCTGCGCCGCGCGATCGACGGCACGGCAGCCGCGCTCGGCGGCGGGGCGACGGCGAATACGGATGGCTCGATCACGGCGCCCGCGTACAAGATCGGCGGCGATTCGTTCAACAATGTCGGCGACGCGCTGACGAACCTCGATGGCCGTGTCGGCAGCAACACGACGACGCTCGCGAATCACGAGACGCGCATCGGCAACGCCGAAACGAACATCGCCGTCAATACGACCGCGATCGCCGGGCTGCAGAAGGACGCGCTGCAGTTCGACCCGACGCTCGGCGCATACAACGCCGCCCGTGGCGGCGCGCCGACGAAGCTGACCAGCGTCGCCGACGGCAATGTTGCGGCCGGCAGCACGGACGCGGTGAACGGCGGGCAGTTGTACGGCGTGAAGTCCGATCTCGAGCAGCAGATCACGCAGGTGTCGAACCAGACGGGCGAGGCCGTGAAGAACGTCGTCAAGTACGACGTCGATGGCAACGGCAACCGGCTGAACTCGGTATCGCTGATCGGCGGCAACCCGAACGCGGCGGTCGTGTTGAAGAACGTCGCGGCCGGCACCGACGATACGGACGCGGTGAACGTGAAGCAGCTGAAGTCGGTGCAGTCGAACCTCGACCAGCTCGGCGCGCTCGCGGTGCAGTACGACGACAGCTCGAAGGGCTCGATCACGCTCGGCGGGGCGGGTGGCACGCGCATCACCAACGTGAAGGCCGGCACGCTCAGCGCGACCAGCACGGACGCGGTGAACGGCTCGCAGCTCTACGCGACGAACCAGCAGGTGTCGAAGAACACGACCGATATCGCGAACCTGCAGGACAACGTGACCAACATCGCGAACGGCAAGGCCGGGCTCGTGCAGCAGCAGGACCCGAAAGGCGCGATCACGGTCGGCAAGGACTCGGGCGGCACCAGCGTGAACTTCTCCGGCACGGCGGGCGACCGCGTGCTGACCGGTGTCGCGGCCGGCGTGAACGCCAACGACGCGGTCAACATGGCCCAGTTCAACGACGCGCTGAAGACGGCGGCGGTCAACGACCAGATCCGTGCGGCCGCAACCGATGCGAACACGACGTGGATCGCGCGTGCCGATGCCGGTTCGATCGGCTCGACGGCGACGGCAACCGGCAAGAACGCGGTGGCGGTCGGCCAGGGCTCAGTGGCGGATCGCGACAATTCGTTCTCGGTCGGCGCGAAGGGCAACGAACGGCAAGTCACGAACGTCGCGGCCGGCACGGCGCCGACCGACGCGGTGAACGTGCAGCAGCTGAACGACAACCTCAATGCCGCGTCGACGCAGGCGAAGGGCTACACCGACCAGCGCATCGGGCAGGTGTACAACTCGTTCAACGACCTGAAGAAGGACATGTACGGCGGCGTGGCGTCGGCGATGGCGGTGGCCGGTTTGCCGCAGCCGACGGGGGCCGGGCGCTCGATGGTGTCGGCGGCGACGTCGAACTATCACGGGCAGCAAGGCTTCGCGGCAGGCTATTCGTACGTGACGGAGAACAACCGCTGGGTCGTCAAGGCGTCGGTGACGGGCAATGCGCGCTCCGACTTCGGCGCGGTGGTGGGCGCAGGCTATCAGTTCTGATGCGGCGCGAAGGACGTTGAACGGCGGTAGTTGGGCACGCTGACGATGCCCGACACCGCAGGCAACGTCGACGACTGAAGGGCCCCGGGCGAGCGATCGCGACCCCGGGGCGTCGTCATTTGCCGGGATCGAATGCGCGCCGGTCGAAGGCCACCGGCTGCATGCCGCCGGCACCCCACGCCTGCGCCGGGCGCGCGACGTGAAGCGTGTCGAGCAACTGCCCCATCCCGGCGAACACGCGGTACGCGCTCGCCACTTCCGCGTACTGGCCGCTGATGTAATCGATGCGCGCGCTGTAATACTCGTTCTCCGCGTTGAGCAGGTCGAGCAGCGAACGTTGACCGATGCCGAACTGCAACAGGTACGCTTCGCGCGTCGACGCGCTGGAATCGACGTACTGCTTGAGCACGACCAACCGGTCGCGCGCGGTGACGTACGCGTTGTAGGCGTGCGATTCGCCTTCCGCGATCTCCAGGCGCGTGCGGTTGCGGTCTTCCTCGGCCTCCCGGATCTGCGCATGCGCTTCGCCGATATGCGCCTTGTCGGCGCCGCCCTGAAACAGGTTGTAGCGCAAACGCAGCATCACGCGGCGGTCGTTCGTCGGACCGAGCACGCCGTCACGGTCATGGCTCGCGCTCAGCTCCAGATCGATGCGCGGCCAGAGTGCGGCCTTCGCCGCGTCATAGTGCGCATTCGCCTGCGCGACGTCCGCCTCGGCGGCCGCGAGGGACGGGTGGTTCGCCAGCGCGGTATCCAGCGCGAATCGTTCCGTCGGCGGCAGCGTGGCTTCCGGCGCGACCGGCTTGACGAGCACGTTCGGCGGCGCGCCCACCAGCCGCGCGTAGGCCACTTCGGCGTCTTTCAGGTTGCTTTGCTCTGATCGTAAGTTGTCCTGCGCGAGCGCCAGCCGGCTTTCCGCCTGGTAAAGGTCGGCGCGCCGGCCGACGCCGCGGTCGCTGCGCAGCTTGATCTGATCGTGGATCCGGCGGTGGGACTCCAGGTTGTCGGTGGCGGCGGCGACCGTTTCCTGGCGGCGCAGGACTTCCAGATACGCGCCCACCACGCGCAGCGCCACGTCCTCCGAGGTTGATGCGACGCGATTCGCGGACGAGTCGATGCGTGCCCGTTGCCGCGCCACTTCGCTCCTGACCGCGAAACCGTCGAACAGCATTTGCGACAACGTCACGCTGGCCGTCCGGTGCGTGAACGTCGTGCGGTTCAGGCCGAGCAGACGCGTTTCGACGTCGTCGCGCTGCTCCTTGCCGATCGCCGCGTCGATATCCACGCGGGGCAAGTAGCCGGCTCGCGCCTGCTTCAGGCCTTGATCCGCCGCTTCCCGGTTGTATGTCGTGGCAAGGACTTCGGGGTTGGTCCGGATCGCCTGCTCGACCGCTTCCTGCAGGCTTTGCGCGGCGGCGGGCGCGGGGGTGCCCGCGAGCGCTGACGCGAATGCGAGCACGGCAAGCAGAGGGCAGTTCCTGTTCATCGACTGGTTCCTGTCGCCCGATGGCGGTTTGCAGCCAGCCTTGGGCACGATCAAACGTTGCGCGATGCCGGCGATCATGCGGCCGGCCATCGCGACAGATGCATCAAACACACTGCCGTGAACGACGATCCGGAGGAGCGTTTGTCCGTCGGACGTCGGTCACGGGGCATTCCGAGCGGCTCACACCTCCTGAATGTGCGGCAGCGGCGGCGGCACGTAAGTGATCACGGTGCCGCTGCCCTGATCGTGCGAGAGCTGGAAGCTGCCGCCCGCCAGATTGCCTTGAAGCGCGACCTGCGCGGTGTGGGCGCCGTCGCTCACCGTGAGCGTGCCGCCCGTTCCCGTGTCGTTGGCCGTGAAGCTCAGCGTCGTGTGATCGCCGAACAGCACGTCGGTTAGGTCGAGCGCGTCGCCGGCACCGAAGCCGCTGACCGTGCCGGTGAAACCGGCCGAATGGTCCAGCTTGAGCGTGCCCGCGGCGCCATCGGCGAACGTCGTGTTTTCCGCGGACGCGCCGCCGAACTCGAGCGTTGCGCCGCCGCTGATCGTCGCGCTGCCGGCACCCGTCACGTCGCCATGGATCGTCAGGTTGCCGTTGTTGGCCCACAGGTTGCCCGTGTTGTTCACCGCGCTTTCGATCACGAGGCCGCCGCTGCCCGTTGCCTCGAGCGTGCCGGCGTTGGCGACCGCGTGCGTGCCCGTGTCGATGACGAGCGCGTTGGCGCCGTCGGCGACGATCGTTCCTTCGTTGACGAGCGTCAGTTGGCCGGCGCCAAGCTGGCCGGCACCCGTGATCGTGTTGTCGACGTTCACGAGCGTGGCATCCGGCGTGCTGCCGAACACGACGTTGTGGGCGTCGTCGGACAGCGTTACGTGCCCACCACCTTCCAGCGTCGCGCTCTTCGGGAGGATTTCGAAGCGCGTGATGTCGCCGGTCGAGCCGAGTGCGATCGTGCCCGTGTTCTCCACGATCCCACCGATCGGCAGCATCGCGCCGTCGCTCACAGTCATGACGCCGGCGTTCTGCACGACCGGTTCCTGGTCGAACACGAAGTTGTTGCCGGTGAGGTCGGCCGAATGCACGCCCGTTACCGTGATGGTGGCGCCATCGCCCAGCGTGATCACCGCGTTGCCGTTCGCGTCGTCTGCCAGATGCGCCTGGACGTCGCTGAAGTTTGCGATGCCCGTGAAGCCCACGAGATCGATCTTGTCGGCGGCGAGGTCGAACGTGTGCAGCGTGTCGGCGCCGATCGGCTGCGAGAACACGAACAGGTCGTTGCCGGCCGATCCCGTCAGTTGGTCGTCGCCCGACCAGGCGAAGATCGGCGCGTTGGCTGCGTACGCTTCGACGTTGTCCGCGATCGTGGCGGCCGCGTGGGTGCCGTCCGCGGCCGTCCAGGTTTCGGTCACCGTAAGCACGGTCGCGCCGGTGAAGGAAGCGGCCGGCGTGATGGTGAGCGCGCCGAGGTCGTTCGTCGGCACGAGCCAGGTGCCGTGGCCGAGGTCGGTGCCGGCGTTCAGCGTCCAGCCGGACGGGATGCCGGCGATCGTCACCGCGAGGTCGGCCGCGTGGCCGGAGGGATCGGTGAGTGCCAGGTTGATCTCGGATCCGGCGACGCCGGCGGGTGCCGTCTGCGTCAACGAACGCGAGTTGCCCGCGGTGTCCCACTCGGTCACGGTGAGGGAGTCCTTGTTGAGATTCAGGCTCTGTTGCGTGTAGGTCCAGGTTCCGGCGGTTTGCTGCGTCGCGGTGTAATCGGCGTTGGTCGTGTTGTCGTGGATCAGGACTTTCCAGACATTGGACGTGTCGGTATTGGCCGTCAGCGTGTGCGTGCCTTGGTTGTATTGCCATGACAGTGTCGACGGCGCGGTGGTGTCGAGCGTGAAGCTTAAGCTCGTGGCGTTCGAGATATTGCCCGCGATGTCGACCTGGCGGACTTGAAGGTTGTTCACGCCTTCGGTCGCGCTGAAGCTCGAGTTCCAATGCGCGCCGTTGTCGACGCTGTATTGAACGGTGGCGCCGGTTTCGATGCCCGAGAGGTTCAGCGTGCCGACGTTGGTGATGTGGTCGGTGGCGCTGCTGCCGGAGTCGGTGGTCAATGCGACGCCGGGTGCCGCGGCCGACGTATCGAGCGTGAAGCTCAGCGATGTAGCCGACGATGTGTTGCCGGCCACGTCGATCTGGCGGACTTGGACGTTGTTTAACCCTTCGACGGCGCTGAAGCTCGTGTTCCAGTGCGCACCGTTATCGACGCTGTACTGAACGGTGGCGCCGGTTTCGATGCCCGAGAGGTTCAGCGTGCCGACGTTGGTGATGTGGTCGGTGGCGCTGGTGCCGGAGTCGGTGGTCAACGCAACAACGGGCGCAGCGGCTGAGGTATCGAGCGTGAAGCTGAACGACGTGGGCGAGGACGTGTTGCCCGCGATGTCGATCTCGCGGACCTGCACGTTGTTCACGCCCTGGACGGCGCTGAAGCTCGTGTTCCAGTGCGCGCCGTTATCGACGCTGTATTGAACCGTGGCGCCGGTTTCGGTGCCTGTGACGTTCAGCGTGCCGACACTGGTGATGTGGTCGGTGGCGCTGGTGCCGGAATCGGTGGTCAGCGCAACGCCGGGCGCAGCGGCCGACGTATCGAGCGTGAAGCTGAGCGACGTTGCCGACGACGTGTTGCCCGCGACATCGATCTGTCGAACCTGCACATTGTTCACGCCTTCGAGGGCACCGAAACTCGTACTCCAATGCGCACCGTTGTCGACGCTGTACTGAACGGTGGCGCCGGTCTCGATGCCTGAGAGGTTCAGCGTGCCGACGTTGGTGATGTGATCGGTGGCGCTGCTGCCGGAGTCGGCGGTCAGCGCGACACCGGGCGCAGCGACCGAGGTATCGAGCGTGAAGCTGAATGACGTGGCCGAGGACGTGTTGCCCGCGATGTCGATCTCGCGAACCTGCACGTTATTCACGCCTGCGACGGCACTGAAGCTCGTGTTCCAATGCGCGCCGTTGTCGATGCTGTACTGAACGGTGGCGCCGTTTTCGATGCCGGAGAGATTCAACGTACCGACATTGGTGATGTGATCGGTGGCGCTATTGCCCGAGTCGGTGGTCAGCGCAACGCTGGGCGGCGCGGCCGAGGTATCGAGCGTGAAGCTAAGCGATGTAGCTGACGATGTGTTGCCGGCCACGTCGATCTGGCGGACTTGAACGTTGTTCAACCCTTCGACGGCACTGAAGCTTGTGTTCCAGTGCACCCCGTTGTCGATGCTGTACTGAACGGTGGCGCCGGCTTCGGTGCCAGTGACGTTTAGCGTACCGACGTTGGTGATGTGGTCGGTGGCGCTGCTACCGGAGTCGCTCGTGAGCGCGATACCGGGCGCGGCAGCCGACGTATCGAGCGTAAAGCTGAGCGAGGTCGGGGTAGACGTGTTGCCCGAAACATCGATCTGCCGAACCTGCACGTTGTTCAGTCCTTCGACGGCGCTCAAGCTCGTGTTCCAATGGGCCCCGTTATCGACGCTGTACTGAACGGTGGCGCCCGTCTCGATGCCAGTGACGTTCAGCGTACCGACATTGGTGATGTGGTCGGTGGCATTGCTGCCGGAATCGGTCGTCAATGCAACGCCGGGCGCAGCAGCCGAGGTATCGAGCGTGAAGCTGAAAGAGGTCGGGGCGGACGTATTACCCGCGACATCGATCTGCCGAACTTGCACATTGTTCAGCCCTTCGACGGCGCTGAAACTCGTACTCCAATGTGACCCGTTATCGATACTGTACTGAACGGTTGCGCCGGTCTCGATGCCAGTGACGTTCAATGTACCGACATTGGAGATGTGGTCCGTGGCGCTGCTACCGGAATCACTCGTGAGCGCGACACCGGGCGCAGCAGCCGAGGTGTCGAGCGTGAAGCTGAGCGATGTGGGAGCCGATGTATTGCCTGCGATATCGGTCTGCCGAACCTGTACGTCATTCACACCTTCGACGGCGTTGAAGCTGGTGTTCCAGGTGTGGCCACCATCCGTCGAGTATTCGATCGTGGCGCCGGTTTCGACACCGGTGAGATTCAGCGTGCCGACGTTGGTGATGTGGTCGCTGACATTGCTGCCGGAATCGGTGGTCAGCGCGACACCCGGCGCAGCGGCCGAGGTGTCGAGCGTGAAGCTGAGAGATGTAGCTGACGATGTGTTGCCCGCGACATCGATCTGCCGAACCTGGACATTGTTCAGCCCTTCGACGGCGCTGAAACTCGTGTTCCAATGCGCGCCGTTGTCGACGCTGTACTGCACGGTGGCGCCGGTTTCGATGCCTGAGAGGTTCAGCGTGCCGACGTTGGTGACTTGATCGGTCGAGCTACTGCCGGAATCCGCGGTCAGGGCGACACCGGGCGCGGCAGCCGAGGTATCGAGCATGAAGCTGAACGAGCTCGGGTCCGACGTATTGCCTGCGACATCGGTCTGCCGAATTTGTACATTGTTCACGCCTTCGACGGCATTGAAACTGGTGTTCCAGGTATGACCGCCATCGATCGAGTATTCGACCGTGGCGCCGGTTTCAACACCGGTGAGATTCAACGTGCCAACATTGGTGATGTGATCGGTGGCGCTGCTACCGGAATCGCTCGTGAGCGCGACGCCGGGCGCGGCGGCCGAGGTATCGAGCGTGAAGTTGAACGAGGTCGGGGCCGACGTGTTGCCCGCGACATCGGTTTGCCGAATCCGTACGTCGTTCACGCCTTCGACCGCGTTGAAACTAGTGTTCCAGGTGTGGCCGCCATCGGTCGAGTATTCGACCGTGGCGCCCGCTTCGACACCGGTGAGATTCAGCGTGCCGACATTGGTGATGTGGTCGGTGACATTGCTGCCAGAATCGGTGGTCAATGCGACCCCGGGCGCGGCGGCCGAGGTGTCGAGTGTGAAGCTGAATGAAGTCGAATCAGATGTATTGCCTGCGACATCGGTCTGCCGGACCTGCACATCGTTCACGCCTTCGGCAGCGCTGAAGCTGGTGTTCCAGGTGTGACCACCATCGGTCGAGTATTCGACGCTGGCGCCCGTTTCAACAGCGGTCAGATTCAGCGTGCCGACATTGGTGATGTGATCGGTCGAGCCACTGCCGGAATCGGTGGTCAGCGCAATGCCGGGCGCGGCGGCCGAGGTGTCGAGCGTGAAGCTGAATGAAGTCGGGTCCGACGTATTGCCCGCGACATCGGTTTGCCGAACCTGCACATCGTTCACGCCTTCGACGGCATTGAAGCTGGTGTTCCAGGTATGACCGCCATCGGTCGAATATTCGACCGTGGCGCCTGTTTCGACACCGGTGAGATTCAACGTGCCGGCACTGGTGATGTGGTCGGTCGAGCTGCTACCAGAGTCAGTGGTCAGTGCGACACCGGGTGCGGCGGCCGACGTATCGAGCGTGAAGTTGAACGCCGTCGGATCCGACGTATTGCCTGCGATATCGGTCTGCCGGACCTGTACGTCATTCGCGCCTTCGACGGCGTTGAAGCTGGTGCTCCAGGTATGACCGCCATCGATCGAGTATTCGACGGTGGCGCCGGTTTCAACACCGGTGAGATTCAGCGTGCCGGCACTGGTAATGTGATCGGTAGCGCTGCTCCCGGAATCGCTCGCGAGTGCGACACCGGGCGCAGCGGCCGAGGTATCGAGCGTGAAGCTGAATGAAGTCGGGTCTGATGTATTGCCCGCAATATCGGTTTGCCGAACCTGTACGTCGTTCACGCCTTCGATGGCGTTGAAGCTGGTGTTCCAGGTGTGGCCGCCATCGGTCGAGTATTCGACGGTGGCGCCCGTTTCAACACCGGTGAGATTCAACGTACCGACATTGGTGATGTGGTCGGTGGCCCTGCTGCCGGAATCGGTAGTCAGTGCGACACCGGGCGCTGTGGCTGACGTATCGAGCGTGAAGCTGAACGATGTCGGGTCTGACGTGTTGCCCGCGACATCGGTCTGCCGCACCTGTACGTCGTTCACGCCTTCGACGGCGTTGAAGCTGGTGTTCCAGGTGTGGCCACCATCCGTCGAGTATTCGACAACTGCGCCAGTTTCCACACCAGACACGTTGAGTGTACCGACGTTGGTGATGTGATCGGTGGCGTTGCTGCCGGAATCGGTGGTCAACGCAACA
The DNA here is from genome assembly GCF_000203915.1 of Burkholderia ambifaria AMMD. NCBI lineage: Bacteria > Pseudomonadati > Pseudomonadota > Betaproteobacteria > Burkholderiales > Burkholderiaceae > Burkholderia > Burkholderia ambifaria. The sequence continues at coordinate 995,347 of NC_008392.1, forward strand.
CCCGGTGCAGCGGCCGCGGTGTCGAGCGTGAAGCTGAACGCCGTCGGGTCCGACGTATTGCCTGCGACATCGGTCTGCCGGACCTGTACGTCGTTCACGCCTTCGATGGCGTTGAAGCTGGAGTTCCAGGTATGGCCGCCATCGGTCGAGTATTCGACGGTGGCGCCCGTTTCGACACCGGTCAGATTCAACGTGCCGACATTGGTGATGTGATCGGTCGAGCCACTGCCGGAATCGGTGGTCAGGGCGACGCCGGGCGCTGCGGCCGACGTATCGAGCGTGAAGCTGAACGCCGTCGGGTCCGACGTATTGCCCGCGACATCGGTTTGCCGAACCTGCACGTCGTTCACGCCTTCGACGGCATTGAAACTGGTGTTCCAGGTGTGGCCGCCGTCGATCGAGTATTCGACAACTGCGCCAGTCTCCACACCAGACACGTTGAGTGTACCGACATTGGTTATGTGGTCGGTGGCGTTGCTGCCGGAATCGGTGGTCAACGCAACACCCGGTGCAGCGGCCGAGGTATCGAGCGTGAAGCTGAGCGATGTGGCAGCTGACGTGTTGCCCGCGACATCGGTTTGCCGAACCTGCACGTCGTTCACGCCTTCGACGGCATTGAAACTGGTGTTCCAGGTGTGACCGCCATCGGTCGAATATTCGACGGTGGCGCCCGTTTCAATGCCGGTAAGATTCAGCGTGCCGACATTGGTGGTGTGATCGGTAGCGCTGCTCCCGGAATCGCTCGTGAGCGCGACACCGGGCGCGCCGGCCGAGGTATCGAGCGTGAAGCTGAACGAGGTCGGATCCGATGTGTTGCCCGCGACATCGGTTTGCCGAACCTGCACGTCGTTCACGCCTTCGACGGCATTGAAACTGGTGTTCCAGGTATGGCCGCCGTCGATCGAGTATTCGACAACTGCGCCAGTCTCCACACCAGACACGTTGAGTGTACCGACGTTGGTGACGTGGTCGGTAGCGTTGTTGCCGGAGTCGGCGGTCAGTGCAACGCCCGGTGCAGCAGCCGAGGTATCGAGCGTGAAGCTGAACGCCGTCGGGTCCGACGTATTGCCTGCGATATCGGTTTGACGGACCTGGACGTCATTCACGCCTTCGACGGCATTGAAACTGGTGTTCCAGGTATGACCGCCATCGATCGAGTATTCGACGGTGGCGCCCGTTTCAACACCCGTAAGATTCAACGTACCGACATTGGTGATGTGATCGGTGACATTGCTGCCGGAATCGGTGGTCAATGCGACACCGGGCGCGGCCGCCGACGTATCGAGCGTGAAGTTGAACGAAGTCGGGTCCGACGTGTTGCCTGCGACATCGGTTTGCCGAACCTGCACGTCGTTCACGCCTTCGATGGCGTTGAAGTTGGTGTTCCAGGTGTGGCCGCCATCCGTCGAGTATTCGACCGCGGCGCCCGTTTCAACACCCGTAAGATTCAACGTACCGACATTGGTGATGTGATCGGTGACATTGCTGCCGGAATCGGTGGTCAATGCGACGCCGGGCGCGGCGGCCGACGTATCGAGCGTGAAGTTGAACGAGGTCGGGGCGGACGTATTGCCCGCGACATCGGTTTGCCGAACCAGCACGTCGTTCATGCCTTCGACCGCGTTGAAACTAGTGTTCCAGGTGTGGCCGCCATCGGTCGAGTATTCGACCGCGGCGCCCGTTTCAACACCCGTAAGATTCAACGTACCGACGTTGGTGATGTGATCGGTCGAGCTACTGCCGGAATCGGCGGTCAATGCGACCCCGGGCGCGGCGGCCGAGGTGTCGAGTGTGAAGCTGAATGAAGTCGAATCAGATGTATTGCCTGCGACATCGGTCTGCCGGACCTGCACATCGTTCACGCCTTCGGCAGCGCTGAAGCTGGTGTTCCAGGTGTGACCACCATCGGTCGAGTATTCGACGCTGGCGCCCGTTTCAACAGCGGTCAGATTCAGCGTGCCGACATTGGTGATCTGATCGGTCGAGCCACTGCCGGAATCGGTGGTCAGCGCAACGCCGGGCGCGGCGGCCGAGGTGTCGAGCGTGAAGCTGAATGAAGTCGGGTCCGACGTATTGCCCGCGACATCGGTTTGCCGAACCTGCACATCGTTCACGCCTTCGACGGCATTGAAACTGGTGTTCCAGGTATGGCCGCCGTCGATCGAGTATTCGACAACTGCGCCGGTTTCCACACCGGAAACATTGAGTGTACCGACGTTGGTGATGTGGTCGGTCGAGCTGCTACCAGAGTCAGTGGTCAGTGCGACACCGGGCGCGGCGGCCGAGGTATCGAGCGTGAAGCTGAGCGATGTGGCAACTGACGTGTTGCCCGCGACATCGGTTTGCCGAACCTGCACGTCATTCACACCTTCGACGGCGTTGAAGCTGGTGTTCCAGGTATGGCCGCCATCGGTCGAATATTCGACGGTGGCGCCGGTTTCGACACCGGAGAGATTCAACGTACCGACATTGGTGATGTGATCGGTCGAGCCACTGCCGGAATCGGTGGTCAGGGCGACACCGGGTGCAGCGGCCGCGGTATCGAGCGTGAAGCTGAGCGATGTGGCAGCCGACGTGTTGCCCGCGATATCGGTTTGCCGAACCTGTACGTCATTCGCGCCTTCGACGGCATTGAAACTGGTGTTCCAGGTATGGCCACCATCGGTCGAGTATTCGATCGTGGCGCCCGTTTCGACACCGGTGAGATTCAGCGTGCCGACATTGGTGGTGTGATCGGTAGCGCTGCTCCCGGAATCGCTCGTGAGCGCGACACCGGGCGCGCCGGCCGAGGTATCGAGCGTGAAGCTGAACGAGGTCGGATCCGATGTGTTGCCTGCGATATCGGTTTGCCGGACCTGCACGTCGTTTACGCCTTCGACGGCATTGAAGCTGGTGTTCCAAGTGTGGCCGCCATCGGTCGAATATTCGACCGTGGCGCCCGTTTCGACACCGGTGAGATTCAGCGTGCCGACATTGGTGATGTGGTCGGTCGAGCTGCTACCAGAGTCAGTGGTCAGTGCGACACCGGGCGCGGCGGCCGCGGTATCGAGCGTGAAGCTGAACGAGGTCGGGGCCGACGTGTTGCCAGCGATATCGGTTTGCCTGACCTGTACATCGTTCACGCCTTCGACGGCGTTGAAGCTGGTGTTCCAGGTGTGTCCACCATCGGTCGAGTATTCGACGGTGGCACCCGTTTCAACACCGGTGAGATTCAGCGTTCCGACATTCGTGATGTGATCGGTCGAGTTGCTACCGGAATCGCTCGCGAGCGCGACACCCGGCGCAGCGGCCGAGGTGTCGAGCGTGAAACTGAACGACGTGGCCGACGAGGTATTGCCCGCGACATCGATCTGCCGGACCTGCACATTGTTCACGCCTTCGAGGGCACCGAAACTCGTACTCCAATGCGCACCGTTGTCGACGCTGTACTGAACGGTTGCGCCGGTTTCGATGCCAGTGACGTTCAGTGTACCGACATTGGAGATGTGGTCCGTGGCGCTGCTACCGGAATCACTCGTGAGCGCGACACCGGGCGCAGCAGCCGAGGTATCGAGCGTGAAGCTGAGCGATGTGGCAGCCGACGTGTTGCCCGCGACATCGGTTTGCCTAACCTGCACGTCGTTCACGCCTTCAACGGCATTGAAACTGGTGTTCCAAGTATGGCCACCATCGGTCGAATATTCGACGGTGGTGCCCGTTTCGACACCGGTGAGATTTAACGTACCGACGTTGGTGATGTGGTCAGTCCCGCTACTGCCCGAGTCGGTGGTCAGCGCAACACCCGGCGACGCGGCCGACGTATCGAGCGTGAAGCTGAACGATGTAGCTGACGATGTGTTGCCGGCCACGTCGATCTGGCGGACTTGAACGTTGTTCAACCCTTCGACGGCGCTGAAGCTTGTGTTCCAATGCCCACCGTTATCGACGCTGTATTGAACTGTGGCGCCGGTTTCGATGCCAGTGACGTTCAACGTACCGACATTGGTGACGTGATCCGTGGCGCTGCTACCGGAATCGCTCGTGAGCGCAACACCCGGCGCAGCAGCCGACGTATCCAGCGTGAAACTGAACGAGGTCGGGGCCGACGTATTGCCTGCGACATCGATCTGCCGAACCTGCACATTGTTCAGCCCTTCGACGGCGCTAAAGCTTGTACTCCAATGCGCCCCGTTATCGACGCTGTACTGCACTGTTGCGCCGGTTTCGATCCCCGAGAGATTCAACGTCCCGACATTGGTAACGTGATCTGCGGCATTGCCACCGGAGTCGGTACTCAACGCAACACCCGGCGCCCCAGCCGCCGTATCCAGCGTGAAACTGAACGAGGTCGGAGCCGACGCATTCCCCGCGACATCGACCTGCCGAACCTGCACATTGTTCACGCCTTCCACGGCACTGAAACTTGTACTCCAATGCGCGCCATTATCAACGCTGTACTGCACGGTAGCGCCCGTTTCGACCGCGGTAACATTCAAAGCCCCGACATTCGTAACATGATCCGCCCCGCTACTACCCGAATCAACCGCCAACGCCACCCCAGGCGCCATCCCCCCAGCCGTATCCAGCGTGAACGTGCACGAAGAAACAGCCGACGCATTGCCGATAACGTCGATCTGCCGCACCATCACGGTATTCGTTCCTTCGACGGCGCAGAAGCTGGTGTTCCAGTGCGCGCCGTTGTCGGTGCTGTATTGAACGGTCGCGCCGTGCGCCACCGCGCCGACCGACAGCGTACAGTCCGACGTGAGGTGGTCGGTCGCCGACATCCCCGTGTCGTGCGCCAGCACGACGACAGGCGCGGGCGGTGCAATGTCGACATAGGCGGTCGCCCAGCTCAGCGTACCGTTGCCCAGCCGGATCGCATACGTGAAGCTGTCCTGCGCGTAGCCGAGCGTATTGAAGCTGTTCGACAACCACGACGCGTCGAGATGGCTCGCGTCGTACCCGACCTTGCCGTCCGACGTGATCCAGATGTGCGCGCCGTGCGCACTGAAATCCGTGCTCACCGATTCGGCCCGGACCGTATCCTGCGTCAGCAACGCCGCCTGTTCGAGCGAGACGGTCGTTTCAGTGCCGGAGTCGAGCGAGTAGAGCGTCTTGGCCGCACCGCCGAGATCGTTCGCCATCACGTTCAGGTAGACGGTGGTGAGCGAGTTGTCTGTGAGCCCCGTCTGCGCCGACGTAAATACGTCGTTCGTTGCCTGCGGCGTATTGCTGATGGAAACCGCGGTCCCGTTTGAAGTCGTCGCCATGTCGTGCTCCTCGTCCTGTCATGATTTGATGCGGGCGCTGCGGCGCCCGATGCGGCGCATGCCCGATGAACTGCAAACCGGTTCTCGTGTCAGCGCTCGCGCAACGCCATTTCCTTGGTCTTGATGACGGGCTTGAGCAGGTAATGCAATACGGTTCGGCGCCCGGTGCGGATGTCGACGGTCGCGATCATGCCCGGCACGATCGCGACCGGCTGGCTCCGGCCGCTCGGCTTGCTTTGCCGGGTGCGCACCAGTACGCGGTAATAGCTGTCCGGTTTCTCGCCGGGACGGTCCGGCACGATCGTGTCGGCGCTGATGTCCTCGACGACGGCGGGAAAGCCGCCATAGATCGAGAAGTCGTACGCGGACAGCTTGACCGTCGCGTCCTGCCCCGGATGCAGGAACGCGATGTCCGCCGGCCGCACGCGCGCTTCGATCAACAGCGTGTCGTCGAGCGGCACGATTTCCAGCAGGTCCATCCCCGGCTGGATCACGCCGCCCACGGTGTTGATCTTGATCTGCTTGATCATCCCTTTCAGCGGCGCACGCACGAGCGTGCGCGTGACGCGATCCTCGAGCGCGACGTTGGCCGCACTCAGCGCCGACTGATCGGCGCGCGCGAGATTCAGTTCCTTCATCGCGTCGGCGCGAAAATGCGCGGTCGTTTCGTCGATTTTCTGGCGCGCCTCGCGATAGGCGGCTTCCAGCCGCGGCATCGCGAGCCGCGTCGCATCGAGGTCGCCCTTCATGTCGGTCGCCTGCCGCTCGAGCCGCAGCACCTCGACGTCCGATACCGCGCCTTTTTCGACGAGCGGGCTCGTCAACGCCAGCTCCTTCGCGACGAGCGCGTAGCTGTGTTGCAACTGCCCCTCGCGCGAGCGCTTTTCCGCGAGCTCCTGCCGGTGCTGTTCGGCCTGTTGCCTGAGCACGTCGAGATTGGCCTGCAATTCGCGCTGACGCGACTCGAACAGCGAGCGTTCCTCATCCAGCAGGCCCGGATTCGCGCGCGCCAGGGCGGCCGGCACGACGAACGCGGCGCCGTTCGCTTCGGCGCTCAGCCGCGCGATGCGGGCGAGGAGCGCGGCATCCTTCGCCTGTCCTTCCTTGTACGACGACGTGAACCGCGTATCGTCGATGCGCATCAGCGGCTGGCCTTTCTGGACGACCTGGCCGACACGCACCATGATCTCGGAGACGATCCCGCCCTCCAGGTTCTGCACCACCTGCACACGGCTGGACGGAATCACCTTGCCTTCCCCGACAGTGACTTCGTCGACTTCGGCGAATGCGGCCCAGAGGAGCGCGATGACGATGAACGCGAGCGTCGCCCACAGGATCCAGTGAGTGAAGTAGCGCGGCCCCTCCATCGCGGCCGCGCAGCGTTCGCGCATGAACGCGGTATCGTCGGCGCGCGGCTTCAGCGCGGCGCCGATGCGCGCGCGCAGCGCGTTGAGCGCGGCGATGCGTTGCGTCGTCGGCGCGCCGGCGCCGTCGGGTTCAACCAGCAGCGACATGGAGCTTTCTCCCTGCAAGAGCCGCGAGGACCTGGTCCTTCGGGCCGTCAGCGACGACGCGGCCCTGATCCATCACGATCAGGCGGTCGACGAGCGTGAGCAGCGACGGACGGTGCGTGACCAGCAGCAGCGTGCGGCCGGCGAGCTGGGCCGACAGACGCGCCTTGAACAGCTCTTCGGAGCGGTTGTCCATCGCGCTGCTCGGCTCGTCGAGCAACAGCACCGGCGGCGACAGCAGCATCGCACGGGCGATGGCGATGGCCTGGCGCTGCCCGCCGGACAACGCTTCGCCGCGTTCGCCAACCGCGAGGTCGAAGCCGTTCGGCACCCGGTTGACGAAGTCCGCGACGCCGGACACCTGCGCGGCGCGCAACACGGCGTCGTCGTCCGCGCCCGGCGCGCCCAGCACGATGTTGTCGCGCACGGTGCCGTTGAACAGCATCACGTCCTGCGGCACGTGACCGATCCCGCGCCGCAGCGCGGCAGGATCGTACTGACGCAGTTCGACGCCGTCGATCAGGACGTTGCCGGACGAAGGCGGGTAGAGACCGAGGACGAGTTTTTCGATCGTGGTCTTGCCCGAGCCGACGCGCCCGATGATGCCGACACGCTCGCCCGCGGCGACGCGGAACGACACGCCTTCGAGCGACACGCCGCTCTGGCCGGGGTACGCGAAGCTGACGTCGCGGAATTCGATCTCGCCGGCGAGTGCCGGCCGATGGACGAAGCGCTGCTCGGCCGGACGCTCGCCGGGCAGGTTCATCACGCCGTCGATCGACGCGAGCGCGCTGCGCGACTGGTGGTAGCGGGTCAGCAGTGACGCGACCTGGCCCATCGGCGCGAGCGCGCGGCCGGTGAAGATCGTGCAGGCGATCAGTCCGCCGGTCGTGAGGCGGTCGTCGCCGATCATGTACACGCCGCACAGGACCACCGCGAGATAGGCCGCCTGCTGCGCGAACATCGCGAAATTGACCGCGCAACCCGACAGCAGGCGCGACTTGAGCCCGAGCCGTGCGATCTCGCCGAGCATCTGCTCCCAGCGCGCCTGCATCGGTCCTTCCGCGCCGTTGACCTTGATCGTCTCGAGGCCGACCAGCGTTTCGATCAGCAGGGCCTGACGCTGGCTCGCGTGGCGCTGACTGGCTTGCACGGCGCGCGCGAGCGGCCCCTGCACGGCCACGCCCGCGCCGATCACGAGCGGCAAGGCCAGCAGCGGCAGCCAGCCGAGCCCGCCGCCGACCCAGAACATCGCCACGACGAACACGATCGAAAACGGCAGGTCGATCAGCGCCGCCGCGGTCGCCGACGTGAGGAATTCGCGCACGGCTTCGAATTCCTGGATCTGCGAAGCGAATCCGCCGACGGACGGCGGCCGCGCCGCCATCCGGATGCCGAGTACTTTCTCGTACAGGTTTGCCGACAGGATCACATCGATCTTCTTGCCGGCGACGTCGATGAAATAGCCGCGCAACGTGCGCATCACGACGTCGAACACGATCACGAGCACGATGCCGGCCGCCAGTGCCCACAGCGTCTCGAGCGCGCGGTTCGGCACGACGCGGTCGTAGACGTTCATCGTGAACAGCGGCATCGCCAGCGCGAAAAGATTGACCAGCGTCGACGCGAGCATCACTTCCGCATAGATCGGCCACGATTGCGCGACCACGCCCCAGAACCAGTGGCGCGGGCGCGGCACGACGCTTTCCGTGTCGCGTGCATCGAATCGGTGGGCCGGGCGCGCGAACAGCACGTGGCCGGCATGGCGTTGCGCGAGTTCGGCCGCGTCGACGGCTTCCTCGCCGATGCCGGTTTCAGGAAGGATCACCTGCAGGGTGCCGCACGCGTTGCGGCGAACCAGCACGCAGGCCTGGCCGTCGTTGAGCAGCAACACCGCGGGCAGGACCGCATCCGGGATGTCGGGCAACGCGCGCCGGGCCAGTTTGGCCGACAGGCCGGCGCGCGCCGCGGCCCGCACGAACAGGGCGGGCGTGAGGCGCCGGCCGGCGAGCGGCAGGCCAGCCACGAGCGTGTCGACGCCCACCGGCCGGTCGAACAGCCGCGTCAGCACGAGCAGGCAACCGAGCAACGGATCGTCTTCGATACCCGATCCGTGCGGCAGATTCCAGCCGTGCGCGGCGCACGGCTCCCCGGCCGCGGCTTGTGTGGCGGCGGCCTGCATTACAGCACGCCGCCGGCCTGGTGACGGTCCGACCGGTGCGGCAGCCCGCCGCGCGCGCACTTCGCCGCCGTCAAGCGCTCCGTCTTGTTCATGCCTCACCCCGATTGTTTATGTGCTGTTGGTCGCTTGTGCGACTGCTTGTGACTGCTCGTGTTTGCTTCTGTTTGCGTCGGAGCAACAGCAAGGAGCGGGCCAGATGCGGCGACTGCCGCGCCTGGTGGGGCTTAGGCAGGCATGCGCCGGCCGACGGTGGTATCCGAATGCCGGTTTGGTTTCAGGTCTGATACGTTGCGGCTGCGCGGGCGCCGTGGGATTTCGTGCCTATCCAGCGGCAATGGCGCACTGGAGAAGGCGCGCACGCTACGGCTGATGCGGAATCGCGGTCGGCACGGGGCCGGATCGGGTATCGATAATGTTTCAGGCGTGAAACGTTGCGGTTAGGGGGGCGTATCGGCGGTGTACATATGCGTCGGTTCAACGCACCGTCGGGCGCCGGCACTTCATGCGCCTACGCGCCGGGAGGCTTCGATCGGAATCGTGACGAATCGAAAAGGCCGCGTCGATGCTTCGCGGTCCATCTCCATCGCAGCCGCGGTCAATCCACGATCTTGAACACCCGGTTCTTCTCGATCACGCCGGCTTTCGGCAGTTTGCCGTCGTCCTCTGCCTCGGGGCGCAGATGCCGTTCATCGAGCGTCGGCCCCGTATAGCGGCTGCGCGGCCGGATCACCTTGCCCACGCGCAGCTGTTCGATGCAGTGGGCCAGCAGCCCGACGCTGCGCGCGATCGCGAACAGCCCGAACGCCGCGTCGCGCGGCAACCGAAGCTGCACCGACAGCATCGCAAGCGCGACATCGATGGTCGGCCGCTGGCCGGTGAGCGTCGTCACTTTGTCGATGAAGCGCGCGAGTTCCGCCGGCGGATCGAGCCGCGCGAGCAACGCGGCCGCGCGCGGGTCGCCGTCGGGGTACAGATGATGACCGAAGCCGGGGATCGGGATCGCGGACTTCAGGTGATGATCGACCACGTGCGCGGCGCCGAGCCGTTGCACGTCGTCGAACACCGCGCGCACGCGTCCCGACGCGTCGCCGTGCAGCGGGCCCGACAACGTCGCGAGCCCGGTCAGCAGGCAGCCCGCGAGCGACGCGCCGGTCGACGCGGTGATGCGCGCGGCGAACGCCGAACTCGTGATCTCGTGATCGGCGACGAGCACCATCGCGCGACGCAGCAGGTCCGCGCCGCGATCGTCCAGGCCCCAGCCCGCCGCGAGCCGCTGATGGGTCCACGGCAGGGCCCCATCGTCGTGTGCGCCGAACGCGCGCGCGACGATCGCGACGAGTTGGCCGGCCTCGGCGTGCAGCGCGCTGTCGAGCCGGCCCAGCGTCGAGTGGCCATGCGCCGCCAACGTGGCAAGCAGCGTGAACGCGCACTGGCGATCACGCTCGCCGGCCGGCAAGGCAACCGCGGGCGCGTCGAACGTCACGGGCGTGGTGGCTTGCCAGAGCAGCGCGGCCGTGTCCTCGAGCGTGGCGGTGTCCGACAGTTGAATGCTGTCGCGGCCGCGATACCACGCACGGCCCTTGGCGAAGGTGGTGATGCCGCTCGGGATGCATGGCTCGGCGCCGAAGATCGTGCCAGCCGCCAGCGCCGCGCGCTTGCGGCCGACCTGTTTCTTGCGACACAGCGCGATCACGTCCTCGGCGCGATACAGGCTCTTGCGCGGATCGTCGGGATCCTGCATCACGGCGATGCTGCCGCGGCTCGCATACGCGTAGACGGTCTGCGCCCGCACGCCGAGCCGCCGCGCGGCTTCCGTCAGGGTGATCCAGTTGTGCATGGGGAGTCGTGATGAGGACGCGGCCGGTGCCCGGCCGCTTGCGCCGACTATAGACCGGGTTCAGCCCGATGTCATCTCGGCGGGGCGCCGCTCGAGCACCTCGACGAGGATCTCGCCCGGCGCGCGCACGAAACAGCCACGCACGCCGGCGCGGATCCGCGTCACCGGCTGGACGATCTTGGCGCCGTGCTCGACCAGATGGGCGTACGCGGCGTCGAGATCCTCGACCAGCACGCCGAAGTGATCGATGCCTTGCGCACGTGCGCCGTCGGGCACGGCGGCCGGTCGTGCGTCGGGCAGGGCCGTGATGAACAGGTTGATGGCGCCGATCCGCAGGTCGACGCGGCCGGGGCGTCGCACGATCTCGGCGTTCAGGCAGCGCGCGAACCACGCCGCGGTGGCCTCGGCATCAGCCGAGCAGAGTTGCAGGTGATCCCATTTGAATTCGATCATGATCGTGGGCCGGATGAGGGTTGAGCCGCCGCGGCGGCCGGTCAAGGGATGCGAATGCGCTCACAGCTCGATGCGCGACAGCTTGCCGAGCAGCACGGAGTACGACAGCGTGCCGACGAGGCAGATCGCGCCCATCAGGTTCAGCGCCCAGAAGAAGTTGCCGGTGTGCTGGGTCACGTAGCCGATCATCAGCGGCGTGGTGACCGCCGCGATATTGGCCGCGAGGCTCGTGATGCTGCTGGTGAGCCCGACATAGCGTCTCGGCGCGATCTCGGATACGGCGGCCCAGGACATCGAGCCGATCCCCTGCGCGAAGAACGCGACGGTCAGGATCGCGATCACCAGCGCGTTCGAGTGCACGAAGTTGACCAGCACGATCGACGCGCCGAGGAAGGTGCCGATCACGAGCGGCGCCTTGCGCGACGACGACATCGACACGCCGCGCCGGATGCAAAGATCGGACAAGTAGCCGGCGATCAGGATTCCCAACGTTGCACCAATGAACGGCATCGCCTGAAAGAAGCCGACCTTGATCATCGACATGTGCCGTTCCTCGACCAGGTAGGTCATGAACCAGGTCGTGAAGAACACCAGCAGCGTGTTGTTGCAGAACTTGCCGAGACAGATCGCGAGGATCTGCCGGTAGCCGAGCAGGCGCAGCGCCATGCGCCAGTCGAAGCGCTCGCGTGCGGTCACGACAGGGCGCCCTTCGGTGATGTACTGCAGCTCGGCCGCGTTGACGCTGCGATGCCGCGACGGATCGCGATAAAGCCGGTACCAGACGAGGCTGAACAGGATGCCGAAGCCGCCCGTCGCGAAGAACACCGCGCGCCAGCCGAACGCCGACGAGATCCACAACAGCAGCCCGGCGAAGAGCGGCGTGCCGATGTACTGACCCATCACGTAGACGCTCGTCGCGAAGCCGCGCTCCTGGACCGGGAACCACATCGTCACCGCGCGGGCGTTCGACGGGAAGGCCGGCGCTTCCAGCGCGCCCATCGCCAGCCGCGAGCCGAGCAGCATGTGATAGCCGTGCGCGAGCCCCTGCGTCAGCGTCGCCAGCGACCAGCCGACCAGCGACAGCGCATAGGCGACGCGCGAGCCGAGCATGTCGGCGAGCACGCCCGCCGGCACCAGCGCGATCGAATAGGCGAGGCCGAACACGGCGAACAGCTCGCCCATCTGCACGCGGGTGAGGGCGAGATCCTTCGACAGCGCCGGTGCGACGATGCCGAGCGCCGAGCGGTCGACGTAGTTGAGGATGGTCGCCACCAGCAGCATCGACAGCACGCCGTAGCGCACTCGCGATCTCCTGGCGACGTCCGCGTGCGAGCCGAACTCGCGCATGACCGAAACCTGTTCTTCTGCGGTTTTCAAGGTTGTCTCCTGTCTCCTGATGGGTGGGCCGACGCGTTGTCGTCATGCGCGCCGGCGATCGTCGGGTCAGCCGCGCCCGACGTAGGGCATCGCGCTTGCCATGATCGTCATGTTCAGAATGTTGGCTTCCAGCGGCAGGCTCGCCATCTGCACGATGGCGTCCGCGACGTGCGCGACGTCGACGCGCGGCTCCGGTGCGACGCGACCGTCGGCCTGCAGCACGCCGCTGTTCATGCGCTCGGTCAGCGACGTGGCGGCGTTGCCGATGTCGATCTGGCCGCACGCGATGTTGAACGGCCGGCCATCGAGCGCGAGCGAGCGGGTGATGCCGAGGACGGCATGCTTGGTGGCCGTGTACGCGATCGTGTTCGGGCGCGGCGAGTGCGCCGAGATCGAACCGTTGTTGATGATGCGGCCGCCTTGCGGAGTCTGGCGCTTCATCTGGCGCCACGCGGCGCGCGCGCACAGGAAGACGCCCGTCACGTTGGTCGCGACCACGTCGTTCCAGAATTCGAGCGAGTAGTCGTCGAGCGGCACGGCGCCGGCATTGCGGCCGGCGTTGTTGAACAGCACGTCGAGGTGTCCGAACTCGCGTTCGATCCGCGCGAAGCTTGCGTCGACCGACGCCTCGTCGGCGACGTCGGTCGGAATCGCCGCGGCAATCCCGCCCGCCTGCTCGATGAGCTCCTTCGTCGCGAGCAGCGGCTCGATGCGCCTGCCGAGCAACGCCACGCCGAATCCGGCTCGCGCCAGCGCGACGGCCGCTGCGTGGCCGATTCCCGTGCCGGCGCCCGTCACTGCCGCGATTTTTTTCCGTGCCTGCATTTTCACGACCTCGTCTTCCGTCCGTTGAACATGCAAAAAGCATTGCGCGGCGGCGATTGCCCAGCAATCTTGATTCTTTCAATCAATATCAAGTGCCCCGTCGCGACGGGGCTGCGTCAGGGTTTTCCTGAGTTCGCGGGCACGTCGTGCACGGGCCCGCGATGGGGGATGCGCATGATGCGCCGCAACCGGAACCGGCCGGGGAAGCCGGCAGTGCGATGCCGCGCGGACACGTTGATTGAATCAATCAATATTGACCCGCGCCGAGCGCGCTTCGTAGGCTGTGCTCCGTTTTCCGACCCAAGGACGAGACCATGCCTGACAACAATTCCCCCCGCCTGCTGGTAGCGCGACGGGTCCCCGCCGCCGTGGCCGCACGCGCCGAAGCCGAATTCCATGCGTACGTGACGGACGCCGACATGGATGCGCCGTCCGTCGTCGAGTTCTGCAATCGCTACGCGACGCCGGCGGTGCTGATAGGCAAGAAATCGGGGCTGCAGGCCGAGCACATCGCGGCATTGCCGCCGAGCGTGAAGATCATCGCGAACGCGAGCGCCGGCTACGACCACCTGGATGTGGCCGCCGCGCGCGAGCGCGGGATCGTGGTCAGCAATGCGCCCGACGCGCTGACCGACTGCACGGCCGATTTCACGATGCTGCTGATGCTGGCCGCGTGCCGGCGTGCATCGGAGTACGAGCGCATCGTGCGCGCGGGGTGGGGCAAGTCGTTCGGCATGACCGACATGCTCGGCACGCGCGTGAACGGCAAGACGCTCGGGATCGTCGGCTTCGGCCGGATCGGCCGCGCGGTCGCGCAGCGCGCACGCGGCTTCGGGATGAAGATCGTCTATACCGACAGGCAGCCGGCGCCGCCCGAGGTCGAGGCGGGCGCCCGCTATTGCGCGGATCTCGACACGCTGCTGCCGCAGTGCGACATCGTCACGCTGCACGTGCCGGGCGGCGGCACGCCGTTGATGACGCGCCGCGCGTTCGGCCTGATGCGCGACGGTGCGGTGTTCGTCAACGCGGCGCGCGGGAGTCTCGTCGATGAGGATGCGCTTTACGACGCGTTGACGTCGCGTCGGTTGTTCGGCGCGGGGCTGGACGTCTATCGGAACGAGCCCGATATCGATCCGCGTTTCGCCGCGCTCGATAACGTGTTTCTGTCGCCGCACATGGCCAGCGCGACGATCGAGACGCGTGACCAGATGGGTTTTACCGCGCTCGATAACGTCGCCGCGGTGCTTGACGGAAGGGCGGCGCCGAACGCGGTTTGACGGGGAACGCGAGGGGGTGGGGTGCAGCTCGCGGGGCGCATCCCTGCCGCTGGCATGACGCAGTGTCGGGGCTTCCGATGACCGGAGGCACCCGGCTGTCAGCACGGCGTTACACGTCAGAATCATTTTCCGTCGATGTCCTGGCGCCCCCCCGCCAATGTCCGGCCCATGCCGCTAGCGATCTCACGGGGCCGCGGCGCGCGACGCGCGTCCGTGCGACGCCGCACCAACGGATCGCATCGTCCATCGCGACGCTTCCCGCCGGCTTCGTTCCATTGCGCGATCCGGTACGCCGTATCGACGCTGTAACGTTTTTTGCGCGATTTTTCCCGTGCGCGGTGCTTCGCACGGCCGCCCGCTGTCCCGGCAGAGCGATGGCGAGACTGGCACATTGTTAGCTTCACCGGTTGTGGTGGGAACGAGGGTCGCCGCGCATTCGTGATCGTCCGACGAATCGATGCGCATGCGCCGCCGGTGACGCGTTCGAAACGCGGCACATTCGCTCGCCGCCAGCCGATGGCGCCACACGGCAAACGCCGGCCGCACGTACGCGATGTGCGGAACGCGCCGGCAGCAGCGTGCTGGACATCGGCAGTCATCACACCTCCGCCGGGAGAGCATAATGTTGGCCAACTCAATTCGCACCCTACGAGCCTTTCTGATCGTCTTCACCGTTTGCGTGATGACGTTCGCGCCCGGACGGGCAAACGCGCTGTCGAACCAGTTGCTGTTGCTGCTGCCGGACAACTTCACGCTGCCCGACCCGCGTGTGTCCGCGTGGCTCGATTCCGCGTCGGAGGAAGGGCTGCAGATCTCGCTCATCAGCGACACGCAATTCAAGCAGGGCGGCACGTCGCTGCAGCAGTACCAGGGGCTCATCCTCCCGGACCAGGTGCATACGGTCGCCGACGATACCCTCGTGACCGCCATCCAGAACTATGCGTTGAACGGTGGCCGCGTGATGCTCGTCTATGATTTCGGCGTACTGAACGCGACGGGCTTCTATCCGCCCGGGCAATCGCGCTTCAGCTCGATGGCCGGTGTCAACTACGTGCTCTACGACACGCTCGGCGGCAGCATGATCGGCCTCGGCCCGGTGACAGGGATGGGCAGCACGCTGCGCGCGCTGCAGGTTCCGCCCGGGAAGTCCATGGCATGGTCCGGCTCGACGACCGCCGCAACGGCGTTGGCCGCCACCGCGTCGATTGCTTCGACCGGCTCGACGACGGATCAGCAGCTCTTCCTGCAGCCGAGCCCGTCGAACGCGGGCGGGCTGGCCGGTTACAACCATCAGGCGTACTTCACATACAAGATGAATAACGGCCGCATGACCGGTGTGCCGCTGAATCTCGGGCGCGTGTGGAAGGGTGGCAAGGTCAAATCCGGATCGTATTCGCCAACCTCGTCGAAGCTGCCGGCGGTGAATGGCGCGACGTCGCTCGTGACCGCGTCGCCCACCGTGACGACGGACGTGCTCGAAGGAATTTCCGGCTACGTATACGGCTTCCTCACCTATCCGAGCTACGTCACGCAAGGCACGTATACCGGCACGACGCTGCTGACTTCACCGAACTTCGGTCTCGTCGCCGGCTATCAGCCGTACGGAAACGGCGGCGTGATGTTCGTCAACCTGCCGCTCGCCTATCTCGACGGACAAACCGACAGCATGCCGATCCACGGCTTCCTGCGTTACTTCACGACGAACATCGTGCCGATGCCGCACCTGTCGCTGCAGCCGCGCGCCCAGGCCGGGATGGTGCTGAACTGGCACTTCTGTGCGGCGGACCAGATCCAGCCGGCGCAGTACCTGAAGAATTACGGTGTCTGGAACAGCGGCCCGTACTCGATCGTCGTGACGGCCGGCCCGGACGACGTGACGATCGGCGACGGTCTCGGGATCAACCTGAAGAACAACACGCCGGCGAAGCAACTGATGTCGTTCCTGCTCAAGCGCGGGCACAAGATCGGCAGCCACGGCGGCTGGGCGCACGACTACTGGGGGGCGAACGCCAGCGAAACGAACGCGAGCACGTTCACGCAATATCTGGTGCTGAACCACAATGCGGTCCAGTCGGTCACCGGAAAGCCGGACGTCGAATGGGCAGCGCCGGAAGGCAACACGCCGACGTGGGTAGTGAACTGGCTCGAAGCGAACGGCTATTCGGGCTACTACTTCACCGGCCATACCGGCAATGCGCAAACGCGCGCGTATCGCAACGGGTCGCTGCTGAACCCGGGCGTCTGGGCGTTTCCGGTGATGCCGTTCGGCAAGTATGCGACGTTCGAAGAGTTCCAGGAGTTCGCGGTGCCGACGACAGACGTGCAGAACTGGTATCAGTCGCTGATGGATTTCGTCGTCGCGAACCGCACGAGCCGGCTGATCTACATGCACCCGCTGGGCGCGTCGTGGTATCCGAACGTCGTCACGACGATACTCGGCTATGCAGCATCGCTCGCGGCGACCGGCCAGTTCAAGTGGTTCACGATGGACCAGCTCACGCAGTTCGACCGGCGCCGTCTGCTGGTGAACTGGACGGCGACCGATACCGGCACCGGCTGGACGTTCAGCGCGACGCATCCGACGAGCCTACAGGACATGACCTGGCTGCTGCCGAAGAGCACCTATCAGATGCCGAGCGTGCAAAGCGGCAGCGCGACGGTCGTGATCACCGATCCGAACAACTGGATGGTCATCGCGGGCACGGGCAAGTCGCTGTCGTTCACGAGCGCGAAGGCGCATTGACGCACGTCGGCTTGCTTGCCAACCGGGAAACACCATGAAACGAGCTTCGTTCATGCGTGCGCTGCGCACGCTCGTCTCGGCGAGCGTCGCGCTCACATTCGGCGTGTCGTTCGCACAGCACGCGCCGCGGGCCCCGCACGCGTTCGCGCGGCCGCCGCTCCATCTGCACGGGCCCGCGAAACGGAACCCGGTCGGGCTGTCGCCGCAGCGGATCCGGAGTTTCTACGGGTTCGATCAATTGCCGGCGCGCGGCTACGGCGGCGACGATCAGGTCATCGCGATCGTCGATGCGTACGACAACCCGAACGTCGAAGCGGACCTGCGATCGTTCAGCAGCACGTTCGGCCTGCCGCCGTGCGCGTCCCCGCACTGCTTCACGAAGATCTACGCGACCCCGGACAAGCGTCCGCCGCCACCCGACGCGCTGTGGGCGCTGGAGAGCTCGCTCGACGTGCAGTGGGCGCACGCGATCGCACCGAATGCGCGGATCGTGCTGGTCGAAGCCGCATCGAGTTCGCTCGACGACCTGATGAGCGCGATCGCGCTCGCGACGACGCCGGCTCCCGCCGGCCCCGGCGCGAAGGTCGTGTCGATCAGCTGGGGCAGCCCCGAATTCCTGGCCGAAACGCAATTCGATGGACAGTTCGCCAGCGCGAACGGCGTGTCGTTCGTCGCCGGGTCCGGTGACGGCGGCAATGGGATCGACTACCCGGCCGCGTCGCCGTATGTGCTGAGCGTCGGCGGTACGTCGATCGCGACCGATGCGAGCGGCGCCTATGCGGGCGAAACGGCGTGGGCGGGCAGCGGCGGCGGACAGAGCGCCATCGAGCCGGAGCCGACGTATCAGTCGAACCTCGGGATACCGTCGGATAGCCTCGGGCTGCGCGGCGTGCCCGATGTCGCCTATCACGCCGACCCGGCGTCCGGCTTCGCGGTCTACGATTCGTACGGCTACGCGGGGCAGCACGGCTGGTTCGTCGTCGGCGGCACGAGTGCGGGTGCGCCGCAATGGTCCGCGTTGATCTCGATTGCGAACAGCGTGCGCGTCGCGCGCGGCAAGACGACGTTGAACGCGGTGGGGGCGATCCACACCGTGCTGTACGGGCTTGCGTCGAGCGCCTCCGCGACGAACTTCCGCGACATTGTCAGCGGCTCGAACGGCGCGTGCGGCACGCTTTGCACCGCGACGGCCGGATACGACTACGTGACCGGCCTCGGGCGGCCGATGGCCGCCAATCTGGTCCAGGCGCTGATCGCCGCACCTTGATGCGGACGTGCGCGACGAACGCACGATCGCGCGAATAAGCGGCTTCCCGGCTTCTCGGCTTGGGGCAGTCATTGGGTGTGCACACTGTCCCGATACGAAATCTTGAACTCCGCATTCCGGCAGCCGGCCCATCAGCCGGCGAGCTTGCCGCATGGTCAATTCAAGCCGTTGCGTTGCACGCCACGGCTTGCGTCTCCCATCCGCCGCTGAATGACCTAGAACCGGCCCAATTCACGCGTCGTCATCGTAATCCGTTCCGTCGCAGTCATCGCAAATCTCCGGCCGTGGACACCGCGACCCGATCGCTTGCGCGGCGCGAAAGCGGATATTCCTATAAAACTACGACGCCGCTTCCGGTTTTCAGTTTGATTTATATAAAGACGATAGGGCATACTGCGGAAATCGATCGCTATCGATTGTCGTCAATGTCGTCAATGTCGCGAATATAATGCCGATGGTGTAGTCGACGGCCTTTCGCGACGACATAAAGGGCTGTTGAGCCACTTCCCACATTTCAAGGAATCCTTTCATATCCATGGCTACCTACCTCGAACTCAAAGCACAGGCAGAAGCGCTGGCACAGAAAGCGGAAGCAGCGCGGCTCGCCGAACTGGAAAGCCTTATCGCGACGATGCGTGAGCAGATTGCCGAATATGGCATCACGCCCGACCAGCTTTTCGGGCGACGTCGTGCCGCTTCGTCGGGCGCCACCCGCGCGCCGGTCGCACCGAAGTATCGCGATCCGAAAACGGGCGCGACGTGGAGCGGGCGCGGCAAGCCACCGCATTGGATTGCAGGCGCAAAGAACCGTGACCGGTTTTTGATCGAGCAGTGAAGGGAGTCGACGGTTGAGTCAGATGCCGTCAACACTCCCCGATGGAAAATACCGGGCGACGTGCCGCGAGCGGACGATCTTTGCGGCCAGGGCGATGGGACACGGCGACGTATTTCCGGACGCCGAGTTGATCGTCGAGAATGGATGGGCCACCTTCACCCGGAATGCCGCTGAAGTGTGGAGTTGCAGTGCGCGCTATGCCGCTGCTCACTTCGACATTCAGTCCGCCTAGGAAGCGCCGCAAATGAGCGAGCTTGTTCAGATTGCGCCGGGTGTTGTGTTCTCGTCCGATGTGCTTGGCATCGCGTGGGCGCGCAAGTATCAGCCGGGCGGTGGGAATGCGGCGCGCAATGGAAACATGCCGTCCGCGGACCGCCCGGGCCCACCGGCACAGGAAAGCGAACACGACGCTCGCGCAACCGCGTCGGGCCAATTGTCGTTGTTGTAGAGAGCGCGACAGGATGACGGGCATCCTGCGACTATCGACTATCGGCTGTGGGCCTTCACATTGCGGCCAACATCACTGCTCCAGCACGGCCTGCGGCGTATTGCGGAAGCTGATCGCCATACGGTTGTAGGTGTTCATCAGGCTGACTGCAATCGTGAGGTCGACGATCTCGCGTTCATCGAATACGGCGCGCGCCGCCTCGTAGGCGTCGTCCGGTACGCCGGTAGCCGCGACCAGCGTGACCGACTCGGCCCATGCCAGCGCGGCACGCTCGCGTTCGTCGAACAGATTCCCGGCTTCCCGCCACGCCTGCACCAGCGCCAGCTTTTCAACCTTCACGCCTTTCTTCAGCAGGTCGCGCGTATGCATGTCGAGGCAGTACGCGCAGTTATTGATCTGCGACACGCGAAGGTAGACGAGGTCGACGAGAACCGGCGACAACCCGCTCTGCATGACATAACCATACACGCCGCCCAGGGCCTTCACGCCCGCGGGCGCAATCTGGTTGTAATCGAGACGCTTGCTCATGACGTAACTCCTTGATGAAGGGGATTTACTTGACCGGGGTGGTCAGGACCGTGTCGTTGCTGTCCGCGACGAATACCGCGAGCAACCTGGCGGGCCGCGATTCGCTCGCATTGCGGCTCACGCGATGAACGGCGCCGGGCTCCTCGAAGAAGCTTTCTCCGGCGTGATAGACGCGCTTCGGGCCGTCGTTCACCTGAGACTCGATGTCGCCCGACACGACGTACGCATAGATGAAAGCCGAGCCTGCATGCCGGTGCGCCGGTGATGCGGCGCCCGGTGCGTAGTCGACGACGACGGCGGTCAACGACTTGCCCGGAATGTTGGGGATCGCATGCTGGAAGTTCGGCGTGACGGTTTCACCCGCGCCGTGTGCCGCGGCCGGCACCGCGATGCACAAGGCGATGCTGGTGCAGGCGGCAGCTGCAAAGGACTGAATGTTCATGGTCGTCTGGCTCGTTGATGTTCGCCCATTGTGGTGTGGGACGCGGACACCCGAAAGCACCAGGAATGAACATTTTCGTTGTACCAAGACGCAAGGGCGGCGATGCGCTTGCGGGCCGGTCAGTTGCCCGCGTGAACGAGCTCCAGCAGGCGGGAACAGTCGGTGGCGAGCGTGCGTTCGGTCAGGTTCGTCACGCCGAGCAGCAGGCCCTGTGGCCGCGACGTGCCCGTGTACCACGGCGAAAGCGGGACCGGAGCCAGCCCGAACGCGCGTGCCCGCAACGCGATATCGACATCCGACACCTCCGCGGGCAGCGTCGTCACCACCGCCATGCCGGCAGTGGCGCGGATTTGGATCGCGTTCGAGCCCAGTTCCTTCAGACAACTAAGCAGCGCCTCCCGGTGCGATGCGTAGAGACGTTTCATACGACGCAAATGGCGAAGATAGTGCCCGTCATGCATGAACTCGGTGACGGCGTGCTGGATGCACGCCGCCGGCGCGGGCGCGAGGCACGCCGCGATATCGCCGAAGCGGCGCGTCATGTCCGGCGGCACCACGAGAAAGCCAAGACGTAGCGCCGGGCTGATCGTCTTGCTGAAACTGCCGACGTGCAGAACCCGTCCGTCCTGATCGATCGACGCCAGCGCGGGCGCTGCCCGGCCGGTCAGCTGCAGCTCGCTCAGGTAGTCGTCTTCGACGATCCACGCATTGTTTTCTCGGGCCCAGGCGAGCAGTGCAATCCGCCGAGGGAGCGACATCGTCATCCCGAGCGGCGCCTGCTGGCCGGGCGTGACCACGGCAAGCGCCGCTTCCTTCGCCTGCCGGATGCCTGCCTCCACATCGAGGCCGTCGGCGTCCACCGGCACGGCCGTCACGGTCATGCCAGCCAGCCCGAGCGCGGTGCGCGTGAGCGGAAAACCGGGGTCTTCGATCCATGCTTGCCGGCCTTCGATTCCGAGCCCGCGAATCGCGAGGCTCAGTGCGCCTGAGAAACCGGCCGTGACGAAGACCTGCGACGGACTGCAACGAAGACCGCGGGCGACACCGAGATAGGCGGCGATTTCCCGGCGCAAGTCCGGTTCGCCGCGCGGATCCGGGTAGCCGACCGGCGCCGCGGAGGCCCGGCGCGCCGCACGCGCCAGGATGCGCGACCACAGCTTGAACGGAAACGCGTCCTGTGACGGCACGCCCATTTGAAACGCGCGAGGCGCCGCGCCGAACGCGTCGAACAGATCCGGCAGGGGCGGCGCTTCCGGCGACCAGCCGGCCGCGATCGGCACGGCCGGACGCTCTGCGACCCGCGTGCCGGCCGCGCCGAGGCCGATCGCGAATTGCTCGTCGATCAGACGCTCGTAAGCGGCGCGTACGGTGCCCCGCGATACGCCGAGCTGGGCGGCCAGATCCGACCAGGAAGGCAGCCGCGCGCCCGAAGCAAGCTTGCCGGACTCGATCGCGTCGCGAATCGCGCTGTAGATCTGCGCGGACAGCGACGTGCGTCTGGAGTGATCCAGGCCAATGGAAAGCGTCGTCATGTGTCGATGGTGCATTCGAATGTGTCGATCTTGGGACTGTTGCATGCCCCGGGAGAAGCGTAGCTTTTCTCCGTGGCCGCAGCCAATCGGTCCCGGCCCGAATCCTACGCGATAGGGCAGGCGAGCCACACGAAATCGAGCGAACAGATGAAGGAAGATACCGTGCAGACGAATGGATCGATCAACGCCGTGATCCCGGACAGCCAACTGGCCCGCGAGGTCACGCAACTCATTCGCGATACCGAGGGCGAGTTGCTGTTCAACCACTCGACTCGCGTCTACCTGTGGGGTGCGCTGCTCGGCGCACGAAACAACATCGCGTTCGATCGCGAGTTGCTCTACGTGGCGGCCATGTTTCATGACATCGGGTTGACGTCGATCTATCACGAAAGCCAGCTTCGCTTCGAAGTGGACGGCGCCAATGCGGCGCGCGATTTCCTGCGAAGCCATCGCATCAGCGAGGCAGACATCGAGAGGGTGTGGACAGCGGTGGCGCTCCACACGACGCCCGGCATTCCGGAGCACATGCATGGAGAAATCGCGCTGGTACAAGCGGGCGCGGGGATGGACGTGGCAGGGCGCGGCTTCGAGCAGTTCACCGACGAACAACGCGCCGCGGTGGTCGACGCCTATCCGCGCGGCGCCGACTTTGCCAACAAGATGATCGATGCGTTCTACGACGGCATGAAGCATCGCCCGGGCACGACGTTCGGCACCTTCAACGACGACTTCCTCGCGCACAAGGATCCGGGATTCGTCCGCGTCGATCTGTGCAGCGTCATGTTGAATTCGAGCTGGGGCTGAGGTTTCTTCGCTTTGCGTGCGGACTCATCGGTGCGACCGAATGCCCGCTGAGATCTGGCACGGATAATGGTCGGAAGAAAGTGTGTCGGCGCCGACGCGCACAGGCGCCGGCGCAAGAATTCGGGCGCAAAAAACGGCCCTCCATCCCCTTGAAATTTTCCGCAGAATACCTATCTTAAGTTTCGCTCAGGCAGACGCGCGGGCCGCTTCACTCCGCGCGCTGCGTGTTTCGATTTGTTTGCCAGCAAGGTGGCAGGCGAACTGGAGCGCGTAGGCCCGTTCGCCTCCATGCTGCCTCGAGGAGGATGTGATCATGAGCGATCTCTACTTCGGAACCGACCTCTTCAGCGAGTTCGACCGCCTGCAGCAGCAGATGGCGCAACTCTTCGGCGGTTTCCCGTCCAGCATCCGCGCGAGCCGTTTCGGCACGTTCCCGCAGGTCAATATCGGTGCGACAGACGATTCGATCGAGATCGTCGCGTTCGCGCCCGGCGTCGAGGCCGGCGCGTTCGACGTGTCGATCGACAAGGGGCTCTTGACCATCAGCGGCGAGCGCAAATCGTCGCAGCCCGACACGGACAGCGAGCGGCGCACCTATGCGCAGGAGCGTTTTAGCGGGATGTTCCGGCGCGTCATCGAGCTGCCCGAAACCGCTGATCCCGACAAGGTTCAGGCGCGCTACGAAAACGGCTGTCTGTCGATCAGCATCGGCAAGCGCGAATCGTCCAGGCCGCGCGCCATCACCGTCCAGTAATACGAGGAGCCGATCATGAAAGACACTACCCAGCTGGCGGAACGGGATTCGTCTGCCGTCGCCCGTCGCGGAACCGAGCAGCCGGTGCGCCGCATGACACTCGTGCCGGCCGTCGACGTCTACGAGGACAGCCAGGGCGTCACGCTGTGGGCCGATTTGCCCGGCGTCACGAAGGACAAGCTCGACGTCAAGGTTCACGACAGCAGTCTACTGATCGAGGCCGAGGCAATGGTGCCGACGCCGCAAGACCTGCGGGTGCAGCATGCCGAGATCCGTGAGCCGCATTTCGCGCGCACGTTCACGCTGTCGGCGGACTTCGACACGTCCAGGATCGAGGCGAGCCTCCAGGATGGCGTGCTGAAGCTGACGATCCCGCGCCGCGACGAAGCGCGTCCACGACGCATCGAAATCAAGACCAGCTGATGCGTCGGCTGCCGCGGTGCAGCACGGGGTGCCTCGCTCGGTACCCGCTGCGCTGCCCGCGGCTCAAACCAGTTGAAGCTGAATTGGAGCACGCCATGAACACCGATCCGAAAAAGTGGAACCCCTTCAAGTTTCTTCGCGGCGCTGCCCGCAAGTCCGATGCGGAAGGCGCGGAAAACGCGTCGGCCAGCGAGCAATGGCGCGCGTCGTGGCCTGACATTTCGCGCCTGTTCTCGCGCGAATCATGGGGTGCGATGGAGGACTTCTTTCATGACCCGTTTGCCGGCCGCGGCGCGCTCGAGCGCTGGTTCGGCGACTTCAGTTCATCGCGCTTCCAGCCGCGCATCGACGTCGTCGACGAAGGGCCGGTGCTGCGCGTGACCGCCGAACTGCCCGGCATGGAGCGCGACGATCTGAAGGTGAGCGTCGAGGATGGGGCAATCGTGCTGCGCGGCGAGAAAAGGCAGGACGTGCACAGTGAGGAAAACGGCTGCTACCGGCTGGAGCGCGCGCATGGAAGCTTCACGCGCACGATCCCGATGCCGGAAAACGCCGATCCCGAGCACACGTTGGCAAAGTTCGACAACGGCGTCCTCACGCTGACCGTGCCGAAATCGGAACCGGCCAAATTCACGAGCCGCACGATCGATATCGGCTGATGTAACGCACCGCGCGTCGGAACCGACGCGCCCGGCTCACTCGTCCGCCATCAAATGACGAATCACGAGTGCCGGATCGGCGATATCCAGAATCAGACGGCGCAGGATGCGCCGGCGCATGTGTTCCTCGTCGAGTATCCAGGGCGCGCCCTTCTCGCTGAGATAACGGGTGATCGCGTCCTGGTGATCGGCGTTGGCGGGCAGGTTCAAGCGGACCGCCAGCAGTCCAGCCACGACGTCGTCGATATCGACGTCCAGCGGTTTCGAATCGATGTTCAGCTTCAGTTTCATGGTCGCTCCGCCACAAAAAGCGGCGCCGCATGACGGGAACGACTTGCGGCGCCGAACGCATTGCGCCGGCCGCGACTGTCAGCCGGCGCGTGCAAGACCCGCAGGTCAGTACTCGAGCTCCGGCGCGGGCGCCTGCGCAGGCTTTTCGTCCTTCGGTGCATCGGCAACCGTTGCATCCGTCGTCAGAATCAGCCCGGCAATCGATGCGGCGTTCTGCAGTGCCGTACGCGTGACCTTGGTCGGATCGACCACGCCGGCCTCGACCAGATCGCCATACTCGCCGGTGGCCGCGTTGTAGCCGAAGTTGCCCTTGCCTTCGAGCACCTTCGCGATGACGACCGAAGGCTCGTCCCCGGCATTCGACGCGATCACGCGCAGCGGTGCCTCGAGCGCGCGCAGCACGATCTGGATGCCGGCGTCCTGATCGCTGTTGGCGCCTTTCAGGCTCGTCGCCGTCGAACGCGCGCGCAGGAGCGCCACGCCACCGCCCGGCACGATGCCTTCCTCGACCGCCGCGCGTGTGGCGTGCAGCGCATCGTCGACGCGGTCCTTTTTCTCCTTCATCTCGACTTCGGTGGCAGCACCCACCTTGATGACGGCCACACCGCCGGCGAGCTTCGCCACGCGTTCCTGCAGCTTCTCGCGATCGTAGTCGCTCGTGGTTTCGTCGATCTGCGTACGGATCGACTTCACGCGCGCCTCGATGCGCTCCTGGTCGCCCGCGCCGTCGATGATGATCGTGTCTTCCTTGCGGACCTCGACGCGTTTCGCACTGCCGAGATCTTCGAGCGACGCCTTCTGCAGTTGCTTGCCGGTTTCTTCCGAGATGACGGTCGCGCCGGTGAGGATCGCGATGTCCTCCAGCATGGCCTTGCGCCGGTCGCCGAAACCGGGCGCCTTGACGGCCGCGACCTTCAGGATGCCCCGCATCGCGTTGACCACGAGCGTGGCCAGCGCTTCGCCGTCGATGTCTTCCGCGACGATCAGCAGCGGCTTGCCTGCCTTCGAGGTCGCCTCGAGAACCGGCAGCAGATCCCGGATGTTCGAGATCTTTTTGTCGTGCAACAGGATCAGCGCGTCGTCCAGATACGCGGCCTGCTTTTCCGGATCGTTGATGAAGTAGGGGCTGACGTAGCCGCGGTCGAACTGCATCCCTTCGACCACGTCCAGCTCGTTCTCGAGCGACTTGCCGTCCTCGACCGTGATGACGCCTTCCTTGCCGACCTTCTCCATCGCGTCGGCGATGATCTTGCCGATCGCCTCGTCGGCGTTCGCCGAGATCGAACCCACCTGCGCGATCTCGCGGTTCGTGGAAATCGGCTTCGACAGTTTGCGCAGCTCGTCGAGCACGGCGGCCACGGCCTTGTCGATGCCGCGCTTGAGGTCCATCGGATTCATGCCGGCGGCCACGTGCTTCATGCCTTCCTGCACGATCGCCTGCGCGAGCACGGTGGCCGTGGTCGTGCCGTCGCCGGCCACATCGGCCGTCTTCGAGGCGACCTGCTTGACGATCTGCGCGCCCATGTTTTCGAAGCGGTCCTTCAGCTCGATTTCCTTCGCGACCGACACGCCGTCCTTCGTGATCGTGGGCGCGCCGAAGCTGCGCTCGATCACCACGTTGCGGCCTTTCGGCCCGAGCGTCACCTTCACGGCATCGGCGAGCACGTTCACGCCCTTGACGATGCGGGCGCGGGCGCTGTCATGGAATTTGACGTCTTTTGCACTCATGTTGTTGCTCCGGATAGTAGTCGTTGACTCAACGCGGCGCGAACGGCCCTTCGGGCGTTCGCGACCGGCTCAGGATCTCAGGCGGCCTTGCGGGACGCGCCGGTATCGGACTCGAGGACGCCCATCACGTCTTCCTCACGCATGACGAGGAGTTCGTCGCCATCGACCTTGACGGTCTGGCCTGCGTATTTGCCGAAGAGAACCTGGTCACCGACTTTCACCTGGAGCGCGCGCAGCGTTCCATCCTGCAGCAGCCGGCCGCTGCCGACCGCGACGACTTCACCCTGTTCGGGCTTTTCCGCGGCCGAGTCGGGAATCACGATGCCCGAGGCCGTCGTCCGCTGCGTCTCGATTCGCTTGACGATAACCCGGTCGTAGAGGGGACGAATCTGCATTCTCATCTCCTGAGCGATTGAAGGTTCACGAAAAAGGAATCCGGTTGCCGGGCGTCCTCACACGTAAGAGTCGCCGCCGGGCAGCCGCACCACTGTCTGGCGGATAGCGAAATAGAGGCGCCCATCGCGCCCTTCAAGAGGCGTGAAAAAGCCTCTTTGTAACAAATTGTTTCAGCGCGGCAGCAGGATGCGGCGGACCGCACCGAGGCGGTAAACCGTGCGGCCGCGCCCATTCGCACGACGCGGCACAGGCGGCACAGGACAGGGCGGCTCGCGTCCGCCATCGGCGTCGAGCGTGTCGTCCGGCTCGTCGAGCGTGCACCACACGCCGCCCTTGACGGGCCGGAACAGCCAGCGCACGTAGCCTTTGCGCGCGGCAAGCTGCATCAGCTCGTCGCGATCGGTTTCGTCAACGAGAAGCTGCGAGGGGTCGGCCGCGTGCTCGCCATAGTCGCCGAACGCCTGACGGCACGCGAGCGCTTCGGCAGCGCTGGCGCCAATCACGTTGCAGCCGCGCCGCTCGACGCGCTCCACGTCCCATGCGCCGGATTGCCACGCGGCATCGAGCAGCATGGCTTCGACGGTCTCGAAGCTATGCCAGGGTGCATCGATCTGGAAAGCCGAGCCCGGAACCGGCCGCGGCGGAATCTCGACGCCGGGCAGGGCGAGCGGTGTCGCGCGCCGGAATCCATGCCAGTGGAGTATCGCGAAGAGCGGGGTATTGACCTGTGCGGCCGCCGTGACCGTGACGGCAAAGAGCGGCATGCGCACGCTGTCCATCTGTTCCCGAAGCATATCGAAAAGGACCATGAAGCCTCCCGGATGACATGTTGCAGGGCCTCTTGAAATTTCCGTTGCTTGCGCTATTTTATGCATCGCTCAGGCAGTCGCGATAAGCGCTGCGTGTTTCGATTTGTTTGTCGGTGGAGCTTTTCCACGGACGGGCGAACTGGAGCGCGTGGTCCGGTTCGTTCTTCGTGAGAGGCCTCCGGTTTCAAGGAGCCAGTCATGAGCGATCTTTTCTTCAGCACAAATCTGCTGGGCGAATTCGACCGCCTGCACCGGCAGATGGCCAGCGTCCTTGCTGGCTTTCCCGCGCGCCCGCGCGCGATGCGCAACGAACTTTTTTCTCCACATCGGCCGCACCGACGACAGCGTCGAGATCGCCGCGATCGCTGGCGGCGCTCGACCGTGTAGCGACCGATGGATCGCTTGACCAGGGGCGCTGACGATCAGCGACGTGTGCAAGCCGCCAACGTACGCGACACGCACCCTCGGCACCGGCTGTCTCGATGACACCGGCTCGGCGGCGCGCTTCCTTGCGTGAGCGCGCCGCGGCGCATGGCGGCGGCGCCGTTCCATACGGCCTGCACGACGCGTCACTTTTCTGCACCGTACCCCTGCATTGGGACGATGTCTTATGGGAGACCAAAATGCTCAGCCCGCACGAATTTGCGACCTTGATGCTGGTTCGCCAGGCGCCGGACCAGATCGATATGAATCGCGCCGAGCTCGACGCACTGTTGGAGCGCCAACTGGTGATGCTCGAACATTGCGCCGCAGGCGCACGCCGCGCCTACCTGACCGAGAAGGGCAAAACGTTCCTCGACGCGCTGCACCCGAGCGACACACCACGCCGCAGCCGGCAGACTACTGACAACGGCGGTTGACGAAGCAGGGAGGCGGCTACTGGACGCGCTGCGTGATTGACTGCGCGATCTCAACGACAAGCTTTCCGTCGCGCGTCGGGCTTGCGGCAGCGACAGCCGACATCGTGTGGCCCGCGCTCAGGCGATGCACTGCAGGAGGTGTCGTATGCAAACGGACAACGTCATCGAGTATCACGGCTGCGAGGTCCGGCCGGTGGTAACCGCCACCGGCGGTGGTCGCTATGCAGCATCGGCCATCGTCACCGACCGCGCCGGCGAAACACGCACGCTCGGCGTCGATGGGGACTTCGCCGATGCGCAGGAAGCGCGCAATGAAGCGCTGGAGCTTGCCGTCGCATGGATCCAGCAGCGCTCGGTCGTGTCGGAGCGGTATGTCCGACGGACCTAGCGTGCCGGTTGGAAACGGGGCTCGCCAGGCGTTCCATGCATGAACGTCCGCACGAACCACGATATCGAGCCGATGCAGTCGTGCATATAAGCCAAATGTGCTCACAGGGTACGAATCGCCGATGAAACGACCGGAAAGGAGGGGTTTATAGGCGAATACGACTGGATGTTGACGAGCATACTTGAGATCCCAATGACTCGAACCGGGCTCGTCCATGGTGACCCTGAATATGCAAGCGATTGCGTGCGGCAAGACGATTCACGTTGTGCTGATGGCTGATGCCGGGAGTGCCAACGTTTTCGTGATGGACAACGAGAACGGCTCCCGTCAATCGCAGAGCATGAAGGTTCGCCAATACCTCGACGCAGGGATGACCGACGCGAGTGTTGCCCGCCATGTGATCAGTGTTGTCGTGGCGGCGATCGAACGTCGTGGTCACCGATGGGCGCACTGAACTTCTGCTTGCTCGTTGAGGTTGATTAACCGGTACGAGGCTCGCGTTCGCGTTGACGGTCGGCTACGTGCTCCCCTTCATGCCGGGATACGGTTCAATTCTCAACGCCCGACGCGCGTTCCGCGCTGCTTCTGCGACAGCACGGCTCGCGGCAACCGGCCACGGAGGAGTGGCAAATGCTCATCAATTCGACGCGGTTCCGAATCGATCCGACGCCGCGCAGGGCTGACGGAGAATTCATCGCGCACGTGAGGATCATCACGATTCTGGAGGACGGCGACGAGAGAGAAGTGCACGCCAGCGGCGACCTGGCCGGCTTCGATGTGCGTGACGATGCAGTTGCGTATGCAACGAAGTGGGCCGAGGAATGGCTGGCCGCTCAATTTGGCTGAACTTGGGGAACGGTAACGCCGCTTCTTCGGCCATCGCGGCGCGCTACATTCACGGCCGCTTCATCTCCTCGCTTTCCATCACTGCCTGTCGCGCTTCGCTTGCGGAAACGGATTCCATCGCTGCGTCGACCGACGCCAATGCATACTCGCAGGCCAATTTCGTTTCTTCGATGTCGGCCTCCGGCTCTTCGTCGTCGTTCGGAGGCGGATCGAGCATGTCCCGAAGCATCGTCGCCAGCTCCGGCGTGTCCCACGGTTCGCCTTTTTGATTTTTCCGCTTGATGTAGTGGCGAATTTCCGCGTCTTGTTCGAGTGTGAGCGGCAGGTGCCGAAACGTGCTGTTCGGGTTCGCGTCAAGCATGATGTTGCTCCCGGGTCATACAGGGTGGATGCCGCGACTGTCGAGGGCCCGCACGCGCTCGGCAAACGCTTATTTGCGGAAGCTCGCATCCTGGATTCGCTGGAGGCGAGCAAAAAGCTCATCCATCTGGAGTTCGAGGACCTTGTTTCGCTCGAATCGCAAGCGGAGTTTGTTGAGCTTGACTCGCCAGTACGCGGGATCATTGACGGACGATCGGTTGACGAACGCATGTTGCGTCTTTTCAAGTAATCCGATCGATCGCCTGATATTGGCCAGCTCGTGCTCCACATCGCAGTACCAGCTCATGATTGCCACCTTCCATTTGGGATTTGAAATTATTGTTCGCTGAGCTGCGAAAACTCGTCACGAACCGGGTGGCGCTCGTGGCGACGAACCGTGAGGATGAGCCCGTTCTTTCCGGATCGCCGACGCATGGCGGGGTGACGCGAAAGGGGCAACGACACGTGCGAGAGAGGGGCGGGGGCGGGGTGAGCAGTCAAGCCGCTTACGTGCACTCGGGCAAATTCATCATACGCGCATCCAACTTCGCGCGCGGGTCTTATTTTTGCCGCGGTGAAGCGGCGTTCGGCGGGAAATTGGGCTAGACGGGTATCGAGATGAGGCGTGACGTGTTTGCGTGGAATCGGAGTGCGTGACGGTCGGCGGATTCGTGTCGATCATTGCGATCGTGGGGGACGTCGTGGAGACGGTGTACGCGGCGGGGGCGCCGTGACAGCGAGCGGGGCCGGCGCGAGATCGGCATCCGCAAGGCGCTGCGTTCAATGCTTGAGCGACGCACAAGCTCGAATTCGAAGTGCTGCACGGAACAAGCACAACGCTCCCGTCGGCTACCGTTCCGACCGCCTTTTACGCGTCTTTCAGCCAGGGCATTTCCACGGGCGACACGACCAGTTGCCGGAATTCGCGTTTCAGATCGAAGATGAATCCGACCAGGATCATGGAGTCCGCGTAAGGAATCGGAAAGACATGCGGATTTTCCGGAGTACGCAGCGGGCGCTCGGGTGTGTCCGCTGTCGCCGCGGCGTTCTCGCGAACGCTTTCCAGTTCGTCGGCCATGGCCGGGCCACTGACTTTCAGCACACGGCTACGCAGGTCGCTAAAGGGCTCGATGCGCGCGGCGTCTTCGTGGTATTCGGGCACTTCGTAAATGAACCAGGACATTGTCGTCTCCCATGAGAAGGGGCGCTATTCTAACGCTGCGCGAGGATCCGCCGAAAATCGACCATGTTGTGTGATGGCCGCGGTCGCTGCGAGTCAGTCTACCAGCGGCGATTTCTGACGATGCGGGCCGCCGCCGCGGAAGCGTTCTGCCGGCTAACCCAATCATCAGTCGTCAGTGTTCTCGTCCGGAGCAGGCGTCGCCACCATGGCTTCACGTTTTTCCGCCCATTTCAGCATCGCGTCCAAAGCAGGACACAAAGCCTGCCCCCAATCCGTTAGACGGTACTCGACTTTCGGCGGCACTTGCGGATACAGCTTTCGCGACACGATTCCATCGGATTCCAGTTGCCGAAGTTGTTGGGCCAGCATCTTCTGAGAAATCCCGGGGATCAACTTCTCGAGATCCGAGTAGCGTTGTACTTTTCCATCGAACAAATGGAAAAGGATGATCAGTTTCCATCGACCTTCCAGCAGTCGAAGAACTTCCTCTACCCCCAGTGCGGCGGTCGCGGGTGTGTATATCTTTCCCATAGCGCAGTAACTTACTTTCCGGTGCGTTCTTGTTGAATAGATAGTCTATGGCGAAAATACTAGTACAGCCAACTATTGCGAGAACGCAACCATGTCCCTTTCACTACCCGGTCCAGTCTCTGCCTACTTCAAGATCACCAATGGCGAGGACGTTACGCACATCGTCCGCGTCTTCTCGCAGGACGCGGTCGTCGTTGACGAAGGGCGGACGCACCGAGGCCATGGTGCCATCGAGTCGTGGCGACAGGAGGCGCGGAAGAAATACGAGTACACCGCGGAGCCTGTCAGCGCTTCGCAGGAAGGCGATCGGCTGACGGTCACGGCCAATGTTGTGGGCAACTTCCCGGGCAGCCCTGTCCAGCTCGATCATGTGTTCAGCCTTGAAGGCGACAAGATCAAGTCGTTGGAGATCGGTTGATGGCCATGAACCTGGAATTGCAAGGCAAGCGCGTCCTGGTGACGGCAGGCACCAAGGGGATCGGAAAGGCCGTCGTCGGCCTGTTCCACGAACTCGGCGCGAAAGTACTCACCGCGGCCAGAGGACAGCCGACCGATACGTTGGCTGACGTCTTCGTCGCAGCAGACTTGACGACAGTCGACGGCTGCGATGCGGTGGCAAGGGCCGTCACGGGCCACTTTGGAGGCGTGGACATCATCGTCCACGTCGCGGGTGGTTCGATGGCACCTGGTGGAGGGTTCGCCGCATTGGGTGAAGACGAGTGGGGGCAAGAATTGAACCTCAATCTGCTTCCTGCCGTCCGGCTGGATCGTGCATTGTTGCCCGGCATGTTGGCACAGGGTGCCGGCGTCGTCATTCACGTCACCTCGATCCAACGCGAACTTCCGTTACCGGAATCGACCACCGCCTATGCGGCGGCAAAGGCCGCGCTCTCGACATACAGCAAGAGCTTGTCGAAAGAGGTTTCACCGAAGGGCATTCGTGTCGTTAGGGTGGCGCCCGGGTGGGTTGAAACCGAGGCATCCGTGGCGCTGGCCGAGCGGCTTGCCTTGCAGGCGGGCACCGACTACGAGGGTGGGAAAACGATCATCATGAATTCACTGGGCGGCATTCCGCTGGGGCGGCCGTCGCAACCCATCGAGGTGGCGAACCTCATTGCATTCCTGGCTTCTCCGCGCGCAGCCACGATCACCGGAACGGAGTATGTGATAGACGGGGGCACGATTCCTACTGCGTAGGCATTCGGAAATATGAAGCGGCAAGGGAATCATCGCCCCGCGAAGCGCGCTATACGCATAACCCAACGGATAGAGGCGGTACGCGATTCGCCCAAGGTTGCGCACGCTCGAGTTGAGCAGCGAGCGAGAAGAGGAGCGATTCCGCACCGAACGCCCCAGCGAAATGGCTGCCGATCGGCAGGCCTTGCTCGTCCCAGTAAAGCGGCACCGACATCGCGGGCTGGCCGGTCGCGTTGAACCATGCGGTGAATGGAGAAAACCGGTGCGATCGCTCGATGACTTCGCTCAGCGATTGCGTGTCGTCCGTGGTGGCGAGTTCGGCCGGCGCAAGCGGCGGCATCGCGAGCGTCGGCGTCAGCAGCGCGTCGTAGCGCTCCATCAAACCGCCGAACGTGCGGCCCAGCGCATGAATCCAGTCGACGGCGCCCGCATATTCCGCGCCGCTGACATTACCCTTCTCCCGAAGGATGATGCGCGTGCGGGCCTCGACTTCGTCGTCGCGTACGGCACGGCCGCGCTGGCTGCCGACCGCGTCGACCAGCGCGCGGGTCTGCGCGCCGATGATCGTGAATACGCGGCCATAGAACGCTTCCGAATCGACGGGGCTTTCGAGCGGTTCGACGTGATGGCCGAGCGAGCGCAGCAACGCGACGGTATGGTCGAGTGCGGCACGACATGATGGGTGAAGCGGCCACGGCGGCGCCTGTTCGATGACGGCGATTTTCAACGGGCGTGGATCGCGCTGCGTGGCGGCGACGAACGTGTCGGCCTCATACGGCGCCGCATACGGCGCACCGGTATCGGCGCCGGCGGTCAGGTCGAGCAGCGCGGCGCTGTCGCGAACCGAGCGCGTGATCGCGTGGTTGATCCCCATGCCCGCCCATCCTTCGCCGATCATCGGGCCATTCGGCGTGCGGCCGCGCGTCGGCTTCAAGCCGAACACGCCGCAGCAAGACGCCGGCACGCGCAATGAGCCACCGCCGTCGTTGCCGTGCGCGAACGGCAGCACGCGGGCAGCGACGAGCGCCGCCGCGGCGCCGCTCGACCCGCCTGCGGTTACGTGCGGACTCCACGGATTGCGGGTGATGCCGAAGCGCGTGGACGACGTGCAATACGATGTCCCAAGTTCCGGCGACAGCGACGTTCCCGCGATTGGTATGCCCGCGCGCCGCAGGCGCGCCACCAGTTCGCCGTCGAAGTCGGGCCGGTAGTCGCCGAACAGAAAAGAGCCGTTCGTCATGCGTGCGCCGTGCACCGGCATGAACAGGTCCTTGATCAGTGTCGGTACGCCGGCGAGCACGCTTTCGCCGCCGGTCAACGCAGAGGCCGCGTGCCGCGCCGAGTCGTCGAGCCGTTCCGCAACGGCATTCAGCATGGGGTCGATCGCGTCGAGATTCGCGCGGACGGCATCCAGCAGTTCCGTCGGTGTCACTTCTTTTGCGCGGACGAGTGCCGCGAGCGCGATCCCGTCGTGCGTGGCGATGAGCGTCTGGAAGTCTTTCATGGGTCTATCGTTGGAGAACATGAGTACGTGAGTGGATCATTCGTCGCCGCGGCAGCGAGCTGCCGGCAACAACCAGAGCAACGCGATGACGGCCGTGCCCGCCGCAATCGCGAACACGGCGGGGCGTAGGCCGCCGAACGCCTGTGCGCAACCGAACACGACCAGCGGGCTGACGAACTGCCCGAGATAGAGCGCGGCAGTGAACCCACCGAGGCCACGCCCGCGCATCGCGAGCGACAGCTTGCGCATCAGCGGCAGGACTGCATTGGGAACCAGCATCCCGCCGCCGAAGCCGTGAATCACGACCGCCGCGACGATGGCCGGTACCGTATGGGCGCGGGCCAGCAAGGCGAGGCCCGTCGCAAGCAGCGCAAGCAGCACGACGTTGACGAAGCGGCGGCCGAGCGCACCCCGCAACCATGGCCATGCGATCGAGCCGGCCAGCGTCGACAGCAGACCGACGCCGGCTACCGCGCCGATCACCGTCGACGAGCGCTGGCCGATGTCGATTATCAGCTGCGGCATCTGCACCGGAACCACGAACGAGCTGACCATTCCGACGCAGATCAGCACGTAGCCGGTGGCGAGCGTCGATGCGAGCCGGGCACCGGACAGCGTCGTGACGCCATCGCCCGGTTCGGCGGGTTCGCCGTCGCGCAGCGGTTCCCACAGTACGGTCGCGATCGCCGGCACGAGCAGGATCGGCAGCAGATAGAGATAGAACGGATAGCGCCACGCGTGCTCGCCGGCGGCGCCGCCGAGCACGAAGAACACCGTGCCGACAAGGCCGATCGTGACGACCTGCCGGTTCACGTAGCGTACGCGTTGTTCGCCACGCCAGTAGTCGCCGATCAGCGTCGTGCAGCACGTCATCACGCACGCTTCCGCGGCGCCGAGCGCGAACCGGCAGGCGAGGATCGCGCCGAGGTCGTTGAGCCATGCTGGCGCGGCGCCGACCAGGCCGTACAGGAGCGTGGCGAGCAACAGCAGCATCTTGCGTCCGACGCGATCGGCAAGCCAGCCGGCGAGCGGCGCGCACAGCGCGATCGCGAGCGCCGGGCCGGTCGCAACGAGCGGCACGAGCCCGGCCAGCCGCGGATCGGCCGGCACGAATTCGGCTGCGAGTTTGGGCAGGATCGGTGCGATCATCACCGCGCCCATGACGGTGAGGCTGCTGCCGAGCAGCAGCACGGCGCCCTGGCGTGCGCCGGCCTGCCTGACGGCACCCGCATAGCGCGCGGCGGGCGTTGAAGAAAACGGATTCATCGACGACTCCCGAAACGGAACATCAGAATGACAGCGCCGCACGCAGTGCGACCTGGTACCCCTGCGCGCGGTTTTGCGCACCGAATTCCTTGTATGCGTGCAGCCATATCGCGGGCCTGCCCGGTTCGACGTAGCTGATCGCCGGGCCCAGCGCGTTGACGCGCGCACGGTTGCCGTCGACGTTCGGGCCATGGTCGTTGCTCAACTGCCGCTCGATGTAGCCGCCGAGGCCCGCGGTAAACGGGCCGATATGCTGGCCGACCGCAAATTCCTGGCGAAAGCCGGTGCCGCTGCGATAGTTCGTCGCGCGATTGGTCGTGTTCTGGTCGATCTCGATGCTGGTCGAGATTTCGAATCCGCTGTCGGTGATGTAGGTCGCGCCGATGATCGGCGAGAAGGTCCAGTGGTTGACGCCGGGATTGAAGAGCCGCGACGCGCGATAGGCACCAGTCGGCGCCTGCGCCTGCAGCGCGATGTTGACGAACAGATTGGGCAGCGTCCACGCGAGGATCAGCGGCTGGAAGTCCGCATCGCCGATATTGGTCGGATTGGCCGACATCGCGAGCGTTCCTGCCGGCGTCGGCACGTTTACGTGCCCGTTCAGGTTCAGGAACGGCACGATCGCGCCGAAGCCGACGTTGGCGCCGAACAATTTGACGTTAGTCATCCTGATGTACGCGAGGCTCCACGACGCGGCAGTCAGCGAGAAGTCGGCGTTGCCGCCGTTGCGGAGCGTGTGAGTCGAGTAGTACGCGAAGCGCGTCGCGAGCGTGCCGTTGGGCGTGGGCGGCGGGGCGATTCCCGCGCCGAAATCGAACACGCCGAACGGCGT
This sequence comes from Burkholderia ambifaria AMMD, assembly GCF_000203915.1. Classification (NCBI taxonomy): domain Bacteria; kingdom Pseudomonadati; phylum Pseudomonadota; class Betaproteobacteria; order Burkholderiales; family Burkholderiaceae; genus Burkholderia; species Burkholderia ambifaria. The sequence goes on from NC_008392.1 coordinate 1,032,687, forward strand.
GATGGGACCGTCGTTTTCGAGCGCCCGGGCGGGATTGCAGGCGAGCGTGGCCGCCAATGCGCCGATTGCGACGGTGGTCGTCCGTGCGCCGCGGCGCTGCGCGCCGTGCGGACGTCTGAGGATCTTCATCGTGCCGTTCCCCGTACAGTTGAAATGTGTACGGAGTCTAGGAACGTCAAAATCCGGCGCGTTATCCGCTTTTGGTAATTATCGCGATGGGCGTTTGAGCGTGTCGGACGGCAGTTCGCCGAACAGTTCACGGTAGTGCGCCGCGAACCGGCTCAGGTGCCAGAAGCCCCAGCGGCATGCGACGTCGCTGACCGAAGCGTTCGATGGAGAATGCTCGCGCAGTTCGCGGCGCACGGCGTTGAGCCGCAGCACGCGCAAGTACCACGCGGGATGCGTGCCGAGGATCTCCTCGAAGCAATACTGCAATTTGCGCCGGCTTGCGCCCACCGCGCGGCACACGTCGAGCACGGTCAGCGGCGCGTCGGGCTGCGAGACGACGAGTTCGCGCACGCGCTCGACGACGCGGCGGCGCGCGGACGGATCGAGGCGAACCGGGCGGCCGGCTGCTTCCAGCGCGTCGACGAGCTCGACCAGAATGGCGTCGCGTAGCGTCCTGCGCGCTTGCGGCAGCGCGAACGGGCGCTCGGACGTGTCGGCCGCATCGAAGCTGGCCACCAGCAGGGATGTCAACGCGTCGTAGCGGGCGGCCGGCACACGGACGACGCTGGTTTCGTTCGACAAGGTTCCGGTGCAGTCGCCGTCGTCTTCATCGGCGAGCCATGCCAGCGTGCGCAGCGTGTCGGTCGGCACCGTCAGCAGCACGACGTCCTGATGGTCGGGCGTGCGCAGCTCGGGCAGCGACGTACCGCCGGAGACGAGCAATGCCTTGTCGCGCAGCGGCGTGCCGCCGCAGTATCCGGCGCCCGCGGTTTCCAGCGGGATGCTGAATGATGTGCTGCCGGCGCGCTGATCGCCGCGCTTGAGCAGCGCGCGATTCACGCGTTCGCGCAGCAACTGCATGCCGTCGAAACGAATTTCGTGCAGCGTGCCCTGGAACGGCCCGGGCGACAATTGATCGAGCCGGATGGACCAGCCGTGCGTACATTCCGCATGGCTGTCGACGTCATTGCACGTGAAGCGCCGGTTGAATGGCGTCGCGCCCAACGTAGGATCGACTTGCGAACGAGTAATGGACCGACCGAGGTGCACCGGGTCGTCTTTCATGATGGCGGGTGACGAAGGAGATTCCCGGCGACATTGTTTCGCCAAAAAGACATTGGCAAGTCGTTTTTACCCGAGCTCACCGTATGGCGAGCCCGGTGGGAATGCCTGCGTCAGGTCCTGTACTTCGGCCGGCGTCGCCGGTCCGTTGATCAACTGCTCCAGCAGTTCCGCGGACGGTTCAGGCAGCAGCCCGCGGGCCGCTGCCTCATGACGTGCTTGGCTCACACAATGACGGATCGGTCGACGCTATGGTCAAAGGCCGATGCGGCACGCGTTGACCGGCACGGTGTTCATCGCAACATAGTCAGCCATCGAGTGGGCGTCAATCCAAACGCCTCGACAAACTGACGAGACATATGACTTTGGTCCGCAAAGCCCACCGCGACCGCACACTCGGCTAGCGGCGTGCCATTCGACATCAGACGCCTGGCGATATCCAGTCGACGCATTGTCATGTATCTGGAAGGGCTCGTTCCAAAGAACTGCCGGAAGTCGCGCGACAGGCTCCATCGGTCGCGTCCACTCTCCCTCGCGAGCACATCCAACTCGATCCGCTGGCTAGGCGCGCTCCGGATGCAATCGCGAGCGATCAGCGCTGCCTTGATGTTGCCGGTGTGCTTTGCTTTGGCTGTTCCGGCGGCGGCCTGCAGGGCCATAGCCAGATCAAACAGTAGATCTGTACGCTCGAGCGGTTCAAGCGGGCGGTCGAACTCTCTGAGCATCGCCCATATCGCTTGATATAGCTGCGCGTTTTGCGACACGCCTTCCTTGATGAACGGAAGGGAAGTTTGGCCGAGAATTTGCTGAAGCGCTTCCGGCTGCAGATGAACGATGCGATAGCAATATCCAGCAACCGTTCCGGCCCGCCCATCGTGTATCTCGTCCGGGTGAATGACGACGGTATCGCCCGGTGAGCTATGCACCAATTCGCCCCGATAGCGGATCGATTGAATTCCAGCGGTGGTTATCCCGACCGCATAAGTGTCGTGACGATGCGGGCCATACGCTCGGCCTCTGAAAAAAGCCTCGATTCGATAAAAAAGGGCATCGTCGGAAGATACGCGCATCCAGTCCCGCCCGGATCCCGAGCGATCGACACGCCCGGTTTTCTCCGGTGTAGTTGGGGCAGCGGATTGGTCGCCAGGTCGCAAGGATGCCATGCTGCGGTGCAATGTGTGTCGTCCGAGGGCACTTGTTCGATCCCTCGTCCAAGGTTCTATCTCACTTCGGCTTTGGCTGGCATCGTCGCACAAAGCTGGCTCGCGGGCAATGCAGGAGGGCTGCGCAGAGGAAAGGGCGTAACGCGCACAAAGGTTCAAGACACTTCGATATGTCGGGGCTACCTTTACTTCGCACCGCTCCGCACGGAACGGTTCCCGGATCAACCAACGACTAGGCCCTAGATACGATGACCACGCAAAGTAAGAGCGCAGAGATTGCGATTCACCTGTCCGCAACGGCTCGCTCCGCAGACGAGCGGAAGAGATTGATGGAGTCGAAGTTCAACTTCGGCGAGCTCTTTACCGACCATATGCTCACAGCACAGTACTCGCCCACGGAAGGTTGGCACGATTTCCGTATTGCCGCCGTGGCGCCTTTCGAAATGCATCCTGCGTCCACGGTTCTCCACTACGGCCAGGCAATATTCGAGGGGATGAAGGCCTACGCGACCCCCGACGGTGGCGTCGCACTGTTTCGTCCGGAAATGAACGCCCGTCGATTCAGGGAAAGTGCGGAACGCATGGCCATGCCTCCGGTTCCGGAAGAGATGTTTGTGGCGTCGCTCAACGCACTTGTCCAGATTGAACGAACGTGGGTGCCCGATGCCATCGGCGCGGCGCTGTACTTGCGTCCGATGATGTTCGCGCGGGATGTGCGGTTGCTCACGAAACCATCGCAGTCGTACACCTTTGCCGTGATTGCGAGCCCGGTTTCCGAATACTTTCGCAATGGATTGGCGCCGATCACGGTGTGGATATCGGACAAATATATTCGCGCTGCGCGTGGGGGCACCGGCGAAGCGAAGTGTGCCGGCAACTACGCGGGCGGTTTCGCTGCACAGGCCGAAGCCGCGGCACATGACTGCGAGCAAGTGGTTTGGCTGGATGCATTCGATCGGCAAACCATCGAGGAGCTGGGCGGCATGAACGTGTATTTTGTTTTCAAAAACGGAGATCGAACAACGCTCGTCACGCCGAAGGCGACGGGCACGCTGTTGAAGGGAGTGACGCGGGACAGTCTACTGACGGTTGCCAAAGATTGTGGATATGAAGTGGAAGAACGGCGCATCGATGTTCAGGAGTGGCGCGAAGGGTGTCGTTCTGGGGCAATTACAGAAGTATTCGCATGCGGAACGGCGGCGGTTCTTGTGCCAGTCGGGCGCGCCAAATCGTCCACTGGTGAAGATATCGTGGTGAATGGTGGCGCATCCGGTCCCGTCGCAGCGAATCTGAGAGATAGGCTTCTGGCGATTCAGCACGGCACGGCGCCGGATACACACGGCTGGCTGTCGCGGGTGACCGGCGGCGCCTGAGCCAAGCGCTGAAACTCGATAGGGATGGTTGACCGCGTTAGAGAGCGAATCGAACGAATCTAATTCGATAAGGATGGCAAATTAATTTGAGACCGCCCGCCGGCAGCTACGTTCGTCGCCCTACCCGTAGTATTGCTGGCATCAATGGTCCGATATCAAAACGAAATGCTCCGGAACGCACCCCGTCGTTATATTGCTATCTGACTGTACGGAACAGTGAGCTAAGAGGAATCGCGAATCATGCAGAGATTTGAAAACTTTATCGATGGTAGGCGCGTTCCGTCAGCGTCCGGGAAGTGGTTGCCGAGTCTTGACCCATATCGTAACGAGACGTGGTGCGAGATCCCGGATAGCACCGCAGAGGACGTCGATGCGGCGGTGAAGGCTGCGCGTGCCGCATTCCTGTCACCGTCCTGGGCCGGAGCGTCGGCGACCGCGCGGGGCGCGATGCTTCGTCGACTCGGAGACTTGATCACTGAGAACGCGCAGCGGCTCGCGGAGATCGAGGTTCGAGACAACGGAAAGCTTCTGAGCGAGATGTTGATTCAACTGCGTAATCTCCCACAGTGGTACTACTACTATGGTGGCCTCGCGGACAAAATCGAAGGCAGTGTCTTGCCGATCGAGAAGAAGGATCACTTCGTTTACACGACGTGGGAACCGCTCGGCGTTGTGGCTGCCATTACGGCGTGGAACTCCCCGTTGCTGCTGCTGACCTGGAAGCTGGCGCCGGGGCTTGCCGCGGGCAATACATTCGTCGTCAAGCCGTCGGAGTTTGCCAGCGCATCGACACTCGCATTTGCGGAACTCTTCGAGAAGGCCGGATTCCCCCCGGGTGTGATCAACGTAGTGTGTGGAACCGGGCAGGCCGTTGGTGCGCCGCTTGTCACGCATCCGGACGTGGCAAAAATCGCGTTCACTGGATCCGATGCGGCTGGCAAGGCGATCAATCGGGCCGCCGCGGAAGATCTGAAGCACGTCACCCTGGAACTCGGTGGGAAGTCGCCGAACATCGTATTTGAGGATGCGGACCTCGATGCCGCGGCGGCGGGTGTGGCGTCCGGCATTTTTGCCGCGGCCGGTCAGACTTGCATTGCCGGTTCGCGGTTACTGCTGCAGCGTTCGATTTACGACGGGTTTCTCGAGAAGATCCGTCAAATGGCGCAGGACGTGAAGATCGGTGATCCGCTCGAGCCGGACACTCAGTACGGACCTCTCGCCAACGTGCCTCACTACAACAAGGTTCTGAGTTGCATCGCGGATGCGCGGAAGGAGGGGGCCGTGTTGGTGTGGGGCGGCAAGCCGTACGATCATCCCAACGGCGGCCTCTTCGTGGAGCCGACCATCTTCCGGGACGTCGATAACAACTCCCAGCTGGCACAGCGTGAGATCTTTGGGCCGGTCCTTGCTGTTATTCGGTTTGAAGACGAGGAAGAGGCACTGGCATTGGCCAACCATTCGGATTTCGGCCTCGCGGCAGGTGTATGGACGAAGGACATGGCGCGCGTGTTCCGAATGACGAAGGGATTGCAATCGGGCACGGTGTGGGTCAATACGTACCGAGCGCTCAGTTACATGGCGCCGTTTGGCGGCGTGAAGGACAGTGGCCTCGGGCGAGAAAGTGGGCAGGAGATGATCAAAGCGTACATGCAAAACAAGACGGTCTGGATCAACAACGCTACCGGGAAACCTGCCAATCCGTTCGTCATGCGGCTCGAGTAGCTTGTGAGGTAATCCGTATGACCTTGGAGAGGTCGTACGCGTTCAGCCTCACGACTCTTTCCAGGGCGCCTTTAGATCTTTACCTCGACAAGGCGTCGGTTGATTTCGCACTACTGAGTTAATGCCTTGACGGACAACAATAACGGGCATGGAAGCCAGTGCGGGATCGTAGGCTTGCTGTATCTACTTGGTCTCATATTCCGATGACTTCAGACGCTGATCAGAACATTCGTCCTTGGCAGCATGACATTCATTCAGCCTTCAAGACTTCCAATGTCGGGCACATTTCCTACGTGCCGGATGGAGGGCATCGTGGGTTGATTCATTTGTGTGAGCAGGACGCCGACATTGGTACCACCGTATTGACAACGGAAGAGGAGGGCGTCGCGCTGTCAGCCGGGCTATGGCTCGGTGGGAAGCGAAGTGTGGTTCTCATGCAGTCTTCGGGGGTTGGCAACTGCTTGAACATGTTCACGCTCGCAGAAAACTGTCGCCTCCCGTTGGTCCTCTTGGTCACGATGCGAGGAGAGTTTGCCGAGTTCATACCGTGGCAGATTCCGATGGGGAAGCGAGCCGGTGCGGCTCTGGAATTGATGGGATTCGACGTGTTTCGCGCGGAGGATCCGGAAGCCGTCGGGGAGATTTGCTCGGGTGCGCTTGATCACGCGTTCTACTCGAATCGATGCGTCGCAGTTCTCCTGGCACAGCGACTTATCGGTCGCAAAAATTGGGCAAAGTAAAGGTAGAGCAAAGATGAATGAACTTCGATTGGAACGCCGCGCCGCAGTTGCACACCTGCTTGATGACAGGAAGGAATCGATCGTCGTCGCGGGCCTGGGATCACCGATCTACGATGTCTTTGCGGCGGGCGATCATTCGCTCAATTTCTACGACTGGGGCGCGATGGGCTCAGCAGCCATGGTGGGCCTCGGTCTCGCCCTTGCACAGCCGCGGCGTCCCGTCATCGTATTCACCGGCGACGGCGAGATGCTCATGGGCCTGGGTGCATTTGCGACGATCGCTCAACATTGCCCGCCGAACCTCGCAATCGTCGTGCTCGACAACGAACAGTATGCGGAAACGGGAATGCAGCGTACCGCGACAGGCATCGGAACTGATCTGGCTGCAGTGGCCCGGGGCTGTGGGCTCAAGAATGCGGTCACGCTTACCTCGGACAGCGAATTGACATTGCTGAAGGAGAAAATTCAGGCGTGCGATGGCACGAAAGTCGCGGTCCTGAAGATCGTACCGGGTGACCAGCCGAGAACGATTCCGATGCGGGATGGTGCAGCGATCGCAAACCGCTTCATTCTCGCTCTGTAGAAGATTACGATCCGGCATCAGGGAAGTTCGATAGGAGGGCCCGGTGAATCTGCTCAATAAGCAACGAGGAAGTTGTGTAAATGGCAGGTTGACGGACTGAATCGCCGAGAGCCGGCCTTCACGCATCGTGCAGAACCATGTCGAAACATAAAAGAGGAAAATGATGGAGAGCGGAATCGACCATCACGGAGACGCGGTTGAAGAGTTTGATTACATCATCGTCGGCGCGGGTTCGGCCGGTTGTACGCTAGCGGCTCGGTTAAGCGAGGATGCCAGTGTTTCCGTGCTTCTGCTCGAGGCCGGCGGGCGAGACAAAAATATCTGGATTCATATCCCGGTCGGGTATATCAAGACGCTGGATATGCCGCGGCTCAACTGGAGATTCTGGTCCGAACCGGATCCGTACACTTACAATCGACCGATTTCGATTCCGCGCGGCCGTGTGCTCGGTGGGACGAGCTCTATCAATGCGATGCTTTATGTGCGCGGCGAGAGGCAAGACTACGACGGTTGGGTTGCGCTTGGGAACCGCGGCTGGTCGTGGGACGAGGTTCTGCCGTACTTCTGCAAAGCGGAGAACTGGGAGGGTACGCCGGCGCCGTGGCGCGGAAGAGGCGGGCCTTTGAATACCAGGGATCTCTACGAGCATGGTGAAGTTCCCGATGCGATCATTGCCGCCGCAGCGCAGTGTGGTTATCCGATCAATCCGGATTACAACTCGGGTGACACGGAAGGGTTCGGATACTTTCAGGTTACGCAAAAAAATGGCCGTCGCTGGTCGACGAGCCGGGCGTATTTGCGGCCGGTGATGGGGCGTCCGAATCTCAAGGTTGAAACTGAAGCACACGCAACGTCGGTCACGTTAGCGGGAAAACGCGCAACGGGTGTTACCTTTGTGCAACGAGGGCGAGCTCGTGCCGTCAAGGCTCGTCGAGAGGTGATATTGGCGGCTGGCGCGGTGCAGTCGCCGCAGCTTCTGGAGCTCTCCGGCATCGGGAACCCCGAAATTTTGCGAGCTCACGGGATACCGGTGCGTCACGCGTTGCCTGGGGTGGGCGAGAATTACCAGGACCACTTCATCGTGCGCATGTCCTGGCGGGTAACCAGGCCAATTACGGTTAACGAGAAGGTGCATGGTCTGAACCTCGCTAAAGAGGTCGTCAAGTATGCGTTCAAGCGACGCGGTGTGCTGACGTTCGCAGCAGGGGTGGTGTGCGGTTATGTGCGTACCAAGCCGGACGTTGCGACGCCGGACATCCAATATACGATTGCTGATGCGACATTCAAGGATCCCGTGAAGCGGGTTTTGGACCCGGAGCCGGGCATGACCATTGGCCCGTCTCCGTTGCGTCCGGTCAGTCGCGGGTCGATACACATTGCGTCGGCGGATCCGATGGCTGCGCCCAAAATATGTCCGAATTTCCTGCATGCGGAAAGCGATCGCGTGACGCTGGTGGATGGCATGAAGATCGCGCGGCAAATTGCTTCTGCACCTGCACTTTCATCGTATATCTCGCACGAAGTGGGGCCCGGGTCCTCGGCTGGCAGTGACGATGAGCTGCTCGATTTTGCCAGGCGAACCGGGGCCACGATTCATCACCCTGTCGGAACGGCGAAGATGGGGAGCGACGAGATGGCGGTGGTCGACGAGCGACTTCGGGTGCGTGGTATCGACGGATTGCGTGTAGTCGACGCATCCGTTATGCCGACAATCGTGTCAGGCAATACAAACGCTCCAGTCATCATGATTGCCGAGAAGGCATCGGACATGATCAAGCAGGACGCGAAAAATAACACCGGCGGAAGCAGCAAGATATCGATCAGTCGAGAACCACTTTCGCGCGATTCAGAATCTTCCTCGCCCGTTCGATAACCGGTCGGTCAATCATGCGGCCATCCATCATGACCGCGTGCGTATTTTGCGTTGCGGTAATGACTCTCTCGGCCCATTCGATTTCGGCTGCAGAGGGAGCGAAGATCGCTTGTGTCAACGCGAGCTGAGTTGGATGGACGCAAAGCTTGCCGAGGAACCCGAGGTTGCGTTCGAAGCGAGCAGAGTGTTCGAACACATCCAGATCGGCAATATTTTCGGTGACGCCGGCGATTGGGGCAGGCAGGCCGGCAGAACGCGAAGCCACAACGATTCTCGAGCTCGGATATATCAGGCCGACGTGCTCGTCGGGCGGGAGGTCGACGTCGGTCTGATAGTCCATGTTGCCAAATGCAAGACGGCAGAGTGGCTGCGCAGACGCGATTTCGTCGACACGGACCACCGCTCGGGCCGTCTCAATCATTCCGACAAGCGTCGTGTTGGGGGGAAGTGCCTCCTGGGCCATGGTCACTTGATCCGCCGAATCGACCATGGTCAGAAATACGCCAGCGATTTGACCGGAGATCCGGTGCAACGCCGCGGCATCAAGATGGAAGTCGCTGCTACTCACGGGATTGACGCGGATGGCTACTCGACGGCCGTCCGAGTTAGCGAGGAAAGCGATTGTGTTGTGTCTTGCGACGTTCTTGCTGGACGCTATGACCGAGGCCTCCCAGTCGATGATGACGACATTTGCGTCGCTCTGCAGCGCTTTCGGGAAACGCTCGGGGCGATCGCCAGGGACGAACAGAAAAGACGTCGCACTTTCCAGCAGTCGCTGGTCGCTCGAGTCTCGAGGCGCGCGCTCGGAAGGGGACAGCGTAGATTGCTTCATATGCGTCCTTTGTCGAAATTCATAGCACTTTCCAGATCGACGTTGCGCTCGCTACGAGGGCGCCGGACTCGTCCGACACGGTCGACTGGAGAAAGCAGATTTGCCGCCCCTTCCGCATGAAATGGCTGCAAGCTGTCAGGGTTCCCTCGCGTGCTGCCCGCATGTACTGGATGTTCATCTCGAGTGTCGCGCCTGCCCCCACGTGATGTTTGAGCAGGTGCCCCATCGAGATGTCGAGGAGTGTCGCGGTTATCCCCCCATGCAGAGAGCCTTGCGGGTTATACATGAAGTCGCGAATCGGCATCGTGACGGTACATGAGGTTTCACCGTACTCGACGCTCATCCCGAACAGGCGGGCCAGAAAAAAGGTATTGAAGTCTTGGCGGTACGTCTGGATTGCGTTCTCGAACGCGATCCGTGCTTGTGATTCGTCCATGATATTGAGTACGTTTTCTGGCTATTGTTGAGCGGTTTGCTCCGCCCGATCGCGAATCACGCCCCGAGCGGCCAGTTCATCGAGTTGATGCGCGGAGAGCCCGAGAAGCGATTCGAGGATCTCACGCGTGTGCTGGCCCAGCATCGGTGGTGGCGATGCGTGGGTCATGGGCGCATCGTCCAGGCGAACCGGGTTTGTGATGTTTTTCACCACCCCTGCAATGGGATGATCCATCGAAAGAATCATCCCGCGCTCGGTCAGTTGCGCAGCTTCACACACTTCGCCCACTGTCCGAATCAAGCCGCACGGGACGCCAGCGTTACCCAACTTTTCGACCCAATCAGCTCTGCTGTTGCCCCGGAGGAGCGCGGCAACCAACGGCCGCAACTCGTGTCGATTGCTCACGCGCAGTGGTGCAGTTGCAAAGCGTGGATCGTCGACCAGATCGGACGCATTGGCCACCTCGCAGAACAGTTTCCAGAATTTGTCGTTCGCCACACCCAGATTGATCCATCCATCGGATGCCTGGAAGGTCTCGTACGGGCAGATGGTCGGGTGTTCGTTACCCCGTCGGGTCGGCGATGCCCCGGTGGAGAAGTAAATGCCCGCGTTGAAGGTGAGCAACGAAGCGAGTGCATCCAGCATTGAAATTTGAACCGAGCGTGCAACGCCAGTTCGATTTCGTTCGTACAGTGCCGAGAGGATGCCTTGTACGGCGAAGAGGCCCGCGATCATGTCCGCGATCGATGTGCCAACCTTGGTCGGTTGGCCGCTCGGGTCGCCCGTAATGTCCATGACGCCGGCTTCACCCTGCACGATCAGATCGTAACCAGGGCGCTGCGCATCGGGCCCTTGTGAGCCGAAACCAGAGATCGAGCAGCAGATCAGCCGGGGATTGATACTTCGCAACGTCTCGTGATCGAGGCCGAGGCGCTTCATGGCGCCGGGTCGGAAGTTGTCAACGACGACATCCGCGGTCTCGATCATTCTCAGCAGAATCTGTCGTCCCGCGTCGCTCTTCAGGTCGATCGCACAACTACGCTTGTTACGGTTGACGGACAGAAAGTAGGCGCTTTCGCCTGCGACGAACGGCGGCCCGAACGCTCGGCTGTCGTCCCCGCTGGTGGGTTCCTCGATCTTGATGACGTCAGCGCCGAGATCGGCCAGATGCATGGTCGCGAATGGACCTGACACGACTCGGGTTAGATCGACAATCCGTATTCCCTCAAGGGGGCGTGCTGACGTGCCGCTATCGAACGTTGCGAATCCCGCGTCCATCTGGCTCTCCTCAATGTGTCTGAGCCAGCATAGCGGCAGCATCTATATTTCTGAAATGGATTTTCTATATCTAAACATTCATGTAAAGTATGATCGATTGTCTTCGCGATAAAGGTCACCGGGATGAACCTCCGCTCCGTAGATTTGAACCTGCTTGTCATCTTCGATGCGCTTATGCGGGAGCGGAATGTGACGCGGGCCGCGCTGAGAATTCCGATGAGTCAGCCTGCCATGAGCAACGCGCTGTCCAGACTTCGTCATCTGTTCAAGGATGATCTGTTCATTCGTTCCGGCGGGGCGATGGAGCCCACGCCGCGGGCCATTGAGCTCGGTGAGTCCGTGCGGCAGATTCTTCGGCAGACAGAGCGGCTGATGTCGAGCGACGTCAATTTCGATCCCGCGACGAGTGAGCGTGAATTCACCGCGCGAATGTCCGATCTGGTCGGTTGCCTGTTGTTGCCCCAGCTACTCGCTACGTTGTCGGAATCCGCACCACGCGTCACGCTGGACGTACTCCACCTGTCACCGGAGCGAACGATCAAGGCGCTGGAAAGCGACGAACTGGATTTCGGTGTCAGCATGCAATTGCAACCCGCGCCGAATATACGGAGCGAGAAGCTGTTCATGGACCAGATGGTGTGCGTCATGCGCGCCGATCACCCGCTGACGAAGGGCAAGCTGACGCTCCAGCGTTTTCTGAATGCGGATCATCTTCGGGTGGCGATGAGCCCGACCGACATACGTTTTGTCGATAACGTCCTGGCCGACCAGGGTTATTCCCGGAATGTGGTGGCGAAGGTCCCGCATTGGCTGCTGATCCCGCCGATCCTTCGCGAGACTCAACTGATCGCCGTCATTTCCGGCAAGCTGGCTGCGCGTTTCGCATCGGAACCATTGGCGGTGCGCGCATTGCCATTCCCGTCGGAGCCATTCTCGTGGGACATCTACTGGCATCGTCGCAACGACAACAGCGTGGCGCACAAATGGATGCGGAGCCTGATTGCCAGTACCTGCGCCTCGCTCTGACGGTCCGGTTGCGATGAACCGATTTTTTCCGCAATAGGGTGGCGATATTTCGCATTGGGTCACTAGCGCCCGACGCGTAGCCTCAACGTGTGGGCCCGGAAAGTAGTACGCCGCCTGCCCTGATCTGCAAGCCTATCCAGCCTCTTGGCTCGCCATGCTTTCCATCCATTGCTCGAACGCGGACACCGCGGCATCGTCGGCGCGATCGGCGTTCGTCACCAGCGTGTAGTCGTCGGCGCGCCATACAGGCGATGCAATGGGACACACGAGGCGGCCTTCGGCGAGATCGCGCCCGATCAACGGCAGCGACGCGAGTGCCACGCCCAGCCCCTCGATGGCCGCGCCGAGCTGAAGATTCACATGATCGAATTCGACATGGCGCGCCGCGCGCAGATCGGCAGCGCCCGCTTCCCGCAACCAGTGCGACCACGCTGAGCGCGTCGTGGCCGAATGCAGCAGCGTGTGATGGCGCAGGTCGGCCACGCTCTGTATCGGATGCTGCCGCAGCAACGCTGGGTTGCAGGCCGGCACGCGCAGGTCGGGCATCAACGGGCGCGATACGACGCCCGCACCCTGTTCCGGACCGGAGCGAACACCGATATCGAAAGCGTCGGCGACATAACGCAGTTTGCGCGATGTCGTCGACACCCTGACGTCGATGTCGGGATACCGCGAATGGAAATCGGCAAGCCGTGGCAGCAGCCAGCAAAACGCGAAGCTCATCGGCACATTGACCCGCACGACGCCCGATATCCGGTGCGCGAGGGTATTGTGGCGCAGCCGCACCACCGCGGTACCGAGGTGTTCGAACGCGTGGCTGACGTCGTTCAGCAATACGGCCCCTTCGTCGGTCAGCACGACGCCGCGCGGACGACGGTCGAACAACGGCAGGCCGAACCAGTCCTCCAGCAGCCGGATCTGTTTTCCGACCGCCCAATGGGTGACATGCAACTCCGCCGCCGCGCCCGCGAAGCTGCCGTGCCGCGCGACCGCATCGAAAGCGCGCAGCGCATTGAGCGGCGGCAACTCGTCCCGATTCTTCGCAGCACCTCGGCTTTCGCTCATGACGTACGTGACTTTTTCTCTCCGTTGACGCGATTTTAGCTCAATTGATATGACTGATACCTCGGCCATAAAATTGACGCGTCCAACCAGAAGAACACACCACGAGTGGCTTCCATCGGCCACTCGTATAGAGAGAACGTCGATGCGCTTGCCGGTTTTTTCCCCTCCCGTCACTCGGGACGCTGTGCCATCACGACCGCGCGTGCTATGGCTATCCTGCATTGCACACGCAATCCACGACGGCTATACGGACATGATCTACGCGCTGCTGCCCGTATGGCAGTCCGAGTTCGGGCTCGACTTCGCGGCCCTGGCTATCCTGCGCGGCCTCTATGCCGGCACGATGGCGGTGCTGCAGTTGCCGGCAGGACGTCTCGCGCAACGCCTGGGCAGTCGCGCCGTCCTCGCGATCGGCACGCTGCTCGCCGCGCTGGGCTATGCAATCGCCGGCATGTCGGGCGGCCTGCTCGGTTTGTGCGTGGCGCTGGCGATATCGGGCGGTGGATCCAGCACGCAACATCCGATCGCATCGGGCGCAATCTCCCGCACCTATGGGCGTGACGCGAGAGGCCCGCTGAGCCTCTACAACTTTTCCGGCGATCTGGGGAAATCCGTGCTGCCGGCAGCCATTTCGCTGCTCGTGACCATGATGCCGTGGCGGCACGCGCTATGGGTCGTCGCCGGATTGGGCTGCGTCGCTGCCGCCGGCATCGCGCTCTGGTTTCCCGCCGTGCCAAGTGGCGCCGGAAAGACGGCGGCAAAAGAGCAAGCGTCCGCTCAACGCACGGGCACCCGGGGGCGCGGATTCAACGCGCTGTTTTCCATTGGCGTGCTCGATACGGCCGTACGCATGGGACTGCTTACCTTTTTGCCTTTCCTGCTCAACGCGAAAGGCATCTCGCCCCAACTGCTGGGAACGGCCCTTGCGCTTGTTTTCATTGGCGGGGCGGCCGGCAAATTCTTTTGTGGCTGGCTTGGCGCGCGTATGGGTGTGGTGAGGACGGTGCTGCTCACGGAAGGCGGTACGGCCGCGTGCATCATCGGCGTGATGTATCTGCCGTTGGCGCTTACCATGGTGCTGCTGCCGATTCTGGGCATGATGCTCAACGGCACGTCGTCCGTGCTGTACGGAACCGTTCCGCAGATGTCCCCGCCCGAGCGCACGGAGCGCGCATTCGCGATTTTCTACACGGGAACGATCGCATCGGGCGCGATATCGCCTGTCCTCTACGGTTTCCTCGGCGACAAGATCGGTGTGCAGGCCGCCACGTATGCCACCGCGTTTACCGCTCTGGCAATTTTTCCGCTCGTGCTCGCATTGCGCCCGCATCTCGGAGATCACTCGACAGGATGAACACCATGACGAAGTCTGACTACCCGACCGTCGCCGTTGTCGGTCCGGGCGCAATCGGAACGACCGTCGCCGCGGCCCTTCATGACGCTGGCCGCACGCCGGTGATCTGCGGCCGCTCGGCGCACGAGCGGTTGATGCTGCGCTTCGATGGCGGCGAGATCGTCGTGCCCGGGCCCGTGCGGACCGATCCGCAAGCGGTCAACGAAAGATTCGATCTCGTGTTCGTTGCGGTCAAGTCGACGCAAGTGGCGAGCGCGGCACCCTGGATCGCGGCGCTATGCGATGCGAAGACGGTGGTCTGCGTGCTGCAAAATGGCGTCGAGCAAACAGCCGCCTTCGCGCCATATGCGGCCGGCGCGGCGATCGTGCCATCGGTCGTCTGGTTTCCGGCGCAACGCGAATCGGATGCGTCGGTGTGGCTGCGCGGCAAACCGCGGCTCACTGTGCCCGATACGCCGGCGAGCAATGTGGTGGTCTCGGCGTTGCACGGCACGCGATGCCCGGTCGAGGTGGCGGACGATTTCATCTCGCTCGCATGGCGAAAGCTTTTGCAGAACGCGGTGGCTGGCCTCATGGTGCTGACTGGCCGCCGCGCCGGCATGTTCTCGCGAAGCGACATCACCGAACTGTCGCTCGCCTACCTGCGGGAATGTCTCGAAGTCGCACGTGCGGAGGGCGCGAAGCTGGGCGATGAAGTGCCGCGGGAGATCGTCGACGGATTCCATCGCTTCCCGCCCGATTTGGGGACGTCCATTCTTGCCGATCGGCAGGGTAACCGCCCCCTCGAATGGGACTGCCGGAATGGCGTGGTGCAGCGATGCGGACGAGCTCACGGAATTCCGACGCCGATCAGCGATCTGGTCGTGCCGCTTCTCGCGGCCGCCAGCGATGGTCCGGGCTAGTAGCAAGGAGCCCGGTAGCCGACCCGAAGCTGTCACGGACGGATTTCGAGGTGATGGAGCCTTTCGAATGCCTTTCGGATTGGGTCAGCGAACGTCTCAAACGGGCCGAACGCCGACGTTCCTGGCGTTTCCCCGGAAAGCCGCGACGAACCGTATTTTATTGGTACTGTGAATAGTTAGATACAACATATCCATTTCGAAAATAAACGCTGCAGACCTATCGTTGAGTCTGCAGGCCTCCAGACACGAGTCTACGTGTCGAAGCCGGCTGGTCGTCGGCGTTCCTGTCGGCGCGACAAGGAAAGGAGGAGACCCAGATGCACAACGAGCTCACCGCGGCACGCCGTAGTGCCTTCAGCGCCGACGAGAGGAGAGTGGTTTTTGCCGCCTCCCTCGGAGCTGTATTCGAATGGTACGACTTCTTCTTATATGGATCGCTGGCGGCACTGATTGCTGCGCAATTCTTCAGTAGTCTGAATCATACGACTGCGTTTGTTTTCGCGCTGCTGACCTTCGCGGCCGGGTTCATTGTTCGACCGATTGGAGCGCTTGTATTCGGCAGACTGGGCGATCTCGTCGGCCGAAAACACACGTTTCTATTGACGATTCTCATCATGGGTTGCTCGACGCTGTTGGTCGGGTTGTTGCCTGGCTACGCAACCCTGGGCGTTGCCGCACCGATTATCTTGGTCGTTCTTCGAATGCTCCAGGGCTTGGCGCTTGGCGGAGAGTACGGCGCGGCGGCGACATACGTTGCCGAGCACGCGCCGCATGACAAGCGAGGCGGGTGGACCTCATGGATTCAGACCACGTCCACGATCGGGCTGCTGCTGTCGCTGGTCTTGATCATCACCGTGCGTTCGCTGACGGGTACATCGTTCGAGGTGTGGGGGTGGCGCATCCCCTTCTTGTTTTCCGGCGTCCTGTTGGGGATTTCCGTATATGTGCGTCTTTCGATGCATGAGTCACCGGCGTTCCAGCGCATCAAGGCAGAGGGACGAACGTCTCGCGCACCGTTGTCGGAAGCATTTGGTCAGTGGCGCTATCTGAAGCTCGTCCTGCAGGCTCTGTTTGGATTGCTTGCGGGACAGGCGGTTGTATGGTTCACCGCGCTTTTTTACGCGATGTTCTTTCTGACGCAGACATTGAAGGTCGATGCCGGCACAACGAACTTGTTAGTGGGACTTGCGCTGGTCATCAGTACACCGCTCTACGTATTCTTTGGACGTCTTTCCGACCGCATCGGACGAAAGCCGATCATTCTGTGTGGCTCGTTCCTGGCGGCATTGACTATCGTGCCGATCTTTCATGGGTTGACTCACTTTGCCAACCCGGCATTGGCTGCCGCTCAGGCGTCTTCGCCGGTGGCCATCGTCAGTGATCCGGCCGACTGCTCGTTCCAGTTCAATCCAACCGGTACCGCATCGTTCAACAGCGCGTGTGACGTTGCGCGCCGTGTGCTGTCGGCAAATTCCGCAAGTTACGCGACAGTCGATGCAGCCGCCGGGTCAAGCACGCGCGTCAAGATTGGCGCAACGGAGATCGCTGCGCCTTCGTTGAAAGGGCTTGCTCCGGCACAAGCGAAAGTAGCGGAGCAGCAGTTCAGGGTGGCCACGATCAGGGCGTTGGGCGAGGCAGGATATCCGCTGAAGGCTAATCCGGAGACGGTGAATCGCCCGATGATTCTCGTTCTGCTTGTGCTGCTCATGGCGTACGGAGCGATGACCCTTGGCCCTATTGCCGCCATTCTTGTCGAGATGTTCCCCACACGGATCAGGTACACAGCGATGTCGTTGCCGTATCACGTCGGCAACGGCTATTTTGGTGGGCTACTTCCGACGGTGTGTTTTGCGCTGGTTGCGCAGACAGGGGACATCTACTTCGGGCTCTGGTATCCGGTGACAGTCGCAGCGGTGTCGTTCGTCATAGGGCTGGTGTTCATCCGAGAACCTCGTCGAGACGCACTTTATAGCGACGACTAAGCCATCAAAATATTCACTAAGTGAATGTCGCGATACCGTAAATCCATTTGATAAATGAATGGTGCGTTCTTAAAGTCAAGTTGCGCGACGGCAAATGGAAACCGGGCCGCGACAAATCTTATCCAGGAGAGCAAGAGTCATGAGTAATGCTGAACAACTCAAGAGCGAGATCAAGGTTGTCATGTTCGATCAATACGGTACCGTGGTCGACATGCAGAGGGGGCTGACGGAAATCGCCGCACCCTTTCTCAAGGAGAAGGGTTGGACGGGCAACCCGAATTCGTTCGTGACGTGGTGGCGCCGCACTCACTTCGAGAACTCGATGATCGATGCGCTGCTCCACAAGGAGCACACGCCGTACCGTGAAATCGGCCATCGTGCGGTCGCCTATACCCTGGAGCGCGCAGGCATCCAGTACACGCAAGAGGAAGTCCGCTATCTCGTGTCGTGCATCGAGCGCCTCAAGCCGTTCCCAGACGTTCCCGAGGCACTTGCACGTCTGCAGACGCGCTATAAGATCGTGGTTCTTTCGAACGGCGATCCCGACATGCTTGAAACGGCCAAGGAATACCACAAGATTCCGTTCGACAACGTGATTTCCGTGAAAGCCGCCGAGTCGTTCAAGCCGCACGTCGCAACTTACACGAAGGCAGCGGAGATCATGGGGGTGAAACTCAGCGAAGTTCTGTTCGTTGCGAACCATGCATTCGATTGCATCGGTGCAAAGTCGGCTGGCATGCGCTCGGCATTCATCGACCGTCGCAAGCGCCCGTTCGGAGGCACGCCGCACCAACCGGATATCTGGGTTGACGACATGTCTTCGCTCGCGGATCTGATGGTCTAACCAAACTACACCTGACGCTTCGTCATCGGATGCGCCGGTGCATGGTGGCTTCGAAGGCGAAGTATTGATGCCGACTGAGAGCGTATGGTTGGCATACGGAAGTGTTGTTCCGGCGTGGTGAATCGAAAGGGTGCCACGCCGATCATTTTGGCTATGTTCTCGGCAGCGCGATCGCGAAGGTCGTCGCAGAATTCGTTGCGCGTCATCGCTCGAGCCTGGACGTCGGCGATGCAGCACTGGAAGCGTGTTTTTTCATCCAGCTCCACAACTCTTCGGCCGCGGTATTCTGGTTTTCTGCCGAGCGATAGATGCGGATTTCCAGGTCGGTCGCCCAACTGTCTGCGCCGGCTATCGCCACCGACTTTTCTTGCAACTCTCGCGCTATGCAACTCGCAGGGAGCCATCCTAGTCCGTTGCCTGCCACGACCATCGCCTTTACGGCCTCGGACATGTGCGCTTCGAAGGTACGCCGCAGACCGCATGTTTCTACTGAGTTCAGGATGAGCATTTCCACGACGTTGCCCAAGAATGTTCCAGGCGCATACGCCATGAATGGAATTGGCTCTTGAGACTCGCCAGACAGTCGATACACCGCACTTCCATTTGCATCGGTCGCAGAGACCGGAATCAATTTATCCGTGCCCAGCGTCAGAAAGGGGAAGCGGTTGGCATCGAGAAGGATGGGTAGTTGCGGGTGATGGTAGGCAAGGAACAGATCCGTGTCGCCTTCCACAAGGGCTTGCACGCCATCCGGAATATTGACCGCCTGGACTTTTGCCTTGATGTGCCCGAGTTCGTCCCGCAGTTTTCTGAGGCGCTGTGGCAGAAAGGTAAAAAGCAGCGTATGCACGACGGAGAGGCGCACCACCTGCACACCGTCGGCGACGAGTTCATGGGCGTGCGCCAGCGTGCGCGCGGCGTAGATGCCTCGCAGTATCTCGGCAGCCTGGCCGCGAAACATGACCCCGGTTGACGTTAAGCGTACGGGACTGACCGTACGATCAATGAGCTTTGCACCCAGCCAGGTCTCGAGTGCGGCGATCCGGCGGCTCAGGGCCGATTGGGTCAAGTGGCGATCGTGGGCAGCGCGAGAAAAGCTTCTTGTTTCCGCCAAAGACAGGAAGTCCTCCAGCCATTTCGCTTCCATTTCAATTCCGAAAGAAGTTCTGAGAGACGCCCGTGGCGACTCTACGGGTACGAAAACACCACTGTCCTACATCGCGCGTCTTTGCTCAATGCCGGATCCGACGCATGGTATTCCGAATGCGCATGGTGCTCACGCATACGAAATCTGGACACGTACTCTCGCCTGGTCGATACGGGAAGCCGCTCGTGTACGAGCAGAGACGCCAACCCGGCCGGCGAGCAAGCGCGAGCACCGCGCGCTCGACCCGCGGGAGGCGGATTCAGCGCTCAACCGGGATCGACCCACGCTCGCGAGTATTGCATCTGTCTCGCTTACTTCTGCAAGGAATGTGTATGAACCCCGTATTTCAACATTGCAAAAATCCGTCCTGGCTCGATGCCGCAAAGGCGGATCGGGCTGCGGCGGCCGTCGAGAACCTCGGTGAGTGGCGCATGGCAGTGAAGGAGATTCACAGCTGGCCCGAGTATGAGTCACAGCCGTTGCACTCGCTCGATAGTCTTGCGGCGCAAACGAATGTGGCGAAGATCTACTATAAGGACGAGAGCCAGCGCTTTGGTCGTGGTATGGGCAGTTTCAAGGCTCTGGGCGCCCCGTATGCGGTATTTTGCATTCTGGCAGACGCTGTAGAGAAGAAGACCGGTACGCGTCCGACATCGGACGATCTTCGGAGCGGCAAGTACCGGGAAATTACGGAGCGTGTCACGGTTACTGTCGCGACGGACGGAAACCAGGGGCGCGGTCTGGCCTATGCGGCGAAAGCGTTCGGTTGCCGCTGTGTTGTCTATATCCACGAACACGTCAGCCCGGGCAGGAAAGAGGCCATGGAGGCGCTTGGCGCCATTGTGATTCGCATTCAGGGCGAATACGAGGCATCCGTGGGGCGTTCGCGCAGCGACGCGAAGAACAACGGATGGCATTTCGTGTCGAGCACCTCGTGGGACGACTACGCTTCCGGCTCACCGCGCGATGTGATGAATGCGTATATGGTGCTCGTGGACGAGGCGCTGCAACAGCTGCCCGATCCGAAAGCGATCACGCATATTTTTGTTCAGGGTGGCGTCGGCAGCATCGCCGCTGCGATTTTCCTGCGCTTCTACCAGGAACTCGATGGCGCTGCGCCTCGCATGGTGATGGTCGAGCCGAATGAAGCCGATTGTTTGTATCAAAGCGCATTCAACCGCACGCCGACTCCGTCCGCCGGATCGCTGCACACCATCATGGCTGGGCTGGCATGCCGTGAGGTTTCTCCGGCCGCCTGGGCACTGCTCGATTGGCTCGGCAGCGATTTCGTTACGATCCCCGATTCGTGGGCAGAAGATGCCATGCGCGCGTTGGCAGCCGGTAACGGAGACAGCCCGATTGTGTGTGGTGAAACCGCGGCGGGAGGGACTGCTGTGGTTCTGAAGGCCAAGGAACTCCCCGAACTCCGCGAGGCGCTGGGCCTTGACAAGCAGAGCCAGATTTTGCTGTTTGGTCTCGAGGGCGCAACGGACCCGACTATCTATGAGCAGATCGTTGGACGATCGGTAGCCGACGTTTTCGACGGCGTCGCACGATAAATCGAAACGGGAGGAGCGAGCGCCGTCGTGCGATGTCGCACGGCGGTCTTGATCCAGCAGGGTGGCCGGTTTTTTGAAAATCGGCGGCACTAAATTCAAAGAAATATCGGTTCGAATTTTTACCGACTGAGTACGAACGCCACTCAGTTGCATTCGAAAGGCCGATCATCCCGGCAAGACGCCGTCACACGACGCATCGAGTGGTCATGGGCTTGCCAGGTTAACAGGAGACTGCCGTGAGCAAAACTGCGGAACGCTTGTCAGCATTGGGGATTCGGCTCCCCAATATCCCCACACCAGTCGGAAGCTACGCCCCGTACTACCGAGCCGGAAACCTGCTGTTTCTCTCGGGGCAAGGGGCTCGGAACGAAGACGGAACGCTTAGAAAAGGACGTCTCGGAAGCGGTTATACGACGCAGGACGGATATGACGACGCCCGAAGAATAGCGTTGCAGCTCCTTGCTACTGCCGAACGTGCAGTCGGGGACCTCGACAATATCCGGGGCATCGTGAAGATCTTCGGAATGGTGCAGGCGGATGCTGACTTCAAGGAGCACCCGAAGGTGATCGATGGGTGTTCGGAGCTATTCATGGAGGTGTTCGGCGAACGAGGGCGGCATGCGCGCTCTGCGGTTGGAATGGCTTCGCTGCCGGCGGGCCTTGCGGTCGAAATCGAAGCGATTTTTGAGGTCGCTTAGTCGCAGTTGACGAACCTGCCTTTCAGGTTCCTCCAACAAAAAAACCGAACATTACGCCACGTCGGAAATCCGTCCGATGGATGAGTGTGTTCGCCGAACGGTCCCATTGAGAATTCCATGAGAAAGACCCCATCCCTTACGCGCTATATCATTGGCGCGATGATCCTTGGCGCCATCGTCGGGGCGATCTGCCACAATCAAGTTCAGGATTCCGCGAAGCTTGCCTCGATAGCCGGGTACCTCTCGATCGGCACTGAAGTATTCCTCCGCTTGATCAAGATGATTGTTGCGCCGCTTGTATTCGCAACCCTTGTACCAGGCATCGCAAAAATGGGGGATGTGGGTGCGGTGGGTCGGGTCGGCCTGAAGGCGATGTCCTGGTTCGTCGGCGCATCGTTGGTGTCGCTCGTTCTTGGTCTTGTTTTGGCCAATTGGCTTCAACCCGGAGCCAATACCAATTTTCCGCTCCCCGAGGTCACCGCGAGCGTATCGTTGAGCACCAACGCGTTCTCGCTGAAGGACTTCATCACTCATCTCGTCCCCCGCTCCGCTGCGGAGGCGATGGCCCAGAACGAGATTCTTCAGGTCGTTGTTTTTTCCATATTCTGTGGGATCGCTTTGGCGGCACTCGAAGAACGAGGCAAAATGCTGGTGCAGGTGGTCGATCAGCTCGGCATGATGATGCTGAAGATCACGGAAGCGGTCATGCGCTTCTCTCCGATTGCCGTCTTCACTGCTATCGCTTCGATTATTGCCACCAAAGGTCTAGGTATCCTGATGACCTTCGCGAAGTTCATCGGAATGTTCTATCTGGGGCTGGCAACTCTTTGGTCGGTACTGATACTCGTGGGTTTCATTTTCCTTGGACGCAGAATCTTCTCGCTGATCAAGATGATTCGTGCGCCGTTCCTGCTTTCTTTCATGACGGCGAGCTCCGAGGCAGCGTTTCCGCAAATGCTCACGGCACTTGATAAATTCGGTGTGAGTCGCCGTATCTCGAGCTTTGTCCTCCCGCTCGGGTATTCATTCAATCTTGACGGGACGATGGTTTACTGCACCTTTACGATCCTGTTCATCGCGCAAGCATACGGCATCGCCCTGCCGATCGAGACGCAAATCACGATGCTCCTGATGCTGATGGTGACTTCCAAGGGAATCGCGGGCGTTCCTCGGGCATCATTGGTGGTCATTGCAGCGACGCTCGCGCATTTCAATTTGCCGGAAGCAGGTCTGCTCATGATCATGGCTATCGACACGTTCATGGATATGGGGCGGTCTGCGACCAATGCCGTGGGGAACTCTATCGCGTGCGCGGTCGTGGCGAAGTGGGAGGGCGCATTGGATGCGTCAAGAACGAATGCGCCAGAGACGGAAACGGAGCTAGTGGCGCGGCGCGAAGCAGGAGGAACGTCGCCGTCTCCTGGAGTATCGACTTGATTGGAACCGCAAGGGGTTCTTGCTATTGATGAAGCCGCGCAACCAAGGTCGTTTCGTTTGGCCATAAACTACAGGGGGTATGCCTACCAAGGAGCATCATGAGCCGCCCCCTTATCCCTGATCTCAGCTCTCGCGAGCTTCAAGCGGTATGTACCATCGCCGAATGCGGCAGTTTCATGGCGGCGTCAATCACTCTCAATGTTTCCCAACCAGCATTGACGCGTACGGTCCAGCGTGTCGAGCAAGCTATCGGTCTCGACATCTTTCGTCGCACAACGCGACGACTGGAAATCACTGCGGCCGGTGAAGAATTCGTTGCGCTGGCCAACCGTATTCTCGCGGATCTGCGCATCTCGGTTGACAGCATGCGCGAGATTACGGATGAACTGCGAGGTCAAGTCATTGTTTCCACGGTGATGTCTGTTGCATGTATCCATCTGCCCGGCATCATAGCCCGCTACAGCAAGTCGAAACCGCGTGTGGAAATCCAGATTCGCGAGGGTGTCTACGGAAAAATCGTGGAAGACGTTCGCGGTGGTGTAGCCGACTTTGGCATCACCTACATTGATGATGTGCCTAATGAGCTGTCGACCATCAAATTGGCCATCGAAGCGTTCCATGTCGTAATGCCGAACGGGCATCCGCTATCGAAGAAGCCCGGTATATCGCTCGAGGAGGCATCGCACTTTCCCATGGTGTCGATGCCCAAGGAGTCGCAGACGAGACGACATCTTGAGGGTCTAGCGCTTGCGGGCGGCTTGGTGCTTCAACACGCCGTTACAGTCAGTCAGTTCGCGACCGTTATGCAATGCGTCCAGGCCGGGGTCGGATTGGCGATCCTGCCGGGAGGAGCGGTACCGAGCGCACTTAGCGCCGGTCTTGTTTCAAGACCGCTAACGAAGCCTGTCGTCAATCGGACACTGGGAATCGTCCTGTTGAAGGACCGAGCGCTAACGCCGAGTGCGCGTGGATTTCTTGGCCAGCTTCAAGCGTCGTGGGGATAGGCTCGGCAGCATATATGCATATTTCGCAACAAATATTCGAAACAATTGGATGTATGTATTTGTCGGGTGCGACGGTACGATGCCCATCTAGCTGTCGAGGTGGATGCATTCCAGCATCGTGACGGAGACACCCAGATTCCATTTGAATTCGGAGATTTGATTTGAAAACGATTGGTATTGTCGGCGGAATCGCATGGCCGAGTTCGATTATTTACTATCAGACGATTAATAGCCTTGTCGCTCAACAGATGGGTGGCGAAGGTCTGCACTGCGCGAAACTGGTCCTTGCACAGACCGACTTCGAGGAGATCGAACGTCGACAACGAGAGGGGCGCTGGGATATCGTGGGCGACTTGCTTGCTGCAGAGGGTAACAAGCTGAAGGCTGCGGGCGCCGATTTCTTCCTTCTAGCCTGTAATACCGTGCATACAGCAGCTGAGCGGATCGAGGCGAATGTCGATCTGCCGTTCATCCACATAGTCGATCCAACGGCCCGCAGCGTGCTGGAGCGAGGCTACAAAACCGTCGGTTTGCTTGGCAGCCGCTACACGATGACAGGAACCTATTTCGTTAGCCGGCTCAAGGATCGCTATGGCCTCGACGTTGTCATTGCGGAGGGTGAGCATCAGGAGAACGTACACAACGCCTTGTACGAAGAACTCGCCAAGGGCATCTTCCTGCCCGAAACGCGCGAGAAGTTCAGGAGAGCGATCGCCGACCTGGTATCTCGTGGCGCGGAAGTGATCGTTCTGGGATGTACGGAGTTCGGCATGCTTGTCAAACCCGAGGATAGCCCCGTCCCGATTATCGATACGACCATTGCTCATGCCGAGGCTGCAGTCAGATTGGCATTGGCGTCCGAATAGCGTCTCGGTCACATCAAGCGCGGCCAGTTCCAACAGCCGGCCATGGTCTTGCATGCGTCGCGCCGAGTCGGGCATGACTTGAGCTTCTTCCGTGCGGTCGTAGGGGCCGCGCGGAAACAGCTCCTTGCGACATACACTGCGTTGACCGCTTGCGGCTTACGTTTGAGTACCTCGATGAAGTGCCGGTAATCAACGTCGCAGTGCCTCACGCGCGGTCGCAGCTTCGGCGATTGGGGTGACGTGTTCGGCGCCGGCGTGCTCTTGCCGCTGCTCCTTCCGACACACCGGCGACGGGCGTCGCCCCGTACACGCTTCCTTTCTCGTCGTAGCGATGCCGGCCATCGGCGCTCTGTCGCACCACTCTCCACTCTGAGTCTTTGTCAGGCATAGGTGTCCACCTTGAATAGGTGGGCGCCTATGCTCGTCACTCCTGGCGACCACTGCCAGACGTTGAAGAAGTACCGCTTACCCTCGACCCTTCATTCCGCAGGAGGTGGGACCGCCAGAGACCTGGCGTCCTCGGCATGGAGCGGCGACGCGGAATAGCGACGCTCCCAAGAACGCGTCAGCAGTCGCGCGTCTGGCGACCGCAGCGCCTCATTCAATACGTCCGTTAATTTCCTTAGTCGGCAACAACTCGCATCCGTGCGCCGGGACTGCGCTGAACATCGACGTGCCGCATTCGCCGCGGAGATGACGTTGGGTTCCCCTCGCTACGGAAGTTGATGGCCCCGCCTGCCACTCGGGCACTTTGGTATGGACGCGAGGCTCCGGCGCAGGGGCGAGGAAGATTTTATTTCAAATGAAGACACTTTATCTCGTTTGTCGCGGGTAGAAAATAAGCGAAAAATTCACTTCAGCTGCGAACGCAGCCGCCGAGTAATCCGGGAAGCTGGCTCTGACCCCGACGGGTCGCCCGCAATAGCTTTTCTTCTCATCGGCGGTGAGATCCCGAGTTCGCGAGCGGAGATGCGGCGCCGATGCGCCCCAAGCCCGTTTCGCATTCTCTATTTCCATTTGTTGAGGTGAACAATGAAATCCCGCTTGATCGTAGCCATGCTTGTGGCGCTATCCGCCTATGTTGCTACCCCGGCTTTCGCTAGCGAAAGCACCGTAACTCGCGCGCAAGTACGTGCGGAGTTGGCGGCGCTTCAGCAGGCTGGCTATTCGCCAAGCCGTCCGAACGACCCGCATTACCCGGACAATTTGCAGGCGGCATTGAACCGAATTCGAGACAACAGCGGCGGTGCGACCGAACGGCAGAAACTCGGCAACAGCAGCAACAGCGATTACGGGACACAGTCGGGCCGTGGCGCCGTCGCGAGCACGGCCGAGCATTCAACCTATTTCGGTCATTGAGCACTGTGCCACGAAGCTCGCCATTGACTGACACCGTACAGGGTGGCGCGGAGCAGATGGTGTTTGGCGCGCTGATCCCAACGCTGTCGGATAGTCATTGTGGTGTGAGGGAATACATTCCGACCTGGCGCCTTTCGCGGCAGGCCGTCCCGCCGCTGGCGGGACGGCTTATAGGCGCTGATACGTATCGTGAGTTCCGTGGCGCCCCTCGTTGCTCGACGACGCAATGCCCGTGAGGGGTGGCGGTGCTACCTACGTCAAGGTCCGGCGGCGCGGTCCCAATATACTCGCTGCACTGGACATTGCGTCACTTCGAGTTGGCACGAAACACGATAGAGACACGCTACACGGTGCTTCTCACCAAGCCTCCATCTACGCAGAGGTTCTGTCCAACGATGTATCCCGCAGCCTCGCTGCACAGGAAGGCACACGCCGCGGCAAATTCCTGAGGCGTTCCGGCTCGGCCCGCGGGCACGCTTTCGATCATGGCGTCGGCCACGGCGCGCAGCTCGCGAAGGCGGTCGGTCAGGATCGTACCGGGAAGCAGATTGTTGATCGTCACGTTGAACGGCGCCACCTGCCTTGACACGCCGGCAACATAGCCCGTGAGGGCCATTCGCGGCGAAGTGGACAACTCCATCTTTTCTAGAGGCGTGCGCACCGTTACCGAGGTAATGTTCACGATGCGGCCAAAGCGGCGTTCGATCATCCCTGGCAACACACCTTGGATGAGGTCAACGGCAGAAAGAAAATTCAGCTCCAGCGCCTCGTGCCATTTGGCCGCATCCAGCTCCATGTACGGCACGGCCGGTGGCCCGCCGGCATTTGTCACCAGGATATCCGTGCTCTGGCAGGCGTCCAGCAACGCCGTGCGTCCGGCAGGTTTCGACAGATCCGCCACCAGCCACTCCACACCCGATGTCGCGTGCGGCGACAACTGCTCGGCGGCACGTCGCAAATTTTCTTCGCTTCTCGACACAAGGGTCACGTGCGCCCCCTCGGCTGCCAGCGCCCTGGCGCAGGCAAATCCCAATCCCGTTGATGCGCCGCACACCACTGCCCGACGGCCGACGATTCCAAGATCCATTTCAATGCTCCATTATTAAGGATTACAGCGCAATGCCCGGCACCACAACGAACTCGGCTTGCGACACCGGTAAGCGAATCGCTTTGGCGGTTTGATACTCGGGTGACTCGTAGAATGCACGTGCATGATCCATGTCCGGGAATTCCACGAGGACCATTCGGCGTTGCTCCTCCGGGCCCTCCAACGTCATCGGCGCCTGGCCCCGTGAAAGAAAGCGCCCGCCGTGGGCTTCGATGACGGTGGGGCTCAATGCCGTATAGCCGGAATAGATTTCGGGATCATCGACCTTGACACGTGCGATCAGATAGGCAGGCACAATGGGCTCCTTCTATAGTCCAGTTGAATGTAGAGTGCTCTCGTGATCAGCAGGTGTGCGCATAGGCCATGTAGAGTTCGCGCGCACGCTGGGCGATCGGTCCATAAGGCAGGCTGCGGTCTTCAACGCGATTGCAGTGAAGCACCTTGCCGTGGTTGCCCGTGCTGAACACCTCGTCGGCCTCCATGACGTCCGACGGGGCCAGTTGTGTCTCGCGCACGGTGATGCCGTCATCGCGAAGCAATGCCATGACGCGCTGGCGTGTGATGCCATTCAGGAAGCTGCCATTGGGCGTGGGCGTGAGAGCCACGCCGTCGCGCACGATCCACAGGTTGGCGACGGCGAACTCCGCCACGTTGCCATCCGAGTCCAGCACTACCGCGTTCTCGAACCCCCGGGCTATTGCGTCTCGAATGATGCGCTGTGTGTTTGGATACAAGCAGGACGCCTTTGCCTCCGTGGGGGCCATGGAAGGGGCGGGCCGGCGGTACTCGCTGAACGTTGCACTGAAGCCTTTGTCTTCCGGCAACGGGGCCTCGAAGATGTGTAGGGCGAAGGTGGTGGTGTCGGCATCGGGCAGTAGGAAGCCACCGGGACAGAAGAACAGCATCTTGATGTAGTAGTCAGTCTCCTGATTGGTCAGATGACTCATGCCTTCGTGCACCAGCCGCTCGATTTCCTGTCGGTCTATCTTGGGCTTCATGCCCATCGTGAGCGCGGAATTGATGACGCGTTGGCTATGCGCCGATAAATCCGGCAGATGCCCGTTGATCGCCCGCGCACCGTCGAAAACCGTCGAGGCCATCCAGAACGCGTGATCGGCAGCACCGATCATGGGAACGCCCGAGTCGCTCCATTTGCCGTCAAACCAGATGATTTCGTTTTTGCTCATGGGGTGATTTCCTTTGTTGCGTCGGTGTGCTTCGCGGGCTCATGGGGGGCAATGTCTCTTGCATCCGAAACGTCGCCACGGGCATCCCGTTCAACCGAAACCGGCCGGCGGGAGGGTTGTCCCCGGACTACCTGTGATATGAGTCATGGATATAATAGGCCCCAACATTGGCTCCAGTGGGTGCGTCACGGTGCTATCTAATATTGGTGGAACTCATAACTGGACGTTGGCGGAACTTCGAGCGTTTTGCCTCGTCTGTGAATGCCGGAATCTGACTCAGGTCGCCCTCCGTCTGGAGATGAGTCAATCGGCGGTTTCTCTCATGGTTCAGCGATGGCGCTTGGCGCTTGGCACCACTCTTTTCGTGCGAACCCGCTATGGCGTAACGCCAACCGATGCCGCGATGGCGCTGCGAGACAAGCTCCATCCGTTGCTGGAAGGCATGTCGCTGGCGTTGGCCAATTCGCGAGGATTCGACCCGAAGACGTCCGAACGTGTGTTCCGCCTCCACATGAGTGACATCGGGCAATTGGTGTTCTTGCCGGGCCTCAACAGCTTCCTGGCGCAGCATGCGCCAGGCATTCGACTGCAAATCAGGAACCTTGCCTGGGAGGCGCTGGAAGCGGGGCTCAGCGCCGGAGAGGTGGACGTGGCGATCGGCTCGCTGCCGATGATCAAGGGGCGGGTGTCTTCGCGCGTGCTGCGCAAGGAACGCTATGTCACGGCCATGCGGAGGAGACATCCACTGGCCAAACGCGCGCTGGATCTGGCCGCGTTCGCCGCGGCCGAACATATGGCCATCGACGCCACAAGTAGCGGGCATTCGTTGGTGGAAAGTGTGATGCGATCGAAGGGCATGCAGAGACGCATCAGCCTCACGATGCCCCACTTCCTGGCCGCTGAACGCATCTTGGGAAGCAGCGACTATCTGCTGACCGTACCCGAGGTCGCCGTGATGTCCTTTCGAGATCCAAGCGCGCTCCACATCGTTCCAACTCCGCTGGAGCTTCCCACGTTCGATATCCGCTTACATTGGCACGAAAGAAGCCGCCAGGACCAGGAAATCAAGTGGCTGCGCGCGTCAATCACCAGCTTGTTCGAGAAGACATGAGCACGCGACCGTTCAAGGACGATTGATCGTTTTCATGTCCCGCTGTTGATTTCGTCCGCATGCAGCACACCCTGTTGGAGGACGGCCTGGCGGAGTACGTCGACCAGCGGCTGCAAGTGCATGCCACACCTGCCTCCCAGGCGCCCAGCGTCGATCTCGGCATGGCCAGGCCCGCACGGCCAATACGTCCAGGCGAACTCAGACGACACGGATCACGCCGTCATCGCCGATGCGCTACCACGGCGATCAATACACAACTCATGCGAGCGGAAGTGCCTCCTTGCGGTCCGGTGATGACGCAAGATTGCGCATCTCAATCAAGGCTTCATGGCGGCGCTTGGCATGAGTTGCCATCGCAGTAGCCTTAACCGATCCGAAGCCACGAATTTCCTGCGGCAGGCTGGCAAACGCAGCAGCGCGTTCGATTCCAGCCGCGGCCAACGTGGTACACACCGACTCTATGTCAGCAAAGAACTCGCTCACCAACTGGCGCTCGACACGCCGCTCGCGGGTGTAGCCGAAGACGTCCAGTGGCGTACCGCGCAGCTTGCGCATGCGTGCCAGCGTGTTCATCGCACTGAGAATCCAGGGGCCGAACTTACGCTTGCGCGGCCGCCCAGTAGCAGGATCGATCCGGGAGAACAAGGGCGGCGCCAGCCACAGCGACATCTTGCCTATCTCTGAAAACTGACTTGCAAGCGAAGCTTTGAACTCGTCCGACCCGTACAGGCGCGCGACTTCGTATTCATCCTTGTAAGCCATCAGGCGGTAGGCGCTGACAGCCACTGCGGTGGCAAACACCTCGCTGCCGGGCCGCACGCGTTGCTCCGCACTGCGCGCGCGGACAACCAAAGCACTGTAGCGGTGCGCATACGCGGCGTTCTGGTAGGCGGTCAGATCTGCCACATGTTGCTTGATCACCTCTTCGAGCGTCTGGGAGCCAGACTGCTTGGCGCCTTGATCGCTGACAGCGTCCAGTGCGTGCGGATGCACCGCGAGAATGCGGCCCCACGTGAAAGCACGCTTATTCAGATCAACGGCCGCACCATTGAGCTCGATCGCTCGTTCAATGGCTTCACGCGACAGTGGCAGCAGCGCCTTTTGCCATGCATAGCCAAGCATCATCGTATGGGTCGGCAGCGTGTCGCCGAACACCTTCTGAGCCGCGTCGCTGGCATCCAGGCTATGAAATCGATCGGCACGACACCGTTGCTGCACCCGCTCGAGCATAAGAGGCGTGGGCACGCTCGCGTCGCGTTGATGCACTAAGTCCGCAGTTGGCGTTGCACCCAGATTGACGACTGCGCAGCTGCGCCCGTCAGACATCTTGCCCAGCGTTTCGGCAGCCGAGGAGACGACAAGATCGGCGCCCAGTAGCAAGTCCACCGAGGCTTCACTGATGCGCGCCGCATGGATGTCGTCGGGCGAAGGGGCAATGCGTACCTGGCTCACTACGGCGCCATTCTTTTGAGCCAAGCCGGTGAAATCGAGCACCGTCATGCCCTTGCCTTCGAGGTGTGCCGCGCCGCCGATGAGGGCTCCCATCGTCAGCACACCGGTACCACCTATTCCGGCGACATAGACGTTGAACGGGGCGGTGATGGTCGGGACAGTAGGCGATTGCAGGCCATTGCCCAGTTCAGCCTCAAGGGCGTTCAACCGGGCACCATCTGGTTTGCGCAGCTTCGCTCCCTCGATCTCGACAAAGCTCGGGCAGAAGCCCTTCAGGCAGGAAAAATCCTTGTTGCAAGCGCTCTGATTGATCTTGCGCTTGCGCCCGTAAGGCGTGGCCAGTGGCTCCACCGAAATGCAGTTGGACTGTACCGAGCAGTCGCCACATCCTTCGCAGACGCGGTGGTTAATGAACACGCGCCGATTCGGGTCTGACATCGTGCCGCGCTTGCGGCGCCTGCGCTTCTCGGCCGCGCAGGTTTGTTCGTAGACGATGGCAGTCACGCCCGGGATATCGCGAAACGTGCGCTGCACCGCATCCAATTCCTCGCGGTGGTGAACGGCCACGCCATCAGCCAGTTCCTTGTTTCCCGTCCAGCGCATGGGGTCATCAGAGACCATCGCAATGCGGGCCACGCCTTCGGCGTGCAACTGGCGCGTGATGCGCGCGGGATCAATGACACCCTCCGCAGGCTGACCACCTGTCATGGCCACCGCGTCGTTGTAGAGGATCTTGTACGTGATGTTCGTCTTCGCGGCCACGGCGGCGCGGATGGCCAGCAGCCCGGAATGCTGGTACGTGCCGTCGCCGAGGTTTTGAAAGGTGTGCTTCGTGGTCGAAAACGGCGCCGCACCGACCCATTGCAGACCCTCGCCGCCCATCTGCGAGAACGTGTGCGTCTTCAGCCATGGCTGCTGCAGCGCCATCACGTGGCAGCCGATGCCCCCTCCGCTGATTGAGCCGTCAGGTGTGCGTGTGGAAGTGTTGTGCGGGCAGCCCGAGCAGAAGTACGGCTTGCGAACGGGGATCACGCCAGAAGGCAGCGCCTTCTGCGGTGTCTGCAGTGCCGCCAGGCGATTGGTCAGAATCGGCGCTTCGATGCCAACAGCCTCGATACGCATCACCAGCACTCGCGCCAGCAGCCGCGGATCGAACTCCGACACCTCTGGCAGAAGCTGAGCACCGCGTTCGGTGGTCTTTCCCGTCACGCGGGGGCGTCGCGCCGCGGGACAGTGGTACAGCGCGTCCTTGATCTGCGCTTCGACGACCGAGCGCTTCTCCTCGACGACCAGCACCTCGTCGTGCCCTTCGGCGAAAGCGAGCGCGCCTTCGGTCTCCAGTGGCCAGCTCATCGCCACCTTGTACACCGAGATGCCCAGTTGCTCAAGATCACGCCGCGAGAGTCCCAAGTCAGCCGCCGCCTGCATAACGTCTTGATGGGCCTTGCCGACGGTGATGATGCCCAGACGGCGCTGGGGAGCGGCCACCACGATGCGGTCCAGCATGTTGGCGCGAGCCCACGCCCTCGCAGCGGGCAACCGCTCCTCGATCAACCGACGCTCCAACTCGGCACGCTGTGCAGGCCACTGAAGGGAAGGGTCCCAGTTGAGACCGTGCGGCGGCATGAGGAAATCCTGAGGTATCTTGAAGCGGGGCAGCGGTCCGAGTTCGAACGATGCCGCCGTCTCGACAACCTCAGCGATTGTCTTGAGCCCTACCCATAGACCGGAGAAACGGGACAGTGCCAAGCCAGACAAACCAAGCTCGATGACCTCGCGCACGTTGGCAGGCTGGAGAACAGGGATAGATGCGGATTGGAAGATGCCGTCCGTCTGGTGCGGGTACATCGATGACTGTGCCGCATGGTCATCGCCGGAAACCGCCAGCACGCCACCGAGCTTGGACGTTCCAAGCACATTGCCAGTACGCAGCACGTCGCCGCTGCGGTCCACACCTGGACCCTTGCCGTACCAGATGCCGAAGACACCGTCCACGCGTGCCTGACCAAAGGCCCGGTGCATTTGCGCACCCCACAGCGCCGTGGCAGCCAGGTCTTCGTTGAGGCCAGGCTGAAACACGATGTCGTGCGCAGCAAGCTGCTGGGAAGCCTTCCACAGTTGTTGGTCATAGGCGCCTAGTGGCGAACCCCGGTAGCCCGAAATAAGGCCGGCCGTGCTAAGACCGTGAGCCTCGTCCCACTGCCTTTGCAACATCGGCAGGCGAACCAAGGCTTCAATGCCGGTCAGGAGGATTCGGCCATCGGAACGGCTGTACTTGGCATCGGCAGTGAAGGAGGTATCAATGGCACCCATGTTCCGCTCTTTAGGCTAGGTAACTGTCTATGGGTGGAAATTCTCGTTCTAGCGGCGAAAGCAATGGCGCTAAAATCAGCCTAGGAGAACCCTCATTTTTGGATCAGATGACCTATAATTTTGTCGCGCAATCATCCACTTGACCCAACATGGACGAACTTGACAATTTCGACCTCGGAATCCTGCGCGAGCTCGCCAGTGATGGACGACTCAGCGGACGAGAACTCGCGGAGCGCATAGGCCTGTCGTTGACGCCGACAGTACGTAGGCTGCGCAGGCTTGAAGAAGAAAATTACATCGAGGGGTATGGTGCCCATTTGAACGAGCAGCGACTAGTGGGCTCGATTAGCGTCTTCGTGTCCGTCACGCTGGAGAAGCAATCAGAGGCGGTTATCGCGAGGTTCGAGAGCGTCGTCGCACAGTGCCCCGAAGTGATGAGCTGCTTTTTGATGAGCGGCGATGCCGACTACAACCTGCGCGTGGTCGTAAAGGATCTAGTGGCCTACCACGATTTCCTCACCCGTACCTTGACGCGCATTCCTGGTGTCGCGCATATCAGGTCCAGCTTCGCCCTTAGAACGGTACTGATGCGCCCTGCGCCGCTGCTAAAGTAGCTGCGCGGCACTTGCCGCGCGCCCGAGCAACTGCGGCTCCGATAGATTGCTCATCGTCGCGCTTTACAATTCCAGCTTGGCCTGCGGATCAAAACGCCGGCGACGCAATTCGCATTCGAAGCCTGTCACCAGACGTGACTTCAGATCGTTGCAGTGCTCTGTCATTGCATCCACTTCCTCGTTCAAGTGGACGCAATCGTCGCCGCTCTAGCCTCGCAGGTACAGGGGGGATCGTCGATCGCTTACTCTTATCGTGAGGACATCGACTCGAGTGCACGAGCGAAGTCCGCGATCAGGTCCGTGACTTCCTCCAACCCAACGGAGACTCGAACGAGACCATCCGGAATGTCCATCTCCTTGCGCTTCGCAGGCCCGGCCTCCCAGAAGATCGTCGATGCCACCGGAATGACAAGTGTTCGAGTGTCGCCCAATCCGGTCGCCTTGATCGGGATCTGCAATGCATTGAGGAAGGCGTTTGTGCTGCCGGCGTCGCGTAGTTCAAACGACATCAGCCACGCATTCGCGCTAAAGAGCGCTGCGGCACGTGCATGTTGAGGATGGTCTGGTAATCCGGGATAGTTCACTCTTGCAATCGCAGGGTGCGACGAGAGATATTCGGCGAGCGCCTGCGCACTTTCGCTACTTTGACGGATTCGCAGCGCCAACGTTTCCATACCGATCGAAATCAGGTTTGCATGCTCCGACGACAGGGCTGCGCCCATGTCGCGGAGTGCCTTCTTGCGGATCTGGCGCAATCCCTGTTGCTGCGGCGGCGCGCTGCGATACTCGTGAGCGATATTGACGTAGCTGCTCCAATCGAATTGCCCTGGATCCGTTACGGCCCCTCCCAGGGCCGTGCCGTGGCCTGAAAGGGTTTTACTCAGCGAGTTGATCACAAGGCTGGCTCCCACACTTGCGGGTTTGAATAGCGCGGGCGATGTAATGGTATTGTCGACGACGTAGATGAGCCCGTGTTTCGCGCATAGCATCCCGATGCCGGGTAAGTCCGCGATTTGCGTTCCCGGATTGGCGATCGTTTCGACGAAAACCATCTTCGTCGCAGGCGTGATCGCATCGGCCAATGCATGGGTAGATGTCATATCCACCATGGACACGGAAATTCCCAGCTGCTGTAACGTTCCGAGCAGGCTATTCGTGTTGCCAAATATATGGCGACTTGCAACAAGGTGGTCACCCGCACGAAGTAGCGTCATAAACACCGCGGCGATCGCGGCCATGCCGGTGGCAAAGCACACGGTTCCTACGCCACCTTCGAGTTCATTGATCTTGGCTTCGAGCAGGGCGGTGGTCGGTGTGCCCTGACGCGAGTAGTTGAAGCTGCCTTTCTTCGTGCCTTGAAAAATGCCGATCAGATCCTCGACGTTTTCGAAGCCATACTGAGCTGACGTATGAACCGGCGCCCTCAGCGCGCCGTGCTCCATACCGATTCGGCGATCTCGATGGACGATGGTGGTAGTGAGCCCACCTTTTTTCGCAGTATTCATCCAAGTCCTTTGGCTATTGATTGGGAGGGGTCGTGCTGATGTTGCGGGTCACGCGGCTCTAACGCATCGTCACGAACTCTTCCGCAGCGGTTGGATGAATGGCCACCGTGTTATCGAAATCTCGCTTCGTCGCCCCCATCTTCAATGCGACCGCGAAACCTTGAAGAATTTCGTCCATACCTGACCCGATACCATGTATACCGACGATTCTCTCATCCGGGCCCACGCATACGAGCTTCATGCGAGCCGGTTGTCGGTGCCGGGTTACAGCTGAATACATCGAGGTGAAGGTAGCCTGATAGACCTTGACTCCATCATCGCCGTACTTCATCCGTGCCTCGGGCTCGGTTAGCCCCACGGTGCCGATCGGCGGATGGCTAAATACCACTGTGGGTACGTTGTTGTAGTCGAGATGTTCGTGCGGCTTGTTGTTGAACAAGCGTTCCGACAGGCGCCGCCCAGCGGCCACGGCGACCGGCGTGAGGTCGAGGAGCCCAGTGATGTCGCCGACTGCATAGATGCCGGGGACGGTGGTGTTCTGATATTTGTCGACGATCACGTAACCGCGGTCGTCGATAGCGACGCCTGTCGCCCGTATATTCAGGTCATCGGTATGGGGCTCGCGTCCGATCGCCCAGACGATGCAATCCGCGATGTAGCTTTCACCACCTTCAAGCTGCAGCGTCAAGCTTCCGTCCGGGTTTTTGTGGATCGCTTTCGGGATCGCATGTGTATGCAGCGTCGGCCCGTCAGACTTCATCACTTCCACCAGGGTGTCGGAGAGCAATGGATCGAGGTGGCGCATGGGTGTATTTTTTCTCACAAACAGATGTGTCTGCGAGCCGAGCGCATTGAGCACGCCGGCTAGTTCCACCGCGATGTAGCCACCACCGATAATGGCTGTGCGGGCAGGCATTTCTCGTAATGCGAAAAAACCGTCCGAATCGATGCCGTGTTCCGCGCCGGGGATGTCAGGGCGCGATGGTCGACAACCCGTTGCGATGAGAATGTGATCGGCGGTCATTCGCTCGCCATCGACTTCGACGACCCGTGTATCGACGAATCGGCCGAAGCCTGCGATCACATCGACCTTATTCCGGTCCAAACTGGTTTCATAGGACGCGTGGATGCGATCGATATACGCGCTCCGGTTTTTCACCAGGGTCGCCCAGTCGAATCGCTCTATTTCGGCATTGAATCCGTAGTCGGAACTATAGTGGCGGATCGCATCCGCGATATGCGCCGCGTACCACATGACTTTCTTGGGAACACAACCCACGTTGACGCAGGTGCCACCGATTTCTTTCGCCTCGATCAGCGCGCATTTCTTTCCATGCATGGCAGCGCGGTTGACGGAGGCAATGCCGCCGCTTCCGCCACCGATCGCGATGTAGTCGTAACGCTTCATATGGAGTTTCTCCTTATCGACGGCTTTGTGGTAGCACGGGTCGTCCTCATCGTCAGCATGACGCCGAGTAGCACGACGACTGCCGCCACCGCGCTATGCACCGGCAGCGCTTCACCCAGAACGACAACGCCGAGGACGGCGCTCAGCACCGGAACCGAAAGCTGCACCGTGCCGGCGATGATGGCGGGCGTGCGAACCCGGACCCAGTACCACATCACATATCCGAGCCCCGAAGTGACGGCGCCAGAAATCGCGGCGTACGTCAGTCCTTCTGTACTGGTTCGAAGATCATGTCGACACACCCATAGCAGGACGACGGCCAGCGGCAGTGCCAGCAGGAAGCTATTTGCCGTCCCAACGATGGATGAGCTGTTCGAGCGACCAATGAGAGAAAATGCCCCCCAAGCAATTCCCGCCCCGAGCATGAGTGCCGAGTAGCGCAATGGTGGTGCGGAATGGGAGGGCGCGAGAAAGATGAAAAGACCTGTCACCGCCAGCGCAACACCCAATAGACTGGTTTTTTCGCCTTTGACGTATCCAAAGCCGAGCATCATCAATTGTGCCGAAACGAACAGGATCAATGCGCCGGCGCCCGTATCGATACCGCGATAGGCGAAGGAGAAGGCTGCAACGTAGATGAACAACAAGGTGCCGGACAACACACCATGTACAGACACGGTTGGTCGTTTCCCGGTGACGTACACGATGAGCGTTAGTGTCGCCGCGCCCGTTGCGAGCCTTACAGCTGTGAACGTGGCCGGATCAAGGGGCGTTTTCTGTAAGGCCATTCGCGTGAGAAGTGAATTTCCCGAAAACGCAAGCATTGCGATGGCCGTCACGCCCGCCAGCCACCAGGATGCCCGCGTGCTGGTGGTATTGACGGACCGAATTTCCATTTCCTCCACGTTGTCTGCTCCTGGTATCAGATGTTCATATCGCTGACAAAAATAGGAAAGCTATCTAAATAGGAAGGAAACCTTCCACGGAAAGATAGCGTTCGCCGGTATCGTAGGCG
This sequence comes from Burkholderia ambifaria AMMD, assembly GCF_000203915.1. Taxonomy (NCBI): domain Bacteria; kingdom Pseudomonadati; phylum Pseudomonadota; class Betaproteobacteria; order Burkholderiales; family Burkholderiaceae; genus Burkholderia; species Burkholderia ambifaria. The sequence continues at coordinate 1,070,873 of NC_008392.1, forward strand.
AATCCGAGCACGCGAGCGCCGCTGCGCAACTCGGGTAGCTGATGCGCAATCGCCGCTAGCGTGGCACCGGACGAGATGCCGATCAGCAAGCCTTCGTCACGTGCGGCTCGACGTGCGTAATCGCGAGCTGGACCGTCGTCGATTTGAATGACGCCGTCCAGCAAGCTGGTGTCAAGATTCCCGGGTACGAAACCCGGCGCAAGACCTTGAAGCGTGTGGGGAGCAGGGCGGCCGCCGGAGAGTACGGGCGAGGCCGACGGCTCCACGGCAAATACCCTCAGATTCGGGAATCGCGCTTTGAGTACTTTGGCCACACCGGTCAAATGTCCGCCGGTGCCGACTCCCGTGATGAGGGCGTCCAGCCCATCGGGAAAGTCATTGAGTACTTCCTGCGCGGTAGTGGCCTCATGTGCCGCGACGTTGACAGGATTCTCGAACTGTTGCGGCATCCAGGCGCCGGGCGTCTCTTCGGCGAGTTCGCGTGCGCGATCGATGGCACCTTTCATGCCCAATTCCCTGGGCGTGAGATCGAAGGTTGCGCCGTATGCCAGCATGAGGCGGCGGCGTTCGATGGACATGCTTTCCGGCATCACGAGAACCAGCTTGTAACCTTTGACGGCGGCAACCACCGCCAGTCCCACCCCGGTGTTGCCACTGGTGGGTTCGATGATGGTGCCGCCCGGTCTGAGCTTCCCGGATCTTTCCGCCTCCTCGATCATCGCGAGCGCAATTCGATCTTTAATGGAGCCACCCGGATTGCCGCGCTCGGACTTGATCCATACGTTGGCGTCTGCGCCAAACAGGCGATTCATGCGGATGATCGGGGTATTGCCAATAGTCTGCAGGACGTTGTCGAATTTCATGATGTCTGGAAGGCGAAAGATGAGTGGTTACACGTGAAGCAGATCCGGCATCACTTGCGGTGTGCACTCGTTGTCAAGACCATGCGAAACTTGACGTCGCCCGATTTCATCCGGCGGTATGCGTCATTGGCCTGTTCCAGCGGCATGACCTCGATCTTCGGACGAACACCAGCCAGCACGCTAAACGCAAGCGTCGACTCATTTTCGTACGGCGTGCCGGTGATGGAGCCGAGCATGCTTCGCTCGCCCACGACCATTTGGCCGGTCGAAACAGGCAACGGATCCTTGCCGGCGCCCAGTAGTACCAACCGTCCTTGTGGTGCGAGGCCGGCCATCAGCGCCGACACGGTGCCCGGATGAGCGATCGTGGTCAAAATGGCCTGCGCGCCGCCCATGCTGCCGAGCTTGGCCACTGCATCTTCCTGCTCGGTGTCGATGTAGATGTGTGCGCCGAGCGCCAGCGCGTCATCGGCAATGTCGTTGCCTCGTCCGACAGCGACGACTCGGAAGCCCATGCGGCGTGCGTATTGCAGCGCCATATGTCCCAAGCCGCCGATACCCAGGACGACGACGGTGTCGCCAGCTTGGGCACCGCACTTCTTCAGCGCGTTGAACGTGGCGATCCCGGCGCAGAGAATCGGCGCCGCTTCCTCGGCATCGAGTTCGTCCGGAATAGAAACCAGCCCGGTAGCGCGGGCCAGCATCATTTCGGCATACCCACCGTCGGATGTTGCACCGACGAAGGGTTGATTCTGGCAGAGCTGAAAGTGTCCCTTTCGGCACTGGACACATTCGTTGCAATGTCCACCCAGGCGACCAACCCCCACGCGCTGACCCACCTTCCAGATGGAGGGAACATGCGTGCCGAGCGCGGCGATGCGTCCGACCACCTCGTGACCGGGCACACGCGGAGGTTGTACTTCCGTACTGGCGCCTTCGACGTCGCCGACGTCGGCGCCGCAGATGCCGCAGGCTTCTACTTCGATCAGCACTTCGCCGGTGCCCGGCGTCGGTGTCGGACGTTCCACTAGTTCAAGGAAGCCGGGGCGCGTTATTTGCATCGCACGGTAGACGGTTTTCATGATCGTTGCTCCTGGTGTGGTCGAAAGGTATGAAGGCATTAGCGCACTGGCAAGGCCAGACGCCGGGTGTGGGGCGTCGACCATGCTCGATCGAAGTCGGACATTCGGGCCTGGTTCGAAGCAGGTCCGCGAGCTGCGTGCTCCGCGCGGCTCAAGTTCTCAGAGCTGCGCGAATCCGCCATCGACGACGATTTCGGCGCCCATCATGTAGCGTGAATCATCGCTGGCAAGGAATAGCACGGCCTGGGCAATTTCCATCGGCTCCCCCATGCGGCCGGCCGGAATCTGTAAGGACATCTGACGTTTCGTCTCAGCCAGCTGCGCGGGCGTTGCACCTTCCAACTCGAAGATTGGCGTATCGACCGCGCCGGGGCTGACGGCATTGACCCGTATCTTGCGATCCAGCAATTCGCAGGACCACGAGCGCGCGAACGAGCGAACCGCCGCCTTCGTGGCAGCAAGCGCCGAGAAACCGCCCATGCCAACATTGTTGAGCCATGCAGAATTGAGAATCACCGACGCCCCATCGCGCAGCACGGGTGTCACGGCCTGCATGGAGAAGAAGAGCCCCTTGACGTTGACTGCCAGCAGTTCGTCAAAGCGGGCCTCATCCGTGGTCAGCAGCGGCGTGGAGAACGCCACACCGGCATTGCCAAAAAAGACATCCAGCCCGTCGTCGCCAAAGGCGTCCGCGACCTGTCGGGCCATCCGCTTCATGTCCTCGCTGTTGCGCACGTCGGCCTGGATGGTCGTGACCGCACCGCCCAGCTTCGCGCGCGCACGCTTCAGCCGTGCCTCGTCGCGGCCGGTGATCGCTACCTGCGCGCCCTCGCGCACGAACAACTCGGCGGTAGCCAGACCGATGCCGCTGGTTGCGCCGGTAATCAACGCGGTTTTACCCTTTAATCTCATGGTCAATTCGTTGATATGAGTAGATTGTCAGGAGAACGTCCTAATCATTCGATTGGATCACCAGTTTTTCGCTTTCCGCTTCGAGCGTGGTGCTGACATCCGAGCCGCGAACGAGCGTCAAATCAACGGGGCACCGGTCGGCAATCGCCAGGAGTTTCTGCCGCTGCTCGTCGTCGAGTGGCCCCTCGAGGGAGATCGTCCGAGCGAACAGGTCGGCGGGTGTCTGATCGGGGCGCTTGCTATGCGTCACACGGGTAGATGCACGCACGAGCGGAATGCCTTTTCGGCGCGCGTACATGCGCATGGTCATGACCGTACATGCGGCGAGCGCGGCACAGACGAACTCGTAAGGCGATAGTCCGCTTGCCATCCCGCCAACGGACTCCGGTTCGTCGGCCAGGAACTGATGCTTTCCGCTGCGCATGGCCAACTGAAACAGACCCTTGCCTGTTTCCTCGGCCAATACACCATCTCCCTCGGAAATATCGGGTATATCGGCGGCTACCGCGGGCAGGTAGCGTACGGCCCAAGCCGCGACCACCGACGCGACGTAGTCCGAATCCGGCCTCCGAGTCAGCAGATGGTCGGCGTCGTCGAGCGACACGAAGCTCTTCGGATGGTGCGCGGCGACGAAGATTCGCGTTGCATGTTGAATGTCCACAATACGATCACCGGGCGCATGCATCACAAGCAAGGGCTTGTGCATATGTGCAATGCGATCCTCCAGCTTCTGTTGGCGCGCATCGTCGAGAAACGACTTTCGGAACGTGAACGGGCGTCCAGCAAGCAGAACCTCGGCTTCACCGTCAGCTTCGATTTGCGCGAGCGAATCGCTCCCGAACAGCCCGAGAACGTGTTCGACGCTCGAAGGGGCGCCGATCGTTGCGACAGCCTGCACCGAGGGCATATCGGCCGCGGCGGCCAACGCGGCCGCGCCGCCGAGGCTATGACCGATCAGCAGGGAAGGCGCGCGGCCTGAGGCGGCCATGGCGCGGCCGGCCGCCACGAGATCATCGACATCGGCCGCGAAAGTGGAGTTAGCGAACTCGCCTTCGCTACCGCCCAAGCCAGCGAAATCGAAACGAAGCACGCCGATTCCGCTCAACGCAAGGGCTCGGGCAATGCGTGCTGCAGCGACGCTGTCCTTACCGCACGTGAAGCAGTGAGCGAAAATCGCCCAACCGCGTGGCGTGGTCTGTGGGCTTTCGAGCCGGCCGGACAGAAGGGTTCCGTGCGCGCCGTGAAAATCGAAACGTTGCTCCGCCATGATCATCTCCTCAGTGAGACGCGATCGTCAAAGAAGTGTTTGCTGTCGCAATGCGCGAAACGAGCGTCTGCACACCTAACCCGGCGGCCTCCACCGCGCCGGCCAGATAGCCGGGAAAGTGGGGTGACCATTCGCTGGCGATACCGGTCAGGCGCCCGCTCCATGGGCCGGAGGAAACCGTCGCGACAGGGGCGGCGGCATGCGCGTTCGCAGCGACGAGGTCTGCGGACGTGGCCGTATAGGGTTCCTGTGCCCAATCCTTGATGAATTCCGCGCGGGGCGTGGCTGCCGCCGGGCCGAACAGGCGCACAAACTGCGCGCGGCTATGCATGCACAGCACTTCGTCGGATACGTTCTGGCGAACCTGGGCGGGCACACCGAAGAAGCCGAACAGTGCCGCGCTGCCGCCGGGCATCGAGGCGTCGTGAATTTCTCCCAACGGCCCGCGCGCGCTGCGGGCTTCGCCGGACAGTCCCTGATCGCGCCAGAACGGGGTATCGTAGATCGCGATGTACTTTGCGTGGGGAGCCATCCAGGTCGCCGTAGCGCGCCATTGCCGGGCCAGCATGGGTGGAAGCTCCGGCTCGAACGCGATGGTGTTCTCGGCGAGGCGGGGCGGTAGCGCGAGCAACACTTGTGCGACGCGCCACGTCGTGAAGCCGCCGGGAGCATCTTCACTATCCAGCTCGACATCCCCGTCCACGATGCGCATGCGGTTCACCGACTGGCCGGTGATAACCCGCTGGGGATCCAGTGCCCGGCGTAGGCGATCCACTAGCGAGCTCATGCCGCCGATCACGCGCATCGAGGCCGGCGAGTTGACATAGCCGCGCATGCGCACCGGTGGCTCATCAGGTGAGCGCTCCACCATCATGTCGCCCGTTTCGAACTGCTCGAACTGTTCCAGGCCCAACGCGTCGACGAGGCGTCGCAGCTCCTGCTGATACTCGGGCCAAAACCAGGTGGGCCCAAGGTCGAAGCGGTCGATCGCGTCCGCAGTGAAATCGGCGTCGGCTGAAGCCTGTCCCGGGCCCGGGACGGAGATGATCCGGCCGCCGAGCGTATCGCGTGCTTCCAACAGCACGTAGTCCCGGATGCCCTGGCGCTCGAGCAACCAGGCGGCATAAAGGCCGCTCAATCCTGCGCCGATGATGGCAATGCGAGCTGTTTGCATGGCTATACTTCCGCTCCGATGGCGACCGGAAGACCAGTCTTGAGATAAACAGTGGCTCCCTGAGAAGCAGCAACGACGTGGAGGGAGTCGTCGGCGGGAACGCGGATCCAGCTGCCGCGACCGTAAATTTCGCCCTCGGCCACCACGGCACCCGTCAGGACGAGTAGTTCGGCACCGTCTCCCTGCGCCGCGACGAGAGCATCATTCGGCGCCATGCGGTGCAAGCAGACTTGTTCGGCGTCGTCGGCAAACAGTGGACAGACCTCGCGGCCGTTCTGCCTGCGCCAAGCGGCTGGATCACGGGTGTCCACGCGGACACGGCGCGCCTCATGTAACGGCATCTGACGTAGCTTGACGAAGATCATGGCGCCTTCACGACTCGAGGGCTGATGACAGGAGCCGGGCGGATTACGGAGATACCAACCTGCCGGATAGTGGCCGCCTTCGTCAGAGAACGTGCCTGAGAGCACGAGGATTTCCTCGCCGGCTGGGTGCTGATGGCGCGGGAAATGTGAACCTGGGGCGTAACGTACGATACTCGTTGCTCGCGCTTTCTCCGCGCCCACACGATCCAGCATGACGCGTTCGACGCCCCCTTGGGGCGACGCGACCCATTGGTATTCGTGTGGCGTGACGATCGCGCGGCGCGAGAAATCGGCGTTGATTAGCATGGGTTCTTCCAGACATCGGATCGAAAAATGTGGGCTGGCCGTCTCATCGTCGAGCGGCCAGCTCATTTTCGTACTGCTTACTTGTTGGGCAATTGCTGATAGGTCTCGATGACGCGCGCCGAATAGGTCAGCGCAGCACCTGCGTTGAGGGCGATCGCAACGCCGAGCGCCTCGGAGATCTCCTCCAGCGACGCACCGGCCTCGACGGCCTTCTTGGTGTGAACCGAAATACAGCCGTCGCAACGCGTGGTCACGGCCACGGCCAGCGCGATCAGCTCGTGCATCTTCGCTTCCAGATGGCCGGTCTTCGCGGCGGCGTTGTCGATTGTCATCAGGCCGCGCACGACCTCGGGGCTCTGCTTCGCATAATCGCCCACACGCTCGAGCAGGTTGTCACGGTAGGAATTCCAGTCTTGCATCATGGCTTTTGCTCCTGTTGAGAATTGAGACGCCGGGTGTCAGCATGGCCCGGCGACATGGAATTACACCGTCTGGTAAATGCGCACATCGGGTGCGGCATCCAGCAGCGGTTTGAGGGCGCCCACGACGTCGGCGTTGAACAACTCGCTTTGCAGATAAGCGCTCGCATGCGCTTCGGTATCGAAACCATGCAGCACCTGGACATCGTCGTCACGCACCAACAGTTCCTTGGATTTCGCACCCGCGATGGTCTCGAGGAACGGCGCCTTGTATTTCTGATAAATACCGGCAGCTGCAGCGCGATTGCCTTGGGCGACCTTCAGCGTAATTTGCAGATAGACCATTTGCAGTTCTCCTTGATAAGTGGAAGTTGATGCGAACCTGCGCGGCGCTCGTGTGCGCCGTACCTCAATTGCGGCCGGCCATCACGCCGCCGTCGACATCCCAGATCGCGCCGGTGACCCAGCTCGCCTTGTCCGAGAGCAGGAAAGCGACGACTTCCGCGACGTCTTGCGGCGTACCCACGCGGCCGATCGGGTGGAACGTGTTGAACCCTTGCAGTGCGGTGTGGACTTCCGCCTTGGGGATGAAGCCCTCGTAGATGGGGGTCTGAACGACCGCCGGCGACACGGCATTGACACGGATGTGCTTGGGCGCGAGCTCCATCGCCAGGTGCTGGGTCAGCGAGTGCAGACCGGCCTTCGCCATCGAATAGGCGGACGACGGCGTGGCTGCGATGGCCTGCTTTGCCCACATCGAACCGATGTTGACGATTGCGCCCGGCTTGCCGTTGGCGACCAGATTGGCGGCGACCTTCTGCGTGATGAAGTAGAACGCCTTGTTCAGCTTCATGTATTGGTCATAATCCGCGCCGGTATGCTCGAGGAAAGGCTTGGGGAAGAACACACCCGCGGCATTGACCAGCAGATCGATGTCGGCGTGCTGTTCGTCGATGGTTTTGAGCAGCGTCGCTACGCCGTCGTCGCTGGACAGGTCTGCGGTCACTGCCCATACTTGGCCGAGCTTGGCCAGTTCCGCTCGCGCTTCTTCCGTTTTCTCCGGACGATTGCCGACGATTACTGCGCTGCCGCCTTCGGCCAGCACCATGCGCGCCGACTGCATGCCCATGCCACTGGTACCGCCGACGACCAGCAGTTTCTTGCCCTTGAATTGGTTGCTCATCTCGAAACCTCTGTTGTATACCCGCCGATGGGCAGGTGTTGGACTAGAAGAAAAACTCGCACGGCGCGGGCGGCCCGCTACTTCGATGCCCCGCCGGTGCGGCAGACTGCGACTGTCCGGGCTTCCGCCAGCCGCCATCGGAACCAATGCGAACAGATAAATGGGTGCTGCTTTTTCCCGTATTTGCATTGCGACCACGTCGCGGGCGGAAGCTGCTGACCGTCGACATGGGAGTAATTCTTTGCCTGTTTGCATCCGGCGACAAACGAGATAAAGTGTCCGATGTTGAAAGAAAAACTTTGTCTCCATGAAATCTCCCGTCCATCTCAACGCATTACGGGCCTTTGAGGCCAGCGCTCGCCATCAGAGCTTCTCTGCGGCTGCGGTGGAACTGAACGTCACACCGGCAGCGGTCGGGCAATTGGTGCGCACACTCGAGGATTGGTTGGGCACGCCGTTGTTTCTTCGAAGCACCAGCGGGCGAGCGAGGCTCGTCCCGACGGAGATGGCCGAACGCGCGTTGCCGGATATCAGGGCCGGTTTCGACCGGCTGACGCTGGGTTTGGAGCGGTTGCAGGAGATCTCGACCAGCGGTGTGCTCACCGTGACGGTCAGCCCGGCGTTTGCCGCCAAGTGGCTGTTACCCCGCATCGATCGGTTCCAGGCCGCATGGCCTGACACGGACGTGCGCCTGGATACGAACCATAAGTCAGTCGATTTCGTGGCCCAGCGGATCGATATCGGTGTGCGCTATGGGATGGGAAGCTGGTCGGGCCTCAAGGCGGACAAGCTGATGGACGAGGAGGTTTATCCGGTCTGCTCACCGGAACTGCTGCGGCAGCATTGGCGTCTGCGCAAACCGGCAGACATCGTGCGCGAGACCTTGATCCACGACTTGTCGATGGACGGCCACGCAGGCTTTCCGACTTGGGAGGTATGGATGAAGAAAGCCGGTGTGACGAACGCGCCTCCCACGCGCGGCATGCAGATCAACAATTCCGCCGCGGTGCTCCAGGCTGCGATCGAGGGACACGGCATTGCGCTCGCACGCAGCGTCATGGCGCGGGATGATCTTGCGAGCGGACGATTGGTTCGATTATTCCCGGATATCAGCGTTGCGTCCGAGTTGGCCTACTACGTCGTTTATCGGCCGGAGTGCGCCAGCTTGCCGAGATTGGTCGCCTTTCGTGACTGGTTGCTCGCCGAGGCGACGCAGCATGACGGAACAAGTCCCTGATCGAAAGATCCGGCGCTTACCTGTATCGCCGCCGCATACCTTTCCTCTGGCATTCGCTGAGCGTTGTTCGGATCAGCGAGCTTGTATACCGCGCGCCAGCACTTTCCACGTTTCGCGGACCAAATTTTCAGGGGCAACATTGTTTGGCCGCATGGCGTCACTTCGCAAGGCCAGGCAGAGGACACCGTCCATCATTGCCCACAGCGCGTTGGCAGCACTTTCAGGTTCCAGGTCTGCATGAAAGTCGCCAGCCGCGATCCCGTCCCGAATAATGCTTTCCAATTTCGCGTTTTGCTGACGCGCCATCGACGCGATGCGTTCGATCGCTTCCGGTTCATCCGGTGGATTGGCGAGGATACGAAACTGTTGCGGACGCTCGAATGCGAAACGCACATACGCGTTGAACACGCTTAACGCGCGTTCTTCTGCCGTACCGGAGGCGCTATACGCCTCGTCAATGAACGCGTGATTTTCCTGCATGGCCCGCTCGGCGATGGCCATGAGCAGCGCAGGTTTGCGGCCGATTCGGTTGTAAACAGTTTGAAGGGAAACGTCCGCGCGACGCGCGACCTCTTCAGCCGTCACGGCAGCCACACCTCCTTCGATCAGGAGGTCCTCCGCAATGTCGACGAGCGTGCGCCGCATTTCAGCGGCTCGGCGCTGCGTGCGGGTCAGGGTTGGTGTATCCATGGGTTGACTTTACCTTTTTCCAAATTTAGATTCCACTCCAACAATGGATTTCACTACACGGAGATGCTCATGCGGCGGCTTGAGGTGACGTTCCCTTCTGACGGGGACGATTGTGCAGCTTGGCTATACCTTCCGGACACCAGCAGGCCGGCACCGGTGATCGTGATGGCACATGGTCTGGGCGGCACGCGTGAAATGCGACTGGATGCGTTTGCTCACAGATTCTGCGAGGCTGGATTTGCCTGTCTGGTGTTTGATTATCGGCACTTCGGCAGCAGTGGCGGCGAGCCGCGGCAGTTGCTCGATGTAGGCAAGCAGCTACAAGACTGGAGGGCCGCGATAGCATTTGCTCGAACACGAACCGACGTAGACGCAGAGAGATTGATTGTCTGGGGATCGTCGTTTGGGGGAGGGCATGCGCTGACCATCGCGGCCGACAACGCTCACGTGTCCGCGGTCATTGCCCAGTGTCCGTTCACGGATGGGCTGGCTTCCGTTTGCGCTTTACCATTAGGATCGCTAATCAAGGTAACTGCCAGAGCGATCCGCGATCAATTCCGCGCATGGTTGGGAGGGCACCCGGTGACCATCCCGATAGCCGGGAAGCCAGGGGGGGTTGCATTAATGGTGGCTCCTGATGCCGAGCCCGGCTACATGAAGTTGGTGCCGAACGATATGTCAGCCGTCTTTCGTAACTACGTGGCCGCCCGGTTCGCTCTTCAAATTATTCGCTATTTTCCCGGTCGCAAGACTTCACGGATCGCCTGCCCGGTGCTGTTCTGTGTTTGTGATCCTGATACCGTCGCGCCGACGCGTACTACGTTGCGTCACGCAAAACGTGCACCCAAAGGATTGGTGAATATATATCCGTTCGGACATTTCGATATTTATGTCGGTTATGCGTTTGAGCGGGCAGTCAGCGATCAAATCACCTTCCTTCAAAGATTCATTGATTAATAAATAGAGAGAAATCCATGAAAAAATATGATGTTCGCAACCGAGTCGTCGCCATAACAGGCTCTACCGGAGGGCTGGGGGGCGGCCTTGCTCGTGTGCTGGTCGACAAAGGCGCGCGAGTCGCACTCCTTGATATTGACCGCCGTGCGCTGCATGCGCAACAAGAGGCACTTGGGCAATCGGCCTTCGCGTTTGAAACCGATGTCCGTTCGATGAGCAGCGTCAATGACGCGATGAACGCGGCTGCGGAGCATTTTGGCGGCATTGACATCGTGATCGCGAATGCCGGAATCGATTGCGTCGAGCCTTTGATCTCGGCAGATCCCAAAAATTTCGAGCGTGTCATCGATATCAACTTGACCGGCGTCTGGCGGACGTTCCGTTCGAGTATTCCATACGTGGCGCAACGACAAGGCTATCTTATGGCGGTTTCTTCCATGGCTGCCTTCGTTCATTCACCGTTGCAAGCCCACTACACGGCAAGCAAGGCTGCGGTATGGGCGATGTGTAACAGCATTCGACTCGAGGTCCGACACATGGGGGTGGACGTCGGAAGCGTGCATCCCACATTCTTCCAAACTCCCATGATGGAACAAGTTCATTCCGACAAGGCGGGATTGAAATTGTGGGGAGGAAATCGGGGTGGAATTTGGAAGATGATTTCGATCGAAAGCGTGGTGGATGGCATTGTCAACGGAATCGAGAACCGTAGAGACATGGTCGTGCTGCCGAAACAAAACGCATTGATTGCCAAAGCCCCGGGGTTGTTCCGTCCGCTGATCGAAGCTATTGGCTTCAAAGGGAAGGATGTCAGGGAAGCAATCGAGATTTCGACGCGACGTTGAATCTGGCTCAGATGGAGCGAGTTGCGGCTGTCCATCGAGGCCGAAGTGCGGCACCAGTACACCCCATTCAGCGACGAAATGAAGTGGCGTCCGACCAAGGCCCGCAACGGTTCGGCGGTGACATGGGTCGCCGGCGCGAGGCGGTTGTCGAGGTGGCGTGAAAGTTTTTATTTCGGAAGGGAAAACTTTATCTCGTTTGCCAGACGAAAAGAAAGCGTCGAATCTTACGCTACGCCAACCGCCAGCCAGCTTCATCACGAGTCGTATCAACAGACAAAAACGAATTCTCCTCGTCATGTCCTCGGTGGACGAACCGGCGTGAGGCTGCCGGGGCGCGTACGGAGCGTAACAACGGACGATCAACTTCGCGAGCGCGGTAGTGGGATGCCAGCGTAGGCGTTAATGAAAAGAGGGTGGAATGATGAAAATGAATGGAATTGATCTGGTGGCGCTCGGCGCTATGGCTGATAAGGCCAAGAATAGTGGAGAGAACGCGACCGCTAAATTCAAGGTAAAGACGAAATGGATGGGGCAAGCAAAGACAGTCGGCGTCGTATCTGAATACGTGCTTTTCGACGAGACTTTCGATCGCCATTTCGATATTAGCGCGGACGAGCCACGTGAACTTCTCGGAGAGAATAGTGCGCCGAATCCGCAGGAGCTTTTGATGGCGGCTCTGAATGCCTGTATGTCAGTAGGTTTTGCAGCAAATGCAGCAGCCATGGGAATCAAGCTCGACAAGCTGGAAATTGAAACGGTCGGCGAGCTGGACCTTCGTGGTTTCCTCGGAATCGATCCGGCAGTCAAGCCAGGGTACGAAGAGGTACACTATACGGTCAGGGTTAAGTCCGATGCATCCCGCGAGCAGTTGGAAGAATTGCATCGGGCTGTCGTGAAGACGTCGCCGAATTTCTCCAATTTCTCGACCGCGATCAAAATGGTTCCGGAATTCATTATCGAAAATCTGTAGAGCGAGTGCGCCGCCTGGGTTGCTGTGATCTTCGTCATTGATTCCGGGCGGCGTTTGTCGAATATCTCAATGCTCCAAGGGCCTTCCATGTCGAATATCCTTTTCAAGCAAGTCGATGTCTTCACCAGCGTACGGTTCAAAGGCAATCCTGTCGTGGTTGTGTTGCGCGCCGATGGATTGACCACTGAACAGATGCAGCAAATCGCCAATTGGACGAACCTGTCGGAGACAACCTTCGTATTGCCGACCCTGGACCCGAGGGCAGATTATCGAGTTCGCATCTTTACGCCCGGAGCCGAGTTGCCCTTCGCCGGCCACCCCACCATCGGGACCGCTCATGCGCTTCTCGAGGCGGGCCTCGTCCGCGCAAAGGAAGGCACGCTCATCCAGGAATGCAGCGCCGGCTTGATCAGCCTGAAGGTGGCGCGCGAGGACGATGGCGAACAGTGGATCTCGTTTGATCTCCCGGAGTCCACGATCACCCCGCTGGACGATGCTCAGATCGATGAGTTGGACGCCATCCTCGGTAGCTCATTGTGCCGCCAGTTCAAACCCAGGTTGATCGACGTCGGCGCACGCTGGATCGTCGCTCAGCTTGCTGATGCGCAGGCCGTGCTAGCAACCCAGCCCGACCTGCAGCGCATGAAAGTGCAAGACACCAAGGCCAAGGCAACGGGTGTTGTGATCTTCGGGGAGTACGACGAACAGGCGCCTTCCCGGATCGAGGTTCGCGCATTTGCTCCGGCACATGGTGTCAATGAAGATCCGGTTTGCGGCAGCGGCAATGGCGCTGTCGGCGTCTTCATTCGCCATACGGGCCAAACTGCTCACTTCGGCAGCGAGTTCCTGGCATCGCAGGGCAAGGTCGTTGGTCGGGCGGGTGTTCTCCGCTTGGCCGTGACCGATCAGCGCATCCAGGTCGGTGGAGTTGCTGTCACTTGCATTGACGGTCAGTTGTCGATTTGACGACTTGCCGGTTGCGCGATTCGGTGTGTCAGAAGCAGGCCTGGGTGGGAGCACGGGACGGCAGAACACCTCTTCGAGCGGCCGCAGCGGGTAGCGTTGACGCGGTTCCTGCACAGCGGCCGCAACGCGGAACGGTACCACGCCGATCCGCTATGCCCGCAAGATGCTGACATCGTCGCCCGGATCATCGACAATCCGGCGTGTGCGCCGCGCCACCCGCGCGCGCCAAGCCGCCCGAGAGACGCTTCCATGTCCGGAATATCCATCCGATCCGCCAGCCTCGCCGATGCGCAGGCGATCGCCGATTTTCACGTCAAGGTCTGGCGGCATACCTATCGCGATCTCGCGCCGGCGCAAGCGCATGCCGTCCTCGACGTGCACTATCGCGGCCGGAAATGGCGGGAGAAGCTGGCGTCGAACGATGGCGACCAACTGGTGCTCGTCGCGGAAATCGATGGCACGATCGTCGGAATCGGCGCGGCCGGCGCGCCGTCGGAGCCGATTTTCGGCGGCCGTGGCGAGATCAAGTTCCTGTATGTCGACCCCGGGTTCAAGCGTCGCGGCATCGGCCGCACGCTGCTCGCCCGGCTCGCCACGCATTTGCAGACGATGCGATATCGGGGCGCGGCGTTGAGTGTCGTCAAGGGAAACGATGCCGCGATCGCCTTTTACGCGTCGCTGGACGGCCGGTTGGCGGGCGAGTATGTCGACCCGGGGCCGATCTGGCGATCGCACAACATCGTGATGGTATGGGACGACCTGGCGAGTCTCGCTACCTGAGTCTGTCCCCTGCCGCGCGCTTGTGCGTCACGCCAGACAGGCGCGCAACCACGTCGTGAACGCGGTCACGAGCGGCGAATCGGCCAGCTCGTGACGCGTGACCAGATAGTACGCATGACGCGACGGCACCGCCGCGCTGAACGGCCGCACGAGCGTGCCGTCGAGCAGGTCGTCGCGCACGGAGAGGCTGTCGCCGAGCGCGACGCCTTGCCCGTGCACCGCGGCTTCGACGCCGATGTGCGCGTTGCCGATTTCCAGAATGCGGATGCCCGGCAGCTTGTCCGCGTTCGCTTCCGCCAGCCAGCGCATCCACGAGCCCGCGTGCTCGCAGAACAGCGTGCGTCCCGCGAGATCCTGCACCTTGCGGATCGCATCGGGCCCGTTCATCAACGCCGGGCTCACGACCGGGAACAGCGCCGGATGCGCGAGCAGCTCGACGCGCCGGTTTCGCCAGTTGCCTTCCCCGTAGCGAATGCATACGTCGACGTCGGGCGAGTAGGTCTCGCGATCGTCGTTCGACGGAATCACTTTCAGATGGATCCCCGGATAGCGCTCGAGAAAATCGCCGATGTGCCGGGCGAGCCAGCGCGACGTGAGCGACAGCGGCGTCGACACGACGAGATCGCCGGCGGCTGCCGGCGAATCGAGCCTGACAGTCGCGTTCGCGATCATGTCGAACGCCGCGCCGACCGGTTCCAGCAACGCCTCGCCTTCGGGCGTGAGCTTCACGCGGGCTTTTGATCTGACGAATAGTGCGACGCCGAGCGTGCTCTCGAGAATCCGGATCTGATGGCTGACCGCGCTCGCGGTCACGTGCAGTTCGTCGGCGGCGGCCGACACGGTGCCGCACCGGGCGGCAGCCTCGAACGCGCGAAGCGGGTTCAGCGGGGGCAGGCGGTTGCGCATCGGCGGGCGCGTCGCAGGCGACGGTGCTGAGAAAAATTTCATTAAAGCGGATTCAATTTCTCGCTACAACAAAAAAAATTGAATGCCTACAGTGGGGGTAATCCAACCGAATCGAGGTCGACCGCAATGAGCCTTACCGAACCGATCGAGCGCCTGTGGGGCGGCCGCTTCCAGTCGAAACCGTCCGACGCGCTGCAGAACTTGTCGCGCTCCGATCCGAGTTTCTTCCGTCTCGTGCCGTACGACCTCGCGGGCTCCTGCGCGCATGCGCGCGAGTTGAATCGCGCTGGCATCGTGAACGACGAAGAGCTCGCACAACTGCTGGCCGCCATGGACGGCATCGCGCGCGACCACGCGGCCGGTGCGATCGCGCCGTCGCTCGCGGACGAGGACGTGCACACCTTCCTCGAGCGCGTGCTCACGCAGCGGCTGCCGGCACTGGGCGGCAAGCTGCGCGCCGGGCGCTCGCGCAACGACCAGGCGGCGAACGACCTGCGCCTGTACCTGCGCGACAAGGCCCGCCAGCTCGTGCGCGGCGTGCTCGACCTGCAGGATGCGTTGATCGGCCAGGCGAGCCGGCACGTCGACACGGTAACCGCCGGATTTACCCACCTGCAGCCCGCGCAGCCGATCGTGTTCGGTCATCAGTTGCTCGCGCACGCGCAGTCGCTGTATCGCGACGTCGATCGCCTCGTCGACTGGGACCGCCGCACCGCGCGTTCGCCGCTCGGCGCGGCCGCGCTCGCGGGCTCGGCGATCTGCGTGCGGCCCGAGCTGTCCGCGCGGGAACTCGGTTACGACGCGCCGTGCGAGAACTCGATCGACGCGGTGGCCGCGCGCGATCACGTCGCCGAATTCGTATTCGTCACGAGCATGCTGGCCGTGAACCTGTCCCGGCTGTCGGAAGAAGTGATCCTGTGGACGTCGCGGCAATTCCGCTGGGTGGAACTCGACGATGCCTATGCGACCGGCAGCTCGATCATGCCGCAGAAGAAGAACCCGGACATCGCGGAACTCGCGCGCGGCAAGGCGGGGCGCCTGATCGGCAACCTGACGGGCCTGCTCGCGACGCTGAAGTCGCTGCCTCTCGCGTACAACCGCGATCTCGCGGAAGACAAGATCGCGGCGTTCGATTCGATCGACACGCTCGAACTCGTGCTGCCGGCGATGGCGGGGATGATCCGCACGATGCGTGTGAACGTCGACGAGATGCGTCGCCAGGCGCCGCTCGGCTTCACGCTCGCGACCGAGGTGGCGGACTGGCTCGCGCTGACGGGCGTGCCGTTCAGCGAGGCGCACGAGATCACCGGCACGCTCGTGCGCGCGTGCGAGCGGGACGGGATCGAGCTGGCCGACGCGAGCGCGGAACAGTTGCAGGCCGTCGACACCCGCCTCGCGCCCGCGGTGCGCGCGCACCTGACGCTCGACGCGGCCGTCGCGGCCCGCGGCGGGGCGGGCGGCACGTCACCCGCGCGCGTGCGCGAGCAGATCGACCGCCTGAGCGACGCGATCGAACGCCAGTCCGCATGGGCAGCCGACTACCGGGGGCCGTCATGCTGAGCGCATCCGAATCGGGCCGTCTCGATGATACGCCGGAGCCGGCCGCCCGCGCCGCGGACGATATCGCCGGGTTCGTGCGCGTGCGCCGGCGCTACTGGGGCCGCTATGTCGCGTCGATCGCGATCATTGCCGCGCTCGCGTATGTGGCGGTCGCGTTCGCGCGCGGACAGATCGAATGGCGCGTCGTCGGCCAGTTCCTGACCGCACGCTCGATCCTGACGGGGCTCGGCAACACGATCGTGATGACCGTCCTCGCGATGACGCTCGGCGTCGTGCTGGGCGTCGTCACAGCGGTGATGCGGCTGTCGTCGAACCCGGTGCTCGGCGCGATCGCGCACGGCTACATCTGGTTGTTCCGCGGCACGCCGGTGATCCTGCAACTGCTGCTGTGGTTCAACCTCGGGCTGGTGTTTCCGACGCTCGGCATCCCGGGTATCGCCGAATACCGGACCGTCGACGTGATGACGCCGTTCCTCGCGGCGGTGCTCGGGCTCGGCATCAATCAGGGGGCCTATACGTCGGAAGTCGTGCGGGCGGGGCTGCTGTCGGTCGACACGGGCCAGTACGAGGCCGCGAAATCGATCGGCATGGCGCGCCTGCAGGCGCTGCGCCGGATCATCCTGCCGCAGGCGATGCGCGTGATCGTGCCGCCGATCGGCAACGAGCTGATCGGCATGGTCAAGCTGACGTCGCTCGCGAGCGTCGTGCAGTACGCGGAGATGCTGCACAACGCGCAGAACATCTATTACGCGAACGCCCGCGTGATCGAGCTGCTGATCGTCGCGGGTATCTGGTATCTCGCGATCGTCACCGTGCTGTCGCTCGCGCAGGCCCGCGTCGAGCGGCGTTTCGCGCGCGGCGCGGGCCGGGCGGCGGGCCGCACATGAACGACACGACCCTCAACCCTCGGGAGAACGTCATGACCAACGCGGTCGTTCGCGCGGTCGACGTACGCAAGTCGTACGGCGATTTCCAGGCGCTGCACGGCATCACGCTCGACGTCGAGCCGGGTGAAGTGCTGTGCATCATCGGCCCGTCGGGCTCGGGCAAGAGCACGTTCCTGCGCTGCATCAACCAGCTCGAGACGATCAGCGCCGGCGCGCTGTGGGTCAACGGCGAACTGGCCGGCTACCGGCGCGCCGGCGACCGGCTCCACGAACTGTCGGAGCGTCAGGTTGCGCGCCAGCGGCTGGCGACGAGCATGGTGTTCCAGCGCTTCAACCTGTTTCCGCACAAGACCGCGTTCGAGAACGTGATCGAAGGCCCGGTGCAGGTGCTCAAGCGCCGCCGCGCGCAAGCGGAGGAGGAAGCGCGCGCGCTGCTCGCGCGCGTCGGGCTCGCGCACAAGTGCGACGCGTTTCCGGTCGAGCTGTCCGGCGGCCAGCAGCAGCGCGTCGCGATCGCGCGGGCGCTCGCGATGCATCCGCAACTGATCCTGTTCGACGAACCGACGTCGGCGCTCGACCCCGAACTGGTTGGTGAAGTGCTGGCCGTGATGCGCGACCTCGCGAAGAGCGGGATGACGATGATCGTCGTCACGCACGAGCTCGGGTTCGCGCGCGAGGTGGCCGACCGCGTGGTGTTCATGGACGGCGGCCGGATCGTCGAGAGCGGGCCGCCCGGCCAGGTGCTGTCCGCGCCGACGCATGCGCGCACGCGCGAGTTCATCTCCGCCGTGCTTGCATGACCGGGCCGGGCGCCCCGTTTTGCAGCGCCCCAACGATCGAGCCGTCGACGCGCGCGGCATCGTCCCCATTCCTCCATCATGACAAGGCGACACCCATGAAAGCATCCGTCCTGACCCGCACGCTGGCCGCCGTCGCATTCGGCGCACTCGCGCTTCATGCATCGTTCGCCGCCGCGCAATCGGCAAACGCGAAACGCACGCTGAACGTCGCGATCGTGCCGAACTATCCGCCGTTCGAATACAAGGATCCGGCGACCGACAAGCTGGCGGGCTTCGACGTCGATCTCGGCGAGGCGCTCGCCGCGAAGATGGGCGCGAAGCTGAACTGGGTCGAAACGAGCTTCGACCAGATGATGAGCGCGGTCGCGACGCAGCGCGTCGACATGATCCTGTCCGGCATGACCGACCTGCCGACGCGCCGCGACGCGGTGACGTTCGTCGACTACATCGAGACCGGCCCGCAGTTCTATACGCTGAAGACGCGCGCGGGCGAGTTCGCGCAGATGGGCGCGCTGTGCGGCAAGCGCGTCGGCTCGAGCCGACGCACGTCGTTCCCCGACAACACCACCGCGTGGAGCGCCGAGAACTGCGTGAAGGCCGGCAAGCCGGCGATCATCGTCGTCGGTACGGACGGCTCGTCGGACGCGCGGATGCAGTTGCGCCAGAACCGTATCGACGCGGCCGTGCAGGGCGGCGAAACGCTGCCGTACCAGAACAGCCTCGAGCAGAACGCGTATGCGCCGGTGGGCAAGCCGTTCCTGTCGCAATACACGGGCATCGGCGTCGCGAAGCGCAATACCGCGCTGAGCGGCGCGCTGACGACGGCGCTCAACCAGCTGATCGCGGATGGCTCGTATCAGAAGCTGCTCGCGAAGTGGGGGCTCCAGGAGCATGCGGTCGCGAAGGCGATGGTCAACGGCACCCACTGAGCGCGCGATGACGGACCTGGCTCCCCGCTGGCCGGACGCGAAGCGCGCGTGCGTCGCGCTCGCGTTCGATCTCGACGGCCCGACCGGCGACGCGATGCTGAACGGGTCGATCTGGCGCAACCCCGCGTATTTCACGCTCGGCAGCTACGGGCCGTGGCGCGCGCTCGGACGGCTGCTCGACATGCTTGCGTCGTTCGGCCTGCCCGCGACGTTCTTCGTGCCCGCGTGGGTCGCGCGCACCTGGCCCGACCAATGCGCGGCCATCGTCGAGCGCGGCCACGAGATCGGATATCACGGTTACCGGCACGAAGCGTTCTGGGCGCTCGAGCCCTGGCGGCAGCGCGAGATCATGGCACAGTCGGCCGACATCTTCGAGCGCACGCTCGGCGTGCGGCCGGTCGGGTTCCGCACACCGTCGGGTGACTGGAGCGACGCGACGGTGGCTGTGCTGCGCGAAGCGGGCGTGCGCTATTCGAGCTCGATGCGGGGCGACGACCGTCCGTACCTGCTGCCCGGCGCGGACGGCGAGCCGCCGCTCGTCGAGATTCCCGGCCGCTGGGAGACCGACGATTACGCGTCGCTTGCGTATCACCGCAACCCCGACTATCCGGCGGGGCTCGACCGGATCGCCGGCTACGACGCGACGCTCGACAACTGGACGCGCGAATTCGACGGGATATACCGCGAAGGGCTGTGCCTGACGACGCTGCTTCATCCGAAAGTCTGCGGCAAGCCGGGGCGCATCGCGCTGCTGGAGGCGTGGCTCGGCCACATGTGCGCGCAGGATGGCGTGTGGTTCGCGCGCTGCCGCGACGTGGCCGACTGGTGGCTCGCGCAGCACGCGCACGGCGCGCAACCCACGCACCGGAGCGACATGTGAACACACCTTGTGCTTGGCCGGGCGGCGCGCGATGCGCGGTCGCGATCACGGTCGACTTCAACGACATTCATGGCATCCAGACACGCGAGCCGCGCATCGTCGGCCGGGAAAAATCGCTGTCGGTGTGGCGCTACGGCGCGACGCGCGGCGTCGACCGGCTGCTCGCCGCGTTCGACGAATTCAGCGTACCGACGAGCTGGTTCGTGCCGGGCCGCGTCGCGCAGACGCATGGCGGCGCCGTGCGGGCGATCGCCGCCGCCGGCCACGAGCTCGGCGTGAGCGGTTTTCGCTGCGAGGATTTCGACGCGCTGCCGCTTGCCGCGCAGATGGACGCGTGCCGTGCCGGGCGGGCGGCGCTCGCGGACGCGACCGGACACTGCGCGGAAGGCTTTCGCTCGTTCACCGGCAACTGGGCCGACGGCTTTGCGGATTTTCTCGTGGCGGAAGGCTTCACGTGGTCGTCGTCGTGGCGCGGCGACGATTTGCCGTACCTGCATCCGCGCGCCGGCGCAGGCGCGACCGACCTGCGGCTCGTCGAGCTGCCGCTGCACTACGAACTCGAGGACGAGCCGTACTTCGAGTTCAACCTGTCGCCGCCGGTGCCGGCCGGTCAGCCGCGCATCGCCGCGTATCGCGACGTGCTCGACAACTGGCGGCGCGATGTCGACGGGTTTCGGCGCTTCGGGCTGTGCTGCGTGCTGCGGCTGCATCCCGAAATCATCGGCACGGCAGGGCGGATCGACCTGCTGCGTGCGTTGCTCGCGCACCTGCGCGATGCGGGCGACGTCTGGTTTGCGACCGGGCGCGATGTTGCGCGTTGGTGGCGCGAGCAGGCTCACGACAATGAGCCGAACCATCCGGTCGACGTGTTTGCACGCTGCGTGGCAGACGCGTCGGCGCGATGACGATGGATACCGAAACGCGCGCGACGCGGCTCGCGACGTTTGTCGCGCAAACGCCTGCCGCCGCGGTGCCTGACGATGTCGTCGCCAAGGCCACGCGTCATGTGCTCGATACGTTCGGTGCCGCACTGGCTGGCACCTCGGCCGTCGAGACGCGCAGCGCACGTGCGCTCACCGGCGCGGTCGTGCGCGACGGTGCGTCGCTGTGGGGCACGCGGTGCAAGGCAAGCGCGCGCGACGCCGCGTTCGTCAACGGGATCGCCGCACACGCGCTCGAGCTCGACGATGCCGGCGGCTGCGATCATTCGGGCGCCGTCGTGCTGCCGGCCGTGCTCGCCGCGTTGTCATGCGCGGACCGCCCCGTGACCGGCCGGGAATGCGTGACCGCAATCGTGCTCGGCTACGACGTCGGCCGCCGCGTGCTGGAAGCCGCCGGCGGCTACTCGGCTCACAACGGTGCCGGCTGGCACTCGACGCTCAGTTGCGGCGTGTTCGGCGCGGCGGCCGCGAGCGCACGCGTGCTCGGACTCGACGCCGCGCGCACGCGCGACGCGCTCGGCCATGCGGCAAGTTTCTCCGGTGGTCTGTGGGGCTTCATCCACGACGGCTCGCAGACGAAGCGGCTGCATGCCGGCCGGGCGGCGGAAGGCGGCGTGCTCGCGGCGCTGCTGGCACGCGAAGGTGTGACGGGCCCGGCCAGCGTGTTCGACGACGTGTGGGGTGGCTTCTTCAATACGTTCGCCGCGCAATCGCATGCGCCCGACGCACTGACCGACGGCCTCGGCGCGCACTGGAAACTGATGCGCTGCTCGATCAAGCCGCACGCGTCGTGCCGCAGCGCGCATGCGGCAATCGACGCGGCGCTGCAGCTTGCGGACGGTCACACGTTCGACGCCGGCGAGATCGAGCGCGTGGTCGTGCGGGCGAGCGCGTTCGTGGCCCGGATGTGCGGCGGCCGCGACCTGTCGACGCTGTCGTCGGCGCAGATGAGCCTGCCGTACGCGGTGGCGGCGGCCCTCGCGTATGGCGACACGGGGATCGGCGTTTATCGCGACGACAGGCGGATGGATTCGCGCGTCACGGCGTTGCTCGCACGTATCGCGATCGAGGTCGATCCGGCGCTGGGCGATCTCGACGAGCCGACGGTGAGCCTGCATCGCGCGGACGGACGGCGGGAATCGCGTCACGTGCCGATCGCGCTCGGCGATCCGCGCAATCCGTTGTCCGACGCGGCGCTGCTGGCGAAGTATCGTGCGCTGGCGGGCATGGCGCTCGAGCATGCGCAGGTCGATGCGTTGAGCGACGCGTGCCTGTCGCTGGAGCGGTTGGCGGACGCGCGGATGCTGAACGCGCTGCTCGCGGGGAATGCGCGCTAAACGGCTCGTGAGGATCCGTGAAACGCTGGCCGGTCCAGTTCGGCTTCGACGCAAGCGTATAAGCGAACGCACCGGCAACGGGGCAGGTCGGCGTGAAGTGCTATGCGGCGAGCGACCGATAGATGTTGACCACGGCGGTGCCCGTAAACGTGGAGTGGATCAGCCGATCTGCGTGACACAGCAAGCAACCACGCGCCGGGGCGACACAGCGTGTTTTTTTCGGGATTCGGCCGGATACCCCGGAGCGTGGCGGGCCCGCGACAGCCCGGGCAATGTTTCCCGTGCAGGTGTTATATTGCGCGCGCATGCGCCCCGACCGATGAGCCAAGAGCCGTAGTACCCGCGGACCGGCGCGCCAGAGAACGACAACAGAAACGGGTCCGTCGCGCCATCGGTCCAGCCTCTCCGTGACCAGTGCCAGGCCGATGGGTCGATGCATCGAGGGGATCAACATGAACCGGGTCTATCGGCTGGTCTGGAACCGCACCTTGCGCGCCCCGCAAGTGGTATCCGAACGCACACGAGCGTCGCACGGCGGGATCGACGCCAGCCATGGCGCCATGCCTGCGCGCCGCTGCGCCGCTTCCATCATTTCCATCGGCATGTCGCTCGGCCTGGCGGGCACGGCCCTCCCGGGCTGGGCCGCCACGTGCACTGTCAGCACCATCGCGAATTGCAGCGCCCCCGGCGGCGACGGTATCCCGGACCGCAGCGGCAACGGCGGCAGCGGTAACGGCGGTGGCGGTGGTGCCTCTGCGTTGGGCGGAGGCACCACCACGATTCAGGTTCCTGGCGGGCCCACGTCGGGCGGGACAGGCGGAACCGGTGCCATGAACGACAGTGGCCAGAGCGGCCCCGGCGGGGCGCCCGGCGTAGCGCCCGCCGGCGATGCCGTGATCAACGGGAACACTCAAGGCGGCGCTGGCCAGGGCTTCGACGGATTCAATTTCGCGGGTGGTGGCGGCGGCGGTGGCGCGGGCGTGTATTCCACCGGCACCGGCGTGACCGTCAACAACGGCGTGACGGTGCAGGGCGGCACAGGCGGAAATGGCGGCGCCGGCACATCGGGGCCTGCCTCCAACGGTGGCGGTGGCGGAGGCGGGGGCGGTGCGCTGGTGATCGTGACGCCGGCGGCCGATGTGACGAACCGCGGCACGCTCATTGGCGGAAATGGCGGCAACGGGGGAGGCGGCGGAAACCCCGGGGGCGGCGGTGGTGGCGGCGACGGGCTGCTGACCGTGGGACCGGGTTCGCAGGTGACCAACCTTGGGACGATCGTGGGTGGCGTGGGCGGTGCCGCTGGCGGTGGCGGAAGCACGGCCGGCGCCAGCGGCGCAGGCGTCAACCTGGGCGGTGGCTTCACCGTGCTGTCCAACGTCGGCGCGATCACGGGCGGTGCCGGCAACGGCGGGGCCGCGGGAGCGGGTGTCATCGCCAATGGCGGCGATGTCATCGTCAACGGCGGCACGATTGCGGGCGGCCTGTTCGCGGATGGCGTGACGCGCGCGGCAGCCATCCGGTTCAACGGAGCGAACGATACGCTGCAGTTGGTCGGCGGGTCCAACATCATCGGTGACCTCGACGTGGCAGCGGGTGCGTCGGCCACCATCACCGCGGGCACGCCGGGGCTTGCACTGTCCAACCACATCACGCTCGGCGATGTCGCGTCCCGCGTGACCTTGAACTCAAACACGACCGATCTCGCGGTTTCAGGCGTCATATCGGGGACGGGCAACGTGGCCGTGAGCGGCAGCCACACGATCACGCTGACGGGTGACAGCACCTATACCGGCGGCACCACGATCAGCGCCGGCACGCTGCAGATCGGCAATGGCGGAGCCACCGGCTCCGTCGTCGGCGACATCGTCAACAACGGCACGCTGGCTTTCAACCGCAGCGACACGGTGTCGTATGGCGGCACCATCAGCGGGACGGGCAGCCTCGTGCAGGCGGGTACCGGCACGCTGGCGATAGCCGGCGCCGCCGGCTATGCGGGGAGCACCACCGTCAATGCGGGCACGCTCGCGCTGATCGGCGCGGGCAGCATTGCTGCTTCCAGTGGGGTTATCAACAACGGCACGTTCGATATCTCGGGGACTACCTCCGGGGCGACGATCAATGCGCTGACTGGCACGGGCACGGTTGCGCTGGGCGGCCAGACGCTGACGCTGGCCAATGCGGCCGGCACGTTCGGCGGAACCATCGGCGGTACGGGTGCGGTGACCGTCGGCGGCGGTACGCAAACGCTGTCGGCGGTGAACACCTACACGGGCGTCACCACCGTCAATGCCGGCACGCTCGCGTTGACCGGCGCGGGCAGCATTGCTGCTTCCAGCGGGGTCGTCAACAACGGCACGTTCGATATCTCGGGGACTACCTCAGGGGCCACGATCAATGCGCTTACCGGCACGGGCACGGTTGCGTTGGGCGGCCGGACGCTGACGCTGGCCAATGCGGCCGGCACGTTCGCCGGAACCATCGGCGGTACGGGTGCAGTGATCGTCGGCGGCGGTACGCAAACGCTGTCCGGGGCGAACACCTACACGGGTGTCACCGCTGTCAATGCCGGTACGTTGGCATTGATCGGCGCGGGCAGCATTGCCACTTCCAGCGGGGTCGTCAACAACGGCATGTTCGATATCTCGGGGACCACCGCAGGGGCCATGATCAATGCGCTGACGGGCACGGGCACGGTTGCGCTGGGCGACCAGACGCTGACGCTGGCCAATGCGACCGGCACGTTCAGTGGTGCCATTGGCGGCACCGGCGGGCTCACTGTTGCGGGCGGCACGCAGAACCTGTCGGGCGCCAACGGTTATACCGGCGCAACATCGATCAGCGCCGGCACGCTCGCGCTGTCAGGCGCCGGCAGCATTGCCAACTCCAGCGGCGTCATCAACAACGGCACGTTCGACATTTCCGGGACGACCTCCGGCGCAACCGTCAACGCGCTGACTGGCACGGGCACGGTCGCGCTGGGCGGCCGCACGCTGACGCTGGCCAATGCGTCCGGCACGTTCAGTGGCGCCATCGGCGGCACCGGCGGGCTCACCGTGGCGGGCGGCACGCAGACGCTGTCCGGCGTGAACACTTATACCGGGGCGACGATGGTCAACGCGGGCACGCTCGCGTTGTCGGGTGCCGGCCGGCTTGCCTCTTCCACGTCGGTCACGCTGGCCGGCGCAACGGCCGCGCTCGATCTGTCCGCCGGCGGCAGCCAGACGGTCGCGCATCTCTCCGGCGTGGCAGGCAGCCGCGTGGTGCTCGGCGGCAATGCGCTCACGCTGTCGGACGACTCGTCGCAAACATTCAGCGGCAGCCTCAGCGGCACCGGCGGTTTGGTCAAACAGGGCGCGGGCACGCTGACGCTGAACGGTGTCAGCAGCGCGTTCTCCGGGACGACGACGGTGGCTGGCGGCACGTTGGCCGTGGGCGACGCGGCTAATGCCGGTGCGGTGTTGGGCGGCAATGTTGTGGTGAACTCGCTTGGCACGTTGCGCGGCCACGGCACGGTATCGGGCGACGTCAGCAGCAGCGGCGTGGTCGCGCCGGGCGGCTCCATCGGAACGCTGTCCGTGGGCGGCAACTATACCCAGGCGGCCGGCGGCACCCTGTCGATCGAGGTCAGCCCGACGGAGGCGTCGCAACTTCGCGTAGGCGGTGCCGCGACGCTCAACGGCTCATTGGCCGTTCTGTTCGATCCCGGCACCTATACCGCACGCCGCTACACCGTGCTGAGTGCCGCCAACGGCGTGACGGGCCGCTTCGCGAACGTCGGCACCACCACGGCCGGCGCGAATCTCGGCGCGTTGCAGTCATCGGTGGACTACGGTGCCAATGGAGTCGACTTGCTGCTCGCCGAAGCCGCCGGGCCCACGCCGGCCGGCCCGACTGTCATCGCGCCGACCAAGACCTCCATCTACACCGCGCTCGGCACGACGGCATTGCTTCAGGCGCAGGGCGCCAGTTCGACGCTGCTCGGCCGTCTGGTGGGCCCGCAGGATAACGCGGCCGGTTCGCGCAACGTATGGGCCGTTGCCAGCGGTTCCAGCACCAAGGTGGGCGGCACGGGCGGCGCGCCCGGCTTTCTCACCCACGCCTATGGGTTCCTGGCGGGCGCGGGAGGACGGCTCGGCGATGCGACGGTCGGTGCGGCCGGCGGCTACACGCACACCACGCTGGGTGAGGACACGACAGGCGCATCGGGTGCCATCGATACGCTGCGTGTCGCCCTGTATGGCGCGCAGCCCGTGGGTGCAGTCAACCTGTCGGCCACGGTCGGCTATGGGCTCGATTTCCTGTCGCAGAAGCGGCCGTTCGGCAGCGCGGGTACTGCCGAAGGCGATCATCTCGGCCACGAGTTCACCGCCGCGACGCAGGCCAGCCTGCCCATGGACGCCGGCGGCCTTCGGATCGCGCCGCATATCGGGCTCCGGTATGCGTACGTGCGCGGCAGCGGCTTCGGCGAGAGTGGCGCCAACGGCCAGAACCTGCACGTCGGCCCCGACAGCGCGAGGAGCCTCCAGCCTTACGTCGGCGTCTCGCTCGACAAGGCCTTCGGCGATGCCCTGCGCCCCGTCAACGTACAGCTTCGCGTGGCCTATGCGCACGAGGTGCTGGGCGCGCGCCGCGTCGTCCAGGTGGGAAGC
This sequence comes from Burkholderia ambifaria AMMD, assembly GCF_000203915.1. Classification (NCBI taxonomy): domain Bacteria; kingdom Pseudomonadati; phylum Pseudomonadota; class Betaproteobacteria; order Burkholderiales; family Burkholderiaceae; genus Burkholderia; species Burkholderia ambifaria. The sequence goes on from NC_008392.1 coordinate 1,097,778, forward strand.
CAGGACGGGACCGTGTTCGCCGCGCCGGGCACCGATCTGCCGCGTTCATTCCTGACCACGGGCGCCGGCGTCACGCTTCAAGCCGCCAAGGCGACCACGGTATCGCTCGGGTTCGATGCGACGATCGACACGAGCCATGTGTCGGCGCAGTCGGCGTATGTGCGGGTCAATCACGCGTTCTGACTGCGGGGGTATGGATTTGGCTGTGCGGTTGCGCTTCGCATCCGCGCGACCGCGACCCGACACAGGCGCCAGCTAGGCGCAAGCGATTGCGCCATTCGGTTCATGAACACCTGCACCCGCACCGGCAGGTTCCGCCGGTGCGAGTGCGCCAGCGACACCGGGCATCGGTGGAGGCGGGAAGTCGTGCAGCCCGTCGACGTGCGTGTAGCCGCGCGACCACCATGCCCAATGCGTCCTGAGGAACGATCTCGAACCTGTCTCGCCGCGCATCGTCACGTGCTCCGTACCGTTGCGGCCATGGCCGCCGACTTCCGCAGCGATCGCTACGGCATCAACCGATCGAGCAGCGGCGACCGGAAGATCCGGCTCGGGTCGTAGCGTTCGAGCGTCGCGCGCGCCGCATCCCAACTGCTCGACGTCGGCTGGCCGTCACGATGCAGGTTCGGGATCGTGGTCGCGAGCATCGTGCCGTCCTGCCACGCGGCCGTGTCGGTATAGCCCCAGCCCTTCGACCATTCGGGGCGCAGCGTCGCATACGAACCGGTGTAGTTCGCGAGCATCCATTGCTCGATCTCGCGATAGAAGCGATCGGCGCCCGGCGTGCCCGGTAACGTCAGGATATCGAACCATACGGCGATGTCCCATTCGGGGTGGTCGGGGCGCGGCTTGAGCGCGGACAGCGTGGGAACGACCGCGCCGGCGCCGGCATCGGCCGGCTTGTCGAGACCGGTGACACGGATCTCGACGGGACCGTTGATCGGGTACTCGCCGCGTGCCTTGTACGCGTCGATCCGATTCTGATAGAACTGCACGAATTCGCTGATCACGCGCTGCACGTCGGCGCGCCGCGCCAGTATCGCGTAGCCGTTCGCGGTGACGCGCAGCGTCGTCGGCCGAATGTACTGCAGCACGGTGCGCGACCAGCCCCAGATGTCCCCGCTCAGCGTGAGTGCGAGGCCGGCGGTCGTGATGGCCAGCTGCGTCTGGCCGAACAATGGCGTCAATGCGCCTTCGCCGCCGATCACGATCCGCTTGACGAGATCCGAGATGGACTGCGAGATCGAATCGGAAAACGGATAGTTGTAGGGCTGCGTGACGGCGCGCGACAGGAGCGGCTTGCCGGGCGTCGGCGTCCAGACCTTGAGCCACGGGCTGGTCGTGAACGGGAACCAGATCGCTTCCATCCGGCCCGAGCGATCGAGAAACGACGCGATGGTGCGGCCCGGCGTGCCGGCCGGCGCAAACAGTTCGGACGACGGAATGTCGACGAAGCTCTGGCAGCGCAGCCGCTGGTTCGGGCCTGCAATCAGCGTGACTTCGACGACGAACGCCATCCCGATGTGCGCGAGGAACGCGCCGATCTCGGGATCGCTGCGCTCGAACCGGCGCAGCACGTATTGCTGCCGGGCCGCATCGAACACGACCGCGGTCAGCGCGACCACGAGATTGCTCAGCGAGCCGTAGGTGTGACCCGGTTGCAGGGTCTCGCCGGCCGCCGGTACGGCGGTGCCGTGCGCGTCGATCGCGAGCGCACCGCCGAGCGTGATGCCGCCCGGCGCGGGCGCGGCGATCACGCCGAGCCCATATTGCTCGAGCGTCGCGAGCAGCGCCTCCAGCGAGACGCCCGTTTGCGCGGTGACGCGCGCCGGACGCGCCGACGTGTCGACGGAGACGGCCGTGAGCGACTGCGTCGTATCGAGCAGCACGAGGTTCGCCGCGCCGGCGCTCGGGTCCAGCGTCAGCGGCGACCAGTTGTGCATGTAGCCGCGCGGGCGTATCCGGTAGCCGTTCGCGCGCGCCCAGTTGACTGCCGCGACGACGTCGTCGGCGGAACGCGGCGCGGCGGTCCATACGTCCTGCACGGCGATCTCGCCACTCCAGTTCTGGAACGCCTGCTTGTAAAGCGGGATATTGGCCGGGAAGCCGGGCGGTGTCGCGCCAGCCGTCCGCGCGTGCGCCGCAATCTGGTAAAGCGGCGTCCAGCCGGTGACGACGCCGGCCGCCGCGAGCTTCGCCATGTCGGCGAGGAAGGCGCGGCGCGGCGCAGGTTCGTCTCGGAAGTCGTGACTCATGGTGTGCTCCAATTTTTCGGAATTGTTTTGCAGATTGGAAAGACGACAAGTGGCGCGTTGAGACCGGTGCGGCAATTCGGGCAGCCGTGACGCGCGGGAAGCGTTGCGTGTTGGCGGGCCAGGATTGAAAAGCGCGATGCGTTCGGCAATGCGCGGCCGCACCTCAGCACGGATGTCCAAGGGGAAATCGGAAAACCGCCGGGCGACTTCTTCAATTGGCCGTCGGCCTGTCCTGCCGGCAGACGGATAGGGAGATTCGATTGAATAGCGCGTGGCGAAGCGCTCGCCGCGACGATCGACAAAAGATGATTGCGCGTGAATATTAATTTACATATTTCGTTTTTTTAAATAAACCAGCCCGTAATTTAAAATCGATTGACGATGCATTATTTATTCCGTTGGAAAGCGTAACAATTTATTTATCGGGCGGCAAGTGGTGGAGTTGACAAATTCCGCGCCCTTCAATATGGAAATTTTATGACTGGCAATGGCTTCGCCATTTGTGGGTATTTTGCAACACCGGTGTGGGCGGTGCTGAAGATGATGTTCGCGGCAATTTTTATCGCTTGAAAGGGTAATCAACGGCCCGCCGCCGCAGGCCGACGACGGGGATTATGTTTTATCGGCACATAGATCGAATCGATCGTTGAGAAACGCGAAACAATATCCGGACGACACTGCTGGAGGCCAGGTCGGCGGGCGAGAAGAGCATGATGAAAATCAACAATTCGCCTCTCGCTTAAGGATTCGGATGAGAATCCGTGGTATGTGGCACCGAGACAATTTTTACAAACTTTCGTGGTAAATGGATGTTGATTTATCCAGAAAACTTAGAATCGCATCGCTGCGCAGCGCGCAGATCGATCGATTTCAGGATCGCGCGCGGCGTGACTAAAAAAATGGACATAACGGTAACTGCAAGGATTTTAAATCGTCGCTATCATACGCGGCTGGGATATGCAGGGATCAAATTCAATGGAAAGAACCGTTTCGTTTTTTGTTCGTGATTTTTGTTGAATTCGGCGGGAATAAAGTCAGCTCCGGGCTGACGCCGGGTTTTCCGATTCTGGGATTCAGCGCGTCCGGCGGCATGGCGTTTTCATCCAGCAACGCTCATTGACTGAAATGGATGTTTCAGCTTCTCGCAGCGCTCGCCGGTAAGGATCGTCCATCAATGCGACGCCACCTGCATGGCGCCGTCCAGTAAGGAGGAAACATCGTGCCTGTTTCATGCTTGTCATCGGGCTGTTCGACCGTCGGTGACGAGGCTGCGCTCGCCGTGCCTGAAGGTCGTTCGCACGAGCATGGCGTCTTCCGGATCGCGGGCTGGGCATGCTTGCCCGACCGTCCCGGCCCCGAACGCGATCCCGCATCGAACTGAACAGGGAGCGGCGCGCCGCCATTTCGCGTGAGCCGAACGCCTCGGCGCGCGATGGCGGCGGCGCATCGCCCGCCAACAGAGGCACGCGACGAAGCGTGACGAAACGCGCGCCGCGCACACCGTGCCGGCTCGCCCGCGCTGGCGTTGCGTCGCCGTCCTCAAGAATGCACAACAAGGAGAGTCAGATGTTCGCGAAGCTCGGGAAGGTGATTTCGAGCGCCGGCAGTGAGCGGTTCGCATCCGACATGCATGCATTGCTGGTCGAATCGATTCCACTCGCGATCACCCGGATGACGGAATGGACGCTCGACGAGCCGGCGGGCGAAGTCGTTCGCGTACAATCGCTCGGCGCGTTCGGCGTGCCGGCCGACGACGGGCGCGCCGGCGCGCCGGCCGCGCACGGCGAGCGGGAACCGGCAGCGCATCCGCTGTCGAACCGGATCGTGGCTGCCTGCGACCGGCAGCTCATTCACATCAATCCGCTGATGCGGCGCGGCAATGGCGGCAATGGCGGCGAAGTCGCGCCGCCGCGCGCGCCGGGCGGCGGATTTCAGTGCCATCTCGTGTCGGGCAAGGCGAATCGCCGCTACGTGATCTCGCTGCATCGAACGGCATCGCATCGCGACTTCTCGTTGCAGGAGATGTCGTTCCTGAAGAGTTTCGCCGATACGCTGCTGCCGCTCGTCGAGTGGCATGCGTCGACGCGCCGGCACGGCGAACTCGAAGGCGCGGCGGCGCCCGGTGCGACGCCGGCCATGCCCGGCGTCGAGGCGCTGCGCCACGAGTTCGAATCGCGGCTCGCGCGCGCGGCGGTCGTGCTGTCGGCGCGCGAAAGCGAAGTGTGCCTCGGCCTGCTCGCGGGCAAGATGCTGCGCGAAATGGCTGGCGAGCTCGGGGTGAAGGAAAGCACGGTCGAGACGTACATCAAGCGCGCCGCGGTGAAGCTCGGCATCAGCGGCCGGCACGGGCTCACGAAATGGATGATCGACGATTACGTGCCGTGCGCGTCGGCGGCGTGATGCCGTCACGCCAGGCGCGCACGTCGATACCCGGCGCACGACGAGCGCCACCGGCCGACGTGCCGGAATGAGAATGGCTGCCGCGCGTGCCCGCACCGCCGCGCGTCGTCGCGGGCGATGACGGCGAGGTCACGGGGTGCGGCAGTTCGGTCTGCGTCGCCGGCCGGATTGCCGGCGCGCGACGGGAGGGGCAGGCCGGCGGCCGCCATCCCGTGTAGTTTCGCGCGTCGCCTGCGTAGGCAGCACGCGCGTTCGGGCCGCGAGCCTTCAGGTTCCGATGCACGGCGCCGCGCAGTCGCGCGGCGCGTTTCTCGTGCCGTCCCGGCCGGCGTCCGTCGCGGTCCCGGCCGTCTCCTCGAGCATCCAGCGCGTCAGGCCATGACGCCCGCCGAAGCCCAGCTTGACGGCTGCCCGCTTCAGATAGGTTTCGACGGTGCTTTCGCGCAGCGCGAAACGCACGGCGATGGCGGACACCGTGTCGCCGGCCAGCAGCGCCGTGCATGCCTCGATCTCGCGCGCGGACAACTTGACGCCGGCTTGCCGCAAACGATCGGCGAACCGCCGCGCCACGCGCTCCCGGCCCGATTGCGTCGCCGCCGGCGCGGCGCTGGTCACACGGGCGACCGGTGGAGCCGAATCGAGCGCCGAGACATGGCTCTCGACGATCGGAAACAGCACGTGCGAGAGCTCCTCGAGGAAGCTCCGCTCACGCGGCGAGAAATCGTCGAACGTATTCGCGCGATACAACGAGATCACGTAATAGTGGCCCCGCTTGCGGGTCACCAGATGGAATTGCACGCGATGCGGCGGCACGGTCTCCGCCTGCATGAGGAAGAAGCGGTCGAGCAGCGCGTGGGTGGGGGCATGGCCGACGAGCGTGTCGGAGACGTGCACGCGGCTCGTGTCGAGGCGCGGCGGCATCCGCGGCCCGTGACAGGCAGCGGCCGGGCCGGCCTTCGTGAGCGCCGCGCCGGCCACGCCGAGGCTGCGCATTCCGAGATCGCCGTCAGGCGCGGCGTCGGCCGCGAACGCCGAAATGCGCATTTCGTCGACGGGGACCGCCGCGCAGATCAGGCTGTACATCATGCGGGGAAAGCGTCGGGTCCCGCTGGTCGAGATCGCTTCGCCGACGTGTGCGAACAATCTGCTGAACTCCATGAAAGGATTCCTGATGAGACGTTGAAGCTGCGCTTGCGCGCATGGTTGCCGACGTGATTTAAACACCCCATTGCGAACGCGTCTGTAACGGATAGCCGGGACAGCCGATGAATCGCCGGCTGCCGAATCCGGCGTGGCGCGCGGCTCATCCCGCGACTTCGGCTCGCACGGCACACATGGCCGTATCGGAGAAGATGCGGCCGCTATCCAGGCGAATGACGCGGTCCGCCAGCTTGAAATACTGATCGTCATGGGTGATGATCACGACGCATTTCCCGCGGGATTTCAGATCGGGAACCAGCACTTCATAGAAAAATCGCTTGAAAACCGGATCTTGATCGGCGGCCCATTCGTCCAGGATGTAAATCGGACGATCTTCGATGTACGCGCAAAGCAACGCCAGCCGCTTGCGTTGTCCTGTCGATAAAGCCCTGGTCGTCGAGTACGTCTTGCCGTTGATCTCGACCTTGCCCGCCAATTTCAGCGTGTCGAGGTATTGCCGCGCAAGTTCGATGCTGCCATTTTCCCCATCCGGCCCGATGATGCGGTTGAACAAATGGAAATCGGTGAATACGGCGGAAAACAGGTTGCGGTACCGTTCCCTGGCATCGTCGTCGATGACTTGTCCATCGAGCGCAATATGGCCTTCAGTCGGCGCATAGAGGCCGCTGAGTACCTTGCCCAACGTGCTCTTGCCGCTGCCGTTGCCACCGATGACATAGACGAGCTCGCCGGCATGAATCGTCATATTGATGGGGCCAAGCACGAAGTCGGCCGACGACTCGTTGTCGCGGTAGTTCATCTTCACGTCTTGCAGCTCGATGCGCTTCCATGGCTTTGCCGATGACGATTCCCCGGTGCCAGCGGCGGCCGGTTCCTTGGGTGAATCCTGCGTGTCGTCGAGCAGAAAGCCGAATTCCGCCAACCGCGCGAGCGCGGTCTTGCCTTCGGCCACGATCGGCAGAATATTGATCAGCATGGTCAGCGGGCCCATCATGTACAGAACGGCCAGAATGCTCGCCGTGAGTACGGAAGGGGCCACGACGCCGAGCGAAGGTACGCCGAACAGCAGGAATCCGAGCAGGACCGCTACCGTGATCTGGCCGATGCTGTCGCCGCCCATGAACCAGAAGCGTTCGATGTAATTGAATCCTGCCACGCGCTTCGACGACAATTCGATCGCGGCTCGGGTGAACCAGCGCCGCCTCGCCCGGTTGAGCTTGAGCTCCTTGATGCCGAACACGAGGCCATGCGTATATTCATTGAACTGGACAAATTCATCGCGCACCCGCTCCGTGAAATTGACCGCCTTTCGATAGAAAAACAGATAAAGCACCAGGCCGACGATGGTCAGGAGGATCGTCGAAGCGAAGACAATCCACGAGAGATAGGCGAGATAGACGATGCTGCATATCAAGACGACGGATTGAACAATGATCGTCGGCAGGGTGAGCAGGGTCTGGCTCAGTTGCGGAATGTCCTGAGTCAGCATGGTCAGCACATGCGGGGCGCCGCGCCTGTCGATTTCATCGAGCGGGGTCGCCAGGATCCTTTTGCACAGGTTGACGCGCAATTTCGTCATGACTTTCATGCACGCATAGGAGGGCATCACGGCAGCACTGCTTCTGCATAGAACGGCGACGACATTCACCGCAACGAACAGCAGCAACAGCGTCTGTCGATCCTCCCCGTCATGCAGCACCCGGCTGATCAATCCGACGCCCACGATCGACGCGATGCCGCTGACGAGGCCCGTCAGGACCGTGCCCAGCGTTAACCAGGGATGACTGCGCCACATCAGGGTGGCGGCCGAATGCCACGGCGGCGATTTACTTTGAGCGGAATCCATGAGTTGCCAATATGACTCAGTTGATCAGGTGGCTGAGTTCGACATTGTTTGCCGCTGATCTCAACCTCGACGAGGTTTCGTGCTTGCCCAGGAACGTGATGCTTTCCACGATTTCCAGCGGCGAGTCGGAAAACAGGATGCAGCACTTCAGCAAGCGCTGCGCACGGTCCCAACCGAGGCTCGATGAATCGGCCACGCTGCGCACTGCAGCCTCGATCGACGCGACTGTCCAGCTGGGCTCATGTGTCAGCCGCGAATCGATCAGTCGAAGAAACTGCAGGAGGGTGCGGGGATTCCCTTCTATGCTGTACATCAGCACGTAATCCACCCGCCGTTTCTTCGTGATCAACGGGAAAATCAGGTCGATCACGTCGGCGGTCGATTCGCATTTCCCGTAAGCGAGCGAAATTGCCTCGCCGAGCTTGCAGTCCCGGTGGAGCGAATCGAGCGCGGACTTGACGAACGCCGCTTCGAGGTCGACGGTGGTGATTTTCATGATCTTCAAGGGTCTGTCGAGAGAGGGATCGCTGCGAGCGCCGGCCGCAGCCATTACCAGCCGTCCGGAATCGGAAGGGAATAGGTCAGCGGCTTTTCCGGCATGACTTCGTCCATGATGTCGGAGTAACCGGACTCCTGTCCGACCAGATTGGGTTCGAAGCAGTAGCAATTGAAGGTCTGCTGCAGGACGAGGTTGTTGCGGTCGTTGATCGCCGGCGGGTTTTCGTTGATCGCAATGAATGCGTCGTAAAGCGAGTCCCTGACGACGTACGCATGCGCGGTGAGCGTCTCCACGGTCTTGACGATGTTCGGCGCGACCGGAATGGGCGGCGTGAAGTGATAGGCGCCCAGAAACAGCATGTGCCAGTCGTTCGGCACCTGCGCGATGAACTCGGGGAAGCGCGCGGCGAAGTCGCGGTCGAAGAACGCGTCGTCCTCGAAGATCAGGACTTCGCTCGCGCCGGCGGCCTTGGCCTGTTTCACGGCGGCGAGATGGCTCATCGTGCAGCCGTAGTCCTGCGCACGCATATGGCGCAAGGATTCCGGTACGGTCACCTGCCGCGCGTCGACGGCGGACAGTCGCTCCACCGTGAGGATGTTCTGCTCCGCGAATTTCCTTTGCATGGCTTCCCAGCGGTCGGGGCGCCGGTCCAGATTGATGCAGACCTTGCGGGCGAAGGTGTTGTCGATCGTCGGTGTCGAGTTCATGAGGGCTTTTTTTCCAGAAACGGATTGACGTGGGTAGCGAGCACGCCGGCGTGCGGATCGAGCAGCATGGTCAGGTGGTCGCCGGGTACGTCCGTCACCTCGACGGGCAGCGCCGAGAAGCGCGACCAGCCCCAGGTCGGGTCCAGACGCAGCTGCGCGATCTCGGGCGACGGATCGTAGTCGCCGGGGTCCCGCTCGGTGCTGCGGAACAAGGCGATCGGCACGGGAAGCGCGGTGGCTTGCGGCGCGTAGCGCGATTTGAAGTTGGCCTGATAGACCCGCAGATACGCGCGCACGCGGTCGGATCCGGCATCCGCGAACCAGTTGCCGCGGTCGCCGATTCTGTCGAGGATCAGGCCGGCCTGGGCGTCGGGGTCGAGCGCGACGAGGTCCGCTCGCGTCACCTCGAGGTCGGTCCCGAGGAAGGTGCCGATTTCATGCGCGATCGCGACCAGCCATTCGGTGTCGTCCCAGTCTTGCCAGTAGGTTGCGGCCGAACTGTCGACGGGGGCCGACGCGTCGAAGATCGCCAGCAGTTTGACGACGGCGCCCTTGGCGACGAGCTGCCGGCTCATTTCGAGCGCCACCTGCGCGCCGAACGAGTGGCCCGCCAGGTAGTACGGACCCGCGCCCACCAATGGCCAGATGCGTTCGATATGACGGGCCGCGATGTCTTCCACGCGGGTGAGCGGCAGGCAGGAACCGTCGAGGCCGAGCGCTTCGAGGCCGAGCACCGCGTGAGCCTCGCTCAGGTGGTTCGCGAGCGGGTGGAAGTAGACCACGTTCCCGCCGGCGCCCGGCAGCAGGAAGAGCGGCGCGGCGGGACCGCCGTCCCGGATCGTCACGAGTTCGCCGGCAGGGGCGGACGGCGCTTTCCCGGCCAGTGCCGCCGCCAGTTTCTCGATCGTCGGATTCTCGAAGAGACAGGAAATGGGCAGCCGGCGATCGAACGCCTTTTCGACATTGGCCATCAGCTGGATCGCGATGATCGAGTGCCCGCCGAGGTCGAAATAATTGTCGCTGACCGTGATGTCGTCTCGTTTGAAGATCCGCTGCCAGATCGCCAGCAACGTACTTTCGTCCGCCGTCGGCGCGACGGCGCGTGCCGTCGTGGCCGCACCGGCGGCGGGTTGGGCGGGGTGGGCGGGTTCCGCGGCAGCGGCGGCCACGTCGCGCGGCGCGCCCGGCCGGCTGCCGGCTGCCGGCGCCGGCGCATCGGCGAGCTGGCCGGTCAGCTGCGCCCGATCGTCGGCGAATCGTTCCAGCAACGCGAGGAGGGTGCCCAGCATCTGCCGCACCGCGTCGGGGGCGACGCGGTGCGCGTCGTGCGTGATAAGGAACGCGAGGCGGTTATCCGGGTGTACGGTCAGGGTCAGCGGGTAATTCGATTCCGCGAAGGCGCGGGTGTCGCGGATCTCGATGCCGTCCGGCCCGAGATCGGGCGCGGCGGCAACCGGGAAGTTCTCGAACACCAGCAGGCTGTCGAACAGGCTGTCGCGGGCGGACAGTTCGCTCCATGACTGGATATCGACCAGCGAACTGTACGAATGCGGCTCCATCGCCGTCTGGGCTGCGTGGACCTCCGCCAGCCACTCGACGAAGGGGCGCTCCGGCGCGATGCGCACGCGAAACGGCAGCGTGTTGATGAACAGCCCCACGATCGACTCGACGCCGTCGAGCTGCGGCGGGCGGCCGGACACGGTGACGCCGAACACGACGTCGTTCGTCCCGGCGTGGCGCCGCAGCACCAGGGCCCAGACCGCGCGTATCAGGACGTTGAGGGTGAGGCGATGGGTGCGCATGAGCGCTTGCAGCCGGGTGGTCAGGGCCTCGTCCAGCAGGCATTGCTGTGTCCGGAGCGTGTCCTGCCGCGCGGCGTCGCCGGCGATCTGCCGGGCCGGCTTGGCCGCGACCGGCGTGGCGGCGTGGAACCCGGCCAGATTGGCGCGCCACCAGGCTTCGTCGGCCGAACGAGGATGACGCGCGAGCCAGTCGATGTACCTGCGGTATCCCGGCGCCGACGACGCGACCGCGGGCGTGCCGGTGCGGGCGAGCGACAGGTAATCGTCGAACACTTCCTTCATCAGCGTGGCGGTGCTCCAGCCGTCGAGAATGATGTGGTGCGCGCTCCAGCAGAACCGATAACGTGCGTCCGCTTCCTGAATCAGCGTGCAGCGGAACAACGGCGCCCGATGCAGATCGAAGCCGCGCCGCCGGTCGTCGGCGAGGAACGCATCGAAGTCCTGCGCGCGGCGGGACGCGTCGCGGTGTCGCCAGTCGAGGAACGTCCACGGCAGGTCGAGCGTATGCAGGACGGTCTGGACGGGATGGTCGCGATCGGCCCACGCGAACGCGGTGCGCAATACGGGATGGCGCGCGAGCGCGTTGGCCCAGGCTTGCCGGAGCGCGGGCACCTGGAGCGGGCCGCTGACGACGAAGCTGAACTGCTGGAAGTAGGCGGCAGGGTCCAGTTCGTACAGCGAATGGAACAGAATGCCCTGCTGCAGGGACGACAGCGGGTAGCTGTCTTCGACGTTGTCCCACGCGGTGTCGGACACCGACGCCACGAACTCGAGCAAGCGGTCCTTGAAATGCGCGGCCAGGTTTTCGACCGTCTGCCGCTGGTGGAGACGCTCGCCGTAGCGCCAGTCCACCTGAAGCTTGCCGTCCGAAACGGCGGCGACGATCTCGAACGCGTGCGTGCGCCGGGACCGCTCGGCGCGCAGCGAACCGAGGTCTTCGGCCGCCGGGCTCCAGCCATCGGACTGCTGCAGCACGGTATCGAGCTGCCCGTGATAGTTGAACAGGATATCGGCATTCGGCAACGCGGCGAGGCTGTCACGCACGGCATCGTCGGGGCTCAGGTAGCGGAGCAGCGCATAACCGAGGCCGTCGGCCGAAATCCGGCGCAGCTGCTGCTGCCCGGCACGCAGCGCTTCCTCCGGCGTGTGCATCGCGTCGGCCTCGAGCACGATCGGGTAGATGGAGGTGAACCAGCCCACCGTTCGGGTGACGTCGAGCGGCGCATCCGACACGTGGCGGCCGTGACTTTCGAGATCGATCCGGGTGCGGGCGTTGCCGGTGGCCATGCTGCAGGCTTGCGCGAGCGCGACGAGCAGGACGTCGTTGATGCGGGTGTCGTAGGCCCGCGGCAGCCGGCGCAGCAACGCCGTGGTGTCGGCTTCGTCCAGCTCGAATGAAACGGATGCCGCGTCGCCGACCGCATTGTTGGCCGCTTTATTGGCCGCGCCGGGGGCCGGGTAATCGACCGGCATGGGCTCGACGTCCTGCGACAGGAGGGCTTGCCACCGTGGGGCCTCGTCGCCGATGGCCGGCGACCGCGCCAGTTGCTGCAGATGCAACGCCCATTCGCGGAACGAAGTCGTCTTCGCGGGCAACGGCCGGCCGTGATACGCGGCATGCAGGTCCTCGAGGAGCACGCGCCATGACACGCCGTCCACCGCAAGGTGATGGATCGAGACGAACAGGCGGGCGAGCGGTTCGTCGGCAAAGCAGAAAAGCCGGGCCGCCAGCAACGGGCCATGCGTGATGTCGATACCGCGTTCCGCTTCCTCGGCGGCGGCGCGCATCGCCGCGATGCGCTCGCCGGCATCGCCTGCCAGCACTTCCTTCGCGAAGAGCGCCGGCATCTCGCCTGCGGCGACGACTTCCTGGGTCCACTGGCCCGCGCTGCGCGTGAAACGCAGGCGCAATGCATCGTGATGTTCGTACACTTGCCGGAACGCGTCGGCGAGCCTCGACGCGTCGATATCCGCCGGCACCTGGATCAGGACCGTTTGATTGTAGTGCGACGGCGTATCGATCTCCTGTTCGAAGAACCAGTGCTGGACCGGTGTGAGCGGCGCATCGCCCAGCGGGCTGACGCTCGACGTGTGCGCTGCCCGTTCTTCAGGCGCGGCGGCCAGCTGAGCGACCGTCTGATACTGGAACAGCTGTTTCGCCGTCACGCGAAGTCCCGCCTGATTGGCGCGCGAAATCACCTGGATGCTCAGGATCGAGTCGCCGCCCAGTTCGAAGAAATTGTCGTGGATGCCGATGGACGGCAGTTGCAGCACGTCTTGCCAGATCGACGCCAGCAGGATTTCCCGGGGCGTGACGGCCGGCGCGTGCGGCTGGGCCGCGTCGACCGCGTCCGCCGGGACGGGCAGCGCCTTGCGGTTGATCTTGCCGTTGGGCAGCAGCGGCAGGGATTCGAGCGTGACGAACTTCGACGGCACCATGTAGTCGGCGAGCTTGCCGCTCAGATAGCCGCGAAGATCGGCGAGGTCCGGCGATGCGGTCGCGACGTAGGCGATCAGGAACGTCCGGGCGCCGTCGGTTTTCGCGATCACGACACAGTCGTCGACCGACGGATGCTCGCGCAGCGCCGCCTCGATTTCACCGGGTTCGATGCGCAGGCCGCGCAGCTTGATCTGATGGTCGATGCGGCCGAGGAATTCGATGTTGCCGTCGGGCCGGTAGCGCGCGAGATCGCCGGTGCGGTAGAGGCGTGCCTGCGAATCGGCGGAGAACGGATCGGCGATGAACTTCTCGGCGCTCAGTTCGGGTTCGCCGTGGTAGCCGCGCCCGACCGGCGTGCCGCCGATCAGCAGCTCGCCCGCCACGCCGACCGGCACCGGCTGCAGCTGCGCGTCCACGATGTAGACGCGCGTATTGGCGATGGGCCGGCCGATCGGCACGATGCGGTGCGGGTCGTCGCGCCGGCATTCCCAGGCGGTCACGTCGACGGCGGCCTCGGTGGGGCCGTAGAGGTTGAACAGCCTGACGTCCAGGCGCGCGAGGCAACGCTGCTGCAGGTCGTATGGCAGCGCCTCGCCGCTGCACACGACGCGGCGCAGCGACGTGCAGTGCGCGTCGAGGTCCGGATGATCGAGAAAGGCGCGCAGCATGGACGGCACGAAATGGACCGTGGTGATCCGTTCGCGCTCGATGAGTTCGACCAGGTAGTCGGTCTCGCGCTGGCCGCCGGGCCGGGCGAACACGAGGCGCGCGCCGGCGATGAGCGGCCAGAAGAATTCCCAGACCGACACGTCGAAGCTGAACGGGGTCTTCTGCAGCACGGCATCGTCGGCGCCGAGCATGTACGCGTGTTGCATCCACAGGATGCGGTTGGTGATGGCGCGATGGGTGTTGAGCGCGCCCTTGGGCCTGCCGGTCGAACCGGAGGTGTAGATCATGTAGGCGAGGTTCTCGCCGCTCAGCGCAGGTGCGGGATTGGACGCGGGCGCGGCATCGAGGTCGAGCGTGTCGCGATCGACGACGATCACGCGGGCGTCGGTGTCGGGCAGCGCGTCAAGCAGATGCTGTTGGGTAAGGAGCCAGCGCAACTGCGCGTGGTCGATCATGAAGCGCACGCGCTCGGCGGGGTATTCGGGGTCGACGGGGACGTAAGCGCCGCCGGCCTTGAGGATCGCGAGCAGCGCGACGACCATGTCGAGCGAGCGCTCCATGGCGACGCCGACGAGGACATCTGGGGCGACGCCGAGCTCGATGAGGCGGTGGGCGAGGCGATTGGCGCGCAGGTTGAGTTCGGCATAAGTGAGTGCGACGTCGTCATAGACGGCGGCGACGGCATCGGGCGTGCGCTCGACCTGCTGTTCGAACAACCGGTGCAGCGGTTGCGCGGCGGCGTCGCCGAAATCCGTGTCGGTCCGGTTCCATTCGACGGTCAGCAGGTTCCGCTCCGCCTCGCTCGACAACGCAAGCGCGCTGAGCGGCCGGTCCGGATCGGCGACCACGGCATCGAGGAGCGTGCGGAAGTGTTCCGCCATGCGATCGATCGTGTCGGCGTCGAACAGGTCCAGGTTGTATTCCAGCGAGCCCGCGAGCCCGTGGTCGGCATCCTGGATATGGAGCGTGAGGTCGAACTTGGCGGTGTGGGTCTCCACCGACACCGGCGTGGCCACGAGACCGGGGAAGTCCACCGCATGAGGCTGCGCTTTCTCATACGCGAACACGGCCTGGAAAACGGGCGTGCGGCTCAGGTTGCGTTCGAGCTTGAGCGAGTCCACCACCTGCTCGAACGGAATCTCCTGGCGACTGTAGCCGTCCAGCGCGACGTGCTTCACGCGCGCCAGCAGTTCGCCGAAGGTCGGATTGCCCGACAGGTCCACGCGCAGCGCGAGCATGTTCGCGAAGAAGCCGATCAGCGGCTCGGTCATGCTGGAGCGCCGATTGGCGATCGGCGAGCCGATGACGAGGTCTTGCTGGTTGCTGTACCGCGAAAGGAGCAGCGCATACGCGGCGAGCACGACCATGTACGTGCTGGTGCCGGACGCGCGCGCGATCGCGCGCAGGCCGTCGGCGCGTTCGGCGTTCAGCTGGAACGGCAGCACCGCGCCGTGAAAACGCTGGATGGCGGGCCGGGGGCGGTCGGTGGGCAGTTCGATCAGGTCCGGCGCATCCGCCAGCGCCGCGCTCACGAGCGCCAGTTCCCGATGCGTGTCGGCCGATGCCAGGCGCTCGTGCTGCCAGGCGGCGTAGTCCGCGTACTGGACGGCCAGTTCCGGCAGCGACTGGCCGGCATAGAGCGCGGCCAGTTCGCGGATGAGGATGCCTGACGACCACGCATCCGAAATGATGTGATGCATCGTGATGCCGAACACATGCAGGCGCGCGTGCACGCGATACAGCACGACGCGATAGAGCGGCCCGGTGGCGAGATCGAATGGGCGGTCGGCTTCCTCGGCGAGCAGCGCGAGCGTGTCGGACTCGCTGGCGACGTCGACGACGTCGAGCGCGACCGGCGCCGGCGGGGCGATGCGTTGAACCCCGAGGCCGTCGACGGCGGGAAACGTGGTGCGCAGGATCTCGTGACGCCGGCTGATGTCGGACACGGCGGCGCGCAGGCGCGCGATGTCCAGATCGCCGTCGAAACGCAGCGCGCTCGAAATGTTGTAGGTGGCCGACGGGCCTTCCAGTTGCGCGAGAAACCACAGGCGCTGCTGCGGAAACGACAGTGGCAGGTCGTTCGCACGCGAGCGGAGCGGGATGTTGCCGGCCATCGAACCGGTCCGGGGCGACGACGCCTCGATCAGGTCGGACACCGCGCCGATGGTCTGGAGTTCGAAGATGGCGTCGATGCCGATCTCGACGGAGAAGCTGCTCCAGATCCGCGACACGAGCTGCATGGCCTGCAGCGAATCTCCGCCGTAGTCGAAGAAGCGGCCGGTGAGATCGACGGCCGGATTGTCGAGCACTTCGCGCCAGATGCGCACCAGCTCGAGCTGGATCGGCGTGGCGTCGAGGCTGGCGGCGTCGGGCGTGGCGGCGGGCTCCATGGCCAGGAGCGCCGGGCGATCCAGCTTGCCGTTGGCGTTGAGCGGAAATTCGGCGATCGGGAAAATGTCGGACGGGACCATATAGTCCGGCAGCTTCCCGGCGAGGAAGGCCCTGAGGTCCGCAACGTTCAGGTTCGCGGAACCCTTGACGTAGGCCGCCAGCTTGCGCACCCCGTGCGCGGATTCGCGCAGCATGACCGCCGCGCCGACGACATCCTCGTGCGCGGTGAGCGCGGCCTCGATCTCGCCCAGTTCGACACGGTGCCCGCGGATCTTGACCTGGTCGTCGACGCGTCCGTAGCACTGGATCTGTCCGTCGGGCAGCCAGCGGCCGATGTCGCCGGTGCGATAGATGCGCGCTTCGCCGGGGAACGGATGCTCGACGAATTTCGCGGCGGTGACGTCGGGCCGCTGGTGATAGCCGCGCGCGAGGCCGTCGCCGGCGATGCAGATTTCCCCCGGCACGCCGAGCGGGACCGGCCGCAGCGCGTCGTCGAGCATGTACACGCGCGTGTTGGCGATGGGCCGGCCGATCAGCACCGTGGGCGGCGTGCCGTCGACGCGCTCGACGATGCAGCCGACCGTCGCCTCGGTGGGACCGTACTCGTTGTAGATGTCGAGCGCGGGATCGATCTTCCGCAGCGTCGCGATGTGCTGGGGCGTCAGTTCCTCGCCGCCGACGATCACCTTGCGCACGCCGGAGCGTGACAGGTTCATGTATTCCAGCAGGTGAATGTGGGTGGGCGTGAGCTTGAGGGTGTCGACGCCGCTGCCGGGCTGGAACATGCGGGCCAGGATGGTGTCGATGCTTTCCGACTGCGGATAGATGCGCAGCGATTTGCCGCGCACCAGCGGGCAGAAGATATTGGTCAGCGTGAAATCGAAGCACAGCGAGCTGTACAGGCCGAAACTGCCGGTCGTGCTGTCCGCAAAGTAATACCCGGCGGCCCACGCAATGTAGTGGGCCAGGTTCCGGTGTTCGAGCAGGCAGCCTTTCGGTCGCCCGGTCGAGCCGGACGTGTAGATCACGTAAGCCAGGTTCGCCGGCTCGGCGCGGCAAGGCGGATTGTCCGGCAGCGGCGTCCAGCCGGGGAGCTCCTGATCCAGCAGCAGCGTCACGCCGGAGAATTCGTACCACTGCGCGAGTTGGCTCGATTGCGTCACCAGCAGCGACAGGCCGGTGTCGCCGAGGATGTGATTGATCCGTTCGGCCGGATACGCCGGGTCCAGCGGAACGAACGCCGCCCCCGCCTTCAATATGCCGAGAATCGCGACGATCATCCATTCGGAACGGTCGAGCATGATGCCGACCAGCGATTCCGGCCCGACGCCATGGTGGTGGCGCAACTCGTGCGCCAGGCGGTTGGCCTGGGCGTTCAGGTCGGCGTAGGTCGTGAGCGAAGTGTCGGTGACGAGCGCCGGCGCCGCGGGCGTGCGGGCAACCTGGGCTTCGAACATCTCGACGACCGTGGGATGGCTGGGTCCGGCCGTCGCGGTTTCATTGAAGGAAGCCAGCATCCGGCGCGCTTGCGGCGGGATCGCCTCGATGTCGCCGACCGGCTTGTCGAGGTGTTCGAATTCCTCGAGCACCACGCCGAGGCTCGCTGCGAAACCGTCGATGAGCAAAGGCTCGATGGCGCCTGCGTAACGAATCTCGATTTCGCCGCGCGCGAGTCGCAGGTGCAACTGCAGGTCGTCGTCTTCGCGGCTCAGCGCGCGGTGCACGCGGTCGTCCACCAGCGAGACCTTCGTGAGCTGCGCGGGATCCATGTCCTTTTCGTTGCGCACGAGCGTTTCCAGCGGGAAATGGTGCTCGGCATAGCTGTCTTCCACGATCCCGGCCACGCGCGACAGGTAGTCGTCGATGCGCTCGTCGGGACGGACCTCGATGATCAGCGGAACGGTTGCGGCACGGGCCGACGGATGCTCGGCAAGCCCCGGGGTTCCGAGCACCGTGACCGGGATCCGGAAGTACTTCCAGAGCAGCAACGCAATGCCCGCGGCCGTGACGGCGAATTCGGCAAGCTCGCCGTCGCCGATGCGCCGCAACAGGTCGAGCGACGCGGGCGTGAGCGGCACCGTGCGGGTGAGCAGACGGCCCGGCTGCGGACTCGGCGCGTGCGGTGCGATCCGGTAGACGCCGGTCACCAGGGAAAGGCTTCCGCGCCAGAAACGCGCGGTTTGCGCATAGCGATGATCGGTGACCAGTACGTTATTGTCTTGCACACGAAACTCCTTGAGACGTTTTGTTCATCCGAAACAATCCGACGCAGGCCGCATGGCGCCCGCCGGTCAAACCCCGCCCGGCCCGCATCACGTTTTCTCCTCGAGCGCATCGTCGGCGGTGACTTCGGGCGTGCGCTTCAGGCGCAGGCCGACCCGGACCTTCGGGCTCGCGGCGGACGCATGGCCGGACAGCGAAATGCGATCGACCGGCGTGGTCGGATCACGGAGAAAGACGTCGTGGATCTCGAGCAGTCGATCGCGCATCGCCGCGATGGTCGCGGGGCGGAACAGGTGGGTGTTGTAGATGAACTGAATGAGGTGCCTGCCGTCGCTTTCCACGATCTGGAAGGACAGGTCGAACTTGGCCGTGGTGTCCGTCTGCGAGCGGTCCGTGATGCGAAGGCCCGGCTGAGGCGCCGGCATCGAAATGTGGTTCGCTTGAATGTCGAAGATCGGGAAATGGCCCGCGGGGGTGCGGATCCGGAGGTCTTCCAGCAGGACATCGAACGGATAGGACGCGTGCTCCAGCGCTTGCGTGGAAGCTTTCGCCACACCGTCGATCACTTCTTCCACGGTCGCGGATTGCCGCACCGGCACGCGGAGCACCACGGTGTTGAGGAACACGCCGATCTGCGATTCGAGCTGTTCGCTGTCGCGCCCGGCCGACACGCTGCCGATGACGATGTCCTCACGCCCCGTGTAGCGGTGCATCAGCACGCAGAACGATGCCAGGAGCACGGCGTAGAGCGACGTATGGTGAGCGCGGGCCAGCTTCGCGAGCCCTTCCACCCGCGGGCCCGACAGTTCGACTTCGAGCGTCTGCCCGGCATGACCGGGCCGCTCGGGGCGCGGGTAGTCGGATGCCAGTTGCAGGCGGGGCAGCGGCGGCGCGAGTTGCTCGAGCCAGTACGCGCGATGCGCGGCGGCACGCGCGCCTTCCAGGCTGGCGTTGTGCCACGCGGCGTAGTCGCGGTACTGGATCGAAAGCGGCGGCAGGTCGCGTCCCGCATACAGCGCATGCAGATCGTCGGTCAGCACGCGAATCGACCACGCATCCGATATCACGTGGTGCATGTTCAGCAGCAGCAGGTGTTGCGACGGTGAGAGCCGGACCAGCTTGACGCGAAAGAGCGGTCCCGTCGCGAGATCGAATGGTTGCTCGCTTTCCGCGCGGATCAGCGCATCGATCGCTTGCGGCCCGGCATCGTCCGCGAGGTCCACCTGCTCGACGCGGAAACCGGAGGCTTCGCGGGTGAGGATGCGTTGCCGCAGATCGCCTTCGATCATCGCAAACACGGTGCGCAGGCTCTCGTGGCGATCGACCAGCGTGTCGAACGCACGCACGAGGCGCGCCGTATCGACGGCGCCGTCCAGTTGCAGCGCGCCTGCCATGTTGTACGTGGACGGATCCGCGCCGCGGCTGGCGAGCCAGATCCGCTTCTGGGCGCGAGACACCGCGTACGACGATTGCACGGCAAGGGCCGGGATGATCGCCGCGCCACCGGCGTCGTCGGCGGGCGTGGACGCCAGCTTTTGCGCGAGCGCGCGTGGCGACGGCGCATGGAAGATATCGGCGACCGCGACGTTCAGTTTCAGTTCGCGCCTGATCCGGCTGACCATCTGGATCGCCTTGAGGCTTTGGCCGCCATGCTCGAAGAAATTGTCGTCGACACCGCCCGGCTGGCGGCCGAGCACCTCGGCGAAGATGCGCAGCAGCGCCGCTTCGACTGGCGTCCGCGGTTCGACCGGCACGCCGTCGGGCACGGACGCGGCCTCCGGGAGCGGCAGCGCGGCGCGGTTGATCTTGCCGTTCGGCATGACGGGCAGGGCCGACAGCAGCATCAAGGTGTCGGGCACCATATGCGCCGGCAGTTTGTCGCGCAGTGCATCGCGCAGGCGTTTGGGCGTCCAGCCGGTGCCCGACGCGTAGCCGCACAGGGTCTTTTCCGCGTCCGGCGTGTCGCGGACGACCACGACGGCGTTGGAAATGCCGGCGAGACCGGTCAGGGCGGTTTCGATTTCCCCGAGCTCGATGCGATAGCCGCGAATCTTGACCTGGAAGTCGCGGCGTCCGAAGAAGTGGAGATTGCCGTCCGACCCGAAGCAGCCGACATCGCCGGTGCGATACAGGCGCGCGCCCGGTTCCGGACTGAACGGGTCGTCGCGGAACACCGCCCGGGTGCGCGCTTCGTCGAACAGGTAGCCGCGCCCGACGCCGGCTCCGCCGATGCAGATCTCGCCCTTGACGCCGACCGGGCAGAGGTTCATGTCGGCATCCACGACGTAGACGCGCAGGTTCTCGATGGGGCGGCCGATCGGAATCGCCGGCAGATCCGGCGCGCGCTCCATGCTGTAGTGCGCCACGGAGTCCGACGCTTCGGTCGGCCCATAGGCGTTGATGAGCCGGACCCCCGGATTCAGACGGAACCACGCTTGCGCGGTAGCGGGCTGCAGGGTTTCGCCGATGGTCAGCAGCGTGTCGAGGTGCGGGAAAGCCGGTGCCGCATGCGTTTCCAGCTCGCCGAGAAAGGTGGCCAGATAGGACGGCACGAATTGCATCGCCGTGATGCGGTCGCGTTGAAGGCTGTCGATCAGGCGCGCGGGCTCGAGGATCACGGCATCGGGATAGATCACGGTCGTACCGCCCGACACCAGCGCCGCGAAGCACTGCCAGACGGAAATATCGGAGCAGTGCGAAGCGGTCTGCGCGACCGCGCTCTGTGCGCCCAGTTCGACCCGGCGCGCCATGGCGAGCACGTGATTGAGCATGCCGCGATGCTCGACCATCGCGCCCTTCGGTTGGCCGGTCGAACCCGACGTGAAGATCACGTAGGCCAGGTCCACGGGCCGGCAACGCGGCGTCACGGGCGCCGGCGCCCCGGCGCCGTGAGGGTCGGGCAGCCGGGCGGGATCGACCAGCGGGATCGACGCCAGGGCCGGCGGCGGCACGCAGTCCGTGGCGACGATGACCGTCGGCCGGGCCAGCGTCAGGATGGTCTCGACCCGCTGGGCCGGATAGGCCGGATCGACCGGAACGTAGGCCGCGCCGCACTTCCAGATGGCCAGGATCGTTTCCAGCATCAGCGGCGAGCGCGGCATCCACACGGCGATCCGGTCGTCCGGCTGGATCGCCGCTGTCTGCAGCAGATGACCGGCGATCCGGTTGGCGCCCTCGACGAGATCCCGATAGGTGCGGACCTCCGTGCCGTGGCGGACCGCAACGCGCTCCGGATGAGCGGCGGCTGCGGCCTCGATCAGGTCGGGCAGCGTCCGGTCGGATGGAATTGGCGCGACGCTGTCGTTCCAGCCGAGCAGGATGGCGTCGCGCTCGTCCGCGGTGAGGAGCGGAATGCCGCGGTTCGGGCGATCTTCCGCATCGGCCAGGCCGGCGAGCAGCGTTTCGACATGGCGCAGCAGGCGGACGATCGTGTCGCGGTCGAACCGGCCATCGTCGTACAGCACTTGAAGCGACAGGCGCTTGCCCGGCGTCACGACCAGGGTCAGCGGGTAATTGTTCGGATCGGACACCTGGAATTCGCCGATCCGCAGCCCAGGCAGCGCATCGGCCAGCGCTTCCTCGACCGGATAGTTCTGGAAGATGAGCAGGCTTTCGAAGAGCGGCACGCCGGGCGGCAGGCCCGCGAATGTCTGAATGTCGGCCAGCGGATAGTGCGCATACTCCTCCTGCTGCGCGAGATCCATCTGCAACTGGGCGAGCCACGCGGACGTCGGGCGCGTGTCGATGCGGACCCGCACCGGCAGCGTGTTGATGAACAGCCCGACCATCTCGTCCGACACCGGCAGCGACGCCGGGCGACCGGAAACGATCGTGCCGAACACGACGTCCGCCTCGCCGCTATAGCGGCCCAGCAACTGCGCCCACGCGCCCTGGGCGAGCGTGTTGAGGGTGATGCGGCGGGTTTGCGCGAAGGCGACGAGCCGCCGCGTCTCGCTTTCGGAGAGCAGCAGCTGTTCTTCCACATAGGCGCCCGGCGCGGCCGTGCCGTCGAGTTCGGGGCGTCCCAGCACGAGCGGCGTCGCGGCCGGGAAATCCTCCAGCTTCGTCTTCCAGAAGCGTTCCGCCGCGGCGGCGTCCTGGCGCGCCAGCCAGCGCACGTAATCGGCGAAGGCGGGCGGCGCGGCGCGCTGCGGGGCGCCTTCGTCCGCCAGGTCCTGATAGGTGGCGGCCACTTCGCTCAGGAGCCGGGCGGAGCTCCACCCGTCGAGCAGGATGTGGTGATGGCTCCAATGGAAGCGCCATGCGTGATCTTCCACTCGGAACAGCGCGAGGCGCATCAGCGGCGCCCGGGTAAAGTCGAAGCCGCGTGCCCGGTCTTGCGCCACGTAGGCCGCCCAACGCCGTTCCGCCTCCTCGGCGGACGCCGCGCGCAGATCCTCGTCATGCCAGGGCAAGTCGATACGGCGATGCACGACCTGCACGGGGCTTTCGATTTCTTCCCAGTGAAACGAGGTTCGCAGGATGTCGTGGCGGTGCGCCACCGTCTCCCACGCACGGCGGAACCGTTCGACGTCGAGTGCCCCGTCGA
Organism: Burkholderia ambifaria AMMD; assembly: GCF_000203915.1. Classification (NCBI taxonomy): domain Bacteria; kingdom Pseudomonadati; phylum Pseudomonadota; class Betaproteobacteria; order Burkholderiales; family Burkholderiaceae; genus Burkholderia; species Burkholderia ambifaria. Next base: position 1,120,720 of record NC_008392.1, read on the forward strand.
TACGGAAATCGAGGCTGCTGAAATACGCATCCGATGCCGGTTCGTACAGGCCGTGGAACAGCATGCCCTGTTGGGTCGGCGTCAGCGCGTAGACGTCGGCGATCTCGTCCGGTATGACCGAGGCCAGCGCCTGCGGCAGCGCATTCGCCGGCTGGCCCGACGCGGGCTGCGCCGATGCGGACTGGACGGCATGGTCGGCAACCAGCGCTTCGAGCGCCGCGATGTAGGCATGCGCCACGCGCCGGATGGTGTCGGCGTCGTGGCAGGCGCGGCTGAATTCCCATGCAACGTGCAGGCGGTTACCGGTCACGTAGGCGTTGACGTCGAGCAGGTGCTCGCGCAGCTGGTTCGCATTGCGGCCGTCTCCGCTCGGCTCCGCGGCCTGTTTCCAGTCGCGGGCCGCGTTCAGCATCTGATCGGTCTGACCCAAGTAGTTGAACAGCAGCCGAGGCCGCGGAACAGGGCCGTCGAGCCGGTCCCGCAGCAGACCGTAGGTGAGGCCCGCGCTCGGCACGGCGCGCAGTTGCGTCTTGATCGACGCAACCAGGCGAGCCGGGTCGTGCGAGCCGGCATCGACCGTCAGCACGACCGGGAACAGGGACGTGAACCAGCCCACCGTGCGCGAGATGTCGAGATCCGCGATCAGTTCCTCGCGCCCGTGCGCTTCGAGATCCACCAGCACGTCGGCGCATCCGCTCCAGTCGCCGACGGCACGCGCGAGCGCGGCCAGCAGCACGTCGTTGATCTGCGCGTCGTAGGCGCGGGGCGCCGCGCCCAGCAAGGCCGCGGTGGCGGATTCGCCCAGCTCGACCACGATCGTTTCGGCGGACGACACGGAATTGGCGGCAGCCGTTGCGGCGCGATCGAGCGGCAGGCCGGGCAGGGTGGCGCGCGCCAACGCCTGCCAGTGGGCGAGGTCGGCGTCGGCGGCGCCGGAGCCGGCCCAATCCGAGATGGCCCGGGTCCATGCGGTCCACGTCGCGCCGCCGCCCGCGAATTCGGGGGCCTGGCCGTGGCGCAGGCGGGTATAGGCGTCGTACACGGTTTCGAGCAGCGCGCCCCATGACACGCCGTCGATGACCAGATGATGAGCGACCAGCAGCAAGCGCAGCGATCGGCCTTCGTCGACGCGGAACAGGTCCGCGCGCACGACGGGGCCGTCCGACAGATTCAGGCTCGCATGAGCGTGCGCGACGTGCTGCGCGAGCTGATCGCGTCCGATCTCGACTACGCCGATGGGAATCTCCGGATCGTCGACGACTTCCTGGATCCAGCCGGACCCGCCCGCACGAAAGCGCAGCCGCAGCGCGTCGTGCCATTTGACCGCGTGCCGCAGCGCCTGGCGCAGCAACACCGGATCGACATCCGCCGGCACGTCGAGCAGGACCGCCTGGTTGTACTGGTTCTGGTCGTCCTTGCGCTGCGCGAAGAAGTCCTTCTGGATCGGTGTCAGCGGCAGCGGGCCGGACGACGCGACGAACTCCGCCGCGCCGAGCGTGGCGCGGGTGGCCACGGCGGCGAGTTCGGCAACCGTCGGATGCTGGAAGATGAGCCGGGTGGTGAGCTTCAGCCCTGCCTTGGCGGCCAGCGACACGATGCGCATGCTGAGAATCGAATCGCCGCCCAGCGCGAAGAAATTGTCGTGGATGCCCGGCGCCGGAATGCCCAGTGCTTCGCCCCAGAGGCGGCACAGCAGCGTCTCGGTGGGCGTGCGGGGCAAGGTCGGCGCCTGCCCCGCGGCGGACAGCCGCGCGCGGTCCAGCGGGGGCAGCGCCTTGCGGTCGATCTTGCCGTTGCCGCTCAAGGGCAGCGCGTCGAGCACCACGTAGATGCCGGGCACCATGTAGTCCGGCAGCGTGGCGGACAACGCGGCGGCAATCTCCGCGTCGCTCAGCGACGCGCCGGCGCGGAACGCAACATACGCGCACAGCGCGGCGCGGCCGGCGTCGTCGCGATAATCGAGTGCGGCCGCCTGGCGGATTTCCGGAATGGCGGCCAGCGCGTTGTCGATCTCCCCGAGTTCGATGCGGTAGCCGCGGATCTTCAGCTGATGGTCCTTGCGGCCGTGGAGCACGATCGAACCATCGGGGAGATAGCAGCCGATGTCGCGGGTGCGGTACATGCGCACACCGCTCTCCGCGCGGAACGGATCCTCGAGGAACGCTTCCCGCGTGCCGGCTTCGTTGTTGAGATAGCCGCGGCCGACGGCGACGCCGGATACGCACAGTTCGCCGGGAACCCCGATCGGGCACAGGTTCATCTGCGGGTCGACGACATAGATGCGCACGTTGCGGATCGGCTTGCCGACCGGTACGTAAGGCGTGGTCGGCGCGCACGTCATGCGGTGCTGCGCGACGTCGTCGGACGCTTCGGCCGGGCCGTACGCGTTCACCACCGCGATGTCCGCGAACACGTCGAACCACCGTTTCACCAGGGCCGGGCTGACCATCTCGCCGGTGACGAGGAGGTGCCGCAGGTGCCGCAGCAGCGCGGGCGCCTCCGACGCGTGGTCGAGTACGGCGGACAGATAGGACGGCACCAGTTCGAGGATGCTGATCCGGGCGGCTTCCAGCGTCGCGACGAACGACGCCGGGTCGCGGATGCACGCGTCGTCGACGATCACGGTCTTGCCGCCGACGAGCGGCGCCGTGAAAAATTGCCAGACCGAAATATCGAAGCAATGCGGCGCGGTTTGCGCGATCACCGACGACGCCGAGATCGAAAACTCGTCGATCTCGGCGAGCATGTGATTCAGCATGCCGGCGTGCTCGACCATCGCCCCTTTGGGCTTGCCGGTCGAACCGGACGTGTAGATCACGTAGGCGAGGCTGTCGGGTGATACGGGGCGGCCGGGATTGGTTTCGTCGCCGCCCTCGGTGACGGTATCGAGCGACACGACCGGCGCGAGCGCGGCCAGCTCGGGCGGCAGGAGGCCGTCGCAGGTAATGACGAGCGCGGCGCCGGAATCCTCGAGAATCGTGCGGATGCGGGCCGCCGGATAGTCGGGGTCGATCGGGATATAGGCGGCGCCGCACTTCCAGACCGCGAGGATCGCCTCCATCAGGCGCTCCGACCGGTGCATGCAGATTGCGACCAGCGCGTCCGGCCGCAGCTCGACGGCGGCCAGCAGGCGGTGCGCCGTGCGGTTGGCGCGGGCGTTCAGCTCGCCCGCGCTCAGGACGATATCCCGGTACTCGACCGCCGGCCGCTCGGGGTGGTCCGCCGCGGCCTGTTCCAGGCGATGCACCACGGTACGCGCGGCGTCGAACGGCACGTCGGTATCGTTGAAGGTGTCCAGCAACTGCCGGCGTTCGGCCTCGGGCAGCATCGGCAGGCGCCCGAGCAGCCGGTTCGGATCGGCCGCGAACGCGTCGAGCGTCGCGGCCACGTGGCCCAGCATCCGCTGCATGGTGTCTTCATCGAAGCGCCGCGGATCGAACGACAGCTCCAGCTTCCAGTCGTCGCGCGCCGTCACGACGAATTCGAGCGGGATGTCGGCGCGGTTGTAAAGCTGCACCTCGTCGACCGCCAGGCCATGCGCGCCATGCGTCAGCGACGCATCGAGCGGGTAATTCATGAACGTGATGTTGCTTTCGAACAGCGGGGTCGTCAGCGGCACTTCGCTGCAGCGCTGGATATCGGGAAGCGGGGTGTGCTCGAACTGCGCACGGGCGGCCACGCGCGCCTGGATCATCTTCAGCCAGGCCGCGAGCGGCTGCCGCGGATCGACCCGCACCCGCACCGGCACCGTATTGATGAACAGGCCGAGCATGGTTTCGATCCCCGGCAGGTTGACGCCCCGTCCGGACACGACGGCGCCGAACACCACGTCGGTTTCCCCGCTGTAACGCGACAGCACGAGCGCCCAGGCCGCTTGCGCGAGGGTGTTGAGGGTGACGTGATGCCGGGCCGCGAATTGCCGCAGGCGCGCGCTCAGGTCGGCCGACAGGTCGGCCTGGACTTGCGCGAGGCCCTGGCCGAAGCGATCGTTCGCGTCCGCGCGCGCTGCCGTGGGCAGCGGGGTCGGCGAGCGGAACCCTTCGAGATAGCGTGTCCAGTATTGCTGCGCGGCTTGCGGTTCGCGCTGCTGCAGCCACTGGATGTAGTCGCGATAGGGACGCACGGCGGGGAGCGCCGGCGGCACGCCACGCGTGAGCGCGCCATAGACCTGGAAGATTTCCTCGATGACGAGCGACAGGCACCAGCCGTCGGCCAGGATGTGATGGTGGCTCCAGCTGAACAGGTACGCGTCGTCGGCGACGCGCGCGAGCCGGCAGCGCACGAGCGGCGCGCGATCGAGCGCGAAGCCCTCGGCCAGATCGTTGTCGAGATGCGCGCGCCACCGCGTGCGCTGTTCGTCTTCCGGCAGGTCGCGCCAGTCGTCCTGCACCCACGGCAGCGCGGCGTGCGCATGCACGACCTGCATGGGCTTGTCGAATTCCTCCCAATGGAACGACGTGCGCATCACCGGATGCCGATCGACCAGCTGCTGCCATGCGGCATGAAACAGCGCGGGGTCGAGGCTGCCGGTGATCCGGCAACCGAGCTGGTTGAAGCTGCTTCTCGTGCCGGGCGAGTGCACGGCATGAAAGAGCATCGCCTCCTGCATCGGGGAAAGCTCGTAGATATCGGCAATGGTGGGGGATGTCACGATTTGATCCTTGAGACAAGCGCGTCCAATGCTTCCTGGCTGATGCGCGCGGCCGGAAAATCCGTCGGGCTCAGCCCGCGCGGGTCGCCGCCGCTGGCCGCGACGATCGACAGCAGACGGCTGCGGTAGCACTGCGTCAGCTGCGCGATGACGTCCGGCGCGCAGGCTTCCCGGTTGTAGTGCCAGGTCAGGCGCAAACGCCCGTCGCACACCATCCCGTCGATCTCGAAAAGATGGCCGCGCCGCGCGCGTGCGCTGTGCTCGGGGCTCTGGAAGTCGAGCACCGGCTTCCAGCCCGTGTCGTCGGTCAGCACGCGATCGATCTGGCCGAGATAGTTGAAGCGCACCGGCGCCGGCGGCTGCCGTTCCAGTGCTGCCGCGATGCCGGCGTCCTTGCCGAGGTAGCGTGCGATGCCGTAGCCGAGCCCGCGCATCGGCACCGCGCGCAACTGCTCCTTGACGTTGCGCAACGCCTCGGCCGCCACGGTGGCGTCGCCGGCATTCAGGAACACCGGATAGTGCGCGGTGAACCAGCCGATGGTGCGCGACGTATCGACACCGTCGAAGAGGTCCTCGCGGCCGTGGCCTTCGAGATCGACGACCAGCGAAGCGTTGCCGGTCCAGTCGCCGAACGCGAGCAGCAGGGCCGTCAGCAGGACTTCATTGATCTGGGTGTTGAACGCGCGCGGCACGTCCTGCAACAGCGCGAGCGTCTGCTGGGCGTCGAACTCGATGAACGTCGAGCCGGCTTCGGCGACGGTGCCGACCGGCATGTCGTCGAAGCCGGACGGTTCTTCGGCGTTCGCGTGGAGCCAATAGTCCAGTCCGTCGAGCGCGCTCGCGCCGAGTTCGGACAGACGCGTCGACCAGTCGCGCCAGGCCGTCGTCCTGGCCGGGAACTGCACCGCTTCGCCCGCCTCGATCTGGCGGCACGCCGTGTACAGGTCTTCGAACAGGATGCGCCACGAGACGCCGTCGATCACCAGGTGATGCGCCACCACGAGCAGGCGCTGCGGCTCGCCGGGACCGAACTGGAACAGATGGGCGCGCAGCAGCGGCGGCGCGGACAACGTGAAACTTTCCTGCATGCGGGTGGCGGTCGCGAGCATCTCGGCCTGCCGCATGGCGGGCGCCGCGCCGGCCAGCGACGTGACGCCGAGCGGGATCGCCAGCGGCGGCGCCGCATGCGACTGCTGCCACGCGCCGGCGACGCGCTCGAAACTCAGCCGCAGCGCGTCGTGATGCGTCGCGACAGCCGCCAGCGCGTGCTCGATCACGTCCGGCCGCAGCGACGCGGGCACCTCGATCATGGTCGACTGGTTGTAGTGGTGCGGATCCGCCACGTTTTGCGCGAAGAACCAATGCTGGATCGGCGTCAGCGGGGCGGGACCGACCACCGGCTCCTGAGGAATCCTGATGGGTGGCGCATCCACGACAACCCGGGCGAGGTCGGCGATGGTCGGATGGGCGAAAAACTGATCGGCGGTGAATCGGAGGCCGACTTGCTGGGCCAGCGACATCACCTGAATGAGCAGGATCGAGTCGCCGCCCAGTTCGAAGAAATTGTCGTGCACGCCGATCGGCTCGCGGCCCAGCACCTCGGACCAGATCGTGCCCAGGCGCGCCTCGACGTCGTTGGTCGGCGCGGCATACTCGGTTTCGCTCGCCACGGGCGCCAGTTCCAACGCGGCGAGCGCCTTGCGGTCGGGCTTGCCGTTCGGCGTCAGCGGCAGCCGTTCGAGCGTCACGATCGATCCCGGCACCATGAACTCGGGCAGGCGTTCCTTCAGGTATTCCCGCAGGCCGGCGACGCTGGCCGTCGCCGTCTCGACGCAGGCCACCAGCTGCCGATGCTGCGGCGTGTCCTCGCGCACGAACACGATCGCGTCCGCGACGTCGGCGTGCTGCCTGAGCGCCGCTTCGATTTCCCCCATTTCGATGCGATAGCCGCGAATCTTCACTTGCATGTCGCGGCGCCCGGTGACTTCCAGGTTGCCGTCAGGCAGCCAGACGCCGAGGTCGCCGGTGCGATAGAGGCGCTCGCCCGACTCGAACGGGTGGTCGACGAAAGCGGCGGCGGTCAGGTCGTCCCGGCCGACGTAGCCGCGCGCCAGCGCGATGCCGGACACGCAGATCTCCCCCGTGCAGCCCTCGGGCGCCAGTGCCCCGTGCTCGTCGAGCAGGTACAGGTGCGTATTGTGGATCGGCCGGCCGACCGGCAGACGGGCGCCGTAGGCAGTGGCCGGATCGACCACGTAGTCCGCGATGCAGACGGTGGCCTCGGTGGGGCCGTACGAGTTGTGGCACGTGCGGGTGCGGGCCAGCTCGCGGAGATCCGCCACGCGGGCGTTGTCGCCCGCGCTGATGACCCGTTTCACGGCGCCGAGCGCGTTCCAGTCGAGCGCGGCGAGATAGGCAGGCGTCGCGTTGACGGTGGTGACGCCCTGCTGCGCGATATATTCGACGAAACGCGGCACGTCCCGGATCACGGCAGGCTTCGCCAGCACCAGGCGCGCGCCCGCGAGCAGCGTGACGAAAATCTCCATGATCGAGCCGTCGAAGCCCGGGGAGTAGAACTGGACGAAGCGGTCGGCGGCATCGAAACCGAAGGCGTCCACATGGTATTGCGCCATGTTCAGGAGGCCTGCGTGTTCGAGCACGACGCCCTTGGGCACGCCCGTGGAGCCGGACGTATAGATGATGTACGCGGCGTCGTCAGGCCGGACCTCGACCTGCGCCGACGCCGATGCGGGTGCCAGCGTGTCGAGCTGAAAGTCGAGGGCGAACATCGGAATCGCCCAGAAATCGGCGAGCAGCGGCAGGTGTTCCGAGTGCGTCAGCAGCGCCTTGACCTTCGCGTCCTCGATCATGAAGCGCAGGCGCTCCTGCGGAAACTCCGGGTCGAGCGGCAGATACACCGCGCCCGCCTTGAGCGCGCCGAGCAGGCCGACGATCCAGCGCTCGGAACGGTCGGCCACCACGCCCACCACGTCGCCGCGTTCGATCGCGTATTCCGTGAGCAGGAAGCTCGCGAGCCGCGACGCCTGATCGTCCAGTTCGGCATAGGTCAGCGATGCGTCGGCGGTCGCCACGGCGATGCTGTCCGGCGCGGCCGCGACCCGTTGCGCGAACTGCGCCAGGAAGGTGCCCTGCACCGCGACGGGCGCCGCATGCGAACGAAGTCGTGCACGTTCGTCGTCGTCGAGCAGCGAGACGGTGTCGAGCGGCGCATCCAGCGTGCCGAAACCGGCCAGGACGTTGCGCAGGTGTCGCGCGACATGCTGGAGATAATGCAGCGTGAACACAGTCGGCCGGCCCGTCAGCACGATCTCGTAGCGCTCGCGATGCCGGATCTCGATCGACAGGTCGTGATCCGCCGACGCCCAGTCTTCATGAAGACCGTCGAAGCGCACGCCTACGTTGGTCGTGCGGCGCTCGCCATGCAGCTTGTGCGCCAGCGCGGCGATCGGAAAGTCCTGATACGAATAGCTGCGCTGCACCCTGTCGCGAACCTGGTTCAGATACGCGCGCACCGTGGGGCCGGGCTGGATGGCGTCGAACAGCGGGACGGGGTCGGCGGAACCGCTCGCGGGTTCGACGATCAGGTGCGGGGACTCCACGAACAGGCCGGCCGTGCCGTCGTAGCGCCCGAGGACACGGAACAGGGCCGCCAGCAGCACGACGAAAGCGCCCAACGCCTGGCCGGCAGCGAGCTTCTCCAGCACCTGCGACGCGTCGCCGTCGAGCTCGAACGTCAGTTCCGGTGCAGGGCCAGGCGGCAGCGCATAGGCTTGCCACGCCTGCTGAAGCCGGAAGTCTTCGTCGAGGCGACCGAGCGCGTCGCTCCAGAACGCCACGTGTTCCTGGTATTGCCCGCTGGTCGAGAGCGTGTTGAGATTCAGTTCTGACACAGCACGATCTCCCTCGTCGCGTACAGGATTTCGGAATCGATGCCCTTGGCCTTGCAGTGCGCGACGAACTGGGTGGACTGGATATGGCTGGGCGAGTTTTCGTCGAAGGTGTTATCGAGGAGGTAATTCAGCCACGGCTCCTGACCCATCGCGTAGACATAGGCCGCATTGAACGCGAAGTCGTCCACCAGCGCGGCGGCCTCGCCGAACTGGCAGCCCCGCGCACGGCGCGACTGATCGATGTCGCGCGGCAGCGCCTTGGGAAACAGCGGGCCACAGACCCACGACGGCGGCGCGCCCTCGGTTTCCATCCCGACGAACAGGGTGTCCGGCTTGCCGGCGAGCCGGAAGACATGCTCGTAAAGGGTGGGGTCCAGGTTGCACGAATCGGCGATGCACAGCACCGAACGCTTGCCGAAGCGGATCATGAAGCCCTGCTTGCTCTGGATCGCCAGATCGTTGTGTTCGCCCAGGAACGGAATGGCGGTGATGGCGCCGTTGGTCACCTTGATTTCCTGAGCATCCCGAACTTCCAGCACGTCGTCGAAGCCGAGCTTGCGCAACGCCAGTTGCAGTGACGGATCTTGCGGAAAACCGTCCAGGTTCCTGCCGACCACCACGGTCTTGACCTTGTGGCGAAGCTGCAGCAGCGTTTCCAACACAATGTGATCGTGATGGCTGTGCGTGATCAGCACGTAGTCGATCTGGTCCGGCAGGTCGGCGAAGGTATAGCGCGGCAGCGCGGTGTCGTAGCCGTAGCTGATCACCGGATCGATCAGGATGCTCACGCCGCGGCTCTGAATCAGCAGGCACGCGTGGCCGTAGTAACGGATGCGGATGTCGTCGCCATCGAACGAACGATCCGGTTTCGGCGCCGGCGCCTCCTCGACGAAGAACGAGCGGAACAGCGGCTCGTCCTTCTCCTCCACACGCATCAGATCGACGATTTTCGCGTAGCTGCCGGGCGTGTCGCGCATGCGGAACAGCACGTCGAGCGCGCGATCGTCGAAGGCCGTGTTGCTGAACACCGTGCGCTCGTCGCTGAGCCGGGGCGTGCTGAGAATGAATGGCCGCGGCGTGTGCTCGTCGATCGCCGACAGCGCGATGCTCTGCGCGTCGCGCACATAGAGCGGGCTCGCGTACAGCAAGCTCTCGTAGACCCGGAAGGACGGGTTGTGATTCAGGTCGTAGTAGATCTCGACATAGCCTTTCAACACCTCGGGAATCTGCGGGTAGAGCGGGTCCGACGCCATCCCCTTGGCCTGTTCCAGCAGCAGCGTGGAGAAGGCCTTGTAGGCCTTCGCCAGTTCCAGTTGCCCGGTCGCGCGCCGGGTGGTCTGCTCGATCAGCGCGCGGATTTCGTCGACGCGCTTGCCGTCCAGGTCGAGGAACGGGCCGCCGCGCATCGCCGGATCCTTGCACGCCGCCGCATGCATCATCGGCGAGGCGACATAGGACTTCATCAGCGGCAGGAACCGCTCGGCCACGTTGAGTGCGGCGGTCAACGGCGGAAGCGTGTGAAACCACGCGTACCAGCCGTTGATCAGCGGTTCGAACTGGATGTTTTGCCGCAGGTAGACCTGCGTGTTGGACGAAATGGTCAACGAAGGCTCCTTAGAATGCACTGAGTTCGACGGTGGGCTGGCGGGCTTCGGCCTGCAGCACGGGTTGTCCCAAGGTCAGGTTCCGGATGCGAACGCCCGGATTGGCCAGCACTTCGCCGATGACGGATGTCAGCTCGTTGGCAAGGCCCTGCACCAGCGCCTCGCTGAACCGCCCCGCGTGATAGACGACGCGGATCGCGAGGCCGTCGGCGCGCGGCTCGGCCAGGAACCAGAAGTCCGTCGCGGCTTCGGTGTCCGCGCCCTGCAGGTCGTGGTCCGGCAGTTCGGCGATGCGCACTTGTCCCGCGTAGCGATCGACGGCGCCTTGTCGCTGGTTCTGCAGCGTCAGCCCGATGTCGAAGAGCGGATTGCGTCCCGCGACGCGTTTGATGCGCAGGTCGTCGAGCAAGCGATCCAGCGGATACAGCGGGTGCGAGAACGCTTCGAGGGTGGTGTCCCGCACCCGGGTCAGCAGCGTATCGAAACGATCGTCGCCGGCGACGCGATCGCGCAGCGCCAGCACGTTCAGATAGGGGCCGACCTGCGACTCGAGTTCGGGAAGCTCGCGGCCCGCGACCGGCGTGCCGACGACGATGTCCTCCTGGCCGGAGCGGCGGTAGAACAGCGCCTTGATCGCGGACAGCAGCGCGATGAACAAGGTCGCACCGTGGCGTTTGCCGAGCGATTCCAGCGCCGTCGTCTCGGCGGCAGGCAGCTCGAACCGCCAGGTTTTCCAGCTGGGCTCGGCCGGCTGCTCGATGTCGCCCGGCAGTTCCAGCGCGCGCAGGCCGCCGCCCAGCCTGGTCAGCCAGTATTCCTTCATGCGTTCGCCGTCCGGCCCGGCGAGCAGGCGGTTCAGCCAGCCGGCGTAATCCTTGTACTGGATCGAGAGCGCGGGCAACGGATTGTCGCGACGCTGGACCAACGCGTCATAGATCGTCGACAGGTTGTCGAGCAGCACCTCCGTCGACCAGCCGTCGCTCACGATGTGATGCATCGTGCAGATGCAGACGTGACGGACTTCGGAGAGCCTGAGCAGCTTGACGCGGAACAGCGGGCCGGTGCCGAGATCCATCGGCGCGAGGCGTTCGCGGGCGGTGATCGACATGGCCTGGGCATCCCGGTCCTCGGCTTCCTGCAAATCGATGACCTCGACCGGGAACGCGGCTTCGCCCGGAGGCAGCACTTGCTGGACCGGCTCATTGCCGGACAGCACGAAACGCGTGCGCAAGATTTCATGACGTTCGCTCAATGCACGGAACGCCCGCACGAGCGCGTCCACGTCCAGCACCCCCTCGAACAGCAGGGACGTGGGCAGCGGCCCGCCGGCTTGCGCCCCATTCAGGCGATCCTGGACCCACAGCCGCGTCTGGGCGGGAGAGAGTGCGTAATGCGCGTGCGCCGGCAGCGGTGTCACCGGCGCGTAATCGATCGGCTGCGTATCGGCGATGCGTTTCGCGAGGCTCGCAATGGTGGGATGCGAGAACAGGCTGCGGATTTCAAGCTTCACCTGCAGATCGCGGCGGATGCGCGCGGCGACCTTCGTCGCGGAAAGCGAATTGCCGCCCAGCTCGAAGAAATTGGCGGTCGTGCTGATCCGGGCCTGGCCGAGCACTTCCTGCCAGATTGCCGTCAACTGCGCTTCGAGCGCGTTGGCGGGCGCAACGTGGTCCAGGCCGTCGCCGGGTTCGGGCAGTCTGGCGCGATCGAGCTTGCCGTTGGGCAGTTGCTCGAACGCGGGCACGACGACGAATGCGGACGGCACCATGTAATCCGGCAGCCGCTGCCGCAGGTGCCCGCGTACCGCTGCGATCAGTTCGGCTTCGGGGTGCGACGATCGCAGCCATGCGACGAGCCGCGCGCCATCGTCCGCACCGCGCAGTGCCACGACCGCGGCCTCGACCAGCGGATGCGATGCCAGCGCCACCTCGATTTCACCGGGTTCGATGCGCAGGCCGCGCAGCTTGATCTGATGGTCGATGCGGCCGAGGAATTCGATATTGCCGTCGGGCCGGTAGCGCGCGAGATCGCCGGTGCGGTAGAGGCGGGCATGCGGGTCGGCGGAGAACGGATCGGCGATGAACTTCTCGGCGCTCAGTTCGGGTTCGCCGTGGTAGCCGCGCCCGACCGGCGTGCCGCCGATCAGCAGCTCGCCCGCCACGCCGACCGGCACCGGCTGCAGCTGCGCGTCCACGATGTAGACGCGCGTATTGGCGATGGGCCGGCCGATCGGCACGATGCGGTGCGGGTCGTCGCGCCGGCATTCCCAGGCGGTCACGTCGACGGCGGCCTCGGTGGGGCCGTAGAGGTTGAACAGCCTGACGTCCAGGCGCGCGAGGCAACGCTGCTGCAGGTCGTATGGCAGCGCCTCGCCGCTGCACACGACGCGGCGCAGCGACGTGCAGTGCGCGTCGAGGTCCGGATGATCGAGAAAGGCGCGCAGCATGGACGGCACGAAATGGACCGTGGTGATCCGTTCGCGCTCGATGAGTTCGACCAGGTAGTCGGTCTCGCGCTGGCCGCCGGGCCGGGCGAACACGAGGCGCGCGCCGGCGATGAGCGGCCAGAAGAATTCCCAGACCGACACGTCGAAGCTGAACGGGGTCTTCTGCAGCACGGCATCGTCGGCGCCGAGCATGTACGCGTGTTGCATCCACAGGATGCGGTTGGTGATGGCGCGATGGGTGTTGAGCGCGCCCTTGGGCCTGCCGGTCGAACCGGAGGTGTAGATCATGTAGGCGAGGTTCTCGCCGCTCAGCGCAGGTGCGGGATTGGACGCGGGCGCGGCATCGAGGTCGAGCGTGTCGCGATCGACGACGATCACGCGGGCGTCGGTATCGGGCAGCGCGTCAAGCAGATGCTGTTGGGTAAGGAGCCAGCGCAACTGCGCGTGGTCGATCATGAAGCGCACGCGCTCGGCGGGGTATTCGGGGTCGACGGGGACGTAAGCGCCGCCGGCCTTGAGGATCGCGAGCAGCGCGACGACCATGTCGAGCGAGCGCTCCATGGCGACGCCGACGAGGACATCAGGGGCGACGCCGAGCTCGATGAGGCGGTGGGCGAGGCGATTGGCGCGCAGGTTGAGTTCGGCGTAGGTGAGCGCGACGTCGTCGTAGACGGCGGCGACGGCATCGGGCGTGCGCTCGACCTGCTGTTCGAACAACCGGTGCAGCGGTTGCGCGGCGGCGTCACCGAAATCCGTCTCGGTCCGGTTCCATTCGATGGTCAGCAGGTTCCGCTCCGCCTCGCTCGTCAGCGGCAGCCGCGCAACGGCGGCCGACGCATCGTCCGCGACACGCGTCAGCAAGGTCCGGTAGAACCCGAGGAAACGTTGCACCGTGCTCTCGTCGAACAGATCGCTGTTGTAGTCGCAGTCGATCAGGAGTGCCTGCCCCGCATCGAGGACGTTGACGTTCAGATCGAACGCGGTATGGCGGATCAGCGGCGTGACCAGGCCGACCGTCAGGCCGGGCAGTTCGGGCAGCGCCGACACGGGTTCCAGATTGAAGACGACCGACACCAGCGGGGCGGCGTTGAGATCGCGCTGCGCGCCGATTTCGCGGACCAGTTCGGCGAACGGGAAATCCTGGTGCTCGAGCGCGTCGAGCAGGTTCTGGCGGGTGCCCGCCAGGAAGCCGGCCACGGTGGCCTGCTCCGGCAGCGTGGAGCGCAACGGCAGCAGATGCGTGCAATAGCCGGCGAGGCGATCGCTGCCGGCCACGGAGCGGCCGGTCACCGGGATGCCGGTGACGATCTCCTGCTGGCCGGCGATGCGGTGCAGGAACAGATTGAAGCCCGCGAGCAGCATCATGTAGAGCGTGCAGCCGTTCTGACGGGCGGCGGTGCGCAGCGACGCGGCCTCCGCCGCGTCCAGATGCAGGGACACGCGCGCGCCGTGAAACGTCTTCACCGCGGGCCGCGGGTAATCCAGCGGAAGATTCAGCGGTTCGGTCTGGCGCGCGCATTGCGCCAGCCAGTACGCGCGATTCGCCTTCGTTTCCGGGCTGTGGCGCTGGCCGTCGAGCTGCTTCAGGTACTCGCGGAACTGCAGCGGCGCCGCGGCTGGTGCAGCCCCGGCATAAGCGCGGGCGAGATCCTCGAGCAGGATGCCGAACGTCGAGCCGTCACAGATGATGTGATGGGCCGTCATCACCAGCAGGTGACGCGTGCTGTCCAGGCGCACGAGCGCGGCGCGAAAGAGCGGACCGTTCACGAGGTCGAACGGCTGGCGGCTTTCGTGGTCGCGCCACGCGTCCTGGTTCGTGTCGATCAGCGGAACCTGCAGCTTCAGCGACGGATGCACGATCTGGCCCGACCCGTCCGGCGTCAGCGTGGTGCGCAGCGCTTCGTGCCGGTCGACGAGACCCTGCACGGCCGTGCGCATGGCGGCCTCGTCGAGCCGGCCATTCAGTTCGAGGGTGGTATTGACGTTGTAGGCCAGCGATCCTTCGGGATCGACTTCCGACAGGATCCACAGCTGACGTTGCGCTTCGCTCAGCGCGGCCACCGTGCCGTGCTTCGAGTGAGGCCGGATGAAACCGCCCCGGCGCAGGTCGGCGACACTGTCCTTCACCGCGCGGATGAACCGGTCGATATCGGCTTCCGTATGTGCGGTGGACAGGAAGCAGGTGCGCCACTCCCAGATGTAGATGCCCTTTTCGAGCATGTGATAGAAGAACAGGTCGAGGTTCTCGGTGAATTCGAAGCGGAACATCGAGCCGAACCACGTGACCTTGATCGGCGCCTCGGCCTCCGCGAAAAACGCATTCAACGTTTCGGCGATTTGCGCGGTCCGCTCGTTGAGCGCGGCCTGCAGCGCCGGCCCCTCCTGTTCGATCTTCTCCAGCACGGCCAGCGCGGCCGCCATCGCGAGCGGGTACTGGCAGAAGGTGCCGCCGAACGCGGTGCGGTCGGCCGCGGGGAACGAGTGGTCGCCGTAGGTCCACATGCCGCCGTCGATGGCGTCCATGAAGCGGCTGGAACCGGCGATGACGCCCAGCGGCAGGCCGCCGCCGATGATCTTGCCGTATGTCGCGAGATCGGCCCGGACCCCGAACATGGCCTGCGAGCCGCCCGGATGGACGCGGAAGCCGGTGATCATTTCGTCGAAGATCAGCGCGATTCCGGCCTCCTCGGTGATGCGGCGCAGTTCCTGGAGGAACGCGACGGGCTGCAGGGACGGGTTGCGGCTCTGCACCGGCTCCACCATCACGGCGGCGAGGGTCGACGCCATCCCGCGAATGGCCTCGAGCGCGGCGTCGCTGCCGTAGTCGAGCAGGACCATGTTCTCGACCGAACCGAACGGCACGCCGGGGGCGATGGTTTCCGTCACGCCTTCCGCGTTCGCCGCGGCGAGCGTGCCGTCGGCATGGCCGTGATACGAATGCGTGAACATCACGATCTTGTCGCGTCCGGTCACGGCGCGCGCGAGCCGCATCGCGGTCATGACCGCCTCGGTGCCGGTGTTCGAGAAAGCCACGCGATCGAGACCGGTGACGCGCGCAAAGCGCGCGGCCACTTCGCCGACGAGCCTCGAGCGCGCGCCCAGTTCGAGCGGGCGCTGCCACTCGCGGGTGACCTGGTGCTGGATGAAGTCCGGCGTGTGGCCGAACAGATGCACGCCGAAGCCCATCGTGAAATCGATGTACTCGTTGCCGTCGATGTCCCACAGCCGCGAACCGGCCGCGCGATCGCCGACGATCGGATACAGCATCTCCTTGGTCGAGAACCGGAAGCCGACCGTGGCACGGCTGTCGGCCAGCACCGGGCGGGACGCCTGCACCGATTCCTTCGATTTCCGGGTGCGCGTCGTGTAACGCACGATCAGCGCTTCGAGATGCTCCTGCTGCACGGCGGACAAGCCACGCGCCCGCTGTTCGACCGGGCTGCCCCACGGCATCATCGGCTTGGCCGGCCGATTGTCCGCCGCGGCCGCAGTTGCAGTTGCAGGGGCGGGCTTCGTTGCGGGCCCGGCGGCCGGCGCCGCGATCGCGGCCTTTGGTGTGACGTGGGTGACGTTGGCGACGCTCGCAGCGCTCGCGACGGCTTGCGCGGCGATCGTCGTCGGCCGGACGCCGGCCTGGCCGGTCAGCGACGTGCGCAGCAATTCCATCTGCTGGCCCATGACGCGGGACAGCAACTGATTCTGCTCCCGCAATACCCGCTCGACCGTGGAGCCGCCTTCGGCCGCCACCCATTCCGCCGGGGCGGCGGCGAGCGGCGCGAGCGCCGCCTCGGACGGCGCGACCGCCACCGCGGACAGCGCGGCTTCGGCCGTGGCCTCGGGCTCGGCCGGGGCGGCAGCCGCCGGCAGATTGTCCGCGACGTACTCGGCGAGCGCCTGCACCGTCGCCAGGTCTTCGAAGAAGCGGCGCATGACCAGCTTCACGCCGTACTGTTTCTCGATGTGCCGGATGGCCTCGATCAGCACGATCGAGTCGGCGCCCATCTCCAGGAACGGCAGGTCGATGTTGATGGTGGCGGGATCGGCCTGGATCAATTCGCCGATCTTGCCGCGAAGCCATTCGAGAACCTCGCCGCTACGGTTGTGCGTCGGCGTTGCAGCGATGGGTGATGCGCTTGTCTGAGTCATGGACATGTCCGCTTTCTGGAACCAGGTACGGCTGCGTTGGAAGGGATAGGACGGCAATGCGACGCGCGTGGGCGCGGGTGTTTCGGTGGGGGCCCAGTCGACATCGACGCCGCGCGCATAAAGGCTCGACAGCGTTTCGACCAGCGCTTGCTGCTCGACTTGCGGCCGCTGCAGCGCAAGGAACTGGATCCCGGCGTCGGGCGCGCAGCACGCGCGGGCCAGGTTGACGAGCACCGGCTTGGGGCCGATTTCGACCAGCAGGTTGAACCCGGCTTCGGCGAGGCGCTCGACGCTGCTCGCGAACTGCACCGGCTCCCGGCAGTGACGGCGCCAGTACTCATCGGTGGGCGCCTCGTCCATCACGGCGCCCGTGAGATTGGAATAGAACGGGATCGCCGGGCGCGTGGCGCGTACTGCTTTTGCCACGGCCTGGAAGCGGTCCAGCATCGGCTCGACCAGCGGCGAGTGGAACGCGTGCGACGTATTGAGCTGCACGGACCGGATGTCCAGCACCGCGAACGCGTCGACCAGCGTCGCGATGCGCTCGCGCTTGCCGGAGATCACGATGCTGGCCGGACCGTTGACGGCCGCCACCGCGACCTCGTGCGGCCACGCTTCGATCGCGCGCTCGACCGTGGCGAGGTCGGTGAAGATGGCCGCCATCTCGCCGTCGCGGGGCAACGCCTGCATCAGCCGGCCGCGTTCGGCGATCAGCCGCAGGCCGTCTTCCGGCGAGAAGACGCCGGCCGCGCAAGCCGCTGCGTACTCGCCGACGCTGTGTCCCATCACGGCGTCGGGCACCACGCCGAACGACGCCAGCAGCGTGGTGAGCGCGAACTGCAGCGAGAACAGCGCCGGCTGGCTGTAGCCGGTCTGGTGGATATCGTCGTTCGGGGCCGACAGCACCTCCAGCAACGGTTTGTCGAGCAGCGGATCGGCCACCGCACGGCAGCGGTCGATGGCGTCGCGGAACACCGGATAGGCGTCGTACAGACGGCGGCCCATGCCGGCGTATTGCGAGCCCTGACCGGTGAACAGGAACGCCATCTTCACCCGCGGGGGCTGCGCCGCGTCGGCAGGTTCCTTCGCCTGGAACGCGCGCAGCTTTTCGATGGCGTCCTCGAGCGACGTCACAGGCAGCGCCAGCCGATGCGTGAAATGCGAGCGGCCGGTCGATGCCGAAAAGGCCACGGCCGCGATATCGAGACCGGGTTCGGCTTCGAGCCGCCGCTGATAGCGCCGGCCAAGCTCGCGCAATGCCGCCGGCGTCTTGGCCGACAGGACCAGCGGATGCACCTTGTGCTTCGACGGCGTCGCCTGCCGCACCGGCGCGGGCGCTTCTTCCAGCACCAGGTGCGCATTGGTGCCGCTCGCGCCAAACGCGCTGACGCCGGCGCGCCGCGGCCGCTCGCCGCGCGGCCACGCGCTCGCCTCGGCGCAGACCTCGATCGGCAGCGCGTCCCACCGCACCAGCGGGCTCGGCTGGCGGAAGTGCAGGTGGGCGGGAATGCGATCGTGGTTCAGCGACAGCACGACCTTGATGACCCCCGCGATGCCGGCGGCGGATTCCGTGTGGCCGATGTTGGTTTTCACCGAGCCGATGCGCAGTCGCCGGCCCTCGCCGCGGTCGGCGCCGAACACCGTCGCCAGCGCCTCGACCTCGACGGGATCGCCCAGCGGCGTGCCGGTGCCGTGCGCTTCCACGTAATCGATGGAGGCGGCGGGCAGCCCGCCCAGCGCCTGGCGGATGACGGCTTCCTGCGCGCGGCCGTTCGGCGCGGTAAAGCCGCTCGACGCACCGTCGTGGTTGACGGCTGAACCGCGGAGCACGGCCAGCACGCGATCGCCCGCGGCGAGCGCATCGGACAGGCGCTTGAGTACCAGCGCGCCGCAGCCTTCGCTGCGCACGAAGCCGTCCGCCGCCGCGTCGAAGGTCTTGCAGCGGCCGTCCGGCGCCAGCGCCCGCGTGCGCGAGACGGCGATCGAGTTGTCCGGCGACAGGATCAGGTTGACGCCGCCCGCGATCGCGAGATCACACTCGCCGCTGCGCAGATTCTGGCTGGCGGTATGGATCGCGGTGAGCGACGACGAGCACGCGGTGTCGATCGCCATGCTCGGCCCCTGCACACCGAGCCCGTAGGAGATGCGGCCGGCCGCCGTGTTGAGCGGATTGCCGGTGAAGAAATAGCCGTCGATGCCGCTGCCGCCGCCGTTGCGAAGCTGCAGATTCGCGTAATCGTTGGTGGTGATGCCGACGAAGACGCCGGTCCGGCTGCCCTTGAGACTGTCGACGGGAATGCCGGCGTGCTCCAGCGCTTCGTGACTGACTTCGAGCAACAGGCGCTGCTGCGGGTCCATCGCGGCCGCTTCGCGCGGCGTGATCCGGAAAAATGCCGGATCGAACTGATCGACGTCGTCGAGAAAACCGCCGAAGCGGCAGTACATCCGCCCCGGCGCTTCCGGATCGGGATCGTAGTACGCGTCGATATCCCAGCGCTCGCGCGGCACTTCGGAAATCGCATCCACGCCGTCGTTCAGCAGCCGCCAATAGGCGTCGAGATCGTGCGCGGCGCCTGGAAACCGGCAGCTCATGCCAACGATCGCGATCGGTTCCGGCGTGCCGGCCTCGCGCGGCGCAACGGCTGGCGCGGCCGGCCGCGACGGCACGGCCTGCGTCGGCGCCGCGCTCGCGTCCGCCGCCGTGGGGGATGACTGCTCCGCCAGGAAATCCGCGAGGGCATTGACCGTCGGATGATCGAACAACAGCGCGACCGACAACGGGATGCCAAGCACTTTCTCGAGCTGCGTGCGCACATCCAGCGCCATCAGCGAATCCATGCCCATCTCGAAGAAGCCGAGATCGCGGTCCAGCGTCGCCGCGCCGAAGCCGAGCACCTGGGCCACCGCGCGATCGATGCTATCCGCCAGCAGGCGCTTTCG
This sequence comes from Burkholderia ambifaria AMMD, assembly GCF_000203915.1. NCBI lineage: Bacteria > Pseudomonadati > Pseudomonadota > Betaproteobacteria > Burkholderiales > Burkholderiaceae > Burkholderia > Burkholderia ambifaria. The sequence continues at coordinate 1,140,418 of NC_008392.1, forward strand.
CTCGCGGGGTGATGCGTCGCTCAACGCCGGCATCGCCAGCGCGCTTGGCGCGGCTCCGGCCACCCGCACGCGATCGAGGAACGGCTTGGGTCCGCGCGCCTCGTAGGAGCCCTGGAACAGCGCCAGGTCGATATCGACGACCGCGATCTGGGGCACGGCGGGGAGACGATCCAGCACGTCGAGCGCGCGATCCGCGGCCAGCGAGCGGATCCCGACGCGCCGCAGCAGCGCTTCCGCCTCGGGGAACGTCATGCCGCCGTGCGCCCACGGCCCCCAGTTCACGCTCAGGGCCGGCAGGCCCAGGCCGCGGCGATGATGCGCGAGCGCGTCGAGGAATCGGTTCGCGGCACTGTAGTGCGCCTGGTCGCGCGACCCCCACGCGGACGCGATCGACGAAAACAGGATGAAGAAATCGAGCGGGAACGGTTCGCTGTGCTGATGAAGCAGCCACGCGCCCGCGACCTTCGGTTGCAGGACGGCTTCCAGTTCCTCGCGCTCGACCTGCATCAGCGGCTTGTAGCCGACGATGCCGGCCGCGTGCACGATGCCCCGCAGCGGCACGCCGTCGCGCCGGAGCACGGCGAAGAAATCGGCGACCGCCACCGGATCGGCGATATCGACGCGCTCGCAACGCACGGATAGGTTCCGCGCGCGCAGCTCGGCGATCGCCTGCTGGCTCTCGTCACTGCGGGCCCCGTGTCGGCCGACGAGGATCAGCGTGCGTGCGCCGTGTGCCGCCAGCCACCGGGCGGTGTGCAGCCCGAGCGCGCCGAACCCGCCGGTGATCAGATAGGCCGCTTCCGGGTCGACCCGCAGCGCGGCCGTTTCGGCGGGCGCGAGCGGGCTCAGGCGCGCGACATGGCGCACGCCGTGCCGCAACGCCACCAGCTCCTCACGGCTTTCACCGAGGATTTCCTGAAGCAGCGCCTGCGTCTCGTCCTCCGGCGCGGCCGAATCGAGATCGATCGAGGTGCCGAACCATTCCGGATGCTCGATCATCGCGCCCCGCGCCAGGCCCGACAACGCAGCCTGTGCGAGCCCCGATACGCGGGGCGATTCGCCGGCTTCCACCGCGTCGCGCGTGACCACCCAGATCCTGGGGCGGGTCGACGGCGCCCAATCGCGCTCGCTGCCGACCAACGCGTGCACGAGATGCAGCAGGGCGGTGGCCATGCGCGACGCGCCGACGGCTTCGTCCAGCGCCCATAGAAACACGATGCGCTGGCCCGGGGCGGCGGTCTCGTTCAGCAAGCGGACGAAATGATCCGGCCGCTCGGGCGCGACTTGCCAGCCCGCTTCCGCGCCGCCGCCATGGTCGGGGCCGGGGCGCACCAGCGAGCAGGATGCGCCGCGCGCGCGCAGCAGCGCCGCGAACCGCTCGCCGACACCGCTTTCGTCCGCGAAAATCAGCCACGGGGACGCGTCGGCGGCGAATAGCGCCTCCGGCAACGCGGCTTGCGTCTCCCATGCGACGTGATAGAGCGGGTGGGCGTTCGGGGCAGCGGTTGCGGCGGGAGCGAACGCAGTCTGAAGCAGGTCCGGCAACGCGTTCAGCACGTCCTCAGAGTACTTGCCCGACGTCTTGAGGTGCCGCAACGCTTCCTCGATGCTGCCGGCATCCATGCCGACGATGGGCGCCGGCGTTTTCTCCAGACCGAAGCGCTGCCGCTCGAACGGGTAGTTCGGCAGGGTCGTGGCGGGCTGGGCCGGCACCGGGAACAATGCGTTCCAGTCGAACTGCGCGCCCTGCACATACAGCGCCGCGAGTGCGCGCTCCAGTGCATCGCCGGCGCATGGCGGCGGCAGCCAGCCGTCGGCAAGCCCCTCCGGCGTGGGCGGCGCTTCGGCCTGCGCGTTGGCCTGCGCTTCGGGTCGATTCGACAACTCGGCAAGCTGCAACCAGTACTGGGGATGCGTGACCTCGTCGGTCACCTCGGCGCCGAGACAGCCGGAAATCAGGCGGACCGAGGGCCGTGCGAGGGGCATGTCCTGAAGCGCGGCGCGCAACGCGTCGGCATCCGACCGGGCTGCGACGACGCGCAGCGCGTCGGCCACGCTCATGACCCCCGCCACGCAGGCCGCGACATATTCTCCGACGCCGTGGCCCGACACGACGGACGGGCGGATGCCCCATGCGTTCCACAGTTCCGCCCACGCGAACTGGATCGCGAAGCGGCCCTCGTCGGTATCGAGTGCCGCCAGCGGCACCGCGCAACGCGCGAAGGCGTCGCGGAAAAGCGGTTCGGACGCATGGAGTTCGCGTGCGACGCCGGTGTCCGGCGCACCGAACCTGAAGCCGATGCGCAACGCCTTGCCCGTGCGTGCCGCTGCCGCCGACGGTTCCCTCACGCCCGACACATAGGCCGCGCGAAACGGATAATGGGCTCGCCCCGTGGCGGCGGCCCGGCAGATGGCGGCCAGTTCCCGCGGCGTCGCGCCGGCGATCGCGCGCTCGTAGCGTTGTGCGAGCGCCGTGAGCGCCGCTTCGGACCGGGCCGACAGCAGCAGCAGCGTGCGCTGCGCGGCGTGGGCCGGCGCGACCGGCGGTTCCTCGACGATCGCGTGCGCATTGGTGCCGCTGAATCCGAACGCGCTCACCCCGGCGATTCGCCTGCGTTCCCCGCGCCGCCACGCGACCGGGTCGGCCGCCACGCGAATGGGGATGTCCTGCCACGGCGTATGCGGATTGGGCTGCGTGAAATGCAGATGCGCCGGGATCCTGTCGTGCTCGAACGACAGCAGCACCTTGATCAGGCCGGCGATGCCGGAGGCCGACTCCAGATGCCCGATATTGGTCTTGACCGAACCGATCACGAGCGGCTCGGCCGCCTCGCGCCCGGGGCCGTAGACGCCGGCCAGCGCCTCGACCTCGATCGGGTCGCCAAGGGACGTCCCCGTACCGTGGGCCTCGACATAGGAGATGTCGCCGGGCACGAGGCCGGCTTGATTCAGCGCGCGACGGATCACCCGTTCCTGCGAATCGCGGCTCGGCACGGTCAGCCCGCCGCCCGCACCGCCCTGATCGACCGCCGTGCCACGCACGATGCCGAGCACGCGGTCGCCGTCGGCGAGCGCGTCGGAGAGGCGCTTGAGCACCACCATGCCGCAACCTTCGCCGCGCACATAGCCGTCTGCCGCCGCGTCGAAGGTCTTGCACCGGCCGTCCGGCGACAGCATGCGCGCTTGCGAGAAACTGACCATCACCTCGGGCGAGAGCATCAGGTTGACGCCGCCTGCAAGCGCCATGTTGCTTTCGCGCGAGCGCAGGCTTTCGCAGGCCAGGTGCAGACAGACCAGCGACGACGAGCAGGCGGTATCGATCGCCATGCTCGGGCCGGTGAGGCCCAGCACGAACGACAAGCGGCCCGCGGCCATGTTCAGCGCGCTGCCCGTGCCGGCGTAGCTGCTCGACGGCGTCGCCGCATTGGACACCTGGATCGCATGGTCGAAGCAGGTAATGCCGACATACACGCCCGTGGCGGACTGCCTGAAGCGTTCGGGCGGGAGATGCGCGTTTTCGAGCGCTTCCCAGGCCACTTCGAGCAGGAGCCTTTGCTGCGGGTCGAGGTAAGTGGCTTCGCGCGGCGCGATCCCGAAGAACGCCGCGTCGAACTCATCCACGCGTTCGAGAAACGCGCCGTGGCGGGTCGCCATCTTGCCGGGCGTGGACGGATCGGGGTCGTAATAGCGATCGATGTCCCAGCGTTCGCCCGGCACTTCGGCGACGGCATCGCGCGCGTGATCGAGCAATTGCCAGAACGCGGACGGCGTATCGCTCTGGCCGGGGAATCGGCAAGCCATGCCGATGACGGCGATCGGCTCGTTGCGGTCCGAACGCAGTGCCGCGATCTCCGCGCGCCGCAGGCGCAGTTCGTCGAGCGCGGCTTTCAGTGCATGCGTGGCCTTGGCGTTCATTGGGCGCCGATCTCCTGGGCGATCAGTTCGGAAAGGTCGTCCTCGTCGAGGTCGTCGGATGCTTCATCGACGACAGGCGCGGGGAGCGACGGCGACAGTTCGTTGAGAACGTACTGGGCGAGCGTTTGCAGGTTCGGATAGGAAAAGAACAGCGTCGCGCGAAACGGCCGTCCGAACACCTTGTTGAGGCGGTCGGTCAGTTCGAGCGCGACCAGCGAATCCAGGCCGAGATCGAGCAGCGATTGCTCGGCCGCGATGGCGTCGGGGCCGGACAGACGAAGGGTCTCGGCCAGCATCTTCGCGAGCGTGTCGGTGATGAGCTCGACCCGCTCGCGCGGCGCGCACGCATGCAGTTGGCGCAGCAATGCCGTCTCTTGCTGCGCAGGCTGCGCGGCCGGTTGCGCCAGCTCGGAAAACAGCGCCGACCCGGCGGCCGGCGCGTCGACCCGGAACAGGGTCGGCCAGTCGATCCGGGCCACGCCGGACTGGACGACGCCGGACGCCATCAGCCGTTCCAGCGCCGCGATGGCCAGTTCGGGCGACAGCGTGCCGACGCCGAGCGCGGCCAGCTGTTCGTGCGCGCGCCGTCCATAGTCGGTCGCGGCGTGGCCGATCTCCGCCCACGGCCCCCAATTCACGCTGAGCCCCGGTTTTCCCTGCGCGCGCCGATGCTGCGCGAGGGCGTCGAGGAAGCTGTTCGCCGCCGCGTAGTTGCCCTGGCCCGGCATGGTGATCAGCGCGGCCATCGACGAGAACAGCACGAAATGATCGAGCGGCAGGTCGGCCGTCAGCTCGTGCAGATACCACGCGCCATCGGCCTTGCCGCTTCCGGCGCGATGGAAGGCATCGTCGTCCTGGCGCGTGAGCAACGCATCGTCCAGCGCGCCGGCGAGGTGAAAGACCCCCTTGAGCGGCGGCATCGAATGCGCGATTTCACCGAGCGCCTGCGCGACGTCCTCGCGACGCGACAGGTCGGCGCGAATGAACCGCGCGTCGAGCGTGCTCAGGATTTTTTCGGCCGCGGGGGAGGGCGCGCCGCGCCCGAGCAGCACGACCTTGCCGGCGCCGTTGGCGGCAAGCCAGGACGCGAGCCGCAGGCCGAGCCCGCCGAGCCCGCCGGTCACCAGATAGGTCGCGTCATGGTGGAACCTGATCGGACGGTGACTGACGAATTCGCGATTGTCGCGGGCGATACGCGCGACGTAGCGCTGTCCGCCGCGGAACGCGATCATGTCTTCACGGCCGCCGGCCTGTACCGCCTGCACGATGTGCGCCGCCGACGGCTGCGCGGGATCGAGGTCGATGAGCCCGCCCCACAGCGCCGCGTGCTCCACGGCGATCGCCCGCCCCAATCCCCACAGGGGAGCCTGGGCCGGGGCGCTCGATTCGCCGTCCAGCACGTTCATCGCGCCCGACGTCACCAGCCACAGACGCGCCTGCCGCGCCGCCGGTGCGCGTGACGCAAGCGCCCTGACCAGTTGCAGCACGCTCGCGCTGGCACGCCGTCTCGCCGCGATGTCGGCCGGCGCGAGATCGAGACTCCACAGGTGAACGATGCCCTTCAGCGGCCGGTCGGGTGCGGGCAGTTCCGGCGTCGCGTCGGCGAAGCGCAGCGTGCACGTATCGCCCGCGCTTTGCAGCAGGTCGGCCAGTTGCGCGCCGACGCCGCCGCGGTCCGCGAGAATCAGCCACTCGCCCTGCGCCGAAGCGCCGGTTGCCGCGTCGACGCTCGACGGTCTCCACACGCGCTGATAGAGCAGCGCGGACAAGTCGTGCCGCTCGATGGTGGACGCGGAACGCACATGCTGCAACCGCAGCGCATCGATCTCGATCAGCAGTCGCCCGTCGAGGTCATGGACGCGGATATCGCCCTCCAGCGCGCCTTGCCCGATCGGCTTGCGCAGCGTGGCGTGACTCCATGCATCCGTTGACGACGGCGGCTGATGAACCCGTACCGCACCGATCGAACTGGGCAGGTACAGGTCGCCCGCCTCCAGCGCGGCCGGATCGATCGCGGCGGCGAGCACACGGCTGCACGCGTCGAGAAAGGCGGGGTGCACCTGGTATTGCGACGACGCCAGCGCGTCGGCCGGCAGGCTGATTTTCCCCAGCGCCTCGCCGGCCGTGCGCCAGATCTGCTGGATCGCGTCGAACACGCCGTCGATCTGCACGCCGTGCTGCCGCACTTCGCCATTGAAGTCCGCGCCTGAAGTCGTTTCGATGCAGCGGGCCTGCACCGCGGCGGCATCGAATCTCGTCGGCGCGGCGGATTGCCTCGGGGCACACAGCTCCCGCAGCCGACGCAACTGCGGTAGATTGCCGAGGATCAGCTCGACCGGCGGACCGAAATCGAGCAGGCAGGCCACTTCGTCCACGCCGATCGACTCGAGATCGCGCACCAGGTCGACGCAGGTTTCCGGCGTGCCGATGAGGCCGCGCGATTGCGCGAAACGTTCGTAGAGAAACTCGACGAACTCGTCCAGTTCGCGCGCGCCCATCGCGCGCACGTCCACCGACTGCCCGCGGCTCTGCGCCAGCCCGTTCAACAGCCCGATATTGCTGCGGATGTAGTTGCAGAACGGCGCACGCGCCTGCTCGCGCACCCGCGCCGCATCGTCGCCGACGAACGTGTGCAGCATCACGGACACGGTGCCGGCCGCCGGATCGAAGCCATGCGTTGCGCGCGCCGCGCGGTAGAGCGCGATCTTTTGCGCGAGCTGGTCCCGATCCTGGTCGAGCACGTGGGTCAGCAGGTTGGCGCCGACTTCACCGGCGCGCACGAAGGTCTGCGGATTGCTCGCGGCGGTCACCCAGACGGGCAGCTCCGGCTGCACCGGCGTCGGATAGATGCGCAACTGCACCGGCTTGCCGACGCCGTTGCGCGCATCCAGCGACCCGCCGCGCCACAGATGCTGGACGGCGCGCATCGTGGTCAGCATGTCATCCTGCCGGGTCGCATATTTGTCCGGGGCGAACACGAAGTCGTCCGGATTCCATCCGGACGCGAACGACACGCCCACGCGGCCGTTCGACAGGTTGTCCACCATGGACCACTCTTCCGCGATCCGGATCGGGTTGTGCAGCGCTGCGACTACGCTGCCCGCGACCAGCTGCACGCGCTGGGTGGCCGCGGCGAGCGCGGCGTGCAGGACAGCGGGATTCGGGTATAGCGAGCCGAATTCGGTGAAATGGCGCTCCGGCACCCAGACGCTGGAAAACCCGTTCGCATCGGCGAAACGGGCGCTTTCCATGACAAGCTGGTACTTGTTGCCGGACAACGCCTCTTCACTGCTGGCGAAGAACATCAGGCCGAATTTCATGCGTGGCTCCGATCCGATTCGTGAATTTCGGCACTCGCGCATATCTGCCATGACGCGGCGGCGCGGGTGTCCTCGATCCGGTGATAGACGGCAAACGAAAACGGTCCCCAGGACCGGCGGCTCAGCACGGTCTGCACGCTGTGCGATGCATGCGGATGCAGCGGCAACGGCGCATGCAGTGCGAGGTCCTTCAACGTGGTATGACTGGCGGCGCCGATTTCCGACGTCGCCGCCAGCGCCATTTCCACATAGGCGGAATAGGGCAGCACGGGCGATCCCTTGACGCGATGACCGCTGAGAAAGGTGGTGGCCGGCGCGTCGAGACGCGACTGCCAGATCCACGTGGCCGGCGCATGCGCGTGCTGCTCCATGAGACGCCCGAGCAACGGATGCCGCGGCGCACGTGGACTGATCCAGAACGCGCGACGCTCGAACGGGTAGGTCGGCAGCGCGAGCCGGCGGCGCGGGGCGTCCTGCTCCACGGCATCCCAGTCGATGGACGCGCCGCGTACGTAGAGTTCGGCGAGCGTGCGCAGGATCGTGTCCCACGCGGCCGTGTGCGCGCCGATTTCGATCACGATGCCGTGGCTTCCCGCCGCGGCGCCGTCCGGCGCCTGCGGCACGTCCGCAAACGCGGCCGCGGCGCGATGCCCGTCGCCCGTGCTGCTGACGGCGCCCGGCGTGATGCCGAAGGACATCCACAGTTGCGCGAGCGCGCGCTGGAATGCCGTGAACCCGGCTGCGGCGGAATCGACCGCGGGCGCGTCGGACACCGCCGATTGCCGCTGCATCAGCGCGCCGAAAGCGGGGCAGGCCGAACGCAATTGCCGCACCGCGTCGTCGCTGCCGCCGTGGTCGGCGCAAAAGTGGAATGTCACCGCAGGCGGCGTGTCGGCAGGCTCGCCGGCCGACACGGCATCCAGTTGCGAACGCAACGTATCGAGACTCGACGCGACGATGGCCGCTCGCCGCGTGAAGTGGGTGCGCCCGGTATTTGCCGTGAACGCGACATCGCGCACACGGATCCCGGGATGGGCGTCGAGATACGCCGCATAGGACGCCGCCAGTGCCTGCAACGCTTCGGGGGTGCGCGCGGAAAGCGTCACGACGCGCGCCGCGGGCGCCGCCGGGTCGGCTTCGATCTCGCCGGGCCGTGGCGCTTCGGACAGGATCATGTGGGCGTTGGTGCCGCCGAAACCGAACGAACTCACGCCGGCCATGCGCGGCCCGTGTTCCGAATGCCACGGCGTGACCTGCTGCGGAATACGGAAGGGCGTGCCGTCGAGCGCGATTTCAGGATTGATCGACCGGAAATGGAGGTTCGGCGGAATGGCGCGATGGTGTAGCGCAAGGGCGGTCTTGATCAGGCTGGCGATGCCCGCCGCCGATTCCAGATGGCCGATGTTGGTCTTGACCGAGCCGATCCAGCAGTGATCGTCCGGCCGACGGGATTCGCCCAGGACGGCCGCCAGCGCGTTCAATTCGATCGGATCTCCGAGCGGCGTTCCCGTACCGTGCGCTTCGACGAAGCCGATGTCCTGCGCGCGTACGCCGGCATCGTGCAGCGCACCGCGAATGACGGCCTGCTGGGCCGGGCCGTTCGGCGCGGTCAGGCCATTGCTGCGTCCATCCTGGTTCACCGCCGAGCCGCGGATCACGGCGTACACGGTGTCGCCGTGCTCGAGTGCATCGTCGAGACGCTTGAGCAGCACCATGCCCGCACCTTCGCCGCGCACATAGCCGTTGGCTGCCGCATCGAACGCCTTGCATCGGCCATCCGGCGAAAGCATGCCGGCTTGCGTGAAGGAGTCGCTCAATTGCGGCGCCAGAATCAGGTTGACCCCGCCGGCCAGCGCCGCATCGGCCTCGCCGCGCTGCAGCGCGCGGCACGCGTGGTGAACCGCGACGAGCGAGGACGAACACGCGGTATCGACCGCCCAGCTCGGACCGCGCAAATCGAGCGTGTAGGAAATGCGGTTGGCGGCGACGCTGAGCGCATTGCCGGTCGCGACATAAGGGCCGACATCCGCGACTTCTTCCTGCGCCAGACGGATGTAGTCCGAATTGCTGATGCCCACGATGACCGCGGTGCGTCCGCCGGCGAGACGCCCGGGCGCGATCCCCGCATGCTCGAGCGTCTCCCACGCGACCTCGAGCAGCAGGCGCTGTTGCGGATCCATCGCTTCGGCTTCGCGGGCGCTGATGCCGAAGAACGCCGCATCGAACAGATCGACCTGGTCCAGCAGTCCGGTGGGCGGCAGGTCGCCGGCACGCTTCTTCGACGCGCCGACCGCGTCCCGGCCCTCCAGCAGCAGCTGCCAGAATGCGTCGGGATGACCGGCGCCGGGGAAACGGCATCCCATGCCGACGATCGCGATATCCGCGCGCGCTGCGGCGGAACCGGGCGCGTGGTCCGGCACGGCATTCCCGGTACCGCTCAAATGGCGCGCCAGCAGGGAAATACTCGGAAAATCGTAGACGACGGTAGGCGAGACCGGCAGCCCGAGCCAGTCCTGCAACTCGCCCGACAGCATGATGGCGTCCTTCGAATCGAGCCCGTAGATGCTGAACGGCGCGTCGGGGTCGATCTTGCCGGCATCGATTCCCGACAGACGCGAGACACGCTCGACGCACCATTGCACCAGCGTTTGCGTGTCGCGTAGCGCGGCCGTGGAGGGTGCGTACGTCGCGGAGAACGAACGCCGCCACTCGCCCGCGATCGCGAGCCCCTGTTCATCGAGGAACGCTTGCCTGATTCGGCTCCGCTGGATTTTTCCGCTGGACGTGCGCAGGATCGTGGCGGGCTTCAACAGGATCGCCGCATACAGATCGACGTCATGTGCTTCGGCGAGCTTGCGCCGGATCTCCGCAGCGACGGCTTCCGCGTCCAGCGTGTTGAGCGCTTCCCGGCGCACTTCACATGCGATGACGACCCGCTCCACGTCATCGACGTTGATCGAGAAAGCCGCCGACGCGTTGGGCGCCAGCGCGGGGTGGCTGCCCTCGGCCGATTGCTCGAGATCCTGCGGGTAGTGATTGCGCCCGGCGACGATGATGAGGTCCTTGAGACGGCCGGTGACGAAGAGGTTCTCGCCATCGACGAAGCCGAGATCGCCCGTGCGCAGGTAATGCGCATCATCGCCATCGAGCTTCGCGCGAAAGGTGTGCTCCGTTTCGTCGACGCGGTTCCAGTAACCGACGCCGACGCTCGGGCCCGTCACCCAGATCTCGCCGATCCGGTCGGGCGGGCAGCGCTCACCGGTATCCGGATTCACGATCTGCAGGCGGTGCTCCGCCCAGGCCCGGCCGCACGACACCAGCGCGTGGCGCTTGCCGCCGTCGCTTCTCGTCGCCACGCCTCGTGCGAGGCCGTCGGCGTCGTAGTCCGCCACGAGCGGCAGCGAGCGGGCCGGCTGACCGGAGATGAACAAGGTCGCCTCGGCCATGCCGTAGACCGGGCGCATGGTGTGCGCGTGGAAGCCACATGCGGCGAAGGCGCGCGAAAAACGCGCCACCGACTCCGCGCGCACCGGTTCCGCGCCGTTGAATGCAACGCGCCAACTGCTCAGATCCAGCAGCGCGCGGGCTTCATCGGATATTTTGCGCGCGCACAGGTCGTACGCGAAATCCGGCGCGGCGCAATGCGTGCCGCGATACTTCGTGATTGCCTGCAGCCAGCGGATGGGTTTCTGCACGAACGCCGCGGGCGCCATCAGCACTGCCGGCACACCGAGATAGATCGGCAGCAGCACCTTCCCGAAGAAACCCATGTCGTGAAACACCGGGAGCCAACTGACGAACACCGTCGACGCATCGGCATCGCTCGCCTCGGCGATGACCGCCATATTGCTCAGGATGTTCGCGTGGCTGATCATCACGCCTTTTGGCGTACCGGTGGAGCCTGACGTGTATTGCAGAAGCGCCAGCGTCTGCGGCGTGATGTCCGGTGCGCGCCATTGTTCGGCCGGTGCGTCGAAGCCCTGGTCCGTCGCAAGGATCTTCAGTTCCAGCGTGTCGGAATAGCCATCCGCGCGATGCGCGATGCCGTCGAGCGTGGCTGCGTCGGTCAGCGCGACGACCGGGCTGGCGTCGGCGACGATGGCCTTGAGACGATCGGCGGGACGATGCCTGCGCGGAGGATAGGCCGGCACGCCGATCAGGCCGGCGTACAGGCATCCCACCCATGCGCAGATGAATTCAAGGCCGGGCGGATAGACCAGCAGGACGCGATCGCCCGGTTGCGCCATGCCCTGCAGCCTGGCGGCGATGCCGCGCGCGCGTTTGTCCAGATCGCCGAACGTGAGTCGAGCCCGCTCCGATTCGCCGTTCTCGAGAAAAATGAATGCCCTCTTCTCCGGTTCGACCTTGCCGCGAAATATGAAAATTTCTGTAACAGTCCTGAATTTTGTATCGGGAAGCATCTCGACCTTCGTTGTCTGCTGAACGTTGAATTCCTCAGGACCCGTTGCGACGATCCCGCCAAGCTTGCTTCTTGAATTGGATGGCATGAAATTAGAGCACCGCTCCAACCCGACGTCTGCCCCGTAATCCATGGACACGGCGTTTCGCGCACTGGATCAATATGGGTTTTAATTTGCGCGCGCGGCCCTGCTAACGACCGGCCATTCCTTCGATGTCGGGGGAGTACGGGTCCAGCAGGGACACGACGACCTTGCGCTCGCCTTCGAACGGGTTGCGGCCATGCGCGAAGCGCATGTTGTCGACCAGCAGCACGTCGCCTCGTTGCCATGGAAACGTGATCGCGCATTCGCGGAACGCGTTGCGGATCTGCTCGATGTCGGCGAGATCGAACGGACTCCCGTCGCCATGGCACGCGTTGCGCGGAATTCGGTCAGTGCCGAACAGGCTGACGATCGAACTGGCGAGCGATGCTTCCAGGTTCGAGATATGGAACAGATGTGCCTGATTGAAGAACACCCTGTCGCGGGTGACCGGATGGTAGGCCACGCCCTGATTGATCTGTACGGTGCGTAACGTGTCGTCGTCGAGCCATTCGAGTTCGATGTCGTTGTCCGCGCAGAAGGTCGCAACCTCGCTGCGGTCGCCGGTCTGAAAGACGGTTTCCCACGGAATGTCGACATGCCGCCGGTAGTGCCTGACGTAGCGCACCCGTTTCGCCTCGAAGCGCTCCATGATGCGCGGCCCGATCCTGCGGCTCACCTCCCGCATGTCGGCAATCGGCGTTTCGCCGCCGGTCGTGGCCGGCGTCAGGCAACAGAATGCAATTCTCAGCGGCCAGGTGCGTTGATACGCGTTTTCGCAATGAAGTGCGATCGTCTCGCTCGGCGGATACTCGGTTGCGGTGAAGATGCCGTTGCCGATCGAGGTGCGCGGCGTGGAACGATAGACGTAGTCGGACTTATGGGCCGAAATCGCGTCGGCAAACGCTTCGAAGCCGCCCACGGATGACACGTCGAAGCCACGAAACAGCAGCGCACCATGTTCCAGAAGCCGGGATTCGAGTTCCCCCCGGTTGTCGTTCACCGCCAGCACGAGATCGTGCCCGTTCGCGCGTGCGTTCGACGCAGGCTCCAGCAGCCACGGAGAGCTCCCCTCGGCAAGCAGCTTGCGTTCCGTCATGCCCAGCATCGTCAATGGTCCTTTTCTGAACGAGGATCGCGGCGCAACCCGGACCGGTCGGCCTGCAGGGGTCGCGCCGCGGTGCGGCTAGGCACGGCAGGCTGTTTCCACGGCATGCTCGAAGCGATTGAGAATTTCGTGGATATCCGCTTCCGATACGACCAGCGGCGGCAGGAACCTGAGCACCGCGCCGTTGCGGCCGCCGGTTTCGATCACGAGTCCGTTTCGCAGGCAGTTCGCCTTGATGGCTTTCGCCCGTGCTGCATCGGTCGGGCCGGTTTGGCCGTTCGTGCCGGGTATGACGACTTCAGCGCCGATCATCAGGCCGCGGCCGCGTATCTGGCCGAGACACGGGAAGCGTTCGGCCAACCCTTCGAGGCCGGCAACCAGCAGTTTGCCCACTCTGTCCGCGTGCGCCGACAGGCCGTCCCGTTCGACGATGTGCATGGTCGACAAGCCGGCCACCATCGCAATCTGGTTGCCTCTAAAGGTGCCGGCGTGCGCGCCGGGCGGCCAGGTGTCCAGGCGCTCGTCATAGACCACCACCGATAACGGATAGCCGCCGCCGAATGCTTTCGACAACACCAGTACGTCCGGCCGGATGCCGGAATGTTCGATGGCGAACAGGGCGCCGGTTCGACCGAGCCCGGTCTGCACTTCGTCGACGATCAACGGAATTTCATGCCGAAGCGTCAGTTCGCGCAATTCGATCAACCAGGCGTCGGAAGCGGGGATGCAGCCCCCTTCGCCTTGCACGACTTCGACGATGATTGCCGCCGGTTTGGTTATCCCGCTCTCGGGATCGGACAGGACGGTCCGAATGTAGTTGATGCTGAGTTGATCGGTCGCCGAGCCATCGGTGCCGAACGGGCAGCGAAACACATAGGGATACGGCAGGAAATGAACGTCGCGTCCATTGCCGCCGGCCGATTTGGGCGTGAGATTTCCCGATGCGGCGAGTGCGCCGGCCGTCATGCCGTGGTAGGCGCCGTGGAACGCCATGATCGTCGAGCGGCCCGTATAGTGCTTGGTCAGCTTGACAGCCGCTTCGACGCCATCCGCGCCGCTGGGGCTGCAAAACTGGATCTTGCCGGATTCGGCGATCTTCCCGGGCAGGAGCGAGAAAAGCTTCTCGACGAACGCGTGCTTCGCCGGCGTTGCCAGGTCGAGTGCCTGCTGCATTTGATCGGACGACAGAAACCGCATGACGGCCTCATTGACTTCCGGGTGATTGTGTCCGAGCGCGAGCGTACCTGCATTCGACAGACAGTCGATGTATTCCTGCCCGTCGGAGTCGCGTACGCGTATGCCTTTGGCATGGGTAAACAGCCGTGGGAAAGATGTCGCGTAGGTCCGTGCCTTCGATTCGACATGCTTCAGATACTCGAGTTTTTCCATGCGCGGAGAGCCGGCTTGCGAGGCGGATTGATGGACACTGGCGCACGGGAATCGCTTCATCCCGGCCAATGGCGTGATTGGAGCATGTCCTCCATGTCACGTCTGTCACGTAAAAATGGGACACAGGCAATGCAACGTCACTACGTCATGAAATCGCCTCTCAACCATCGACGCGTGGTTTTTGGACGCGCCGTCAAGCCGGCACGGTCGAGCGGAAATAGTCGATGGTCCGCCGCAGCCCCGCTTCGAGCCCGACCGTCGGCGCCCAGTCGAGGTGGGCGCGTGCGAGGCCGATATCGGGGCAGCGTTGTGTCGGATCATCCTTCGGCAGCGGACGGAATACGAGCCGCGACTTCGAGCCGGTCAGGCGCAAAATGATCTGCGCGAGTTCGCTGATCGCGATCTCGTGCGGATTGCCGAGATTGATCGGGCCGGTGAGGTCAGCGGGCGAGGCCATCATCCGGATCAAACCGTCGACCATGTCGTCGACATAGCAGAACGCCCGGGTCTGGCTGCCGTCGCCATACAGCGTGATGTTCTCGCCGCGCAGCGCCTGCACGATGAAGTTGGACACCACGCGGCCGTCATTGGGATGCATGCGCGGCCCGTACGTGTTGAAGATGCGGACCACCTTGATTCGCACGTTTTGCTGGCGGTGATAGTCGAAGAACAGCGTCTCCGCGCAACGTTTTCCTTCGTCGTAGCAGGCGCGCGGCCCAAGGGGGTTGACGTTGCCGCGGTAACTCTCCGGTTGCGGATGTACGTCGGGATCGCCGTACACTTCGCTCGTCGAGGTTTGCAGCACGCGTGCATGCGTGCGCTTGGCGAGCCCCAGCATGTTGATCGCGCCCATCACACTGGTCTTGGTGGTCTGCACGGGATCGAATTGATAATGGATCGGCGAAGCCGGACAGGCGAGGTTGTAGATCTCGTCCACCTCCACGTACAACGGAAAGGTCACGTCGTGGCGTAGCGCCTCGAAGCTCGGGTTGCCGAGCAGTGCGGCCACGTTCTGCTTCGTGCCGGTGAAATAGTTGTCGACGCACAATACGTCGTGACCGAGTTCGACCAGCCGCTCGCAAAGATGCGAACCGAGGAAACCCGCGCCACCTGTCACGAGGATTCGTTTTCGATTACGTTGCACAATTGCACTCCAAGTATCGCGCGCAAGGAAGCGACGCGTGGCCTCCACGCATGCTTGACCGGCCCGCGGCGCCGGCATGGAAGCCGATAACGCGCGAGCCTCTTCATTCGACGATCACGGCACCGGCCGGCACGCCGGTCACGAGGATCGGCCCGTCATGCTTGCAGTGCGCTCCACGCAACGTGTTCCGTGCGCCGCAGGCGTGCCGCGATGATGCCGGCCATCGTCCGCATTTCGCTTCTCATAAAGAAATGATCGCCTTCGATCACATGAAAATCGAAGTGCCCGGTCGTCTCCGCGCCCCAGCCTGCAACGGCATCAACGGGGGCGTGTTCATCCGCGCGGCCCGCGAACGCGGTGATGTCCACCGCGAGCCTGCGCCCGGGCACGGGCCGGTAGTTTTCGATCAGCGTGAAATCCGCACGCAGCGCCGGCATCAGCAGCGCCATCAGTTCGCTGTTGTCCAGCACCGGCTTCGGTGTGCCGCCCATCTCGTGCAGTGCATCGACGAAGGCGCGGTCGTCCAGCGCCTGCATCTGTCGAACCGGTCGCTCCCTGCCCGGTGCGGCGCGCCCGCTCACGAACAGATGCCGCAGATTCGGTCGCGCCCGGGCGGGAAGCCGCAGCGCCAGTTCGACGGCGATAGCCGCGCCCATGCTGTGTCCGAGCAGTGCGAAGGGACGATCGAAGCAGTTGTCCAGGTCGCACAGCAACGCGTCGATCAGCGTCGACATGTCTCGCGCGGCAGGCTCGGACAGGCGGCTGCCCCGGCCTGCAAGTTCATGACGGCACACTTCGATGCCGGGCAACAACGCTTGCAGCGCACGATAAACGGCGGCCGAGCCGCCCGCATAGGGAAAACAGATCAGGCGCATGCGAGCAGGGACTCGAGCGGCTCGCTTGCTGCCCGCGCGCGGGAGATCGCGCTGCGGGAATTCACGTGTTCGGCGTTTTTCACCATTCAAGTTCCAGTCATTGTTGCCATGACGATGCGTCGGCATTCTTCACGTGGAGAGAAACGGGCGCGACAGCCAGGCGCGCGCAGGTTCATGCTCCGATGGCCGGTTCGTCAACGCTACAAGGGCGGTGCGTCGAGCACGACGCAACGCATGGAAGCATCGACTTGCGTCATGAAAATTCACGGTGCGCGCCGCTCGGATCCGGAATACGCCCGATCCGCTCTGGCATGAGTTAAACATGCGGCCGCGTGAATGTATGTCGTAGGAAAAGGGGACGCGCGGAGTCGAAAATGTCTGCCCCTGACGTCATACGCACATCACATGCTCGGCTTGGCGATCCATCCGTATCGCCTGAGCAGGCTGTCGGTCAGACCATGGCAGTCGCCTTCGACGCAAATCTCGGTCCAAAGTCGAGATCGCGTCAGCGGTACACGGAAACCTGAGCGGCCCCTCGCGTTGATGCGAGGACGGTAATGACGAACGGGCGCACCTTGCGCAGCGCGCGCCGTGCCGACTCGGGCGGGGAAACACGTAGGGAAACACCCGCTCTTGTTTCAGCGCGGATACATCGGAGTCGGTCCCGGTGCGTTGCGCGGCCGTGCGTATCGCAGTCCGCATGTCGGGTGGCATCCGACGCGTGCATGTGCAACGGTTGTGGATGAGAGTCGGTTGTCGGCTCTGCCGTCCGTTGCACGGCCTGTTCGCCGCGCGGAGCCGCGCGCGCAAACGGCCCCCTCCGGTCCGGGAAATCAGTGCGAACCTGACGCGGCGCGTAGCAAATTTGAAACGAAATCGCGTTTTTGCGTCGCGATTCTCGTGCGCGCCGCCCGGTGTCCCTCAAAGGGGCTGGATTTCCGATGGGTGGCACGCTTCTCGCTGGCGCTCGGAGGTAAGGCCAACGCCGACGCATATCAGCGCTGTGCCTGCATGGCAGCGGTTCGCCCTCTGAAGGGTGGGCGCTCACGCGTTCGCACTGCATTGCGCGGAACGCTGCGGCTCTTGCGATCGTATGAACGGCCGGTGCCCCCATACACGCAACCTCGGCAGCGGTGCCCGTGCATTGCTGCCTCGATACGAAGAGGTATGACGCGATGTTACCTAATCGACGTGAACGGGCGAAGGCGCCGGGGCTTGAATCCGGCGACAGGACGGCTGCTTGTCGGCCAGTGGCCGCCGTGGCGGCGAGCACGTCGTGGCTGGCGGTCCTGACCATCGCGGCGATCGTGCTGAACGGATGCACGCTGGCGCCGGGCATGAGCTTCAGCGACAGTTCGGCAGGGGGCGCCGCGACCACCGCACGGTTTGGCGACGCGTCGCGCGCGGTCCACGATGCCAGAGGCACCGGCGGGAAGGGCTCGGCTGCATCCGGACGCGATTCGGCCCCGGCGGGCTCGCTGATCGAGATCAATGACGAGCTGATCCGTACCGAACGCGCCGCCGTCGAACCGGGCATTCCCACCAAAGTGCGCAAACTGTTTGCCCGGCCCGGCCCCTATACGCTCGGTCCCGGCGATGTGTTGAGCATCGTCGTCTGGGATCATCCGGAGCTCAACATGCCGCCCCCGACGATCGGCGCCGGCGCGGACGCAGCCGGATCGAACTCGGTCGTCGCCGGCTATACGGTCGATTCCGGTGGCAACGTGCAATTTGCCTATGCCGGCCCGATCAAGCTGAGCGGCCTGACCGAGATGAAAGCGCGCGACCTGCTGGCGTCGAAGATCGCTCGCTACATCCGCAACCCGCAGGTGACGCTGCGCATACAGGCATATCGCAGCAAGCGAGTCTATCTCGACGGAGAAGTGCGCAACCCGGGCATCCAGATCCTCAACGACCTGCCGATGACGTTGCCCGAGGCGATCAACCGGGCGGGCGGCTTTACCGCGAACGGCGATCGTGCGGCGGTCGCGGTGACGCGTGGCGACGATACCGCCGTCGTCGACATCGCCGCGATGATCGAAAAGGGCATCAATCCGGACAAGATCCTGCTGCGCGATGGCGACCTCGTGCGCGTGTACTCCGTGAACGACCGAAAGGTGTTCGTGCTGGGCGAAGTCGGGCGCGCGACCTCGTTGCCGCTCAACAACGGACGGCTGTCGCTGAACGAGGCCCTCGGGTCCGCCGGTGGGGTCAGCCAATACTCGGGCGATGCCGGGCAGGTGTATGTCGTGCGCAACAAGCGTCCTGGCAAACCGGAAATTTTCCATCTCGACGCGCGATCGCCGGTCGCAATGGCGCTGGCCAACGACTTCGAACTGAAGCCGAACGATGTCGTGTTCGTCGATGCGTCGCCGCTCGTTCGCTGGAGCCGCGTCATCAACATGCTGCTGCCGAGCGCGCAGACCCTCGCCACCGGTCGAAACGCTGCGTACTGACGGCGGGCGGGACTCTGTAACCCTTCGTTTTCCGATCATTCAGCGCGCCGTCCTGGCGGCGCGCTGAATGATCGCGTCCATCCCATCGATCATGTTGTTGGAACCACGAAGCGTACGCGTCATGCCATTGGTTGCTCATACACCTATATCGATGAATCTCTCAAGCCTTGGTCTCGCATCGCCGCTCGTATGCGAGTGTGCTCTAACACACCGTAACGGAGGCCACGTGCGCATAACCTTCTTCCTTGAGATGCGTCACCTGATTCGATTCATCGAGTCCGGGCCATTTGCCGATGCGCACGAAGGCGTTTCCCCGTCGATCGATGCGCATGCCGGGCTTTGACGAACACGAAAGGGTGCCGACGGGATTCGGCGTATCAAAGACACAATCGATGGAGACGTTTCCATGTCGCACGCATACGATTCTGACCAGAAGGTCGCGGTTGTCGTGGTCGGGTGCTCGCTCAACGGGCTGGGCGTTGTCCGCTCGCTCGCCCGCGAGCGGGTTCCGATCGTCGCGGTGGATTGCAAACGAATCGGGCCGGCCTTGTGGTCGCGCCATGTCCGCGGGCATTTGATCCGAAGCTTCGTGGGGCGCAAGTTTGTCGACGACATGGCGCGTCTCGGCGCGATGTTCGAGCGTCCCCCGGTGCTCCTGCTGACGGATGAGGATGCCGTTCATTCCGTTTCCGAGAACCGCGAGGAGCTGGCGAAATGGTTCTGCTTCTGTCTACCCGAGGATCGCAACGTCAAGCTCATGAGCAACAAGTCGTCGTTTCATGAATTTGCGTGGCAGCACGGGTTCCCGGTTCCGCGCTCCGTCATTCTGCAGACTCAGGCCGACCTCGGCCTGCTCGCCGAGCTGCGCTTTCCGTGCGTGCTGAAGCCCGACGACAAGCGCTACGTGCTGACGGGGAAGAAGGACCGGGCGGTGCGCGTGCGGACGTTGAGCGAGGCGCGTGAACACGCGGTCGTCATGCTCAGTTCACCGGGCGGCATCGTCGCGCAGGAATGGATCGAGGGGCCGGGCAGCAATATCCATTTCACACTCTTCTATCGCGGAGCGGGCGGGGAAGTCGTCAGCGTGTTCACCGGCCGCAAGATCCTGAGCGATCCTCCCGACATCGGCAATACGGCGATTTGCGTCGCCGCGGATGAAGCGCGCGATGTCCTCGAGCCGATGACGCTGGACTTCGCGGAGCGCGCGGGCATGGTGGGCATGGGCAGCATGGAATACAAATGGGACGACAACTACAAGGAATTCGTGATGATCGAGCCGACCGTCGGCAGGACGGACTGGCAGGAGGAAATCGCGACGCTGTGCGGGGTCAATATTCCCGCGGCCGCGTATCGATACGAACTCGGCTTTCCGCCATTGCCCGCTCGAACGCATCATGCAGCGGTCGCGTGGCGCGCGACCTTCCTCGACCGGCCTCCGCCCCGCCTGACGGGTGCCGATACGAGGATGATCGACGGCTACTTCCGTTGGAACGATCCGTTGCCCGCGTTGCAGTTTTACTGCGCGATCGGTCCTCTGCGCCGCGTCGTCAGAGGATGGCGGGAAAAAAAGCGTACGCGGATTGCTCGACAAATACTCAGGGAGGCAAAGAATGCCATCGACTGACACGGTAATTATTGGCGCAGGTCCGTACGGCTTGTCGCTCGCGACACATCTGAAGGCCGCCGGCGTGCCGCATCAAATCCTCGGTCAGCCGATGTGCGCGTGGCGAAACTACATGCCGCCCGGCATGCTCATGCGTTCGGAGGCATTTGCTTCGAATCTCTGTGCGCCGCGACGCGGCTATACGCTGAAGGACTATTGCCGGGTGAAGGGCATCCCGTATCAGCCGGTGGGCATGAAGCTGACATTGGAAACCTTCGTCGACTACGGGCTTTGGTTCCAATCAACGCTGGCCGCCGAGACCCGGCCGGTCGAAGTCGTCGACCTGCGCCGCAGCGACGATGGCTTCAACCTGAGCCTGAGCGACGGCAGCACGCTGGACGCGCGCAGGGTGGTGATGGCGCTGGGCCTCAAGGGATTTGCCCACACACCGCCGGCGCTGCAGGGATTGCCGGATACCTACGTGTCGCATTCCGAAAAGTACGGCAGCCTGACGTGGGCCGCCGGACGGGACATCGTCATCGTCGGTGGCGGGCAATCGGCGCTCGGGCTGGCTGCACTGCTGAACGAAGTGGGCGCAAGCGTTCGCGTGCTGGTGCGAGATCAGTCGGTGGACTGGAATCCGACGCCGGAAACCGAGCGCTCGTTCGTGTCGAAAATGCGGAGTCCGGACGCAGGCCTGGGCCGTGGCTGGCGAACGCATGTGCTGTGCGAATATCCGCAGATCTTTCACGCGCTGAGCCCGCGATTGCGCAAGCATCTCATCGAGCGATTGCATGGGCCGTCCGGCGCGTGGTGGCTGCATGATCGCGTCGTCGACAAAATCCCGATCGCCGTCGGCACGGAAGTACGAAGCGCGGCAATCGATGACGACAAGGTGGCGCTGCGGGTCGCGAACGGGAACGGAGAGTCGACCGTCACGGCTTCGCATGTCATTGTCGCCACCGGATTCAAGACCGACATGACGCGGCACACGTTCATTTCGAAAGAAATCATGGATTCGATTTCACTCTTCAGCGGCGGGCCGGAGCTGACGAGTCACTTCGAGACGACGGTGCGCGGGCTTTACGTGATCGGCCCGGCTTCCGCGCAATCCTTTGGTCCGGTGATGCGTTTCGTCTACGGGGCAAAACACGCCGCTCCGCACGTGGCATTGCACATCGGCAACGCGCACCGAAGCGAGACGGCGAAGATCGGATGGCGCGACGCGGCGGGCCAACTCCTCGAGCCGACGAGCGAGCGAGACGGTTCGTTATAGGAAACCGGCACCAGCGCACCGTTGCTGAACGAAACCATTCGAATCGGTTGCTCGAATGCAACGATACGGAGAGTCGACGATGATCTCGGGTAAAGCAATGTTGAGAGAGATCCTTTCGCGATGTGTGATGCTGTTCGGCATCGACCATATCGTTCGCGTGTTGCTATGGCGCGATCGAGTGGCGATCCTGCTCTACCACGACCCCGATCCGGCGACGCTGGATCGGCACCTCACCTACCTGAAAACCATCTGCGATCTCGTGCCGCTCGACGCACGCGGTTTGCCGGGGAACGGGCGTCCGCGCGCGGCCATCACGTTTGACGACGGACTGGCGGGGAATGCCCGCCTGCTGCCGATCTTCATCAAGCACCAGGTGCGGCCGACGATTTTCCTGTGCAGCCGCATTGTCTGCCGGCCGCGCAGACACTGGTGGTTGCATCCCGCCGCGGAGCGGCTTGGCGTCGAGCGCCTGAAGCGCCTCGCGAACGATCAACGCCTCGCCGAGCTACGTGTGCACGGCTTTGACCAGGATGGCGACGACGAGCCGACAGGGCTGAACCTGCAACAGCTCGAAGCGATGCGCCCATTCGTGGATTTTCAGGCGCATACGCGCTTTCACCCGATACTGACGCGCTGCGGCGACAGCGAATGCAAAGCGGAAATCATCGAATCCCGGCGTGAAGTCGAGGCGTTGACCGGCAACCGTTGCGAACACTTCGCCTATCCGAACGGCAATTACGGCAAGCGGGAAATCAATCTGCTGAAGGCGGCGGGGTACAAGAGCGCGCGAACCTGCGATGTCGGCTGGAACGATCACCGTAGCGACGCGTTTCGTCTGAAAACCATCATCATCGACGATCGCGCATCGCTCCGGTGGTTCATCTGCAATTTGACGGGCATCCCGCCGTTTTTGGGTTATCTGCGCAAGGGCGGCGGTTTGCGCGGGCATTTTCCCCAGTTCTGATCCGGCCGCGACCCTGTCGATACGCGAGCGCGCGCCGATATGGAACGTGCAATGTGCGCTGGTGAACATACACGGCGCCGGCCGATGACAGACTACGGATATCGCAAGACGAACGACGTCGCTTGCGGATATTTCGGATTTCGAAAGAGTCGTGCGTAAGGAGTATTCGACATGATTGCCCGACAGCTTGAAATGGGGACGATCGATGCCAGCGATGAAACCGGCGGTTCGTCTCCGAAGGAGATGATGCGTTTCGTCATCGACAACATCTGGACCGTCATCCTCATCACCGCGGCGGTGACGATCGCGGCGAGCCTTTACTGCGTGTTCGCCACGCGCGTTTACTCCGCCGATGCGATTCTGCAGGTCGATCGATCGAATTCCGGCGGGCTGAGCATCGCTGCGCAGCCGACCGCGCAGACCCAGCAGCAGCCAGCCACGCCCATGGCGCAGCTGAGCCAGACCGAAATACAAATCATCCGCAGCCGCTCGGTGCTGACGCCGATCATCGAGCAATACCGGTTGTTCGTGTCCGTTACGCCGCGCACAGTCCCGGTGCTCGGCCAGATTGCCGAGCGATTTGCGACGCCCGGCCAGCTCGCCGCGCCCTGGCTGGGACTGAGCGACTACGGCTGGGGCGGAGAACGAGCCGATATTGCCGTCCTGGATGTGCCGGCCAGTCTCGAGAGCAAGGACCTGCAATTGATCGCGCTGCAACATGGCGGCTATCGCCTTGCCGATCCGAATGGACGGGTGCTGGTGGAAGGGACGGTGGGCAAGGAGGCGACCGGCAATGGCGTGCGGATCCGGATTACGCAACTGGTGGCGCACTCGGGGATGCGCTTCGGCGTCGTCCGTTATAACGACATCGACGCCATGCAGCGCTTCTTGCGCGATCTGCGGGTGAGCGAGCAGGGCGCGGATACCGGCCTCATCAAGGTTTCCTACGAGAGTGCCGACCCCGCGCGTGCCACCGCGGTCGCCAACGATATCGCGCAGAACTACATGGCCTCGCATATTGCATACCGTCAGGACGAGGCCACCCGGATGCTGGCCTTCGTCAACGGCGAGCTGCCGCGCCTGCGTACCGAGATGAAGGAGGCGGAAGACAAGCTCACCAAGCATCAGGCGACGACCGCTTCGCTGCAGCCGGCCAGCGAGAGCCAGGTCTACCTGCAAGGGATCATGGACTTCGACCGACAGATCGCGACGCTCTCGATTCAGCGCACGCAAATGCTCGAGCGTTTCACGACGGAGAGCGCGCAAGTCCGGACTATCGATCAGCAGCTCGGCCAGCTCAACATGGCGAAGCGCAATTTCGAGGCCCGCTTTGCCAGCATGCCTGCCGCCGCGCGCCAGTCGGCCGATCTGACACGCGATGCGAAAGTGGCCGAGCAGATCTACGTGGCAATGGTCGGCAAGGCAAACGAGTTGTCGGTCACGCGTGCCGGCACGATCGGCAACGCGCACATTCTCGATGCCGCCGTGCGACCCGCGGCGCCGATCAAGCCGCAGAGCGCCTTCATCATCCCCATCGGCGGCGTGCTGGGGCTCATGTGCGGCGTGTTGTTCGTCACCGTCCCGCGCCGGTTCTCGTCGAAGATCGAGGATCCGGTTGCCGTCGAGCGGCGCTTCCGGCTATCCGGTCTGGGCGTGATCCCGTTCAGCGAAGAACAGGTCAGGCTCTCGCGTTGCCTGCAGCAGGTCGATGCAACGCAACGCGAGCCGGATGCGTGCGGCGATGCGTCGGCTCCCCGTATTCCGGACGGACGTGCAGGCGTCCCGGATGAAGCCGCGCCGCCGGTGTGCGACTTGCGCGCCACGCTGCTGGCGATGCGGTGCCCTCAGGATGTGTCGGTCGAGGCGCTGCGCTGCGTGCGCACCGCGGTCGTCAGCGAGATGGCGGACGTGCCCAGCAAGGTGCTGGTGATCACGAGCCCGACGCCGTCGACTGGCAAGAGCTTCGTCGCGTCCAACCTTGCCGTGCTCCTGGCGGAAACGGGCAGTCGGGTGCTGTTGATCGACGCCGACTTGCGGCGCGGCAATCTCGCCGCTCGCTTCGGGCAGCCGCGCGCATGCGGTCTTGCCGATCTGCTGGCCGGGCACATCGAAGCACGTCAGGCGATTCGGCCGATCATCGACGACAGGTTGTCGTTCATCTCGACGGGGCCGTATACCGCCAATCCGTCGGTATTGCTGTCGACGCCGCGGATGAACGAATTGCTGAACGAGTTCCGTGCCAGTTTCGACTTCGTCATCGTCGATTCGCCGCCGGTGCTGGCCGTCAGCGATGCGTCGATGGCAGCGGGCAGCGCCGACGCGACGATTCTCGTGCTGCGTGCCAACGTGCAGACCGAGCGCGAGATCGAGGAAACGCTGAGCCGGCTCGAGCGGGCAGGCGCGCGGGTGATCGGCCCGGTGTTCAATGCCGTCGCGATCCGGCGCAGCGACAAGCGCCTTTACCAATACACGAGCGCCTATATCGCCGACGAGCCGGCCAGGTGGCAAATCAACTAACGACGTCGCCGGCGCCCCGAGGGCGCCGGTGAAAACACTATCCGACACCATTCGAGCTGCTTGCCGTGGTCTACATCACGCTCATCGCGCTGCTTTTCAGCATCACGAACTTCATCCCGGTCAGTGCGATCGGCTTCGCGCCGATTTGCCTCTGCGCGTGGCGCTTGTTCGACCGGCGTTATCCGCCGTTCGTGACCTGCTTGTCCGTCTTCGGGCTGTTGGCGTTGGGCTCGACGCTGCTTTACGACCCGCAAGCATTGCTGTCGTACGATTTCTACCGCCACGACGGCAACTTCTTCGTGTCCTATGCGCCGATTCTTGCCGGTTGCCTGTATTCGCATGATCTGGATCTCGACAAGGCGCTGAGACGCTTCTTCGTGTTTGCCGTGCTCGCGAACCTGCCGCCCTATGCCGTCTATGTCGCGCAAAACGGCCTGTTGGCGATATTTTCGAACGCCAACGACTCGTTCGGCAGCTACTTCATTGCCCGTAACGCCGCCGGCGGTTTCCTCGCGATGCTGTTCTGTCTCGGCTTGGCCTGCTACGTGAAGCGCCACGACAAGCTCGTGCTCGGGTTGCTCGTCCTCAACGCGATGTTCGTGTTTTCCACCTACAGTCGCGGATCGATGCTGGGGATGGCGACCGCAATCGCGTATCTATTGCTGGGCCGCAAGCGCTGGTTGGTGGCGGTGCTGATGGCCGCGGCAGTGGCGTTCTCCTTCGGCGCGGCCTGGAACCACACGCAATCGGCAGTCGACTACATGGCCCACGAGCACACGGTGCGGGATGTGGACGCGAAAACGGCCAACGTGGACGTGCGCTTCGGATGGCTGTGGCCGCGGGCATTGGCGTATTTCGAGGCAAGCCCGATCATCGGGATGGGTGTCGGGTCGTTCGACGACGAAGTGCATGACGTCGTGAACTATTTCGGTGTGGTCGGCCAGCCGCGGGACGTCACCGTGCTCCATACCGATGCGCATGCACACAATTCCTACCTGCATATCGCCGCGGAGCTGGGCGTGATCGGTCTCGCGCTGATGCTCGCCTTCTATTGGCATCTCGTCAAATGGGCAGTGGAAGGCGCCGCATCGACGCTGCCTGCGCGCCGCAGCAGTGTCGGCGCGTATACGTTCGTCGAGTTGTCATCGGTGTGCCTGCTCGCGATGGGCACGACGGAGCACCGCCTGACCACGCCGTCGAATGTCCTGATTCTTGCGCTGGTCGTGTCGTTGCTGCTGTCGTGGCGCGTGCGGCGCGCGGGTGGGGCAGCAAAAGTGGCGCGTGCCGCTCCGCGCGGCGTGGCGCTTACGGCAGCGGCGTCACGACGAGATAGCCAAGGCACGGGCACGGTTTGTCGTCAGCGCCGGGTCGCGGCTCCGGTACGTAGAAGCTGATCGAGAGGTGACCGCCGGCCCAGGACGACACGAGACGCGGTTCCGGAATCGGCGTGCCGAGGATGGCATCGACGTAATCGATGCGAAACCGGCCCGAGGCCGGTGCCGGCAGGCCGTCGACCGAAAGCCATCTGCGCCCTGGCGTACCGCCGACCTGGAACACGATGCTGTCGCCGGAGATCAGCGCGTTGCCCGACAGTTCGGGGCTGAATTCGATCCGGTGATGAAACGCTGCGAGCGGGCCCGACAGGACGGATTTGAGCGTGATCAGCGAGCGCCCGGACGCGTTATAGACGCGCGTCGACCCGCGATGCGTGAGCCGGTACGGCTCGCTGCCGTCCCAGTGATAGATCATCGACACGTACTTGTCGGGGTCGTCCCAATTCCGGTCGAGCGCCCACGCGGCAAGATCGAAAAAGTACGTGGGCAGGTAATTCGGATTGTCGATGTAGGTATCGCCCATCTCGGTCTGCCACAAGCCGCGCACCTTGCCGGTGGCGACGTAGCGCTGGTAAAGCCGGTCGAGGCTGTCGAGGCCGAGATAATGGACGTCGAGATAGTCGACCCAATCGAGCATTCGCGCGTGAGCGGTAGGGCTGGTGTATTCGAGCCAGCGCATGTAGTTGTCGAGGCCGCCCTGGTCGGGCCAGCCGCCGTAGACGACGTACGCGTGATACTTGCGGATGATTCTGGCGGCCGGTATGTGAATCCGCTCGACATAGTCGCGCATCGCGTCGGGGTACGGGCGGGCCAGCGCCGGATTGCGGTTGTTGCCCGGTCCATGCCAGAACGACGCTTGAGGCGAGCCGCCCGAAAGCGGGCCCGCCGCCTCGTTCCAGATCTGGAAGTACTTGACGTTGTACGGCGGGGCCGAATACTTCTTCACGACGGCCTCGACATACCGTTCCCACACCGCGACGTCCTTCGGCGCGGAAAACCCGTCTCCGGGCACGGACGCATTCCATGCGGGGGTATAGCCGACGAACAGCAGGGATTTGATGCCGTTGCGATTGTTGCGCAACAGGATCGGCGGCAATTCCGCGCCGTAGCTCGGGCCGGTCCGGTCAATATCGATCCGGCCGTCGTGCGGGCCGGGCTGACCCGGGCCGACGGAATCGCGTCCCCAGCGAAGGCCCATGCGTTGCCAGTACGGAATATCTTCGTCCGAGCCCGACCATCCATTGGCGCCGATCAGCTCCGTGATCCGGTGTCGCGCCGGCGACGTGCGCGGCGCAGGATTCGTATCGGTGCCGCTCCATGCCGGCAGCGCGTTTCCCAGTATCGCCAGCGCAAACGCAACGCACGCGCCGCGCGCCGCGCGCGTCATTTCAATGGGACGGCACATGGGCGTGCGCTCCGTTCGCGACTGGATCGCGCGCTTCGGGGAGCAGTTCGGTGTTCGGCTCGCCGAGCGACAAATGACGCATCACCTCGCACGCGTAACGCGACTTCGTGTACAAGCCCACGTCGTACGACAGCTGCGCGTTCGCGAGATGATCGGCGAGCGCATCGAGTGCTGCCGTGAGGCTGGCCGGGTTCGCCGAGTATTTGATCTTGTTGCCGATTTCGTCACCGAAGGTCGACATGCTGCCGAGATCATGAACGAGGATCGGCATGCCGAGCGCGGCCGCTTCGACGATCACCAGCGGCGCGTTCTCGCCGCAAATCGACGGGAGCACCAGCGCGTCGAGCCCGCGCGCACGCGGAAACAGCTCGGCGTGCGGCAGACTGCCCGCAAACGACACACGTCCTGCGTCGATCAGCGAAGCGTACTGGCTTTCCAGCCGGCGTCTGTCGGGACCGTCGCCGAACAGCGTGATGCACCGCACGCCGTGAAATTGCGTGGCCGCCAGCAGCTCGAGGAACTGGCCGATGCCCTTTTCCGCCGAAATTCGCCCGATGAACGCGAGTTGCAGGCCTGAATCGCGTCGGCCGGCGCGCCGTGGATGACATTCCGGAATCGCGACGGGGTTGGGAAAGAACACGCTGTTCGTGATGCCGCGCCGGCGCAACGCTTCGCGCATGAACACGCTCGGGCACAGGAACAGATCGAAGGCGCTGCGCGGATCGGTCAGCCGGTCCATGGCCAGCCAGTGCATTTTCCTGAGCGTGTCGTAGACGAAGCCGCGCGGGCTCGAGCGCGTCATCAGCGGACGCAGCGTGCCGATATCATCGAGCGCGACCGGCACCACGCGCCCGCGTGGGTAATAGAGCATCAGCGGGTTATGAAACACGAGGTGGTAGTCGTGGCAGGTCAGGTAGGTCCTGTAGCCGAACCGCTGCCTGTTTCGCCTGATCACGCCGAGAATCGACGAAGACATGTAGCCGTGATAGTTGTGGACCCAGATGCGATCCGGCATGAACCGCTGAATCGTCCTGTCCAGCGCCAGCGCGGCACGAATGTTCCATACGGGATGGGCAGCCAGGCTCACCTCCGCGACATCGCCCTTGTCGAATTTCTCGACCACGACTTCGGGCATCTCCCGCAACGTCTCCACCGACAATCGATAGACCTGCTCGGCCCCGCCGAAGGCATCGTAGTCGTTCACGATCAGCACGCGCTTGCTTTGCATAAGAGGCCTCGGAGCGTGCCGTTCCGCCACAGGATCAGGACGCGATGATTGCGGCGCGCATCGCGATGGATGAATGGAATGGCTTCGATCCGGAACGGATCGATTTCGAGTGGTGCCGCCATTGATTCACGAATACGCGCCGGATTTTCCCGATCCACTTCTCAGCATGCGGTATGCCAGCAGTGAAAGAAACGAGGCGTGCCAAGGGTAAGCACGACGAGGCGGCATTTTTGAATGCCCAATTCGATGAAAAACGTTGCAGGAGTGAATCGTCGGCGCGTGGAACCAGCGCGTGGCGGGCATCCGTGGTTTCAAGAGAGAAACATTGCGCGGGTTAACGGCGCGATCGCTCGTTCGTTGATCGTATGAATTTCGCCCGCCCGATTCGATATGAACATTTCGATTAATTAAAAGGAGCCGTCCACAGACACTTTGCGGAATTACGGTATTTCTTTGTGGGTTTCATAACAGAGCACGCGTGCTTCCTTCAGTACGATCGGTCATGAATCGGGGTGGCGGGCGACAGACGCCGAGTAGCGAAGGGACGGGGGCCAGCGGCCATTTCCAGTCCTCGGTCGGTGCTGTCGTCATAAGCGGAAGGACCGGCTACGTCGGCGGTTTCGTGGCACGACCGTCGCGGTGGCTGCAATGCTGGGGGAAGCTGAAATGCCTGGATATTTCCACAGAGCGATCGACGTCACGTTGATCGTGTTGGGCGCGGTCGGAACATCCCGTGTCGGTATGGCCGACATCGGAAGTCCACCCCGACTGGATCCCTCGTTGGTCGCATTCGTCGCCGCGCTTGCGCTGTCGGTATTCCCCGCGTGCGGCGCCTACTCGGCGCGATGCACGAAGTCGCTCGCAAGCGCGATCAGCCGCACGACGCTCGCGTGGTTCGTCGTGCAGCTGTGCGGCCTCGTATTGCTGTTCATGATTCATCGCAGCGCGCCGCCGTTGTTGCCGTGGTTCATCTACTGGACGCTGGTGAGCGGGATTTCGCTTCTCGTTTCACATACGGCCGCCCTCGTTGCATTGTCTGTCGCGCGGCCGGCCTGGCTCGGGCATTGGCAGACGGAACATGGCTACGGCATCGGCGGCGCCGCCCCGGCGTCGGCCGGCGAAGCGCGCCCGTCCGTGCCGGCGCGGTACATCGTGAAGCGCTGTTTCGACGTGATCGGCGGTGCGTTGCTGATCGTCGTGCTGTCGCCGCTGCTGATCACGCTGATGGTCGTCGTATGGTGCGACGGCGGGCCGGCGTTCTACGGACACGTTCGCGTCGGGCAGCATGGGCGCAAATTTCGATGCATGAAGTTCCGCTCGATGGTCGTGAACGCGGACCAGATGCTCAAGCAACTTCTGGAAACCGATCCTGAGGCTCGCGCCGAGTGGGAGAGTGGCTTCAAGCTCAAGAACGATGTCCGCGTGACGCGTATCGGCCGCTTTCTGCGCCGCACGAGCCTGGACGAGCTGCCGCAGCTCTGGAACGTGATGCGCGGAGAGATGAGTCTGGTGGGGCCGCGGCCGATCGTCGATGAAGAGCTCGCGCGTTACGGCGCCGACGTCAAGTACTACCTGCAGGTCAGGCCCGGCATGACGGGGCTTTGGCAGGTCAGCGGCCGCAGCAATACCGACTATGCGACGCGCGTGTCGCTGGATGTGGACTATGTGAAGAACTGGTCGGTCCTTCGGGACGTGGTGATCCTGTTCAAGACGATCAGGGTGGTCGTCAAGGGCCACGGCGCGTACTGATCACCCGGGCGCGATCCCGTCGCCGGGATCGATTACCTCACGCACATACTGAAGAGATGTCGACATGGCTCATGTGATGCAAAGCGATACGGCCGTCAGCGATTCAACGCGCTTCGGCAGGGTGGCGATCGTGCACGACTGGCTGACGACGTATGCCGGATCCGAACGCGTGCTGGAGCAGATCATCCGGATCTGGCCTGACGCGGACTTGTTCAGCATCGTCGACTTCTTCCCGGAAGAGCATCGCGCCGCGCTGGGCGGCAAGCATGCGAAGACCTCGTTCATCCAGCATCTGCCTCGGGCGAGAAGGGCTTTTCGCACGT
Organism: Burkholderia ambifaria AMMD; assembly: GCF_000203915.1. Taxonomy (NCBI): domain Bacteria; kingdom Pseudomonadati; phylum Pseudomonadota; class Betaproteobacteria; order Burkholderiales; family Burkholderiaceae; genus Burkholderia; species Burkholderia ambifaria. The sequence continues at coordinate 1,171,526 of NC_008392.1, forward strand.
ACTTGCCGCTCATGCCGCTGGCCGTCGAACAGTTCGATCTCTCCGCGTACGATCTCGTGATTTCGTCGAGCCATGCGGTTGCGAAGGGGGTCATTACCGGGCCCGACCAGGTTCATGTCAGCTACGTGCATTCGCCTATCCGCTACGCGTGGGATCTTCAGCACCAGTACCTGATGCAGGCCGGTGTGACGAAGGGGCCGAAGAGCTGGCTCGCACGCAGCGTGCTGCATTACATGCGGATCTGGGATCAGCGCACCGCGCATGGTGTCGATGCGTTCGTCGCGAACTCGGAATTTATCGGCCGCCGGATTCGCAAGATCTATGGAGCCGGCTCGACGGTCGTGTATCCGCCGGTAGACGTCGATCGTTTCGACCTCGGCACAAACCGTGAGGATTTCTATCTGATCGCGTCGCGGATGGTGCCGTACAAGCGTATCCCGCTGATCGTCGAGGCGTTCGCGAGCCTCCCCAATCGACGTCTGGTCGTCGTCGGCGACGGGCCCGACTTCAAGCGGGCGAAGGCGCTGGCGGGGCCGAACGTCACGTTGCTCGGGTATCAGCCGACACCAGTGCTGATCGACCTGATGCGGCGCACGCGCGCGTTCGTGTTCGCCGCGGAAGAGGATTTCGGCATCACGCTGGTGGAGGCGCAGGCCTGCGGCGCGCCGGTCATCGCGTACGGCCGGGGCGGGGCGCTCGAAACGGTCATCGAGTCGCAGGATCCGAACTACGGCACGGGCCTGTTTTTCATGCAGCAGAGCGTGCCGGCGATCGTCGATGCGATCACGCGCTTCGAAGCGCATGAGCCGATGCGTCCGGAGGTGTGTCGCGGCAATGCGGTTCGCTTTACCGCCGAGCGCTTCAGAGCCGAGTTTCTGCAGGTCGTCGAGAACGCCATATGCGAGGCGCGCGCGCGATGTTCGCCACACGGTGCATTCGAGGGAGCATGAATTGATCGCACAGATCGCAGCGTGGCGGAGCCGCCTGTCCCGGCTTCACCCCGACCATCTGCGGATCGCGCGGGGCGCGATCTGGATTTCGACGTTTGTCTTGCTCGGCAAAGTCGCGGCCGCGCTGCGGGAAATGGCGATCGCCTACCACTACGGCATCAGCCCGGTCGTCGATGCCTACCAGCTCACGTTCAACCTGATTACATTTCTGCCGGCGGCATTCGTCGTCGGGCTTCAGATCATGCTGGTACCCACGCTGGTCGGACTACGCACGCAGCCCGTACGCGAGCAGGCCCGCTTTCTGGGCGAATTGCAGATGGTGGCGCTCGTGTTCGGCAGCGTCTGCGCAACGGCGTTGCTGGTTGCGTGGCCCTGGATGCTCGGACTGTTCGAGCGCAACCTGTCCGGCCAGACGCGCGAGATGTCTCGCGCGATGATGATGACGATGAGCCCGATCGGCATCCTGATGATGACGATCTGCGTGTTCGCGGCGCGCCTGCAGGCGCGCGAGCGCCACATCAACACGTTGCTGGAAGCGCTGCCTGCCGTCGTGGTGCTGCTCTTCCTGATCGTCTGGCAGCAAGGGAATTCGCCCGCGCCGCTGATGTGGGGCACGACGATCGGCTTCCTGCTGCAAGCGGCGTGGCTCGCCGCGCTGGCGCGCGCCACCGACGGTGTGCAAACCCGCTTCTTTTTTTCGCTGCGATCGCCGCAATGGTCGCGCAACTATCGCACGGTCGGCATGTTCATGCTGTGTCAGCTCGTGTTGAGCCTTGCGGTGCCCCTCGATCAGTATTTCGTCGCAGGCCTCGGCGATGGCGCGATCGCGACGCTCTCCTATTCGGGCCGGCTGATTGCGCTGCTCGAGGGCGTCGGCGCGATGGCCATCGGCCGCGCGACATTGCCGGTGTTCTCGGACATCCAGAGCAACGGCGAGCCGGCGAGGGCACGCGAGATGGCGCTCAAGTGGTCGTTCCTGATGCTGGGCGTTGGCGTGCTGGTGACGGCGATCGTCTGGCCGCTCGCGCCGATCGTCATCAAGCTGATCTTTCAACACGGCGCGTTCACGGATGCGGACACGGCCACCGTCGCCCATCTGGTGCGCTGGAGTCTCGTGAAGTTGCCGTTCTATTTCGCACAACTGGTGCTGCTGCAGCTGTTCGCGAGCGAAGGGCGCCTGAAGGCATTGGCCGGCATGGCCATCGTGTGCTTCATCGTCAAGGCGCTCGCCAATGTCGTGTTGATCCAGTGGCTCGGCATCGTCGGTATCGTGCTCGCATCGGCGGCATCCGCCGCGAGCGCGTTCGCCTACCATCTCTCGCTCATGGGTTGGGATCGGCACGTTCGAACGGTGACCCGGAGCGGGAAACGAAAGGCATGATCGTCGTCCGTTCATTGCGCGGCCGTGGAGCGGTGGCGGCGACCTGATGAACCACGCGTGTCGCGAATCGAACGTCCAGTGTGTCGTTACGCACGGTCTGCAAAATCGATGCGACTTAGAGTGAATGCATGAAAGGGCGGGCGCGATCGTCCGGAAAGCATCGCGCGTCCGAATGCGCTTCAGTCGCGGGAGACAGCGGCGCGTTCCTCGACAGCGGAGCGATACCATGTCATCACTGCAAGTAGAGACGTGCGACATCGACGAAGGCCGGCAGCCGGAGTGCGGTCCGGTCGTCGATCAGTCGACGGCGCCGGTGCGTACGCGCATTCTGCCGGTCATTCTGGCCGGCGGTTCGGGCACACGCCTATGGCCGGTTTCGCGCGAGCATTATCCGAAGCAACTGATCGATGTCGTCGGCTCGGATTCGTTGCTGCAAGCCACCGCAACGCGAATGACCGATCTCCCGGCCGGCTGGCAGGTGTCGGGCTCGCCTGTCGTCGTGTGCGGCGCCGACCTTCAATTCCTGATCGCCGAGCAACTGCGCGCGGGCGGGATCGACGCGCGGTTCATCGTCGAGCCCGTGCGGCGGGATACCGCGCCCGCGTTGACACTGGCGGCCTCGTTTGCATGCGCGGCCGGCGACGACGCGATCCTGGTCGTCATGCCGTCCGACCAGTTGATCAAGGACACGCCGGCGCTCAAGCGGGCCGTTGCCCTGGCCGCCCGCCATGCGGAAGCGGGAGCGATCGCGACGCTCGGTGTGCCGCCGACCCATGCCGCGACTGCTTTCGGGTACATCTGCGTCGGTGCCGCGATTGGCGACGGCGCGCACCGGATCGAGCGGTTCGTCGAGAAGCCATCGGCGGAGCGCGCGGCCGAGTACCTCGCGGCGGGCGGCTACTGGTGGAACAGCGGCATCTTCGTGTTGCGCGCGTCGGTCTGGCTCGCGACGTTGCAACGGCTGCAGCCGGACATGCACGAGTCGTGTCTTGCTGCGTTCGTCGCCGGCGCGTCCAGCGGCAGCGTCTTCAATCCCGAGCCCGGCGCGTTCGCCCGCGTTGACGCGAACTCGATCGACTATGCGGTCATGGAGCGCATCGGCATGCCCGAATCGGAGTGCGACGGGGTTGTCGTACCGCTCGACGCCGGCTGGTCGGATCTCGGTTCGTGGGATGGCGTGTGGGACGCGCTCGACAAGGACGATTGCGGCAATGTGGGACGCGGACGCGTCATGTTCGAAGGCGCGGCTTCCACGTACGCTCATTCGAACGGACGCCTCGTGGCATGCGTGGGTACCACCAATGTCGTCGTGGTGGAAACGGCCGATGCGGTGCTCGTGGCCGACCGGGCGCACGTGCAGGACGTGAAGCGGCTCGTGGCGCGCATCAAGGCGGAGCGGGCGCCCGAGGCCGATTCGCATCGCAAGGTGCATCGCCCCTGGGGCTTCTATGATTCGATCGATCGCGGCGAGCGTTTTCAGGTGAAGCATATCGTCGTGTCGCCGGGTGGGCGGCTGTCGTTGCAGATGCATCACCACCGTGCGGAGCATTGGGTCGTCGTGCGTGGCACCGCGCTCGTCACGCGCGGTGACGAGCAGCTGCTGCTCACCGAAAACGAGTCGGCCTTCATCCCGGTCGGCGTGCGTCACCGGCTCGAGAATCCGGGCAAAGTCCCGCTCGAGATCATCGAGGTTCAATCGGGCACGTATCTGGGCGAAGACGACATCGTTCGTTTCGACGACAGCTATGGCCGCTGCGACCCGCACACGTGATGCCGGATGAAGCGCGTGCGACGTCCGCCGTATCGGCGTCGCACGCCTTGTCGTGGTGCCGGGCCTGCCGCGCCTGCCGGGGCCCCGGTTCGTCGCGGCATGGCACGGCATGGCAACGCCGCGCCGACGCGCGTTCGCGGCGCGGCCCACCGCTGCCGCATTTCGCATGCGGGTTAGAGAGAGGGGCTGTGCAACGGTGTGAGGCCGCAAACCGCTTCGCCCTCCGGCCGCCCGACCGTACCTGCGTCGGGCACGGCCGCGCGGTGCCGATGCGGCAACAAGCGGTCGAACTCCCGCTTGACGAGTCCATAGCATTCGCAGGCGTTCGCTTCGAGACCGTTGCGATCCAGCACCCGGATATGGCCGCGGCGATGGAGGATGAGGCCTTCGCGATGCAGCTTTCCGGCCGCTTCGGTGACGCCCTCGCGCCGCACGCCGAGCATTTCCGAGATCAGTTGCTGGGTGACCGCCAGTTCGTACGAGTCGACCCGGTCGACCTCGATCAGCAGCCACCGGCAAAGTTGCTTGTTCAATGAATGGTGCCGGTTGCACGCGGCCATCTGCGCGATCTGGGTGAGCAGTGCGTGCATGTAGAGCAGCATCAGGCGCTGCATGCGCTCGGATCGCGCGAAATGGAGCCGGAGCGCCTGCGCGCTCATTCGATACGCGAAACCGGCGTACTGCACCTGGACGCGGTTCGGCATCGCTTCGCCGCCGGTCAGGACGGGCACGCCGGTCATGCCTTCGCGGCCGACTGCGGCAACCTCGACGGAGCCGCCATTTTCCATCATGTAGAGGATGGAGATGACTGCGGTGGTCGGGAAGTAGACGTGATGGATCCGCTGCCCCGAGTCATATAGCAACTGTTCCGCGCGCAAACGAACGAGTTCGAGGTGGGGGGCGAGCGCTTGCCATTCATCGTATGGCAGTGCGCTGAGGAGGTGGTTGCCGTGAAGATCCGATTGCAGCGCCAACATGTCAAGTTCTCCATCCGAAGCCGCATGTGACGCAGCTTGTTGCATCCGCATCCGGTTCGCACGGCTAGCCCTGATCCGCCGGATGAACGGCGAGCAGGGGCAGTACCGTGTCGATTCAACGCTATGCGGCCCCGATGCAGATGCTCAATTTATCGAGCAAGTGGCTAGGTTTAAAGCTAGAAACATGCCAATCGAACGGAAAGCAAGCGCTGATATGGTGCAACGAGTTGTCCGTGCCAGCGCTTGCGGGAATACGTACACCGACGATTGCGTTGTGTTTCAATTTCGAACGCCATTTTCCGGCGAGCGGCGCGGCGATCTTCCCAACGATTCAACCGAGGTGGTTGATTCGATTGGGTTTCCATGGCGAAGACCCGCGTACGTCCGCTGCGCATCGCACGTCAGGCGGCTGCATCTGCAGCAAATCGGCATCCGGCCGGGATCGAATTGTTTCAGAAGTGTTCACGGTGGTTTCCCTATGGCGGACCGCAGGATTCGATGTGCGGTAGGCGAGCGCCGGGTGCCTGTGCGTGAACCGCGGTCTGTCCCGATAATTCCATGGCTTTGATGGGCACGCTGCTGAATTCCGCCGTGAGCCGCAGATTGGCCCAGCCGGCCACCCTCACGATAAGCGGCGGCGCACAACGACGCTGATTGGACTGCCGACAGGACACCGTGCATCAGAAAAACTCTGGCAGTTTTTGCAGATGCGTTGTCATCTTCCAAAAATTCAGACTGGCTGAATGTGGATAAAGTACGCATCACGGAGACGCTTCAAAGCACCGGAGTGCCAGCTTCCCCTGCTTCGAGCCGGTAGCCAATGATGCAACCATCGAGCGCAGTTCAGCGCCATTGACGGTTTGCCGACAGATCCACAGTAAGGTCCCATCAGATTGAGGAGTCAATCATCATGAAGCTTGTCCTTTCGAAGGTTGCAAAGGCAATCGTGTCCGCGTGCGCCATTCAGAAGACCGACGTCATGGTCTGCAATTCGGCGGGACAGGAGATCCCGTACGTCATGTTGTTCACCATGTATGGCTTCGTCTGAGCGCGGAGCCACGCCTTTACAAGGAAGGAGATTCTCATGCGCACGACAATCGCAGCGATACTCTGCTTCGTCACGTGCTTCCCGTTGGCCGCAAGCGCCGATGTAGTCGATGCGGTCGATGCGGGCTGCGCCGCGGCAGGGGTCACAAGTGGAAAGACGCGCGCCGAGGTGCGGGCCGAACTCGTTCAGGCAGAACGCGACGGCTGGATTCCGACTCACTCGCGCAGGCAGCGGACCTATCCGCCCGATATGGCGCAGGCTCGCCGGAATCGGGATGTCCGTGATGCAGGCGCCGGCGCGACGCCATCCTTGCAGGCGTCGAACCGGCAACCTTGAGCAATGACCGTGGCGTCTGCATGCCGGCGCCGACATATCGCCGCATCGTCGTGTGCACTCCAGCGCGAGCAACGCTCAGAATTTGTGTCGTATAGCGAGCCGATAAACCATCTGGTGGTTATTCGATGAATCTCCGGATCCGCCGATGTTGGCGACCGCCGGCGCGCCCGTCGACGATGTGCCGGAAGCGCGTTGCCAGCCGCCCGAGAAGTACACGTCGGTACGCTTCGACAGCAGATAGTCCAGCGTGAACGCCACCTGACTGTAGTGCTGATTGCCGACGGAATTGCCTTGTGCCGTCGTGACGCTGCGCGCTTTCATGTAGTCATACGCGACGCCGACGAAAAAGGCCGGCGTGACACGGTAGTTCAAACCGATGTCATAGTTGTTGAAGATGGCCGTACCGTTCTGGAACGACGCACCGAGATTGGCGTATTGAACATTCGAATACGACGCGCTGATCGTCGCGTTTCCGATCGTGTAGGCCGCCGCGATGACGGCGTCCTGATAGGCTTGCGCGACCTGATAAGCCGAGTTCAGGGAAGAGGCCAGCAGATTGAAGCCGCTTGCATAGTTGGTGAACCATCCGTTACCTGGTGTCGATGTCGGGTGTTTGAAGTAATCGAACGCCGCGCCGATCTGAAGCGGACCATGTGTGTAGCCGACTCCAAGCGAATAGCCCGACGTCGAAGTGAAGTCGCCGGGCACGCCGCCGAGGCTATATTCGACGCCAAAGGAGAAGCCGTGGAAGTCCGGGCTCATGTAGCGCACCGAGTTGTTGAATCGCACGCTGTTACTGGTGTTGTCGAAATCTCCCGGATGCGCGCTCGCCAGGTCGCCAACCGCCGCGGCACCGGCAAGAAACTCGGGGAAATACCACACCATGTCGTATTGACGGCCGACGGTGAGAGAACCGTAAGCGTCGCTGCTCAGTCCGACGAAAGCTTGCCGGCCGAACGCCGTGCCGCCCTGGGCAAGTTGTCCGTTATTCACGTTGATGCCGGACTCGAGCGTAAAAATCGCCTTGAGACCGCCTCCCAGATCTTCCTTGCCGGTCAGCCCCCAGCGACTGCCGTCGATACCGTTCAGCGAGTCCATGTAGACGGCTTTGCCGCCGCCTACGTTGGTCTGGTAATGAATACCGTTGTCGATCTCGCCATAGAGCGTGACGCTGCTTTGGCTATGCGCGACGGAACTGGCCAACCCCACGAGCGAGCCGACAATGATTTCGATTTTTTTGGTTTTCATGAGATCTCCGCAATTCAAAGGCAATACAAAAAAACAGTTCTCCTGACGTTCATCGATTCAGCGAGCGGTACGGGTCAGGCGGAAAAGGATTTCTTCAGGCCGCTCTTCGTCAGGCCATAGCAAGCGCCCATCAGGGCCACGCAAGCCGCGGCAATGAGTATTGGCGCTGCTGCGACGCGAAACATCGCGTCGACGGTCCAGTTGTTCGCGTACAGGACACCCGCGAGGTAGGTGCCGCCCGCGGCGCCGAGCCGACCGAATCCATAGGCCCATGCGACGCCCGGCGCGCGCAATTCCGGGCTGTAGAAGAGCGTGCACAACGCGATCGCGCAGGTTTGTCCGCCGCTGATGCAAAAGCCGCAAAAGAAGATCGTCGTGAGTAAAGCGAGATGCGATGAGCCGATTGCTATCGAGATCGCGTACATCGACACGGCGCCGCCGACGTAGACCGCGGACAGGATTCTGTAGGGGCTCGTGCGATCCATGATGGGTCCCATCAGCAGACTGGCCACCATGCCGCCGATGATCACGGTGATGGTCGCCCAGACCACGAGCGCGGGTGGGAACGAGATGGACGCGAGAACGGTCGGCAGCCAGCTTTGCAGAAAATAGAAAGCTGCCAGGTTGATCGCGAATACGGCCCACAGCAGGAATGTCCCCACGCGGAATCGTGCGGAGAACAATCCGAGCACACTTGCGTCCGCCGGCTTCTCCTCGTGAGTAACCAGTTCGCTGTCCGATTGCAGCGTGAAATCGGGAAAGAGGCGCTTGGTTAAACGAAGCAATTCGGCCGGCTCCGCATTTGCCGACAGGTAGGCCACGGATTCCGGCAGCAGCGGGATAAGCAACACCGTCAAGCCCAGTGCCGCGAGCCCGCCCAGCCACAGTGGACCTTCCCAGCCAAACCGCGGGATCAACGCGCTACTGCAGAGGCCCGCGAAGATAAACCCCAGCGCATATCCCAAGTAGACGAGAATGACGAAAGTCGCGCGGGTTCTCTTTGGGCTGAATTCCGAAACGAGGCCCACCGCGCAAGGCGTGGCCGCTCCGAGGCCGATGCCGGTGAGGAACCTCAAGGCGATCAGTTGCGGCACGCTGGTGGCAAAGACGGTCAGCACGGTGAACAGGCCGAAAGCAGTGGTTGCCACGAAAGCGATCTTCTTCGTGCCGAAGCGCCGGGTCGCGAACGGAATGCTGAAGTTACCGATTAGTAGCCCGAAGAAAACTGCTGAAAAAATCGCGCCGAATACCGTCTTGGGCAGTTGCCATTCCTTCGCGAGAACGGGCACGATGAAGCTGATGACCTGGGTGTCGAAGCCATCGAACAGCATGAGCAGCGCACAGAAGGCGACGATGAAATACTGCCTCCTGCCGATTCTGCGACTGTCGATGAGATCGTAGACATTGATTTTCCGTATTTCCATATTGTTCTCCTCGCGTTAAAAGGAAGGGTTTGCTTCGGGTATGGCATCTTTTCTCGTTTAAAGGCGGTGGTGCGATGGTCGAGCGTTCAGCACCAGTAAAACGGGTTTGAATAATCGATATTTAATATGATTAATATCTGCTTAATTGCTGAGGAATGTCCGGTTACGCGAATAGACCGGCGCTGCGGATTCAACCCACGACGGCCTTGCCGTACGGGCAAGGCGCCGCACGCTATGGCGCTGCGCTGTCGTCCGCTCGGTATTGGTATGACAAAAACAATCTGTCTCCATTGATTTATTATTCGTCGCTCCAGATCTCATCGCGTGACGAAATCCGGGTCGCCTGGATCGTGAAGTCATTTTGATTGCACGGAGAAATATTGCCGCAGTTCAGGCAGCATTTCTTATTCTTGTGTTGCCGGAGTGGCGCTCCGTTCGGCCGATTGTGCGGTGAAAGCAGTCAATCGAAGCGTAATTCGCGGTCGGTGGCGCGCTGAACTTCGCGGTGCCGTCCACGTCGATCTGCTCGACGCCATCGTGGCTTTCGTCCGACTCGTGAAGCGTGCACGTGATGTGCCACAGCCCACGCACGAAGCGCAATCGGGTCCCAACCGGACTGCAAGCGCTGATTCCAGGCGTCCGGGAAGGGGAGGTCTCGCGCAATGAAGTCGTGGCGCCATTCCAGCCGGGTATGACGCGACTATGCCGGCTCCTGCATCGCATCAACTTCGCTACAATTTCAACATGTCGCTAAAATGCCGGATATGAACCGTTACGTTAGTCTTCCTGATTTTGCGGATCCCGACGCGATCGATCGGCCGGCGGTAGCGATGCACATGCGCGTCGACGAGTATGCTGCCGAAATTCCGGTTCACAAGCATCTGAAGGGGCAACTGGTGCTGGCGTTGCACGGCGCCGTAACCTGTCGGGTCGCGGGCGCGTTCTGGATCGTCCCGCCGCAATGCGGCGTCTGGATTCCCGGCGAGATGCCGCACAGTAACCATGCCACACCCAATGCCCGGCTTTGCTATCTGTTCGCAGAGCCCGGTATCGTCGACTTGCCGACGGATTGCTGCACGCTGTCCATTTCGCCGATGCTGCGGGAAATGATCCTGCATCTGGCCGGTGCGCCGCTGGACTATGAGCAGGGCGGCCATCTCGACCGGCTTGCACGCGTGCTGTTGCATGAGCTGACGTTGATGCCGGTCGAGCGCCTCTATCTGCCGGTTACGGATCATCCGCGAATCCGGCAGATGGCGGACGCGTTGAACGCCAAGCCCGGCGATCGCAGCACCGTCGCGCAATGGGCCAAGCGTCTCGCCATGAGCGAGCGTTCGCTGGCAAGACTCGTCGTCAGTGAAACAGGGCTGACCTTTGGCCGCTGGCGGCAGCAGTTGCAACTGCTCGTTGCGGTGCGCGAGCTTGCCGGCGGCGCTTCCGTGCAACGCGTGTCGGACGAACTCGGCTACGAGTCGGTAACCGCCTTCATCACCATGTTCAAGAAAGCGCTCGGGCATTCGCCGGGCCGCTATTTCGCCGCGCTGGCTCGCACGCAATCGGAGGTCGTGCTCGCGCCGGCGGCTTCGACCGAGATGGACGACCGAGCGGATGGCCCGGCGGATGCTGTGGCCGATGTGTGAAGCCGCGCGCCTCGGCGCGTCGACGAACGCGTGGCGCGAGCGGCCGCAATCATGCGGCCGGTTCCTTCCTGGTGCCCGTCGTGATGTAACGCGCTTCGAGTTTCGACGCGCCTTTCGCCCCAATTTCCCGCCCGTGACGCCGGGTCCTCCACGCTAGGCCACCCACATCGAATAGAAATGCTGTCGATCACGCATTTCGCAGAAGAGACTGCAGCCGACACCGCGTCGGCGGCCTTTAATACGACCACACATTCTGCGGCATCCCCCGTAATCTTTGCGCACTCGCCACTAAATTCGCATTGCTTTTACGGAGTTGCAAGATGACCGACTTATCGACGGCGACACCCTCGATCCTTTCCCTGGGCCAGACGAAAGTCGACGACGACCCGCTCGAAACCGCCGAATGGCTCGACGCGCTCGATGGCGTGGTTCGGCATGCAGGTGCCGAACGTGCTCAGTACCTGTTCGATCGGCTCGCGGCCCACGCTTCGTCCAACGGTATCGCAACGGCGCGCCTCAATATCACGCCCTACGCGAATACGATTGCCGTCGATCAGCAGCCGCCGTATCCGGGCGACTTCGATATCGAAGAAAAGCTTGCCGCCGCGCTGCGCTGGAATGCGCTGGCCATGGTGGTGCGGGCCAATCGCGCCTACGGTGAGCTCGGCGGGCATATTGCCAGCTATGCGTCGGCGGCCGACCTGTTCGAAGTGGGCTTCAATCATTTCTTTCGTGGCCCGAATGATGCCCACGGTGGCGATCTCGTCTATTTTCAACCTCATTCCGCGCCGGGCGTTTACGCGCGGGCTTACCTCGAAGGCTTTCTCGACGACGCGCATCTCGAGCATTACCGACAGGAAATCACAGGTGCGGGCCTGTGTTCCTACCCGCATCCGTGGCTGATGCCGGACTTCTGGCAGTTCCCGACCGGCTCGATGGGCATTGGGCCGATCAACTCGATCTACCAGGCGCGTTTCATGCGTTATCTGCAGAACCGCGGACTGCAACGCACGGAAGGCCGCAAGGTATGGGGCTATTTCGGCGATGGCGAGATGGATGAACCCGAGGCGATCGGTGCGCTTTCGCTGGCAGCGCGCGAGCGACTCGACAATCTCGTGTTCGTGATCAACTGCAATTTGCAGCGGCTCGACGGACCGGTGCGCGGCAATGGCCGCATCATCGACGAACTCGAAGCGCAGTTCACGGGGGCGGGCTGGAACGTCATCAAGGTGTTGTGGGGTTCGGACTGGGACGCCCTGTTTGCACGTGATCGCACCGGGGCGCTGTTGCGCGCGTTCGCGCACACCGTGGACGGCCAGTTCCAGACCTTTTCCGCCAACGACGGCGCCTACAATCGTGAACGCTTTTTCGGTCAGAACGCCGAACTGGCCGCGCTCGCCGCGCATCTGAGCAACGACGATATCGACCGCCTGCGCCGCGGCGGCCACGATGTGCGCAAATTGCACGCTGCGTACGAAAAGGCGTCGAAACACAGCGGGCAACCTACGGTCATTCTCGCGAAGACGATGAAGGGCTTCGGCATGGGCGCGATCGGCCAGGGGCGCATGACGACACATCAGCAAAAGAAGCTCGACATCGACCAGTTGAAGGCGTTTCGCGACCGCTTTCGCCTGCCACTCTCCGACGACGATGTCGAACAACTCAAGTTCTACAAACCGGACGACAGCAGTGCCGTCATGCAGTATCTGCACGCGCGCCGTGCGGCGCTGGGCGGCTACCTTCCCCGAAGGCGCACATCGGCATCGCACGCGCCGGCCGTGCCCGCGATGTCGTCGTGGGGACGATTCGCGCTCGACACCAACGACAAGGAAATGTCGACCACGATGGCGTTCGTGCGCATGCTCGGCAACCTGTTGAAGGACGCCGAGCTGGGGCCGCGTGTGGTGCCCGTCGTCGCCGACGAGGCGCGGACCTTCGGCATGGCGAATCTGTTCCGGCAAGTCGGCATCTATTCTCCGCTCGGTCAACTGTACGAGCCGGAAGACATGGGTTCGATGCTCTACTACCGTGAAGATACGGGCGGCCAGATTCTGGAAGAGGGCATCTCCGAGGCGGGCGCGGTGTCGTCGTGGATTGCCGCGGCGACGTCATACAGCGTGCACGATCTGACGATGCTGCCGTTTTATATCTACTACTCGATGTTCGGTTTCCAGCGTATCGGCGACCTGATCTGGGCGGCTGCCGACCAGCGCGCGCGCGGTTTCCTGATCGGCGCGACGGCCGGCAAGACGACGCTCGGTGGTGAAGGTCTGCAGCATCAAGACGGCACGAGTCACCTTGCGGCCTCGACGATACCGAACTGCCGTGCGTACGATCCGGCCTTCGCGTACGAAGTGGCGATGATCGTCGACGAAGGCATGCAGGAGATGATCACGCGTCAGCGCGACGTGTTTTACTACATGACGGTCACCAACGAAAACTACGCGCAACGTTCGTTGACTGAAGCGGATGTCGATCGCGTCCGGCGCGGCGTGCTCAAGGGGATGTACGTGCTGGAGCCCGCGCAGGTCGAGATCGCGCAGGTGCAGTTGCTCGGCTCGGGCGCGATTCTCGGTGAAGTCCAGGCCGCGGCACGGATGTTGAAAGACGACTGGAATATCGACGCGGCTGTCTGGAGCGTGACGAGCTTTACCGAATTGCATCGCGACGGCGTGTCCGCGGAGCGCGCGCAGCGGCTGGTGGAGCGCGGCGAGACTGCGGTGCCCTACGTGACGGCGGCCCTGGGCGCCGCGCGTGGGCCGGTGATCGCCGCGACCGACTATGTGCGCGCCGTGCCCGAACTGATCCGCGCGTACGTACCGTCCCGCTATGTCGTGCTCGGCACCGACGGCTTCGGGCGCAGCGATACACGTGCGGCGTTGCGTGCGTTCTTCGAAGTGGACCGTGCGTCGATCGTGATCGCCGCGCTGAAAGCACTCGTCGACGAAGGCCAGCAGGACCCTGACATCGTGCGTCAGGCGATCGACCGATACGGGCGAATCGGAAGCGGGCTGATCGAACCCTGGCTTGTCTAGAACCCGTTGACCGGTGAGCGCCATGAGAGCGGCGCGCGAATCGGCTGCTCGAAGGCCTCGCGCGTCGATCGGTCCATCGCGGGAAATCCGATCGAATCAAGTGCGTCCGGCCTGATGAAGAGGGGGCGCCGACTGTTGAAACGCTTGCCGTTGGAGACGAATGTGCGGGTGACACGAATAGAAGTACCGGATATCGGCGATTATAAGAACATCCCCGTGATCGAAGTTCTGGTGGGAGTCGGACAACGCGTCGAACAGGAGCAGTCGCTCGTCATGCTCGAGTCGGACAAGGCGACGATGGATGTGCCCAGTCCCACCGCTGGCGTGATCAAGGAGATGAAGGTCGCGGTTGGCGAGACGGTGTCGCAAGGCACGTTGATCGCGCTGCTCGAAAGCGACGACGAGCGGCAGGACGACGCGGTGCCTGTGCCTGCGGGCGCCTCCGCTGCGCGCGGTCTCGCGTGTCCGCCGGCGAATGTCACGACAGGGCCAGTGCCGGCGCCCGCGCCGGCGCCCGAACTGAAATCCGCATCCGCGCCATTGCATCGCGCCCCGGCGCGCGAAGGCGAGCCGTATCGCGCAAGCCATGCGTCGCCGTCGGTGCGCAAGCTCGCGCGAGAACTGGGCGTCGAGATATCGCATGTGCAGGGCACCGGTCGGAAGCAGCGCGTTACATCGGAAGACGTTGCAGCATTCGTCAGGAATGCGATGACGGCATCGTCCGGCACGTCTCCCCTTTCGACGCCTGTCCCGGCGAACGGCGCGGAGCTGGGTTTATTGCCATGGCCGAAGGTGGATTTCGCGAAATTTGGTCCCGTCGATTCGCAGCCGCTGTCGCGCATCAAGAAGATCTCGGGCGCGAACCTGCATCGCAACTGGGTGATGATCCCGCACGTCACGAACAACGACGAAGCGGACATCACCGAGCTCGAAGCGCTGCGCGTGCAGCTGAACAAGGAGCACGAGAAGGCGGGCGTGAAGTTCACGATGCTCGCGTTCGTGATCAAGGCGGTCGTCGCCGGGCTGAAGAAGTTCCCGATCTTCAATGCGAGCCTCGACGGCGACAATGTGGTGTTCAAGCAGTACTACCACATCGGGTTTGCCGCCGATACGCCGAACGGTCTCGTCGTGCCCGTGATCCGCGATGCGGACAAGAAGGGGCTCGTCGACATCGCGAAGGAAACGGCCGAGCTGTCGAAGGCCGCGCGCGACGGCAAGCTGAAGCCGGATCAGATGCAGGGCGGCTGCTTCTCGATCTCGTCGCTCGGCGGGATCGGTGGGACGCATTTCACGCCGCTTATCAATGCGCCGGAAGTGGCGATTCTCGGGTTGTCGCGCGGGCAGATGAAGCCGGTTTGGGACGGCAAGCAGTTCGTGCCGCGGTTGATCCTGCCACTCTCGCTGTCGTTCGATCACCGCGCCGTGGATGGCGCGGAAGCCGCGCGGTTCAATGCGTATCTCGGAGCGTTGCTCTCCGATTTTCGGCGCATCGTTCTTTGATGAGTGGAGGGGCTCGCGGGGGCGTGGGGTTTCTGTGGGGTTTCTGTCGGTCATCCACGCCTCGTCGTTGAACTTGCTTTCATAACGGTCCGCTAGCGTCGCCCCTGCGCGGGGCGGCGGTCACTTTTCTTTGTCTTCCAAAGAAAAGTAACCAAAAGAAAGGCGCGTCCTTGGGCGGACAGCAAAGGTGGTTCTGCCCAACTCCCCGTTCTCCAGTCAGGCCGTCGTTCAGCGTTCGAGCCTTCTCCCTCTTTCAGCAGCCAAACAAGAAGGGGACGTACATGTGTCTCATCGAAGTCAAGGTTCCGGATATCGGCGATTTCAGCGGCGTCGATGTCATCGAAGTCAACGTCAAGCCAGGCGACATGATCGAAAAAGAACAAACGCTCATCACGCTCGAATCCGATAAAGCCTCCATGGAAGTGCCCAGCGACGTCGCCGGCACAGTCAAGGAAGTCAAGGTCAAAGCCGGCGAGAAAGTCTCGCAAGGCACCATCATCGCCATCGTCGAAACAGCAGCAAGCGACGCCGCACCCGCGAAAGCACCCGAGGCAGCGAAACCCGGAGCGGCTGCACCCGCTCCGGCCGCCGCCGCTCCCGCAGCCGCTCCGGCTCCCGCGCCGCAAGCCGGCAGCTACAGCGGTGCCGCCGACATCGAGTGCGACATGCTCGTGCTCGGCGCCGGCCCCGGCGGCTACTCAGCCGCGTTCCGCTCAGCCGACCTCGGCATGAAGACGGTGCTGGTCGAACGCTACTCGACGCTCGGCGGCGTGTGCCTGAACGTCGGTTGCATCCCGTCGAAGGCGCTGCTGCACACGGCACTCGTCATCGACGAAGCCGCGGCGCTCGCGTCGCACGGCATCACGTTCGGCAAGCCGGAAGTCGATCTCGACAAGCTGCGCGACTTCAAGGGCGGCGTGGTCAAGAAACTGACGACGGGCCTCGCCGGCATGGCGAAGGCGCGCAAGGTCGAAGTGGTTACCGGCGTCGGCACATTCGTCGATCCGTATCACATGGAAGTGCAGGGCGAAAACGGCAAGAAGGTCGTCAAGTTCAAGCAGGCGATCATCGCCGCAGGCTCGCAAGCCGTGAAGCTGCCGTTCATGCCGGAAGACCCGCGCGTCGTCGATTCGACGGGCGCACTCGAACTGCGCCAACTGCCGAAGCGGATGCTCGTGATCGGCGGCGGCATCATCGGCCTCGAAATGGCCACGGTGTACGCGACGCTCGGCGCCGAGATCGACGTGGTCGAAATGATGGACGGCCTGATGATGGGCGCGGACCGCGATCTCGTGAAGGTCTGGGAAAAGTACAACGCGAAGCGCTTCGGCAACGTGATGCTGAAGACCAAGACGGTCGGCGCGGAAGCGAAGGAAGACGGCATCTACGTGAAGTTCGAGGGCGAAAAGGCGCCGGCGGAAGCGCAGCGCTACGACCTCGTGCTCGTCGCGGTGGGCCGCAGCCCGAACGGCAAGACGATCGGCGCCGACAAGGCGGGCGTCGCCGTCACCGACCGCGGCTTCATCGACGTCGACAAGCAGATGCGCACGAACGTCCCGCACATCTTCGCGATCGGCGACGTCGTCGGCCAGCCGATGCTCGCGCACAAGGCCGTGCATGAAGGCCACGTCGCAGCGGAAGCCGCGCACGGCGAGAAGGCGTACTTCGACGCGCTGCAGATCCCGTCGGTGGCCTATACCGATCCGGAAGTGGCGTGGGCCGGCAAGACGGAAGACCAGTGCAAGGCCGAAGGCATCAAGTACGGCAAGGCCGTGTTCCCGTGGGCCGCATCGGGCCGCGCGATCGCGAACGGCCGCGACGAAGGCTTCACGAAGCTGATCTTCGACGAGGAAACCCATCGCGTGATCGGCGGCGGCATCGTCGGCCTGAACGCAGGCGACCTGATCAGCGAAGTGTGCCTCGCCGTCGAAATGGGCGCGGACGCGGAAGACATCGGCAAGACGATCCATCCGCATCCGACGCTCGGCGAATCGGTCGGCATGGCCGCCGAGCTGTACGAAGGTGTGTGTACGGACCTGCCGCCGCCCAGAAAGGCCTGATCGCCATCTCGGCTTGCGTGTCGCAAGTATGACGAATAGCGGGTTTTCCCGAGCGTGCGCCGAGAATGTCTGTTTTTGGTGATAACTCGACTTTTTATCGGAATTTTCCGGAGAGCTGCCTCGCATAAACTCGTTCATCAGGTGATGTTGTTCGAATGCATGCTGGAGCGGAAATCGATGTTCTTCCCGAAAGTGAGCGTTCGAACCTCAGGGCACCGGAGCCTTGTGCAAAGAGGAGACCCAGGTCATGAACGTTGCGCTGGACAGGATAGACCTTAGCATCCTGAGTGAACTTCAGGAGGACTCAAGTTTGACGAATCTCGAACTGGCGGCTCGCGTCAACCTGTCGCCCTCTCCCTGTCTCGTCAGAGTCAGAAATCTGGAGCGTCTCGGTGTAATCAGCCGGCGCGTCGCCGTGCTCAATGCGTCCCTTCTCGGCCTGGGCATCATGGCCATCGTCGAGATCAGTCTGGAGCGGCAGGGCATGCAGGCGCGGGAGAGTTTCGCCGACACGGTCAGAGGCATCACCGAAGTCATGGACTGCTTCATGATGACCGGGCAAACCGACTATCTGCTGCGCGTGGTGGCGAGGGATCTCGTCGAACTCGAACACATCATCACACACAAGCTGACGTCGCTTCCCGGTGTGGCCAGCGTTCGCTCGAACGTCGTCCTGAAACGGCTTGCCAACAAGACGACGCTTCCTATCGACAAGACACGGCCTATCCAGATTCATGGACTGGCGCAGGCGTCGTGATCACATCGCGTAAGGTGTTCTCATGAGTAACGCAATGCCCGCCGGCCGGCCGGCGGATTCGCGCGCCGACATCGCAACGGCGTCGGAGATTATCGAAGAAGCGCGCGCCGGGCGGATGTTCATTCTGGTCGACGACGAGGATCGCGAGAACGAAGGCGACCTTATCATTCCCGCGCAATTCGCCACGCCCGACGCCGTCAACTTCATGGCGACGCATGCGCGTGGCTTGATCTGCCTCGCGATGACACGCTCGCGCTGCGAATCGCTGGGCTTGCATTTGATGAGCCGAATCAACGGCTCGCGGCACGAGACGGCCTTCACGGTGTCGATCGAGGCGCGTGACGGTGTGAGTACCGGCATCTCGGCGGCCGACCGTTCCCGCACGATTTCGATTGCGATCAATCCGGAAACGGGGCGAGACGAGCTCGTTTCTCCCGGGCACGTCTTTCCGCTCATGGCGCGCGACGGCGGCACGCTCGTGCGCGCGGGTCACACCGAGGCGGCAGTAGATATCGCCCGGCTGGCCGGGCTCGCACCGGCCGGTGCGATCTGCGAAATCATGAACGACGACGGCACCATGGCGAGGCTGCCGGACCTCATCGCCTTTTCACGGCGGCATCAGCTGAAGCTGGGCACGATCGCCGATCTCATCGCGTATCGCCGACGAACGGAACGGCTCGTGGAGGCCGTTGAACACGGCAGCTTTACCGAGCCGAATGGAAGGCATTGGCGGATCGTGGTCTACCGGAACCGGATCGATCAGGTCGAGCATATCGCCTTCGTCATGGGCGATCTACGGGGAGCGGACCCTGTTCTCGTGCGCATGCATGCGATGGATACCATGAACGACGTCATCGGCGGTCACCACCTCGCGTCCCTACGCGGCGCCGCGCGTTTGCTGGCGGACGAGAATCGCGGCGTCATCGTGGTGATCCGCGAGTCCCGCGTCACGGCCGTGTCGGAACGTGTGCGTTCCATGATGCATCCCAAGCCTGCCGAGCCGGAACTGCGTGATTACGGAATAGGCGCGCAAATTCTCACCGAACTCGGCGTGAAGAACATGATCCTGCTCTCCAATCATGAAAGAACGATCGTGGGCCTGGAGGGCTACGGTTTGAATATGGTGGAGCAGAGAAAAATAGAGCGGATTCACGACCATCAGGAAGTCTGACGCCATCCGGTCGTGCCGCCGTGCCGATGCAGAAATCGGGGCGTCCCGTTCTGGTTGCGGGGGCACTTTCCGGATGAAGTCGTGCCGCTCATTGCAGGGCGTTTCGTGACCATAAAAGCAACTGGAGGAGAGATGAGACACGCAGAAAACCCCGGCATCGTCGGCGAGCGCGCGAGTGCCATGGCCGCGGGGCGGCCCGCATGAAAACAACGGCAGACAATCCCTATACGATCGGACTCGAGCGCGACCGGCCGAACTTCATTGCCTTGTCGCCGCTGACGTTTCTCGAACGCGCCGCGTCTGTCTGGCCGGAGCGCACGGCCATCGTGCACGGCACGATTCGCCGCGACTGGGCCGAAACCTATCGGCGTTGCCGGCTGCTCGCCGGTGCGCTGCGCGGGCGCGGCATTGGCAACGGCGATACGGTGGCGATGATCGCGGCCAATACACCGGAACTGTTCGAGGCGCATTTCGGTGTACCGCTTTGCGGCGCCGTACTGAACACCATCAACACACGGCTCGATGCCGACACGATCGCTTTCATTCTCGACCACGGCGACGCGAAGCTGCTGATCACCGACCGCGAATTCTCCCCGACAGTGAAGAAAGCCCTGGCACGGCTTGGCCGCGTCATTCAGGTCATCGACATCGACGATCCACAGTGTGGAGAAGGCGATCTGCTCGGCGAAAAAGACTACGAAGCGTTGCTGCAGGAGGCCACGCACACGGAATTCTCTGTCGCGATGCCGGAAGACGAATGGCAGGCCATTTCGCTTAACTACACATCCGGCACGACGGGCAATCCGAAAGGCGTGGTGTATCACCATCGCGGCGCATATCTGAACGCCGTGTCGAATGCACTATCGTGGCATCTGGACGAGGACACGACCTATTTGTGGACCTTGCCGATGTTTCATTGCAATGGTTGGTGCTTTCCCTGGACCATGGCGTTGGTGGCCGGCACCAGTGTCTTTCTGCGCCATACGCGGGCCGAGCGGATTCTCGCCGCCATCCGCACCGAGGCGGTCACGCATTTTTGTGCCGCGTCCGTGGTGTTGAACATGATCAATAACGCCGCGCCGGAGCTGAAAGCGGGCATTCGTCACCGAGTCAAGGTCATGACCGGCGGTGCGCCGCCGCCCGCTTCGGTGATCGCCGGCATGGAGTGCATGGGCT
The DNA here is from genome assembly GCF_000203915.1 of Burkholderia ambifaria AMMD. NCBI lineage: Bacteria > Pseudomonadati > Pseudomonadota > Betaproteobacteria > Burkholderiales > Burkholderiaceae > Burkholderia > Burkholderia ambifaria. The sequence continues at coordinate 1,192,000 of NC_008392.1, forward strand.
GGGAGGTGACGCACGCGTACGGGTTGACCGAGTCTTATGGGCCGGTCGTGCAATGCGTGTGGCGCGAGTCGTGGAATGCGCTCGAGCTCGATGCGAAAGCGCGACTCAAGGCCCGCCAGGGTGTGCGCGGCCCTGTTCTCGAGGCAATGATGGTGGCCCGCCCGGATACGCTGGAGCCCGTTCCAAAAGACGGGCAAACGCTCGGCGAGGTATTTCTGCGCGGCAACAACGTCATGAAGGGCTACCTGAAGAATCCGGACGCCACCGTGGAGGCATTTTCCGGCGGGTGGTTTCACACGGGCGATCTCGGGGTATGGCATCCCGATGGCTACCTGGAAATCAAGGATCGCTCGAAGGACATCATCATCTCGGGAGGCGAAAACATTTCGTCGATCGAGATCGAGGACATACTGTATTCCCATCCCGCTGTTCTGGAGGCGGCAATCGTCGCGCGTCCCGACGACAAGTGGGGCGAGACACCTTGTGCTTTCATCACGCTCAAAGACGATTCGGTCGTGACTGAAGCGGACATCATCGCGTTTTGCCGCGAGCGGCTGGCACATTTCAAGGTGCCCAAGACCATCGTGTTCTCGCCACTGCCGAAGACTGCGACCGGCAAGATCCAGAAGTTCAACTTGAGGGAACGAGCGCGCCAGCTGTGAAAGAGGCGGCGGTGTAGCACCAGCCGCCGCGTTTCGATCAACGCGAGGAAGCCTCCTTGTTGTCCACTCGAAATTTGCCGGGACTTTGTCCCATGGTCTTCTTGAACATGGTGATGAACGAGTTCGGACCTTCATAGCCGAGCTCGAGCGCCACTGCGTGAACCGACGCGCCTGCCGACAATCGCTGAAGCGCAATGATGATATGCAGACGCTCGCGCCAGCGCCCGAAGGTCATGCCGGTTTCGCTGCGTACCAGCCGCGCGAGCGTACGTTCGCTCATCGCATATCGGCGCCCCCATTCCGCGATCGTGCTGCGGTCGGCGGGGTTGTCGAGCAACGCCGAAGCGATCTGTTGAAGCCGGGGATTGTCGGAGATCGGGAGAAAGACGTCGTCGGGCGCCAGCAGCGCGAGCTGATCCAGCAACACTCTGGCGAGCCGGCCCACCGGGCCGTCCTTCGGATAGTCGGGCGGAAACCTGGCCAGTGAACGGATCAGCTCGCGGATGAGCGGCGTGATCGTAAAGCTGCGGCAGTCGGTGGGCAGACCGGCCTCGTCCGGTGGAATGAAGATGACGTACAGCTTGGCGAAATCGGAAGCATGATTGCTGTGAGGAATGCCGCCCGGAATCCACACCGCGCCGTTGGGCGGGACGATCCACCATCCGCTCGGTGATCGGCACATGACCGACCCGCTCAATGCGACGACCATTTGCCCCTTGCGATGAACGTGCATCGGCAGCTCATCCTCTTTTCCACTCGTCTCCAGGAGAACGGAAATGACCGGCAAATCGACGGAGTCCGGATCGAACGGTTGATAGTTGATCTTCACCGGGTCTGTCATGGCTCGCGAAGCGGACATACGGATTTCAGGATTTTCGGGTTCCACGGTTCACTCGCTTTCTGCGCCTGCCGGGCCTCGGTGAATTCATGTGTCGTCGCCCTCGGCGCAACATACGGTGGGCCATCCGACTGACGCGATTTTAATCCGCCGAATCAACGATGGCGCCGGCAAATCAAAATTAAATTTGGGCCTGCTGGACCTACACTGACCCGATGAAAATTCACGAGACATCAGGTATGAAAACCGACGAATTGATTCGCACACACATCGACACGGACGTCGTGCGGCTGACGATCAACCGGCCACCGGCAAACGCACTGAGCGAACCGCTCATCACCGCATTGATGTCCATCTTCCGCGACCTCGCTCAACAAGACGTGCCACCCGGCATCGTGCTCACCGGGGCAGGAGAGAAGTTCTTTTGTGCCGGCGGCGATATCAATGAAGTGGCGGACCACGAGCTCGCCCTGTCGCGCATGGAAGCGTTCCACGCGTTCCTGGCGCAACTCGAGCAGTATCCGAGCCCGCTCGTGTGCGCGGTCAACGGCTATGCAGTGGGTGCCGGATTCGAAATGGTGCTGCATGCGGATTACGTCGTCGCGTCCGCTGAAGCCCGGCTGGGATTTCCCGAGATCAATCACGGCTTGTTGCCCGCGGCAAAAGGCATGCGCCACGCGGCGGCCCTGCTGGGTCGACGTGCCGCGCGTTCGCTGCTTTTTTCAGGCGAACTGATCACTGCCGGAGAAGCGTTGGCGATAGGTGCGGTGGACGCAATATCCGCGCGCGATGAAACGCTGCGAGACGCGCTGGCCAAATGCCGCGAGCTTTGCACCAAAGATCCCCAACTCTTCGCCGCCATCAAGCGAACGCTGCGCGAGAGTCCACGGATGAACGACGAAGCGCTGCTGCAGATGACGCTCGATGACCTGCGTGGATATCTCGGTAACGCGCAGACCGCGGACGCAAGATCCAGATTTCTGAACCGCAACAAGAAGGTCTGATCGTGAGCAATCTCAAACTGCCGGAAACGCTGCATCTTGCGCGCATGACGTATGAGGACGTGGCGGCTGCATTGGCCACGCAGTTCGATCGCGTCATCATTCCTTGCGGCGCAATCGAGCAGCACGGCCCCCATCTGCCGCTGAGCATGGATGCCGATCATGCTGACGCGCTCGCCGTGGAAATCGCCACATCGCTGGGGCGAACCCTGATCGCACCGACGATACAAGCGGGATGCTCGAAGCACCACATGGCCTTCCCGGGCACGATCTCGTTGCAGGAGCATACGTATGCCGCGCTCTGCCACGATTACTGCGTGAGCCTCGCGACACATGGATTCAAGCGCATCTACCTGTTCTCTGCGCATGTCGGTAACTTCAATGCCCTTCATGCGATGTTGCCGGGATTGCGACAGGCTGTCGGGCCGGACGTCCAGGTGCTTGCCTATACGAATCATCAGGCGTGGCTGCGTGAATGGCGACTGGCGGTCGAGAAAGCCGGCGGCGATCCGGCATCCGTGGGCGGACACGCAGACATCGCCGAAACCTCCCTCATGATCCACCTTCATCCCGACAGTGTCCGACTCGCTCAACTCACGGCAGGCCACGTGGGCGTCATGACGACCGAGCAATTGAACCGGATGTGGAAGGAAGGCGTGGCGTCCATCTCCCGAAACGGCGTGCTGGGCGATGCGCGAGGATCGTCACGCGAGATTGGCGAGGCCTGCCTGCGTGCGACGGCGAGACTTCTCGCGTCGGCATTTGCAGCCGAATCGTCGACGTAGAAAAGGGCGGAAAGGCGGCAGCATGATCTGCCGGTATCGGCAAGGTCGCGGCATGAAAAGAATAAAAAATGCTGCGGGATCTGCGGCAATATTTATTCACGGAAACAAAAGTGACATCAAGGCAGAAACGGCATCCATATAGATAAGTACCACTATCTAATAGGGATGAGACGTTTCGAAATAAAGTCAAACGGCGATGTCCATTGGTTAACGGCGCGACACTGACCGAACCTCGGCAACAGTTCGCGCGCGCCGTGAATTTTCAAATTACGACTGTCAAGGAAAAGAAAATGCCATTGAAATTCGGTTTTTGGTCCGAGCAGGAGACGCAGGTCGGGCATAGCTACTCGAACAGGCTTCGCGAGCTGGTTCGCGAAGCGCTTTTCGCGGAGCAAATGGGTTTCGACTTCGTTGCTTTGTCGGAGCAGCACTTTGCGCTTGGCGGAGTGTCGAGTTCGGCGCCTGAAGTGGTCTTTGGTTATCTCGCGGCCGTCACCTCGCGCATCAAGCTTCGTCCTGCCGTGGCGTTGATGCCGAAGGCCATCAATCACGCACTACGTACCGCGGAACGGCTGGCGGCCACCGACATCCTCTCCGACGGTCGGATGGAGATGTATTGCGGGCGCGCGAACACGACGATCGCAATGCGCGCGTTCAATGTATCGCCCGAGGAAACCCTTCCGCAGATGGAAGAGGGCATGGCGCTGTTGCGCAAAGCGATGCGTGAGGACGTTTTCACCTTCGACGGAAAGTACTACCAGGTGCCGCCCCGGTCGCTCGTGCCGAAGCCGTTGCAAAAACCGTATCCCGTGCTCGGCGTTGCCGCCACCAGCGCGAACAGCCACGCTTGGGCCGGCTCGGAAGGCCTCGCGGTGATGAGCCATGCGATTTATCAGGGATGGGAAAAACAGAAGGGTCTGCTGGACACCTACTGGAAGAGCTGGAAGCGCGATGAGACCGGACCGTTGCACAAGCCGCGTGCCGGCATGCCGCTCTTCATCGGTATCGGCAAGACCGACCAGGAAGCGAAGGACACTTACGCCCGCGCGATCATGAACTACGCGCGCATCTCGACCGACGCCTATCCGCGGCTCGCCAAACTCGCGGACAACTACGCGTACATGGCCGAAAGCGTGCCCGCGATGCAACGCGCAGCCGAAGATTGGGACTACCTCCTGAACGAATCCGCCACCACGGTGTGCGGAAGCCCCGATACCGTCATCCGTCAGTTGGAGCAATACGAGAAGCTCGGAATCGACGAGGTGCTGCTGCATATCGACTCGGTACCGCACGAGCAGATCATGTCGGCGATCGAGATGGTGGGTCGCTACGTGATTCCTCATTTCAACGATCGCAACAATATCGTCCGCCCGACCGACGAGTTGCTCGAGAAGATTCGCGCCATGCGCCCGCAGGCTGCCAACCCGCAGCACACTCAAGGATGAACCTACGTATGAATACGTCCTCGCGCTATCAGTATCTGAATGTCGAACAGCGGTCCTCCGGTGTCGCGATTGTCACGATGAATCGCCCGGAAATCCTGAACGCCATCAATTGGGACATGCACAGCGAGCTGGAACGGGTGTTCGTCGATCTGGATCACGACAAATCGGTCAAGGCGATCGTTTTGACCGGCGCCGGCCGCGGTTTCTGCTCCGGCGGCGATCAGAAGTCGATCGACAATGGCGATATCCCGTCGGCGACGCGCGGCGGCCGTCACCTCGTGAGAAACATGCTCGAGGTCGAGGTGCCGATCGTGGCGGCGGTCAATGGCGTGGCCGTGGGTCTGGGCGCGACGCTCGCGCTGTTCTGCGACATGATTTATGCGAGCCCGACCGCACGGTTCGCCGATACGCACGTCAATGCCGGTGTCGTTGCGGGCGACGGCGGTGCGGTGATCTGGCCGCTTCTTCTCGGGCCGGTCCGCGCCCGGCACTATCTGATGACGGGAGACTTCGTCAGCGCCGAGGAAGCGCTGACGATGGGGATGATCAACAAGATCGTAGAAAGCGACAAGCTGCTGGAGGCGGCGATCGATTACGCGGAACTGCTCGCGAGCGGTCCGCGCGACGCGATCGTCTGGACGAAATACTGCGTCAACAAGCTCATCAAGCAGAATGCTCATCTGCTTCTCGATACGTCGCTCGCTCTGGAGACGATCACGTTCAATTCCCCCGAGCGCCGCGAAGCGGTAGCTTCGTTTACCGAAAGGCGCAAGCGCTTTGGAGACAACTGGAAATGAACGCGGCACCGTGGACTTCCGGCAGTCAATTCGCGACCACCACCATTCCGGCCTTGCTGATCGAGCGCGTGAAGAACGACGCCGACGCAAACGCGTTCTTTCAGAAGCGTGCCGGGGAGTGGGTGCCCACCACCTGGAAAGGCTATGCGAACGCAGTTTGTTCCGTATCCGCCGCCCTCAGGGCGGCCGGTGTAGCACGAGGCGATCGGATTGCCATCATGGGCGACGTATCCCGGGAGTGGCTCATTGCCGACATGGCGACGATCTGCTCGGGAGCGGTTACGGTAGGCGTCTATTTCACCGCGTCGGTCGAAGAGGTCCGCTACTACCTGGAGGATTCAGGGGCGAGACTCGCTTTTGCCGGTAGTGCCGAACAGCTTCGGATCATGGAAGCCGCCGATACGTCCCGCAGGCTCCTCAAGATCGTGGTGCTCGATCCGGACTGGAAGCGCCCGCCTGGCGAAACCGGCATGAATGTCGTTTCACTCGCCGAGTTCGCGTCGCATTTTTTTGGCGACGAAGTCGCTTATCTGCGTGAGCAGTCCGAGCTTGCGAGGCCGACGGACCTGGTGAGCCTGGGTTATACCTCCGGAACCACGGGGCCGCCCAAAGGCGCGATGCTAACGCATGTGTCGATGCTCGCGGGCGCGTTCACGTGGCCGACCTTCTGTCCGGCGATATTGTCCGAACCGCAGCGCATGGTGGTCCATCTGCCGCTTTCGCACACGGTCGCGCGCATTCAGGCGACGACGCTGCCGTTGATCGCGAAGACGGTACCTTACTTCGTCGACGTGTCGGCCGATTTCGCGAAGTGCATACAGGAAGTCAGACCGACGTCCTATATGGCGCCGCCGCGCTTCTATCAGAAGTTCGCGACCCAGATCATCAACCACGTAAACGGCAGCAGCGAAGCCGAGCAGAGAAACTACAAGCTCGCGCTTGGCATCGCGCGGGAAGTGCTGGCCGATCGGCTGGACGCAGGCACGGGCGACCCATTCAAGGAACAGCTCTACGCCACCTGCCGTGAGCGCGTTTTCAAGCCGTTGCTGGCCAGAATCGGCTTCGACGATTTGCGCTATCCGTATACGGCATCCGCGCCAGTGCCGCCCGAGGTCGTCACACTGTTTCAGTTGTGGGGCGTCAACCTGAAAGAGAATTACGGGCAAACGGAGATGGTCGGCGGAAACCTCGCGCAGGTGACCGACTGGTCGAGGCCTGGCAACTCCGGCGTCCCGCTTGACGACCCCGCCTGGGAAACCCGCGTGTTGCCGGACGGCGAAATGATCGTTCGGGGGCCGGGGCTGTTCATCGGCTACTGGAACAAGGAAGCCGAAACGAAGGCCGCGTTGCGGGACGGCTGGCTGTATACCGGCGACATCGTCAACGTTGGCGCGGACGGTTCGTACAAGCTGATCGATCGAAAGAAGGAGCTTATCAATACGGCCGCCGGCAAATCGATCAGCCCGGTGCAGATCGAAAACGAACTTCGCCAGAGCCCGTACATTACCGAGGCACTGGTGATTGGCGAAGGGCGCAAGTATCTGACGGCGTTGATCGAAGTCGACGGCACGCTCACCATGGATTGGGCCAGGACGCGCGACCCTTCGGTCACGCAGTACGCCGATCTCGCCACCTCGCAGATCGTTATCGACCTGATCCGTGAAGAAGTGGAAAAGGCGAACGCGAGGTTGGCGCGGGCAGAGCAGATCAAGGCGTTCAGGATATTCCCCGAGGAACTCACACCGGAAAACGGCGTGATGACCGCCACGCGCAAGAAACGCCGCAAGGCATTGACGGCACGCTACGGGCACATTATTGCCGGCCTTTACGACGATGCCGAAGAACAGTTGATCAAAGAGCAGCTTGCCGGTTCAGGGCCAGCAGCTTCCGTTCACCAGCAATAGGAATCGCCGGCAGCGCAACTGGCCACGAGAACCCGTCGACGGTGCGGCGCGGGCGATGAACGGCGCAACGCCACGGGTACTTCACCACGCATGCTTCATGCAAGTACCTGTGGCGCTCCGCCATGAAGCCGCACCCCTGTTCCGTCCACCGAGAGAGGTACCGCCGTGATCGCACTTTCCCCTGACCGCACGACCTTCCGCGAAGCCATGTCCCGTATCGGCGCCGCGGTGAATATCATCACCACCACGACACCTTCCGGCGATGTCGGCATGACGGTGTCCGCGGTGTGCTCCGTCACCGACGACCCTGCGACGGTGCTCGTTTGCATAGGCCAGTCCAGCCGTCAATATGGCCACTTCAGCAAGGCGGGCATCATCTGTGTCAACGTTCTTTCCCATGAGCACGAGATGCTTGCACCGATCTTCGCGGGCAAGGGTGATGTCCCGATGAGCGAGCGCTTCACGTACGGCGAGTGGATCCGGCTCGTCACGGGTGCGCCGGTGCTGGCCACAGCGGCCGCGAGTCTCGACTGCACGGTGGACCGAAGCATCGACATCGGCACACATACGGTCTTTTTCTGCGCCGTGCAGGCGGTACATCTCGGTTCCGCGTGTTCGGGCCTCGTCTATCACGGGCGCGCTTATCATCGGCTGCCGCAGCAGCATGCGTGAGACGGCGCGGATGTTCGCGACGGACCATAAGGCCACGCTGATTGTTGCCGGTCGAATCATGAGAGTGCGACACGGGCAATCTGATTCCCATCAGATGTGCAATGGGATTGACATCCTCCGCTGCCTGAAGGCAGGGGAGGATGTCAAGGTCATGCCGTACGCTCCCAACGTTCCTTGCCGATTGGCTAAAGGCGTTCTTACCATCCGCGCTGAATGCCGGTCTTTACGAGGTGTGCGTCATAGTCTTCCTCGGAACTGAACTGGGCTCTAAGGGCATTGTAATAGTCAGGAGCTTGAACACCATGGATCTGATGCCCGTTACCATTTGACGCCTGATAATATGGGTTCATTCCGGGCCGATCTGGCACGACTACGGCCTGCGGATATACCGACTGACGCGCGGCTAATTCCCGATCAACTTGACGAGCGGTGTGCGCATGCGATTGCGGGACGTAAACGCTACGAAACTCTGACGGCGGAATACTGTGACGGGTGTCTTCGTACGGGGATGCATATGCCGCTGGGGCACTTGCGTGCGCTGTCACCATAAAAGTATTTTGCATCCGATGATAGGCCTGCGATTGCCCCTGCGGTGACAAACTTGTTGTTTGTTGATCCTTCGCCATCATCGCGAGAACCTCCTCAGGCTTCATACCGTACTCCACCACCGCGTCATTAAAATCTTTACGTTGTTGGGGATTCAACGAGCTAAGCACCTCTTCCATTGATGGCGCGTGTGTTTCAGTATGCAGCGGGCCGTATCCATGGCGCTCAAGTGCGACGGAAAGCGCCCCATGCGCAGGGTTTTCCAGAGCCATGCGCGCGGCGCGCGCCCTCTGTTGAGGATCCGAGCTACCCTGTATCCGGGTAACATCAATATTGTTTCGCTCCACTTGACCGTCGTGCGATTGATTAAATGCGATGTTCTGAGCTCGCATCTCGTTTTGAGGAAGGATACCGTGTCGCCTTACGCTGCTATAGGGGGCAGCAAACGCGGGATCAGTCGTCGTTGGCGCAGAAGATGGACGCCCGTGGAATGCCGGAGGCATCCCATGGATAGGAGGCTGCGTGTTAGAGGCGGGCCCAGTCCCCGACCCTCCCCCCGAGCCGGGCGCTGGGTACGGTTCATGAAAATCAGTCGTGTAAGCGTTGTTGCCGTACGTAACTCGCGGAAAGCTGTTGCTGCCGTTCATGTGGGTTTCTCCGGGTAACACAAGGTTTAGTACCGATATTAATGATGTACGCCGACTCGGAAGCCTCACTCACGCGCAATAAAAGCATGAAACGCGAACCAGAGAACGCTTCAATCTGGAAGCGGCAATTGACCGGGAGTAGTGCAACTCAAGATTGCACCTGTGAAGGAATTCTTCCGCATGCGCGACGAGCTCGGCCGGCGCGAGCGGAACCTCTGGCAGCAGATGCGGGCGCGGATCGCGAGCGAAGTCGAATCGAAGGTGCGGGCGTCATTTGGCTAGCACTTGATCCTTCTCTTCTCACTCACTGAATCCGGCTCCGCGCCGGGTTTTTTCATTTGTGCAGGTTGTTGACGACGGAGAATGCCGACGCTAGCGGATGGGCTCGACGGCGCCACGTTCCACGGCAGCAGTTCGTTGATGCGGTTGATTGGATGGTCAGCGATACGCTCGAGCACTAGGAGAGATATGCCTCGGCTGCCGCCAGTCAAAGCCCTCGAGCAGGAGCGAGAGCGGGGCAGTTGTCAGCGCGACTGTTCCAGAGTCGGCGTGGGCAGAGATCAATCGCGGCGCGATTGCTGAAAACCTCGCAGTGGCACGTTCGCTGGTGCGCGACGGCGTGAAGATCTATTTCGTTTGCAAGGGAGACGGCTTCGGCTTTGGCGCAGCCACCGTCGCGCGGCTCGCGGCCGACGCGCGCGTCGACGGCTTTTGCGTCGGTAGTCCAGAAGAGGGCGCGGCGATTCGCGCGGCCGGCATCAACCACGAAGTGCTGCTGTTCGCGTCAACGCTGCCGGAGGACGCCGCGCGCGTCGCGTCACTCGGGTTGACGGTGACGATCCAGAGCATGGAAAGCCTGCACGCGTTCGTGTACGCCGGCATTGCGGTGGACGCGTTCGTCGAGATCGATCCGGGGTTCGGGCGATTCGGCTTCCTGCCGTCGCAATGGCAGGAAGCGTTTCGCGCGCTCGCCGCGCAGTCGGTCGTGCGGCTGAAAGGCATCTACACACATCTGAGTTCACCCGGCGTCGATACCGTGACCGGCCGCCAGGCCGGCGTTTTCGATGCCGCGCTTGCCGATGCGCGAGCGGCCGGATTCGACGACTTGACGACGATGCTTGCCAGTTCGCGCGTGATGATCGCACATCCGGAACTGAGCTATCGCGCGGTCGATCCGGGACGTCTGCTGTACGGAGCGCTCGATCGTGAATGGATGGAGCGGGTACCTCTGCAGCCGATGCTGCGAGCGGTGCGCGCCCGCATCATTCATGTGCAACAGCATCCGGCCGGATCCATGCTCGGCATCGGCTATGCGGCGCCAATTCGTCTTGAACGAGCGATGCGTGTCGGCGTCGTTCCGATCGGCTTCGGAGATGGACTGAATCATGTGCCGCCGCTCGGCCACGTATTGGTCCGCGGCGTGCAGGCACGGGTGCTGGGGCGCCGTTCACTGCAGCATACGGTGATCGATTTGACGGATCTGCCCGATGCCGGTATCGGGAGTGTCGTCACGCTGGTTGGCGAAGATGGAGGGAAGCGGATAACGATCGATGAACTCGCCGATACCTTGAAGTTGCCGGTCATGGAGTTGCTCCCGCGACTCGTGCGTAGTCTGCCTCAGATTTGCTTGTCGTAAAGCGGCATTGAAGCCGTGCTGGTCGACATCAGATTTCCGGTTCTGGTCCGCGCCGGCACTCAGCAACGTCGGCGTTCGGCGTCGCGCTGTCGGCTCAGATGCCGTTCGTGATTGCGTTCGGCCCGCTCGTCACGCTGTCGAGCACGGTGCTCGCGAGCAACGGTACCGCATACCAGTCGGAACTGTTTCCGACCGCGATCCGCGGGCGCGCGCTCGGCTTCGTGCATTCGATCGGCCGCCTGACCGGGGCCGATAGCAGTTTCATCATCGCGCTGCTGCTCGAGCGGGCGGGCGTGTCGGCGGTGTTCGCGCTTATCGGCGGCAGCATACGGACATTGATTTTACATAAGGTAAATTATCAACCGATCAGATTGTAATGGCTAGATTGAAATGTCCGCTTTTGGCTACATAGAAATGTCCGCTTTCGTGCCGCGTAAGCTGAACGGCCGCCGGGTGTCCGGCGCCGGAGGCTGCGATGGCTGCAACGGAGCGGATCACGATGACGATGCGCGAGCTGGACCGATTCAAGGTCATTCAGGACGTGGCGGACGGCAAGCTCAAGCCATGGCGTGCGGCAGAACGGCTGGAATTGACGACGCGGCAAGTTCGCCGGCTGGTCGCCCGGCTGCGTGAGCATGGTCCGGCAGGTTTGGTGTCGGGACACCGATCGAAGCCCGGCAACCGTCGCCTGGACCCAGGAGCCGCCGACCGGGTGCTCTCGATCATCCGCCACCGCTACGCCGATTTCGGGCCGACGCTGGCCTGCGAGAAGCTATGGGAATGCCATGGCATTCGGCTGGCCAAGGAGACGGTCAGGAAGCTGATGACGGACGCCGGCTTGTGGATTCCGCGCCGGCAACGACCGCCGAAGGTCTACCAGCCGCGAGCGCGCCGGGCATGCCTGGGCGAACTGATCCAGATCGACGGCAGCGACCATCGATGGTTCGAGGAGCGTGCGCCGGCGTGTACGCTGCTGGTGTATGTGGACGACGCGACGAGCCGGTTGATGATGCTGCACTTCACGCAGACCGAATCGACCTTCAGCTACTTCGAAGCGACGCGAGCGTACATCGAGCGGCACGGCAAACCTGGGGCGTTCTATAGCGACAAGGCCAGCGTGTTTCGCAACGTGAAGCCGGGCAAGACCGGCAATCGCGTGACGCCGTTTGGCCGGGCGATGTACGAGCTGAACATCGACACGTTCTGCGCGAACAGCAGTTCGGCCAAGGGGCGCGTGGAGCGAGCGCACCTGACGTTGCAGGATCGATTGGTCAAGGAGATGCGATTGCGCGGGATCAACACGGTGGCCGACGCTAACGCTTACGCGCCCTCCTTCATGGCCGCCTACAACGCACGCTTCGCGAAGCCGCCGAAGAGCGACTTCGATGCGCATCGGCCGCTGCGGGCCGACGAGAATCTGGACTTGGTGCTGACGTGGCGCGAGCCGCGAAAGGTAACGAAGTCGCTCACGGTGCAGTACGACCGGGTGATGTATTTGCTGGATGACACGCCGGCCAACCGGAAGCTGATCGACCGCCAGATCGAGGTATGGGAGTACCCGGATGGGCGGATCGAAATCCGGGCTGATGGTCGTGTGTTGCCGTACCGGCAATACGATCGCCTGGCTGAAATCGATCAAGGTGCCGTCGTTGAGCACAAGCGTTTGAGCCATGTGTTGCAGGTCGCGCAAGCCCTTCAGGCGCAACGCGATAACAGTCGAATCGGTAAAGCTCCGTCTCGAACGCATCGAGGCGACTCAACCCGGACCGACCGAAACGAACCTCATACGGGCAAGAAGAAGCAACGCGAGATCACGCAGACCGACGTCGAGCATGTGATCGTGGATCTGGCGCAACGTAGGCAGACCGCAAAGCCCTCAGACAAACCTGGCCGCCGGTCTGCAAAAGCTGGAGAAACAAACGTGAGCGCCCTGCCCGTTCAAGCACCGACCTTCGACACTGCGTAACGGTCAAAACGAGGAAACAGAAGTAGCAAAACCAACCTTAAAACCGGACATTTTTAAATAGCTGGAAGGTGGACATCTGAATCCGGGTATGACACAGATTGTAGTAGCTTTTTAGAAATGTCGTGTTCTAGCCATTTAGAAATGTCGCGTTTGGACCTCGGTAAGCTTGCCGGCTCCCCGTCAGATCATGGAACCGGCGATGCACCGAACCGCATTGGTGACATTGAACATGCGAGAACTCGACCGTCTGAAGGTAATCCAGGCCGTAGTGGATTTGGGCCTGAAGCCTGGCCGCGCGGCCGAACGCCTCGGCCTGACGGTCCGGCAGATCGAGCGGCTGGTGATTCGATACCGGGAGTCTGGCGCGGTGGGCCTGACCTCTCGCAAGCGTGGCGGTCCTGGCAACCGGCGGCTGGATGCGGAGTTGGCCCAGCGGGTCCTGACGATCATCCGGGATCGCTACGCCGATTTCGGGCCGACACTGGCGTGCGAGAAGCTCCGGGAATGCCACGGCATCCAGCTCGCCAAGGAAACGGTACGGCGGCTGATGACGGAAGCTGGTTTGTGGGTGCCACGCCGGCAACGACCGCCGAAGTTCTATCAGCCACGAGCGCGCCGGGCGTGCCTGGGTGAACTGATCCAGATCGACGGCAGCGATCATCGATGGTTCGAGGAACGGGCGCCGGCCTGCACGCTGCTGGTGTACGTGGACGACGCGACGAGCCGGCTGATGCATCTGCACTTTGCGGCAACGGAATCGACCTTCAGCTACTTCGAAGGCCACGCGGGCGTATATCGAACGCCATGGCAAGCCGGTGGCGTTCTACAGTGACAAGTGCAGTGTGCTTCGCAGCACGAACGCCGGCAAAACCGGCAGCAGCGTGACTCACTTCGGCCGAGCCATGTTAATGGACGTTACCGATCAAATTGGAGTATTAAGGAACGGAATCTTCGGCGGCGCAAGCTGCCGCAGAATCGTCAGGTGAACATCTAGTTTGACCTTCTTGAGATGGTCGAGATTCATGTGACCGCCGACAATCAGGGCAGGCTCAAAGCCATACATCTCATCCGGTTCAAGCGGTCCGAGTTTGCCCGCAGCGCGTTTGAATAGCGGCTGCTTCGCCTCGTCCTTAAAGTCACATTCGCTTGGCGTCTTGGCACCGAAGAACGTCTGCACTCGAAAGTCGGGATTTTTGAGCTGTCCCTTCAAATCTTTTTCCAGAGCAATAAGAGAATGCGTCGGGCACGAAACCGTCAAGCTCGGCCCTGTTTTCTCGCCCCATGCATACAACTTCCCGAACGCGGTCCGCGCGATGACGTGGTAGCTATCGACCTCCTCGAAGATCGTGTCCTCAAGCCACATGTCCAAGACGTCTTCGTACTCGTCGGGATTCACGATCGAGAACAAGCCGTCCGCGTAACTCGCCCACCCTTCTTCAGACCAATATTTCAAGAGCTGAGCAGGCAGCTTCTTGTCGAATTTTTCGAAGCTGGCCTGAGGGACCTCGACGCGGCTCGTCGCTTCTCCAAAATTCTCGATAAACAACTCAAAATCTTCGTCTCTCATCTCATTCCCTTTCCGCGACAAGGTTCTAGTTTGACGTTCATCAAGGCATCTCCCTTGCCGCTCGAAATGGCGTCCTTAGCACCCCCCTCCATCGTCGAGAGGCGATCGCCCTGGTTCCAACTCCCACCAATCGAAGAGTTGACACCGGTGCTTCCCATGCGGGTCGGATCCGGGTTCGCCCAGCCGCCTGCAACCATATCTGGCTCATGCAGCGCTGCAAGCGTGCTTGCAACCGTACTCGCACGCTCGGTTGCGGCACTCATGGCTTCCTTTGCGCCCATGCCCGAGGCTGCTCCCGAAAGAATCGTCGAACACGTCGGATGCATTCGACACGCTGATCGAGTCCTTCGCTTTCCCCGAGAAATTCGATTTCGTCGACATCGATCTTGGGCGAATCCGGCGCGCGGCGCGCGCGCCGCAAGCACGACAACTGACCTTGCACCTGGCTATTCGCGACGCACCTGCAGAATCACCAGCCGCCCAGGCGCTGAGCGACCTCGACGCCGCATCGTTCAAACTGTTTTGCACGCCCGTCGTCAATTTGTTCCAGCGAGACGCGACGTCCATCCAGCTCACGTCCACCGACCGGGCCTACCCCGTGACGCCCGAGCCCCTCGAGACCGGCACGCCACTCGACGTCTACTCGATCGATGCCGTTCGCCTAGGTGATCGGACGCAGTCCGAACACGAAAAAGGTGCTTCGTCGTCCACCGCTGCGCCACGAACGGCCGTGTTGCCCTACCGCGCGTTGAGCCATGGCCGGCAACCCGATCCGACCGTCGCTTATTGGACGGCGTTTCGCGATCCGTATGCCGCCGCGGGAAATGCGCGTGCGCCTATTCTCCTATCGCTCATCGGGCTGGACGGGGGCTCCGCCCAGGTGAGGCATCCCCAAATCGACGTCGACGTCACCGCCACCAACGGTGACCTCCCTTCGCGGCTGCCGATCGGCGCGCCTGATAGCGACTTGGTTCATGAAGGTGCAGCGCTGGCTTGCCCGATCCGGTTGCTGACGCAGCCGACCCTGCCGTGCTCGCATGCGCGCGGACACGGTGCGTTGTGGCGGGTGGTGGCGGGTCTTTCGTTGCACCCTTTCGATCTCACCCAGACCGGGCTGAAGGCGTTCAAGGACTTCTTGCGCTTGCACGCTCCGCGCACGAACATCGTCGCTCAACGCAGCATCGACGCAATCGTCGGACTGGATCACCAACCCGCAATGAAATGGATGTCGCTCGACGGCCAGTTTCCGTCGTTCGTGCGTGGTATCGAAATCGTCGTATCGCTCGAGGAGAGCGCGTTGCGCGACGTCACGTTGCATCTGTTCGCTCGGACGCTCGATCGATTTTTCGCCCCGTATGCACCGACGAACAGCTACGTACAGCTCATCATCCGGTCGTCTCAGGCCGGGCAGGAATTGCATCGCTGCCCGGCCCGATCCGGAACCCGGCCGGTAATTTAGTCAATGCAGATAGCCAACCAGGATCCCGGCGCCGGCGCCCGCTTGCAAGCCAACGGTCGTGCCGCCCATCAGCAAGATCGCAGGCGCATGCGCAATCGCTATCTCGGCGAGCCACGTCATCGCCGGGTTCGACAATCCGAGGGCAAGCTGCGCTGAATTGATCCCGAGGATCATTGCGGAACCAGCCTTGCCATAGCCGATGCCGACACCACCATCGAGGTAGACCGTCGCCCCTTGAAAGTCGCTCTTGGTCAGCTCGGTGCCGCTGAACGCGGGTGCCATATAGATGAGCCCCGCGCTGTCGAATGACTTGGCAGACCCTGCGCCTCCGACCTCGCGGCCGGCGATCTTGGGTATCTTGAGCTCCGGCAAGGAAAACCGCGGAAGCTTGATCTTCGGGATACGAAAGCCGAAACCGATACCGACGCCTACGCCGCCGTAGTAGAAATCGGTTTCCGTTCCAGCGGGGTCGGCCAGAACGATCGTTCCGCCCGACGCAACGACGAACTCGATGCTGACGCCGCCTGTCGCTCCCGTCTTGTAGCTCCAGTTGCTTGGTCTCAGAATTGACACGGCCGATCCTCTCAGATGCTGTTATTTTTTTGGTGCCAGATTCATCGCCGCGAAGAGGATGAATCCAAGACCGAATATCGTCGCCATCAATGTCCAGTTCCACACGGCGCCAAACCGGTCAATCGTGGCGGTGCGGGCCGGCGCCTCGGGCTGGTAAAGGACGGTGACCTTGTCGCCGACCTTGGTGCCGTAGATCATCCCGCCTTGCGGATAAGACACGCGCTCGCCCGTTTTTGTAACGAACTCGATCTGTGGGTGGCTCCCGCCGGCATTGAGGCTGACCACCTCGCCGGGAACGGCGATCGCAGTCTGCAAAAATCCTCGCGTGGACCACCCGATGAAAGCCGCGATCACGAGAAAAACGACCCCGATCGCAATGCCCGCAATAGCCTTAGACATGAGCCCTCTCGATTTTTGTCGTTCGACACGCGGCAGCACCCTGTCAGTGCGTGTCCGAGCGGGATTTTAGCGCATTGGCACACACTGGCCGGACATCATGTGATGCCCGAAAGTATTCGCAGCACGACCGAGCCCGCAGGTCAAGTTTCACTTTCGGGCGGCTTCATGTCGCCGCTTTGGGCGCGTCTCCTCGGTCGTCTTAATGCTGAGGAAATAGCAGCGCGGGCACCAATGACCGCGACGGATCGTGTTCGCGAGCGCGTCGCGCCTGCCTGGGCGAGCTGATTCAGATCGACGGTAGCGATCATCGGTGGTTCGAGGAACGGGCGCCGGCCTGCACGCTGCTGGTGTACGTGGACGACGCGACGAGCCGGCTGATGCATCTGCACTTTACTGCAACGGAGTCGACCGTCAGCTACTTCGAGGCCACGCCAACGTATCTGGAGCGCCATGGCAAGTCGGTGGCGTTCTATAGCGACATGTACAGCGTGTTTCACAAATTGAGTCAGCTGCGGAAGCAAGCTGCTCAACCGCACCTTGGTCCTATTCGTGCCTCGCGGGCTTACTACAGGCGCAAGATCCAGCAGTGCACGCGCCGCAATCGAGCACTTGCGCCGGCACAGCGACGCGATGACGTTCCGTCGCCATGACCCGCCCTGCCGCGCGCCCTCATCGGTTGGGTATAGTTACGCATCCGCCCCACGTAACGAGATTGCGCCATCCCAAATGCGCTCTATCGCTCTCCCAGGCCGGAAAACAACGGGCGAACCGATTTTGTCGTCTTCCAGAATAACTAAATTCTTCCGATTATCGAGGGTCTATGGATTTGCTGGCGGCCATGCGAATTTTCGTGCGGGTTGTCGAGCGTGGCAATTTATCGAGGGCCGCGAAAGATCTCGGCCTTGGCCAACCTACCGTTAGCGATCGCGTCGATCGGCTCGAACGGTTTCTCGGCGTCAAATTGCTGCTCCGAAACACGCGTGCGGTGTCGTGCACCGATGAAGGCATTCTGTTCTATCAACGAAGCAAGATCGTGCTCGACGCGGCCGACGAGGCGCGGGCCGTCGTCACGCTCGGCAACAACATCGTGCGTGGACGCATTCGCATTGCCGCGCCACATGGGTTCGGCGAAGTCGTGCTGCCGGAAATCCTCGCGGTCATCCGCGAACATCATCCGCAGCTCCATATCGATCTCGTCCTGAATGACGAAATCACCGACCCCGTCACCGAGGGCGTCGATATTTCATTGCGACTCGGCCAGATCGGCGATGGCAATTTCGTCGCGCGTCGATTGGGTTACGTACGACGCGTCCTGGTCGCGTCGCCGCGTTATATCGAGAAGCACGGGCTGCCAGAGGAACCGACCGATATCGTCGGGCACCCGTTCATTCGCGTCACGGGGCTCTTCAACGACGGCCAGCTTTGCCTGATGAGCGCGTCTAAATCGGTGCGGCCGACGCCGATCAACGTCGTCGTCAGCACCAGCCACTGGCGGCCGGTCTATGAGCTGTTGCTCAACGGCGCGGGTATCGGCGTCCTTCAGGAACACGTCTGCATCGACGCACTGGAATCCGGCCGGCTCGTCAGGCTGCTGCCGGAATACACGGTACCGGGATTCGACCTGCATGCGCTGCTGCCGGTCACGCGGCCCGTCCCTTCGAAGACACAGGTCGTCATGAAGATCATCGAGGAGTATCTGCCAAAGGTGATGGCGCGGGCTGCGGACGGCGCGCTCGACATGTAGCGCGCCGCGCCCGCAAGCAGAAGCGCGGCGCCGATGGCCCGCGCAGGCCCCCGAAACCTGCGAAGATCGCGCCCGGCCCGCATCGCCGCAGCGATGCGCGCACCGGGAAAACACACATCAGTCGTAGGCGCGCGAGCCGACGGACACGATCGGCACGGACCACTTTCGGCCATACGCCAGCATCATCACGAAGCTGAGGACGAAACTCAGGCCGCCGACCATCAGCAGGCCAAGCTCGCCGAGCACGGGCAACAGGTTGGTGAGGAAGCCCGTCACGACCCAGGCGATCGCCATCACGGAGCCGGCGACGCCGAGCGCCCAGCCCTGCCGGTCCTCGCTCACCGCGTCCGAATACGCGGTGTACATGGTGGTGTATGCAACCATGTCGAAGCAGCCGACCACCATGCCGAGCACCCAGAGCGTGTTTTCGTGCGGAAACAGCGCCGACAGCACTTGGCCGATGCCCGCGATCAGCAGGCCCGTCTTCGCGATGTCGACCACGCTCCAGATTTTCAGCATCAGCCGCACGATCACCATCAGCCCGAACACGAAAGATATTCCGATCAGGCCGCTGAACAGGCCGAGCTGCGAGCTGGTGTAATGAAATTTCGTCTGCAGCACCAGCATGATTGTCTGCAGATACAGCCCGTAGCCGACCTGCATCAGGAAGAACACGATCGACAGGAACGCGACGCGGCGGTGCGTGCCGGCCTGGTAGATGATCCGCAGCGGCATCAGCAGGTCCACACGCGTGTTGCCGGTCGGCGCGACCGCGTTGCGATATGACCAGAACGTCCAGAGCCCGCAGACGACCGACAGCGCGGCGACCAGCAGGAACGGCGTGCCGTAGTTGAAGAACGGCGCGATCGTGCGGTCCGACGTGACGCCGCCGAGCACGGGGCCGACGATGACGCCCGCGCTGAACGCGATCGACATGATGCTCATGTTGTACGCCTTGGTTTCCGGCGTGCTCATGTCCGTGATCGCGGCCTGCGCGATCCCCTGGCAACCGGCCATCAGCCCGCTCAGGCCGCGTCCGATCAGCAGCAGCGCGATACTCGGCAGCAGCGCGCCGACCGCCATCAGGAAGTAGCTGAGCGCCAGGCCGAACACGCACAGCAGCAGGATTTTCCGTCGGCCGTAGCCGTCGGACAGTTCACCCATCAGCGAAGAGCCGAAGAACATGCAGAACGGATAAACGCCGTACCCGACCCCGAGGTAGAAATTGCGGAGGTGCGGACTCGTGTCGGCCCCGATGATGCCCGATTGGGGGTCGGAGAAAATCGCCGCCATGATCGGGTACACGAGCCCGAATCCCATCGCGTCGATCGCAATGGCAAGCAGGCATGGACCCAGCAGTTTGATGTTGAGTTTGGACATGAATGGCCTCGGTAGTAACGTGACGGCTACAGTAGTCGAAGGCCGGTTTTGCGAGTAGAGACGTATCTGCAATAGAAATTATCGTAGTTACCGATAACCCAGGATTTCCTTTCAGAACTGTAGGGAAAGGCTGATGGCAGTGAGTTCGCGCTCTGCCTGGTCAGGGTCCGCGGATGGAAAATTAAAAGGTTCATCGCGGATTTTCGGCGGGAGCGCCGGGGGAGGAGCGTCGGCGTTCAGTCAGAAGCGGTCAATCGATTGATCGCATCGAAAGCCGGGTTTCCGGCGCTGGAACACGACACGACGCTGTCATGCAGACGGCATGCGGTACTTCGACCACATTCGCATGTGGCACAATCGACGCCGCTCTTTCGAAACAGAAAAACAAGCAATGACAAAACTGATTCGATTCCGGGTTCGGCCCGTCTACCACGGTAGCGATCTTCTGGTCGAGATACTCGAAGACCATCGCGCTGCCGACTTTCCAAACGTCGCTGCGATCCTGCGAGATGCTCTGCATTCTGTCCAAGTACCGCATCCAGACGGCCTTGATGGTCCAGGAATCGCCTTATCTCAGGACCACTATTTCAGCTACTGGAAATATGCTCGTGGCTACTATGAAATAGACGACGATATCTGGGGACTCTTCGTGACCGCCTCAATCGACAACGCGTCCATAGTCGCGGACGTCGAAGGGGCCCTCCTGTTGACAGGGAAGTTCGTCAAAGAAGAAGCAGATTTCGGCAAGTTCAAGTGAGTCAACGGGATCCGGGGACGCTCACGCAACAACGGCGAACACCAGCACCGCACCTGATGCATCGAGCGCGCGATGGGCGCCGAGATGAATCGCATCTGCCCTACCCGTCGTGCCAGCCCAAGCCGCCCGGCTAGCCCAATGAGCGCCACAGCGCCAGCGGCAAATCCCCCCACTTCCTGATTTCGGTCAACCGGCTCTCGCACGTTCGGGCTGTAATCGAATTACCGTCCCGTCGACTCCGCTGAGGCGCTCCATGAAACTGACTTTTCTCGGCGCGACCGAAACCGTGACCGGCTCGAAGTATCTGGTCGAGCACGGCAGCCGGCGCGTGCTGGTCGACTGCGGCCTGTTCCAGGGTACGAAGAACCTGCGGCTGCGCAACTGGCAGCCGCTGCCGCTCGCGCCCGACACGCTGGACGCGGTCGTGCTCACCCACGCGCATCTCGATCACTCCGGCTATCTTCCGGTGCTGGTGCGCGAAGGCTATCGCGGGCCGGTGTACTGCACGGCGGCCACGGCCGAGCTCTGCGACATCATGCTGCGCGACAGCGCGCGGCTGCAGGAAGAGGAAGCCGACTTCGCGAACCGGCACGATTATTCGAAGCATCGGCCGGCGCAGCCGCTTTACACGCTGGACGACGCGCAGCGCGCGCTGCGCCTGCTGAAGCCCGTTGCGTACGACGAATGCACGGCGCTCGGCGGCGGCGGCCTGTCGTTCCGCCTGCTGCCGGCCGGGCACATCCTTGGCGCGGCGAGCGTCGTGATGCACTGGGATCACAAGGTACTCGCCTTCTCCGGCGATCTCGGCCGGTATCACGATCCGATCATGCAGCCGCCGCGGCCGCCCGCGCATGCGGACTACGTCGTCGTCGAATCGACGTACGGCGACCGGCTGCACCCGGCGTCGGATCCGGAGAACGAGCTGGCTGCCATGTTCGACAAGACCTTCGCGCGCGGCGGGGTCGTCGTGATGCCCTGCTTCACCGTCGGCCGCACGCAGGAAATCCTGCACTACATCGCGCGGCTGAAGGCGTCCGGCCGCATGGCGCACGTCCCGGTCTTCCTCGACAGCCCGATGGCGACGAACGCGACCGAGATCTATCGCCACCATATCCTCGAACATCGCCTGACCGTCTCCGAAGCGAACACGCTCGGCCATGCGGCGACGATGGTCCGCTCGGTCGACCAGTCGAAGGCGATCGCCGAACACCATGGCCCGATGGTCATCATCGCCGGCAGCGGGATGGCGACCGGCGGACGCGTGCTGCATCACCTGAGCCGCTATGCGCCCGATGCGCGCAACACGATCGCGCTGGTCGGCTACCAGGCCACCGGCACGCGCGGCGCGGCGCTGGCCGCGCACGAGCCGACGCTGAAGATTCACGGCGAGTACGTCCGTCTGCGTGCGCAGGTCGAGTCGATCACGGCGCTCTCGGCCCATGCCGACTACGAAGAGATCCTCACGTGGCTCGGCACGATGCAGTGCGCCCCCGTCCGGACCTTCATCACGCATGGCGAACCGGCTGCCGCGGACGCGTTGCGGCGGCGTATTGCGGAGCGCCTGCAGTGGCCGTGCGAGGTGCCGGCTTACGAGCAATGCGTCGATCTGGACGAAGTCGCATCCGGCGGCGCGCAGGGATCCGCGGTGCTTTCGTCATAACTGACGGCAATGCGGCGCATCGCGGAATGCGCGTGACGGGAAGTAGATGCTCGCACCCCCCACTCACCGCGCATTCGCGAACAACTGAACCACGACGCCGCGCAGCCAGCGATTCCCTGCTTCATGGTGATATCGCGAGTGCCAGTGCTGTCGAACCGCAAATCCCTCGACCTCGATCGGACACGCATGCACCGTCAGGTCATTGGCCTGAGCCAGCGTCTCGCCGATATGGCGCGGCAGCGTCGTGATCAGGTCCGTGCTCTGGATGATCGCGCCCAAACCCAGAAACCCCGGCAGCCCCAGCACGACCTGACGCTCGATGCGCTCCCGCATCAGCGCCTGATCGAGAAGCTGCGCGCCCGTTCCGGCCATAATGGCCACATGCCCCTCCGACCGATACTGTTTCACGCCGAGGCGACCGCGAATCCTCGGGTGATGGCGATTGGCAAGGCACACCCAGTCCTGGTCGTACAGTTTCTGCTGGTAGATGCCGCCGCCGAGCCACGGCACATAGCCGATCGCGAGATCGGCTTCGCCCGACTCGAGCGCCCGTTCCGTGTTGCCGTCGATTCTCGCCGCCTCCAGCCGCACGCCCGGCGCCTGCGCGCGAACGTGTGCGAGAAGCCGCGGCAGCAGCGTGACATGGCTCGCATCGGTCATGCAGATGCGAAACCGGCGCTGGGCAGTCGCCGGGTCGAACGCGATCTCCCACGCCGCGAAGCGCCGCAACGATTCGAGGATTTCCCGGCACGGGCCGATGAGCGCGTCGGCCTGCGGCGTCGGCGCCATGCCGCCGGGCGTTCGAATGAACAGCGGATCGTGAAGGTGTTCGCGCAAGCGCCCGAGCCAGATGCTGACGGTCGGCTGGCTTTGTCCGAGTTGCTCGGCCACGCGGGTGACGCTGCGCGCGTCGTACAGCAGATCGAAAAGCTGCAGCAGCTTCAGGTCGGGAAGATCGGTCGGAATCATCGCATTATTGTCCATCGCAATAACGTCATTGTAGTCATTGCATTGTCAGCATGACGGGCAACTTCTATCGTGCAGCGATACGTCAACCCTACATGACATCGGAGAAACCCATGAAGATTGCAATGCTGGGCGCCGGCGCGCTGGGCTGCGCGATTGGCGCCGCCCTGACCGAAGGCGGCCACGAGACCTGGCTGATCGCCCGCTCGCCGTCGCACGTCGGCGCGATGTGCCGCGACGGCCTTCAGGTCGACGACACGAGCGGATCACGGCGCGTCCGCGTCCGCGCGACGACGCAGGCGGACGACGTCGGCGTGGCGGATCTGGTGATCGTGCTGGTCAAGTCGTTCCACACCGCCGCTGCCATGCGCGGCGCGCAAGGGCTGATCGGGCCCGATACGCTCGTGCTGTCGCTGCAGAACGGCCTCGGGCACGAGGACATCCTCGCCGACGTCGTCGGCCGCGAGCGCGTGCTTGCGGGCAAGACCTACGTCGGCGGCGTGCGGCGCGGCGACGCGCACATCGAATCGGGCGTGGCCGGCAAGCTCACCTTCATCGGCGAACTCGACGGCCGCATCACGCCGCGCGTTCAGGCGATCGCCGATGCGTTCAATGCCGCGGGCCTCGCGACGACCGTCAGCGACAACATCGTCGGCACGATGTGGGACAAGCTGCTGGTCAACGTCGCCACGGGCGCGCTCACCGGCATCACCGGCCTGACCTACGGACAGCTCTACGGCGAGCCGCTGCTGAAGTCCACGTCGCTTGCGGCCGTCGCCGAGGCGATCGGGGTCGCGCAAGCGGCCGGCGTCAGGTTGTCGATGACGGACCCGGAGCAGGCCTGGACGCTCGCCGCGGAGGGCCTACCAGCCGCGTTCAAGACATCGATGCTGCAAAGCCTGGAGAGAGGGACGATGACCGAAATCGACTTCATCAACGGATCGGTCGTGCGCTGGGGACAGCGGTACGGCGTGCCCACGCCGGTCAACGCGACGCTGGTCGCATGCATCAAGGGAATCGAGCGCGCGATGACCGATCGCCAAGCGAAGGAGGTGGTCGCATGAGCGCCACGAGAGCTTATCTGGAGCACGTCGCCATCTGGGTGAAGGACATCCATTGGCATATCCGCTTCTTCGAGGACGTGCTCGGCATGACGATGCGCGAGGTGGACGGCACGGTCGACGCGCCGCGGCAGTACTGGACGCTCGGCGGCCTGCAGTTCATCCATGCGCCGGGCTGGGACGGCCCCGAGGGCCGGCTCGGCCATCTGGGCGTGATGTGCGAGGACCTGGAAGCCGCGCTGGCCGCGGCGCAAGCGTACGGCGTGACCGACCTGCCGCAGGGGCGGAACTGGCTGCGCTTGCCGGACGGTCTGGTCGTCGAGCTCATTCAGGCAACGCCCGCCTCCTGTGTCGCGCAGGCGCTGGCGATCAACCCGCGGACGGAGGCATGACCATGACGATCGTCGAAAAGTACTGGGACGATGCCCGCGAGGGCGACGCGTGCACGAGTCCGACCTACACGGTCACCCAGGCGCGCATCCTCGCTTACGCCGACCTCACCGGCGACCACACGCCGGTGCACGTCGACGAGGCGTATGCGAACGCGAGCCACTTCGGCTGCCTTGTCGCGCACGGGCTGTTCGGGCTGTCGATCGCCGACGGCCTCAAGACGCAGAGCGACTACCGTTTCCTGCCGGGCATGTCGCTCGGCTGGACCTGGGACTTCCTGCTGCCGATCAAGGTGAACGACGTGCTGCACGTGACGTTCCGCGTCGGCTCGATGCGGGCGAGCAAGAGCCGCCCGGGCTGGGGCATCGTCGTGCTGCCGTCGGAGCTGATCAACCAGGACGGCCAGGTCGTCCAACGCGGCGAGCATCGGCTGATGGTGCCGCGCCGGCCGGGAGCGTTCTGATGCAGGCCCGCCCTCTCGAAGGTATTCGCGTCGTCGACTACAGCCATTTCCTGGCCGGCCCGTATGTCGGGCGCTGCCTCGCGGCGCTCGGCGCCGAAGTGATCAAGGTCGAACGCCCGGGCACCGGCGACGCCGGCCGCCAGCACGCGACGGTCCTCGACGACCAGCAAAGCGGCTATTTCCTGCAGCTCAACATGGGCAAGCGCGGCGTCAGCGTGAACATGAAGGACGCGCGCGGCAAGGCATTCATGCAGCGGCTGTGCGACTCCGCGGACGTGTTCATCGAGAACTACCGCCCAGGCGCGCTGGACAAGCTGGGGCTCGGTTATGCGGAGTTGTCGGCCCGCAATCCGGCGCTCGTCTATTGCTCGATCTCGGCCTACGGACATACCGGCCCCGATGCGCATCGCGCGGGTTTCGGGCTGATCGCCGAGGCGAAGAGCGGCATCATGCAGATGGTCGGCACACCGAGCGAGCGGCCGCCGCTGCTGCGGATATCGCTCGGCGACATGTACACCGGCATTCATGCGGTCGCGGCCATCAACGCCGCGCTGTTGGGACGCGTGAAGAGCGGCCGCGGACAGCACATCGACATGGCGCTGTACGACACGCTGGTCTCCATGCACGAATACGCGGTCCAGTGCTACACGCTGCAAGGCGTGCTGCCCGAGCAGACCGGGCACGACATGCCGACTTCGACGCTCTACGGCGTGTTTCGCGCGGCGGACGGCGATCTCGTGATCGCCGCGCAGGTCGACGATGCCTGGAAACGCTTCGCCATCCTGATCGAAGCGCATGGCGGGCCAGTCGGCTTCGGCGCCGACACGCGCTTTCACGACAGTGTCGGACGCAACGCGCACCGCGTCGAGATCCTGTCGATCGTCGAGCCGTGGGTGGCCGCCCGTTCGGTTGCGTCGGTGCTCGACCTGCTCGATCGCATCGACGTGCCGTGCGCGAAGGTACAACGCATCGACGAGGTACTGGCGGATCCGCAGATCCAGGCGCGCGGCATGATCGTCGAGCAGGAGCACCCGCGCTACGGCACGCTGCGCCTGCCGAATCTGCCGTTCCGGTTCTCGGATTGCGATACGACGATTCGCGACGTCGCGCCCGATCTCGGCCAGCACAACGCCGACGTCGCCCGTTCGCTCGGGTTCGAGCCCGCTGAAATCGACGCGATGCAGGCCGATGGTGTTCTCTATTCAAAAGCGAGCCAACGATGACTGACCAGTACGCGGTGATCGGCAACCCGATCGGACACACGAAATCTCCGCTGATCCACGGCATCTTTGCGGAAGCGACGCGGCAGGACCTGCACTACTCGGCCATCGAAGGGCCGCTCGAGCCGGAAGGCGCGTTCGTCGACGTGGTGCGGGCATTCGCCGCGCGCGGCGGCAAAGGCATCAACATCACCGCCCCGTTCAAGCTCCAGGCGTTCGCGATGTCGGACGAACGCAGCGAGCGCGCGTCGCTCGCCGGCGCGGCCAATGCGCTGAAGTTCGAAGGCGGACGCATCCTCGCCGACAACTTCGACGGGATCGGGCTCGTGCGCGACATCGAAATCAATCTCGGCCTGCCGATGGCCGGCAAACGCGTGCTGATGCTCGGCGCGGGGGGCGCGGCGCGCGGGGCGCTGCTGCCGTTCCTCGCGGCCGGGCCGGCCGAGATGGTGATCGCGAATCGCGACGTCGACAAGGCGCGCGCACTGTCCGCGCAGGTCGCCGGACGCGGGCCGCTGGCGGCGTGCGGCTATGCCGATCTGGTCGCGATGGGACGTTTCGATCTGGTGGTCAACGCCACGTCGGCGAGCCTCGCCGGCGATCTGCCGCCCGTCCCGCCGGGCGTGTTCAGCCCGACCGGGGCCGCATACGAGCTTGCTTACGGCAAGCGGCTGACGCCCTTTCTCCGGCTCGCACGCAATGCGGGCGTGCACCGCGTCGCGGACGGCGTCGGCATGCTGGTCGAGCAGGCCGCCGAAGCGTTCGCGTGGTGGCGCGGCGTGCGCCCGGAGACGGCTACCGTGATCGAACGACTCACGGTCCCGCTCGATTGAATGCGGTGCGCGAGCGCAGCGCGCGCTCGCGTTCCGATTCGATACGGTCAGTGCTGAATACCCCAGCGTCGCACCGTCACACGCTCGAGCGTATCGAACACGAGATGCTCGACCAGCAGCCCGATCACGATGACGGCCGCGAGGCCCGCGAACACGCGGTCGGTGTACAGCTCGTTGCGGTTCTGGAAGATGTACCAGCCGAGCCCGCCCTGCCCGGCGCTCGCGCCGAACACCAGTTCCGCCGCGATCAGCGTGCGCCACGCGAATGCCCAGCCGACGCGCAGCCCCGACAGGATCGACGGCAGCGCGGCAGGCACCAGAATCAGCGCGATCTGCCGCGCGCCGGTGAGGCCGTAGTTGCGCCCGGCCATCTTCAGCGTGGCCGGCACGCCGGCGAAACCCGTGTACATGCTGAGCGCGAGCGGCCACAACACCGCGTGCACGAGCACGAACAGCAGGCTGCCGGTGCCGAGCCCGAACCACAGCAGCGCGATTGGCAGCAACGCGATCGACGGCAGCGGATTGAACATCGCCGTGAGCATCGTCAGCACGTCACGGCCGATGCGCGTCGATACCGCGAGCGACGTCAGCACGAACGCGAACACCACGCCGAGCGCATAGCCGCGCAGCAGCACCGACATCGAGACCCCCGTCTTCACGAGCAGTTCGCCCGACGCGATGCCTTGCACGAACGCGGCCTGCGTCGCGCCGACGGTCGGCACGAGCAGATCGTTCGCGACGATACGCGCGACGATTTCCCACGCGGCAATCAGCACGAACGCGACGACGACGCGCCGAAACGCGCTCGCCCCGGCGATGCGGCGCACCAGCGGCGCGGGTGCCGAACGTTCGGCGTCGGGCGGCGTATCGAGCGTGCGCACGTATTCGGCGCGAACGGGCGGCAGCGGCGGCAGAACCGGATCGATCGTGTTCATGATGCCGTGGCCTCCGTGGTCTCCGTAGTCGATGCGGGATGCGTTCCGCTCGTCACGTCGGTATCGAACAGCAGATGATGAATCCGCGCGACGCTGTCGCGGAAGTCGCCGCTGCCGATGCTGTCGAGCGAATAATCGTGGCTGTTGAGCTCCGCGCGCACGCGGCCCGGATGCGGCGATAGCAGCAGGATCCGGTTGCCGACGACGAGCGCCTCGTCGATCGAATGCGTGACGAACAGCAGCGTGAAGCGGAATTCGTCCCACAGGCGCAGCAGCTCTTCCTGCATCTTGCGGCGCGTAAGCGCGTCGAGCGCGGCGAACGGTTCGTCCATCAGCAGCACGCGCGGCTGCATCGCCAGCGCACGCGCGATCGCGACGCGCTGCTTCATCCCGCCGGACAGCGTATGCGGATACGCATCGGCGAACGCGCCGAGCCCGACCTTGTCGAGATAGTGCAGCGCACGCTCGCGTGCTTCGGCGCGCGACAGCTTCGCGGCGGCGCGCAACGGAAACGCGACGTTCTCGACGACCGTCTTCCACGGCGGCAACTGATCGAACTCCTGGAACACGACGATGCGGTCGGGGCCCGGCCCGTGCACTGGCTGGCCATCGAGCGCGATCGAACCCGACACGGGCTCGATGAAGCCGGCGATCGCCTTCAGCAGCGTGGACTTGCCGCACCCCGACGGGCCCAGCAGCACGAACCGGTCGCTGCCGTACACGTCGAAGCTGACCTGATGGGTCGCGCGGACGATCCGCGCACCGTTGCGGTATTCGAGGCTCACGCAATCGATCGCGAGCAGGCGCTCGCTGTGCGCGCCTGCCGGTGCGGCCTGCGGCGCGGGCCGGCGCGCGGCGCGTGCGTCGATGGCGGGATGGGCGGCCGGCGCAGCCGCGCCGCGCGCCGCATACGGCGGCAACCCGATTCGGGGAGAAGTGGCGTTCACGATCGAAACTCTTGGCGGGAAAGCATCAACATACGGCTGCGCGGCGCGCGACCCAACCAACGATTGCGCATATCGAAACCGCGTCGACGCATAAGCATCGATCGCGACGTTGCAACGCCATCGCTCAACTGCCGCCGGCCCTCGCCGGATCGTCGAAGAAGTAGTCGCGCCACGACTTCGGCTCGTTGCGGATCGCACCGGTGCGATACATGAACTGCGCGAGCTTCAGCGTGTTCTGCGGAGCCGTCTTGAACTGCACCTGCGGATTGCGCAGGATCTTCAGCAGCAATGCGCGATCGATCTTCGACCCGTTCACGCGGATATAGGTGTCGGCCGCGCGCTCGGGATCGGCGGCGATCTGGCGAGCCGCGTCGGCGAGCGCGGCGACGAACGCACGGTACGTCTTCGGGTTGTCGTCGCGGAATTTAGCGGTCGCGTACAGCACTGTCGCGGAACTCGGGCCGCCGAGCACGTCGTAGGAATTCAGCACGATGTGCGCGTTCGGATTGCCCGCGAGTTCCTGCTCCTGGAACGGCGGATTGCCGAAGTGCCCGGTAATCACGTTGCTGTTCGCGAGGATCGCGGCCGTCGCATCGGGATGCGGGATCGCCTGGGTCAGCGGATCGAGCTTGTCGAACTGCTTGTCGCCCCACTGCTTCGCGGCCGCGTACTGCAGCACGCGCGACTGCACCGACACGCCGACGGCCGGCACCGCGATGCGGTCCTTCGCGCCCAGGTCGGCGATCGTCTTCACGTTCGGGTTGCTGCTGACGAGGTAATACGGAAAATTGCCGAGCGACGCGACGCCCTTCACGTTCTGCCGGCCGCGCGTGCGATCCCACACGGTCAGCAGCGGCCCGACGCCCGCACCGGCGATATCGACCGCGCCCGACAGCAGCGCGTCGTTCACAGCCGCCCCGCCCGACAGCCGCACCCAGTCGACCTTGATGTCGATGCCGGCCTTGCGCCCTTCCTTCTCGATCAGTTGCTGGTCGCGCGCGACGTTCAGCATCAGGTAGACCACGCCGAACTGCTCGGCGATGCGGATGCGGCCTTCCGCGTGCGCGGCTTGCGGCGTGCCGGCGGCGGCGAACGCCAGCGCGGCGGTGAGCGTGGCGGCCAGCGCGCGGCGCGCGAGCCGGGTCGTGCGGCGCAGTGCCGGCGAAAGCGGAAACGACATCGGAACTCCAGTCAGGATGGGGGCAGCGGGACGACGACGCGCGACGCTCAGAACGGCGCGTCGCCTTCGATCGTCGTGCGGTACAGCTTGCGGCGCAGATGGTCGGGCGTGCCGGCCGCGAGATGCATCAGCGAGCGGTTGTCCCAGAACACGAGGTCGTGCGCGCGCCAGTGGTGCCGATACAGATGCTCGGCACGCACGCTGTGCGCGAACAGTTCATCGAGCAGCGCGCGGCTTTCGTCTTCGGGCAGATCGACGATGCGCGTCGTGAAATGCTCGCTGACGAACAACGCCTTGCGGCCCGTTTCCGGATGCGTGCGCACGACCGGATGCACGACCGCCTCGACTTGCGCGATCTGCTCGGCAGACAGATTCGGCCGCCACGGGCTGCGCGCCTGCAGCTCGGCATAGCGGGCCAGATACGTATGCTCGGCACGCCGTCCTTCGACCGCGCGACGCAGGTGCGCGGGCAGCGTATCCCACGCGAGATGCATGTTCGCGAACAGCGTGTCGCCGCCTTCGGCCGGCAGCTCCTGCGCATGCAGCAGCGAGCCGAGGCTCGGTTTTTCCTTGTACGACAGGTCGGAGTGCCAGAAATGGCCGGCGTCGCCGAGCCCGATCGGCCGGCCGTTCTCGACGATGTTCGACACGATCAGCACTTCCGGATGCGCGGCCAGCGCGAACTGGTGCAGCACATGGATCTGCAGCGGGCCGAAGCGGCGGCTGAACGCGACGTGTTCGTCCGGCGTGATGCGCTGGTCGCGAAACACCAGCACGTGGTGGTCGAGATGCGCGCGATGGACGCGCGCGAAATCGGCGGCGCCGAGCGGTTGCGACAGGTCGATGCCAACGACTTCGGCGCCGAGCGGCGCATCGAACGGGACGATGTCGAATCGCTGCGCGCCGGCTTCCGGCGGCAACGCGGCCCGATGGCCGGCGGACGTCGATGCGGCGCGGATGGCGGAAGTCGTCACGGTACAGCCCCTGATTCGGTAAAAATGCGAATCTACGAGCGCGTGCCGGATTGCGTCAACGAAGCGATTCCGATACGTTTATCTGCTGCGGCGATAAGGATCGGTGCTCGAGCGACGGGCCGTGCCGGCCGGATCGCGCACCCATCTTGCACACCGCGTGTCCAGAATTTACAAACCCGGTGGCGTCCGGCACCGCCCGCAGGGCGCCGAAGCCCGTGCCGCAAGGCCGCGGGGCCTGCCCCGAGCAGGCGGCACGCAGCTTGCTCACATCGGCCCGGATATGGCGACGGCGACAGCAGTGGGACGCCGGCCGCCACCGGCAATCGCCTGGTCGTGAGCTATGACACCTGACTCTCCCCTGCTGGAATCGGCCCTGATGCGGGCCGATCATTTCGTGCAGTTCTACGAATCCGACGAGCAGCTCGTGTCGGAGGTCGCGTCGTTCGCGGCCGATGCGTTGCGCGACGGCGGCAGCGCGATCGTGATCGCCCGGGCCGACCGGCTCGCGGCGGTGCACGAACGCCTGGATGCGCTCGGCGCGGCAATCGGCCCGGGAGCCCGCGACCGGATCTTCATGTCAAGCGCGCAGGCGCTGCTCGACAGCTTCATGGACGGCGACCTGCCCGATCCGGCGCGCTTTCGCCGCTCGATCGGCCCGATCGTCGAAGCCGCGATCCGCGCGGGCCGCCCCGTGCATGCGTTCGGAGAAATGGTCTCGCTGCTGTGCGCGCAGGACCGGTACGCCGGGGCCCTGCGACTGGAAGCGTTATGGGACGAACTGATCGCGCGGTACCGCTTCTCGCTCTACTGCGGCTATTCGCATGACGCGTTTCCGAGCGCCGAGCAGTCGGAGATGTTCCGCCACGTGTGCTCGCTGCACCGCCGCATCCTGCCTGCCGCGTCGCTGCGCAACGACGAGAACGAGCTGCACCTGACACTGGCGCTGTCCCAGCAACGCTCGCGCGCGCTGAGCGACGAGATCCGCCGCCGCGAGGACGCCGAACAGCAACGCAACGGCGTCCTGATGCATGCGCCGTTGCCGATCGCGCTGCTGTCGGGCCCGGAGCACCGGATCGTGCTCGCGAATCACCGTTTTTCCGCGCTGTGCGGCCGGACCGACATCGTCGACCAGCCGCTGACGTCGGTGCTGCCCGGCGGCGATACGCCCGCGATCGTGCAGGCGCTTGAAACCGCCCGCGAGCAAGGCTGCTCGACGACGATCGGCGAGCACCACGACCGGCCCGAACCGGACGGCGCCGCCCGCGTGTACCGGCTGCATTTCAATCCGCAGCCGCTCGCCGAGGGGCTCGGCGTGATCGTCAGCGCGGTCGAGGTGACCGAGCACGTCGCCGCGCGCGAGAAGCTCGTCGCCGCGAACGCCGAGCGCGACCGGCTGCTGGGCGAATTGCGCGACGCGAACCAGGCGAAGGACCAGTTTCTCGCGGTGCTCGGCCACGAGCTGCGCAATCCGCTGACGCCGATCTCGCTCGCGCTCGAGCTGATCCGCAACCGCGACGGCCAGGCGACGCCGAACGAGATCGCGATCATCCAGCGGCAGCTCGATCACATGGTCCGGCTGATCGACGACCTGCTCGACGTGTCGCGCATCACGCGCGGCAAGATCACGCTGAAGAAAGAATCCTTGCGGCTCGCGGACATCGTCGATCGCGCGGTCGAGGTCGCCAGCCCGCTGCTCGAGCAGCGCCGCCACCGCCTCCATGTCGACGCCGATCCCGACGCGCGTTGCCACGGCGACCCGGTGCGGCTGTCGCAGGTCGTCGCGAACCTGCTGACCAATGCGGCGAAATACACGATGCCGGGCGGCGACATCACCGTGCGCGCGACGCACGGCGTGGACGGCGCCGCGATCATCGAGGTCTGCGACAACGGCGCCGGCATTCCGCCCGACCGCCTCGACAGCATCTTCGAGCCGTTCTACCGGCTCGACGGCGAAACGAAGCAGGCGCACGGCGGCCTCGGCATCGGCCTCGCGCTCGTGCGCAGCCTCGTGAACCTGCATGGCGGCACCGTGCGCGCGGACAGCGCCGGCCCCGGCTGCGGCAGCACATTTACGATCGCGCTGCCCGAATACCGGCCGAAAGCCGTGGCGGTGGTCGCACCGCAGCCGCCGCCGGGCATCCGCGAGTTGGCGCCGGGCAGCACGGGCCGGCGCGTGATGCTGGTCGACGACAACGAGGATGCCGCGTCGACGCTCGCGCAATGGCTGCGCGACGCCGGCCACGAAGTCGCCGTCGTGCACGACCCGGTGACCGCGCTGGCCGCCTACCGCGCGTACCGCCCCGACGTCGCGATCCTCGATATCGGGCTGCCGGTGATGGACGGCTACGAGCTGCTGCGGCGGCTGAAGGCGATCAACGAAGTGACGACGTGCATGTTCCTCGCGCTGACCGGTTATGGCCGCAGCGCGGATCGCGAGCGCTGCCTCGCGACCGGGTTCCTGCAGCATTTCGTGAAGCCGGTCGATCCGGCCGCGCTGCATCTCGCGATGACGCTGCCCCGGCCGGGCGGCGATGCGCACGACGGCACGGGCGCGGAAGCCGGACGCTGAACGCGGCCCGGTACATGCGCGCCGTAGACGGCGGGCGGCGGACGGCGGCGCGCGGCTCAGTTCTCCGATGAACAACGGACCGACGTCAGCCCGGCCGACTCGAGAGTCCGGATCAGTTGCGGCAGCATCACGTCGGTGTTGGCCTGCTCGCGCCACTGCACGAGCAGTTCCTCCTCGCGCAGCGCACGCGCGACCGATTCGTGAAAGCCGCGCGTGCGGCACGTGAATCCCGCGGCGTGCAGCCGGGTCGTCAGCCGCTCGCGCGCCGTCGAGCCGAGTTCGTATTCGACCGTGACCCGCGCCGTCCTGACGCCGCGCAGCCTTTCCTCGACCAACCGCAGCGGCCACACGACGAGCAATGCGAGCACGAGCCCGAGCGCGCCGAGCGACAACTGGCCGCCGCCGATGCACAGTCCGATCACCGTGACGAACCACAGCGTCGCTGCCGTGGTCACGCCGGAGACGAGGCCGTCGCGATGCAGAATTGCACCCCCGCCGATGAAGCCCATCCCGGTCAGGATGCCGAGCGGCAGCCGCATCGGGTCGATCACCGCAAACGCGCCCTCCGGCTTGCCGGCCTGCATCAGCAGCGCATTCACCTGCAGCATCGCCAGGCACGCGGCGAGGCAGACAAGGATCGTCGTGCGCAGCCCGGCCGTCTTGCCGGCTTCACTGCGATCGAGGCCGACCAGCCCGCCCGCCACGAGCGCCAGCGCGATCCTGAAGAGGGCATCGGTCCAGTGAAGTACGACCGGCATCGGCTCCATGCGCGCCTCCATGCAAATCGTCATGCGAGATGCGTCGCGGTACGACCGCGAACGACACTCCTGGGACGCAAGGTTCGAGCCCGGCCGCGCGTGCAATGCGCGACGCCACATCACGCCCTCGGCGTATCCGATCGGATACGGACATAGCCGCACGTGAGGATTGAACGCCCCGCCGTTTCCGATCGGGTACGAAAGGACGCGCCGGCTTGCCGTGAACGCATATTCGTTCCCGAACGGATACGAACTGATGCCCGGGCCGGCGCGTTGTGCCATACTGTTCCCGATCAGATACGAAGCACGGAGAACGTCATGTCGGAGCCCCAGTCCGTCGACACGATCGGCGCGCTCGCCCACCTCATTCGCGCGACGCGGCTCCAGCAGGGGTTCACGCGCGACGAACTCGCGAACGCGACCGGGCTGTCGCCGAAATTCATCAGCCAGGTGGAAGCCGGCAAGCCGACCGCGCAAATCGGCAAGGTCATGCTGCTGCTCGGCGAACTCGGCGTGCGCCTGTACGCGGAATCGTCGGTCGAGATTTCGGAAGCCACCGCGCTGAAGGCCGCGCAACGCCGCAGGAGCGGCCATGGCGGCTAGAACGCTGATCGCGTCCGCCAACGGCGTGCGCATGGGCACGCTGACCGACGACAAAGGTATCTGGTCGTTCGCGTACGATCCGCAGTGGCTCGCGTCCGCGGCCGCGTACCCGCTGTCGCCGGCGTTCGCGCTGCGCGCGGACACCTTCACCGACACGTCGACCGATCGCCCTGTGCAGTGGTTCTTCGACAACCTGCTGCCCGAGGAAGGCATGCGCATGTCGCTCGCCCGCGAGGCGAAGGTCGATGCCGCCGACGCATGGGGCCTGCTCGCATACTTCGGGCGCGAATCGGCCGGCGCGCTGACGCTGCTCGCCGACGGCGAGCGGGAAGCGCCCGGCAGCCTGCAGCCGCTGTCGCTCGACGAACTCGAGCGCCGGATCCAGGCGATGCCCGAGCGCGCGCTGACGGCCACCGCGCCCAAGCGCATGTCGGCGGCCGGCGCGCAGCAGAAGCTGCTGCTGGTGCTGCGCGGCGACGCGCCCGACTACACGCTGTACGAGCCGGTCGGCAGCGAGCCGTCGATGCATCTGCTCAAGCCGGACATGCGCGCGGCCGGCTACCCGCACTCGGCGATCAACGAATTCTTCTGCATGAAGCTCGCGAGGAAGATGGGGCTCGACGTGCCCGACGTGCACTTCCTGCGCGCGCCGTCCGCGTGCTACGTGATCGACCGGTTCGACCGCGACGTCGCGTCGGCGCCGGCCGGGCGCGTGCATACGATCGACGCGATGCAGTTGCTCAACTACGACCGCGGCTTCAAGTACCAGCGGGCGAATGCGCAGGAACTTGCCCGCGCGATCGACCGCACCAGCACGCGCGCGCTGGCGCGCCTGTCGGTGTTCCGCTGGACCGTGTTCAACGTGGTGGTCGGCAATGCCGACGCGCATCTGAAGAACCTGTCGTTCTTCGTCGACGCGCGCGGCTACCGGCTCGCGCCGTTCTACGACATCGTCAGCACGGTCGTGTATCACACGCCGACGCACCGGCCCGACCATCGCGGCGATCATTGGCCGCACTGCGAACTGACGATGCCGCTCGGCAACGCGACGCGGTTTGCCGATATCGATGTGGATGCGTTGATCGCATTCGGCGAGGCGCTCGGGCTCAGAGGCAAGGCGGCGGCCAGCGAACTGCGGCGCTTTCTCGAGCCGCTCGATCGCCACGTCGTGCTGACGCTCGACGAAGTGCGGGAGATCGCGCGGCCGGACGCGGGGGAGATGCGGTTGCTGAATTCGATCGTCGCGATGCCGATCGCGGAGATGGGGCGGGCGCTTCGGTCGATGCGGGAGTGAGCCGGGTTGGGTGGAAAACCGCGCCGGCGGGCACTGCGCTTCGCTGCGGGCCTCCCCTGCCGGGACACCCGCTCAGCGGCGCACCGCGAACGCGTCGACTCCCGTCAGCGCAGCGGAGTGCGCCCATAGACGCTCGGCCGCCTCGGGATCGATCGCGTGCGGCCGCACGCCGGCCTCCTCGTCGCCGCGCGTGACGACCGCGACATCGCAAATTCATCGCTGACCGGTGGGCCAGGAAGCGTCACGGATGTTCGATGGCCACGAGCGCATCGAACGCGTCTCCTTGCGGAAACGCCGCCCACGATTCCGGTCCCGCCTCGATTTCTTCCACCGTCAA
Source organism: Burkholderia ambifaria AMMD (assembly GCF_000203915.1). Taxonomy (NCBI): domain Bacteria; kingdom Pseudomonadati; phylum Pseudomonadota; class Betaproteobacteria; order Burkholderiales; family Burkholderiaceae; genus Burkholderia; species Burkholderia ambifaria. Next base: position 1,228,968 of record NC_008392.1, read on the forward strand.
CAGGCACGCATCGAGTTCGCGGCGCAACCGTTCGTGATCGATCGACTGCCCGATGAACACGATTTCCTGCCGGCAATCGCCGACCGGCTCCGCCCATTTTTCCAGCACGCCGGCGCGGCGATAGTCGTCGCGCGGCCAGTCCGACTGCGGCACGAATCGCCACCAGCGGCCGACATAGCCCCACTGGAACCGGCCCCCCGTCTGCACGAGCATGCCGATCTCCTCATGGCGGTGCGCAGCCCATGCATAGCCCTTGCAGCGAAGTAGCCGGCCATTGGTCCACGGCCGCCTCAGCCAGGCGAGCAGGCGCGCCGGATGAAACGGCGCACGTTCGCGATAGACCCACGATCCGATTCCGTACGTGTCGGATTCCGACGCTCGTTCGTCGACCTGCATGTGGCGCATCCATCCCGGCGATTCGACGAGCGCCGGCAGGTCAAAGCGCCGGGTTTCGAGCACGTCCGACGGATCGACTTCACCGTCCTGCATCGGCAGAATCCGCGCGGATGGATTCAACGACGCGAGCACCGCGCGCAGCCTGTCGAAACCCGCATCGCCGATCCGATCGAATCGGCTGACGAGGACGACGTTCGCATACTCGACCTGTTCGATCAGCAGGTCCGACAGCTTGCGTGGCTGCCCGGTTTCACTTCCGTTCGAGGCCGGTTCGTCCGACGTGATCATGTCCTCGAACGTCTCGCCGTTGACTACCGTGACGAGCGTATCGAGCCGCGCGAGTTCGCTGAGGCTGAAGCCGTCGCGATCGAGGAACGCGAACGTCTCCGCGACCGGCATGGGCTCCGAGATTCCAGTCGACTCGATCAGCAGGTAATCGAAGCGCTGCTGTCGCGCGAGCGTGCTGACCTGATCGAGCAGATCGGCCCGCAGCGTGCAACAGATGCAGCCGTTGCTCATCTCGACCAGCTCGTCCACGCCGCGATGCAGCTCCACGTTGCGTCGCACCTCGTCGGCGTCGACGTTCACTTCGCTCATGTCGTTGACGATCACGGCCACCTTCAGGCCGGCGCGATTGCGCAGGATGTAATTCAGCAGCGTCGTCTTCCCGGCGCCGAGGAATCCGGACAGTACCGTCACCGGAATCCGCGCCGGCGGGCCGGCCGGCACGGGTTGATTCGCCAGCGCATTCATGCGCGCGTCTCCGGCGCGCGATCCAGGTAGCCTTCGAACAAATCGGCCACGACATAACCGTCGTCGGCGGCGTCGCCCCACAGATCCCTCACGCGGAATTCGACGTGATAGGTCGGCTGATGCGCGGCGCCGGTGTCGCCGTGGCCGATCGCGTCCGGGAACGGCCACGATTCGGTCGTCCGGTGCAGCACGACGCCTGTCTTTCCCCGCACGTAGCCCGGTGCCCGGATGTGTCCGCTCACGTATTCGTCGCGCACGACGACGCGATCGCCGACCTCGAACCGCGTCGCGCCCGCGGGCGCCGCCCGGCCGACGGAATGCGACGGGTTCGCGAGCCGGAAGTGCGAACCGAGCGCGCGGTCGAGCTCGTCCTGCGTCAGCACGCCGGTTTCGACGAGCAGCGTCGCGGTCGCGATCACGTAGCGCTCGTAGTAGCGCGTGCCGACATGCTGGCGCACGTCGATCCGTTCGACCGCGTGACGCACTTCGTCGACGCTGAACTTTTTCAATTGATCGACACCGACGAACATCAAGCTGTATGCGAGATGTTCCCAGTCTTCCTTGAAGACCGGCTTGTAGCCGAGGCTGTTGATCGTGTGCGGCACCCGGCCGAAGCCCTGGAATCCGCCGAGGTCGTGAAAGCCGTCCATCTGTGATCTCCGAAATGAAGGTCGATAAGGGAATGCGGCGCGGATCAGCTCGCGCGCGGTAGCGCGACGCCGATCAGCACGTCCTTCGTGACAAGCGTTCGCAGTTGTTCCTCGGTCATGTGCCCGGTGCCGGCGGGACGCACGGGCAGCACCAGGTAGCGGCTTTCGGCCGTCGTGTCCCACACCTTCACGACGACGTCGTCGGGCAAGTCGGTACCGAGTTCGCGCAGCACCGTGCGCCCCTCGCGGACGAGCCGCGCGCGGTATTCGAACCCCTTGTACCACTCGGGCGGCAGCCCAAGCACCGGCCAGTTCGTGCACGAGCACAGGCTGCAGACGATCACGTTCTTCAGCGTCGGCGTATCTTCGAGCGCGACGATGTATTCACCCTGCGGGCCGGTGTAGCCGAACTGCGCGCACGCGGCGGTACCGTCCTTCAATAGCAGCTCGCGAAACCCCGGATCGACCCACGCACGCGCGACGATCCGCGCGCCGTTGGCCGGGTCCCAGGTCGTCGACATCAGTTCCGTCAGGCCTTCTATATAGCCGTCCGGGATCAGGTTTTTCTCTTTCATCACGCGAAACAGCGCCCAGGCGCGTTCGCCGGGTGTCGATGCTGTTTCTGCAGAGTGGTTCGCGCTCATCGTGGGGCTCCTCGTGGGGGTTCGGGTCGACCGCCGCCACGCCGCTGCTTCCCTGGCGGGGCGGGACACGTCGTATCGGTCACGCTCGACGAGTAGGTTAAGAAGAGAAAAAGCGCGGTTCTTTGCCGGCACGGATCGGAAACTGTGCTGAGACGGATCCGACACCTGCCTTTATTGCGACTGCATGGCATCGACGGCAGAGGCCCGCCACAGCCAATTTCTTGTTCCGCCGGAAAACAGAATCGCGGATTTTGCCTCCCTATTCTCATCCTCAAGCGACGGCCGTTCGGTGTCGCGAATCGTCGGCGCACCCGATGCGCCGATGGATAACAGCGTGCAGCACACCACGACTCCGGCGTCCGGGCGCGCGTGCGTCGCACATCGGACGCGATGGTTTCTGCGCATCCAGGCAAGGGGCATGATGGACAACGTCAACAGAATGAAACTGAAGCGAATCGCGCACTGGATCGGCGCATCGCTGCTAGTCGTCGCGTCGCATTACGCGGGCGCGGTCGAGGTCGATCCCGGCGACTACGAGCAGTACCCGGTCGGCGCGACGATCGGCGTGCTGTATTACAACTATTCGGCGACGAACGCGTACTACGCGAACGGCAGCAAGACATCGAATTTCGACCTGCAGTCGAACATCGGCATCGCGCGGCTGCTGCACGTATTCCAGCTGACCGACCGGCTGACGATCGATCCGCAGGTGCTGCTGCCGTTCGGCCACGTGAGCGGCTTCGGCAATGCGAGCGCGCTCGGCAGCACGACCGGCGTCGGCGACGTGATTCTGACCGCGCCGCTGAAATTCCGCCTGAACGAAGCGAAGGACGTGATCGCCGCAACCGTCTACCTGTATGCGCCGACCGGAAGCTACGACCAGAACCGCGGCCTGAATCTCGGCGCGAACCGCTGGTCGCTCGACTTCCAGGCCGCGTACGTGAAGCATTTCTCGGCGAAGTGGGCGCTCGACCTCGTCGGCGACGCGATCTGGTACGGCAACAACACGTCGTACGGCGCAAGCGGTGCGACGCTGCATCAGCGGATGAGCTACAGCGCGCAGGCGATGGTTCGCTACATGCCTGATCCAGGCACATCGCTCGGCTTAGGGATCACGCAATTCTGGGGCGGCGAAACGCGCGTCGACGGTGTCGACGGCCATGACGCGCTGCGCACGACGCGGATGCGGCTGACCGCGTCGAAGTTCGTGACGAAGGCCGACCAGGTACAGGTCCAGCTCGGCACCGACCTGAGCGTGCGCAACGGGCCGAAGAACAGCCTGCTCGTCGGCCTGCGTTACGCGCACATCTTCTGACGATGAGCCGGCGCCGGGTTCTGCTTCCGGCGCATATCGATTCGTTTTACCGACAGTTGATTCGTCGACACCCGACTCCCTTTCCAATGAGGCCATGCATGGAATCCGCAATCGATAAACACCTGGTCTGCCCGCGCACGCTGTCACGCCGTGTCGCCGACGACTACCAGCCGCCGTTCCCGATGTACGTCGCCCGTGCGGCGGAAGACCTGAGCCAGGTCGTGATGGGCTATTTCGGCGTGCAGTATCGCGGCGCCGACCAGCGCTCCGTCGCACTGGCCGCGCTGCGCCGGATCGTCGCCGATTTCGATGCGCCGGACGGCCCGGGCAATCATGATCTGACGCAGCACACCGACAACCAGGGCTACGACAATCTGATCGCCGTCGGCTATTGGCGCGACCCTGACGCATACGCGCGCTGGATCGCGTCGCCGGCGGTCGCCGAATGGTGGGCATCCGACGCGCGGCTCGCGGACGGCATCGGCTATTTCCGCGAGATCGTCGCGCCGCGCGCGGAGCAGTTCGAGACGCTGTACGCGTTCACGAACGATTTTCCCGGTGTCGGCTCGATCATGGACGGCGTCAGTGGCGAGATCGAGGAACACGGTTACTGGGGGTCGATGCGCGACCGGTTCCCGATTTCGCAAACCGACTGGATGCATGCGGACGGCGAATTGCGGATCGTCGCGGGTGACCCGGCGCGCGGCGGCCGCGTGGTCGTGCTGGCGCACGACAACATCGCGCTGATCCGTTCCGGGCAGGACTGGCGTGCGGCCGAAGACGACGAACGACGGCTGTATCTCGACGAGATCGAGCCGACGCTTCGCAGCGGGATGGACTTCCTGCGCGACAACGGTGTCGACGTCGGCTGCTATAGCAACCGCTACGTGCGGTCGATCGATCTCGACGGCAATCTGCTCGACGAGAGTTACAACATCGGCCACTGGCGCTCGCTCGACCGCCTCGAGCGATGGGCGGAGTCGCATCCGACTCATCTTCGGATCTTCGTCACGTTCTTTCGCGTCGTCACCGGGCTTTCGAAGCTGCGGCTGTATCACGAGGTGTCCGTATTCGACGCGAAACATCAGGTCTACGAATACGTGAACTGCCATCCGACAACCGGGATGATGCGCGACGCCGTCGCCCGCTGAATCGTGCCGGCGCCGCGCAGTGCGGGCGGCGCCTCCTTACCGAACTGGAGAACGTCGATGGCCATCAAACGCCCGACCCGCGAACAACTTTCCGACATCGCAGCCGGCTTCGGCTTTCATGTCGATGCCCGGCAGCTCGCCGATTACGACGACGCGCTGCAGGCGAATTTCGACGCGTACGACGCGATCGACGCGCTGCCCGACTATCTGCCGACCATCGCGTATCCGCGCACGCCCGGCTACCGCCCGGAAGGCGACGAAAACCGTTATGGCGCGTGGGCGCGCAAGAGCACGATCCACGGCGCCGCCGACGGCAAGCTGCGCGGCAAGACCGTGGCCGTGAAAGACAACATCTGCGTCGGCGGCGTGCCGATGCGCAACGGCGCGAGCACGTTCGAGGGTTACGTGCCCGACGTCGACGCGACTGTCGTCACGCGGATGCTCGACGCCGGTGCGACGATCGCGGGCAAGTCGACCTGCGAGTACTACTGCTTTTCCGGCGGCTCGCATACGAGCGCGTCCGGGCCCGTGCTCAATCCGCGCAAGGCCGGACATTCGGCCGGCGGTTCGTCGTCCGGCAGCGGTGCGCTGATCGCGAGCGGCGAAGTCGACATGGCGCTCGGCAGCGATCAGGGCGGCTCGGTGCGGATTCCGTCCGCGTATTGCGGTGTCTACGGAATGAAGCCGACGCACGGCCTGGTCCCGTATACCGGCGCCATGCCAATCGAGGCGACCGTCGACCACCTCGGGCCGATGACGGGCAACGTGCTCGACAACGCGCTCTTGCTCGACGTGATCGCCGGTGACGACGGGCTCGACCCGCGCCAGCGGGCGCTGCCGCCGCGCGCCGACTATCTCGGTGCGATCCGGGACGGCATCGCCGGCCTGCGGATCGGCATCCTGCGCGAAGGGTTTGGACTCGCGAATTCGGAGGCGGTCGTCGACGAGGCCGTGCTCGTCGCCGCGCACCGGTTGCGCCAGCTTGGCGCGAAGGTCGACGAGGTATCGGTGCCGTTGCATGCGGCCGGAACGGCGATCTGGCTGCCGATTGCCGCCGAAGGCGCGACTCAGCAGATGATGAAGGGCAACAGCCACGGCTTCAACTGGGGCGGCCTGTACGTGACCGGCATGATCGATCATCACGCGGGCTGGCGCGAGCGTGCCGACGAGCTGCCGGATACCGTCAAGGTGACGATGCTGCTCGGAGAGTATTTCACGAGCCGGTATCGCGGCCGCTATTACGCGAAGTGCCAGAACCTCGCACGGCGGCTGCGGGCGGATTACGACACGGCCCTGCAATCGTATGATCTTTTGTTGATGCCGACCGTGCCGATACGCGCGTCGAAACTGCCGGAGCCCGGTTGCGCGATGTCCGAATCGCTGACGCGCGCGTTCGAGATGCTCGCGAATACGGCACCGTTCGACGTATCCGGACATCCGGCAATGTCGCTTCCCTGCGGGATCGCGGAAGATCTACCGATCGGGCTGCAACTGGTCGGGCGTCGCTTCGACGAGGCGACGATCTATCGGTGCGCCTATGCGTATGAACAGTCGTCCGACTGGCGCCAGACGACGTTCGCATGATGAGCCGGGCCCGCCGGCGCACCCTTTCGCGTCGGCGGCCAATGCGGCGCGGGTTTCGACCGGGTTGGACAACGCGTTTTTGAACGGGCACGCTACTCGCTGCCGTTTGCTTATCCATGTGGGGCACGATCATGACAACACCTTCGATCCCTCCCTTCCCTGGTTGCGACGACTTCGCCCTCGCGTCAGGCGGTGCGCCGTTCGAATGGACGCGTTCGTCGATCGAGGTCGCGACCGACGGCTCTGTCAGCCAGCGCATCGAATTCTGGCGCGAGATGATCCTGCGCCTGTTTGCGGATGTGCAGATCGCGGCCGTCCAGAAAGACGATTTCTTTGGCCGGGTGCGGCAGCGCAAGTGCGACAAGCTGCGGATCTCGGATATCCACGCGAGCGAGCAGGCGGTGACCCGGCGCTTTCGTCAGGCGCGTAGCGAGTACGAGGACAAGTATTTCGCGGTACTGATGCTCGAGGGTAGCCAGTCGGTCGAACAGGACGGCAAGATCGTCACACTGCGTCCCGGTGATTTCGCGGTGTATGACGCGACCAGGCCGCATCACCTGCAGTTCGGCCAGTCGTGGCGCGAAATCGTCGTCAGCATTCCGCGCACGACGCTCAACCAGCTCGTCGTCGGGATGGAGCACCGTACCGCTTGCCCGATGCCGACCGGGCAAGGCGTCGGCTACGTGATGCGCGGGTTTCTCGAACAGATGTCGTCGCAGATCCGCCACGTGTCCGAGGAAGAGATGCTGCAGTTGTCGGATACCGCGATCTCGCTGATCGCGATGACAATCGGGAGCCTGCAGCGCAACGACGTCGCGCAGTCGCGGATGAAGGCGCTGACGCTCACGCGCGTGAAACGGCATCTGCTCGAACATCTGCGCGACCCGGACTTGAACCCCACGATGGTCGAGCAGGCGACCGGGATATCGTCGCGGTACATCAACAAGCTGTTCGAGGCGGAGAACACCTCGCTGATGCGCTACATATGGAACCTGCGGCTCGAACGGTGCGCGGAAGATCTCGCGAATCCGCAATGCGGGGTGCTGCGTGTGTCCGACATCGCGTTGCGCTGGGGATTCAACGACATGTCGCATTTCAGCCGGGCGTTCCGCGAACGGTTCGCGGTGGCGCCGCGCGCGTGGCGCCGGCAAGGTGGTGCGGAGGCGGCGAGTTGACGGTGTGGCGGTGTGCCGGTTCCCCGCCGATCCGATTGTCGGTATTCGCTATGGAGAGCGCTCCGCGCCTGAGGCACCTTTCATCGATGCCGAGGCGTTTTTGTTTCGATGTATCAGGATAAGTATTCTTATCACAACACCTCGATCACCGAGCAAAACTCGAGCGCACCGAACCACGTCAGATGTGGCCGGCACGCACGAACTCACCTGCCGATCGGCAGCCCCGTCGGCTCGATCCACCCGAGCCGGTACGCGATCAGCAGCGACAGGAACAGCGTGATCGACAATCCGACGCGCGCCGCGAGCGACCACGCCATCCGCTTGCTTCTGCCGCGGTCGTGATTCATGAAATACAGCGCGAAAATCAGGCTTCCGATAATCAGCGCGAACGCCACCGAAACCAGCGCAATCTTCATCGTTGATGCTCCTCCAGGCCCGAATCGGCCTTCAGCAGTTCAGTCAGTCTTTGCCGCTCGGCAGCGACGTCGGCCACACCCGACGCCGGCCAGTCGAGCGCCACGCCATTGCCCAGCGAATCGCGCACGAGCGTCTGGTAACGCCGGTCGCTGATTCGCCCGTCGTCCATCGCCTCCGAGATCTCATGTCGAAACGGTAGCGGAAAGCTCGCGTATGCGCGCGACAGCGCCGCATATTGCCGCGCGTCGATCTCCTTCGACGACGGCACGACGGCCCACACGACGACGGCCACGATGGCTGCGAAAGGAATCGCCGTGTAGCGGAGAACGAACTTGATCGGGGTCATGAGGCGGATATCGAAGTAACGACGACGTAGCGGGGAAAATAGCGGCGAAGTCACGCCGCACGGACGGCGCACCTGGGCCGCGTGGAACCGGATGCCGCCCGCGCAAGCCACGGCCGGCAGCGGCCTGCCGACATGGCAGACATTGTACTTAAAGCCCCATTGGGCTAACAGAGTATGATAATGTCATTATCATGTCTCACAGATGATTCGAGCAACCCGGCCCCCTTTGCCGGTGGCCCGCGCGGGCGCCTGACACCTGACACCGGTGTCGGTCGTCCTGTCCGTGCCCGCCATCCGGGCGATTGAGTATCCCTATGCCAGCGCAGTACTTTCGAAGCCTCACCGGAAAACACCGCAGCGCGACCGCGAACCGTCAGCTCGGCTTTTCGCTGGCCTTCGTCGCGGGCGCGGCCAACGCCGGCGGCTACCTGGCGGTCAAGCAATACACGTCGCACATGAGCGGCATCGTGTCGGCGATCGCCGACCAGACGGCGCTCGGCGACATCCAGCTCGCGCTGGCCGGCATCAGTTCGCTGGGGTCGTTCCTGATCGGCGCCAGCTGCTCGGCGATCCTCGTCAACTGGGGGCGGCGCCGCGGCCTGCAGAGCCAGTTCGTGCTGCCGCTGCTGGTCGAAGCCGTGCTGCTGCTCCTGTTCGGGCTGCTCGGCAGCCATCTCGCGCTGTGGGAAACGTTCTTCGTGCCGGTCACGGTCACGCTGCTGTGCTTCATCATGGGTCTGCAGAACGCGACGATCACGAAGCTGTCGGGCGCGGAAATCCGCACGACACACGTGACCGGCATCGTGACCGACCTCGGCATCGAGCTCGGCAAGCTGTTCTACTGGAATCGCTCGGCCGTCGACGTGGACGCGCACGCGGTGATCGCCAACCGTTCCAAACTGAGGATTCACGCGACGATGCTCGCGTCGTTCTTCGTCGGCGGGCTCGCCGGCGCGATCGGCTTCAAGCATGTCGGCTACGTGGTGACCGTGCCGCTCGCCTGCCTGCTCGTGATGCTCGCGGCGATGCCGCTGATCGACGACCTGCTTGCGTGGCTCGAACGCCGGCGTTGAGCCGGCGCACACGCTGCAACGGCGCATTCGGCGCTGGCGCCGAATGCGGATGCATTATAATTTGATTAACATATCGACCACCCTGCCGCACGATGGAAACGAAAACCGCCCGCCTGACCGTCCTGATCGATCCCGCCAAGAAAGAAGCGTTCGAAATGCTCTGCGCGGAGCAGGATCTCACGCCGTCGCAAGTCGTGCGTCAGTTGATCCGCGAGTATCTCGACAAGCACGGCGTCACGTACAAGACGAAGAGCGTGCTCGGCAAGCGGATGAAGTAACGCGGCAGAACCCGCACCGCGATCAGGTGCAGCTCAGGTGCAGATTTCCCATCGCGGGTGTTCACGCGCGCGCCACACGAGCCGCTCGGGAGCGATGCCCTCCCCTTCCTTCATGCGCCGGGCGGTGGGCGACAGCTTGAGCTCGCCGGCCGACGCGAACCCCAGCGCGCGTTCGAGCAGGATGCGCAGCGACGGCAGCGGGTTGCCGTTCTTCCACGCGAACGCGATGAAGTTGTTGTCGTCGCCGCACGGCAGCAGCGCATACGAAGCGTCGAACACCTCGCGCAATTGCGCGAGATGCCGCGGCAACGCCGGATCGTCGTCCATGAAATTGATCGCGAGCACGCCCGTTTCGCTCAGCCGCGCACGGCACGCGTCGAAAAAGGCGGCGCCCGTGCAGCGGCCCGGCATGCCGTCGGCGACGAACGCGTCGTGCAGGATCACGTCGGCCTTGACCTCCGGCCGGCCGACGTAGTCCGCGCCATCCGCGCAGATCACGGCGAAGCGCGCGTCGTCTTGCGGAATCCTGAACACGTCGCGCAGCGCGATTACGTCCGGGTTGATCTCGACCGCGTCGATCGCCGTATCGGGCAGGTGCCGATAGCAGTACTTCGCCAGCGACCCGCCGCCGAGCCCGATCATGCAGATGCGCGCGGGCGCCGGCTGCAGCAGCAGGAAACCCATCATCACGCGCGTATAGCCGAGTTCGAGCCGGACCGGATCCTTCAGCGACATGAAGCTCTGCGTGCCGAAGTGGTCGAAGTGCAGCGAGACCGTGTGCTTGGTCTCGAGCACGAACGGGCGGCCGTCGTTCAATGGCATTGCCAGAAACCGCACGAATGCGTCATAGGAAATTCGATCCTCGCTCATGGTCGGCAGCCCGGTAGTCGGAGAGTCGGTCGAACCGCGCGCGGTCAGACCTTCTTCAGGTAGCACGCCTTCAGCATGAAGCCGCCCATGTCGGTCTTGCAATCGACTTCGTGATCGCCGCCGACGAGCCGGATGCTCTTGACCTTGGTGCCCATCTTCAACGTGATCGACGAGCCCTTCACGCGCAAGTCCTTGATCAGCACGACCGAATCGCCGTCCGACAGCACGTTGCCGTTCGCGTCCTTGACGACGTCGCCGGCCGGTTCGTCGCCGGCGTCCGCGCCGGCACCGGCCGACCATTCATATCCGCAGTCCGCGCACACGGTCAGCGTGCCGTCCGGGTAGGTGTTTTCCATCGCGCATTGCGGGCAGGCGGGGGCGGCGTTCATTGCAGCTTCCATTCGGTGGGAGTTCGGGTCAATCGAAAAAAATGCCGGGCACGCAAGCGCGTGGCCCGGATCGCGCATCGCGGCGGCCCGTCGACAGGGCGACGGGGCGGCCTTCATGCACACGGCATTATAATGCAATACACATAATCCAGCTGTCGTATTATAATCGTCCACTTTCGATCATTCGCCGGACTTGATGGCGGTTTCGCTGAGGATGTCGACATGTTCGAGATGAATGAAGCACCGGTGTCGGGCGCGCAAGGCCCGGCGCCCCGTCGGGAAGCCGTGTGTCGGGCCTGCGGGCCGGCCGTGGCACGCCGTTCCGACGAATTTCCCCGAGGCTGATCCGCATCGTGGCAACCGTCGTCTACGTTGAAATCGGCTCCGCATGGAACCGCGACCGCGCGCTTGCGTCCCGCGACGCGATCGTCGCGGCGGCACACCGCTTCAAAAGCGACATCCTGCTGCTCGCCAACGGGCTCAGCGGCAGCGCGAAGGACGCGACGGCCATCGCCGCGCTGCAGATGCATGGCGGCACGTCCGCGCAGGTGCTCGCCACCGGGCCCGACGAGGAAGCCGCGCTCCACGCGCTGCTGCCTTTGCTGCAGGCGGGTTGACTCCGCGTCGCCCGACCCCACGGCCTTGTGCCGTTCACCCTGAATCACCACTCTCCGAGGAAGCGATGAACGACAACGTCATGTCCAACACCCCCAACCTGTCGGCCTCCGCACTCTGGGCGCTCGAGCGCCTCGCCGATGTGCGCTACGGCCGCGATGCGCCCGCGCTCGGCTGGTCGGTCGAACAGGAACTCGTCGGCGCGGGCTTCGTCAGCCATGCGTCGAACAGCCGCTCCGGCGCGTCGATCACGGCGCATGGCCGCAGCTTCTTGAAGAGCCGCAAGTAGGAGCGGCCGGCGCGGGCGCGATGCCGCTTCGTGCGAAACATGCGGGCGTATCGATGTCCGCCGTGACGCGTCCGCGCACAAACCGCCGCTGCTGAGTTTCGCAACGCGCCGCCGGCAATCGACTCGCATTCGTCGAGCGCCCTTCGCTACGGTCAGGCCGCGATGTCGTCGTGCGACCTTGACCGTGCCGCCACCACCGGCGGACGTCGGCGACGGCCATTCGCTCGATGCGTTTGCATTCCTCGAAGCAGGCAGGGATTGGCAGCGGCGCGCCGATTTCCGCGGTATCGTACTGGGCCCTGGCGCGGCGCACGGCCTCGCCTTCCCTGCCCCTTTCACATGGAACGCCGAATGACATTCAGCGCGCTGCCGCCCGTCATGTCCCCGCCGGTTCTCGACACCCCCCGCCTGATACTCGAAGGCCACCCGCTCGGCGACTTCGACGCGCTCGCCGCGATGTGGGCCGAGCCGACCGTCGTCGCGCACATCTTCAACGGCCAGCCGTCCGCGCCGCGCGACTCGTGGATGCGACTGCTCGCCTATCGCGGGCTGTGGCCGCTGCTCGGCTACGGCTACTGGGCGATTCGCGAGAAGGCGTCGGGCCGCTACGTCGGCGATCTCGGCTTCGCGGACTTCCACCGCGCGGTCGAGCCGTCGATTCGCGGCGTGCCGGAAGCCGGGTGGGCGCTCGCGAGCTGGGCGCACGGCAAAGGCTACGCAAGCGAAGCGCTGTCGCACGCGCTCGACTGGCTCGATGCGCAGAACCGGTTCGAACGCAGCGTATGCCTGATCGCGCCGACCAACGTCGCGTCGATCCGCGTCGCGGAGAAGGCCGGGTACGTCGATCCGCTACGGATCCGCTTCAACGACGCCGATTCGCTGCTGTTTTCGCGCGCGCGCAGGTAATCGGGATGCCGCGGGCCGGCCGCCGCAGTGTTGCCGGTGTTGCCGGTGTTGCCGGTGTTGCCGGTGTGGCCGGTGTCACCGGTGTCGCCGATGCAGCCGACGCGACCGCGGCAGCTATTGCGCCCGCGTCATATCGGCTCGCGATGGCGCCACCGCGCCGACCGTAGCCGCATCCGCCGCCGGCCCGGTCGTCTGCCAGCCGCCGCCCAGCGCCTTGTACAGCGCGACGAGATCGGTCGTCGTCTGCAACGCCCCCTGCACCGCCTGCTGCCGCCCCTCCGACCATTGCCGCTCGGCGTCGAGCACGTCGAGGAACGGCGACAACCCCTTCCGGTAACGATCGCGCGCGAGTTCCAGCGCGCCCTGCTCGGCCTTGACCGCGTCGTCGAGCGCGGCCGCGCGCGCCTGGTCGGTGCGGTAGACGGCCAGCGCGTTGTCGACGTCGCGCAGCGCGACGAGCACGGCCCGTCGATAGGCGAGCGCCGCTTCGGCCTGGCGCGCCTGCGATAGCCGCAGGTTCGATACGAGTTGCCCGCCCGAAAAAATCGGCAGCGATACGGCCGGCCCGAACGAGTAGAACAGATGCGACCAGTGCGCGAGCTCGCGCACGTGCGCCGCGCGCAACCCGACCTGCCCGGTCAGCGAGATGTCCGGATAGAACTGCGCGACCGCGACGCCGACATCGGCGGTCGCCGCATGCAGCTCGGCCTCCGCGCGGCGAATGTCGGGCCGCCGGCGCGCCAGCGTCGACGGCAGCCCCACCGGCACGGTGGGCGGCACGCCCGGCAACGCGCGCGGCGCGTCGAGCCAGTCGTCGAGCGCGCCCGGGGCCCCTCCGACCAAATACGCGAGGCCATTGCGCAGCAGCACGATCTGCTGGTCGAACTGCGGCAGCTGCGCACGAATCTGCGCGAGCCGCGCGTCGGCGCTGCGCACGTCGAGGTCGCTCGCGAGACCGTGCGCGGCCTGCTCGCGCGTGAGATCCAGCAGGTCGCGCTGCGCGCGTTGCAGGTCGTCGGCCAGCGCGCGTTGCGCTTCGGCGCCGCGCAGTTGCAGATAGGTCTGCGCGACTTCGGCCTCCAGCGACAGCAGCGCATCGTCGCGGCTCGCGACCGCGGCGCTCGCCTGCGCGCCGGCCGATTCGACCGAGCGACGCACGCGCCCGAACAGGTCGAGTTCCCACGATGCGTCGAACCCGGCCTGCCACACATTGACCGGCGCTTCGAGCGAATCGATCGCGGCGCGTGCGCCCTGCTGCACGCTCGCGCCGGTGCCCGGCCCGAAGCGGTCGAGCGGTGAACCGGGCGCGCCGAGACGATCGACGCGCTGGTCGATACCCTGTTCCTCGATGATGCCTTTCAGGCCCAACTGTTCGCGCTGATAGCTCGCGTTCGCCCGCACGTTCGGCAAGCCCTGCGCGGCGGCCGCGCGAACCTGCGCACGCGCCTGCGCGATGCGCAGCACGGCCGCCTGCACGTCGAGGTTGTCGCGCGCGGCACGCTCGACGAGGCGATCGAGCAGCGGATCGCCGAACGCGCGCCACCAGCGCGGGGCGGGATCGGCGCCGGTCGTCGGCGACGATGGCGCGTGCGCGCCGGCGGCCGACGCGCGCGATGTACCCGATGTACCCGATGCGGCCGCCGCACCCGATGCACCCGATGCGCCCGACACGCCCGATTCACCCGATGCCGGCGATGCGCCCGACGCCGGCGATCCCGCCGCAGCCGACGCCCGCAGGTCATGCCAGTTCGCCGGCACATCCGCCTGCGGCGGCTTGAAATCCGGCCCGACGGTACAGCCCGCGAGCGCCGCGCAGGCCGCCAGCATCGCGGCGAGGCCGAGCGGTTGCAGCGCATGCCGGCGGCTGCCGCGCTGTCGATTCATCGTCATCGTCAATGCCCTCCCGCGCCGCGTGCGGCCTTCACCGGCGAGAACAGGAACGTCAGCGGAATGCTGAACGCGCAGAACACCGCGAGGATCGCGAACACGTCGATATACGCGAGGATCGTCGCCTGCGAGATGAACGTCTCGTACAGCCGGCCGGTCGCGGTTTGCAGCGCGGCCGGCGGCGGCACGCCCGACAGCGCGCCGATCGCGCGCGCGTTCTCGTGCAGCGCGTCCTGAAAGTTCTGCGACAGCGGCGACATGTGCGTGGACAGGTGCGCCATGCGCGCCTGCGTCCGCTCGCGGATCAGCGCGGTCGACACCGAGATGCCGATCGAGCCCGCGACGTTGCGGAACATCGTGAACAGCGCGGAGGCGTCGTCGTTGAGCCGCTGCGGGACGGTCAGGTACGCGAGCGTCGTGATCGGCACGAACATGAAGCCGATCGCGAGCGACTGCGCGCAGCGGATCATCACCAGGTGCCGGTAATCGATGTCCGGCACCAGCAGCCGCGAATAGACGAGTGCGACCGACAGCAGCACGAAACCGAAGCCGACCAGATAGCGCGTCTGCACGTGCGGCATCAGCCGGCTCACGAGCGGGATTTCCAGCGTGATGAGCAACGCGCCGGGCGACAGCACGAGGCCCGCGAGCGTCGCCGTATAGCCGAGGTGCTGCTGCGCGAGTTGCGGGACGATCACCGCGCTGCCGTACAGCACGGCCGCGAACGTCGCGATGGTCACGCAGCCGAGCGCGAAGTTGCGGTCGCGCAGGCACGACAGATCGACCACCGGCTTCTTCACACGCAGCAGCCACAGCGTCGCGCCGATCAGGCCGAGTGCCGACAGCACCGCAAAGACGCGGATGAAGTTCGATCCGAACCAGTCCTCGTCCTCGCCGCGATCGAGCATCACCTGCAGGCAGCCGAGCCCGATCGCGATCAGCCCGATGCCGATGTAGTCGACCGAGATCCCGCGCTCGGCGCCGCGTCGCCACGGCGGATCCTCGACGAGCTGCATCACCGCGAGCACGGTCAGCGCGCCGATCGGCACGTTGAGCAGGAACACCCAGCGCCACGAGAAATGATCGGTGATCCAGCCGCCGAGCGTCGGCCCGAGCACCGGCGCGACGACGATCGCGATCGCCGAGATCGAGAACGCGCGGTTGCGCTGTTCGGGCGGAAACGTGTCGAGGATGATCGACTGCTGGTTCGGCTGCAGCCCGCCGCCGAAGAGGCCCTGCAGCACGCGGAACACGATCAGTTCGCCCAGGTTGGTCGCGACGCCGCACAGGAACGAGCACACGGTGAACGCGGCGATGCACAGCAGGAAGTAGCGCTTGCGGCCGAGCAGGCGCCCGAGGAAGCCGGAAATCGGCAGCACGATGCCGTTCGCGACGAGGTATGACGTGAGCGTCCAGGTCGCCTCGTCGTAGCTCGCCGACATCGTCCCGGCGATATGCGGCAGCGCGACGTTGACGATCGTCGTGTCGAGCACCTCCATGAACGCGGCGAGCGTGACGACGATCGCGATGACCCACGGGTTCGCGGCGGGCCGCCACGCGCCGCCGGACGAAGAGGCCCCGTTGGGCGGCCGGTCGGACGGCCGGTTCATCGACGGGCCCCCGTCAACATGGCGGACGTGCGGATGTCGGGCATCGGATCGCTCCGGTGAAAGCGGGCCGCCGCGCGGCGGCCGGTCATTTCAGGTGCACGGTCGGTTCGGCCGACAGGCCGAGACCGAGCGGCGGATTGTTCGGCAGCGGACCGTCGAGCACGATCTTCACGGGCACGCGCTGCACGATCTTCACGAAGTTGCCGGTCGCGTTCTCGGCCGGAAACGCGGAGAAGCGCGCGCCGCTGCCGAGCTGGATGCTGTCGACGTGACCGTGCAGATCGAGATCGGGATACGCGTCGACCGACACGTCGACGCGATCGCCGATGCGCATCCGCTCCAGTTGGGATTCCTTGAAGTTCGCAGTGATCCATACGCGCGGCGTGACGACCGAGAAGACCGACGCGCCGGCTTGCAGGTACGAGCCGAGTTGAACGTTCCTGCGCGTGACCCAGCCGTCGGACGGTGCGCGCACTTCGCAGTACGACAGGTTGAGGTTCGCCGTATCGAGTTGCGCACGTGCCGCCAGTACCTGCTGGCGACGCTCCTCGACGGCCGTTTCGGCCTGGCGGATCTGCTGCGGCACGAGGCTCGCGGTGCGCGCCTGGGCTTGCGCCATCGCGACGTTCGCATCGGCGCTCGCCCGCTGCGCGTCGGCCGCGTCGATCGCCTGCTGCGAGGTTGCGCGCGCATCGACCGCACGCTGCCGCTCCTGCGCGGCGAGCGCCTGCCGGTACGCGGCTTCCGCCGATTCGATCTGGGCACGCGCCTGCTTGTACTGGGCCGGGAATTGCACGTGCGCGATGTCGAGCTGCACGCGCGACGCATCGAGCTGCGCCTGCGCGAGGCCGAGTTGCGCGCGCGCCGCGTCGACCTGCGCACGGTAGTCGCGCGGATCGATCTCGACCAGCACGTCGCCGCGGTGCACGTAGGTGTTGTCGTCGACGGCGAGCCGTGTCACGTAGCCGGAGACATGCGGCGCAACGGCCACCGCGTTGCCGTCCGTGTATGCATCGTCGGTGCTTTCCTGATTGCGCGTCGCGAGCCACCACACGAGCCCCGCGATCACCAGCACGACCGCCACCGCGCCGAGGATGATCAACGGCTTCTTGCCCGGTCGCTTGCGTTCGCCTTCACCTGCGCCGTTGCCGCCGTCGCCATCGCCGCCGGTGCGGCCGCCGCGATCGTCGTGCGGATGGCCGTCGCCCCCGCCGCCGCCCGGCGCATCGGTGTCGCGTTCGTCGTGGCGGCCGGCTCCGGTGCGCCCGCCGTGGCCGCTGTCGGCGTTGCCGTCGCCGGCGCGGGTGATGGTGGGCGGTGCAAGCTCCGTAGATGCTGCGGCCGCGTATGGGAGCGGAATAGCTACCGGCAGCGCCCACGCACCGCGTCGTCCCGGCGTGAACGCGCGGCGCAGCACGACGCGGAATCGCTCATGAATGGACAACGGGAACAGGGTCGCATCGGGCATGAAAGATCGCTCCAGGGCGGTGGCCGCGGGCGGCATTGCCCGCGCCGGCCTTCAAGCGCGCGGGCAAGCAAGCGGCGCACCCGGCCGGCGCGCGGACGGGGCAGCACGCGCTGAACTACGCTGCGCCGCGCCTCGTACGGGCCGGCGACCGATGTCGGGTGTCGGCCTGCGGAACAAATGACAACGCATTGAAAAATCGCAGGCGGCCCGCGGCCGGCTGCATATCGTCTTGAAGCGCGGCTCGCGTATCCGCGCCTGTTCCGAACTCACATGCGCAGTGCGCCGCACGAATGCGCCACCGTCACGCGTCGGTCTGCCTCTCGCTGACCGGCGGGATCGCAGGGTTCGGAGCCTCGCGCGCGAGCCCCTGCGCGAACACCTTCAACCCTTCGAGCAACGGCGTCAGCGCGTCCCACAGCGCTTCGTCGTGCAGCAATCGGTATGCGCCGCGCACGCCGGGCGCGACGTGTTCGTGCTCATCCGGCTTCCACGCGCCGATGTGATGCAGCGCATCGGCCGCCGCGAACGCGGCCTTGCCGAACTGCTCCGGCGGAATGCGCGACAGCGCCATCACGAGTGCGGCAAGATTTTGCACACCGGTTTGCATGCCGGGCTTGTCCAGCGCACCGACGAACGTCTCGGCCATCTGCGCGTTCGCGCTGACGACCTCGTTCGCGAAGCGCAGGAAGCCGTGCCGGTGCAGGCTGCCGAGCAGGCTTTCGAGCGCGTTGTGCGCATCGGGTTCGGGTGCGGGAGGCGGCGTGCCGGGGGATGGGCGATCGGTCATCAGCTGTTCTCCGGATGGGGCGCCGCACAGCCGCCGTGGCGGCAGCCGCGCGTGCGCCGGATTCGTGTCGTGCTTCGTTCACCGCGCCCGCCGGCGCGCGGCCGATGCCGCCGTCAGTGCACGGGGCCGCCGGGCGGCGCCTTGTATTCGCTGCGTGCGCCCATCGCGTCCTCGACGGCCTTCACGCCATGCACCGCGGCGATGCCGTCGACGATGGCATGCCGTTCCGCTTCCTCCACCTGCCCGCTCAAGCGCACATGCCCGTGCGAAACGCTCACGTCGACGTCGCGCGCGCGGCCGACCAGATGGCCCAGCGCGGCGCGTACGCGTTCGGCGAGCACCACGTCGTCCGCATCGCCCGAGAGCCAGTCGGCGCGCAGCCCGGCGATCGCGCCGCGCGCGCGGTCAGCCGCCCGCTTCGCCTGCGTGTTCGCATAGTCGAGCACACCGTGCCGGCTCGCCGCCGCCTTGTCGCGCACGTAGGCGCGCCGCCGCCGGCCCGAGGCCGGATCGAGGAAGTACATCGCCGCCGCGCCGCACGCCACGGCCACCGCTAGATTCAACAACGGATTGTTCGAACGCGTTCTGGAAGTCATGGGAATCACCGTAGTCGATACCCGGTACCGCCGGGCTTCGTCATCACGAGACAGCATGTGCCGTGCCTCGTACGGGCGCGTCGGTCCCCAACCGAAGCGCAAGACCGCGGGCCGCTTCACGCCGCATCGGGGTCGGCCGAAATGACAAGCCGTTGAAAAATCGTCGGGCGGACCCGGACTCGCCCTGCGCAACAGTGCGTGCGGCGAGCCACCGCCGCTCACCGTGGCGCATGCGTATCCTCGTCGTCGGGGAAAAAGCGGATGTCCGTTAGTTGCGCAATGCCGTCGAGGTCCGGGAAGATCGTGCCGATGCTGACGCCGACGCCGGCCAGTTCGCGGCGGATCGCGCCGAAGCGCTCGCCCGGCACGACGATGCGGACAAGGCGCCCGGCCAGGTCCGGATCCTCGTCGAGCGGCGCGAAACCCTGCGCGTCGGCGTCGTAGCGGTGGATCGTGAACCAGCCGTCCTGCGCGGTAATTCTCGGCATCACGTGTCGCGGCCGGAACACCTTGGTGCGCGTCACCTGCAACGGCGCGTGGCGCTCGGCCGCGGTCGCGATGTCCTCGGCATCGTGCGACAGGCACCACACCGCGCCGTCGGCCCCGATACCGTTCGCGCTCCTGACCGCGAACCACAGCGCGGCCAGCGCATTGCCGGACCAGTCCAGCAGCCGCGTGCGCATCCCATGCTGCTGCGCGAGCGCGAGCCAGTCGCACGCATCGAGGTTCGGGGCCGGATCGAGATGCGGCAGCGCGCGCCGCGTGAATTCGTCGAGCATTTGCGCTTCCACGTCCGGCGACGCGCGCTGACGCGCGATGCTCGGCACGAGCGGCCAGCCGGCGTTGCACTGCCCGCGAAACAGCCGCGAGGCCGTGGTAGCGTGCGCCGCGCCGATCGCGGCCATATAGTCGGCGACACTGTCGATCGTGTGGTCCATCACGCGTCGTTCACGTCCCATGCTGCACACCCTTGCACACCGTCATCGTTCGGGTTCGCAGCCGATATCGCCACGAACCTTGCCGCGAAACACCCGGTACGACCGCCACCCGCACAGCGGCAGCGCGGGCAGCATGACAGCGCTGCCGGTCGTCCGGAACGCCTGCGATCTCCGCGCGGACGCCGCCGATCACGGCGTGCGCGGCCGCGTCTGCATCGCAGCCGGCGCTCACGGCGCCGCGCCGTGCTCCTTCTGCCAGCGCTCCATCAGCGCGATCTCGTCGCGCTGCGCGGCGATGATGCGGCGCGCGAGCTTGCGCAGCGTCGGATCCTTGCCGTGTTTCAGTTCGACCTGCGCCATGTCGATCGCGCCCTGGTGGTGCGGCGTCATGTGCGCGACGAAATCGCGATCGGCGTCACCGGTGTACGGTGCGCTTTCCATCGCTTCCATCATCCGGTGGTCCGCGCGCTTGTACGCTTGAGTCGGCGTGTCGGCAACGGCCGCGGGCGCCGGCGGGCGCAACTGGCCCCACGCCGGCAGCGCGGCAACGGCCGCGACCAGCAGCGCGCAGGCCGCGCCGTGCCGGGGTTTGCGCATCGGGCGGCGAGTGAACGGATCCATGTCGTGACTCCTCGAAAGTTGAACGGCAGATGCACGCCGCGCGGCGGACGGAGACCGCCTACCGCCACCGTGCGCGCGCATGTGCGTCGCCGCGCGCGACGAGCGCGCGAATGCGATCGGCGGTGCGGCACGCGATCGCCTGGATCGTCAGCGACGGGTTCACGCCGCCGACGGTCCGAAACACCGAGCCGTCGCAGACCCACAGGTTCGGGATGTCCCAGCTGCGACAGTCGCCGTCGACGACGCTCGTCGCCGGGTCGTCGCCCATCCGCACGGTGC
This sequence comes from Burkholderia ambifaria AMMD, assembly GCF_000203915.1. NCBI lineage: Bacteria > Pseudomonadati > Pseudomonadota > Betaproteobacteria > Burkholderiales > Burkholderiaceae > Burkholderia > Burkholderia ambifaria. The sequence continues at coordinate 1,250,005 of NC_008392.1, forward strand.
CCGCGAGATGGCAGGTGTCGTCGTCTTCATGCCAGATGTCACGCGCGCCGGCGGCTTCGAGCGAACGCGCCATCTGCGCGGACGCATGACGTATCATCCGGCGGTCGTTGTCGTCGTACGAATAGGTGACGCGTGCGATCGGCAGCCCGAACGCGTCGCGCTCATCGGCGAGCGTGACACGGTTGCCGGCGCGCGGCAGCGTCTCGCCGACGATCTTCAGGCCGGCCTGGAAGTTGTAGCGCGCCATCTCGCGCTTCAGCGCGTCGCCCCACAGCCCGCGCCCGGCGAGCTTCCGCGCCCATTCGATCGGCAGCGGCCCCTGACTCATCCAGCAGTAGCCGCCGAAGAAGTCCTTGCCTTCGTCCACGTAGTTCCAGTGCTCGGTGAGCGACAGCGACGGCGGCCCCTTGTACCAGCGCACCTCGTCGTCCATCGTCCCCCACGACGCCTGGTTCAGTTGCGCCATCAGGTAGCGGCCGACGAGGCCCGAGCTGTTCGCGAGCCCCTGCGGATGGCGTCCGTTCGCGGACAGCAGCAGCAAGCGCGGCGTCTCGATCGCGTAGCCGGCGACGACGACGTTGCGCGCGCGCTGGAAACGCGTGCGGCCGTCGCGCTGATAGTGCACACCCGTCACGCGATCGCCCGCGGCCTCGATCCGCAGCGCCATCGCGAGATCGCGCACTTCGGCGCCGGCCGCGACCGCGCGTGGAATCCACGTGACGAGTGCGCTCTGCTTCGCATTGGTCGCGCAGCCGCTGATGCAGAAGCCGCGATACACGCACGGATGCGCACGACCGCGCGGCGCGGACAGCGTCGCGAGCGGCGTAGGCGTCCAGTCGATGCCGAGCGCGTCGGCGCCGCGCGCGAGCACGAGCGCGGCCGCGTTCAGCTCATGTGCGCGGTACGGATAGCGCGGGCGCGGCGGCCCCCACGGGTAGCTCACCGGCCCGCTGATCTTCAGCGCCTGCTCGACCTCGCGGTAGTAGCGCCACATCTCGCGCCAGTCGAGCGGCCAGTCGACGCCGTAGCCCAGCGCCGTGCGCGAGCGGAACCACTCGGGCCGAAAGCGCAGCGATACCATCGCGAAATGCACGGTGCTGCCGCCGACCGCGCGGCCGCTGTTGTTGTTGCCGAGCGTCAGCGGATCGGCGCCGTCGCAGATCCGCTCGTCGGTCCAGAACAGCTTGTGCTGGTGCGACTCGTCGGACGCGAATTCCTCGAGCGGCCGCCACCATGCGCCCGCGTCGAGCGCGACGACCGAGAAGCCGTGCTCGGCGAGCCGGCACGCGAGCGTGCCACCGCCGGCGCCGGTGCCGACGATCACGAAGTCGACCGGATCGTCGTCGCGAAACATCCGCATCGGCGACCACCCGCCGACGCGCAGCGGATCGGGCGCGCGGCCATCGCGGCCACGCGGCCTCGCGGCGGACAACGCGTCGTCAGCGGCCATCGCGATCGCCCTCCCCGTCCACCTGCGCTTCCCACGGGTCGCGCCGGTTGAAATCCATTCGCACGTAGCCGCGCGGGCTCGCCGGGCCGCCAAAGCCGATCTCGTTCCACGCGAACGGATGGCTGTAGTACGCGCCGCACAGGTCCATCAGCACGCGCTTCGCGAAGAACGTGCGCGGATCCATGCCGGCCCATGCGGATTCGACTTTCGGGTCGATCCTGCCTTGCTGGACCGCGCGCAGCAGCGCATCGGCATCGTTGCCGTCGAGCGACGCGAACGGACGGTCGTGCGCATGGCGCGCCATCGCATCCAGCGCCGCGAGACCGATCTGCCAAGCGGCGCGCAGCGGCGGCAGCCTCGCGTCGCGATACCCGTCGCCTTCGTCGCTCGCGAGGCGCGCGTCGAGCAGCGCGGCGGTCGGCACGAGGCCGACGCCGCCGTGCGGCTGCGGCACGATGCGTGCGCACAGCGCGGTCAGCGTCGCGAACCGTTCCGCGTCGAGATGGCGCGGCGCGGCCGCGGCGACGCGCAGCCGTGCATCGATCGCGCGGCGCGTCGCGTCGTTCCACGACGGCGTATCGCGCTTCGCGAGCACGTCGTAGCGGGAATAGCGCGGCAGCGCGAGCGGCTTGTCGTTCACGTGCTTCATCGCGCCTCCCGTTCGGCGAGCGCGGTCGCGGCGAGGCCGGCGATCGCGAGCGCGGTGAAGCTCGGCGGTGCGGGCAGCGGCGGCCCCGACAACACGTTCTGCGACCAGTTGCGCCAGCCGCCCATCTGCCGCGCGACGCCGCGCGCATGGAACGCGACGCCGACGATCCCGAGCACGGCCGTCGCGCGCATCCACCAGCGGCACAAGCGCCGGTCGCGGGACGGGCGCGACAGCGCGAGCTGCGCGGCCGTCAACGCGGCCACCGGCGGCACGACGAGCGGGGCGAACATCGCGCGATGCTGGAACGCGCCGCGAAAATGCAGCAATCCGACTTCGCCGAGCGTGCCGACGAGCCCCGCCGCGACGAGCCCGGCCAGCGCGCGGCCGGCCGGCAACCCGCCGAGGCGCGGCGCGTCGGCCGGACACGCGCGCAGCCGCTCGCCGGCCGCGCCGAGCATGCCCGATAGCAGCAGCGCGAACGGTGCGCCGACCGGTGCACCGTAGAACAGGTTGTGCCAGCTGAAGCCGCCCGGCCGCTTCGTCACGTTGTACACGTGGAACGCGGACCCGACGACGCCGACGGCGGCCGACGCGACATGCACCGCGTCGCGCAGCCGGTGGCGCTCCGGCGTGTCGTCCGCATGGCCGTGCACGCTCGCGAGCACCGAGAGTGTCGACGACACCAGCGGCGCGAGCATCGCGCGGTTGTGAAAGGTGCCGCGATAGTGTTCGACGCCGCTATCGGCGAGCACCGACCCGGCGAGCAGCAGCGCGCTGCGGTTCAGCAGGCGCGCTGCATCGGCCAGCAACCTTTCCTGCTCGGTCGCGCGGTGGCGGGGGTGTCGCATCGGTCCTCCTTGCTCGTGGCGGGCGCGCTGCCGCCGGATGCATTCAGATCGCGAACTGCGCGACGTCGGCCTCGCGTAGCTCGAGGCCGAGCCCGGGGCGCGCGGCATCGATCTCCAGTGCGCCGTCGACGACGGTTGGCGCGCCGTCGAACATCATTCGCTCGATCCGCACGTGATCGTGGAACCATTCGACGTGGCGCATGCGCGGCGCGACGCAGCCGACGTGCCGATGCAGCGCCGGCGCGCAATGCGCGGACAGGTCGACGTGATGCGCATCGGCCAGCGCGGCGGCCGCGAGAAAGCCGCTGACGCCGCCGCAGCGTGTCGCATCGGCCTGCAGCACGTCGACCGCGCGGCCTTCGAGCAGGCGCCGGAAGTCGTCGGGCGTATACGCGTACTCGCCGGCCGCGACGTCGACGCGCGCGCCGACGTGCTCGCGCACGAAGCGCAGGCCGTCGATATCGTCGCTGCTGACCGGCTCCTCGAACCAGCGGATCGCGCAATCGCTCACCATCTCCGCAAACGCGAGCGCGGTGCGCGCCGCATACGCGCCGTTCGCGTCGACGAACAGGTCGACGTCGGGGCCGAGCGCGGCGCGCGCGACCTGCACGCGCGACGGATCGCGCGCATCCTGCGCGCCGATCTTGATCTTGCACGCGCGGATATTTTCATTGCGCCAGCCATCGAGCTGCGCGGCGAGCGTCGCGTCGTCGTAGGTCGTGAAGCCGCCGCTGCCGTACACGGGCACGCGTTCGCGCACGCGGCCAAGCAGGATCGCGAGCGGCACGCCCGCGAGCTTCGCCTTCGCATCCCACAGCGCGACGTCGAGTGCGGAGATCGCGGTCGCCGCCACGCCGGCCCGCCCGACGTTGCGCACCGCGCGCCACAGCGCGTCGACGGCGGCCGGGATATCGACGAGCGGCCGCTCGCGCAGCACGTCGGCCAGCATCGACTTCGCGAGCAGCGCGGCGCTCGCATCGGTGTACGTGTAGCCGAGCCCCGTCACGGGCCCCGCATCGACCTCGACGACGACGATCGTCGTCGCGTGCCATGCGTAGGTGCCGTCGGCTTCGGGCCGGTCGGTCGGCACGCGGTAGGCGCGGGCGCGCACGTCGTCGATCGCCGGCGCGTCGGAAAGTGCCATCGTTGCGCTCCGGATTGCTTGCCTTTTGCTTGCAACGCCCGCGTGCAACGCCCGTGCCCGACGCGATCGCGCGGCACGCGCCTTGCGCGACCGGCCGACAGCGCCGCGCGGGAGCATCGCCCGCGGGCGGCGCTTCGGCTCATCCGGAACCAAGGAGAAACGGCATGGCGACAGTGGCGGATTTCATCGTCGAACGGCTGTACGACTGGGGCGTGCGCCGCGTGTACGGCTACCCGGGCGACGGCATCAACGGCTTTTTCGGCGCGCTCAGCCGCGCCGAGGGCAAGATCGAATTCATCCAGGCGCGCCACGAAGAGATGGCCGCCTTCATGGCGTCCGCGCATGCAAAATTTACAGGCGAGCTCGGCGTGTGCGTCGCGACCTCGGGCCCCGGCGCCACGCACCTCGTGACCGGCCTGTACGACGCGCGGCTCGACCACATGCCGGTGCTCGCGATCGTCGGCCAGCAGGCGCGCGCGGCGCTCGGCGGCCACTATCAGCAGGAAGTCGATCTGCCTGCGCTGCTCAAGGACGTCGCGGGTGCTTTCGTCCAGCTTGCAGTGGTGCCCGCGCAGGTGCGCCATCTGGTCGACCGCGCGGTGCGCATCGCGCTCGGCGCGCGCACCGTCACCGCGCTGGTGCTGCCCAGCGACCTGCAGGAGCTCGACTACGCGCCGCCGAAGCGCGCGCATGGCACCGTGCATTCGGGGGTCGGCTATACGCCGCCGAAGGTGGTGCCGTACGCGGACGACCTGCAGCGCGCGGCCGACGTGCTCAATGCGGGCAAGAAGGTCGCGATGCTGGTGGGCGCGGGTGCGCTGCACGCGACCGACGAGGTGATCGCGGTGGCCGACCGGCTCGGCGCGGGCGCCGCGAAGGCGCTGCTCGGCAAGGCCGCGCTGCCGGACGACCTGCCGTGGGTGACCGGCTCCATCGGGCTGCTCGGCACCAAGCCGAGCTACGAGCTGATGACCGAATGCGACACGCTGCTCGTCGTCGGCTCCGGCTTCCCGTATTCGGAATTCCTGCCGAAGGAAGGCCAGGCGCGCGGCGTGCAGATCGACCTGAAGGCCGACATGCTGAGCCTGCGCTATCCGATGGAGGTGAACCTCGTCGGCGACAGCGCCGAGACGCTGCGCGCGCTGCTGCCGCTGCTGAAGGAGCGCGGCGACACCGGCTGGCGCGACCGGATCGCGAAATGGAATGCGGACTGGCACGACACGCTGGCCGCGCGCGCGGCCGCGAAGGCGAGTGCCGGGCGCGGCGTGAATCCGCAGCGCGCGTTCACTGAGTTGTCGTCGCGGCTGCCCGACGACGTGATCCTGACGAGCGATTCCGGCTCGTGCGCGAACTGGTATGCGCGCGACCTGATGATGCGGCGCGGGATGATGGGCTCGCTGTCGGGCGGGCTCGCGTCGATGGGCGCGGCGGTGCCTTACGCGATCGCCGCGAAGTTCGCGTACCCGGTGCGCCCGGTGATCGCGATGGTCGGCGACGGCGCGATGCAGATGAACAACATGGCCGAGCTGATCACCGTCGCGAAGTACTGGCGGCAATGGCCCGATCCGCGCTGGATCTGCATGGTGCTGAACAACGAGGACCTGAACCAGGTCACGTGGGAGCAGCGCGTGATGGAAGGCGACCCGAAGTTCGACGCGTCGCAGCAGATTCCGAACGTGCCGTACTCGCGCTTCGCGACGCTGCTCGGACTGAAGGGCATCTACGTCGACGACCCGGAACAACTCGGCGCCGCTTGGGACGAGGCGCTGGCTTCCGACCGGCCGGTCGTGCTCGAGGTGAAAAGCGATCCGGAGGTGCCGCCGCTGCCGCCGCACGTGACGCTGCAGCAGGCGAAGCACTTCGCCGAGACGCTGGTGAAGGGCGACCCGCGTGAAGCGAACGTGATCGTCGAGACGGCGCGGCAGGTGCTGTCGGCCGTGTTGCCGGGCAATGGCGAACACGGCGGCAAGGGAAGCAAGAAGGAGTCGTAGGGGATGACGGGCGGCACGGCGCGGCACAGTACGACGCGTTCGCGGTGTCGCCCGTCGCGTCCCGTGCGAGGCGGCGCGGCGGCGCGTCAGTGGGTCAGTGGGTCAGTGCATCAGCCAATATCCACGTCGTCCCTTCCGTCGCCCTGCAGCGCGAGCGCCGCGTTGATCAACCCGACCTGCGCGAGCGTGAACGGGAAGTTGCCGCACAGGCGCCGCGCGTTCACGTCGTATTCCTCGGCCAGCAGCCCCACGTCGTTGCGCAGGCTCAGCAGCCGCTCGAACAGCGCGCGCGCATCGTCGTCGCGACCCTGCATCCGGTACACCTGCACGAGCCAGAAACCGGCCGTGACGAACGCGCCTTCGTCGCCTTCGCAGCCGTCGTTGAAAGGCTGTGGCCGATAGCGGAACGGCAGCCCGTCCTCCAGCAATTCCCGCTCGATCGCGGCAACCGTGCCGACCACCCGCGGATCGCACGCGTCGAGCATCCCCGTCAGCGGAATCAGCAGCAGGCTCACGTCGAGCCCGTCGCCGTCGTAGCGCTCGACGAACCGGCCGAGTTGCTCGTGGTAGCCGCGTGTGCACACGTCGTCGCGAATCGCATCGGCCCAGCGCTGCCACACGTCGAGCGGCGCGTGATGACCGAACGCGCGCGCCGAGCGGCACGCGCTTTCGACCGCCGCCCACACCATCACCTTCGACGACGTGAACAGATGCCGGCCGCTGCGCACTTCCCAGATCCCTTCGTCGGGGTCGCGCCAGACCGTCGCGAGATGCTCGATCAGCCGCCGCTCGAGCATCCACGCATCGTCGTCGGGCGGCAACCCGTGCCGGCGCGCATGGTACAGCGCGCCCAGCACCTCGCCGTACACGTCGAGCTGCAGCTGCAGGGCCGCCGCGTTGCCGAAGCGCACCGGTTGCGCGCCTTCGTAGCCGGCCAGATGCGGGGCAGTCCATTCCGCCGCACGACGGCCGCCGTCGGCCGCATACAGCACCTGCAATTGCGACGGATGGTCGGCGATCGCGCGCACCAGCCAGTCGCGCCAGCGCGCGGCCTCTTCGCGGTAGCCGCAGCGCACCAGCGCGCGCAGCGTGAAGCTCGCGTCGCGCAGCCAGCAGAACCGGTAATCCCAGTTGCGCTGGCCGCCGAAACGTTCGGGCAACGAAGTGGTCGGCGCCGCGACGATGCCGCCGGTGCGCAGGCTCGACAGCAGCTTCACCGTGATCAGCGCACGCTCGATCGCGTCGCGATACGGGCCTTCCGCCGTGTTGCACTTCACCCAGCCGCGCCAGAACGACTGCGTGTCGCGCACCGACGCGTACGCGTCCGGCACGACCGGCGGCCGGTCGTACGAACGCGCGTAGCTGATCGCGAAATCCACGCGCTCGCCTGCCGTGATGCGCTGCGCGCCGACGAGCCGATCGTCCTGCACGTCGAGCTGCATCTCGGTATCGAGCCACATCGCATCGCCGCCCGTCATCATCCGCCAGCGCCGGCCGAACGGACGGCACCACGGCAGCGCGTGGCCGTAGTCGAAGCGCACGCCGAGATCGACGTCGATCTCGACCGTGCCGCGCTCGCCGCGCACGCTGCGGACCAGGCACGGATCGGCCGTGTTCCAGTTCATCCAGTCGAGAATCACGATGCAGCCCGACGACGTTTCGAAAGTCGTCTCGAGAATCGCGGTGCCGGGCAGATAGCGGCGCACCGCACGTGCATTCGCGTCGCGCGGCGCAATGCGGAAGCGGCCGTTGTCGGGCGTGCCGATGAGTGCGGCGAAGCACGGCGGCGAGTCGAAGTCCGGCCAGCACAACCAGTCGATGCTGCCGTCGCGCGCGACGAGCGCGGCACTGCGGCCGTCGCCGATCAGCGCGTAGTCCTCGATCCGCATCGCGCTCACCGGTCCAGCTTGCGCGCGGCGACGAAACCCGCCGCGAGCACCGCGAAGACCGCGGCGAACGCCAGCGCGCGCGACGCGCCGAGCCCGGCCTCCGCGCCGGTGCGGCGCGCTTCGGCGGTGAACGCGCCGCGCGTCGCATGGCCGGCCGGCACCGTATGCCACAGATTCGATTCGCGCGGCCCGGCCGGCGTCGGGCGTTGCTGGCCGCGCACGGCCGTCAGCGCGAGATAGCGGTCGAAGCAGCCAGGCGCGAACGCGTTCGCCGCGATCGCGGCGAGCGACGACCAGCCGACCCAGCGCTCGCGGCACGGACGACGCGCGGCCTGCACGATCGCGTCGGCCGCCACTTCCGGCGCATAGACGGGCGCGACCGGGCGCGGCGCATTCGGCAACGTGGATTGGGCCCAGTCGAACTGCGGCGTGTCGATCGCCGGCAGTTGCACCATCGTCACGCGCACGCGGCTGTGCGCATGCAGCAACTCGCAGCGCAGCGCGTCGGTGAAGCCGCGGATCGCATGCTTCGCGCCGCAGTACGCCGACTGCAGCGGGATCGACCGGTACGCGAGCGCGGAGCCGACCTGCACGATCGTGCCGCGATTGCGCGGCGCCATCCGCGCGAGCGCCGCGCGCGTGCCGTACACGCAGCCCAGGTAGGTGACCTCGGTCACGCGTGCATAGTCTTCCGGCGAAATTTCGTCGAAAGGCGCGAACACCGTCACCATCGCATTGTTGACCCACACGTCGAGCGGGCCGAGTTCGTTTTCGATGCGCTCGGCGGCCGCATCGAGCGCGGCGGCGTCGCTGACGTCGACCGCGATCGGCAGCGCGTCGACGCCATACGCGCGCACTTCGGACGCGGTGTCGTCCAGCGCGTGCGGATCGCGTGCGAGCAGCGCGACGTTCGCGCCGAGCCGCGCAAACGCGTGGGCGGTGGCGCGGCCGACGCCGGCGCTCGCACCGGTGATCGCGACGGTCTTCACGGTCGATTCCTCCCGCTGTTTCAGGGTGGCCCGCACGCCGAGCGCGGCTTGCGCATTGCGTGCCGGAACGCGATCGGCGTAGCAAGCGGCATGCCGCGCAGCGTGCGGGCCTTGCAACCGGGGCGCGCGCGGTGAACGGTCGCCCAATTTACAAGCCGGCTGTAACGCACCGGACGTTGCGCCCGCAATCTCCGAGCCATGCGCAAACGCGCGCAGCGCGCACGGAAATTGCTGCGCCGCGAACGGTTTGTGGTCATGCCGTCGAATCCGGCAAGGAGTCGTGTTGCCCGTTCCGCCGTTCGCCCAAGCGCGCCGTATCGCGTGCCTCGCTTCCGTCGCAAGCCTCGTCGCGCCGGCGGCCGCGCGCGCGGCCAGCGAATTGGGCAAAGCCGCCACCGGGCCGGCCGGACCGCTGCCGCTCGCGTACGTCGCGCATGCGGCCGGCCCCGCCGCGCGGCCAGTGCTCGTGCTCGGCTGGGCGCTCGTCGCACTGTGCACGTTCGTGTGCATCGCGATCGCGGTGTTGCTGCTGATCGCGATATTTCGCCGCCGCGCGCAGGCAGATGGTGCGCCGCGCAGCGGGCTGGCGATCGTGACGGTCGGCTCCGCGATCTCGATCGTGCTGCTGTTCGCCGCGCTCGTGTACATGCTGCGCGTGCTCGGCGTGGTCGCGGCGCCGCCGCGCCCGCCCGCGCTGACGATTGTCGTGACGGCACACGACTGGTGGTGGGCCGTCCGCTATCCGGACGACGCGGGCGGCCCCGCGTTCGTCACGGCCAACGAGATCCACATCCCAGTGGGCGAGCCCGTCGCGATCGAACTGAACAGCGCGGACGTGATCCATGCGTTCTGGGTTCCGCAACTGGCCGGCAAAACGCAGACGATTCCCGGCCAGACCAACCATCAATGGCTGCAAGCCGACCGGCCCGGCGTCTATCGCGGACAGTGCTCCCAATACTGCGGCGCGCAGCACGCGCACATGGCGTTCGAGGTCGTGGCCGAGCCGCCCGACGCGTTTCGCGCATGGCTCGCCGCGCAGCGGCAGCCGGCGCCCGCCCCCGCGGCCGGCGCCGAGCAGCGCGGCCGGCGCGTCTTCGCCACGCGCTGCGCGGGCTGTCACGCGGTGCGCGGCACCGACGCGGCGGGCGACGCGGGCCCCGACCTGTCGCATCTCGGGTCGCGCCGGCTGCTCGCGGCCGGCACGCTCGACAACACGCCCGAGAACCTGCGGCGCTGGATCGCGCACGCGCAGCAGATCAAGCCGCAGACGCTGATGCCGTCGTTCGCGCTCGCGCCGCGCGACGCCGACGATCTCGCCGCCTATCTCGCGACGCTGCATTGAACGGAGGATCACGAATGGCCGTTGCCCACGACACGCCCACCGCGCCCACCGCGCTCAGCCGCGTGCCCGACCTCGGCGACGCGCCGCCGGGCTCCGCGCACGAGCGCGCGCTCGCCGCGCTGTGGGAATCGGAACCCGGCTGGCGCGGCTGGCTCGGCACGGTCGATCACAAGCGCATCGGGCTGCGCTACATCGTCACCGCCTTCGCGTTCCTGCTGCTCGGCGGCGTCGAGGCGCTCGTGATGCGCATCCAGCTCGCGCGCCCGAACGCAACGGTGCTCACGCCCGCGCAGTACGACGCGCTGTTCACGATGCACGGCGTCACGATGATCTTCCTGTACGCGCTGCCGGTGCTGTCCGGCTTCGCGAACTATCTGTGGCCGCTGATGCTCGGCTCGCGCGACATGGCGTTCCCGCGGCTCAATGCGTTCTCGTACTGGGCGTTCCTGTTCGCCGGGCTGTTCCTGTATGCAAGCTTTCCGCTCGGCGCGGTGCCCGACGGCGGCTGGTTCAACTACGTGCCGCTCACGTCGCTCGACTACAGCGCCGGCGCGAACATCGACATCTATGCGCTCGGGATGATCCTGCTCGGCATCTCGACGACCGGCGGCGCGGCGAACTTCGTCGTCACGCTGCTGCGCATGCGCGCGCACGGGATGTCGATCGACCGGCTGCCGATCATCGTATGGGGCACGCTGACCGCATCGGTCGCGAACCTCGTCGCGGTGCCGTCGGTGAGCCTCGCGTTCCTGCTGCTGTGGCTCGACCGCAATGCCGGCACGCACTTCTTCGACGTCGCGAACGGCGGCCGGCCGCTGCTGTGGCAGCACCTGTTCTGGATGTTCGCGCACCCGTGGGTGTACGTGGTCGTGCTGCCCGCGATGGGGATCGTGTCGGATGCGCTGCCGACCTTCTGCCGGCGGCCGCTCGTCGCGTACGAGGCCGTTGCGGTGTCGACGGTCGCGACGATGCTGATCGGCTTCGAGGTGTGGGTGCATCACATGTTCGCGACCGGCATCGCGCCGCTCGCGCTCGCGTTCTTCGGCGCGGCGAGCATGCTGATCTCGATCCCGAGCGCGGTCGCGGTGTTCGCGTGGCTCGCGACGATCTGGACCGGCCGGCCCGTGTTCCGCACGCCGTTTCTGTATTTCGCGGGCTTCGTGCTGATGTTCGTGGTCGGCGGCGTGTCCGGCGTGATGACGGCAGCGGTGCCGCTCGACTGGCAGTTGACCGACACGTATTTCGTCGTCGCGCATCTGCATTACGTGCTGCTCGGCATCAACGTGTTCCCGGTACTCGGCGGCGTCACGTACTGGTTCCCGAAGTTCACCGGGCGGATGATGAACGAGCGCTTCGGACGCCTGACGTTCTGGGTCGTGCTGGTCGGCTTCAACCTCGGCTTCTTCCCGATGCACGTCGCCGGGCTGCTCGGGATGCCGCGCCGCATCTATACCTATCCGTCCGGGATGGGGTGGGACACGTCGAACCTGCTGACCACGATCGGCTCGTTCATTTTCGGCATCGGCATCGTGATGTTCGTCGTCAACGCGCTCGTCAGCGCGCGGCGCGGCGCGCGTGCCGGCGAGAATCCGTGGGGCGGCGCCGGACTCGAATGGTCGGTCGCGTCGCCCACGCCCGTGTACAACTTCGCGGTGCTGCCGCTCGTCGGCTCGCGGCATCCGCTGTGGGAAACGCGCGACGATCCGAAGCGCACCAGCCTGCGGGTCGGCTACCGGCTCGCCAACGGCCGCGAGGCGCTCGCCGTCACGCCGCTCGCGGCGGCGCCGAGCGCGATCCTGAAGATGCCGGAGGACACCTGCGTGCCGTTCGTGCTGGCGCTGCTTGCGACGGCTGTGTTCGCGGCGATGCTCGCGCGCTCGCCGACGCTCGTGTGCGTGGCCGTCGCCGGGTGCGCGATCGCGAACGCCGTCTGGCTGTGGCCGCGCGGCACGCTCGGGCAGCGCGCGCACCTGCCGGCCCGCGACGACACGCAGGCGCCGTCGGCCGCGGCCGGCGCGCATCCGGACGAACCGTCGCCGGCCACGACGCCGGCGGGCGCGCCGGCCGCGTGCGTCGAACCGCTGCCGGTCGGCAGTTGCGGCGAACGCGCGGGCGGCTGGTGGGGTGTCATCACGCTGATCGTGACCGAGGCCGGCCTGTTCGGCTATCTGCTGTTCTGCTACTTCTATCTGCAATCGCAATCGTCCGCGCCGTGGCCGCCCGAAGGGATGCCGAAGATCGGCCTCGCGGCCGGCAACACGGTCGTGCTGCTGTCGAGCAGCGTGTTCGTGTGGCTCGCCGAGCGCGCGGTGCGGGCCGACAAGCGGCCGCACGCGGTGGCCGCGCTCGCCGTCGCGCTGGTGCTCGGCATCGCATTCGCGCTCGTTCAACTGCACGAGTGGCGCGACCATCCGTATGGCCCGACCGTACACCTGTACGGCAGCCTGTACTTCACGATCACCGGCTTTCACCTCGCGCACGTGGTGGCCGGGCTCGTGATCCTCGCGCTGCTCGCCGGCTGGACGGCCGCCGGCTTCTTCAGCGGCGAGCGGCGCGTCGCGCTGACGGTCGGAGGGCTCTACTGGCACTTCGTCGACATCGTGTGGCTGTTCATCTTCACCGCGCTGTACGTGTCGCCGTACTGGCTCAGGAGGTCGGGATGAACGGCGCGCGACGCTCGTGGACGCCCCTGCTCGCGATCGCGGCCGGCCTGATCGGCGCGCCCGCGCTGTGGTTCGCGCAGATGCTGGCGTCCGAGACGCTCGCGTCGACCGCGTGCTATCCGCTCGGCGTCGCGCAGGCCGTGCCGCGCTGGGCGCACGTGGGCGTGTGGCTCGCGCTGATCGCCGCGTGCGCATTCGCGCTGGCGGCGGCGTTCGCCACCTGGCTCGTGCGCACGTGGCAACGCAGGCACGATGCCAACGTTCAGGCCGCGACGCGCGACGACAGCACGCGATTCCTCGCGCGCTGCGGAATGCTCGCCGCGCTCGGGTTCGTGATCGGTCTCGTGTTCACGGGCATCGTGTCGGCTTTCGTGGGGCCGTGCAGTCCATGGCGCTGATCTCGTTCGCTTCGTTCCGCTTTCCCGGGCGTGCGATCGGCGTCGCACTCGCCTTACTCGCCGCTTGCGTCGCGCTCGCCGCGTGCGACATGCAGCGGGACGATCATCCTGCGTCCGCCGGCGATACGGCCGACGCCGCGTCGGCGGCGGACGCGCCCGAACCCGCGTCGGGCTGGCGCTTCGTGCGGATCGGTGCGGCGGCGGCCGATGCCGGTGCGTCGATGTCGGCTCGCGTGAAAGAGGATCGGAGGCTTTCGGGGGCGCCTGTCGTGGCGGCGTCGGCTGCTGCGGCTACGTCGGCGGTGTCGGCGGTGTCGGCGGTGTCGGCGGTGTCGGCGGTGTCGGCGGCGGCGGCGGCGGCGGCGGCGGCGGCCCCAACGCCCGCCGCGCCATCGGTTGCGGCATCGGCCAAGGCGGCCCGACGCCCGATGGTCGCCGCTGCCGCCGCGAACACCGACGCCGCGACGATCGCGCACGGCCGCTACCTCGCGCTTGCCGGCGACTGCGCGGCCTGCCACGACGCGGCCGATCACACGCCCTACGCGGGCGGCCAGCCGGTGAATTCGCCGTTCGGGCCGATCTATGCGCCGAACATCACGCCGGATCCGGCGCACGGAATCGGCCACTACACGCTGCAGCAGTTCGACGACGCGTTGCGGCGCGGCGTGCGCGCGGATGGCAGCCGGCTGTATCCGGCGATGCCCTACCCGTCGTTCGCGCGGATGACCGACGCCGACGTGCGCGCGCTCTATGCGTATTTCATGCGCGGCGTCGCGCCGTCCGCGAACGCGGCGAAGCTCACGCGGCTGCCGTTTCCGTTCAACCAGCGCTGGGCGCTCGGGCTATGGAGCCTCGCCTTCGCGAACCGCGACCGGTTCGTGCCGCAACCGGCGCAATCGGCCGAGTGGAATCGCGGCGCGTATCTGGTGCAGGGGCTCGGCCACTGCGGCGCGTGCCATACGCCGCGCGGGCCGGCCTATAACGAGCGCGGCTACGACGAGCGCAGCCCGGCATTCCTGACCGGCGGCATCAACGATCACTGGTTCGCGCCGAACCTGACCGGCGCGGACACGGACGGCCTCGGCCGCTGGACCATCGACGAGCTCGCCGCCTTCCTGCGCAGCGGCCATGCGGTACGCGGCGCGGTGTTCGGCGCGATGGCGCCGGTCGTCGAAGAGAGCACCGCGCTGCTCAGCGACGACGATCGTCACGCGATCGCCGTCTACCTGAAATCGTTGCCCGCGCAACCGACTGCCGCGACGAACCCGCTGGGCGTCGGCGTTCCGCGGCTGACGGCCGCGGGGCCTCGGCCGCAAGGCGGTCAGCAGGCGCCGGGCGCCGGCGTGTATGCGGGGTTCTGCGCGCGCTGTCACGGCGCGGACGGCGCCGGCGTGCGCGATCACGGGCCGCCGCTCGCGGGCAATACGGCTGTGCTGGCAGCCGATCCAACGAGCGCGATCCGGATCGTCGTCGAAGGCGCGCGGCCGGCGCCCGGCACGAACGGCCCGGTGCAGCGGATGCCCGCGATGCGCGGCGCGCTGACGAGCGGCGAAATCGCGGCGGTGGTCAGCTACGTGCGCGGCGCGTGGGGGAATCGCGCCGCGCCGGTGTCGGAGCAGGAGGTGAGGCGGTTGCGGGCGGCGATTCATCGATGACGGCCATCGGCCACATTCCGACGAAGTCACTACCGCATGGCCACCGCTTCCGATCCCTGCGCCTGCCACCCACCACCGAGCGCCTTGAACGCGGCAACCGCCGCGCGTGCGGATTCGGTTTGCGCCTGCACGCGTTGGTCGGACGCGCGCAGCAGGTTTTCGTCGGCCTGCAGCACCTCGATCAGGCTGACGACGCCTTTCTGGTACGCAGCAAACGACGCGGCTCTCGCTCGCCCAAGCGAATCCACGCCGCCGCCAAGAACTGCTGCCTGCTCGTCGCGCTTGACGAGCGCCGAGAACGCGTTTTCGACGTCCTCGGTCGCGTGCAGCGCCGCGAGCCGATACGCGGCCAGCATTTCCGCATCCTGTCCTTTGGCCTGCGCGATCTGCGCATTGATCCGGCCGAAGTCGAACAGACGCCAGCGCAGGCCGAGCACGCCCGCGGCCTGGTTGGCGCCGCCGGTAAACAGATTGCCCGCGCCCATCGTCGTCGCGCTGCCGATCAGCCCGCTCAGCGAGAACTTCGGGTAATACTCGGCGACGGCCATGCCGATGCGCGCGTTCGCCGCCGCCACGCGCCGCTCGGCCACGATCAGGTCGGGCCGCCGCCTGAGCAGTTCACCGGGCGTTCCCGTCGCCGCGATCCGCGGCGCGACCGGCACGTCGCCGCCGTCGAGCAATTCCGCCCGATGCGTGCCGGGCTGCGAACCGAGCATCACGTCGAGCGCGTTCATCGCCGTGTCCAGCGCCGCCTCGAGCACGGGCACCGTCGCGCGAACCTGCGCGAGCGCGCCTTCGGCCTGCCTGACCTGAAGCTCCGCCGCGAGCCCCTTGCCATACAGCAGGCTGATGGTCGACAGCAGATCCTGCTCGGTCTGCACCTGGTGCCGCGCGACCTTCAACCGGCCCTGCAACCCGCGAATCGTGATGTAGATGTCCGCGGTTTGCGCGGCGACGGCAAGGCGCGTCGCCACCGCGCCGGCTTCCGACGCCTGGTAGTCGGCAAGCGCCGCTTCGCGGCCGCGGCGCAGCCCGCCGAACACGTCCAGCTCCCAGCTCGCGTTGAAGTCGGCCTCATAGTCGCTGCCGTGACGGTCGAAACCGGGCGCCGAGTTCAGCACACGCCCCAACGGCGTTTCGACCGACTGGTAGACGCGCGCTGCCTGACCACTCACCTCGCCCGAAGGCAGCAGCGCCGCATTCGCCGCACTCAGCCCTGCGCGCGCTTGTGCGACGCGTGCCGCGGCCTGCGCGAGATCGAGGTTCTGCGCCAGGGCCAGCGTGACGTAGCGCGTCAGTTGCGGATCGCCGAACCCCGTCCACCACGTCGCGAGATCGGCATCGGCGGCCGCGTGCCGCTGGTCCACGGCGGCCTGGCCCTGGAACCGCTGCGGCATCGCGACCTCGGGGCGCACGTAGTCGGGACCGACGGCGCAACCCGTCAACAGGACGGCAACAAGAACCGCGGCAACGACGGGTTTGGGTAGCATGACGGTTTTCGCAAGAATTCGATAGTGACTATAATACCAAATAGTCACTCGTTGTCCATCCTGTCGGCTGCAGCCCATGAAAAAAACCGCTTCCTCCCCGGCCCCCGCGCGGGGGCCGGCCGACCACGACGTCCGGGACCAGATCGTCGTTGCCGCCACCGAGCACTTCAGCCGGTACGGTTATGAAAAGACGACCGTGTCCGATCTCGCGAAGGCGATCGGCTTCTCGAAGGCCTATATCTACAAGTTCTTCGAATCGAAACAGGCGATCGGCGAAATGATCTGCGCGAACTGCCTGCACGAGATCGAGACCGAGGTGCGCGCGGCCGTCGCCGAGGCCGAACTCCCCACCGAGAAGCTGCGGCGGATGTTCAAGGTCTTTACCGAAGCGAGCCTGCGGCTGTTTTTCCGCGACCGCAAGCTGTACGACATCGCCGCGTCGGCTGCCACCGGGAACTGGCAGTCGGTGCAGGCCTATGAAGCGCGCGTGCAGAAACTGCTGCAGGACGTGCTGCAGGCAGGCCGCCAAAACGGTGAGTTCGAGCGCAAGACGCCGCTGGACGAAACCGCGATGGCGATCTACCTGGTGATGCGCCCGTACCTGAATCCGCTGCTGCTGCAATACAACCTCGACACGACCGACGCCGCGCCCGCGCAGTTGTCGAACCTCGTTCTGCGCAGCCTCGCCCCGTGATACGTCACCGTTTGTGACCATTGACTATTTTAGTCACTAGATCCACAATGAGAGCCCCGAACACTTCGTCACTGGGTCTTTCATGGTCAGGCGTCGCCTCGCTCTCCTCGCAGTCGCTTCCGCACTGCCGCTCGCGCTAGCCGCGTGCAGCGGAAAAGCGCCTTCCGATCCGCGCACGGAAGCGCCGCTCGTGCGTACCGCCGTCGTCCAGGCGGCCGTTCCCGCGTCGCGCGCGTTTACCGGCACCGTTGCCGCCCGCGTGCAAAGCGACCTCGGGTTCCGGGTGTCCGGCAAGGTGCAGGAGCGGCTCGTCGACGCCGGTCAAACCGTCCGGCGCGGCCAGCCGCTGATGCGGCTCGACCCCGTCGACCTGAAGCTCGCGGCGCGCGCACGCGACGAGGCCGTGGCCGCCGCGCGGGCCCGCGCGCGGCAGACCGCCGAGGACGAAGCCCGCTACCGCGACCTGCGCGGCACCGGAGCGATATCGGCATCGGCCTATGACCAGATCAAGGCGGCGGCCGATGCCGCCAAGGCGCAACTGAGTGCCGCCGAGGCCGACGCGAACGTGTCGCGCAATGCGACAGGCTATGCGGAACTCGTCGCGGACGGCGACGGCGTCGTGATGGAAACCCTCGCCGAGCCCGGTCAGGTGGTCAGCGCGGGCCAGCCGGTGGTGCGGCTCGCGCACGCCGGCAGCCGCGAGGCCGTAATCCAGTTGCCCGAAACCCTGCGCCCGGCGATCGGGTCGAGCGCGCAGGCCGAGCTGTTCGGCAAGCAGGACGTGAGCGTTCCCGCGACGCTGCGCCAGCTCTCCGATACCGCGGATACCAGAACGCGCACGTTTGAAGCGCGTTATGTGCTGCAGGGTGCGTTAGCCGGCGCACCGCTGGGTGCGACCGTGACGATCCGGATCGCGGACGGCTCACCGCAAACCGGCCTGCAGGTGCCGATCGGCGCGCTGCTGGACGCCGGCAAGGGGCCCGGCGTGTGGGTCGTCGCCGGCGATCCGGCGAAGGTGGCGTGGCGGCCGGTCAATCTCGAGCATCTGGACGACGACAGCGCCCGCGTGTCCGGCGCGCTGAAGCAAGGCGAGCGGGTCGTCGCACTCGGCGCCCACTTGCTGCGCGAAGGCGAAACGGTCCGCGTGTCGCCGCAGGCCGTCGCGGTCGCAAGCGAAGGAGCACGACCGTGAGCGAGCGCCGCTTCAACCTGTCGGCGCTCGCGGTGCGCGAGCGCGCGGTCACGCTGTTCCTGATCTGCCTGATTTCGCTCGCGGGGCTCGTGTCGTTCTTCAAGCTCGGCCGCGCGGAAGACCCGGCCTTCACGGTCAAGGTGATGACCATCGTCACCGCGTGGCCCGGCGCGACCGCGCAGGAAATGCACGACCAGGTCGCCGAAAAGATCGAAAAGCGCATGCAGGAGCTGCGCTGGTACGACCGCACCGAAACCTACACGCGCCCCGGCCTCGCGTTCACGACGCTGACGTTGCTCGACAGCACGCCGCCGTCCGAGGTGCAGGAGCAGTTCTATCAGGCGCGCAAAAAGATCGGCGACGTGACGAACGATCTTCCGTCGGGCGTGATCGGCCCGATGGTCAACGACGAATATGCGGACGTCACGTTCGCCCTCTTCGCGCTGAAGGCCAAGGGCGAGCCGCAGCGCCTGCTGGTGCGCGACGCGGAGACGCTGCGCCAGCGGCTGCTGCACGTGCCCGGCGTGAAGAAGGTCGACATCATCGGCGAGCAGGCGGAGCGCATCTATATCCAGCTGTCGCACGACCGGCTCGCGACACTCGGCGTGAGCCCGCAGGACGTGTTCGCCGCGCTCAACGGCCAAAACGCGCTGACGCCGGCCGGCTCCGTCGAGACGCGCGGCCCGGAGATCTTCATTCGCGTGGACGGCGCGTTCGACAAGCTGCAGAAGATTCGCGACACGCCGATCGTCGCGCAAGGTCGCACGCTGAAGCTGTCGGACATCGCCACCGTCGAGCGCGGTTACGAAGACCCGTCGACGTTCCTGATCCGCAACAACGGCGAACCCGCGCTGCTGCTGGGCATCGTGATGCGCGACGGCTGGAACGGGCTCGACCTCGGCAAGGCCCTCGACCACGAGGTCGGCGCGATCAATACCGGGCTGCCGCTCGGCATGAGCCTGACCAAGGTGACCGACCAGTCCGTGAACATCAGCTCCGCCGTCGACGAGTTCATGGTGAAGTTCTTCGCCGCGCTGCTCGTGGTAATGCTGGTGAGCTTCGTCAGCATGGGCTGGCGCGTGGGGCTCGTCGTCGCCGCGGCCGTGCCGCTGACGCTCGCCGTGGTGTTCGTCGTGATGGCCGCGACCGGCAAGAACTTCGACCGCATCACGCTCGGCTCGCTGATCCTCGCGCTCGGCCTGCTGGTCGACGACGCGATCATCGCGATCGAGATGATGGTCGTGAAGATGGAGGAAGGCTACGACCGCGTGGCCGCGTCGGCCTACGCGTGGAGCCATACGGCCGCGCCGATGCTGGCCGGTACGCTGGTGACCGCGGTCGGCTTCATGCCGAACGGCTTCGCGCGCTCCTCCGCGGGCGAATACACCAGCAACATGTTCTGGATCGTCGGGATCGCGCTGATCGCATCGTGGGTCATCGCGGTGGCCTTCACGCCGTACCTCGGCGTGAAGATGCTGCCGGACTTCAAGAAGTTCGAGGGCGGTCACGATGCGATCTACGACACGCCGCGCTACAACCGCTTCCGCCAACTGCTGACGCGCGTGATCGCCCGCAAATGGATCGTCGCCGGTTCGGTCGTCGGCCTGTTCGTGCTCGCGATTCTCGGCATGGCGATCGTCAAGAAGCAGTTTTTCCCCATCTCGGATCGCCCCGAGGTGCTGATCGAGGTGCAGATGCCGTACGGCACGTCGATTTCGCAGACCAGCACCACCACGTCGAAGGTCGAGGCATGGCTCGCCAGACAGAAGGAAGCGCGGATCGTCACCGCGTACGTCGGCCAGGGTGCGCCGCGTTTCTATCTGGCGATGGGGCCGGAGCTGCCCGATCCGTCGTTCGCGAAGATCGTGGTGCGCACCGACAGTCAGGAGGAACGTGAGGCATTGAAGGCGCGACTACGAAAAGTCATCGCCGACGGCCTCGCGCCCGAGGCGCGCGTGCGCGTCACGCAACTCGTGTTCGGTCCGTATTCGCCGTTCCCGGTGGCCTACCGGATCACGGGCCCCGATCCGGACACGCTGCGCGGCATCGCAACCGATGTGCAGCGCGTGATGACCGGCAGCCCGATGATGCGCACGGTCAATGCCGACTGGGGCACGCGCGCGCCCACGATGCATTTCACGTTGCAGCAGGATCGCCTGCAGGCGGTCGGATTGACGTCGGGCGCGGTCGCGCAGCAACTGCAGTTCCTGCTCACGGGGGTGCCCGTCACGGCGGTGCGCGAGGATATTCGAACCGTGCAGGTGATCGCGCGTTCGGGCGGCGATACGCGGCTCGACCCGGCGCGGCTCGCCGACTTCACCCTCGTCGGCGCGAACGGCCAGCACATTCCGCTGTCGCAGGTCGGCAAGGTCGACGTGCGCATGGAGGAACCGATCATGCGCTGGCGCGATCGCGTGCCGACCGTCACCGTGCGCGGCGACATCGCCGACGGCTTGCAGCCGCCCGACGTATCGGCCGCGATCACGAAGGCGCTGCAACCGATCGCCGACAAGCTGCCGAGCGGTTATCGAATCGAGCAGGCCGGCTCCATCGAGGAATCGGGCAAGGCGACCGCGGCGATGCTGCCGCTGTTCCCGATCATGCTCGCGATCACGCTTGTCATCATCATCTTCCAGGTGCGCTCGATCTCCGCGATGGTGATGGTGTTCCTGACGAGCCCGCTCGGGTTGATCGGCGTAGTGCCGACGCTGATCCTGTTCGGGCAGCCGTTCGGCATCAACGCGCTGGTCGGGCTCATTGCGCTGTCGGGGATCCTGATGCGCAACACGCTGATCCTGATCGGGCAGATCCATCAGAACGAACTCTCGGGGCTGGATCCGTTCCATGCAGTCGTCGAAGCGACCGTGCAGCGGGCCCGCCCGGTCATCCTGACCGCGATGGCCGCCGTGCTCGCGTTCATTCCGCTCACCCATTCGGTGTTCTGGGGAACGCTTGCATACACGCTGATCGGCGGCACGTTCGCCGGCACGGTCCTCACGCTGGTGTTCCTGCCCGCGATGTATGCGATCTGGTATCGAATCCGGCCCGGCCATGCCGCCGGTTCGCGCCGCGGCGAGCACGAGGCGTCGCTTCCCGAACCTACGCTTGCACCCGCGCTCGACGCGCGCGATTGATACCCAGCCCGTTCACGTATCGAAGGAAGCAGCCATGTCGAACCCCATCGTTGTCGTCGTGACCGGCGTGTCGTCGGGCATCGGGCGCGCCGCCGCCGAGAAGTTCGCGAAGCGCGGGTGCCGCGTGTTCGGTTACAGCACCGCCACCGCCTTGATCTCGACGATATAGCCCGGCGAACCGCCCAGCATGTGCGCACCGACGGCGGTCCACGCCGGCCGCGGATGCGCATGGAAATAGCGGTCGCGCACCTGCAGGAACAGCGGCAGGTCGCGCATGTCGGTATGGAAGGTCGTCAGGTCGACCACGTCGTCGAGCGAAGCGCCGCCGGCCTCCAGCACGCGCTTCAGGTTCTCGAACGCCTGCACGATCTGCGCTTCGCGGTCTTCCACCAGTTGCATCGCGGCGTCACGGCCGATCTGGCCGGACACGTAGACGGTATCGCCGACCTTGATCGCCGGTGCATAGCCGATTTTTTCGTACACGGCCTCCATTCCGGCCGGAATGATCGCTTCGCCTTCGCGCATGAGTGTCTCCGTGGCCGGGCTCGCGGCGCCGGCCGATTAGGTAAGTGTCGGATAGCGTGCCCGCGCGGCTGCGGCGCATGCACGCATGAACCACGGTTCGGCAAGCGGTGCGCCGCTCAACCCGTATCGCCGCCCGCGACCGGTAGCACCGTGCCGGTGATGTAGCTCGCTTCGTCGGACGCGAGGAACAGGATCGGCGCGATCTGTTCGTCGAGGCTGCCGTAGCGCTTGAAGAACGTCGAGTCGGTCACCTGCCGCACTGCTTCGGCCATCCACGCCTGTTCCTGCTCGCTGTCGCCGGCCGCATTGCGCGGCACGCGGCGCGGCGGCGCTGCGGTGCCGCCGGGCGCGGTCGCGACCACGCGGATGCCATGCTCCGCGTATTCCATCGCGAGCGCCGCCGTCAGCGCATTGACGCCGCCCTTCGCGGCCGAGTACGGCACGCGGCGAATCCCGCGCGTCGCGTTCGACGACACGTTCACGATCGTGCCGCCGCCCCCGGCCAGCAGATGCGGCAACACCGCGTGGCAGCTGTAGAGCGTCGGCATCAGCGAGCGGCGGATTTCCGCGTCGATCTGCGCGGGCTCGAACTCGGCGAACGGCCGCATCCGGATCGCGCCGCCGACGCCGTTGATCAGCACGTCGATCCGGCCGAACGTCGCGACCGCGAACGCCATCGCCGCGTGCGCGCCGTCGTAGGTTTCGAGATCGGCGACGAAACCGGCCGTGTCGCCGCCCGGCGCTTCGGCGGCCACCTCGGCCACGAATTCCGCACGATCGACGAACAGCACGCGGCCGCCCTCGGCCGCCGCGCGCAGCGCGACGCCGCGACCGATGCCCTGCGCCGCGCCGGTGACGACGACGACCTTTCCGGAGAATCGTTGCATGGTCATGCCGCCTTTGCCGTCGTCACGTTCGGCGTGAACTTCTCGTAGTGGAAGCTGTTGGGCTTCACGCCCTGATCGTCGAAGTACTGGCGCACCGCATCGACCATCGGCGGCGGCCCGCACAGATAGACGTCCACGTCGCCGTCGTTCAGCGCGTCGGCCGGAATGTGCTGCGTGACCCAGCCCTTGCGCGCATGGCTCGACGCCGCATCGGCGACGACGGTCGCGAAGCTGAAGTTCGGCAGCTTCGCCGCATACGCTTCGATCGCGTCGACCAGCACCAGGTCGAGATCGCGCGTCACGCCGTAGATCAGGTGCACCTTCTGCTGCGAGCCGCTGCGCGCGAGCGCCTCCAGCATCGACAGGAACGGCGCGAGGCCCGTGCCGCCCGCGAGGAACAGCAGCGGCCGCGCGACGTCGCGCAGGTAGAAGCTGCCGAGCGGCCCGGTCAGCTCGAGCGTGTCGCCGGGCGCCGCCGATTCGAGCCACGTGCTCATCACGCCGCCGGGAATCTTCTTGATCAGGAATCCGATCTTCGTGTCACCCGGCGCGGACGAGAACGAATAGGACCGGTGCTGGCCGCTGCCCGGCACGCCGATGTTCACGTACTGGCCGGGCAGGAACGCCGGCGCGGCCGCGTCGACGTCGAGCTCGAGCACGATCGCCGCGTCGTTGTGCGGCTCGACCCGCGTCACGGTCGCGGCAAACGCGCTGTGGCCGGTCTTGCACGCGACCGACGAGGTTGGCACCGCGATCACGCAATCGCTTTGCGGCACCATCTGGCAGGTCAGCACGAGGCCGCCGTCCTTCTCGTCCTCGGTGAGCGCGTCGTCGATGTAGTCGTCGCCGAGGTCGTAGCTGCCGCTTTCCGCGCGGCACTTGCAGGTGCCGCACACGCCGTCGGAGCAGTCCATCGGCAGGTTGATCTTCGCGCGAAACGCGGCGTCGAGCACCTTCTCGCCGGCCTTGCAGTCGATGAAGCGGGTGACCCCGTCCTCGAAGTTCAGTGCAATCTTGTAGGTGGACATGACCTCGTCTCCCTCGGTTACTGTCGAAACAATCGGCGTCAGACGTGATACACGTCGAGCACCTGCCGGATATAGTCGTTCTTCAGCACGATCTTCTTGTGCGAGATCAGCAGCGCGTCGTTCACCTTGCGCAGCGTGACGAACATCGTGCCGAAGTAGTGATCGGTCACGCGGTAGCGATGGTTGAGCGTGTCGAAGTTGTAGCGCACGTCCACCTCGCCGTCGCGCTCGGCCAGCACCTCGACGTTCGTCACGTTGTGGCTGGTGCGCGGCTCGGGTGTCGACGCGCCGCTGCGCTCGGTCTTGATCCGGAACACGCGATCCTCGAGGCCGCCGCGATCCGCGTAGTACATCAGCGAGATCTCGCTTTGCGGATCGTCGGTCGGCCGGTCGTCGTCGTCCCACGCGGGCATCCAGTACGTGACGTCCTCCGTGTAGCAGGTCAGCCACTCGTCCCACTCGCGATCGTCGAGCAGGCGCGCTTCGCGATACAGCGCCGCGCAAATGGTCCGGTAATCGATGTTCATGCCGCCACCTCCGCGCGTTCCTTCTTCAGTGCATCGCGCATCACGTGCACCCAGTGTTCGTGCTGGCACACGAACAGCCCTTCGTCCTCGCTGCGCTCGCCCGAAATGCGCGGGTTCAGCCCCATCTTCTTCGCGTTCTCGTCCGGCCCGTGGACCCACAGCGGCGCGCCGCGCGACAGGTCGTTCCACATCGCCGTGATGCCCGCGTAGCCGGCCTGGCACGCGCGGAATTCCTCGAGATCGTCGGCCGTGCCCATCCCGGTCACGTTGAAGAAATCCTCGTACTGGCGGATCCGCGTCGTGCGGTCGGCTTCGCTCTCGCCTTTCGGCGCGAAGCAGAAGATGCTGACTTCGGTCTTGTCGACGCCGAGCGGACGCACCACGCGGATCTGCGTGCTGAACTGGTCCATCAGGAACACGTTCGGGTACACGCACAGGTTGCGCGTCTGGTTCACGATGAAGTCGGCCTGCGCCGCGCCCACGCGCGCCTCGATCTCGTCGCGGTGCTGGTACACCGGCCGCACTTCCGGGTTCATCGTCTTGGTCCACAGCAGGATGTGGCCGTTGTCGAAGCCGTACACGCCCGCGACCGACTTGCTCCAGCTGTTCGCATCGACGGCCTTGGTGCCGTCTTCCTTGCGGCGGCCCATCGTCGCCGCGTAGTTCCAGTGCACGGTGCTCACGTGATAGCCGTCGCAGCCGTTCTCCATCTGCATCTTCCAGTTGCCTTCGTAGATGTAGGAGGAGTTGCCGCGCAGCACTTCGAGCCCGTTCGGCGCCTGGTCGACGATCTGGTCGATGATCACGCGCGCCTCGCCGAGGTAGTCCTCGAGCGGCAGCACGTCGTCGCTCAGGCTGCCGAACAGGAAGCCGCGATAGCTCTGGAAGCGCGCGACCTTCTTCAGGTCGTGCGAGCCGTGCGTGTTGAACTGCACCGGATACTCGGTCGTCTTCTCGTCCTTCACCTTCAGCAGCTTGCCGGTGTTCGAGAAGGTCCAGCCGTGGAACGGGCACGTGAAGCTGCCCTTGTTGCCGTGCTTGCGGCGGCAC
Source organism: Burkholderia ambifaria AMMD (assembly GCF_000203915.1). Classification (NCBI taxonomy): domain Bacteria; kingdom Pseudomonadati; phylum Pseudomonadota; class Betaproteobacteria; order Burkholderiales; family Burkholderiaceae; genus Burkholderia; species Burkholderia ambifaria. Next base: position 1,275,550 of record NC_008392.1, read on the forward strand.
AGCATCGCACCCTTGTGCGCGCACGCATTGATCACCGCGTGCAGCTCGCCGGCCTTGTCGCGTGTGATGACGACCGGCTGGCGGCCGATCCACGTCGTGTAGTAATCGTTGTTGTTCGGGATCTGGCTCTCGTGCGCCAGGTACACCCAGTTGCGCTCGAAGATGTGCTTCATCTCGAGCGCGTACAGCGCCTCGTTCGTGAAGATGTCGCGGCGGCAGCGGAAGATGCCGGCTTCCTTGTCGTCCTGCACGGCGGTGGCGAGCAGGTGGTCCAGTTCGGTGGTGGGGTCGATCGTGGCGGACATGTTGGTTCCTCCTGTGCGCGTGCCGGGTCCTGCAAGCACGCTCGCATCGGTATCGATTGAATCTCGCGGGAGCCCGGCCGGCGGCGCAAGCGCGCCGCCGCGCCGTCGGGCGGTTATGCCGTGGCGGAAGCGCGCAGGCGTTCGACGATCTGGTTGTCCTTGCCCTCGACGCGCGGCGTCAGGACGAAGTTGAACTCGACGTCCTGGTACGCGTCGGCCTTCAGCCCGAGCGCGGCGCCGCCAGTCTTGGCGGTGACGGGCGGAATCAGCTCCTCGCGCGTCGCATACGCGAAGTCATCCCAGATCAGCGGGTCGCCGTCGATGTTGAACTGCGTCGTCAGCTTGCGGTGACCGTCGCTGGTCACGAAGAAGTGCACGTGCGCCGGGCGGTTGCCGTGACGGCCGAGGCGATCCAGCAGCTGCTGCGTCGCGCCCTGCGGCGGGCAGCCGTAGCCGACCGGCATCAGCGTGCGGAATTCGTACTTGCCGTCCGCGCCCGTCTTCACCGCGCCGCGCAGGTTGAAATCGCTCTGCTTGCCGGTCGGGTCGAAGTGCGAATAGAAGCCGTGCGAGTTCGCGTGCCAGCACTCGACCAGCGCGCCGGCCACCGGCTTGCCGTCGAGCCCCGTGACCGTGCCGTGGATCACGAGCGGGCCCGCGCCTTCGTCCGCGTCGAGGTCGATCTTCGCGACGCCTTCGCGCACCGGCGCGCCGGCGACATACAGCGGGCCTTCGATCGTGCGCGGCGTGCCGCCGTCGAGGCCGATCGCCTCGTCCTCGGCGTCCATCCGGATGTCGAGATACTTCTCGAGGCCGAGGCCGGCCGCCAGCAGCGCCGCTTCGCCGTCCTGGCCGAGCTTGTTCAGGTAGTTCACGCCGGCCCACACTTCGTCGGGCGTGATGTCGAGATCGTCGATCGCCTTGAACAGGTCGCCGAGCAGCCGCTGCACGATCTGCTGCGTGCGCGCGTTGCCGGCCTGCGTGCCGTTCGCGCCCGCGTTCGACGCGGCCTTCAGCAGATCCTGCACTTCCTTCGTATCGAAAACTTTGACGCTCATGATGGTGTCTCCACGTGTATTTGGGGGAATCGTGACCCGGGTGCTCGCTGTCGAGAACGAGCGACTCCGTGGCTCAAACGTCGTCGTCGTGTATCGACGACGGGTGGCGACACAACGGCGTCACCGAAATCTTCATGTACGGGAACAGCGGCAGGCCGGTCAGGATGTCGTGCAGCTCGGCGTTGCCCGACACGTCGAACACGCTGTAGTTAGCGTATTCGCCAGCGATGCGCCAGATGTGACGCCACTTGCCGCTGCGCTGCAGCGCCTGCGAGTACGCCTTCTCGCGGGCCTTGATCTCGTCGGCGACCGCGGCCGGCAGGTCGGCCGGCAGGTTGACGTCCATGCGTACGTGGAAAAGCATCGTGATGTCCTGATACGTAATCGGTTAGCGCGGGTTAGCGGGAGACTTTCGTCAGCCCGTCGCGGGTGAAGCGCGCGATCTTCGCTTCGTCGAGTTCGATGCCGAGGCCCGGGCCGCTCGGCACGGTCAATTCGAAATCGCTGTAGTCGAGCGGGGTCGTGAGAATTTCTTCGGTGATCAGTAGCGGTCCGAACAGTTCGGTGCCCCACTGCAGGTTCGCGAAGCTCGCGAACAGATGCGCGGACGCGACCGTGCTGAACGCGCCTTCGAGCATCGTGCCGCCGTACAGCTCGATGCCGGCTGCATCCGCGATCGCCGCGACGCGCTGCGCGGCAAAGAGGCCGCCGCTCTGCTCGATCTTGATCGCGAACACGTCCGCGCCGTGATGCTTCGCGATCTCGAACGCGCTGTCCGGGCCCTGCAGGATTTCATCGGCCATCAGCGCGACCGGGAAGCGGCGCATCAGCCGCGCGAGCGCCGCGGCCGACGCCACCGGCTGCTCCACCAGTTCGCAACCGGCATCGGCCAGCGCCGGAATCGCGCGCGCCGCCTGCGTTTCGCTCCACGCCATGTTCACGTCGACGCGCACCGATGCGCGCTCGCCGAGCGCCCGCTTGATCTCGGCCACGTGCCGGATGTCATCGGCGAGCGCCTTCGCGCCGATCTTCAGCTTGAATACGTTGTGACGGCGCAGGTCGAGCATCCGCTCGGCCTCGGCGATATCGGTCGCCGTGTTGCCCGATGCGAGCGTCCAGGCGACCGGCAGGCGATCACGCCGGCGACCGCCGAGCAGTTCGCTGACCGGTACGCCCAGACGCTTGCCGTGCGCGTCGAGCAGCGCGGTTTCGAGCGAGCTCTTCGCGAAGTGATTGACCTTCGCGAGCTTGCCGAGGAACGCCATCAGCGTCTGGATGCGCGTCGCGTCCTGGCCGATGATCGCCGGCGCGAGGTACGCGTCGATCGCGAGCTTCATCGCTTCGGGGCTTTCCGGGCCGTAGGCCATCCCGGCGATCGTCGTGCCTTCGCCGAGGCCGGTCACGCCGTCGCTGCAGAGCACCTTCACCAGCATCAGCGTCTGGCCATGCATGGTGGCGACCGACAGCTTGTGCGGACGGATCGTCGGCAGGTCGACGAGGCGGGTTTCAATGCGTTCGATGGTGATCGGGGACATGGGGTGCGCTGCGTGTGGGGAGTTCATGGAACGGATTTATACGCGGCGGGGAAATGGAGCGTCCAATACTTTTGGGCGCGGTTTTTGATACCTGGTGGGTATTGAAATTCGCTTTGGGACGCGGAATATTGTGGGGCGCCATACCTTTTTTGCTGGGTATGCGGGGCTGGGAGGCTTGCTGGAGCGCGGTCGGGCGTGGTCGGGGTATCGCTTGGCCGAGGCGCGACGCGGCTACTTTCGGCAGGGGGAAATCCGGCTGAAACGGGTGGCCTGCCTGAGTCGATCAGGGTTTTCCTGAGGGCACAATCACGACGCTTGCTCCAGCAATCTCGCCGTCACACACAACCCTGCGTGCTCGATGTGAACAATCACGGAAAAAAACCCTTGAAGAAACACGCTCATCTTGGTTGCGCTTTGGGGCTTATTAGGGGTTCCGGTAGCATATGCGCAAAGCAGCTCGACTTTTATCGGACTGCGCGGGGTTTATTGGAGATACGTGGCTGATCCGAGTGGCGAGGCGGTGTTCCGCCCGATGGGGCACTGTCGGGGGATTGGACTGAAAGGGGTTGAGGACATTAATCCATTTCTATACCCGTTTTTCATGCCCAAGAGCGGTTCGATTTCGTCCGCCGATCGCCGGTTCGGCACGATGGCTACGATGTACATGCAGCAAGGGTCCATCGGCCTCGTTCGGGCGGCGTTTTCGACGGTACCGCGACCGCAGTGGGAGAAAAACGAGTTTTGGTCTAACTCTTAATGCCGCGCGAATGACTATTCCGCAGGAGGACGATGGACCGCAAGTGGTCCGATCCCGGGCGGGCATATAGGACAACAAGCGGCCATGAGCAGACACTTAGACGCCGGTGTACTCCAAATGAATGAGTGGATATGGTCTTCCCTGTCCATCCAGTGGAGAGCGACTCGTCCGTTTGAAACCCATTTTTTCGTAAAAACCAACGGCTTGACCGTTCTGCTCATTGACATCGGTTGTCATTTTGGGGTGAAGCTTCAGGCCATGACGGACTAGGGCTGCACCAATGCCAGTCCCTCTGCAGGCTGGATCAACGAACAGTGCCTCCATGTGGCCGTTGTCGATGAGCATGAATGCCTGGGCGTAATCATTGGCATCCACTGCCAACCATAGCGGAGCTTTCGGGAGGAAGTCACAGACCAAATCGTCAATGGCTTTGCGGTCCTCGGGGGACAGGAAATCATGTGTAGCGTCAACTGCACGGCGCCAAATTTCAAAGGCACGAGCGCCTTCTTCGGGACGGGAATTTCGAATAGTAACCATTGTTTGATTATAAGCACTGCGAGGCTCGGAGGCTGAATCTGGTTCAGAGAGGCCCGGCTAGGAAGGGCCTCGACCTGTCGTCAGAATGACCGCAACGGGTGGCGGTCGGCCGAGTTCGGCCAAAAGCAGCCGGTCGGATCATCGCTCAAGAGCTGTCATCCAACGTAGAAGTGACCGGCCTGCGCGGCATTTCGCGCAGATCCGATCGACTGCCGGGTTAGAAGGGCAAATTAACTAGAGCCCCTGTCATTTACTCTTTGGGGGATTGCTAGATTTGCTGGGTTTGAGGGATGGTGTATTTCCTGGTGTGGTCTTGTTATCACGGCGGCGCTGATCCGGTTTCCCTGTTGATTTTGCTATCGGCTTTGGTCCTGGTTTAAGTGCCATGAATGCTCTCCTTTGTGGTTAAAAAATTACAGTGTGCGAGTACCTTCTAACTTGGTTTCAGGACAACAGCGTTGCCGTGTAACAGCCCGCACGAGTGCTGGCTGAAGTCACGTTGCTTCACTTTACCCATGAACGGCAGTGCGTGCGAGCGGGTTTTCACGTATGGATGAAGATTCTGAGCGCCTGCTGTCGACTTGCATTGGCGCCAGCTTTGGGTCGTAAGCATCTTTTTTTTGGGTAAGAACGGGATTCCTTTCATCGAAGTAGAATCCCATGCAACCGGAACGCCTGAGCGGCCGCTTTAGGGAGGGATGATTGACCGCTCGGGGTCGATCGGCGCCGGTCGCGCGTTGCAGGGCGGCGGCCGGCCGCGTTCGGCCAGGAAGCAACGTTCGACGGACGAGTCAAACTCGACGAAAATCCACGACCGAGCAGATGCTCGGTTCATGACATCATGTCAGGCCATTATGGTCAAAAACTGGCTACGCGAAAGCGCAAGAGTTCAGTGGAAGAACTCAAACCCGCGACCATCACTGCACAGCTATGGCAACAATTTTCGACGCTAAAAAGCTCCGGCCAGTCAGCATCGTCGTGGCTTGCGGTGGGCTATTGGCAATGGTGCAATGGTCGCCGGCAATAGTACCCATGCCTCCTGCTCGACTGAGCGACATGTGCAATGTTGACGGTTCTGGAAATGTCATGCCGAGCCAGACGGTGATCGGGAATCTGTCCCAAATCCAAGACTCCTATTTCGTGCAGGATGGCAACGGTCACGCCGTACTGGTTTCACGATGCGTCAAAGGAGCTTGTGCGCCTTTTGACCGTAAACTCGTTCGGAGGCATGTCGGTGAACCGGTACGGGCCGAGTTCTGCAGCGATCACCCGGCCCGTCTACTGATTTCCGGCGTAGAGGTATATCGGCTGACGCAGCAGGTGATTAACAAGAACATTGCCGATATTCAGCGCACGCAGTCGATGATGCGTAGCATCGGGGCCGCTTGGTGTGGTACCTGGTTACTATTTCAGGTCGGCATTGAATGGCTTGGACGGCGGCGGCATTCTCGTTAAGGCTTGAAAAAAATACGCCGAACGTCTGCTTTCCGCCAAGTCGAGAGATAGCTTTGGGTCGATCTGCGCCGGTCGCGTGCGCTGGGCGGCGGCCGGCCGAAGTGATGCTTCCCGCAGGCGTCCGTGGGCGTTTCATGAGTGACCGTTGTCGGACAAGATCCAAAATCGATGGCTCGCAGCGAGCGGGGTTCGGTTCGTTCGCAGCTGGAAGTGGTTCTTCCTGAAGCTTATCGACAAGCATGGTAGGGAGCGACGCGGTGTGATGCTTCTGCCCCG